>JAHHHR010000112.1 GCA_019359245.1 Nostoc desertorum CM1-VF14 | reverse complement strand
AAGCATTGTAGCAGTGATAGGATATCGAACATGGGCTGTCTGTGAGTTTTGAGTTGTCGTTGTGAGAGACAATAACTCTACTACGGCAGCCCTATCTTTTCATACTCTTTTTTTGGCAAAGGTATTGCTAAAGAAACCTTTTTCTACCAATAACTGCTTCAGGCGTTGTAATTTTGACTCAATCTCACGATATTCTAAGTCCTTTGCTAGTTTAATCAGCTTGCTAAGTATTCTGATTTCATCTTGCAATGCGATCGGATCGACGGTTGCTACCACATTTTCTAGATCGTCTAAAATCTTTTCTTGAGCTTCTTCGGTTAGTTCTTCAAAATCATCAGGTAATTTCCTATCAATTAATCCCTGACGATACGCTTCTGGATTTTCTAAGATATACTTACGTTTTTCGCACATCCGCTCCAGACTTCGGCGTACAGCATAGACACTTGAGGCAAACCGACGCTGTAACATAGCCATTGTAAAGCCCAAAGCCCGCCCACGATTTGAGTCATCCATCGCTGCCTTGATTGACTGGTCTTCCACATAGCGCGTCAGTTCATCATAAAAATCTAGCTCATCATTATCAATTTGAAAGTCAGCCGTCTGCACAATGCGACGAGTAAAAAGCTTTTTCACTTCTCCCGTTTCAGGATCGGGAAATGTTACCAGCGCTTCCTTAGTACGCCTCAAATAAAAAGGGGCATGATTACGCTTCATTGCCTCTTCTAAGCTACTCACATCTCCATAAACATCGCGGTCGAGCAACTCTAAAAACAGACAGAAGTTTTTTGGATCACCCTTGTGGGGTGTAGCAGTCATTAGCAAATAGTGATCGGTCATTTTTGACAACTGCTCACCGAGTTGGTAAGCCAGTGTTTTTTTGTCAGAACTGTAGGCGCTCATCTTGTGCGCTTCATCAACAATGATTAAATCCCAGTGACTACGCAGCAAACTATCTTTCGCATCATCAACTCGCGACACCCATGAAACTGAAGTGACAACTTGACTCTTATCCTGCCAAGGATTTGCACCATAGTTAGCACGGAGAATATCGCCTCGCACTACTTCAAATTCTTCGCGAAACTTGTCTTTCATTTCGCGTTGCCACTGAAACGTCAAATTTGCAGGCGTAACAATCAGAACGCGCTTAACTAATCCCCTTGCCTTCAATTCCTTGATCAGCAAACCTGCCATCACTGTTTTACCCGCCCCTGGATCATCAGCCAGCAAAAAACGGATTCGCGGTTGCTTGAGAAAATAGTCGTAAACAGCTTCAAGTTGGTGTGGTAATGGATCAACTCGCGCAACAGTCAATGCAAAAAATGGATCATACTCATAAGCTAAACCTAATCGCATTGCCTCGATCGCATAGCGAAACTTCTGAGCATCGCCATCAAACGGCTCTTGTTCTGGCGTAGCTTCAAGCTGTGCGATCTGTTCAGCCGTTAATATTGGCTGATGAACTTGATTTGTATTAATTCCTTGCCCTATTAGTTTGACTGCATTCCCCATCGTTTGAACAGTTAAAACCTTAACGGGTTCAGAGAACATTGAACCGCGAATGACAATACCTTGCTTAAGTTGATCTATTTGCACAATTTTCCCTTAGTGGTCTGTCTCATTAATTTTGATGGGTTGGATAAATCTTTGAGAACTTAACTCTAGCGTCTTCTGCACGAAAGTGCCAATCAATACTGTCAATAAACAATAGTACTTAAAAGTTTGCGGAAAATAGGGGTCGGAAACACAATTTTTGAGCAGGCGTTCGCATCCTTTTTTGATGGATTGGTAATATTGCCGTCAACCAAAAATGGAATCATAAGCTTGCCAAAAAAAGGTAATCTTATGATTTGATTTTTAGGTTGTGTGTAGGATTATCAAATATTTATGCCAAAAAGGGTTCCGCCGGGATAAGCCCAAAATGGGACACATTGGAAATTTTTGTAACATAAAAAAGCAAAACCATTGATATCCGGTTGTTTCAAGTTTAAATACGCCCTTCACGAAGATAAAGAACTTTTGGAAAAAGCTTACAGTTATGTCAGACACTATTACTGATAAAACTGCATCTGTTTAGGTTATGCTGTCAATCAAACTAGATGCAGAAGACCAGTAAATACATGAGCCGGGTAATCGCACTATTTAATCAAGCCGGTGGGGTTGGCAAAACGACCCTAACTATGAACCTGGGCTATCAACTGCAATTGCATGGTTACAAAGTTCTTCTCATTGACCTCGACCCCCAGGCTTCCTTAACTTCCTTTATGGGCATTGAGACAGAAAGCTTAGAAAAAACTCCTTTTGACGCACTCATCAATGAGGAACCACTATTCATCCTGAAAAACCAACATGGGATGGACATTGCTCCCACTAATATCAACCTTAGCTTTGCAGAAATTCAACTGGTCAACATGGACTTTCGTGAAGTCCGGTTAAAAGAAACGATTGACCCAATTCGTGGCAACTATGACTTCATCCTCATTGACTGCCCACCCAGTCTGGGGCTATTAAGCTATAGCAGCCTCGTTGCTGCCACTCACTTGCTCATACCCATTGAAACCCACTACAAAGCTTTTCAAGGAACTAATCTACTGCTGCAAACTATAGGTAAAGTTAAAAAAAGAGGAAACCGTAACTTAAAAATCGCCGGGTTTGTGCCTTCTCGCTATGCCGCATCCAACTCCCAAGACCAACGCACTTTTAAAGCCATCTCTGAGCAATTCTCTCCCGTCGCCCCAGTTTACGACCCAATTCCTAGAGCAACAGCTTTTGTAGATGCCTCAGAACAACAAGTTCCCTTAGCTCTCTACGACCCTAAGCATCCAGTTCTTAAAGTGCTGGAGCAACTAGCAAAAAAAATGGAGCAATTATAATGGTTCGACCCCGTAAAACAGAACAACCTTACAAAGCTAAAGCCGATATCAGTGTGTTGATGGGAGACGAGCAGCCGTCAACAGAGCCACTCCTATTACCCATCGATTCTATCTCTCTGCCTGAAGGTCAACCCCGCCGCTACTTTGATCCAGGTAAGATGGAGCAACTAATTCAATCCATTAAAATTCATGGAATCCTGGAGAATCTGCTTGTTCGTCCGCTTCCCGACCGAGAAAATCAGTATGAATTAGTAGCTGGAGAAAGACGCTACCGTGCCGCGATCGCAGTAGGACTTAAAGAAGTTCCTGTTACTATCCGCGATCTGACTTCTGAACAAGCACTGCAACTGGCGCTTGTAGAAAACCTGCTCCGAGAAGACCTTAACCCTGTAGAGGAGACAGAAGGGATACTGCAACTCCTGTCTATTCAGCTGAATATGCCAGTAGGGGAGGTTCCTAACCTACTTTACCGGATGCAACACGAAGCTAAAGGAAAAGTTGCCCAAAACGTTTTGGGCAATGAGCAAGGTCAAGCAATAATGGCAGTTTTCGAGGAATTAGGTAAGCTAAGTTGGGAATCTTTTGTCTCCAGTCGCTTACCGCTGCTGAAGTTACCAGCCGAGATTTTAGAAGCCCTACAAGCCGGAAAAATCGCTTACACCAAAGCTCAATTGATTGCCAGAGTTAAAGATAAGGAAGAAAGACAATCTTTGTTAGAAGAGGCGATTGCAGCAGATTTATCCCTCAATGAAATTAAAGAACGAGTTAAAGCACTGCAACCACCAAAAGATACAGAAACTCCCCAAGCCACAATTCAAGCAGTTACCCGGCGTATTACTCAGTCCAAAGTCTGGGAAAATCCCAAAAAATGGAAACAAGTGCAAACACTTTTGAAAAAACTGGAGACTTTAATTACAGATGAAAAAGATTTTGACCAAACAAATTCCCAGTCCCAGTGATTAAGATGCTTATTGTTGGGAACGTGTATCATCGCATCGCTAAAAAGTAATAGTTAGAAACTTAGTCCAAAAAGGTGAAAGAAAGAGAGTATATAGAAGAACTAATCCTCCCAAGTTTCTAGCTTTTCTAACGCTTTTAGAATGCCTTTGGTGAGACTAGTAGCAAGAGGTTCCGCAGTAGCAGGATCTTGTTGCATCCTTTCAATGTAGTTGCGCTCAATCGCATTAGCCACGTCTCCTACATAAATTACAACAGCTGGTAAATTCACATTTCGGCAAAACCCCAAGCGGCGAGTAATCGTGTAGGAATCAGGAAGGGCACTGATAGAGAACAATGGATTATCCTCTTTAAGAACAGTTTGCAAGCATAGTGCTAATTGTTGAGCGCGGGCATTAGCAGCACTGTAGTAGAGTTTGATACTACGATTTTTGGATGTGGCAATTTCTGAACGATTGATTAAAAGTTCAATAGCTAGTTCACCTTGCTGTTCAGGATTGCGTTGCTGGTTAATTAACTGTACTGCCAAATTAAGAGCTTCAGATTGCGGTTTTTCTGGATTTCCAGGTATAGCCACAAAACGCACATGCGGGGCAAGACGGTTCATCTCTTGATTAATTAACTGTCGTAAGTTCTCCATTGACTCTTGTTCTAGCACTGCATCATTTCCTAAAAATGAACGTCTTCTTCCAGCTAATATAAATACTTGAGCTTGTGTACGTGGTGCGGTGCGCTCAATATAATTCTCCAGGAATTCTAGCAATTCAGAATTGCTAGAGCTTTGCTCTTGCAGGTCTGCCAAAATGCAATCTATCCGAATACCTAGGTAGCCTTTGACCTTTCTCTCAGGGCTATTTTCATCTATGAGTGCTGCTTGATGAATACCTACCACCTGCCAATCCGTATTAAATAACGGGCTACCGGAGGAACCAGGTTCAGCATCAGTTTCATACTCAATAAAATTCTCGTATACATTGACGAGGCGATTATTAAATACAACAACTTCTTTAGGCCGACCCCCAGGATGCTGAATCATGTGGATTGGGTCAGCAGCAATAAAGTTTTTGGTCTCAATGTCAGTGAGAATTGTTGGCATTGTTGTTTCTAGGTCATCTTTTAGAGCGAGGTCATTAGCCAAGGTTTGAATGCTTATACCCGGAACCACTTCTCCTTCTAAGGTTTTTGCTAGATTAACTGCCCCAAACTTTACTTTCACTGACTCACCGTCTAGTGGACTCAGCTTCAACAACAGGTAATCCAGATCTGTATTGGATGACGTGATCCAAAAATCAGGAACGAACTTATACTTGTCTAATTTAGCCAATAGCTCTGGGCCGCTTTCCTGACGATGGAAATCAGCTTCATATTTGAACACCGCACAGAATTCAGGGAGCAAGTTTTTCTCACCCACAACATGGCGATTGGTTAGCAGATAATCACCGCCTACAAGAAACCCAGAGGCGTAAGGTAAATCTACTGTCGGAGCCTTAGTTTTAAAATTTTCTGGCTCCTTTACCGGGTCAATACCATACCATTTCAATAGCGTTGCTTGCAGTATTGAATTCTGTTTAGCTCCATCGATCAATCTGTTTAAATCGTCAAGTTTGGTAATCCTACGGACTATACAGCACACACTTTTACCTGACTGTAGACCTGTTTCAAAAAAACTGAACGGTAATAAATCGTTCTCGTTGAAAACTTGAACAGAAGTGCTAATCCTCTTCTTTCGTCGTTCTAATCGCTTAATGAGCAAAGTTGCAAGTTTACTCCCTGACAGGCGGGTTGGCTCTAAAGCTATCTCCTGTTCCTGAGATTCAATATTTTCTAACTCTTTCCAAATCTTGCCAAGTTCATCCCATATTTTGTTCAGTATAATCCTTGCCATAAAAAATTTTTAATGATAGTTTATGCTAACTGTATGCTAATTGTATACAGTGTTTTAACTTTGTATACCGTGTTTTTACTTAATAAAAAGCAACAATTATATTGTTGATATTGCTTAAATGAATCAAGCATCACCATCAACTGCCCTGCCTCGCTTGATTGATATCCGAGGAAAGCGCGTTTCTCAAGAGATGCTGAGTCAACTGGACTTAAGCCAGTGTTTGTTGGGACTTTCTACAACTAGTCGAATTGGAATATTCTTATTAAGCTTAGTTTTGAGCTTCTTATGTGCTGTGATAACAGCCAATGTGGGAGCTAAGTTAGCACTTGATCTGGTGTTCGATTACCAAGGGTGGCGCTATCTGGTGATCGCTATTGTGGCAATTATTCTAGCTGTGTTTGTTTTTTGGACACATACCCAATGGTTGCAAAGTATTCTAGTGGCATTGTTTGGGTGTTGGCTAGGTTTGCCGCTCTTAGCAGTGGTGGTGCGGCTGGTGAGATTAGATAACTTTGTGCTGAGTGGCCCTTTAATCGCCACTTTATTGACAGCGGCCTCTCTGTTGAGTTTAGCCGGACTGAGCTTGGCAAGTTCACTGCTGGTTGTAGGCTTTAAACGACAATTTCGCTGGTTACACGGGTTTTTGCTAGCTAGCTTCATATTGTTGTGTGGTGCAGTTGGGCTAGTACGGGCTGCAAGTGGTAATATTGACAATCCGTATTTGAAACAAATACGGATAACTCAACCCTTGATAAGTTCTATGACCGGGTTTTTGGGATGGGTGGGTAGTAGCGTCTTGGCTGTAGCACTCATCTTGGTAATCCTGCAATTTCAGCAAAACAACGGTCTTGCCCAGGAACAAACCGATGCAATTCTTATGTTGGGAAAGGCGATCGCTAACTTGGGGGGTACTTCTTTCCGTGGGCTAGACTTAAGTCACCTCAACTTTTCGGGAATATCTTTAGCAAACACCGACCTACGGGCAAAAAAACTTTACAGAACTCAATTTTTTGGTACAACTGGTTGGGAAGCCACAACGGTGGATAATTCATACTTAGATTTGCATCAGCCCAAAGTTCAGTCCTTACTAGCAGGACAACCCAAAACCCAAAATTTTTGTCGTACTAACCTGCGCGGAGCCTATTTGCAAAAGGCAAACTTGCGAGATTTCGACTTCACAGAGGCAATTCTGGATGGGGTAGACCTACGAGGAGCTAACCTCCGTTATGCTAAATTTGTACGGACGCTTGTTACCAATGTGGACTTTTCCCAAGCAGATTTAACTGGTTGCTGTCTGAAAGATTGGAGCTTTAATCGCCAGACCTGTTTTCAGGGGGTTATTTGTGATTATATTTACCTTGACTTGGAAGATGGTGAGCTTGGGCAACGTTATCCATTAGAGCGGAACTTTTTACCAGGGGAGTTTGAAGCGCTCGTTCGCAAGCTGGAAACTTCCTATGAACTGGTATTTGAGCAAGAGATTGACCCAATATCCCTCAGTTTTGTGTTTGAAAAATTCCGCTTGGAAGATGAGAGTTTAGGGTTAGAGTTGCAGGGTTTAGAGCAACGCGGCAATCTTTGGATAGTTAAAGTGGGTCATCGGGAAGGGGTTTCTCGTCTACAAGTGGTGGAGCGGGTAAATGAAACTTACGAAGACCTGCGTCAAATGTTTGAGGCTCGTTATCAGTTGGCTTTGGAAGCTAAGGAAGGTGAGATTGCCAGGCTGAACAGTTATTATCAGGTGCTAATGGATATGTACAGGCAATTCTTACAAAAATTTCTTGAACGCACAGGTAGTTCTGCTGAAAGTGTGATTGTTCAAGGCCAAGGTCATCGAATTTACCTTACAAATCAAGTTGGAGATATTATGGAAAATCAGAACATCAGTGCAGGTGGTAATGTAGATGCTTCCACAGGAGCAAAAATTAACGTGGGAGGAGACATAACAGGCTCAACTCTAAACTTGGGGACAATTAGCGGCAGTGTATCTAACGTTGTCAATCAGTTGCCTAGTTCTCCAGACCCCACTCAACCAGGAATCAAAGAACTACTGATCCAACTTCAGCAAGCAATTGATGAAGATACCGACTTAGCTCCCGAAGATAAGGCAGATTTACTAGAGCAGGTAAAAGCTTTGGCAGAAGCAGAGCAAACATCTGAGCAGGATAAAAAGAAAGGATTGGTGCGAAACGCTAAAAAAATCTTTGACGCAACATTGAAGAGTTTGCCAAACACAGCAAATATTATCGAGGCGAGCAGTAAACTACTGCCGCTTATTCTAAAAGCATTAGGGCTTCCTGCCTAGTGTTTTGCAACACAACAACATCAATACTTAGCAGTCCTATTTCTTTTAAATCCAATGCCCTTAAACAGGCAAATACATAGAACTACTATCGTTGGGTCTAGCGTGCAAGTATCTACTGGTAGTCGAAACATTAGCGTGGCCCAAAGTCTGCTGCACCAACCCAATATTCGCCCCGCGTTCTAGGGAATGCGTAGCATGGGCATGACGTAACCAGTGGGGTGACACCTTGGCATCCAACCCCGCCCGTTTCGCCGCCGCCGCAATTATCTTATTAATAGTCTTGCGGTCGAGATGGCCCTTACCCTTGCGACTACAAAACACCGGGTCACTATCAGCTGCATTCCCCCGCAACTGCATCAAATTATCCCAAACCGACTTGGGCAACAACACTGAGCGTGTTTTACTCCCTTTACCCAACACCGTCACCTGCCCACTGTCACCCCGTGGCGCTAAATTCTTCCACTTGAGGGCGCACAATTCACTGACCCTCAACCCAGCCGCGTATAACAACTGCAAAATCCCCCGGTTACGCAGATTCAGCTCCCTCCCAATTAACCGTGCCACCTCTGATTCAGTCAACAACCGCTCATTTAAAGTGTCAGGTGTTTTATTCAAACTCATGGCTGCACCAACATTCACAGGAGTCATGCCGATTTTATGAGCGAATGATAGCAGCGACTTGACAGATGAGAGGTAAGTTTTTTGGGTAACTCGTGCCAAACCCAAGCCATCCAAATGTCCGGCGAAATCGTAGAGGTCTTCCAAGGTAATTTTGGGAATCGGTTTGGCTACAAACGCTAAAAACTTGGTGATGTAGAGACGGTAAGCTTCCTGAGAGCGTTGAGATTTCCCATACAACCACATCTCAATCAACTTAGCCTGGGCATCAACCGGGGCTAACTTCGCTAGTTGTTTGCGTTCTTCGGTATGGACAAGGGCAACTGGGGACATAAACGCAGAGATAAACGCGACAAAAGGTGAATTGTGTCGCTTTCATTCTCCCACACTTCCAGGCGTCACCGTGCCAAAAAAGATTTTTTGTACGAATCGAAAAATTCAAGTGCCTGAAACGACGATTTTTCGTTCAAACTCGATCAAAACTAGCAGCATAATCATAGTTTTTTCACCAAAAAGCGCTTCTCGAAAGGCTTACCTCATCTTACTTTCAGCCTTAGAGTACAATTAACCCGGTTTGGCACGGTGATGCCTTGTTCAAGCGCCCAGATGTTTCTTGATTACGTTGGTTGACCGTTGCCCTAACCTCATCAATCATGTGATTGATTTTCTGTTGGTTAATTTGTGCCTTGTACTCTACGAAAGCAGTAATCGCAGTTCTAATATCCCCAATACTTTCATTTAGCGAATCGCCGGAGTAATCCAGATTAGATGCAATGTTTGTTACTTCATTAAGCTGTAGTTCAATACCCATGCTCTCAGCAGTGCTAGCAACCAAATCAGCCTTGTCTTGAACAGCCAACAATTCACCAGCTTGATCAGTGTCCAAGGGTACGTGGTTTACCGCCGCAGGCATCGCGTTTACTTCCTCTTCCTCTATTTCCTCCTCTGCATAGATTTCAGGCTCTTGAAGCTGGGTGAGAGGTTGGGCGATGGGAGATGCGTTTACCACTGGAGCGATCGCGCTTGTCGCCTTGTTTTGGGTGTCGCTTGTATCAATTTTTATGAAACGTAACTGTCCGGCGACAACTGCGACCCTTACTATGCAAGCATTCCAGGCTGTGAAGTATATCTGCAAGGCTATTTTTAAATTAAAAACCTGGGAAATTCCCTAATTTTGAATCAAAAGTGATCAAATAGCCATAAATGTAGTATTCTCTTATACGTATACCTAAAGTAAGGAATTAGATGACCGAACGTAAGAAGTTTAAACCAGCTACGCCATGTGCAAGGAGCGAGAATAAGGTCAAGAAAAACCTGATGCTCACTCCAACTGCGATCGCAAATATGGAATCGTGGGCTTTTGCGTTAAATCTTAGCCTTAGTGAATATCTTGAAAGGTTCGGACGGCAGGAACTTCCCAACGTGATTAGAGTTTCTAATGAGGAGGAAAGCAAATTGCTGGGGGAGTCCTTGGCCATGCGATCGCTGCAAGACAGGAGTTAATTGCAAATGAGGAGCAGCGATCAGTAAAAACCGACGTTAAGGAAACAATTTAAATTATTGGAGATGTTTGCAAAAATTTTAGTTGTCAACCAAATTTAACCATTTTAGATTCCAATCCAAAAAAAACTGCTTGACAAGTTATTTTTCAGGAATGATAGACGACAAACACGTTTGCTAATGCTAACAATGCTTTTCACCCAAACCCAAACTTATCAAACAGACATAATTACTAGGCTAATTGTAGCACTTGGGTGAATTAGTGTAAGACTTGTATACCAGTCTCTCACTCAGAAAATCTAATTTGTTGGGCAGAAGTCCATCTCACCAAGACTTCTACCAATGTTGAAACAAATTACAGACGAACCTCAAACAGCTAAACAGCAAGCAAAAAACTGGAAATTAATTTACACACCTGCCTTATCAAAAGTAATGAGGGAACTGGATGTTCACTATCCGGGTGAGGCCACGGTTTTTATAAATCAGCTTGCCTTTTGGATGCAGACTAATTCTGGTCACGTTACTGAAGATGGTAAAAAGTGGATCTACAATTCTTATGCCCAGTGGACTCAAGATCAGATTGAGTCTCTTAGCCCGTGGCAGTTTGGTCAAATGATTAGAGATTTGCAAAGCTTAGGAATTATTGAGAAAGCTTGTTATGCCCATCTAAAAAAACAACTTGTAAATAAACCTTCAGAGCTTTGGCATCCCCACCAAACTCACTCATGGATGACACTTGACCTAGAACGGCTGATAGAGCTAACTGGGTATAATCCTTTTGATGGAAGCTGGGAATCCTTGCCCAGTACCGAAATTGCAAATGCAACAACGGGAGATTGTGAACACAACGACGGGAAATTGCGATCGCAACAACCATCTATATACAGAGAAAACTCTATCTCTACTCAAAACGGGAAAATTGATAAAGAGAAAGATGAAGATGTAAACCAGGAAAATAAAAAGATTGACCAGTGGGATGATGACTATGACCCTTGGGATGATGAGGTAAAACAAGATACTCATGATACTGAGGAGTTAAAAAAAGAATCACTCAAGAATCAGGTAGCCACTTCTGTTTGCGTAGCGTCTTCTAGAGAAGAGGAATGTTCCGCCGCGCCGCCGCCGGATTTTGAAAAACAATTCTCTTCAACTAAAATAGGTAGCCTTGAAGGTAAATGTCCCGCCACGCCAGGGCTGGGCTTCAAAAAGAAATCTAATCCTTCCCCTGATGTAAAAGAGGAAGTGCAGGAGATTTGGGAGATTGCCCCCGGTCGCCCCTATGCTGTATTCCTTAATTGGAGAGCGGATAAAAAGTATAAACCCCAAGGTGGCAAGTGGGAAGCGGACGCTCGTGGCAATGCCTATGCGGAGTTTTACAATAACCGTGAAAAGACCACTGTAGTAATATTCCCAGAGTTTTTGGAATATATGCAGCAGGTTGCCCAAAATTGTAATCAGCAGGTAGCTAATGGAATTAAAGCAATACTGCCTAGCTGCTTTGTAACTATGCCAGAAGCTAATCATCAGAACGTCAAACAGGTAATGGTTAACATTCAAGAGCTAGTGGATAAAGGAGTGCAAGTGGCATTACCAACTAGTTATGCAACTCCATCCTGCACTCAATCGATGACGTTTGCAGAAGCAGCACAGGCTGGTGTAATCAAATCCTTGCCTAACTTCCAGTCAGATCCGTTAAGCAGCACCTCTGAACCAGGAATAAATCAAGCTGATGAGCTATTAGAAGTTCTTAAGATAAAACAAATTAAGTGGAAGAACGTACCTGCATTTCGTACTGCTATTAAACGATGGGCTGAAGAGACTCCTGGCATCATAATGACTTCAGAAGGCCCAAAGTTGGAATTAGAGTAGTAATTGGTATTGAGCCGAGATACAAGTAGGGGTGGAGCTAGCGAAGACTCTGTTGGCAAAATCTGATCGCTATCCTCAAAGCTTTGAAATATCATAGCTGCTTACACCAGAAATTGCGGCTACCCTACATGAATTCGCCAACAGTCGTCATGAACTACGTACATTAGTACACATGGAAATCTATTTCCAAGTCAGAGTTATAATTTACGCGAACCACTCTTTTTTGTCCAAATTCCAATAAATTAATCAAATCTAATTTTCAAATATCCTCTAAAAAATTGGCTTTTTATTTTCGATAATTGGTTAATAAACTAAATAATTTGCTGTCTAATCATTAATAATACCTCTTAACTTTTGCTCTAAGTATTCAGAACGCGAAATTCCATGTTTCTCTGCTAACTCTGTTAAAATATCAATCGCTGTTGGGGTCAGCGTTAATGAAATACGCTTCTTTAGCTCATCATAGAAAATAGGCTCATTTTTGACGCACTTTTTCCCTGGATGACGTTGCTTGCGTTGAAACAAGGGTCTTTCTTCTATTTTCTTTCTCTTTTTTTTTCTATCTGCCATTGGGGTTCTGAACACATCCTTTATCAGTAAACCACAAACTTTTGAAAATGAACGCAATAATAGAGATTTCAGCCCTTGTAAATCAGGAAGCAAACACCATTAGTAATAGAGCGATCGTATAACCTAAAAGATAAAGTAGCCGCACCTGTGACTTAAAATAAAGCTTGCCGCAGTAGGGACTGAAAGCATTACTATTTCGATCCCAAAAAGTCCTGTTATGGGCAAGTTTAAGAAAACTCAAGGGCGGAGAGTTGATTTTACCGTACTAGTATTCAATTGCTCTTTGCCAATTATGGACAGGTTAGGAAACTAAGAAAACAATAATTGTAATAATTTTTCGCAGGGTGTACGATTTCATAAATATCCCACCTTAACCTTTATTCAGCAAACAACTAGATAACTCGCATAAACTGAATTTTAAACCAAAAATCAGTGAAGCTTGTATTAAAGAATTTATAACCAGCAAAAAAAGTTCTATTAGCCTGCTTATATAAGCTTAGTTTATATGCATAAACAGGCTAATTTAATGTGTTCTATAGATTTAGAACATATTATTTAGAACACTCAACAAATAATTAACAAAAAAATCAAGTTTTTATTGGCACACTGAAAGCTTTTAAATTTAACATTTAAAAGCTTTTTTATAGGAAATTAATAGATAAAAAATGGCTTCATTCCATAGAATATTTCAGCCTGAAAAGCGCGAAAACAGGGCAACCCATCTTCAATAAGGATTTATTATGGGGTGGATACCAGGAATTATTACGAGCTTGGAAGATCCGGAAGGGTTAGGGCGAATTCAAGCTAAATGGAACTTAATTGATAGTAACCCAAATTTGCAAAATTCAGATGATACATTGGTGACCGTGGGAGATATCTTAAAATTGATTCAAAAACAAATAGCTCGCATCAGATACGAGCAACAGCTGACAATTATAAAGATTATGTACGAATAACGCCTGACGATTGGGAAGTTTTTCGCCTATTAGCAGGCAACCCAAATCATATAGACCTTTACTATAAGGCAAAGTCTATTTTATCTCGAATAGTTTAATAAGCTGACAATTTTTATTGGTAATGGGATTGTATTTTTATTGTTCATCATGCCCATTACTGCTTATACCAATTTTATGTGAAGCTGCACATTATTTTGACCCGTCCCAATCACCGCATGAATCGAGCAACAGCAGCAACACCGTCTGCCACGCTTAAAGGTGCTTGTTGCTTAAGTGTCCCTTCTCCTCCATGTCGCCTAATAATAGTATGACGACATTGGAGTAAAAGCTTTTACTGTAAAACATTTAGCGCGGATTAACGCCCAAGCGATGGGCTACGCCCCGGCTGAAGGCGATCGCGTGTATATCTCATTTGCTTCTTGCAGTTCACGGCGTAATCGTTCCATTACTACTGCCCGGATTTCTCACAAACTCAGAAAAAAGCGGAGCTTCAAACTGATAAAATGTATATATGGTAAGCATTTGAGCAGTTTTAACCGATGAATCTACCCGCAACGCGATCGCTCCCAAAACAGTTCA
>JAHHHR010000003.1 GCA_019359245.1 Nostoc desertorum CM1-VF14 | reverse complement strand
TGATAATGGCTATTTTGTACTTACTTTGTTTACCATCATACATTTCAATTGATGATGTATCAAAAAATGTCTTATATCAAGCGATGTGAATTGATTTTTTATTGTTTGTGAGAAATTTGCGTTAAACCGTGACTCTAAATCCAGAAACCGTCTTCAGCAACATTGCAACTGAGACGGTTCCCGTGAACTCTGTAGCGGCTCCCGTCAACTCTGTAGCGGCTCCCGTCAACTCTGTAGCGGCTCCCGTCAACTCTGTAGCGGCTCCCGTCAACTCTGTAGCGACTTCCGTCAACTCTGTAGCGACTCCCGTCAACTCTGTAGCGACTCCCGTCAACTCTGTAATGGCTCCCGTCAACTCTGTAGCTGTTCCCGTCACGATTGATATGACTAATGTTTAAAATTGGTCATCAACATCCTGATTTTTGTGACTACATCATAATAGGTAATAAACTTACAATAGTTGTCACTGGAAGCTAGTTTCCACTTCTGATTCCCTATGGGAACTCCAAAAAATAAATTATCCAATTTCTGGACTTCACTACGACTTTCCCTCCCCCTGCGCCCTGCCCCCTTCCTCTAAAACGTTCGCGTAGCGTCCCGCAGGGATGGGATATTTTTTTATTTGGAAGTCCCTATTTCCCACCTGGACACACTTGCTGCACTCTTTGGGGAAGTTGCCGACACATCTGCTGGAATCCTTGAGGATTAAATTGCCACCAAGCAAATAATCCCAGACTTGTACCCCCCACGAGCAACGCTAATACTCCCCCTAGCATTGGCAAACGTTTATTTCGTTTAGGTTTTCTCTTTAAGCTTGGTGGAATTTCAAAGCTCGGAATTGGTTCCTCTGAAAGATCCAAATCTAAATCCAAATCTAGCAAAGCTTGGGAACTTTCTGTAAAAGAAATTGGTTCTTCTAGTTCTTCTAATTCTTCTAATTCTTTTAGTTCTTCTTGTTCTTTTTGTATCTCTGCTTCTATAATCTCTTCAGGCAACGCCGGAGTCACAGGTACTAAATATTCTGGGGAGACACGGCAATAAGTGAGAACAACCGACGTATTATCACGCCCATTTTTTTCGTTTGCTAAGTCAATCCAGTTGCGAACAGCATCTTCAACTGTCAGTTTCCCTGTTAACACAGGTATTGCATAATCCTGCCAAGATTGTTCCACCCAGTTATTATCACTTAAACCATCAGAACACAGTAGCAATATCCCATCTTCTTCTATAATGAATCGCTGAACCTTGAGACGCAAAGATTCTGAATTTCTTGTCCCCAACGCTTGAGTTAAGGCACTAGCATCTGATCTCAAGAGTGCCTTTCGATACAAGCTTTTAGCAAAACGTACTTCCCGCATTGCCACATCATCATCTACTGTCAGTAGCTGACAATAATTGCGAGTAATCCAATAAGCACGGCTATCACCAACATTAGCCAAGTAAAGTTCATGGGTATTATTTGATTGCCATCCAGTACTTGTCTGCACTCGTTGTGGAACTTGCAACGCCATGACAATAGTTGTAGCCATGCGTTCTCTGCCTTGGCGTTTTTGCTCATTATTGCGGGCAGAAATCAGATTATTTACCACCCGCAAGCTTGCTTCTAATTGTTCCTGCAACAATTCTGGTGGTACAAGTACAGCTTGTTCTGTAACCTCCCTTAGTAAAACGCGCATTTGCAACTTTACAGACTGCACTGCCAACTTACTGGCAACCTCGCCGCCTTCATGCCCGCCAATACCATCGCAAACAATCGATAAGTGATGCGATAAAGGTTCATCTAAGTCACTCAAAGCATTAGGGTAGCAAGCATCTTCATTTTGCGCCATAATTGGGCCAATATCTGTAGAGCCTGCCACCTTCAAAACTAATGGCAATTCTGCCGCAGATGCTAGTAGTAAATTATTGAGTTGAGTAGCAATATAATCCAACTCAACCTCAGTTTCACACATCTGCTGGACTATATCCTGTAACCCCTTGGCTACTGATGGCTTTGCAGACGATACCCAAAACTGCCAACACTCCCCTAGATTTTGTAAACTCAGCTTCTTATCTGTTGGTGTTTGGTAGAGTTCCAACAGTCGCACACACCAACCTTGGACTCTCAAGTTGTCTAGCACTAGTAAACTGCGGCTAAGTCCCAATTCTGATAAAGGTTTCCAAAGTTGGAGAATTTGCCACAGCCAATAAACTTGTCGTACCGCCGTTGCTTGCTCCCATGCTTCAACAATAGTTGGATAGATATTTCCTGTCTCATCTATCGGCACATTTTCCAATAAGAGGATATCAGTTGTATCTCCCTCAAGGTTACTAACAAACCCATAAGCCTGCGGTAAACGCAACCGCTCTTGATATAATTGTAGATAAGGAATTACTTCAGTTGGCAATTCTTCAGGTACATCTGGCGACAGCCCCGGTTGAGTATCCAGCCAAATCTGGGAACTAATTACCTCATACCTATGTGCTACCTTTGTGCCTGGTGAGATTTTGGCAGAAGATGAGCCAGTAGCCCAAAGATAGCGGTGAACTAAAGGAGTTTGACAAGTGGCACAAACACTGTCTCCCATAGGATTAATGGGACTATTACAGCTTGGATTTATACAATAAATTATCAGTTGAGTAGAAATCATAAAGGTATAAATTAAGAAAACAATTAACTCATTAACTTCGATTACATTTAGCTGGCAATGACTTGAGGGCTAGAATAGACTGGATTTGCGTACTGCTAACTACACCTTATTACTGAAATTAATCAAAATTATTGGTAAAAAAACCAAGTTTTCTTTCTGTAAATGACTTACGTCTGGCTGTATCTAATCGTAGAAATGCATTTACGTCAATGTATCTAGGAATGGCGCTATGCCAAGTTTTACCTTAATCTGGCTTTTGGCAGGAGCAGTTCTGTGTTTGATGGAACTGTTTTTACCATCGGCGTTTGTCGCCTTCATGATGGGAATTAGCGCTTTTGTGGTGGCACTGCTGTCTGGAGTAGGTTTGGGAAATGTATGGTTGCAAGTTGTAGCTTGGCTATTACTTTCCACATTATTAATTTTGCTTTCCCGTCGGTTTTTGCAACCACAACGACGCAAATCGAAAATTCAGGATGCAGTCATAGCTGAAACCTTAACAGAAATTCCGCCTGGGAAAACAGGGCGGGTGCTGTATGAAGGAAATTCTTGGCAAGCACGATGTGACGATGACAAATTTACCGTACCACCCCATCAAAAAGTTTATGTGGTTAGGAGAGAGGGTACTACCTTAATTGTGATACCAGAAAATTTATTGAGTCATTAGTCATTGGGAATGGGGCATGGGGAAGAGGACTTGGGGACAAGGAGAATTGGAGACAAGGGGAAAAACTTGTTTCAAGTTCTCACCTCTTGTCCCCTTGTCCCCTTGTCCCCTTGTCCCCTTGTCCCCTTGTCCCCTTGTCCCCTTGTCCCCTTGTCCCCTTGTCCCCTTGTCTCCCCTGCTCCTCTACTCTCACTTCCTTTCCTTTTGAGTTACATTTGATACTTAAAAATTAGGAGATTCACAATGGAACAGTTCTTTTTACTAGTATTTTTAGCTCTTGGTGGTTCTGCTGTAGCGGGATCTGTAAAAGTCGTCAATCAAGGCAATCAAGCTTTGGTGGAAAGATTGGGTAGTTATAACAAAAAACTGGAACCAGGACTAAACTTTGTCATACCTTTCTTAGATAAAGTTGTCTATCGAGAAACTATCCGAGAAAAAGTTTTAGATATTCCTCCCCAACAGTGCATCACCCGTGACAACGTTGGTATTGAGGTGGATGCAGTGTTTTACTGGCGCATCGTCGATATGGAAAAAGCCTGGTACAAGGTAGAAAATCTCCAGTCGGCAATGGTAAATATGGTGCTGACTCAAATTCGCGCCGAAATGGGCCAATTAGAGTTGGATCAAACCTTTACTGCTCGTTCCCACATTAGTGAACTTTTATTACAGGATTTGGATGTTGCTACCGATCCTTGGGGTGTGAAAGTGACACGGGTAGAACTGCGAGATATTATTCCGTCTCAGG
This sequence comes from Nostoc desertorum CM1-VF14, assembly GCA_019359245.1. Lineage (GTDB taxonomy): Bacteria > Cyanobacteriota > Cyanobacteriia > Cyanobacteriales > Nostocaceae > Nostoc > Nostoc desertorum. Next base: position 312,584 of record JAHHHR010000003.1, on the reverse strand, counting down.
CAGTGCGTGAATCGATGGAATTGCAAATGTCGGCAGAACGACGCAAACGGGCAGCAATTTTAACTTCTGAGGGCGAACGCGAAGCTGCTGTTAATAGTGCTAGAGGTAAAGCAGAGGCGCAAATATTGGATGCTGAAGCTCGTCAAAAATCGACAATTTTGCAAGCGGAAGCGGAACAAAAGGCGATCGTTTTGAAGGCTCAAGCGGAACGTCAGCAGCAGGTTTTGAAAGCGCAGGCGATCGCAGAATCAGCAGAGATTATTGCACAAAAGCTCCAGACGAATCCCAATGCCAATAAAGCAGTGGAAGTTCTGTTTGCTTTGGGCTATCTGGATATGGGCGCGACAATTGGTAGAAGCGATAGCAGCAAGGTATTATTTATAGATCCGCGTACTATCCCTGCTGCTTTCGAGGGTATGCGTTCCGTTATCTCAAATGGTCAGGTTGACTCTAACGAGTTGTTTTCTAAACAAATCCCAGGATTAGAAAATAACCGCTCTAGCTAAGAATAGGGAGTAGGAGTGGCATTGGTGTCAACTTAAGTTTAAAACCCTTTTCAAACCTCGTTTCCAGCCAGACTCATTGCGGTTCTGCCGCCAGCAAGGGAGGCTCCACCTCCCATTAAGCATTCCCAGTCTCAGACTGGGAACGAGACAATCACAATTATCTACTGGCAACCTTTTTCAGCTATTCTTTCTCATAATTCACCCATAAATCAAGTTGCAAAACCCAAAAAGTTAGCTTATGCCTTTACTGAACTAAGCTGCACGTTTAGCGGATTTTCGATAGTACCAGATATTGCTGTGTTTGAATGGCAAAGAATCCCCCTTGATGCGAAAGGTAGTATTGCGAATAAATTTGAAATTTCCCCAGATTGGATAATCGAAATTCTCTTACCGGTTCGCGCTTCGCGTTCCCGAAGGGTACAATCACCCAACCGAGTTATCCGCAAGATTACATTTTCTATTCAAAATGGAGCAAAGCTAGGTTGGTTGCTCGATTCTGCTGATGAGTCAATCATGATTTTTGAACCCAATAAATTACCAGAATTAAAAGAACAGCAAGATATCTTACCCGTTTTGAGTGTTTTGAAAAATTGGCAATTAACAGTTGCAGATGTATTTAGTTGGTTGAGTTTTATTTGAATAAAGCATTTATTACAAGAGAATTCAGGAGCAAAGCCGGAGACATTTCCGTTAGCTCCGGTCATAATTCAAGAGTAAAACACGCTTTATTCCTCTCATAGAATTGGTATGATTACTGACTAATTTCACTAGCTTGATTTACCTGACATTCGCTGCACAAACCAAAAAACTCTAGGGTATGGTAAAAAACTTTAAACTTATGGCTGGATTCTAACTGGTGTTCTAAGTCATGCACGGGGCATTGATTAATTGGAATTGAGACACCGCATTGCAAGCAAGTAAGATGGTGTTTGTCTTGCTGCGCTAGACTGTAGAGGGCTTCACCATTAGCCAAATTCCGCACTTGTACCATGCCTTCAAGTTTTAAGGCTTCTAGGGAACGGTAAACTGTTGCTAAACCCATGCTCTGATTTGTGTTACGTAGTTCTACGTAAATATCTTGAGCGGAAATGCCTTTTTTAATGGTTTTCAGTAGATTGAAAATACGCTCTTGACTGCGGGTGCGTATGGCTCTCATAGATAATTATTTTAATATGCCACTGTAGTTGAAGCTGTTAGATGGGCTAATTGATCAATTAACTTTAACGGCTTCGTAATCTTATTTTCACTCAGTTGGAACAGAAAGTTATAGTATAGCGATCGCAGCATTCAGCAAAAGCCCGTGCAAACCAAGTATCTAGCCAAAATTTTCGTGACGCTTCGTCCTTCAGTCTTAGACCCTGCTGGCGTAGCTGTACAATCCGGTCTTAAGCAAATGGGATACGAGAACGTTGACCAGGTGCGGATTGGCAAGTACATCGAACTCACCATCACCTCGTCTGATGAGAAGAAAGCGCGTCAAGACCTTGATCACATTTGTGACCAAATGCTATCAAATCCCGTAATTGAAAATTATCGCTTTGATTTAATTGAGGTCGAAACTCAAACTGGGGTTTTTTAGGGCATGGGGCATGGGCAAGAGGACAAGGGGACAAGGAGAATTGGGGACAAGGGGAAAGACTTGTTTCAAATTCTCACCTCTTGTCCCCCTGCCTCCCCTGCTCCCCCTGCCCCCTGCCCCCTGCCCCCTGCCCCCTGCCCCATTCCTATTGACTAATCATGAAATTCGGTGTTGTTGTTTTTCCAGGTTCTAATTGCGATCGCGATGTTGCTTATGTAACCAGAGACTTGCTGGGGCAACCGACTCGCATGGTTTGGCATCAAGAAACGGATATTGCTGATTTGGATGTCGTGATCATTCCTGGTGGCTTTAGCTACGGAGATTATCTGCGCTGCGGTGCGATCGCGCGTTTTTCACCCGTGATGCAGCAGGTTGTTGAACACGCTCAAAAGGGTAAGTTTGTGATCGGTATTTGCAACGGTTTTCAGGTATTAACAGAAGCTGGACTTTTGCCAGGGGTGTTGACTAGAAATCGGGATTTGCATTTTATTTGCGATCGCGTCCCTTTGAAAGTTGAGCGTACCGATCTCTCATGGACGCAAGCTTATACCACTGGTGAAATTATCACCTTGCCCATTGCTCACGGAGAAGGGCAATTCTACGCTGATAAAGCCACGCTTGCAGAAATTGAAGATAACGGGCAAGTTGTGTTTCGTTATGAAGGAGAGAATCTCAACGGTTCACTGAACAACATTGCCGGGATTTGCGATCGCCAGGGCAATGTGTTGGGGATGATGCCGCACCCAGAAAGAGCGTCTGACGCGATGCTGGGGAATAGCGATGGCTTGAGGCTGTTTCAGGGCTTGCTAGAGAAGGTAGCGGCATTAGCTTAGAGCAAATATTGGGCGACTAGGTTGGGCATTTTGCGATCGCAGTCTGAAAGATAGATGAAGATTCTTCTACAGATTGCGATCGCCCTCATGAAGAGTGACAGAAGCTGTTCATGAGCGGATCGCCCACTATGGATGTAAGAAACCATTCCCTTTTCTTAGGAGAGGGATAGTTAGTCGTTGGATGACAACAAAAGAAAAACCTCACCCTGTCCTATCAGATATCCCTCAATACGGTTCGGTTAGTGATATTTTGCCCTTGAAGATCCCCCCAACCTGCCTTAAAAAGGGGGACTTAATCTTTCCTTTTTCAAGCTTGCTCTATAATTACGTAGCTACCAACTCAGAATCGATTTCTGAGGGCGCACTATCTTGGACTAGCGATCGCGTTTCACCATTACGCTGGAGGATACCACCAACCATTGCCAACAAGGCGTTTACCTTGCGGGTTCGCCACATATCTACGAGTTGTTGCACTTTAGTAGTAGACATCCGTCGCATCATCGCTTCGTAGAGATAAGCGGCGTGTCCAGTTTCATCTTGAGCAATACTTAGCATTCCTAACTTCAGATTACGAGAGGTTGGCTCGTTATCAGGTAATACTTTCGCCATTCGCGCAAAGTCTTTACTAGCATCTAACTCAAGAATGTATGTGCTAGCCATAAACACATCCCAGTCAATGACAGCCGGTTTTAGCTGCTCTTGGGTATAACCTTCAAAGAATGCTGCGAAAAAGGGACTACGCTGTTGTGGTTTGTTTGTGGATGTAGGTTGGGGTTGGCGCTTGAAATCTATAACTTCTTTATTCAACTGTTGTAAGGCGTGGGCAAAAGTTTTACCATGCCTAGTTTCATCTGATGCATGTTTTGCTAGTTTTTCGGCTAGCCATGTATCGCCTTCGGCTGCGGCGCGATCGCTAAGTGCTGATAAAAACGGCACAGAGCCAGATTCGGCCAACTGAAATCCCGCAAGGATGTTAGGGCGGGTTTTAAAATCACGAATTTGAGCAGCAGAGTAATAGGCAAAAGCACCTGAACCAGCTAGATGCAGAACGTGAGTCAAGAAGTTCATCAGAAATTCCCGCTAACAATTGGAAGGTTACAATTCTTATACTAATCCGCATTTTCTATCGGTTGCCAGGGGGCAGGGAGCAGGGGGAATTTTAGAAGTTGTAAAATTATTTCGCAAATATGTAATGCCCCGTTTTGGATTTTCAATTGTCTGTGGCAGTATGTCGAAGGTTAAGAAATATATTTTTGCATTTTGCTAGTATCATCCCACATAGGTAATGCGGAAATCGGGTAACTTTGGATGGAGAGATTAATTAAACCAGTGCGATTTTGGCTTTGTGCAACTATCTTAATTTTAGGTTTGATTGGCTGCGACCGCTTTATCGGTACTTCTGGAGAACCAGTTGAGCGAGTCAGTGATGGCGATACTTTAGTAGTGAAAGATACCAACGGTAAAAATATTACCGTGCGCTTTGCTTGTCTAGATGCGCCAGAAATAGCTCATACTAACAAAGAAAAGCAGAGTAAACGCAGTAGCGATCGCAATCAATTTACTTGGGGTGTGAAAGCTCAAGAACGCGTACAACAACTGGTGCAACAAGCAGGCGATCGCGTTACTTTGAATATTACCGATAGCGATCGCTATGGACGCAAAATTGCTGAAGTCCGTTTAAAAAATGGCACATTTGTACAACAGGTATTGTTGCAAGAAGGATTGGCAAAAGTGTATCGTCCCTATTTAAACAAATGTCCTAGCAAAGACTTAGTTCAACAAGCTGAAGCAGAGGCCAAGGAACAACGCCTTGGTATTTGGAACGATACTAAATTTATTAATCCTTGGGAATATCGGAGCTTATATAAGAAGTAAAACTTCAAAACTCGGTGTTGCATTGCATATTCGCGTAAGCAATGATTTAGCAACTTCCAAAATTCCCCCTGCCCCCTGCCCCCTGCTCCCTGCCCCCACCTCCCCACCTCTCCTACTCCTCTCCCCAAGTTTGTAGTTGCAAATAAACCAGTACCAGCGTCACTGCTAGTAACACCGTTGCTGCTGCCGCTGCATAACCAAAATCAAATTGAGCAAAAGCCTCTTGGTAAATGTAGTAAACCAGCAAGTTAGTTGAATTTAGTGGACCACCGCCAGTGATCACATAAACTTGCTCAAAACTCCGCAATGTAAAAATCGCGGTAGTGATGATTGCAAATATCATAGTAGGGCGCAATCCGGGCAGAGTAACATACCAAAATTGTTGCCAAGCATTTGCTCCATCTAAATCTGCTGCTTCATAACGACTAGGAGGAATTGCTTGCAACCCTGCTAAAAAAACCACCATATTGAAACCTAATTGTTTCCAAATACTCATTAAAATAAGTACTGGCATTGCCCAAAATGTGTCTCCTAACCAGGGTATGTCTGGAATGCTAAAAAAAGCTAAAAGTCCGTTAACTGGCCCTGATGTTTGAAACAGCCAGCGAAATCCCAAACCGGCTGCCACAAGTGAGATAATTGAAGGCAGAAAATAAGCACTTCGCAGCGTTCCCCGCAAGGGAATAGAGCGGTTTAATAGCACTGCTAGTCCCAAGGAAATAACTAAACTGGGAATGATGGTGGCAACCGTAAAATAAAAGGTGTTACCCAGAACTTGCCAGAAATCATGGTTGGCTAACAAGCGCCAATAGTTTTTTAAGCCTATCCAATAAGTACCTTTTAAAGTGAAGCTACCAGCAGTGAAACTGAGGTAAAACAAATAGGCGATCGGCCAAATGATAAAAACGCTTAGTAAAATTAGTGCTGGTGTGAGAAAAACCCAGGCAGCTACTGTATCATTATCCAACCACGATTTAGTATATTTTTTTGGCATCTATTAATTAACTCTCTTAGCTGTTATGACTCTCCGCCCTGATTTTACCCTTAGCTTGGTTTCTCGCAGCATTAGCGATCGCTTGGGTAAGCTCTTGGTTCATAATTAGTTATCTTTATTTGGAGTCTTTACTTAAACTAATTTTTGTGCATACTCTATCAAGCGTGTATTTTTTCGATTCCTGCGTCGTTTCCCGCCGTAGGCATCGCTTTTCCAAAAACTCCATTAGATTCCGATACTGACGAGTTCGCTCTATTTAATTATCATCCCTGTACCGACCGAAAAACAGCCCTTTGATCACCATTTATACGATATTTGGTTCCACGTCTTGATAGGCTTGAATTTTTTCATACAAACTATCAACGTTATCTTGAGCAAATAGTTTTTCTTTTAGTTGTAAATAATCACCTTCGCCTAATTTACAAGCTGCCCAAAACTTCATTACCTTGGATGGCTCTAAATGTGTGAGAAGCACCTGTATTACTTCTTGTAAATTTTGCTGTTCGTTAATAACTTTAATTGTCATCTTCCATCTCCAAAATAAAATCAGTTGGGTTGATTGCTTTGAGTGTTAAACCTTGACAGCGATTAATTAATCTTTTATCGCAAGTGATAAAATAATCACTTTGAGAAGTTTCAGCACAAGCAACGTGGAGAGCATCAATGGCTTTAATTCCTTGTTGTTCTAGTTGTTTTGCTCTTCCTCTAATGTTTTCATCTAGTAATACTCTCAATGTAGCTATTTGTAAGTATCGCTCCATTGACTGTTGGTTTACAATAAATGGGTTACGGCTATTTTCATATTCTAGAACTGAAGAACTAACTAATTCTATTAATTTTGCTTCGACCATTTGTAAAATTAAGATGACAGCCTGTGTTTCTAAAAATACTTTTGGCTGTGTTTGATCATCAAAGGGGCGGTTATAAACACTTGTGTCTAAATAAACTCTGGCCATCTCACTGCCTCTAATACTTTCTCTGTTTCTTTGGCGTAGATTTCACCTGAAAGAAGTATAGGTATTAGGTAGGGTATCACGGATAGATGCAAGGGTCTGTGATTATTCATTATTAGAACTGATCAATGCCATAGTTGATTTAACTGAATCACCAAAGTGTTGGTTAATTTAGCTAGTAAAGCACCGAGCAAAAAGAGAAAATTTTCTTTCTGCTCGATGCTGTGGAATAGCTGAACTTCTGAGGCATCGCTTGGGTAAGCTCTTGGTTCATAATTATCTCTAGTTGGAGTCTTTATTTAAACATCGCTATTTTTCTGCAAACTCAAACCAATCCCAAATGCAATTTTAACGCTGCATCAATTAGTACCATTATGTTTTCGTTTAAACTACCTAATACTTCACCAGTAATTCGTTGCTTAGAAATTGTTCGCATTTGCTGCGCCTGTACTTTAGAAGGTTTTGTTAAACCACTAACCTCTGGATTAAGCAAAACTTCAAAGGGATAAACACGGCTCACATTAGAAGTAAGCGGTAAAATTGTCACAGTGGTAGCAGCACTATTACTTATATCATTACTGATAATTAAAACTGGACGACGTTTACCCATTTCTGAACCTATTATCGGACTAATATTTGCGTAATAAATATCACCACGTTTCATCTGTTAAACCATCTGCTATTGTCACATCCCAATCGTTATCAACTTCAGCAGACGCTTCTCGGTAAGCTGCCTCTAATTCTCGGTTTCGCAGCAATTCTAATGCTTCTTCAATGACTTGAGAACGAGATTTACAGCCTTTATTGAGCTTGTAGTTTTCGACAAACTCCACTAAAGACGGTGGCAAGGAAATAGAGAGTTTTTCTACATTCATCTTCCTACCAATTAGTAGCAAAAATAATTCATACTAATATCCTAGCTTAATCTCAAGTCAGTAAATCGATGCTGTGGAATAGCTGAACTTCTAAGGCATCGCTTGGGTAAGTTCTTGGTTCATAATTTGATCGACTCTGTTTTTTGAAAAAAATTAGATCGTTCCGCTTCGCTACACTCAAAAAGGGTAAAGGAAAGAAGGGCAGAGGGCAAAAGAGCTAAAGTATAAAGGGCTAAAGAGTCCTCCCGGCAGCGTACACAATACGAAAACCAAAAAAGTAGTTGCGGTAGTCGCGCGTGCCGGAGATGCGATACGCGGAACGGCAGAGTACAGGATTGTGGAACCAGGAACCGCCCCGCAGTACTTGATATTGACTAACATTATCTATCTATGCACTTCCATCAGTAGGCGCTCCTTTATAGCTATCATGCCAAGTATCCTGACACCACTCCCAGACATTCCCGTGCATATCGTATAATCCAAAGGCGTTTGGTGGAAAAGTTCCTACTTCTGTTGTTTGTTTACGATATTTGCCCTTTAGTCCAGAAGCGTAGGTGTAATCCCCATCGTAGTTGGTTAACTCAGTTGTAATCGTCTCGCCGAAGTGAAATGGTGTCGTTGTTCCTGCACGACAGGCGTATTCCCACTCTGCTTCACTAGGCAGGCGATATTTATGCCTAGTCTTTTGACTCAGCTTTTTGCAAAATTCTACTGCATCATTCCAGGACACTTTCTCTACAGGACGTTTTGCGCCCTTGAAGTTGGATGGATTGCTACCCATTATTTGCTGGTACTGTTCCTGAGTCACTTCAAACTTTTTCATCCACCGTTACCGTTTCAAACTTAAAAGGAATATATTTAGATTCAGCTATAGAGATAGTTGTCAATTTATTAGTAAGTTGATTAATAGATTTAGATGTCGGTGATTGACCCTTAAAAATTTCATGACCTACTACTGCTGTCACCAAACCTACACCTCCCAAGCCAGCCCACTTCAAAAACTTTTGTCGGGTTATTCGCTCTTGAGCCGATTGAGTAGATTGAGCAGGGCTTGGCTGCTGAATCGGAGGTTTAATCAATTCTTGGCTTGCTACAACTCTGGTTTTAATTGGTTTTAATTGCAGTGATGTCCGTTTGCTTAAGTCCTAGAGTCCGTTGAAATTGCCTTAACCTCTGCTGAACATCATCACTCTCAAGGGAATTTCCTGCTTTAATTGTTTTAATTAATTCCTGCTCATACTGCTGTAATTTTTGGCGATATTCTGCTTCTTCTCGCTGCCGTAGTTTCTCTACCTCCTGCTGCTTTAGTCGTACAACTTCTTTTTGTTGTTTTTCTGTCTCTTGTTGCTGTTTGATTCTCTCTTGCTGTTTCCGGGATTCTGCTTCTGAAGATGATTGAGTAATAATTGCTTCAAGTGAAGCTATTTCCCCATCATTTAGTTCTAAAATCCTTTGAAAGCGCTGAAGTTCTTCACGAGTAGCATCACTAAGAGGATATTCAAACTGCATTGACTCTCTAAACACCTCTTCATACTGTTGCAGCTTTTGCTGATGTTCCTCGATCGCAGTAATAATTCGATTTTCAATTGCAGTAACATTCCGAGCAGTCAGATTCAACGCTTGATGACGTTGCGTTAGTTGAGAGCGTTTGAAAGCACTGAGCGGATATTCTTGCTGAATAGCGTCTGTAAACTCCTGCTCATATTGCCGTAGGTTTGCTTGATGCGTTTCAATCTCCGCATTAATCCGCCTCTCGATCGCACTCACATCCCCCTCACTCAACCCCAACGTCTGCCACGTTTGCTGCAACTGCTTTTGCGTCACCTCATCTGGATAATGCTGGCGCTGCGTCGCCTTCACAAACGCCTGCTCGTACTGCTGGAGTTTTTGATGATAGCTTTCAATCTGTGTTGTGATTTGCGCATATCTCCATTAGCAAGCTCTAATTGCTGCTGGGTTTGCCGTAAGCGATCGCGGCTTGCTGCACTCAGGGGAAACTCCTGTCGCAGTCCTGTTGTAAACGCCTGCTGATATGTTTGCGGGTTTTGCTGATGTGTCTTAAACCGTGCAGCCACTAGTGCCTCAATCGGCATCGTGTCCTCATTCCGCAGCCCCAAAATTTGCTGGAGATTTTGCAGATCGTGGCGATCGCTATCTGTAATCGTCTCGTCTCGCTTCAGTAGTTCAGTAAACGTCTGCTGATATTGCTGGAGTTTTTCGCGGAACTCATTGCGATACGGTTCTAACACCTCATCTTCGATCGCCTTCGCCTCAGTTGTCTCCAACCCCAAGCAAGTCCTCTATGCTGCGATCAAATCCTATGCGGCTTTAATCTCTGTATTGTTTCCTTATACCAAGTTTTAGAATATTATCTCTATCAACAGGACTAAATATAAGCTAAATTTTTAGAGCAAAATTTAATCAAGCGTAGGCGTAGCCCGTCGTAGACATCGCAATGTGAAAGAAGACATTGCTAAATCAGAGGATGAAATTTAACCTATTTATGTGAGAAAAATCCAGGCGGCTACTGTATCATTACCCAACCACCACGATTTAGTATATTTTTTTGGCATCTATAATTTTTCCTCTTAGCTGTTTATGACCCTCCGCCCTGATTCTACCCCTAGCTTGGTTTCTCCCAGTATTAGCGATTGTCAACTAGTCGCCCCTTTAAAACTGGGAATTATGGCTTCTGGGAATGGCAGCAATTTTGATGTAGTTGCCCAAGCTATCCAAGATGGGCAGCTAAATGCTCAAATTCAAGTTTTAATTTACAATAACCCCTCGGCTAAAGCAGCCGTCAAAGCAGCCAATAGAGGTGTAGAAGCTGTTTTATTGAATCACCGCAACTATAAAAGTCGAGAAGAGTTTGATCAGGAAATTGTGCAGACATTGCGGCGCTACGATGTGGAATGGGTGATTTTGGCAGGTTGGATGCGATTGTTAACATCAGTTTTCATGGATGCCTTTCCTGATAAAATTATTAATATTCATCCTAGTTTGTTACCTAGTTTCAAGGGAATCCATGCTGTTGAACAAGCTTTAGCATCTGGAGTAAAAATCACTGGTTGTACAGCGCATATAGCTTGTTTAGAAATGGACAGTGGCCCAATATTGATGCAAGCCGCAGTACCAGTATTGCCGGATGATACAGCAGAAACACTCCACGCCAGGATTCAAATTCAGGAACATCGGATTTTACCGCTAGCGATCGCTCTAGCAGCTTCTTCATCAAAAGCTACACTAAGCCTGACATAAAAATACTTAGTTTGTTGTTCTTTACTAAAAACTATGGAATAATTTTTCCATTTGTTTCTCATATCATGTCCGCATAATTAGTTACGATTCCCACAGTCATTGCACCCCACCCCCAACCCCTAGGGGAAACAAAGCGTAGCTTTGGCGGGGTGGGGTTCTTCGGGTTTAACAAGCAATTAACCGGACATGATATAAACACTCTGTACGGCCGTTAACTGTTAACTGTTGACGGTTAACAGTTATCAGTCATCGGCCTTTATGTAAATGTTCAAGTTAAATGCGTAACAGCTTAATAAGTAATCAAACAGACTTGATACAAGGTACCTTTTTAAGTTCTACCTGAGAACGAGGTTTTAAAAGGGTTTTGACTTAAGTTGACATCAAACGCACCATATTAAGCGGTGCATTAGGTTAAAGCCATAACACACCCTACTTAAGATTTACTTATAACAGAGTTAGCTTCAGTAGCTTGAGAAGCTTGTAGAAGCCTAGCATGATCGAGAGTAAACCCTACTTGCATGGCTATCTGGGCAAATAAATCAATCTCAGGCTGTTGCCAATCACGGGGACCAGAACACTGATGTGCAAGTAACAAGCCAAATAGCTCGTCATCTTTGATAATGGGTGCTACTAAATTTGCTTTCACACCAAAGGATTCGAGCAGGTTAATATGACAATCAGCCAAACCGGACTCATAAATGTTGTTGGTTGCCATAACACGGCCAGATCGGTACTTTTCTATATAGCCTTCAGTGAAACAAGGGTCATAAATTTTAGACCGCAAAACTTTGGGATAACCTGGAACTACTGATTCAGCAATTATAATTCCGAACCAATTAGCGTAAAAGCTATAAACTAATACTCGATCAACACTTAGTGCTTTGCGAACCTCTTCCACAGTGGTTTTGATGACATCCTCTTCGTTGAGTGATTGGCGAATGCTACGGGTAATATCTACCAGTAACTGACTTCGCCTACTCTCAGCTTCGATTCGTTGCAGGAGCCTTGCATGGTCGAGAGCAAATCCCACTTGCATCGCTATTTGGCCAAATAAATCAATCTCAGATTGTTGCCAATCACGAGGTTTGGAACACTGATGTGCAATTAATAAGCCAAATAGCTGTTCATCCTTAAGAATGGGGGCAACTAAATTTGCTTTGACAGCAAAGGATTCGAGTAGGCTAATTTGATAATCAGCCAAACCGGCTTCATAAATATTGTTTATTGCTAAAACGCGACCAGACTGATAATCTTCTACATAGCCTTGACCAAAATATAGGTCTTGAATTTCAGATCGCAGAACTTTTGGATAGGTGAGAACAACTGATTCGGCAATCACAGTTCCAGAGTAATTAGCATTAAAGCTATAAACCATTACTCGGTCAGTACTTAGTACTTTGCGAACCTCTTCCACAGTCGTTTTCAGCACATCCTCTTCGTTGAGCGATTGGCGAATGCTACCGATAGTATCTGCTAGCAACTGACTCTGCACACCTTCAGCCTCGATTCGTTGCAGGAGTCTTGCATGGTCGAGAGCAAATCCCACTTCCATAGCTATTTGTGTACATAAATCAATCTCAGACTGTTGCCAATCACGGGGCCTGGAGCATTGATGTGCAACTAATAAGCCAAACAGCTGTTCATCTTTGAGAATGGGTGCGACCAAATTTGCTTTAACAGCAAAGGATTCGAGCAGGTTAATATGACAATCAAGCAAACCAGCTTCATAAATATTGTTTGTGGCTTGAACGCGACCAGACTGATACTTTCCTACATAGTCCTGAGCGAAACATGGGTCTTGGATTTCAGACCGCAAAACTTTTGGATAACCTGGAACCACTGATTCAGCAATCACAGTTCCAGACCAATCAGCGTTAAAGCTATAAACCAAGACGCGGTCAGCACTTAGTGCTTTACGAACCTCTTCCACGGTGGTTTTGATCACATCCTCTTCGTTGAGCGATTGCCGAATGCTGCGGGTAATTTCAATAAATACCTGAGCTTTATCTGCCTTCGTATCAACCTGTTCTAGAAGCTTAGTATAGTCGAGGGCAAATCCTACTTGTACAGCTATCTGAGCCAACAAATCAATCTCAGACTGCTGCCAAAAGCGAATTCTAGAACACTGATGTGCAATCAATAAACCGAATAGCTGTTTGCCTTTGAGAATAGGTGCTACTAAATTAGATTTGACACCAAACTGCTCCAGTAAGTCAATATCAGCATTACTAAGATCGGCTTGATGAATATTATCAACAGCGTGGATGGAACCATTCTGGTATTTTTCTATATACCCTGCCTCAAATCCAGGCTCAGAGACTGTAACCCCTAATACTTTTGGTAGACCAGGTGCTACTGACTCAGCGATAAAGGTTCCATTACAACCGGAGTTGAAGCAAAAAATGGTTACACGGTCAATGCTTAAAGCTTTACGAATTTCTTCTGAGGTAATTTTGAGAACATCTTCTTCATTGAATGATTCTCGAACCCATCGTGTAACTTTCATTAATAGTTGGGAGTAATCAGCTTCGGCTTCTTTCTCCTTTACCAAAACTGAAAGCAGCTCTGTGAATAAGTTTATGTTTCTCTCTAACATCACTAATTCATCTTCGTTAGCGATGTAATATTGAGTAAACTCACTGTCTGGACGTAGCTTGTTTTTGATACTATTAGAAATTGCCGCAGCTTTACTGACTCGACTCATAGTTCGATTAGTCACAAAAACAGCGATCGCAGCTGCCAAAATTGCTGTTACCCCCATACTACTTAGCAACAGTGACAATTGTCTCTGTAGAGCAAGTTCAGTTTCTACTGAACTCTCCGCACTCTCAAGTCTGACTTGCGGAATTTGTTCGGTAATTAAATTAATCCCGTAGTAGTAAGTAGCTGTTCCAATTGCAACCACAGGCAGGATACTGATACTTAGTGCCCAAACAAGTGCTTTAGTCTTTAAATTCCATTTTTGTTGCCACAGCCTTTGTTGACGATTTCGTCTTGCTTGGTTTCGAGAAAAAGACTGATTCATAAATGAAACCTGAATTGCTGCAATTGAGAATCAAGTAAATAGCCTCACCACCAAGATTCTACACAAAACTTATTAAACAAGGACTGGCTTTTGGGAGTATTTTGAGGCGCTAACCTTTTACATTATGCCCCACAACGCTTTTGTTGCCTTTTAAGCCTGTTGACAAAACAGAAGCTTATTACTCGCTTTTTTACGTTCACGTAGTACCAGGAAGTGCGAGAATGAGTTGGGCTTTATACAATTTTAGTTTAGTAATTACACAAATATATTGGTAGGGGTGTACCATTGTCCATTGGTGTCAACTTAAGGTAAAACCAGCCTAAAATGTGCTTTTAGAAATTATCTGATTTACAGCCAGAGGCTGGAAACGAGGCTTAAAGGAGTTTCTGCTTAAGTTGACACCAATGGGCATTGCCATGCCCCTACGAGCAATTTATATGTATCAGAATTTTCGTGAATTGGTATTAGATAAGTATTATTGTAGCCTAGTTGACTAAAAATCTCTGTAGTTGCGATTACACAACACACTTTACAAATATTGCACGAAAAGCATCTAGCCAGAGCGCTCAAACCATGTAATTTACTCTATGGTTAATAGTGTGCGATGCCTGTGGTAGTTACTAACTTGTACTGAGCATAAGCGTAGCCTCTCGTAAAGAAGGAAGTCAAAGTAGCTTTGTCGTACCTCTACGGGGAAGCAAGCTACGTACAGCGTTTGTCTGCGACACGCTGTTCGCATTCTTAGAGAAGTGTAGGCTACGCCTACACACTAATTCCTAAAAGCTCAAAATTTATTTTTTAATTGTCGTAATTGTGACATTTTCCAGAAATAGCTAGAAATCCAATTGGTAATAATGTGAGCGACAATTGGCACTAATAAGTTGCCAGTAAGCAGGGCACTATATGCGAATATCATCCCGACAATTGTTGCCCAAATCACATAAGGCCATTGTTGAGAACCGCTAAAATGCAAGATGCCAAAGCAGAGACTTGATACAATGACAGCCAAATGATCCAAGCCTAAAGCTGGCAGCATTACGCCCCGAAATAACAATTCTTCACTCAACCCTGGTAGTAACCCCAGCCAAATTAAGTCTGGTAAGGCTAAGGGCTTCAGTACCATTTCTAAATAATAATCTGCACTCTTACGGTAGGGAATCCAAACGCGATAAGTTACGCCACTCAAGGCGGTAATGGCAAATCCTAACCCTACACCCAACAGCAACTCTCTTTGGTTCAACTTCCAAGAAAGTAGGGAAAAGTTGCCTAAGTATAACGAAAGTTTGGCGACTATCAACAAAATGATTGCAGTCGCTCCCATCGCCCCAAGTATTTGGATGCGCGACAAGTATGGAATTTGTGGCTCTTTCTTTTGTTGTTCAATCACGGATTTTTAAGGGGAAGGGGGTAGGAGAAGCAGGGGATTCAGGAGGCAGGGGGTCGAAGGCAGGAGGCAGGAGGAACCCACGTTTTTAAACGTGGGATTGAAGTAAGGAAGCTTTATACCGCACTTCGTGCCGCTACGCTAACGCGCTATGGTCTCGGTATAATTCTTTTTATGGACTGGGCTTTAGACCCAGAACTAAAGTTTTAATTGATACTTCTAACCTCCTGCCCTCTGCCTCCTAACTCCTGCCTTCTTTTGTAATATCATGTCCGCTTGATTCTTTAAACCCTGGGTAATTTGGCGGACATGATATAACTCCTAACTACTGCCTCACTTTTCTTCTGAGGCTGCGCCCGAAGCGTAGCTATGCCGCAGGCTTTACGGCTGCGCTCAGTGACCCTCTGCCTCCTGCCTCCTAACTACTGACTGCAAAGGTAATAATTTGGGACGGAGAGCGGAAGGATTGGTGCCTGCTTTATGTGCTACCAATACACCCACTGCTTCTAAATATGAGTTTACCTGTATAGTTTTGATCCCCAAAGGTTGGGGAGGAACTTTTATCAGAGTTTTATTTTCTTCTACTGTAATTATTTGGCATTGTCTTTGGCTTAAACTCAGTAAGGCACTGCTACCACAAGCAGTTGCAGGTACGATCGCAGCATCCACTTCATCTGCCCAAATATCTCCTTGCTGTGATCCGATTGCTTCTCTCTTTATTATAAATTGTGGGGCACGACTTAATCCTACAAGCACGCATGGCAAAAAGGTATAGCCCAATTCTTCAGCGGCGGAACGGGGAGATAAATCAGGTTGCGGAGGTTCGCTCAAAAGGGCAGGAGAATGGGCGCAAGGAATTTGAAAGGTTCGCACTAACAAATGGCTAATTATGGCTTCTGCACCCGCTAAAGAATCAACGCCTTCACCCTGGCGATATTTTTGTACTGCTTCCTCATCCATATCATCGGGGAAACGGGCAACAACTGCGATCGCTTCTGCCCCCGCTTTTTTAATTAATATCTCGGCTGCCCGTAATAGACTATCTGGGTTGCCAATTGTCCCCCAACTAGCTCCCGATGCTGTAGTCCGCAATTCTACATTTAATGGGGCATCAGTAATTACATAATCTGTTAAGGTTAATCCCAGAGTTGCTCTGACTGCATCGGCTGCTTGTATATGTCGTAGCCGCAATTCTGGCTCAATGGCTTGGTCTAAAAGCAAACCTACTTTGTTAGTGCGGGCTGGACGCAAACCCCAGCATCCAGAAGCGAATTTGTCAAGCCCATAACCTTCAACATAGAAAGCGTTTGGAAGATTCCAATACAAACTTGCGCCATTAAGGACATTGGGGTGAGTAATTAGGCGATCGCAAACCTGTGCTATAACTTTGGCAACAGGCAAAGCATCTCCTGCATAACCCCCAATAGCAGCCCCAACGCCAGTTGGTACAATTAAAATAGCAGTGTATGGACGCATATTGAGTGTTGAGTTAGGAGTTATGAATCAGAAGCCATCAAATCCTAACTCACGCCGTGTACGAGTTTCTCTCAAACCTAAGTGCAATAAAACCAAACTATGTAAACAAAAGTAAATAAGGCTCAAACTCTTTCTCCCCCTGCCCCCTGCCCCCTGCCTTATTGCGACAATAATTATTTACGCAGACCTACTTATGCAAAGGCTTAGGTTTACTTGTTATACCAGGCTTTTCGCCACTGTTGCATTTGTTTAATTTCTGTATCTTGGTCTTTGATAATTGCTTGAGCTAATTTCTTGATTTCAGGGCGCTGAGACTTATTTAAGGCATCTTTTGCCATTGTTACAGCCCCTTCGTGGTGAGGAATCATCGCGTTGATAAAGCGCAAATCAAACTCCGCATCAGCTGCACCTAAGTTTTGGCTCATCATCATAGTTTGCATCTGGTCAGATGACATTTCCATCATGTGACCCATTTGGCTGTTGTAAGCCATTGGTTTATTTCCCGCATTGGGATACCAAGCTTGTCGCCACTGCTTCATCTGAGTGATTTCTTGGTTTTGCGATTTGATGATATCGTCTGCTAGTTTTTTGATTTCAGGACGTTTTGATTTCTGCTGCGCTTCTTTGGCCATTTCCACAGCCCCTTGATGGTGCGGTGTCATAGCATCGATAAATCGTAAATCAAAATTAGCATCGGCTGGGCCTAAATCCATTCCCATGCTGTGATTCATACCACCGTGGTTCATCATCGGCTGCTTGTCATTAGCATTGGTGGCAGTTACCTCCGGCGCTTGGCTTTGATTCTGGGAAGCCGTATTGGTACAGCCTGTGATTAACCCACCTGCTGAAGCGATCGCACTCAAGGTTAACACCAAAAAGCCATTCCTCAAAGATAGCGGTTGCATAAATTTCACCTAACAGTTTCCTAATTCTATATTTACTTCTTAGCTTTGCAGCCAAAAATGAAATTAGGATGAAATCTTGCTTATTAAAAAAGTCCAGTATTTTGTTGTTTATTTATCACTCAAAATTGTGTAAGCTTCATTAACTAGGTGCATTTTCTCTTGTGCTTGTTTTAGCAGTTGCGGCTTCCCAATAAACAAATCTGGATGCCATTTTTTTACTAAAGTTCGATAAGCCTGCTTTACCTCAGCCAAAGAAGCGTTTGCTTGCAATCCTAAAATGCTGTATGCGCGAGTAATCTGATCTTTTTCCGTTTGAGTTTTGGTTTGGTTTGGTGCTTTATTGCTTTGAGTTGTATTTTGCTGTTTGCCAGTTTGAGAACCAGGCGATGTCTGACGATAAGCCTTAGGGCTACGCATCTCTGCTTTCATTCGCACTATTTCCTCATTGAGTTCCCAATCACGAAATTTAGCCTCCACTTCTTCTGGATGCGGAGAAGGAGAAGCTTTTGGCGATGGTGGTGGAGAAACAGATTCTACCCTTGTCGCAGAATTCTTAGCAGTATTTTCCTGTTGTTGCTTAACACTAGTATCTTCTTGTGAGGAAGTTTGAACTCTCTCTGGCTGTGGCGAATATTTTCTATTGGTGTTGCTATATTTCGGTATTTCTTTATAAGGTTGATGATTTGAGAGTATTTTTACTTTTTCTAATTCTCGTAGCAACTGATTAAAACTGTTTTGTAATTGCTGCAAATATTCACGTTTTTGAGTAACTTCTAGCGGCTCTTGACTGAATTGAAAGCAAATTACCTTTTCAGCTTTCTGTTCATATTCACTCAGGATAGATAACCCGTGACTGCTAAAGCGAGATAAATAATCTTCAATTGTAGTTATACAAATTTTAGCAACTTCCTGATGATAAGATTCCTTTGCTAATTGTTCATCTTGTTCTTGGATATTCTTGTTTAGCAAATAAGAAATACTCCCGACGACAGCAGCACCCACCGGGCCACCTAATAACCAACCAATACCTCCACCAACAGCGATGGAACCCGGTTCGCTCAAATCATCAGTATTGCTTGGCTTTGAGGGTAATATTATTTGTGGTTCGCTAGGAAAGGGAATTAATAAATCTTGCGGTCGTTCTCCTTGAAAAAATTCGTAAGCTTGATAAAGCCATTTCATTGCAGCCAATTGCAATTGCGTTAGGTCTTTTTTAAGAATATTTGTTTGCCAATTTTTAAAGTTATTTTCTGCCAATGCAACTGCTGCATCAGCTTGATATTTTGTGAGTAACTTAGGTAATGCTAGCCAATCGCGTAACTCTTTCACACTAATAATAAAACCTTTATAAATTAGATCGGCTGCTTTTTGTTTAATTTCAATTTTAGTGTTTTGTTTATCATCAAAGGATTTTATTTCAATAGCAATCGAGTCAATTTTAGCTTTTAATGAGTATTGGATTTGAGAAGCGATCGCTTGCACTCTTGGCAAACGCACACTACCACGATTTGGTTGCAAAATCCCCACAATATTTTGCAAAGCTGTTTCAAAAGCCGCTAACCCGCTACTATTAGCAGCAGCAACATCACCTTTTAATCTCGCTCTTAAAGCAGGTAAAGCATCAACGCGATACAAATTACTAAAACCTGGAGGTAATTCGGCTCGAAAGCTTTCTGCAACAAACAGCAGGCGATTTTGAACCTGTTTTTGCTCGTCGGGTTCGAGTAAGTTAAGAAAATTAGCAACAAATATAACTGTTTTAATACCGCGATCTAATAGCCAATCTCGTAAGTTTTCTCGCTCACCTAAAGTCATTAACTTACGTGCATCTAATAATTGGATGACTAAATCTGCACTTAATAATTGTTCTCGGATTAAATTATCTTGTTCATCTCTATCATTTGTTCCCGGTAAATCGAGAAATTCTACTCCTGTTTCTAAAAAAGGATGCGGACAAAAAACTTCCACAGATGCTACATCTTTTCGCATCTGCCTATTGCCATCAAGAATTGCAAATTGCTGTAAAACTTCTGTGCCACTGCGATAGATTTCTGTACCATCTACCAACATGATGCGAGTTTGTACATCAGAGCCATACTTGACAGTAATTGCTGCGCCTGTGGTGGGAATTAAATCAATCGGTAAGGTGCGATTTCCTAGTATGGCATTCAGTAGGGTAGATTTCCCATGATTAAAAGGGCCAAATACCGCAATCCGAAAGCTAGGATTAACTAAATGATTGCAAATTGTAATTATATCTTGATGTAGTTGCGATTTGCGTTCTAAATTCAGTGATGCAGATACAGATTTGAGAGAATCTGCTAAATCCTTATAACCTTCATACTGTTGTTGCATAGTTCCCCTATCTTCCTCGTTCCCAGTTTCTAGCTAGGAACGAGAGTAATTAGATATATTAGCTATAGTACGCTAATAGATTGCTATAGGCTGCCTCAATTTTTTGCAACTGAGCAATTACATCTTCCTGTAAGTTTTTTAAACGGTTGAACTCACCCTCACGATTTATTTCGCGGGTTTGTTTCTGCTTGACTAAATTATCCAATTCTGATTTGCGAGATACAATATCATCGTTAATCCGTTGGCTCACTTCCCTTTCGTAAGAGTCAAAACACTCTTTCACAGCATTGTATACAACCTGAGATTGTTCATGTGCTACTTGCGGTAGGTGTTTAACTAACTCTTTCTTTGCTGTTTTAACTAATTCTTTACGCGCTTGATCTGCTTGCAAAAATCCTACTCCCAAACCTAGCAGTGCAAACCCGATGGGGCCAAGAAAAATACCTGTTACTGCTGTAATTATCCCGCCAACGCCAATTACAGTGAAGTAGTTTAACAAGATATTTTTCCAATCAAATCCGGCCCCAGCTAGTGCGAAACCAGCAAGATTTCCTTTAGATAATGATAACAATCCCATTGCCCATTTTGCCCAGGTGGGAGAGTTATCTTCTTCAGCAGTAGTAGTGGTATGTACCTTTACATCTTGTCCGGTAAGCTTTTCAGTGATTTGATCTGTGATTTGACTGTAAGACGCACCATATTGTGCAGCGCTACGAGAAAGTTCTTTAAAAGCTGCATTGATATCTTTTTCAGCAGTTAATGTCCAAGCAGCAGATTTGTCAGTGATATATTGCTCAAAGGCTTTTTGTAATGCGGTGTTAAATGCTTCTCGTTTACCACTACTGAGAAAATCAAACAAATTTAATTCTGGCTGATAGCGCAAGAAATCGGTTTCAAAGGTATTACCTAAGTTTAAAACGTAGCTGCGAAAAGACTCGGAAATCGTTCTTGCTTGAGTGTCTCTGGTATTGATAATTTCTTTTTGAAATTCATCTCGAATACCTGTGAGTTTGTTAAACTCTGGTTCTACTGAATCAATGCGTTTTTTTAATTCATTTACATCTTGATCGAGTAATGGTATGCGTCTTGCAACTGCTTCGCGGGTATGATTGCAGGCTTGTCTTGCTAAAGTTCTAACTTGACGGAGTTCTGCGATCGCACGTTCTCTGGTAAGAAAAGTATTAAGCGAATCCATAAACTTTGGAAAGCCAGTCCCGTCTAAATCAGCCTGGGGATTTTTCAACCGTCGTCTGAGTGCTTGAATTGACGAAAGCTCAAACACTCGTTCGTCATAAATATTCTGACCTTCTACAGTACAATATTCTGCTAAATTCGCGTTAAATACTTGCCGCAATCTATTCTCAGATGCTTGTAACTCTTCAACATCATCAGGATCAATCAATGATTCCCGCACCTGATCCCAAGCATTAACTAAGAAGAAAACTGTCAATCCTCGACCTTTGATATAATTTTCTAGGTAGCGACGCTCACCCAAGGTACAAGGTTGAGAAGCTCTCATCACAAACAAAATTGCATGGCAGTTATTTACATAACCCAAAGATAATTCGTTTCGCGCTTCTGTATCATTCAATCCCGGACTATCGACAATTTCAATTCCCTTTTCTAGTAGCGTTAAGGGATACTCAACTACTGCATAATCAACATCGGGAAATGCTTGTTTTTTCTCCTGCTCTAGTTTTTTAGCTTCAGCCGGATCAATAGTATATTTATATTTAAAGTTCTGAAAGTCTAGCTGTTGTGGACTTTTTCCATCATTAAAATGAATGGTAACTTTCTTTTCTGGGCCATAGCGTAAAACTGTTAAGACTGCGGTACAAGGGTTAACATCACTCGGCAAT
This sequence comes from Nostoc desertorum CM1-VF14, assembly GCA_019359245.1. Taxonomy (GTDB): domain Bacteria; phylum Cyanobacteriota; class Cyanobacteriia; order Cyanobacteriales; family Nostocaceae; genus Nostoc; species Nostoc desertorum. The sequence continues at coordinate 290,707 of JAHHHR010000003.1, read as the reverse complement.
AAGTTTTCCCCAATTAAGGCATTGAGAAACGTACTTTTCCCGCGTTTCATATCGCCTAATACCAAAAGGCGAAATACACCTTGGCGGAGGTTTTTACTAGCTACTGTAATATCTTCAATATCTCGCTCTAAACTGAGTTTTCCCGATGAAGAGTCTCCAGCCAACTCAGCTTGATTAATTGTTTCAGCTAGTTTACTTAAACATACAGAAATCTCCGATCGCACTTGAGCAACCCGCTCTAAATCTTGGATAAATCTGTCAGTCGCTACTTGATTAGTCATAAGAATACACCTTAATTAAAGATTGGTTTTTTTAGATTCCAAAAATAATTTGTAAGACATCCACCCCAGCGCACCAACAATAATAAATCCAGCCAACACTGAGGCTATTCTTACTGCAACTAGTGCTACCACACCAAGAGCAAACAGCTTTCCACCCAGAATCACTTTTTTCATCCAAGGTTTCTGAGAATTTTCTGGCTGATGCTTCACAGTTTGATGAAAAGCCGCATCGTTAGCATGGATATTACTTTCCATTTCTCGGAGTCGCAATTCAACTTCTCGTTCTCGTAATGTACGTTCTCGGTGTTCAAGGTCTTTTTCGCGATTGCTTTCAGATGTCATCGGTATCCGCTCCGTCTAAGGCAAAGAAAAGAGTCAGCATTTATATCATGTCCGCTTGATTGCTTATTAAACTCGAAGAACCCCACCCCGCCAAAGCTATGCTTTGTCTCCCCTCCCCGCAAGCGGGGAGGGGATTAAGGGGTGGGGTGTAATGACTGTGGTTAGCATAACTATTTATGCGGACATGATATTACTCGTTAATTATGCTGTATCGTAACTCACTTAAATATTTAGAAACCCCAGTAAAATTACTATCTAAGTTTTTATTACCTACTAAACTTATAGAGTTAGCTACTACAAAATGCACCTGCTTTCCAGAATCAAAGCGAAGTGCCTAACAGTGTGATCGTGCGATGCCTGCGGCAGGCTACGCCTACGTAATGGGCATCATTCACTGTAAATGATGCCTAATTTTTGTTGGTTACGCCGTCTGTTTAGAAATTGCTTTTAAGTCTGCGGTCGATTTTAAGCGAGTGATGGTGGCTTTACGAATGCGATCGCTTTTGCGTGTCCCGCCTGTCATTTCGTATTCCCGGCTGTCTTTGCCATACTTCAATGCTACACCACTAACCAAGCGCTCTGAAGTTTCCCGAATGCTCTTTTCGAGGGTTTCTATTTTTGCCTTTGCTGAGTCAATGGCAGTTAGCATCATATTATACTCGTCAATCTGGTTGCGGAGTTGCCCGATTAACTCAGTTAAATTCTTTAAACTGATCGAATCACCAAAGTCAAGGCTGGAATCAATCGATTTAAATCCGATTACTCTCTGTTCGGTTTTTTCTAGCACAGGAGAGGTTCTTTTTTGGCGTGGCATCAATGCATACCTTTTACTAACCTTTACCTTTCTAGAGTGGCTCAATGGGATAGTGTAGTGGTTCAGTAAAACTTGCAAAAATAAGTATTTTTTTTAATAAGATTTGATTGTTCGCTCAGTAATTACACGAAAATGAACAACAAATCGTTGAGAAAAAACTCGCGTTCTGAACGAACGGACTTGTGTTCTGGACGAATGAACTCGTGTTCTGGACGAACGGACTTGTGTTCTGGACGAACGGACTTGTGTTCTGAACGAATGGACTTGTGTTCTGAACGAATGAACTTGTGTTCTGGACGAATGGACTTGTGTTCTGGAAGAATGGACTTGTGTTCTGGAAGAATGGACTTGTGTTCTGAACGAATGAACTTGTGTTCTGGACGAATATAACAATTAATCAATATAGTTACAGCCCTAACAACAGCAAAGATTTGCCCCCATCTGTCCTGATTTTATAGTTGAACTGCGATCGCATCAATGCAGTATCTCGCCAGTCACGCGATTTGTACCAGCTAATCGGCGACGAATATCGACGATAACCATTAAGGCATTAGCTTTGTTGACGATTGAATTTACTGATAATACGGTGAAGGTTATTTATTGTGCAATCTACCCTTGCAAACCATGCCCCTAAACTTCACCTTCGCCCTCAGTCAACAGCAAACTTTTGAACTACGCTGTGATTATGGCTCACGTCGCCTGGATAAAACGGAGTTGGCAGCACTCATTGATTTGTGTGAGCAAAATTACTATGCTCAACAAAGAGATCATCTACCTTATCTCACCCAGTTGGGACGGCAACTTTATCAATGGCTGGATGGTAAAGAAGGATGGCTGAGAAAGGCGCTGGATGAGGCAGATGAGCAAACAATTAATCTAGATTTGATTCAAACTAGCGAAGCACAGGGATTGAACCCGGAAACAGAACGTGTAGCGTTGGGATTGGCACATTTGCCTTGGGAATTGCTACATGATGGTGCAGGGTTTTTAATAGAACGCCAGAATCTTTCCGTTTTACCAGTGCGTTCTGTGCAGCAGCGTCAAACTCAAATAATTGGCGTGCAAAATCGCCCGTTGCGGTTGCTGTTCATGGCGACTTCTCCTGAAGATCCCAGAGTTCCACCACTAGGGTTTGAGCAGGAAGAAGCGAACATTTTGCAAGCAACTAAGGATCAGCCTTTGGCCTTGATTGTCGAGGAAAGCGGCTCGGTTGCAGAATTAGCCAATTTGGTGAAATCCTACGAAGAAGACTATTTTGATGTCTTTCACCTCACGGGACACGGGATAATTTATACCCAACAAAGCTACAGCTATTTGCTGCCAAAAGGTACAAAACTGGCAGACAATACCCCCTGCTTCATTACTGAAGATGAGGTGGGGAATATGCAACTTACTACTGTCAATGATTTAGCAAAAGCCTTTCGGGGACGCTGGCCGCGTGTAACTTTTCTCTCTGGTTGTCATACGGGACAGGTTGCTAACAAAGGGACAGTACCCTCGATGGCGCAAGCATTGGTGAAGGCGGGGGCAGGTATAGTTTTAGGCTGGGCGCGTCCGGTGTATGACAACACGGGTATTGTAGCGGCACAGGCACTTTATCAAGCTTTGGCGACGGGGGCAACTGTTGAAGAAGCGGTGAAAGCGGCGCAGGAGGAGATGATTGACAAAGAATGCACCGACTGGCATCTGTTGCGGATGTATCGGGATACGCGCCCCATTGCAGAACTGGTAACACCTCTGAGAACAAGAAATCGTGAAAAGCTGAAGTTTACACCGTCAGAGCAAGAATTTTTGGATGAGAATAATCAAGTTAAAGTTGCCAGTCAGTTTGAGTTTGTCGGACGCAGACGATCTTTGCAACGGTGTCTCAAAGCTTTGCAGGAAACCAGCGACCAAATCGGCGTGTTTATTGCGGGGATGGGTGGACTGGGCAAAAGTACTCTGGCGGCGCGGTTATGTACGCGGGTGCAGATGCAGCGTTCTAATTTTACGCGAGTCGTAGTGATTGGGCCTTTGGATGAGATAGGTTTGCTGACTAAGCTTTCTAATAAATTTGAGCGGTTTGCAGATGTGCCTGCACTTTTGAACGAACCAAAGGTGACTCTCAAAGGGCGGTTGCAAAACTTTTTTGAAGCAATTGAAAACGAACACAAGCAATCTTTGCTGCTGGTGCTGGATGACTTTGAGCAAAATATTCCCGTTAAAGATGGCTCACTGCGGATGACGGCAGAGGCTTACGAGATTTTAGGGGCGATTTGTGCGGCATTGGAGGAAAATGGGGCAGAAAGTCGGCTGATTGTCACCTGTCGTTATTTGAAAGAAGATACCTTGCCACCCCACCGCCTGCATTTGGAATCTTTGGCAGCCATGAGCAGTAGTGATATTGATAAAATCTGCTTTCCTTTAGATAAAGAAGTTAGGCAACAGTTAAGAACTCAGCGAATTATTCACATTGCTGATGGTAATCCCCGCTTGCTGAAGTGGTTATTAGAGGTGATTCAGCAACCAGGAATAGCGGCGGATGAATTACTGAATCGGCTGGAGGCGACTGAGCAGAAATTCCGCGAAAATATCTTGGCACAAACTCTGCTGGATGCTTTGGAATTGGAAGAACAAAAATTTCTCGCACGCTTGAGTGTGTTTCATCTGCCTGTGATGGAAGATATTGTCAGGGCAATTTCTACCGCCGGGGAATTGGCAGTTTTAGGCAAGCTAACCAGCCTTAGCCTAGTCGAGTCTGCCACCGCTCACCCCAACCAGCCAGCTAATTATCGGGTGACGACAATTTTAGAAGCGTTGTTAGAACCAGTGTTGACTGAGGAAGAATGGCAAGCAACGCGACAGCAAGCGGTGAAGAAAATCTATCAAGCTTGGTGGGAGAAGAGTGAAAACCCCACAGAAGCAGATGCACTGGAAATTGTGCGCTTGGGATTACTCGCAAGAGAACAGGAAATTGCTGTCAGTATTGGGCGTAGGATTGCAAACAATTGGGTGAACAATTCCCGGTTTGTGGAAGCTTTTGATTTATGTGAGCAAGTTCTGGCAGTTTTTCAAGACTACCGTATCTTAGGAACCATTGCCCATGCGGAAGAGGTTTTAGGTTTTGTGCAAAAAGCTATTACTCATTTTCAGCAAGCCTTAGACCTTTGTCCTGAAGATGACTTAACAAGCAAAGCCACAACCCTTAACAACATGGCACTGGTATTCGCCCAACAAGGGGACATCCCAAAAGCGATAGCACTTTGGGAGCAATCCTTGGAAATATTTGAGCAGATTAGCGATGTCAAAGGTAAAGCCATTACCCTTAACAACATGGCACAGGTAATCGCCCAACAAGGGGACATCCCAAAAGCGATTGCACTGTGGGAGCAAAACTTAGAAATATTTGAGCAGATTGGCGATGTCAAAGGTAAAGCCACTACCCTTAACAACATGGCACAGGTAATCGCCCAGCAAGGGGACATCCCAAAAGCGATTGCACTGTGGGAGCAATCGTTGGAAATACAAGAGCAGATTGGCGATGTTAAAGGTAAAGCCGCGACTCTAAGCAATATGGCAGGAGTAATCGATCAAAAAGGAAACATAGCAAGAGTGATCGCATTGTGTGAGCAATCTTTGGAACTACAAGAGCAGATTGGCGATATTAAAGGTAAAGCCGCTACCCTAAACAATATGGCTTATATAATTGCTCAACAAGGGGACATAGCAAGAGCGGTCACATTGTGGAAGCAATCTTTGGAAATACAAGAGCAGATTGGCGATGTTAAAGGTAAAGCCGCGACTCTAAGCAATATGGCTTATATTGCAGGTGAAACTGGAGATAAAGCTAGGGAGTTAGAACTGAATTTGCAAGCAGCTTTGGCATTTGCACAGGTTCGTGCTTATGTTGAGTTAATTACTGTTCTGAATAACTTAGACATTACAGATGAAAGCAAAGGTTTGGTTTACCTAGCTCAAGGTATCTGGCTTACACTAAGGATTCAAGCCCCTTTAAGAGATACCATTGAGCTAATTATTCATTTGTTTAATGCAATACCTCAAGGCGATGAAATACAAGCTTTGCTAGGTACAACAGCTTTATTTTTGTGCAACCATCGAGGTGAAAGTCATCCGCAGTTAGAGGAATTCCAAGAGCATAGTTTCGAGATGATATCAGGGGCGGCGGGTGCCAAAGTAATTGAGATACAGGAAGCGTTTGATGCTTGGTTTATCCAGCAACGGCTAAATGATCCAGAATATTTCCTTCCTCGACTCAATCAACGGCTAGAGGAGATTGTCGGCGATGGGTGGTTGTTTGACCGCAGTCAAGTTTCAATGGGTGAATAAGGGGAAATGCGATCGCGTTAATCTAAAATTAATTGGCGACAATATAACCAGCTTATGCAATCCCTCAATATTACACTGCCAGATGCGATCGCTAATGCTCTCAGTGCTTACATCGGCGATCAAGAAGTTTCTTTACCTGCTAACGCTATTGTAGAAAATGCCCTCGAAGAATTCCTCAGCCAACGTGGTTATTTACCTCCACAAAAGCAAGGTTTACGCCTTACTCCTGCACCCAAGGGAAGCGGATTTAAAGATACGTCAGTAAATCACGATAAAATTCTAGCTGAACAAACGTTTTTGCAGTCATTGCCACCAAACACACCTTGAGAGCCGTAATTGCTGACACTGGGCCTTTATATGCTGCTGTAGATATAGACGACCAATATCATGAGCGCTCGCAAGCCGAACTACAACGTATAAATACAGAAAATTTAATAATCCTAGTTCCCTTTCCTGTTTACCTGGAAACATATAATCTTTTGCTATATCGTCTCGGAACTGAACAAGCGATTAGCTTTGCTAGACAATGTATAGGAGCAGTTCATTTCGTCAATCCTTCACAGGAACAATATATGGCAGCAGTTGAAAAAGCTGCAAGTTTTCCAGATCAACGGATTACCGTCTGCGATGCTGTCACTGCCGTTTTGTCAGAAGAAATGAAGCTACCAGTGTGGACGTATGACTTTCATTTTAATCTGATGCTGGCTCAGGTATGGCGGTAAACAACTATGATTATTGTTGGATTGCTCAGAGACGAAATGCGATCGCGTTAATCTAGAATTAATTGGCGACAATATAACCAGCTTATGCAATCTCTAAATATTACACTGCCAGATGCGATCGCTTAGACAACTATGATTATTGTTGGCTTGCTGAGTGGGGAAATGCGATATGGGATTTTAGGTAAATTAGTTGTAAATTATGCGATCGCTATAAGCCAAAATTTTTATAGATACTCACACAGGTATAGCCAAAATGGATATTAAGAATGGCTTCGTCGGCGCTGTTGGCAACACACCCCTAATTCGCTTAAACAGTTTCAGTGAAGAAACAGGGTGTGAAATCCTCGCTAAAGCTGAATTTCTCAATCCTGGCGGTTCTGTCAAAGACCGCGCCGCACTTTATATCATCGAAGATGCGGAAAAGAAAGGTTTACTCAAACCCGGTGGCACAGTTGTAGAAGGAACTGCTGGTAATACTGGCATTGGGCTGGCGCATATTTGCAACGCCAAAGGCTACAAATGCCTAATTATTATTCCCGATACTCAGTCACAAGAAAAAATAGACGCACTGACAGCACTAGGCGCAGAAGTTCGTCCCGTTCCTGCTGTACCCTACAAAGACCCAAACAATTACGTCAAGCTATCCGGCAGAGTCGCTGCTGAGTTAGAAAACGCTATTTGGGCAAATCAGTTTGATAACCTAGCCAACCGCCTCGCCCACTACGAAACCACAGGGCCGGAAATTTGGACACAGACAGATGGTAAAATAGATGCATGGACAACTGCAACTGGTACTGGTGGTACTTATGCTGGTGTGGCATTGTACTTAAAAGAACAAAATCCGGCGATTAAATGCGTTGTTGCCGATCCACTGGGTAGCGCACTTTATAGCTATGTCAAAACCGGCGAACTCAATACAGAAGGAAATTCCATCACCGAAGGCATCGGTAACGGTCGTGTCACAGCCAATATGGAAGGCGCACCTGCTGATGATGCCATTCAAATCGATGACCAAGAAGCTTTACGGGTAGTTTACCAACTGCTAAGAAAAGATGGGTTGTTAATGGGCGGCTCAACAGGTATTAATGTTGGCGCGGCTGTTGCCCTAGCGAAGCAGTTGGGGCCAGGACATACCATTGTCACTATCTTATGTGATAGTGGTTCCCGCTATCAGTCGCGGATATTCAACCCTGAATGGCTAGCCTCAAAAGGACTTTCAATAGATTAATTATGGGGAATTGAGGCATGGGGCATGGGTTATTTATTCTCCCTAATCTCCCTCTCTCCCCATCTCCCTCTCCTCTGTGTCCTCTGCACCTCTGTGGTACCCTGCGGGAAGCCGCTTTGCGTCTACGTTAAAAAATGTCAAACATAACTCAATCATCAAACTTCCCCTCAATAGACCAACCCTCTTCTCCTAAATGTGTGCAGGTTTGTCAAAATCGCACTTGCAAAAAGCAAGGTGCAGTTAAGGTTTTAGCAGCTTTTGCAGCTTTGCCAATCCCTGGTGTAACGGTAACGGCTAGCAGCTGTTTAGGACAATGTGGCAATGGGCCGATGGTGCTGGTATTACCTGATATGGTTTGGTATAGCGGCGTTCAACCCGATGAAGTATCTCTACTGATAGAAAATCATTTGCTAGGTGGTCAAAGAGTCCAACAGATGCTCTATTATCGGTTTCATCCCCAGAAATAAAGCTAATTGACAATATCAGGGACTGCAATCTTGTTGACTGAAGTGAGGCATCCAATGAATATCCAACAGCTGCGTCAATCCTTAAAACAAAAGTGGCTTATTTACTACCAGCAAAATATTACTTGGCTGGTCAAAATGCGAATTTGGGGCACTTACGATGGTCTGCGCCGTCCTTTGTCCGGTTTTATTTTGGCAACACTATCTGTTTTGGAACCCCAGTTTAATGAAATACTTGCTTTTATGCTGGATCTGAATAACGATCCAGATAAAATAGTTGCCGCTTTAGGTCTTAACTTCAATCCTGATGAAGAGTTACGTTTAATAGAATCAGAGCATTCTATGGCTACAAGCCAAGTAGAAAGTGAGTCACTAGATAAAAAGCATTCTGAGGATAAACATCTGTCATCGGCTGTAACCGCCAGTAAGATTTCGCTTCATTCTCTTGCCAAGACTCTAGACTCCAACTTGTCACGTGCCGATCAAATTGTGCCATCAATTACAGCTACATCTGAAGTGATTTGTACACGCAAATCTGAGTTGGTAGTTGCAGCAACTAAAATTGCTCCAGATACTCCAGTAAAAACGCCATCCTCCGATTTCCTCAGCGAATATCAACCAGTACGTAGCGACTTTGCAGCTTGTCGCCAGACATCGCACTCTGCGCTGACAATGACTGCTGAGGTAAACAGCAAAGCCAAAACTATGCCATCTGTGGCATTAGCTACGGGGGTTAAAAGCAACGCGCCATCTGTCCGAATCCCTGTAGGCGCATTGCTGGCAATTACCACTGAAATTAATAGTAATGGCAAACCAGTGCGATCGCTAGCAATTACTACTGAGGTTAAAAGTAATGGCAAACAACCGAATATTCAACCACAAAATGTTAAAAGCAAAGTAAATTTACCAACTACTAATGCCCGTAGTATAGCTTCTTGGGTAGATGAATTTTGTTACGGCGCTAGGAATAAAGAAGAAGATATTTTGACTTGAATTACTTACGGGTAATTGTGAGAAACAAACGGGATTTCTATGACTTCACCCTCAGTTTCTCCAACTTTAACTTTTAAGCCTACGCCACCAGCTTTGGTGCGAATGTAACCTAGTCCAAAGTAACCATCAGCCGTTTGTGTATAACTGGTAAGTTTGCCTACCTTTTCATCGCCAACTGCGATCGCACTTCCAACTTCCACAGGGGCGCTGAGTCGAATACCCAAAAGGTGTTGTTTTACACCTTTATATGTGTTTAATCGAGCAATGGTTTCTTGCCCAATATAGCAACCTTTAGTAAAAGAAATTGTTTGCCACAAACCAACTTCCAGAGGATTGTAATCATCTGTGAGTTCTGAATCTGGGGCGGGGCGACCTTGTAAGATTCGCAACGCATCCCAAGCGCGATCGCTCATCTCTACTGCCCCAGCTTCTAACAATTTATTCCACACCGTTGCTTTGTCAGTGTAAGGGAAAGTTAAGGTGTATCCGGGCACAGCTAACCCACTACCCACAGCAATCCGCACTCCCTCAGCAGGAGCAATAGTGTATACTTTATGACTTCCGTAAGGTTGCCCAATGAGTTCGCTAATAGCCAACTTTTCTAAAACAGCGTCGCTTCCTTGGCCAATGAGGCTGAAGGTGTTGGTGTCTTCTGTGATATCAGATAATTCCACCTTATCGGCATAGAAAATATATTTATCCAGCCATTCCATGAGATATTGGCGGCGGTTGGGCGAAACTAGCAGAATTACCGCATCTTCTGTAATGTAGGCGGTTGCTAAATCAATTGTTCTGGCTGTAGAAGTGACAAAAACTGTATCACAACCTTGTCCAGGCTTGAGTATTTGGAAATTGTTAGTACTTTGGTTGTGTAAGAAATTGAGGCGATCGTCGCCAGCTACTTTGATACGTCCCCAGGCGGTGCGATCGTATATAGCAACCCCAACTCTGGCAGCTTCGATAGCTGCTGCGTCTTTATCGTCAAGTGTAGATGTTGGCATGGTGATGAGAAGTTGCCCTGTTTCAATGTTGTCGCATTGGAAATCTTAGCAAATAAGCGTTTGCGGCTTCAATGCACCTCCGGTTTTCTTCTAGCGTATAATCAAATCAAAAGAAAGTGCCGAACAATAAAAACTTATGAAACGAACTTTTACTGCAAGCGTATGGCAGGAAGGTAACTGGTTTGTGGCACAGTGCTTGGAGATTGATATTGCTAGCCAGGGCGAGACTGAAACTGAGGCATTGGCTAATCTTGAAGAAGCTTTGTCACTACATTTTGAACCACCAGTAGCTACTGTTCTTCCTCAAATTAAGACACTTCAGATAGAAATAGATGCCGCTTAAACCATTACCTTATCGTGAGGTTAAGCGTAGATTAGAAGCAGCAGGCTTTGGGGAAGTTAGCCAAAAGGGTAGTCACGTAAAGTTTGCCAAATCTACCGATGAAGGAACCCGTACTGCGATTGTGCCTCGTCATCGAGAAATTACTATTGGTACGCTGGGCAGTATTTTACGACAAGCTGGGATAAGTGTAGAAGAGTTTGAGGTTTTGTAAGGTGGGCGTAGAAGTGAAAGGGGTTATCCCTCTTTTGTCACTTTCAGAAAACAATAATCGAAGCAACATTCTGAAACTTTTATGTAGTCGAGCTTTGAGCTTTTATTTTCTAACAGTAATTCAAGTTTGTAGCCAAAACCTGGAGATGGAAGCCCTGAAAGGCTTTCAGCGATTGGGTTCTACCAAAGTGACAAAAGAGGGTTATGCTTAAAGCGATCGCTTCAAAGCTTTTTATGAACTCTCTATTTATCCTTTACTGTCCAAAATTTTGAAATACCAGGGATGGGAGAATTTATCGCCAAATTGAAAACACAGTCAGAACCTAACAACTCAATTGAGTATAGCCGCATGAGTGAAGATTTTGCTGCTTGAGGAAAAGCGATCGCCTCACTTCAATAAGCCCATGTAGGTAGGCTTATGAAGTGTATTCTATTTTGAGGCTTTCAACTTTCTGGCAATTTAGCAAACGCCTGCTTAACTAATTCCTTAGACTTAGCATCCAAACGCAGCCAATCGACTTCACCAAGTTCATCGATTAAACTAGTATCAATATCAGCAACTTCCTCCTGTGGGGTGTATTCAAGAAAACACACTTCATAACACAACTCCCACAAATCGATACTTGCTTCTTGCTGTTGACGCTGCAAACGTAGATGATATCCTGGATGGGGCATCGGTAGACGAGCCAGAGTCTCTCTGATTTCATCTGCTTCTTGGGGTGTTGCAGTTTCCATTCCTTGCAACAGCTCAGTCACCAATGCTTTAACTTCATCAGTAGTGCTAGGCGGCCAAATTAGGACATCGTGATAAGTTCCAGTCCAGGAAGATTCATCAAGCTGCTTGCGGATATTGTCGATAACGCGAATGAAAGCAGGTTGCATGAGGATTTCAGCCTGCTGCCATGCAACTGGATTTGTTATTTTAGGTGGCATTGGTAGTAAACAGGGGCACTAAAAGAAAAATAAACAGTCTGCGTTTATTAAAAAGCTGCGTTTTTAATCTAAATCTTTTCTCAAGATAGCGGATTTCATTGAAGAAAATTTGGAGATATTTATTACTAGCTGGAAAATTAGGTAATAACTCTGGGGAGTGAATATGATAGGCAAGCTACTAGACCATCGTTACCAAGTAATTCGAGTCCTCGCAATGGGAGGATTTGGTCAAACCTACATAGCCCAAGATACTAGGCGGCCCGGTAACCCCATCTGCGTTGTCAAGCACCTCAAACCCGGAACAGACCCCAGAGTTTTTGATACTGCTAAACGCCTGTTCAACAGCGAAGCCGAAACTTTAGAAAAACTGGGCAATCATGACCAAATACCCAGGCTGCTGGCGTACTTTGACGAAAACCAAGAGTTTTATTTAGTACAAGAATATATTGAAGGACATACTCTAGCTGAAGAACTCATACCTGGTAAGCGCTGGAGTGAAAGCCAAGTAATTCAACTGTTGCAGGAAGTTCTGGAGATTCTAGAATTTGTCCACCGCCAAGGTGTGATTCACCGCGACATCAAACCGGATAATATCATCCGTCGCGCCTCAGATAATAAGTTAGTTTTAGTCGACTTTGGAGCAGTAAAGCAGTTACATACACAACTAGTAACAGTAGGCGGACAATCCTCTGCCACAGTAGTTATTGGCACTCCTGGCTATATGCCCACAGAACAAGGGCAAGGTAAACCCCGTCCTAATAGTGATATTTATTCTCTCGGTATTATCGCCATTCAAGCACTAACAGGATTACAGGCAACAGAATTACAAGAAGATCCGGAAACGGGGGAAATTATTTGGCAGCAATCAGTAACTGTGAACTACCGATTGGCGGCAGTGTTATCCAAGATGGTGCGTTATCACTTCAAAGACCGCTACCAAAACGCCACGGAAGCACTGCAAGCGTGTAAAGACGCGATTAATCCTGTACCTGTACTTTCCACACCTCAAGAATCCCCCAAATCCCGACCTCAAGTATCTCGGGTGCAAACGGTTGCAGTTGCACCAGCAAATCCTGTCAAACCTGCCCGTCAAGACTCTAGCAAATCCGACCCATTGCCGATATTAATTGGCATATTATTGGTTGGTGGTGCGGCTGCTTTGGTAGCAAATGTATATCCAAATGTGAAAAATTTAGCTTTAAATCTTACAGGTAACGATACCGCCTTAGCAAACAAATGCTCGGCTGTTGTCGTCGGAAATTCTAATATTCGTTCTGAACCTAGTTCGATAAATTCTGATAATATTGTGCGAACAGTTGGTGATAATACCAAGTTCGAGGTGACTGGCAAACGGACAAAGCGGGGATGGATAGAAGTAAAACTCAACTCTGATCGTTTAGCTTGGGCACATTCAGATGTGATAACCAATAATCAAGAATGGGCTTCTTGTCTGCGCGAAAAAGGCATTGCAACTAAGACAGTAAATGATAGTACCCTGATTGCTACTCGACCAACTCCCAAGCCAAAATCAAAATCTAGGAATATAGCAACTCCCTTACCAGAAAAACCAAAGGAGCCAACTGACGACGTTGGGAAAACAGAGCGATCGCAGCCTAGTGATAACAGTGCCAATATTATAGAGCAAGCAAGACAGAAGTATGAATCAGGAGATATAGTTGGAGCGATCGCACTTTTAAGATCGATTCCGGCAAATGCAACTTCTAGTATCCAAGAAACGGGCAAAGTAATTGCCCAGTGGCAGGAAGATTGGGCTAAGGCAGAGGCGTTATCTAATGAAATCAACAAAGCAATAGATGATGGTAAATGGGATAAAGTTCTAGATTATAGAAACCATCCAGAAAAATTACCTAATACTAAATACTGGCGAGACAGAATAGAACCATTATTTAAACAAGCAGCTGAAAATCTGGCAAAACAAGCACTACCTAAACTAGAAAATCAAGGTAGTCAGAAAAATACCCAACAGAAACTTCCCGATACTAACCAACCTGCTACTACAGAAAGCCCTGATACTACAGAAACTCCTGAAAATGGGTTTTAACAGTTATCAGCTAGGGAACTCCAAAAAATAAATGATCCAATTTTTTGGAATCAAAACGATTTTTCCTCCCCCTGCTCCCTGCTCCCTGCTCCCTTGCCCTAAAAGCGATGGCATATTTTTTTATTTGGAAGTCCCTTATCTCGTCCCCAACTTCTGGCTGGAAATTACTTAATGTGGGGCTATCGCCTCCTCAATTCGCGGCAGCAGCCCAACAAAAAAAAATTCCAGGTGATAGCTGGAAACGAGATTTTAAATCAGTGTGTATCTGTGGTTTTATTTTTCCTATTAAGGACTTTCAGTTAAAAAAATATCCTATTGTAGGGGCAGCACGGCTGCGTATTAGTGTCAATTTAAGGTAAAACCCTTATAAAGGCGTGATCTTGAGTCAACTCACTTAGCATTACAATCCGCGTTATCCCACCCCGGTTTTGTCTAAATTTATTTTTTGGTAGTCCCTTAATGCATTTCGTCGTATTCTGGGGCTTCAACTCGTCTCGCTTCCATCCGCGAAGCAGGTAGAAACTCAGCGCGACGGACTGGAACCAAGGGCGGTGTATTTCCTTGGTAAGGGTGAATCACTTGTACAGTACGGGCTGGACGCTGCCGTGGTGAGAACAAAGCCAATACACCAGCGACGACAACACCACCACCAATAGTGAGAGTTGCACCTCCCACAGCCCAAAGCATCGGTGAAGACCACCAAGAAGGATTTTGCGGTTGGAGTGCTGTTACTTTTTGTTGGTTATACTGCTGGGCTTGTTGCCACTGTTGTTGAGTATTGAAATTTTGAACTTGGCCTTGGAGTTGTTGATTTTGCAACTTCAGCTGCTCATTGTCATTTTTTAAACGCTCCAACTGCATCTGCGTGTTCAACTTCTCCATCTCCAGACGCTGGTCAGTGTTGGGAGCAACTGGCGGCTGATTAGGATTCGGATACATTGGTTGCCCATAGGGGCCGTAAGGAGAATACATTTGTGGCTGCATTCCCGGCGCTACTACCCCTGGCATTTGCGGAGCAACAGCAAAATTAGGTTGTAGCGGGGTATTTGTTCCTTTGAGCAATACGAGAGCCGCCAGCCCAGCTACGGCGACCCCGCCGATAAACGCCATACTCTCACTCATCGCCTTTATTCCTCAATTGCGACGTAACTATAATCATTTGTGACTGACTCACTCTCACACTCATAAATTATGCCTACTTGACTTCACATAATACTCAAACTATAAGCAACCGTATCGGCTAGTTTTTTTACATCTTAATATCTGATGTTAATATTCAAGACTATAAAGGTCAAATTGTCTACCAAATAAGGATAGAAAATCTGCGCTGTTATACTTTTTTAATCTACTTTCTCCGTCTAATCAAGAGGAGTATTTGTGCTGGTGTTGGTGGTTTTGATGGCTACCTTGAGACTTTGGCAAAATTGGGCGATCGCATTTAGTCCCTGCTCTGGCGAACCTTCTGCTAACCGTTTCACAAAAGCGCTGCCCACAATCACAGCATCCGCGCCCCAGTCCTTTACCTGACGGGCTTGGGCGGCTTCCGATATGCCAAAACCTACACCAATGGGTTTATCAGTAACACTACGAATTTGTTTGAGTAAATCGGACACGTGGTTTTCCAGTTGCGATCGCACCCCTGTTACCCCTGTGACACTTACCAAATAAATAAATCCACGGGATGAACGAGCGATCGCTTCTATCCGTTGGGCATCACTGGTGGGAGCGACCAACAAGATTACATCAATTCCCATCTTCTTAGCTGGTTCGAGCAAGCCTGCTGCTTCTTCCAAGGGCAAATCTGGTACTACCAATCCTGCTACCCCAGCCTCAGCGATTGAAGAGAGAAATTTATCAATTCCCCGGTGCAGAATTGGGTTGTAATAGATAAATAAAATAATAGGCGATCGCAATTTGGGAGTAATCCCTCGCAACATTTCTAGCACCTGCTCCAATTTCGTACCCCTTTGTAAGGCGCGAGTAGCAGCAGCTTGAATTACTGGCCCATCAGCCAGAGGATCGGAATAAGGTATGCCCAGTTCTATAATGTCGGCTCCACTCTGATCTAGAATTTGCAACGCTTTTGCTGTTGTTTCTAAATCTGGATCGCCAGCAGTAATAAACGGAATTAGAGCGCACTCGCCATTTTGCCCAAGGGTTTCAAAGCAATCAGAAATTGCAGTCATTAGTTATTAGTCATTAGTTCAGTGATCATTAGTTCAGTGGTCATTAGTCAGTGGCCATTAACAAAGGACAAATGACAAATGACCAATGACCAATCATAACTTTACACCTGAGATTGCTCTTCTTGTTCTATTTGGGCTTGAATTCGTGCTAGTTCTTCGGGAGTAAGCTCATCTAACCGTTTTTGCAGAAAGTCTTGCTCATACTGTTCCCGTTGTTGGTGGTAGGTCATTTTTTGTCCCACCGCACGGAAAAAATAGGTGGCTAACCAGCCAAATAACCCACTGACTAGTAAGACTTGGCTCCATATACCAGCTTGCTGATTATCCAAACCGACTAGCTGCAATCCTATATATGCCACGCCGCCAGCAATAAAAACGCCTAAGCCAATTCCAATAGCGTCAATCCGTCGCATGAGAGTTATGACCTACCAATCTAGTTAAACTTCAATTTGCCGCCGTTGGGGTCGAAAATTTAGAAACGGCGATAGAACCAATAAACCCGGAAAGAAGAAGAACACCAAAAAGTACATAAAGGTACGCTCGATGGAGGTAGCTACATACCAACGCTGCTTCAGGTACAGCAAAACAGCAATCGGGATTACCAGAAGGTAAGCTCCAGCCAAAATCAGATACAGCAGGGCGACAATCATAAACTTTCAAGTCTTAAGCATCTGTTTTCCATCATAGGCTGAAGAGCGAAAGTGAGGAAAGTATAGTCATGAGGCTTTCAAGATAACTACGCCAAAATTTCTCCTCTATGTCCAAATTGATGAATAAAAGGTGGTATCGTGCTATTATAGTGAATCCACTAGCAAACAAAGCTCTAGTCAGACAAAATTGAAAATTCATTCAGATTGATTACCAGAAAACTAGGAAAACTTCTAACTCTGGAAAAGAATCACACAATCTGGAAAAAATATTTTTAATCTAGTTGGACAAAAGACACAATTGATGGTGGAATAGATAAGGCGGTATTTGATGCCTCCAAAAAATAACTAGTTATACTAGTTGCAAAACAACTGCGGGGGTGTGGCGGAATGGTAGACGCTACGGACTTAGATAACTGAGCCTTGAAGGAGAAATCCCTCAAGTGGAAGCTCTCAAACTCAGGGAAACCTAAATCTGGCAACAGACATGGCAATCCTGAGCCAAGCCCAAAAATTTTAGATTTGTGATTTTAGATTGTACGATTAGTCTTCAATTGAAAATCTAAAATCCAAAATTGCGGGAAGGTGCAGAGACCCGACGGGAGCTACCCTAACGTTAAGCCGAGGGTAAAGGGAGAGTCCAATTCTTAAAACCTGACTTTGTTAAAATCGTCAGGTAGCAGTGAAAGCTGCGGGAGAATGAAAATCCGTTGACCGTAAAAGGTCGTGTGGGTTCAAGTCCCTCCACCCCCATTTCAAACGCGAAAAGTACCGATAACTTTGCCAGAACGGCAAGCTTATGCTTCCAATAAAGGGTGGCAAAGTTATGGTTCCAAACAAATTTCTCTTCGCGCTGCTTTAAGGGCAGCGCGAATTTTTTTGTCGTGAAAACATCCTGGTTTAGCTAATAGCCTTGAAATAGCTGCTTCACTAAGAGGTTGTTTGAAAAGTATTTCGCTGTGACTTCAGGCTCTTTAGATCCTCTCTAACCCCCCTTAAAAAGACGGAAACCGGAATCAAAGTCCCCCAATTTATTGGGGGATTTAGGGGGATCTAAAATTTTTGATACCGACAAGAGAACTTTCCAAACATCCTCTAAGATAAATACCTTCAGTGTGAACTTGCCTAACAGCTTGTTTTACCTCCTCGCAACAGTGTTCGATTCGTTTGATGTGAGATTTATTTCATATATCTAACGTACTCGGCTGAAATCGCTCGGCATAGCTCTGGGAAATGCCTGTAAAAAACTCGCTGATACCCAAGGCGTTTCGCGACTGCTGTCGTAGGTAGCGGTTTTTCATTCGCTTGAAGCATACTTTCAAGTAAAACAGATTTTTAAAATTACATTCACCTATTCCATTGAGTGCCCCAGTCAAGCTTCGCATTTCAAACAGATTTGTAGTTTTGTAAGTCTTGGGTATAAAGGACACGAGTTCTCTGGATATTAAAGCTTTTGGGGTTACACAATGAGCATTGCATAAGCTGAAGCTCTGGACGGAATTAATCGAGTTCAAAGGCAATGCTCACGCCACTTCGGCAGTGTTTCAGATGAGCTAAAGCATTTGTGTCAATTTGTACTGTTAACTTGCCATAACCGCGTTCCGAATCAGCTAGTGTTTGCTCAACAATCTTGTATAAATCTTTATCAATTAATTGCTGAAGTTGAAAATTTTTGGCGGAGTGTCGATTTGAGGCAGCACCGTTCGACTAACCAAAGAAGGGAAGCAACAACGGGAAATAAAGGAGGCAACCCCATGAAATATTGACTGCTGATTTACCTAGAGAAAAATGCCCTGAGCCAAACCGAGCGGGAGGACTGTTATGTAGAATCTCATGTTCAACGGCAACTGTGAAGCAGCATTCAAGTTTTATGAGCAATGTCTGGGCGGCAAAATTGTCATGATGCTCACTAACTCTGATGTGCCCGCCCAATGGCATGACAAAATCATGCATATCTGCCTTAATTTAGGCGATCGCCTGTTGATGGGGTCTGATAGCCCGCCTGGGTATTTTGAAACACCCCAGGGCTTCTACGTGCAAATCAGCGTTGACGAGCCAGCCGAGGCAGAACGTGTCTTTCATGCCCTGGCAGAAAACGGAAAAGTGAAGATGCCGCTCGAGCAAACCTTCTGTCTGTGCGCTTTGGTATGTTGGTCGATCAATTCGGTATTCCCTGGATGGTTAATTGCGAACAGGCGGCTTGACCTGTTATTACCGGAGGTGCTTACGGGCCTCTCCTTTAGACTCAAACCTCAGAACTTTTTCGCTGATCCTTTACTGTGCAAAAATTCAAAAGAATAACTTATGAGTACTCAAATTTTCGTCAATCTGCCAGTCAAAAACCTCAATCAATCGATCAAGTTCTTTACTCAACTCGGCTTTGAGTTTAATCCTCAATTCACTGACGAAACTGCCACCTGCATGATTGTGTCCGAAAGCATCTTTGTGATGCTCTTAACGCATGAGAAGTTTAAAACGTTTACTCCCAAAGAAATTTGTGATGCGACAAAAAGCACAGAAGTCCTTGTGTGCTTATCTTCTGATAGCCGAGAACAAGTCGATGAAATGATTCGCCTTGCTGTCGCCGCCGGTGGAACAACCTATAATGAACCGCAAGACCACAGTTTTATGTATGGACATGGATTTGCTGATTTAGATGGCCATATTTGGGAAATTGTATACATGGAGCCAAGCGCAATAAATCAAGGTTGAAAATGCGATGTTTGAGGAATGAACTCTTAACTCTGCACTAAACCTAACTTTCTTACGCCATCCATTCAGTCCATTGCGGTGCATCTGTCACCAATTAAGCAAACTTATCAAGGCAAACGTCTTCAAACTCCAATATCACGCCGTAACGCTCATCAATTGTTTGCTGATTTTATAGAGCGACAGATTATTTCACCGTAATCTGTCGCTCTACAGCCATCCTGACAACGCATTTAATTAGAATTAAACTGCAAAAAATTCTTCAAAAAATGGATAAAACTTGTTCGCTAACAACTCAAACTTTTCTCCAATACAATCAGGGCGAGCTATTTTATAACCTCTGCCATTGTACCAATCAGGATTCATCCCTGGAGAATAACATAGATAAGCCGTGCCCTCTTTGTAATACCCAGATATAGTTAAGATATTTATTTTAGGTAAATAATTTACTTGAAAATTCCCTACAGCACGGGTTCCACTTTTAAAAGTAATAGCTAAGTTATTATCAAAAATGTTTTGATCGTCTTGATGTAATGATTTTAAATAAATTTGTGGTACAACTAAAGCTGCATGAACTTTGCCGATTTTCCGAGCCGATAACTGAAACTGAGTGTCGCTAAAAACTTGCCCAACAATCTTAATAACCTCTGTTTGAAAATCTATTTTGACTGCGTAAAGAAGTCGTTCTAAATCTATATTGAGCATTAACTTACCTTTGAATATCAAAATATTATCAAGAAATATTATGAAGCTTTTTCGTCTAAAGTTTTTGCTGGAATTATATTCTTGTTTAAAAAGATTATTTGAGCTTATGTTTAATCATTTAGGAAATTAATATTAACTTTTTAAAAGTGAGAGGTTTGCTTCAAAGGTTTAATCACCAGTTAATTTTACTGTATTTAGCAACAGACTTAATACTTAAGAAACTTTAAATAATATTACATTTATTCTGCTCATCATACTGTGTATCCACAAAGATGACGGTGATTTCAAAGACTATTGCTAATTTCAAGTGTAGAAAATTCATTACTAATTCCTCCTTTCTATAAATAGTTGCAGATTTTAGTACTAATTAATGCACTAAATATCAAGTTAGTTGCTGAGGCATAAAAATTAATGAAGATGAATTTGACAAAGCGATTAATCATTAGATCCTATAGATCTAAATTGATATGTATCTTAGATACATACGGCACAATGTGTTTTCCAGAAATACACTGGAAATTGATCAACTTGCTAGTGCCCAATCTGTTCTTTATTAGCTCACCATCGGCCACAGCTTTAGCGACGAGAAACAGATTAGCTCTCGGTCGAACAGCAGTAATGTTTTTCAGCCCTTGCGGCAACTGATGAAGCGCAATCGCCCCACATTTTGATTTACTCTATTCCACCACGGCAGTAGGATTTGCCAAGGCTCGTCAGCGGCTCCTGATGAGTTTGACTTGTAATGAGGTGTAGCGATATGGTTTGTGGCAGACACACCTCGCAAGCAATAGTTTATTGGTCTGATACCAAGTCTGGGTGTAAATCACGCCATCCATTCAGTCTAATGCGGCGCTCTGCTCATTATGAGGAATATTCATCTTCACCCTTCGGGTAACGCTCCCTTGTCGCTCTAAACCTAGGCTACTTATCTAAAAAGCATGTCCTCAGCAGCCTGAGACAACTGAAGCTCGTTAAGACAGAGGATAGTTATTTTATACAGTGCGTAAGTTCTAGTATTATTTTGGGTGAGACACTAATTGTGTTTTAACTTAAAAAACAAAGGACTATCATGCACTGTCAAAAAGTCACATGGTTCATTCCCATAGCCTTAAGTTTATTTAGTTTTGGAGCGAATGTACAAGAAGTAACCGCACAGAGTACGGAAAATACTTATAATTTCAGTATTACTTACGACGCACTAGCTATCTTTGGTCCAGTTTTTAATGAGGAAAAAAACATTCTAGATGTAGCCGTTTTAGGTGAAAGTATTGGTGATGCCCCTTTCGGATTAACTAACTTTGACAGCAGAACTTATGGGCGTTTTGAGGAACGCGGAACCCAAATATTCAGCACATTTGATGCAGATCCATCTGTATTTGGCATAGAAGGCAACCTTCGTGGCGATCGCTATTTTGGTGGTTCTAATGAGTTATTTGGAAGAGCAAGCGATCGCGCTGTCATCGATCTGGTTCAACAAACTATTGTCGGTGGTGGCATCATAAATGTTACTGATGGAACTGGTATATTCGAGAATGCTACAGGCTTAATAACTTTCACTCAAGAAGACAGGCTGACTCCAGGTTCAACTGATGGGCCCTTAACCTCTAGGGGTGTAGCTGTACTAAATTTCTCTATACGGACTCCTCAAAGAGTTCCAGAACCAGCAGCTACAATGACGCTAGTTGGCTTGGGTTTTACTGGAGCGGCTTTGTTGCTACATCAATATCGTCGTCGGGTTAATAATTTTCAGTAGGTGCGCGAAATTAGAATAAACACTAATTGCAATCTGAAGTTTGTCAAAGAATACGAAGTTTTGTGACTCGAACATTACCTATATCCTGTTGCATCAGCAGATTTACCCGCCTCCTGCACTTCATGAATGTAGCGCCACGCATCTGGCTGAGAGCCGTCGAGATCAGTAAAGCCATAAACCTGCGCCAGTTGCCCACTGGAAACTGATTGGCCATTCCAGCGCACCACTTGTGGATCACCAGCCAGATAGGCAACTGCACGCCCAACATAATGCGGCGTTTCAGAAATGATGAAGTGCGGTTCCTTTGCCGTTGCGTCCTGCCAGTTGGCTTCACTCACTCCAAAATGCTCGAGCATGAGTTCCGAGCGCAACCAGCCCGGAGTCAGCGCCACAGCAGTGCATTGATGCGGTTTAAGTTCTTGCGCCAATCCCCACGCCATGCGAATTACCGAGGTTTTAGCAAGGTCATAGAACAGCGACAGCCGATAGTTTTTGCCGTTATATTCGGCAGTACCATCGGTAATTTCGACCACCAATCCACCAGGTTTCTGGATCAACAGCGGCAATGCAAAATGGCTAGCGATCAGGTGGGTGTCGATCGCCAGTCTCAGCATTCGTAATCCTCGCTCCAAAGAAAGCTCCCATACGGGCTTGTTGAACTCCGCCAGATATTCTGCACCAATATCGTTGACCAGAACATCCAGACGACCCTGCTCCTGCTCAATACGAGCAACAAGCGCCTGTACTTGTTTTGGGTCTAAATGATCGACTAGAACAGCGATTCCTTTCCCACCAGCCTGGTTTACCAATTTTGCCGTTTCTTCGATTGTTTCAGGGCGGTTGTATTCCGATCGCACAGTAAGAGTGGTGCGTCCGGTGACATAAACGGTTGCTCCTGCTGCGCCAAGTTCCACAGCAATACCACGACCTGCACCGCGTGTTGCCCCAACTACGAGCGCAATTTTATTCTTCAATAGCTGCATAATTAACCTCCTTAAATCCTGCTAGGTGGTTTAAAGAAATAGATGACTCCAAACCATTTTTATGCAGCATAAGCTGAACTTCATGACATCCCTTGTCATATTTAGGCAGTAAAGTAAAAAGTAGTTCCAATTGGTCTTGGGATAGTTATGCGTGCCGATCGCCTCCTCTCCATTCTGATGTTGTTGCAGGTTTATCGTCAGCTAACGGCGCGGGATTTAGCAGAACGATTGGAGGTATCTGAGCGCACCATCCATCGTGACATGGATGCCCTCAGCAGTGCCGGAGTTCCGGTGATGGCAGAACGCGGTAAAGGGGGTGGTTGGAGTTTACTCGACAGCTATCAAACTACGCTGACAGGACTTAACTTGGCAGAGATTCAGGCGCTGTTTTTGCCAAAGCCCGCACACTTGCTAGCCGATCTAGGCTGGAGTCAAGCATTTGAAGCGGCTCTGCTCAAACTTCTGGCAGCAATACCTGCCACCAATCGTCAGCAGGCAGAAATGGTTAGCCAGCGGATTCATGTTGATCCAACAGGCTGGCATCGATGGGACGAGGAAATGTCAGCATTTCCAATTTTGCAAACAGCAGTTTGGCAAGAGCGGCAAGTACATCTGAGCTATGAACGCAGTGATGGCAAGTGTGTTAAACGATTGGTTAATCCACTTGGACTGGTTGCTAAAGGCAGTGTCTGGTATTTTGTTGCCTCGGTAGAGTCAGAAGTACGCTCTTACCGGATTTCACGAGTGAGGGATGCCATACTTACGGATGACCCTTGTGTTCGCCCAGTTGAATTCAACTTAGCCGACTATTGGCAACAATCGATGGTTGAGTTCAAAGCCAATCTGCCCTACTATGGCGTGACGGTGCGTGTTGCTCCAGAGGTTATGCCTAGGTTACGCTATGCCGGATACTTTGCCCGAATAGAACAGATTGACTCGCCCGATGCCGATGGTTGGACTCGCGTCTGGCTGAGGTTTGATATAGAAGAAGCGGCTTGTGCTTATGTGCTGGGGTTTGGCGCAAAGATGCAGGTAATTGAGCCATTAGAATTACGCGATCGCGTTTTGCAAGCGGCAAAAAAGACGATATCACTCTATGCTGAACAATGAACAGTCTACCGCCGATGGGTTTTAAGTTATCGGTTGCTCTTTTCTTCGCGCCATTCCGATATGAGCCATTGGCAGGATGACTTCGCAAGCAGAGATACCCTGTTTCTGAGCTTGCTCTAAAGTCATACCCACTCGACCGACTTACGACTCTGTATAAAAGGCATAGCCTAACACCCGATCGTTGCGCGTCCGCTGTTCGCCACACAGAATGGCTTTCAAGCGGCGATAGTCTCCCCAAGAAATATGCCTAAAAGCTGTCTAATTTAAACCTCTATGAGAAAGCGTATTTAAGCTTTGAATCCGCCGTTGGTCGTTAGTGTGCAGTGATTGTTTATTTGTCTCTCTTCAACTAACGCAGTGACCCAAACGCCGCGCGGATCTCCTCAGAGAAGAGCTGCGGCTGCTCCCAAGCCGCGAAGTGACCGCCCTTGTCGACCTCATGGAAGTAGTTCAGGTTGCGATAGGCGCGCCGGGCCCATGTCTCTGGAGCTAGATATTGCTCCTCTGCAAATACTGTGATAGCCACCGGAAGTGATATCTCGGCGGTCTTCTGCGCGGCCGCGTTCAAGATGCTGGTGTTGTTGTTCTCCCAGTACAGCCGAGCTGACGAGACCGCGCTGTTCGTCAGCCAATACAGCGTGATGTTGTCCAGCACCTCGTCTTTCGTCGGGGACTTTTCGGAATCGCTGCTGCTGCTTGTCCACTGCGCGAAGCCTGGATGCCCGAGCATCCACGCCGCGAGTCCGGTCGGCGAGTCCGTTAGTCCATACCCGACCGTCTGCGGCCGCGTACCCATCACCACGGCGTAGGCCCGTTTCTTCTTATTTAACGTTTCGAGTGAGTCGAACGCCGCGCGTTCCTTCTGGGAGAGTCCTGTTGGCGCGGGTCCGCCGGCGGCGAGCACCGCGGCCACTTCGGGCGGGATTGTTGCCGGCAAGTTGATGTGGATGCCGAGTAATCCTGCTGGTGCCTGGCGCGCCATCGCACTGGAAATAGGGGACCCCCAATCGCCGCCCTGGGCAACGTAGCGGGTGTACCCAAGGCGCTTCATCAGCTCCGCCCAGGCTCGCGCGATGTGGTCGGGGTTCCAACCTGTGCCCATCGGTTTGCCGGAGAAGCCGAAGCCGGGAATTGACGGGATAACCAGGTCGAAGGCGTCCTCTGGTCGCCCCCCGTAGGCCGTCGGGTCGGTCAGCGGGCCGATGATCTTTAGCTGTTCAAATACCGATCCGGGCCATCCGTGCGTGACGAGCAACGGCAAAGCGTTAGGATTTTTGGAGCGGACGTGGATAAAGTGAATGTCCAGTCCGTCGATGTTCGCTACAAACTGCGGTAAAGCATTCAGCTTCGCCTCGGCTTTCCGCCAGTTGTACTTCGTTCCCCAGTAACGAGCGAGTTCCTTCATTGTCGCCAGTTGCACGCCCTGCGACTGGTCGGCGACAGTCTCCTTGTCAGGCCAGCGAGTCGCCGCAATGCGCCTGCGGAGATCGGCGATCGCCTCTTGCGGGACGTGGACGCGGAAGGGACGGATGGCGTTGTCTTCGGTCGCGTAGGCGTAGCCCGTCGTAGACATCGCCTTGCCCGCAACCTGGGTTTGTGCGCCGGTCTGGGCAAATTGCTGCGCTAGCAGGCGAGCGGGCGGTGCCAGAAACACTGTTGCCGCCAAGAGCGTGACGAGGAGTCGCGACAGGACGAAAGCACCTGCGGTGCGGGCTTTGGTTTTGTAATGTACTTTTTTCAGTTTGGTCATGGTGTTTTCTCTTTGCTGCAAATTGTCCGTTTCACAATTCAGGCTAAACCCGATTAATAACCGTCAACTTCGATGACAGCTTTGGCAAACTCCCGTGGCGCTTCCTGAGGCAGATTGTGACCGATGCCGCCCTTGACGATCCGGTGTGCGTATTTGCCCAAGAATTTCTTGGCGTAGGTACTGGCATTCGGGTGCGGCGCACCATTGGCATCACCTTCGAGTGTGATAGTGGGCACGGCGATCGCGGGGGCTACGGCGAGCCGCTTCTCAATCTCGTCATACCTCGACTCGCCTTTGGCTAGGCCAAGCCGCCAGCGGTAGTTATGGATGACGATACCGACGTGATCCGGATTGTTGAAGGATGTGGCACTGCGCTCAAACGTCGCGTCATCGAAGTTCCATTTCGGCGAAGCAAGCTGCCAGATAAGTTTGTTAAAGTCATGCCGATATTTTTCGTAGCCGGCGCGGCCCCGCTCCGTCGCAAAATAAAATTGATACCACCATTCGAGTTCGGCCTGCGGCGGTAGCGGTGTCTTGTTGGCTTCAAGGCTGCCGATCAAATAACCACTCACGGAGACGAGTGCCTTGCAGCGTTCCGGCCAGAGTGCCGCGATAATGTTGGCTGTTCGCGCTCCCCAATCATAACCAGCGAGAATCGCCTTCTCGATTTTGAGCGCATCCATCAGCGCGATAATATCGACAGCGATCGCCGACTGCTGCCCATTGCGGAACGTCTCGCTCGAAAGAAAGTGCGTCATGCCATAGCCGCGCAGATATGGAACAATCACCCGGTACCCCGCCGATGCTAACAAAGGAGCGACATCGACATAGCTATGAATGTCGTAGGGCCATCCATGCAGGAGGATTACTGGATGGCCATTCGCAGGGCCCGCTTCAGCGTATCCGACATTCAGCACACCAGCATCGATCTGCTTTAGTGAACCGAACGACGTGTTTGTCCCTGGCTTAGTCGTGGACAGAACTGCTGGTTTTGTTTTGCTCGACTGTGCGATCGCAGAACCGAATAGACCTAGCTGTGTAGTCGCAATGGTCATAGCCACAGTGCCCAAAAAGCGGCGGCGTTGATAGTTGATTTTTTCAGACATTTATCTTTTTCCAATTGGATTCAACTCAACTTGCTTATCTTCCGACGACAAAACTCTATCAGGATATTCCACCAGAGAGTCCAGCCCACAGAAACAGCAAACTGCCCGTCTGTATAGCTGCTTCCACATAGACTCCGAACGACTCAGGCATCGCCGGAAGTTTGATACCAAGTGCTTACAACTGCTGCTCGGCGCTGACCGTCCCAGAGCTTTCGCGGGTTGCCATCTGCTCTTTCAAATCCATTTCTAATCCTGTTCGCCGAGGGTTTGGGCGTAGGTTTTGCCGTATGGGTAGAAAAGTTCCTTGCGGTCTTCCTGCCACGCCGCTTTCAGTTCAGGTGTTGTGATGTCCCAGTCCGGTCGACATTTCCTGAGAACGGCGCGCAAGTCCTGGCGGAGTTCTTCCAGAGTGGGTCGCCCGAAGAACCAGTAGCCCATGTATATCTTATAAATGACCAGACCCGGTTCGAGGACAATCGTGTAGGGAATCATGGGATTGTGGAGCGGGTCCGTGTATTCGGCGATGTCGAGGTCTTTTTGGATTTTGCGTCCCGCATCGGAGAGGAAAGGCCAGTGGGCACCGACACCACTGCGATATTCATTCGTCTCGGTGATATTGTCGGTGCTAATCGTGACCAGTCGGCAATAGCCGACCTCAAGCTCACGATGGAGTTGGACAAGTCCTTCAGCCTGTCGGCGGTCCTTGGGGCAGTATCCTCCGCGGCTGAGGACGAGAATCATCGGATGTTGCCCTTGCAGCTCGGAGATCTGACGGCGCTTTGCGGTGTGGTCGAGCAGTTCGTAGTCGGGGAAGACGGCCCCTGGAACAATGTCAGAGCGCATATAAAATCCTTCTTAATATTTTCATGCACGTTGCCGGGCATTCTAGAGCAATACAGTTCAGTTAAGGAAATTTATCTGTTAAGGCAGGCAGGGGGAGCAGGGGGAGAAAAAAAGGCTTAACTGAACCGTATTGCATTCTAGAGATCGATTACCGTGTCTTCTTGCAGGCGCGAGCAGCAAATCAATCGATTCCCGACCGCCGGAGCATCGAGCGGCTCGGTATCATACTTCACCGATCCGGAAATCAGCCCACACTCGCAGGTGTGGCAAACTCCAGTCCGGCAAAACCAGCGCACCGGGACATCACAAGCTTCGGCAAGTTCCAACAGGTTCTGGAATCTCGAGTTCCACGAAACTGTGAACCCGACGCGTGCAAATGAAATTCTTGAACCTTCGTCGGCGAGATCAGTCGCCAGCTCGGTGGTCGGTGGTCGCGTAACCTCCGTCCCACCAGCGCGTGACGAGCGCCGCGTACTCGTCGGCGGCATCCTCCCAAGTGAAGTGCCCCGCGTCGAGGACGGCGAGTTTGCTCGCGGGCAACCGTTCGAGGAGAAACTCTGCGTTGACCAGGGGTACGACGTGATCCCGTCGACCAGCAACGATCAGCACTGGCGTTTGGATCGTCGGTAGCAGGCCAGCGAGGTCGGGGAGTTCCGTCGGATACGCGCGCACGTAGCGCATCGACTCGGCTAACCTCTCGCCCTCGTAGGACGAGAGGTAGTCCTCGCGCGCGGCATCGGTCGGCGTGTATTGCTCAAGCTTGGCGATCGCTGCGGTGACGATCTGTCGCGCGTCGAGGCGGCGGTACGGCTCGATGTCGGGGGCTTCGGCCCACTCCTTCAGCAGCCCGCCCAGCTGTAGCGGAACTGCCGCGCCCCCGCTCCCGACCACGAGGCTACGCAGCCGCTTCGGGTGGAGGGCTGCGGCGAAGAGCGCGGCACTAGTGCCGATGTCGGGGCCGACAACGTGCGGCTGCTCCAGCCCGAACGCGTCGGCAAGGCGCACGACGAACTCGCCCATCGCGCGCGGAGACATGAGCGCGTCGCGGCGCTCGGAATGTCCGAAGCCCGGGAGGTCCACCGCCACGAGGTGCGCGTGTTCGGCAAGCCGCGACCACGTCGGCTCGAACGCATACAGGCTCTCCGGCCACGGGCTGAGGAGGAGGGCATCTACACCTCGCCCCGGATCTTCGCTCTCGGCGTAGCGGATGGACAGCCCGTCGACGGTGCGGAATCGCGGCTGGATAGACGTGTGCAACGAGACGGTCATGGGTTCATTCCTCCCGATCACACCCCCATCAGATGCCTGCCCGCTGTTTTGTTGCGTAACTTCTGATTGAGTGACGGTGTCCTCCTTTTGAGTAGTTTTGGATTTTTTTGGTTTGCCCTTCAAGCCGTGGCTTCACTGAGCGTGAATTCAGCAGCGTGCAATTTCACAAAGTCGTACGTGCTCGTCGGCGTCTTGCCGATAAGCTTGAACAGATCATCCGTCATGCGGTCATACCGCCCCTGCGCGTGAAGTTCGGCCATCACCGCGAGGTGGTTGATGAGGTGCGTTGGCACCCCAAACTCACGAAGCGTATCAGTCCACCCGGAGAGCGGCACGTTACGATAGCGGATAGTTCGGCCGAGTGCCTCAGAAAAGACGCGCGCGTAGTGGTCCAGATCGGCCGACTCAAATCCGGTCAGATTATAAACTTGACCAATGTGCGGTGCAGGATCGTCGAGAATCACGGAAACGGCGCGCGCCACATCCACAGCCGAGATAGGTGAGGTCTTGCTGTTACCCAGCGGCAGCGCCAGTTCATCGCTGTCCCGGACGCCAGCAGCGGCGAGACGCAGGAAGAAGCCTTCGAGGAAGACTGTCGGCCGCACCGTGACAACAGGCAGCCCCGACCACGCCAATGCCTGTTCTGCAAGCCAGTGCAGCTTGTGCTGCGGACTCGGGGTGGTTTCGGTGATGCTCATCTGCGTCACTGTCATCTGCGACATATTCACGAAGACCTCGACACCGTGGTGGCGCGCCACCGCTGCGGTGTTGACCGTGGCTTCGAGATAAGCCGCCGAGACCGACATTCCAAAATAGATGCGCGCAACCCCTTCGATCGCCCGGTGCATCGAGGCAAGGTCGGTCAGATCGCCTTGGACGACCTCAGCACCAAGTTGGCGCAGACCTTCAGCGCGTTCATCCTCCCGCCGAACCAAGGCGCGCACCTTATGCCCCTTGGCGAGCAGCATTGCGGTAACGTTGCGGCCGATCGCACCGAGATCGCCAGCCGCTCCGGTCACGAGGATTGGGCTGTCATGTGTGGATTTCATCGTCATATCATTTACCTTGCGTTCACTTTCTTGTCGCTTATTGTGAAGGCGTATCTGTTTGCGTTATCAACCGAACGTGAACGCAAAAGCCTCCACTCCTGAATCTAGAAACTCAATCTCGAACTGTCGATCGCTGATAGGCTTCGGTTGTCGAACCAGTTGGTATAACCGCTGTTCGGTAGCCGTGCCTTCGCCTCGCACATCGATGTCAAGTCCGCGAGCCGCGACTGCTGGCTGCCCATCTACAAGCACGCGAAACCGCACGGACGTTCCTGGCTCGGTCGGTCCCATGACAAGATGAAGGTCGCGTGCGTGGAAGCGGTACGCAATCCGCCCGCCGGACTTGTTCAGTACAATAGCTTGTCTTCCGATTGCCCAATCGCCCGAAAGTGCCCATTGATTAAGTTTTAATTGCGCGGGGGCGTTATATAAACGAGGCTCGTTTAACACCGCGCCGCCGGGAGACGCAAAATTCTCCGTTCTTTCGTAGCCGAGGTAGTTTTCAGGCGATTTCAGGCTGCCCCAATCGGCGGCGACTTCAAAACCACGAGCGTCAACTTCGACCATTCCCGAACCGACATGGCCAGTTCCGGACTCAGACAGTAGCTGTTGAATGACCCTTTCCGATTGCTCGTACTCGCCCTCGCCGAATTGGTGATGGCGAATGCGTCCTTGCGTGTCTATAAAATAAAGGGCTGGCCAATAACGGTTCCCGAAAGCACGCCACACCGCATAATCGTTATCTACGGCGATCGCATAGTCAATTTTCATTTCTGTTGAGGCTCGGCGGACATTATCGATATTCTTCTCGAATTCAAACTCCGGTGTGTGTATACCAATTATTACTAGTCTCTGATCCTTATACTTCTGGGCCCACGCGCGAACATAAGGGAGTTGGCGCAGCCAATTGATGCAGGTATAAGTCCAGAAGTTGATCAGCACGACTTTTCCACGCAGTTCGTCAACTGTTAATGGCTGCGAATTAAGCCACGCGATCACGCCAACAAGAGATGGTAGTTCACCTTCAATCGGTAACTTAGCTGTTGCTGAGGTAGCATGTTGTATGGAGCAGCCGATCATGCCAAGCTGGGTAGCAGCAATAGTTTTAAGCATAGTTGTTAAAAAGTAGCGGCGATTATGATTGATTTTTTTAGACACGCACTGACCTCCCTGTCGTTGCGTTCGGATAGATCCAGTGAAATTAGAAAACCTCGACAGTTCTCTCCTCGACGACCAGATGCGAGCCATTACCATTGGGGTGTGGGGTGCGCTCATGGATGGGCGACGTGGGTGTCCGATCAATCAACAAACTAAGCAGTTCAGGGCGGCTGTAATGACCACGTGCATCCATCAGCCGCTTGCGGGCATCGATCTGGGCAAAGTCAAGATCGGCAATCACTTCACCTTCACCCGCTTTGAGCGGCTCGCCGATGATCTGTCCTTGTGGATTCACAATGGCAGTGAAGCAGCCGCCAGAAATCGGCTCGATCGCGCAACCCGTGTCTTTCATGATCTGAGCCTGCTGATCCGCATCCAGCCACGCGGTCGCACAGACGACAAAGCAGGCGGATTCAAGGGCGTGCTGGCGGACGTTAATTTCTGCTTGCTCCGCGAACAGCGGACCGGCGAACGATCCCGGATACATCGCCGAGTGGATTTGCTCACCATCGGCGATCATCGCATACCGTGCCAAAGGATTGTTATGCTCCCAGCAGGCAAGTTGTCCGATGCGCCCAACGGCACTATCGATGGCGCGCAGTCCTGAGCCGTCACCCTGGCCCCAGAGTATCCGCTCGTTATAAGTTGGCGTGGTCTTGCGGCGGCGCTGGATAAGCGTACCGTCTGCGTCGAAGAGAAGTTGCGTATTGTAGATCGAGCCGCCGTCGCGCTCATTGATGCCGATCGAAACGACCATGTTTGCCTCCTTCACGGCTTCGGCGATCGCTTGGGTTTCAGCAGACGGCACCGTAACCGACTCTTCAAGCAACCGCAGATGTTCCTTTGCCAACGCGAACGGGGCTAGCACATAAGAGAAGTAGGGGTAATAGGGAATGATGGTTTCGGGGAAGGTTGCGAACTGAACGCCCTGTTGGCCCAGCTCACGAATCTTCTTAACGACCTTCTCAACAGTACCCTGTCGGCTGTACAGCACGGGGCTAATTTGCACGGCGGCAGCTTTAATAATCTTGCTCATGGTGTTTTCCTTTTTACAAATAACCTTATCCGTCTCAATGGCTTGCGTTCCGAAATTGAATAACGAACGGCTGGCTGGTCACGATGGGGGATTGGTGGTTCCACGAACGAAGTCATTGCCCAGGCTGCCATTTGGATGATCGCAGGGACTTGAAGGCCGCCCGCAGTTCTTGAGCAAAAATCATTGGCTGCTCCCACGCCGCGAAGTGGCCACCCTTGTCGAGCTGGTTGTAATAAATGAGATTGGGATAAGCCCGCTCCGTCCAACTCCGCGGGGCTTGATATGCCTCGCCGGGAAAGACGCTCACAGCTACCGGAATGGAGACGCCCTTGGCGTTCCAAAAGCCACCCTTATATTCCCAATAGAGACGAGATGCAGAGACTCCCGTGTTCGTCAGCCAGTAGAGCGTGATGTTATCGAGGATCTCGTCACGTGTCAGTTCGCCTGTGGCGCTCGTGGTTCGGTTCAGAGCCGCGACGACCGCTGCGGCCGGCTGACCGCCAGCATCATCGTGGTCGAGAAGCCAAGCGGCTAGCCCGACGGGGGAATCTGCAATGCCGTACAAGGTTTGTGGGCGCGATGCCATGTACCTGGCGTAGGCGACTCTTTGCTTCAACGTTCTATCTAGCTGCTTGTAGGCGCGCGTTTCCTCGGCCGACAGACCGGATGGAGGTGGATCGCCGGCCACGAGCGCCTTGTCGACATCGGCTGGAACTGTCCCAGGATAGTTGGTGTGGATGGCGAGCAATCCCGCAGGTGCCTGCACACCCATCAGGTCGACGACGAACGCACCCCAGTCGCCGCCCTGAGCGACGTAACGGGTGTAACCCAGCCGCTTCATCAACACGTCCCAGGCACGTGCCATGCGCTCAACGCCCCAACCAGTAGTGGTCGGTTTGCCGGAGAAGCCGTAGCCTGGCATCGACGGAATCACCAGATGGAACGCGTCCTCGGCTTTTCCTCCATGTGCCGTAGGATTAGTTAATGGATCGATGATCTTTAGCTGCTCAATGATCGAGCCGGGCCATCCGTGCGTGACGATGAGCGGCAAAGCGTTTTCATGCTTCGAGCGAACATGAATGAAATGAATGTCTAGTCCATCGATCTCGGTGATGAAATGCGGCAAGGTATTCAACTTTGCCTCGACCTTGCGCCAGTCGTAATCTGTTGCCCAGTAGCGTGCGAGTTTCTGCATCGTCGCGAGCGGTAGGCCCTGCGACAGGTCAGTAACAGTTTCTTTTTCGGGCCATTGCGTTGCTGTGATGCGGCGACGGAGGTTAACGAGTGCTTCTTTTGAAATGTTGACGCGGAAGGGGCGGATTGCGGTTGTGTCGGTGTGCGCGGTTCCAGGTTGAGTCGTGGTAGACTCCTTTGGTTTTGCATTGCTCGATTGTGCGATCGCAGAACCGAATCGACCGAGTTGTGTAGTCGCAATGGTCATGGCTGCAATGCCCAGAAAGCGGCGGCGTTGATAGTTGATTTTGTTTAACATTGATTTTTCTCTAATTGGATTTAACTGAGGTTATGTATTGCCTGCCCACATTACTTAGCTCTGACAGTGGGGCGAGTTGTGGGTTTAAATTCCGTTGCTCGCCCCATCGCTCAATGCAGCGAGAAAAACGGGATCGGTGCCAGCAACTTGTTAGTGATATTCTGTACGAGTAGACTGTCCTGCCTGCTGCGCCAAAGCTCGAAGCTGGCTTGTGTGCTCTTCTACTCCGGCAAGGCGGGCCGGGCATGGAGGTTCCGTTAGTGCAAGTGTGCGCTCTTGTATCCAGGCACGGTGAACGTCAGCGTCACCACCTGTCCAGGGAAGACTTTGTGGTTAGGGTCAACCAACTCGATCTTCACCTTGTGCTGGCCGGGCGGCAGCCCGGCTATGTCGATTGTGTTGCTGTCACTCGCATCTGCCCACCACCAGGGCAGGTCGTCGACGGTTATGTGTAGATGCCCGACACGTGGAGATACCTGGCGGGCACCCTTCCCGAACACGGGTACGATGTGCAAGTTCTCCACTCGGTATTGGGCCCAGAAGATGCCCAGGGGTAGCCCCTCGGGCAGCGGAGGATCTACGATCAGCTTGGGTGCGGGTTCATTTTTGATCGCTATGTACGGTGAAGCGCCGCGGATATCCCTCGCGCTCGCCTCGTTCACAACCTGGGTTTGTGTGCTGGTCTGAGCAGATTGCTGTGCAAGCACGCGAGCGGGCAGTGCCAGCAACACTGCTGCCGCAAAGAGTGCGACGAGGAGTAGCGAGAGCAGAACGAAGGCACTTGCGGTGCGGGCTTTAGTTTTGTGATGTAATTTTTTCAGTTTCATCATGGTGTTTTCTTTTTGCTGCAAATTGTTCGTTTCACGGCTCAGGCTAAACACGATCAGTAACCGTCAACCAACTTTGACGAGCACGGGTCCGGGTTGAGTCATGGTGGTCTCCATTAGTTTTGCTTTGCTGGAGCGCCCGACCCGCCAAAGGCGATCGCACAACCGAATCGGCTTAGGTGTTGCGTAGTCGCAATCGTCATGGCCGCAATGCCCAAAAACCGACATCGTTGATGGTTGATTTTTTCAGACATTAATCTTTCTCCAATTGGATTTAACTGAGGTTACGTATTATCTGTCTGCATGACTCAGTTGTGATGGTGGGGCGAGCGACAGGTTCGAGTTCTGTGTTCGCCCTATCGCTCAATTCAGCACTCATCAGGTTGTCTAGAACCCAACCTGGTGAGTGCCATTTTGACCGCATCACGTGGAAAGAACAGGAAAAATTTCCTCCATGTAACGGTCAGCGATGGCGGCAGCCTCTTCTGGGTTGCTGCCATTTTGACGCGCACTCAGATAAGGCGCGTACCAGTCCCACCAGTGATGCTCGGCGTGAGTCTTCTCGTAGTGATCGTGTTGCTCTGCCGTCTCACGGAGAAGGCTTGCAAGGGTCGCAACGTCTAGGTCTCCTGCTCGTGTCGAGTCCCAAAGACGACCAGGAAGCCGCGTTGTGATTTCCTGGAGCAGCCAGACGTTCCCGTCTGGGTCCTCAAACGAGGCAAATGAGAAGTAGGAACGATCTTGCGGGTCGCGCCCATTGACGCGTGGGTTCTCCACGGCGTTGTTAAAGGGGCCGCCAGCGTAGTGGAATATCTCGCTCACGTTGACACCGCGAGCGATCAAGTCTTCGCGGGCGGCGTCGAGGTCGTCCACAGCGAGAACCAAGTTGTGCGCCGAGCCAGAATTATTTGGAGTGACTCCCTTGCCAAAGAGGATCGAGGCATCTGAGTTGGGCGGAGTAAAGTGTACGCCGCGGAAGTCGCCCTCCACCACGTCGATGTCGAATCGCCAGCCAAGATTCTGGTAGAATGCCTTGGTGCGTTCTACGTCGGAAACGCTGAACACCACAACTTCGAGTTTCATGTTTGGATTGTTTACGTGATTGCTGTTCATCTTGTTCTCCTTTAGATTCGTGAGTTGAATATCTACTTCGGTTACTTTTTATTCTTCTGCGATCGCCTAATTTACACCACTCAAGTTCTTTGAGTTAAAACGCGACTTAGATGTGTGTCCTCCTGAACTTTCAGCATTCAAGTGAATTTAGGATAAAATTTTGACTCTCACCAACAACATAATTGGCGGTTCACTGCAAGCGGTTGTTCAGAGATAGACTTTGGTTTGAACTATTAAGTTATTATTTGAGTTGTAAAGAAGCAGTTACGGCAAGAAATTCTTGTATAATTTTTTCGATCAGCTCACCTGCCGGGAGAGCTTCGGCTAATGCTGCTCCCTGTCCTGCCCACATACTGACAAAATCTGGATTTGATTTTTGAGCAGAAGTCTGATACAAAACCCGCCCTATAGACATCTGAGCCGGGAAGGGCAGCACCTTATCCCTGTTATTTTCCATTTCACGTATAAATCTATTTCGTATTGCTCTGGCGGGTTTGCCGGAAAATACTTCAGTAATAACAGTGTCTTCGTCTTTACACTTGAGTACCGCCTGCCTATATACTTCTGGGATATTGTTCTCAGGGCAGGCGAGAAAGGCAGTTCCCATCTGTACCCCGCTTGCCCCAAGTGCAAATGCAGCAACGATTCCACGAGCATCCATGATTCCACCCGCCGCCACGACCGGAACTGATACCGCATCAGCTATTTGCGGCACCAACGCTGCTGTTCCAATCAATCCCTGTTCATAAGGTACCGCAAAGGTTCCGCGATGACCTCCGGCTTCAAAGCCCTGAGCTATGATGACATCAACTCCTGCAACGACTAGAGCTTTTGCTTCACCGACGGTCGTCGCGGTTGCTAATACAATTGAGCCTATAGCGTGTATCTCACGAATTGCCTCGATTGGCGCAGGCCCAAAGTGGAAACTAAAAACAGGTACTTTCTCCTCAAGCAAGACAGTAAATTGCTCTTGGAATGGCCCTAGTATTGATATTGGTTCGGGAACAGGCCCTGCATCAAGTTCGTTATGCCATATTGTTAATAACTCGGACATTGCTGCTTGCTGCTCAGGCACAATTTCATACGCTTCAACTGCTGGGGCAAACAAATTAACTCCAAAGGGTTGGTCTGTCAGTTCTCGAATTTGCCTGATAATGGAGCGAAGTTTAGCTGGTGGAGTGGCTGCACCGCCATATGATCCAAGACCTCCTGCATTAGAAACAGCCGCAACCAACTCAGGTGTGGAAGCACCAGCCATCGGAGCCTGAATTATTGGATGCGTGATCTTGAGCAAATCTATCAGTTCTGTTTTAGGCCACATAAGTATCTCCCACGCTTGCTAATAATACAAGCAAGATATATGTCTTTAAGTGATTATCTCTCCGCATTACTCACTTGTGATGGTGGGGAGGAGTCTTTAGGCCGGATGCTACGGGTTTGAGTTCCGTAGCTCGCCCCATCGCTCACTTCACCGAGGAAAAGGCGGTCGGTGCCAGCAACTCGTTGCGGATGTTCTGCACAAGTGAACCGTCCTTCTCAGTTTCGGTCTTGGTTGCGATCCATTCGGGGTCGGCGAGGAATGCGTTCCAGCGCTCTTGGCGTTCAGCCAGGTTGTCCCAGGCAAGCAGGTAGGTGAGCTGGTTACTCTCGCTCTCGCCGATTAGCGTTGTCCAGAATCCAGCTTGGCGGATGCCATGCTTTTCCCAGATTCGCAGTGTGTGGTTCTCGAAGCGCGCGAGCAGCGCGGGTAGTCGTCCGGGTATGGCGTGATAAATGCGTAATTCGTAGATCATGCCTGTGTTCCTTTAAAGGCTAGGCGGTTGAGCAACTCTGGTTGAAAGCAAAAGCATCAAAGTCATTCTTCTTGGCTCAAGGTGATGTCAGTGACCCGCACTCTGTCCACCATCGACGTGAAGGATTTCGCCCGTCACAAAGTTGGCTGATTCGAGGTAGAAGATTGCATCAACGATGTCAGAGATTTCACCCATACGCTCCATTGGATGCATGGCAGCGAGCTGTGCATGGGTCTCGGCGGGGTGCATTGGCGTCTTGATGTTACCTAGCGCGATCGCGTTCACCCGGATACCGCGCTTGGCATACTCGATCGCCAGCGATCTGGTCGCGGCATTCAGTCCGCCTTTAGTGAGCGATGCAAGTACAGATGGTACGCCAGCGATCGGGTTGTCAACCAAGCTCGTCGATATCTGCACAACATGACCGCTACCCTGCTTCTCCATCTGGGCGATCGCTAGTTGCGTCATGTGAAAGAAGCCAGTGACGTTAGTGCCCAGATATACCTCGTAGTCAGCCTCAGTATATTGGGTAAATGGCTTGGCGATGAAGATGCCAGCGTTGTTGATGAGCGTGTCGATGCGCCCGAAGCGGGACACGCCTTCGGAAATTGCACGCTCGGCGGTTTTTCGATTAGCGATGTCGCCGGGTACTGTGAGAATTGCATCATCGTTCGATGGCTCGATCGAGCGCGAGGTGGCGACCACCCGATAGTTGCGATCGCGATATGCCTTGACAAGGGCTGCGCCGATGCCCTGCGATGCGCCAGTAATAACAGCAACTTTCTGTTCAATGCCCATAGTAAAACTCCTTTATGCTTTTGAGGGGTTAGTGAAACGAGGGACGAATCTATTGAATGGCACAGTGCAATTGCAGTCTGTTTTCAGTCATAGAACTTATGTGTTGACAAAAATGCAAGTATGCAGTGTAAGCTATAGAGTTGTGGTTCTATTACTTGCTTAAGCCTGTTTTTACGGTGGCTTGCAGCTGATGTTCGAGATGTAGAATTTCTGCTGCCCGCTCCCCGATGATCACGCAGGGGGCCATTGTGTTACCAGTCGTTATTCGCGGCAGAATCGATCCATCAGCAATCCGGAGATTGTCGATTCCATACACTCTCAGGTTGTTATCCACCACCGACATAGAATCTCGACCCATCTTCGCGGTGCAGGTTTCGTGCCAGAAACTCGTCGCAGCATCTCGAATAAAGCGTTCGAGTTCGGCCCCTTTCAAATTACCTGGCATCACTTCGCGCTTGACAAACGGACGAAGGGGAGCGGAGTTACCGACTTCGCGGCAGAGTTCTACGCAGGCGATCGCGGTTTTGAGATCATCCGGGTCAGACAGCGTGTTTGCATCAATCAGAATTGGGTCGGATGGATCGGCTCCCGTCAGGCGCAGACGACCTCGGCTTTTGGGGTGCACGAGCGCTCCAAACAACGTCCAGCCTGCATCAGGCAGCCCAAACCGGGCGGCATTCTCGGCACTGGATTTTGGCACCTCGGCTTGACAAACAAATAAGTCTGGACTGTTAAGCCCGGGCTGGCTTGTCGAGAAAAAGATTGCCTCAGACAAGTTATTTCTTGGTGCGAGAGCGTTTTGATATTCCCAGACACAATCAAATGCAACGTGGTCTTGAAAGTTTTGTCCCACACCGGGAAGGTGCTGCACAACAGGAATTCCAAATCGCCGCAACTCGGCTTCATCGCCGATACCGGATTGCATCAGCACTTTTGGCGTATGGATCGCACCGAGCGACAGCACGACTTCGACTGCCGCACCAATGCGATAGATCGCGTCACGATAAGCGATCTCCACGCCAGTGACCCGCTTGCCCTGGAACGTCAGCCGTGTGACCAGTGCATGACTGAGAACCGTCAGGTTTGGCCGATCCATATAAGGGAAGACATAGGAGCGGAATATCGATTCGCGCTTGCCATTGCGGACTCGCACATCGCTGATAGAAGCGCCCTTCGCCGCTTCCATCATGCGTCCGTTCGGATTTTCAAAAGTAGGAATACCCACCACCCGCGCTCCTTCGATCGTTGCGGGTGCGATCGGGTTTGGATCTGGCGCGGGCTGGACAAATACTGGCCCTCCTGTTCCGCGATACATCGGGTCTGGCACGCCATGCCAATCTTCTAGGCGACGATAAATCTTCAAGACGGATTCATAATTCCAGGCCGGATCGTTGGCAACGGATGCGAAGAAATCCCAATCATGCTTGTGTCCGCGTGCCCAAACCATGACGTTGATGCTCGATCCACCGCCAAGTACCTTGCCCATAGAGAACGGAATCGAACGACCGTTCACATGTCGATTCGGCTGGCCTGGGAAGCTCCAGTCGCGATCGCTTCCAAGGTTCATTGGCCATTGATTTGCTTCCATGACACTTGGCAGATCATCAGTGCCTCCAGCTTCAACCAGCAGAACACTGACATCTGGATTCTCGGCCAGTCTGCGGGCAACCACCGAACCAGAAGATCCAGATCCGCAAACAATAAAATCGTACTGGTGCCTTAGCTGGGAGGTGAGCTTGTGCTGGTTACTGCGGACACGCTCGGCGAAAATATCGCGACCATCAGCGCCACGTTGATAGTTGTCACGTTCATCTTCGAAGGACTCGTTCTCAAAGTTCGTTTTCATTGTGCCTACCTCGCTTTCAAAATCGAATTAGCTCGGGTTGCTTCTTTCCGTCACATCTGCATGATAGGCAACGGCTTTTGGACCTTCTTCCAGTTTCATCACAATCTCCAAAGGAGATAATGTGTGAATGTTGCAGGTTAGGAGATGGTCAAAGCTGCTACGCGGTGGTCATGGTCAGTACTGGTAGCGACTGGCAACCATGCTTCAATTTCCTGTGCCATTTTCGCGGCGTTGTTCTGGTACATTGCGATCGTGTCTTTCCCGACGGGCAAATGCAGTGGCGGGCGTTCTGTATTGGCGAGTCGAATAATCACAGCCGCAAACTTTTTTGGATCACCGGGCTGCTGCCCATGTAGCGCATCGGCTCCGCTCCGCATCGGCCCTACCGTTTCCTGGTAATCGTCGATGATGGTCTTAGCGGCAACATAAGATTCAGCGCTCAGGAAGTCGGTACTAAAAAGACCAGGAGCTACTGCTGTGACGTGGATGCCGAGCGGTGCTAGTTCGACTGCTAACCCTTTTGAGAGACCTTCAACCGCAAATTTAGTGGACCCGTACAATCCCCAGCCCGGAACTGTATCGTAGCCGAACAGCGAGGTGATATTGATCACCCGCCCGGATTTTTGCTGGCGCAGGTACGGCAACACCACACGAGTCACGTTCAGTAAACCAAACACGTTGGTATCATACTGTTTGCGGACTTCGGCATCCGTGGCTTCTTCGATCGCAGTAACCATGCCAAACCCGGCATTATTGACTAAGACATCAACCCGGCCGAAACGGGTAATGCTTTGCTTAACAGCCTCTTGTACCTGGTCTTCCTGGGTGACATCCATCTGCACAACGTACAGATCCGGGTGGTCGTGCAGGGTAGCGGCAAGTTGTGCGGGTTGACTGCGAACCGTTGCTATTACCTGGTCGCCTGCTGCCAGGGCTGCTTTGGCAATTTCTAACCCAAAGCCTCTGGAAGCTCCGGTAATGAACCACACTTTCTGCGTTTTCATCTTGTTCTCCTTTAGGTTGGTGGAGCTTGCTGCCCACCTCGATTAACTTCATTCTTCTGCGATCGCTCAATTTACACCACTCAAATTCTTTGAGTTAAAACGCGACTTAATCATTTGGATTGGAGGAAAACAGCAGGAAGGGAGCTTGTTAGACCTGATATGCTTGGCTGTTAGCTGCGTGATGAAGTAATTCTGGATTTTCCTGCTCACGAACATAACGTTGAGTGATATTGGCAACAGTGATGTTGTTACCATCCCAACTCACTAGCTCTTGAGTGTCTCCGGCTCTAAGTTCGGTAGTGTCGATACATCA
This sequence comes from Nostoc desertorum CM1-VF14, assembly GCA_019359245.1. Lineage (GTDB taxonomy): Bacteria > Cyanobacteriota > Cyanobacteriia > Cyanobacteriales > Nostocaceae > Nostoc > Nostoc desertorum. The sequence continues at coordinate 249,498 of JAHHHR010000003.1, read as the reverse complement.
AAATCCTTGTATGTAATTTTACGTTTTACTCGTCGTCCAATCTGGTCAGGTTCTCTTCATTGGTATCGACGACAAAGACGGCTAGCATACGCATGGGTTGAGTATTACTGGCATTTGCGCTGACACGATGATGATCGCCAGGTACTTCAAAAAAATTCTCACCAGCGTGATATACCTGCTCCGGATTATCATTGATTTTGCTACGAATAGCACCTTCAAGCACGGTTGCATAGACAAAAGCCGAGGCTGCATGGATATGTGCGGGTGTTGAGCCACCTGGTGCATATTCGACCAGCAAGCCTTTGATACTCTTTCCAGGCACATTAGGAAGGGCGCGATCAAAGACCAGCGTTACCTTAGACTTATCAGCAGATAAATCATTGGCTGAAGCTGCGAATACGGGGAGAGTTGCGAATATGGAGAACGTTATGAATATGGAGAGAGTCATGAATGCAAGTCGCGAGAAAAATTTAGTAAACACTTCCGTTCTCCTTGCGTGAATACAAACTGGTGGATATAAATCCGTATGATGTGCCCTTATGCTGAATCAAGCCGATCGCGGATTAGGCAGGTGTAGGTTGAGTTGAGCATTACAAAACTCAGTAGTTGCGGGATGTTGAACTTTGTGTCCTCAACTCAATCGGTGTCAGCCTTGAATTCTCATTGCTGATCTTTGAGTGATCGAGCGGTTGAGCCAGTCCTCAAAACGGGTCGAGCCGATGAGCGAGTTGCCCTGCGGAACGAGCTGATCGTTCAACGCTGCACCAAAGTAACGGGCGTGGCTGTCCACAACTACCTGACGTGAGTCGTGAGTTGCACTCAGGAATTGGCGGACGATTTCCTCAAAATGAAACCGATCTGGACCCGCTAAATCGATAATGCCGTTGACTGGCGCTCCCAGTGTGATATCAACCAGCGTGTCAACAACGTCATCTGACCAGATGGGCTGGATAAAGGCAGGGGGCAAGTGAACCGTTTGCCCATCCGTGGGGAATTGAGCGATGATCGTCTCAATGAACTCAAAGAACTGCGTAGCGCGGACGATTGTATAGGGTATTGTTGCGGACTGGATCAACTTTTCCTGAGCGACTTTTGCACGCATATAGCCGCTATCAGGGATGCTATCGGCACCGACGATTGATACTACAATGTGATGAGCCACACCCGCGTCTGCCTCCGCCGCCAGCAGGTTTCGGGTTGACTTCTCGAAGAACTCCAACACCGCCGCATCCTCAAAGGAGGGTGAGTTTGTCACATCGACAACAACTTGGGCACCCGCTAACGCCTCAGCCAGCCCCTCACCTGTAACAGCGTTGACACCTGAAGAAGGGGACGCTGCCACCGTTTCATGTCCGCGCTCACGTAGCCTGTTGACAAGCTTCTTACCGATCAGTCCATTGCCACCAATGACAACAATTTTCATGACAAAACCTCTGATAATTTAAAGAACAGGATTGTTGAGTTTTGAGCTATCCGTAGTGAGTTGTGAAAACACGAGAACTTACCCTCGATTGAATGCGTAGGTCTTTGCGAATATTTTGCACCTAGCTCAATTTCCTGCCAGTTTGGTGTGTTGGTGGCGGCACAGGCGACAAATACGATTCACTTCTAATTGAATGGAATAGTGAGATGTGCGAAGCTCGTAGGCAATCAAAACTATTCCCCCAAATAGAACGGCAACTCCGCCCAGAAAGACTATCAGTGCCATCTGTGATAGCCAATTGGCATTAATGGCGACTGCTATAGCAATGACCAGCATATCCAGCATAAAGACTAGGATGGAAGTATAAGTAAGAACAAGAGCATCATGCACGAAATGATGGTGCCTCAGCAGATCCCTCAGCAGGGATTCAAGTTCTTGTAACCTCTGAGCTTTGTTTTGATTGTGAGCCAGATCGGACTCCTGCAAGTCGCTCAGTTCGTGGTTGACGATACGTAGGCGATCGCCAAGGGAACCGTACCGGACAATCAACCCATTTACCACGATGGCACAAGCCGTGATCATGACGACAGGCGCAATGATCAGGTCAATTGTCTTTGTCACTTCCTCAATTGACGACATAATGCCACGCTCCCTTAGATAAGGCGTTAACCATATCTCTACTTGATTTCGGCGGGGTCGAATTCGGTGACTCGTCCCAGACGGGCAGCCAGAAATACATCGTAAGAAGAACAATAGGCAATCGTGACATCATCAGCTTTGTTGTAAAGATGAACGACCGTGTTCGCTCCTCCAGGTTGAAGGGCAATGGGTTCCAGGTCGCCAAAAAAGAGGCGACGAATGGTATCACCGCTGCCCAATTCATCCCTTAATTTCCGTAACAGAGCCAGTTTCCCTTCCAAGGTTGGAGGGGTTGGATCAGCAGGATGTTTTACTTGAGTCATAATTGTTCTCCAATGTTGTTGAAATTTTTCATACCCAGATGCAGTCAAGTTGCGATGAAACCATGCTGCTCAGGCAAGTAACAGGTTTCTTTTTAACCAAGAGCCACGGTGGTGTGAACCTGGGAAGCCGCACCTTTACCGTCTAAAAATGTTGAAATGCTCTACTTTGTTTAGACAGGGAGATTGAGTTTGGCAGCCACTGTTGCGAGTTTGCTGCCAAGTTGCAGGATACTTGTCTGTTGGGCTTCATCCTTCAAATTGCCATTCTCATCAAACGCTTGATAAGCGTTCCCTATTGCCTGCTGATCTGGCAATACCAGAACTCCAATGTTGCCAAGGATGGAACGGACATGAGTTAATCCTCGTAAGCCTCCCAAATTTCCAGGGGAAGCACTCATTAACACCGCAACTTTTTCTTTGAAACACACCAATGAAGGTTCGTCCGGTTCAGGACGCGATGCCCAATCGATCGCATTTTTCAGCAGTGGGGTGATCGAACTGTTATATTCTGGGCAGGCAATGAGGAATCCCTGATGCGCTTTCATGAGGGCCTTGAGCTTGAGGGCATTTTCTGGCAATCCCTCAGCCTCCTCCAAATCTTCATCATAGAGCGGTAAGGGCAGATCGCGAAAATCCAGGTAGGACACTTCTGCACCTACGGCTTTAGCTCCTTCAACAGCAATTTTCGCCAGTTTTTTGTTGACAGAATCTTGGCGAACACTCCCGGCAAAAGCGAGAATTTTGGCAGTAATCATGAATTCCTCCTTTAGTTCTAGTTTTCTCGTGATGAGTCTATGGTTGTTGAGTTTTAAGCCATCCGCCGTGAGTTGTCAAAAGAGGCAGGGGAGCAGGGAGCAAGGGGGAAAACACCAAACGAGCTTGTACTCCGCCCCAGTAAGAGCGCCCTTTATGGCGGGGCTTTTCTACGAAACGCTCCGCGAACAGACCCATGTTCCACTCCGCTCCACGGCTCCAGACCAGGGCTTGCTCCCCCTGCTCCCTGCTCCTCCGCTTCTTCGGTGAAAACACGAGAACTTACCTTCGATTAGGCGTGTTTTTCACTCATGACATTCCCACAGTGGTACGCAAACCGGGACAGTAGGGGACGATAGTGGTTAAAACCGTTGACAGAAACTTATATCGCCTTCTCTGGTAGCTGGGTCGTTCTCAACGCTAATCCACTAATCCAACATCCCAATCCATCGACAATTAACATCAGGTAAGCGGTGACTTGGAAAAGTAAACCAAACCCTTCAAAGGACACTTGAGAAACATGATCCGGGCTAATGACTAAGTGATGATTATAAATTGCAGAAAGGAGTGAGCCTGCCATTGAACCCAGCAAGAGCCAGCTACCGATGCGGTAGAACGGCGTCCAGAGTAAACCGGCTGCAATAATGGGAGCTAATATCACCACAACACCTACAAACAAACCCTGAAGCAGAGAAAGGGAAACTGGGATTTCGTTATGCGCGAAGCCGTGCAGTCCATGAACGATTACATGCATAACGACGATCGCTGTTCCATACTGAGCAATCTTCATCTTACTTTTCCTTTAACTTGTTAATTGGCATGAGCCGCAACGGTGTTAACCATCCATTCCAACGGTCGAGGCTGAAAATTCAGTTCGCGTTTTGCCAAGGCATTCGATGCGCCTCGCATCTGAGTCTGGTAGTAAATAATGTCTGCACCCCCCTCTAGTTTGAGAGCATCTTCAACGGATACTCGCGGCGGGGGTGGAGCATTCAGCGATCGAGCAAACGCAGGCAGCCAATCACGCACCGCTAAAGGCTGATCATCCACAATCAGATAAACACCCCTATTGCCCTGCTCTGCGGCTGCAACTGTTGCGATCGCTGCATCCTCAATGTGTAACCATGACCAGACGCCATCACCATTCCCAACGATTGGAAACTGTTGCTGCCGCACCTGTTGCGCTACATCACCATCCGGATTGAACCAGGTGCCGGGTCCGTAGAAGAAACCATAGCGTAAAGCAATTCCTTCGAGATTGGATGTTTCCAATAAACGGTGTTCAATCTCAGTTACGAGGCGAGCATCTGCGGCAACGGCGGGGGAGGCATCAAGCGATAATGGTGTTTCCTCATCTGCTAATCCAGCACCGGGAATTCCCCAGAAGGCGACCGACTGTCTCAGGTAACGGCGCACCCCTGCTGCCCGTGCTGCCGCCAGCACATTGGCTCCGCCTTCTAACCGAATGCGCGTATTCAGAGGCCCTGCTGCACTCATTGATTCGCGGCTGTAAGTTTTGGGTAAGGCGGTGAGTTGTTCAATCACCACCTCCGGTTGAGCCTGGCTAATAGCCGCTTTAACTGAATCCGCGTCGAATACATCTGTGATCGCCGATTCGATTCCCTGTGCCGCTAATGACTCTGCTCTTTCTTGGGAGCGGGTCAGCGCGATTACGTTGTGTCCTTTGGCAAGTAATTGGTCGAGTAGTGGGCGACCGATCGCTCCTGTTGCCCCGGCAACAAAAATCTTCATTTGTGACTCCTCTAAAACTTGTTGGCTAGTATGGCACTACATTGCGTTGATAGCGGAGGAGGTAGAGGAGATGATAAGTAACTCCTCCATTCCTCTACTTCTCCACCTATTTCCTTGTCATAACCTCTGTCGTGAACTTCGCTTCTGTCCTTAAGCGATCAATGTTCCATTACCGTCCGGGAAGCCGCACCCTGACTTCTTGGAGTATCCAACCATTGCCGTCAGGATCACTGAACGAGGCATAGGAAGCATAATCGCCACGCTTTGGATCGGGGCCTGGTACTCGTCCCTCAGTTCCGGCATGGTGGAAGATCCCGCCGATGTCGTGGAATACTTCACTCACCTCCACACCCCGCTCAACAAGTTCGGCACGGGCTGCTTCGATGTCGTAAACGATGAGATATAAGCCTTGAACTGAGCCTGGCTCGGCTAACGACACTCCTTTCCCAAAGATGATTGATGCTTGCGATCCAGGCGGGGTAAATTGCACGACTCGGAAACCATTCTCGCCAGGAAAGTCAGCATCGAGTCGCCAGCCTAACGTTTTGTAAAAGTCTTTGGAGCGATCGACATCGGCAACAGGTATCACCACAACTTCGAGTTTCATGTCTTGACTGGTTACAGGATTGCTACTCATCTTGTTCTCCTTTAAATTGGTGGATTTGCTGTTTAGATTCGTTACTTTTTATTCTTGGGCGATCGCTCAATTTAGACCACTCAAGTTCTTTGAGTTAAAACGTGATTTAATTGTTCGGCATGGGAGGGGAGCAGGGAGCAAGGGGGACGGTCTGAGACAGAGCTTGTACTCCAAGAAGGGCGGGGCTTTTCTACGAAACGCTCCGCGAACATACCCATGTTCCGCTACGCTCCACGCCAAAGGAAAGGGCTTGCTCCCCCTGCTCCCTGCCCCCTTCCCCTCCGCCTCTTCGGTGATGTGTGTCCTCCTAGACTTTCAGCATTCAAGTGAATTGTGATTTGAAGTTAAAGTCATAAAGCGCTCTTCATGAAAACCTTTGTTGGGATAAACATCAAAAACGTTAGTTAATTGCTGCCATAATGGTTACTGTCAATTGCTCAATAGTCCAAGGCTCACGATAACGAATCTCATTAACAAACAAAGCTGGTGCAGCTTTTACCCCACTTCGATATCCACCTTGAATGTCTGCAATGATGTGATCGACATAAACTCCTTTGGATAAGTCTTGCAAAAATCGAGGAATGTCAAGTCCCAGACGATTCGCATATTCCACAAGGTATCCGTTCTCTAACGCTTGTTGATAGATAAAGAGCATCTCATGCATCTGCCAAAACTGACCTTGCATTGCTGCTGCTTCCGCTGCTTCTGCTGCCCGTTGAGCATGAGGATGAATCTGTTTCTGGGGAAAATGACGAAAGATAAAACACACATCATTCTCCGCGAAAGAATGACTTAACTGCTGTTGAGCGGCTTTAATCAACCGATAGGCGTTTGCACTTTGAAAACATTCATAATCTCCATACATGATGAGTACAACACTGGCACTTAGCACACCTTGAATGTGATCCTGAATTAAAGGCGGGACAAACAAAGAATGATGCTTGCGATCGTCAGCCATCTTTCAGACCTGTCAAGCAAACTTAAACCCTGCAACTAAATTGCTGTTAGCGTTTGCATGAAGTCAATATAGGTAATTTACTTTTACATGTCATCCACTGAAAGTCCATAATTTGGCACAACATAAGGATGGATGAAGTAATCCATCAAAAGCAGTAGATTGACTCCGACTAAAGTCGGAATCCAAGCCTTGACTAAAGTGAAACTTATAAATTAACAAGCCCGCGTTTAACAGCAACAATGACGGCTTGGGTGCGATCGCTAACTCCCAGCTTGCTCAAAATACGAGTCACATGCGATTTAACAGTGCTTTCACCAATATTTAGAGCAGTTCCAATGTCTTGGTTACTCAATCCCTGCGCCATTAAACGGAGCACTTCTAGCTCTCGTTCACTGAGTACTGGGTTGTTCATCCGTTCTACCAGCTTGCTTGCCACAGTCGAAGAAACATACTGCTGACCACTATGAACGATACGGATCGCATTCAAAAGTTCATTTGGTTTTGCATCTTTAAGCAGATAGCCGTGAGCACCTGCTCGCAATCCTCGATAAATATCTTCATCGCCATCGTAGGTTGTTAGCACAATAATTCGAGCTGACTTAAATTCAGCACAAATCGCAGTAATGGCTTCAACCCCTGCCATTCTCGGCATCCGTAAATCCATTAGTGTAATATCAGGCTGATGTTCACGATATCGGTCAATCGCCTGTTGTCCGTCCTCCGCTTGAGCAACCACTGTCATCTCTGGATCATAGTTAATGATGTTTGCCAATCCTTCTGTAACGAGGGAGTGATCATCAACAATCAGAACCCGAATTTTAGTGGATTGACTCATGGTGATTTTCACTCCCAGTTGACAATAACAACAATTTCTGTTCCTTGCCCAGGTTGGCTTTGAATCGTCAGGTGTGCCCCAATCTTTTCTGCTCGCTCGCTCATTCCCAACAAACCGAAGCCCCTAGGTGATGAAATACTACCAAGCCCAAAGCCCTGCCCATCATCTTTAACGCGCAGAAGACATTGAGTATCGTCATACACTAGCTCAACCAGAATTTTACTAGCATTGGCGTATTTGATGGCGTTTGTTAAAGCTTCCTGTCCAATCCGTAGTAAGTGATTTTCCACTTCAGTTGGAAGAGAGTAAACTATACCCTTGCTTTCGTAGATTAAAGTGGTCTTGGTAGTTGACCGCATTTGAGTTACAAGGCAATGTAGAGCAATCTGTAAAGTATTTTCTTCTAACAACTGGGGACGGAGCGCTACCACTGAACGACGAGCTTCAGCAAGTCCAGTTCGAGCTAATTCATCAATCTTTTCCAGCCTTTCCAGATATATCTGAGCAGAGCCTGAATCATCTACCAGCATTTGTGTTGTAGATCCGACATGAAGCAAAATGCCTGTAAAAGCCTGCGCTAACGAATCGTGAATTTCTCGTGCCATGCGGTTGCGTTCTTCTAAAATGGAAGCTTCCTCAGCACGTCTGCGTTCACGTAGTGCAGCGTCTCGCTGTTCGCTAATGTCAAGAATTATTCCTAACATTTGCACAGGCTGTCCAGTTATGTTGTAAATGCCTCGACCTTTGCCAACTAACCAACGAATACTGCCATCTGGATGAATCACTCGATATTCCGCTTCAAAATCGGTATGGGTTTCTAGGGCTGTTTCAACGGCTTGCTCAACTCGATCAATATCTTCTGGATGAACACGATCTCGCCATGCCTGATAACTGCTCTCAACTTCACTAGGAACTAATCCCAGTAATCGCGCATGATTGTCGTTCCAATCGACTGTGTTCTCAATAATATTCCAGTTCCAACTGCCAATGTGTGTGAAGTCCATTGTCAACCTGCGTTGTTCTTCACTCTGTCGTAGGACAGTTTCAATTCGCTGGCGCTCTTCAATCTCCTCAGAGAGTAGCACAGTTCGTTCAGCAACCTGTTGCTCTAAGGTGCGATTATAATCAGCAAGTAGTTGTTCAGCTTTCTTGCGTTCGGTAATGTCTTGAAAGGTAGCGATCGCATAGGCCACATTGCCCTGTTCGTCAAAAACTGGCGTTCCCCAAATCTCAACTGGAATAATGGTGTCGCCTCGGTGAATTTCTAAATCATTTGTCCTCGTGCGTTCACCTTTCAACGCCCGGTATAAATTCAGTTTTTCAGTAGGATATTTTTGATTCGTTCCGGCTATATAGGCTTGATACGTCTCTGTAAGTTGATCCATTGTTACGGAAGAAACAACCCCTTTACCTGTTAACTGAGTTGCTTGTTGATTGAAGTAGTAAGGGCGACCAGCCGCATCCACAACTGCAACTCCTAATGGAATCGCTTCTAAAAATTGAGTCATTCGACTTTTGCTTGCACGTTGCTCTGAGTAGAGTTTGGCATTTTCGATCGCAATTGCTGCCTGAGTAGATAGTAGATTTAGAAGTTGCGATCGCTCTTCTGTGAATGCCCCAGTTACTAATCGATTTTCCAGATACAGCACGCCAACAAGCTTACTTTGATTCAATAGTGGCAAACAAAGAAGTGATTTCGTTTGGTTCTGCTGAATATATGGCTCATTGATGAAATTTCCTTCACGAGTTGCATCATTTAAGATGACAGATTCATGAGTCCGAATCACATAATGAATAATGGATTCGGGTAAACGGTTCACCATTGAAATCGATTGCAGTACTTGTGTATTACAAAGATTTGCTCCATCATTGAGTTCACAAGCAGCCTCGATCGCCCATTCTCCTGCGTTTTCCAAAATCAAGCATCCAGTTTGTGCGCCAGCATTCTCAATTAATATCTGCATCAAAGAATTGAGTAACTGATCCAGTTCAATTTCGCGAGAGATGGCTTGGAATGCTCTGATCACTGTTGCTAAATCGAAAGCAATATGTGAGGTGTTAGAAGTAGTTCCGGCAGTGGTGTGAACTGGTGTGGGAGCCACATTCAGCGACTGAGGAAAAAACTGTGGATAGCGAGTCTCTAAATCTTTGGCTTTTGCGGTTGCTCCCCACCGCTCATAGCAGTAATGGGCTTCCTTCATATAGAGTTGGGCAAATCTTTCTCGACCACGAGCCAAGTAATGTTTGGCAGCTAACTCATAGCTCAAGGCTTCTTCTTGAAGGTACTCGTTTTCTTTAGCACCAAGAATTGCTTGTTCGTAAAACTCCTCTGCCTCAAAAAACTGACCTAAAACTCGTGCTTTCTCTGCTTCAACTAACTGAAACTTATGCAAAAAATTCATGGGGGCGTGGTGTGCCCATTTCTGCATCTTCTCCTGGTTGGCGTTAACGCGATTTAACCAAGCTGCTTTTTCAGAGTTTGAAGCATCCGCCAACAAGCTCAGAAATATTAGAGAGTCATAGAAATGAAATATAGCTACAGAGATTATTGCTGTGGCTGCGCCTAAATACTGTTCTGCCAAAGTGGCCGTTTTTGCAGCTTGCTCATACTCCCCGAACAGATAGCATAAAATCAGCTTATTTAAGTAAAAATAGTGAATACTAGTTCCATCCTTAACAGCGATCGCCCGTGATAGCGCTTGCTCTTCCTCATAGATACAACCCACTAAGCGACTTGGATTTTCAGATTTACCTCGCAGGTTAAGGATCGTTTGCTGCAACATTGCCAGCCAAGTGGCAGGAGTCTCTCGTCTAATTTGATTGGTGGCTTTACGATAAATCGCTGTTTGTTGTTCCAGTTCTGTCAGTTCTTGTCCTGCAAAAAAGGGGCAATAACATAGGCTGAATGCACAATAACTGGCAAATTCAAACTCTCCACTTTCTATACCGCTTTGATAAGCATCAGCTAAAACAGGGAACGTCTCTTTCAGGTGGTCTTTCCAGTGAATTATATGAAAATTCACCATCAGCAATGCTTTGCAGTTACCTTTCTTGTTACTTAATCTTTTCGCTAAATTTAAGGATAGTTTGCCAAATCGATAGCCCAGTTCAAAGTCTTGTACAACTCCACATAGCATCATGCCATAAGCAGCATAACCGAGCAGCGACCAGATAGCGTTTCCATTGGCGATCGATAAATTCACCATATTGCACACAATCAGCACCATCAGAGCGGGTGACACATTAAAAGCCGCACCGACTGTGCTGACTAAAATGTGGATTGCTGCCAGTGGCACAGGTTCAGTCATCTCTGGCAGATCAATCAAATCTTCGATTTCCCGCCCAGCCAATCGTGAGGTTGTTTCCTCTAATCCTGCTTGAACATCTAACTGACTTGGAGCTTCCACTAAACTAATTCCCAAGAGTTGCAGCACTTCCAAGCCAGTTTTAAGGGCTTCTTTAGGGTCTCCCCGTGACAGCCATGCTTGAATCCTGCTATCGTAAGCTTTCACTGTGTCTAGCACTATCTTTGCACGGTTGAGTACTTCTTCTACAAGCTGCTCCATTTCGTCAAAGTGACCACTGAGATATGCTGCCTCTGCTGCCTCTGAATGCAACACCAAAGTTAGGTCATACTCACGCTGCCAACTTTCCACATCAAGGAGTTTAAGCCCTGCATTGAAATACTTGAAAGCTGCTTCATAAGCCGTTGCTGCCAGCGCTTTCTGACCTGCTTGCAAATTCAGTTTGGCAATCTCATTCCGTTGGAATGGCTCAGTGATTAACTCGGTTCCATAATTGAGTTGGTCAACAATTTCAAACAACCGCTCTGCTAGCTGCTCTGGTGAAGTCTTTTCGAGTAAATTGCGACCGATTTGCAGATGTACCCCAAGTTTTTGCGACTCATCGATTAAAGCATAAGCTGCTTGTTGTACGCGATCGTGCAAAAACTTATATTCTTGAACTAATAGGTTTTCGTCTAATTCAGATATAGGTTGAATTAATCCAGCTTGAATGGCTACTAGTAAATCTAGAGAAATTACTTTAGGAGATTGTTCGCAAACGATCGCTAACGTATTTAAATTAAATTCAGCACCGATACAAGCTGCTAACTGGAGAATTTGCTGTGTGTTTTCTGGTAATTTATTTAACTGGATCAATAGCAACTCCACCACATTATCGGTAATATTTTGAGCTTGAATCTCAGCAATGTTCCATTGCCACCCCCCTTGACTTCCCCCCTTAGTAAGGGGGGATTGAGGGGGGTCAAATGTCAGCAGATTTTCGCTATGCAGCATTCTCAAAAATTCACCGACAAAGAAAGGATTGCCCTCGGTTTTACGCAGTACTAACCCAGCCAAGGAACAAACGGTGTCTGCATTCTGATGTAGCGTCTCGGCAATCAACTCACTCAGTGGACCTAGCGTTAATGGTGACAGGATTATCTCCTGAAGCACTGCCCCTTGTTTTCGCAGTCTCTCTAGCGTTAACATCAACGGATGAGTTGGATTTACCTCATTATCTCGATAGGCTCCAATTAAAAACAGGAATTGTGTTTGTTCATCAAGCAACATCAGCTCGATTAACTTCAGCGTTGCTGAGTCTATCCATTGCAAATCATCTAAAAAGATCACAAGCGGGTGTGATGAACAAAACACCCGCACAAACTTCTGAAAAATTAGATTGAAACGATTTTGAGCTTCAGTTCCTCCGACTTCTGATACAGGCAGCTGCTTGCCGATAATTAATTCAACTTCCGGAATGATATCAATGATAATTTGTCCGTTGGTTCCCAAAGCCGTTAGCAAGCGCGATCGCCATTGTTGCACTTGCTTGTCTGGTTCACCGAGCAATTGTTGTACCAATTTTTGCAGGGCATCTGCGATCGCGCTGTAGGGAATATTACGCCCAAATTGATCAAACTTACCAGAGACAAAATAGCCGCGCTTTGCAGTGATGGGCTTATAGAGTTCTTGTACTAACGCTGATTTGCCAACCCCAGAGTAGCCACATACCAACATCATTTCAACATGGAATTGAGAATTTTCTTGATTCTTCACTCTCAATTTTTCATTCCCCGTTTTTGCTACTCTGTCAAACGCTGCTAATAATGCTTCAATCTCTGCTTCGCGTCCATACAATTTTTGGGGAATTTGAAACTGATCGCAAACGTCTTGAAGACCCAGTTGAATGCCATCGATTTTATCGGTTTGTGCGAACTGGTGAAGACCGATTTCTAAATCTGCTTTGATGCCCCAGGCACTCTGATAACGATCCTCTGCGTTTTTCGCCATCAATTTCAAAACGATATCTGAAAGGGCTTTAGGGATCGTTGCATTCAGTTCGTGAGGTGGAACAGGCACTTTAGCAATATGACAATGAACTAGCTCCAGGATGTCTGCTGTGGGAAACGGCAGATATCCGGTTAGCAGTTCGTAGAACGTCACACCAAGGGAGTATAAATCGGTGCGATAATCGAGCAAACGGTTCATCCGCCCGGTTTGCTCTGGAGATAAGTATGCAAGTGTTCCTTCTAAAACATGAGGACTTTTGAAAGTCGGATTCGTGCGGTTAAATTGGGTAGCAATCCCAAAGTCAATAATTTTGACAACGCCAGTATCGAGATTTAGGACTATGTTTCCAGGGTTGATATCTTTATGAATGATATTGGCTGCATGGATTCTGCCTAGAATATCGCAAATAGCGATCGCAACACCTAGAAAAGTAGATAAAGGCATGGGGCAGAAGATATCTGGGCGCTTGTGCATCCATTGCTCTAGGGACTCTCCCCCAAAATCTTCTAAGAGAATCACCAGAGTGCGTTGATAATCCTGCTGGCTGTATGCCTTAATCACTCCTTCCAAGTTAAGGGAACGAGTAATTTTATATTCCTGTCTGTAGCGAGTTAGTTCTTGAGGTGAGGGATAATCAAGTTTTAGTATTTTTACGATGATCGCTACTCCATCGTCTCTGATGCCCCGATAAACTAGAGAATTATCACTTTCATATATCTTGTTGTGAATGGCAATACCAGGTAGAGCAATCATAGAGCAACTCTTGGGAGTATGATCTGGCATACCTCAAACTATACAGCAATTCTTGTTCTGATCCTAACGCGAATTATTGGAGGGACTATACGAATACTGTCCATAGCTGAGAAAATTATGGCAGTCAGAAAGTATGTTTGAAAAAAGGATAAAATAATGGTCCCAGAAGATAGAAAACTTCTTAGTTGCCCATATCAAAGAGATAGCCAAAATTCTTTATAAAAATACTCCACCCGGAAAAAACGAAACATTTGAAACCATCGAAACATCTGTACGCGACCAAGTTTTGGAACATATCAGTCCGAAAATCGCCTTTTCTTTGTCGCAGAAAAGACTGGAACAACAAAGGAGTTTAAAGAGTGGGAGCAATGCGATTTCGTGAGATGACCTCTCCGGTAGAGCGATCGCCAAATAAATATTTTTTATACTTAGTTCTTATAATAACAAATTTTTACAGATAACCTACAATATTTGATCTTCTTGAGATATCCCAGAAAGACATAACTGAAATGATTTGATATTTATTGAAGTGAAAAGTCTACGGCAGGAGTTTGAGAGGATGTATCTATTGTCACGAAATAAAGCCCAAACCCAAAATAAATGTATAAAATTTACCCAACTGTTTAAGGATGAATAAAAGAGGTAAAGATAGAATCGCAGACATTATTTCAACTATTTAGCCATCCATTGGCATCGAAGATTTAACATAATGTCTGCATTATTTTTGAACCAAAATTTACTGTTACCTTTGATTCTTAAATTAACAACTTAGCGAATTAAACTCTCAATCGCCCCACTACCAATTGGTACTACGTTGCGATCGCAACGTCGCTATCATAACTTGAGGCTCTCTACAGGCATTAGATGATAAACACTTCAAGCGATCGCAACTGGCTATGATTGCCAGTCCCAAAACCGACGCCTGAAACCCTCATTATTTCGTCAACTGGCAAAAGTTTTCGATCTACTTTAAAGTAACCTGACTTTTTTTGCGATCTTCTGAGCAGAGTGAGCGCTGACTAATGTGTTCTAGCTGTGATATAGTCTGCGATCGCCATTAGAGGTTGTGCCTTTGCTCCAAAATCAACAAGTTCAGCTTTGGCTAGGTCAACTAATTCTTGGCTCTTGCGTTTTGATTCCTCAATACCCCATAAACTGGGATACGTAACTTTCTGTGCCTTTTGATCCTTGCCTGGGGTTTTACCGAGTTCTTCTTGTGTCCCAATTACATCCAAAATATCATCAACAATTTGAAAAGCTAGACCAATGTAGGAAGCATAGCAAGAAAGCTTTTGCAGGACTTCGTTATCAGCTTTCGCTAGCATTGCACCTGAGAGAATGGAAGCTTCTAACAAAGCTCCTGTTTTGTGAGCATGAATAAAGTTGAGAGTTTTGATGTCAATATTCTGCAATCCCTCAGATTGTAAATCAACAACTTGACCGCCAACTAAACCTGTTGCTGCTACTGCATGAGCCAACTTAGCAACAACCTGCAATAACTGCTGGCCAGCAACTCCTTTGGTTTGAACCACAAGAAACTCAAAGGCGTAGGCTAAAAGCGCATCACCAGCTAGAATGGCAATGTTTTCGCCATAAATTTTATGGTTAGTTAACTTGCCGCGTCGATAGTCATCATTATCCATTGTGGGTAAATCGTCATGGATCAGAGAAAAGGTGTGAATCATTTCCAACGTACAAGCAGTAGGCATCGCCATCTCAACTGTGCCTCCAACCAGTTCACAACAGGCAAGACATAGAATCGGGCGTAGGCGCTTTCCTCCAGCCAGCAAAGAATAGCGCATGGATTCATAGAGTATTTCTGGATAGACTACAGTGATTGATTGTTCAAGCGCTGCTTCAACTTGCGATCGCCGTTCTGATAAATAAGCTTTAAGGTCAAAGGTAGTTTCTTTAAAAGATGACCATTCAAAGACTTGAGTATTCACCATAAATAATTCATTTTTAAGATTACAGTACTACACTTAATCGACAAAAGTTGGTTGGAGTATCAAACAACGCTCTACTTATTTCAAAGACAGCAATTTGTCACGGCGACATTTAATTTAATCGCTATAAAAAAGTCAGGTTTACCCTTCCCTCAGCGCCCAATTTCAACATCTTCCAGGATGCCAAGTGCATCGGGAATAAGTATAACTGCACTGTAGTAGGCGGTGACAAGATAAGATATAATCCCTTTTTCGTTGATACCCGAAAACCGCACAGACAAACTGGGTTGGTATTCATCAGGGATACCCGTTTTGTGTAGACCTATCACCCCTTGGTTCTCTTCTCCAGTCCGGAATATCAAAATAGAGCTAGTACCCTCTTTAGTAATCGGAATTTTGTTACAAGGAAAAATCGGATAGTTGCGCCATGCAGGTACAATCTTGCCGTTGACCTCCGTGCTTGGGGAATAGATTCCACGACGGTTACACTCCCGGCCAAAAGCAGCGATCGCGCGAGGGTGAGCTAGGAAAAAATGCGATTTGCGCCGCCGAGAGAGCAATTCATCAAAATCATCTGGAGTTGGTGGCCCGGTGCGGGTAAAGATGCGTTGCTTGAGATCGGCATTGTGCAACAATCCGAAATCAAGATTATTCAGCATTTCGTATTCTTGCCGTTCCCGCAACGCTTCGATAGTCAGCCGTAATTGTTGCTCCGTCTGGTTCATGGGTTCGTTGTAGAGGTCAGCAACTCGCGTATTCACCCGTAAAATGGTTTGAGCGAGGCTTAACTCATATTCCCGTGGTTTCAAGTCGTAATCAACAAATGTCCTGGGTAACTCAGTTTCCTGACTATGACCCGCAGTCAGGGCGATCGCCGCTTGATTATGCCGATCCTGGGGTTTGCTCAATATAGCTCTAAAGCGATCAACCTGAGCCTGAAGCGTTGCAGACTGGTTCATCAATTCTCGAAACGCCTGCACTGGCAAAGACAAAACTATGCAGCGCGTAACAGCTTTCAGGCTAACCTCCCAAGTTTCCTGAGATAGAACTATAGCTTCGCCACCAAAACAATCGCCATCAGCTAAGATATCCCGTAAAGCTTCCGCCTCATATTTGCCTGCCTTCAGCTTATTAACTTTACCATGAGCAATTAATAACACCTGGTTAGCTGGTTGACCTTCCCGTACAATTACCTCACCAGGGGCAAATTCTTGTTGTACAAAGCGGTCTGCTAAAGCGCTGAGTACCTCAATATCCTCAAAACCACGCAGTAAAGATAGTTCACAAAGGGCTTGGGGAATGACTCGCACCTGGGCCCCTGTATTGGTAAAGCTGACCCGTCCGTTACCGACATCATAGGTCAAGCGACGGTTAACCCGATAGGCTCCACCCTTAACTTGCACCCAAGGCAACATCTGTAACAACCACCTTGGGGTAATGCCTTGCATCTGGGGCGGAGTTTTCGTGGTTGTGGCTAATTTCCGCGCCCCTTTCGTGCCTAAGCTCATCTGGAGTTGCCTGTTTTCTTGGTCTAAATCAGGCCTAATCAAAGCATCTGTCATAAAGTTAACGTTTCATGCAACTAAATTTACATTCCTAAGAGAAAGCATCGGAGAGTAAGAGCAAACGAATGTTCGCCCCTACTTTGAAGAGGATGTCCGACTACTTAGTACAGCATTTCATTAATTCGTAGCGAATTAAATTTGGCAATGCCAATGCATCGGCTAACAATGCCAACGCATCGACTAACAATGCCAACGCATCGACTGGCAATGCCAACGCATTGACTGGCAATACCAATGCATCGACTAACAATGCCAATGCATCGATTAACAATGCCAACGCATCGACTGACAATGCCAATGCATCCTCTTGCATTAAAAACGCTATGATTTTACGCAAAGCTGTACTTAGAGACCAATTTCTACATCTTCAAGGATGCCTAGTGCATCAGGAACAAGAACGGCTGTAGAGTAGTAAGCACTAACTAGGTAAGAAATAACGGCCTTTTCGTTAATACCCATGAAGCGGACAGACAAACTAGGCTGATATTCATCAGGAATACCAGTTTTATGCAGACCAATAACACCCTGGTTGCTTGCTCCCACACGCATTAACATGATCGAGCTAGTACGCTCTTTCGTAACGGGAATTTTATTGCAAGGATAGATGGGAATACCACGCCAAGCCGGAATTGCACTGTTACCCATAGGGATAGGGTTGGGATAAAGTCCAAGGGCGTTGCATTGCCGACCAAACGCGGCAATGGTGCGGGGATGAGCTAAGAAAAAGCTTGGTTCTTTCCAAACAATGGAGATCAATTCATCGAGATCGTCAGGAGTTGGAGGGCCACTGCGGGTAAAGATGCGTTGTTTGAGATCGGCATTGTGTAACAGTCCGAAGTCACGATTGTTAACCATTTCGTGTTCTTGGCGTTCCCGTAATGCTTCAATAGTGAGGCGCAATTGTTCCTCAGTCTGATTCATGGGTTCGTTGTAGAGGTCAGCAACCCGCGTATTGATTTGCAAAACGGTTTGAGCGACACTTAACTCATATTCTCGTGCATTGAGTTCATAATCTGCAAAAGTCCCAGGTAATACTGCCTCTGCAAGGTGGCCGGAGGTAATATCAATCGAGGCTTCCCCGTATTGGTTTTGGGGTTGGCGCAATTTTTCCCTGAATTGATCCACTTGCGTTTGTAAAGCCTCAGACCGGTTAACCAGGTTTTGAAAAGCTGCTTGAGGCAGAGACAAGATGGTGCAACGGGTAATGGCTGTGAGAGTCACATCCCAAGTATCCTGGCCTTCTACTAAAGCGTAGTCGCCAAAATGATCGCCATCGGCTAATACACTCAAAACAACGCGATCGTCATACTTGCCTGCGCCAATTTTGTTGACTTTACCATGAGCAATTAGCAATACTCTATCGGCTGGTTGACCTTCTTGGATGATCACATCACCCGCAGCAAATTCTTGTTGTAGAAATTGACTAGCTAAGGTGTTTAACACCTCGACATCTTCAAATCCCCGAAATAAAGGTAACTCAGTGAGTTCTTGCGGAATGACCTGTATCTGGGCCCCTGTATTACTGAAGCTGACCCGTCCATCCCCAACTTCATAGGTTAAGCGGCGGTTGACCTGATAGCTACCCCCCACGGTTTCTACCCAAGGCAGTAGTTTTAAAAGCCACCGCGAGGTAATTCCCTGCATCTGGGGTTGGGTTTTGGTGGTGCCTGCCAATTTCCGCGCCGCTTCGGTCTGCAAAGCCATTGGCAGTTGCTCAATTAGATTTTCTAGGGGAGTGTTTGCTGTATTAGTCATGATGAATCTCCATTGGTAATGTTTGTTGACAAGTTATTTGATTGGCCGGAATAGGGACTCAGATAGAGCTAACCTTTCCTTCCTAACAGCGTTCCGATTTTGGTCGCTGAAGTCCCTAACCCTGTCGGACTACTCAGTACGTTCTGCACTATTGGCTGAACATTGGTTTGAGTTGTTTTCTGACCAACACTTGGTCTAATCTGAGTCGCGGCAGTGCCTAATCCTGTGGGGCCTTGGAGTAAACGCTGTTCTGTCGAGTTATTCCGCAATTCAAATTCCTTATAGCGGTCTACTGCCCTATGCCATTTGAGTACGCCGCACATCCACTGTTCCAGTTTCTTGACGTATCCGTACAGTTTCTTCCGGGCACTGGTATCCAGATTGAAATCGTCACACAAGATAGGGAGTTCAGTTGCAACGATATGTTCAAACTGAAGGGCACGAGAGGTCATCAGGTCGTTAACAATGGCGACGGACTGGGGGATATTGCAGTTAAGGAAATTTTGAACCGCCAGTACACCATTATTAATCTCGCCCTCAAATTCGATTTCTTTCTGGTAAGAAAAAATATCGTTCGTCAAACAGGCGAAATCGGCGGCTGAATTCTCGATATTCTGCATGGTTCGGGTGCGGAATATCTCTGATGGGATCTCGTCTCCTTGAGAGAGTCGAGACAGGCTCATAGTCAGGTCAGAACCAAAAGTCTTACGGCGCATTTCCACATAGTCTATAGGGTCGGGAATGCGATTTTGGATCTGGTTCGCCAGTTCCCATAACCAACTTTCGGTCATATCCTCGATCGCCTGACGAAACTGGCGACGAGCATTAGCTGTCATCGGCCCAGCCGTCCGCGCCCAAATATCCGCTAAACCCCGTTCGACTGGGTTCGTTGGTAGGGGAATAGGACTCCCATCAAGGGGCATAAACGCTGATAGCCGAGCGTTGAAAACTTTTGCCCCTGCCATATTGCGGTTATAGCCGTACAGTGCCGGGAAGTAGTCATCGGCGTATGTTCCCCAAACCAGCCAACAGGCTGTGATATTCAACTCAGGACTAGAACCATTGGGATGAATATAGGCACCGCATAAAGCTACGTCGGCCACATCGAATTTGTGGTCATCCCAGATATAAATGCTGGGCATCCCTGGCAGTACGTCCAACATCCCCATTTGACGCGCCCATTCCTTAGAATGCCGCCGAGCCTCGTCTAAATGAGGATTCAAACTGGTGGAGAAGGGCATATAAAACTGCGGCAGAGTTACTGGCCCTACAGGCTGATAGAGGACATGAGTGAAGCTTTTGAACCGTTTCAGTCCCAAACTATCGGATAAAGCTCCCAGACGGGCCGCCGATGTGCCTAGTCCAGTGGGGCCGCCTAAAACCCAGTTTGCTGTCGAAGATTTGTCTGATGTCTGGTTCATGTAGCGGCTCGATCTCATGTGCCACTCATGACCCCCCGACTGCCAATCTTGAAGTCCTTTGGCATATAGGACTACTTTCAGACGCTCATCGGGACTCAGACTATATTCCTCGAACAAAGAAGGAAGCTCTGTGATAAAGGTGTTCTCGAACTGTTGCACCCGAGATGTTAGTAAGTCGTTAGTGAGGTTGGCTGCCTCTTGGGTACTCACATCGAGGAATCGTTCTAAAACCAGGATACAGTTAGCATTTTCCCCTTCTTCTTCCACTTCTCTTTGGTAAGAGAAGATGTCATTTCGCAGATGTACCCCATCAGAAAAGGTGTCTTTGAGGACACGCATTGGCCGAGTCGGGGCGATCGCAGCCGGAATTTCTGCCCCAACCGCGTGTTCCACTAAGTTAGCTGACCAGGGCGCTCCCCCCACCTTACGGCGCATCTCAATGTACTCAATCGGGTTAGCAACTCGATTCTGGCTGATATTGGCGAGTTCCCACTGAGACTCTTTGAGAAGATTGATGGTACTCTCAGAAAACCGGATTACCCAATCTTGAGAGGCATTGGGGATGGTGCGATTCCAGAGGTCTACTAGACCCCGTTCTACAGCATTGGTGGGTTCTGGCGACGTTTTTTGGGGCTGCACAGGCATAAATGCTGGCAGTCCATCGAGGTACTTCTTAGCCCCAGCCATATCTTGGCTACGCTTGTAAAGCTCAAGGAAGTGATCGTCGAAGAAAAATACCCAAACATACCAGTCAGTTACCAGATTGAGCATGGGTTCATCGGCATCTGGATGGGTATAAGAACACAACAACGCATAGTCATGGGCATCAAACTTGCGCTCATCCCAAATCCCATAGTCTTCTGAACCCTCTACCCCACCCAAAATCCCCATTTCATAAGCCCAGGCTTTAGAATGTACCCGTGCCGCTTCCAGGTTTGGGTTCAGCCGTGCCGGCCAAGGTACATAAAAACTCGGCAACTCAAAAGGTTGCTTGCTTGAAGTCATTGTCCATTAAACCTATTAGTTTAAGCTCAGTGTCTTGATTGAAGTCATATTAAGTTGCCCTGCTAACATCGGTTTTCCCTGATAGGGAATAGGACGCTTTTTTAGGGGATTTGCATAAGCTAACCCTCCCTATAAAGGCTCCCTATTAGGGCCAGTGTTACCTCAACCGAGGAGGTTTGTGATTGCGCCCTTTTACCAGCTTCGCAAGCCGTGATTAACCTCTATGCGATCAGATAAAAAGTCACGTTATCCTTAAGAAATGGGACTTTCATCCACATCCATCAATCAGTTATAAGATTTTCAAGGCTTTAACTTGAATCTCTTATCTAGGGCGATGAATTAACTCTAGAACGAATCGCATTTTGGATCTCCCTAATATGATTGGATAAAATTACCATTCGACACTCGACGCGAACACAGATAAAAGCTCAGTTGCCCAAAGGCAAGATCATCAGAATGTTCACCACTATTGAAAATTTTTTGAGCATATTTGTTCAACTTTATTTCAATAAAGTTCGTTAACGCCATAAATCTTTTTAAAATATGATGTCCTTTGAATCACTTTGCTTGTGGCATCTGACAGTAAATAAACCCTACTGCACTTTTTACACTCAGATATTTTCTTAGAACTATGGCAAAGATGCAAGGACAGTTAAGACAGTTAAGAAAGTTAAGCTAACATTCAAATAAACTTTATATAATAGCTTGATTGCTTTATACTAACTTTGTAATACCTTTCTTATTATGAAAATCTCTTTACATGGATCATAACGGAATGGTTCGCTTTATTGGTGTAAGCTATTCTCTATAAAGATTACAGCTTTTAAAACTATTAAACAGTGCTGGAATAAATCAGGTAATTGTCCTTGATAGCAATGTCATTGAAGCGATCGCACTCTTGCATTTGCCATGTTAGGCAATCGTGCTACTCCTCGCAATTCACCAGCACCTCATTAACACAAGCGATTGCTCATTAGCTTACAGCAGTTTGCAGCTAAATGAAGTACAGAACCAAGGATTCACAAATCAAATTATTCTTCTGCCTTCTGCCTCCTGCCTCCTGCCTCAAAACCAGTGACTTTGTACCTCATGCAAAAGAAAACTGCTGTATTGCACGTAAAGTAAGTTTACTTACCATGACTAACTTTTGTGAGGATAGGGGGAAAAGACCGATTTGTGTCGCATGCCAACAGTATCGACGCTCTAATCACCCCTACTTAAATTGGCGCTTAAGTCATGGATCTTGCGTGGTGTAATTTGAAGAAAGTTGCCAAACTGGTTTATTGAACGTTTGAATCTTTGAGCATAAAGTTTGTAAGCTATGAACCTGTTGCAGTCACTCCGTCACTCTAGACAATCCATTTGGCTTGATGGGTTTGAGCGAACCTGGGTGAGCAGTGGTCAGTTGCAACAAGCCATTGAAGAGGATGGGTTAAGGGGTACACGATCAAACTTTGACGCTTTGAACCTTGCCATCCAGGGACATGCGTACGATCGCGACTTCAGTATGCTGGCACAACGCGGAAGTAGCCGGAGTACTCGATCGGATTATGAATATTTGCTTGTGCGAGATTTACAATTAGCCGCTGATCGGTTGAAACAAGTTCATGCTCATACACAAGGACGAGATGGCTATGTTCAAGTCGATCTGCCGCCTGACACGCTATTTGAAGCTGAAACTGCGATCGCTGCTGCTCAAAAAATCTGGCGAGCTGTGGGGTGGAGTAATTTGTTGCTGAGAATCCCAGCGACTCGATTGATGCTGCCGGTGATTGAACAACTGCTTGGCGAAGGCATGAATGTGAATGCTACGTTAATGTTTTCTCTAAACGTATACAACCAGGTCTTTGACCGTTATCTCAGAGGATTAGAAAACCAGATTCAGCTAGGAAAGTCCGTGAGTAACGGCGTTTGCTTTGCTAGTTTTGCCATCGATCGGTTGGATGCAACGATTAATCCACTCATTGCTCACTCAGAGACATCTTTTGGCATGATGCAATCCAGGCTGCTCTATGAACACTATCAAATGCTCTGTCAAAGTGAACGTTGGCGATCGCTCCCTTTAGGGGCAAAGCCACTGCGGTTGGTGTGGGATTGCACAGATATTCCGCCTGAATCTGCATGGCAATATTTTCAGATAGCAACTCCTGAAACCGTGATGATGCTGGAGCCGTCAACGCTAGAAAGGTATCGTAAGGTTTCTCTGCTGCCTACAAGGCTGATTGACGATGAAAGCGATGAACAGGTTATAACAAGCGAAACGCAAATACTCTCGGATGAACAGATTGAGCAACTTGTGAATGAGGAAATGGCGCGATCGCTCAAAGCCTTTCAACAGCTGTTAGACACCATTAAGCACAAGCAAAGGCGCTGAATCTGGCTGGATATCGCCTCAATAGTCAATTGCACCTAACGCTTTCAGGGTAGTTCTTTGAGCTACTGTCAACCCAGTTGCTCCTTGAATATTCATACCTTCATACAGGCGATTGACCGTCAACGTTTCGATACAGCATCCTGTTTGCACATCCCAAAGCTTGATTGTGCGATCGTCACTACCACTGAATAGGATTTGACCGTTAGAGTTAAAGATCGCTGACTGAACCCAACCGCTATGTTCATCCAGGATGTGGAGGCAATGCCCCGTTTGCAGATCCCATAGTCGAATGGTTTGATCGACACCGCCACTTGCTAAGATTCGACCATCGGGAGTGATGGCAAGCGTCCAGACGGCTCCTGTATGGCCCTGCAAAACCTTCAGACATTCTCCAGTTTGCACATCCCATAATCGAATAGTTTGGTCGTGACTACCGCTTACTAGTCGATGACCACTCTTGTCAAATGCCAGTGCGAAAACGGCTCCCGTATGTCCTTGCAAAACCTTCAGACATTCTCCAGTTTGCACATCCCATAATCGAATGGTGAAATCAAAACTGCCACTTGCTAACCATTGACCGCCCGGATCAAATGCGATCGCGCGAATAGCGCTCTGGTGTCCGCGTAACATATGCAAACAGTGATGCGTTTGCACATCCCAAAGTCGCACAGTGCAATCATAACTACTGCTTGCCAAAATTTGTCCCGTTGGGCTAAACAAAACTGTCCAGATGGATGCGTTGTGCGCTGACCAGCGATCGAGGTGTCCAGTTTGGATATTCCATAAAGCGATCGATTCATCATGTCGATTGATCGCCAGCGTTTGATTATCAGGACTAAAGCTGACGTTGCTGAATGATGAAATCCGACGGGTCGGGCTAGGAAAAGTTTTGTAGGGCTGAAGTCGTGGCAGATTGCTATCCATCTGCAAACGCCACACCTGAATCATCGCATTCTGACCACTACTAGCAAGCAGTTGACCATCTGCACTGAGGCTCAGGGAGTGAACCCCACCCGTGTATCCACGCAAGGTTTTCAGGTTTCGTCCACTCTGTAAATGCCACAGCCGCACCGTCTGGTCTTCTCCTGTGCTGATCAACAATTGATTGTCGGCACAGATAGCAAGTCCATAAACATCGTGGGTATGACCCTCAAGTACATGAATGGATTGCCCGTCTTGCACATTCCACAGGCGCAGAGTACCATCGCGACCACCGCTCACTAAGAGACGACCATCCGGGCTAAAGGCGATACTCCAAACAAAATCGGTATGTCCATGCAGCAACTTAAAAGCGGGTTTTGGATGTCGATCGTCGGACAGATAATTGCTCCACAAACGAATCGACCCATCCCGGCATCCGCTAGCGAGCAGTTGGCCATCCGGGCTGTATCGCACACACCGAACCCCGCTGGTATGCCCCTCTAAGACACTCAGGCAGTTCCCATTGCTCACATCCCAGATCCGAATCGTTGTATCACTACTGCTACTGGCTAAGGTTTGCTGGTCAGGAGCGAAGTGGACAGAATAAACACTTTGGGTGTGCCCCTTCAAAACACGCAGACACTGCCCTTGCAAATTCCATAAGCGCACCGTTTTGTCATCGCTGCAACTCGCTAATTGCTGGCCATCGGCACTAAAACTTACTGACCAAACACAACCTTTGTGTTCTGTTAGCACCTGCAAGCAGTTTCCATTCTGGATATCCCACAAGCGCACCGAACTATCACTACTGCTGCTGGCTAACGTTCTGCTATCAGGACTAAAGGTAACTGACCAAACCCAGCCTTTGTGTCCTGAAAAGATGCCCAGAAGTTGAGCTGTGCTAATGTTCCAGAGATAGATGTTGCCATTGGAATCGCCAACGGCAACAGTCTGTCCGTCTGGACTCAGGTCGACCGACCTTGCAACGTTGAGGGTTTCTGAAAAGATAGATTTCGTTAAGTCAGCATTCTGAAAATTGGCCCCGGCTAAATCGACCTGCCGTAAGTCGGCTTGCTGCACCACAAGACCGGAAAAATCTGAGCCGCGTAAGTCCACTTGAAGCTGCACCAGCAGGTTAATTAGGTTGCCTGCCAAGTATCCTGGTTTTTTTCCCTGTTGCGTTAATATGTGCCTTGCTTGTGCCTCGATCGCCGCTACACTGCCAAAACAAGACTGCAACCGTTCCATCACAGGTTGCACAATTAAGCGCGTCTGAATCTCTCGAATGTAATCTTTTGCTTGTACTCGCACTAAGGGATGCGTTTGCCAAACGTTAAGTTTCTGCGTCTCAAATTCGATGCAAATTTGCTGTACAAAGCGCTGTGTGACATACTCCATCACTACAGGTTGCAAGAAGAATAACCCATCGTTTTTTTCAATTAGCGATCGCCTCAGTAGCGAGTTGATCAGATTGGGTACACTTTGTTGAGTAGCAGGATCAACCACGCTCTCTCGAATATCTGCAATCGAGACTGGCTCCCGATGAATTGCAAACCAGAACAGTGTTTTTTGTTCGGCTTCACAGAGGCGATCGAACTGACGATCTAGCAAATCGCGGATGTCTTCAAAAACAGCCAATCCCTGACTGATATAGGGCAACACCTCGGTAATGCTGCCGTCAAACAAATCCTGAATTGCGGCTGCCACCAGTTTCAACGCCAGCGGATTGCCGCCGTAGTGTTGAATTAAAGTCTGCCATTCGGCTTCTGACCCTGTAAATACTCCTTTTTGCCGAAAAATAGCGCGTCCATCAGCAGGTGTTAATCCACTCAAGGTCAGCGATCGCACCAGCGCCTGTGCGCCTTCCATCAGTGCTATTTCGCGTGGCTTTTCTCGACTAGTGAGCAACAAAGAGCTTTGGTGGGATGCTTCGCCAATAGCTCTGAGCAATTGTCCGTAACCTTCGTAGTCCGATCGCCATTGTCCCACTGGCTCACGCTGCAAAATGGTCTCAGCATTATCGAGTAGCAATAAACACCGACGTGACCGCAGATATTGCATCAGTTTGGATATCTGTTGATCGAGCGTGGTAGGAATGATGGGATCTTCCCCAAAAACTGGCATGAGAAACTTCAGCAGGCTTGATAAGAGTTCATCCAGTGGTGGTGCATTAGCCAGGGAGCGCCACACGACAATCTCAAATTCTGTCTGCATTTGCAGCGCAGCCTTGACCGCGATCGTGCTTTTACCAATGCCTCCAATACCCAACAACCCGACTATTCGACAGCGCTCAGATACAATCCACTGCCACAGTTGCGCCAGTTCTGCCTCCCGTCCATAAAACACCGAGGCATCGACCGCCATATCCCAGTCCTGTTGGGGATTTGTCAAGCGGATCTCTGTCTCTTGGGATGATGAGGCAGGGGATGTCAGGTCTGTTTGCGTCAATTCCAGCCCAAACGCCCGGAAAAGATACTCTAATGACTGGCGATCAACCCCCAGTTCGCGCTTGAAAATGCGAGCGAGGGTATTTAGAGAGAGTCCGGTGCGATCACTCAGGTCTTCCTGGCTGAAGCGTTTACCCCAGGTTTCGTCGGATTCCGCCTGCTGTTTTGCCGTCTGAAACTTTTGCCACCCTTGAGGCGATAGGATGGCTCCTCGCACTCGCCCAGAAGTGGAGCGACCTCGTCTAGTTTTTGATGGGTTGGAATCCATAGATCAGCCGATGGTGCAAAGGACAGAGCAAATCTTTTCTTATATTGGGCGTTTCTTTAATCAAGCACTGACGGGGAGTTTTAGCAACACAGATTGACAGGCAAATAACTCGATTTTGGTTAGAGTATACCAGGTTTAATTGCTCCTAGCTCATTTTTTGCGGTGTTCCTCAAGCACAGAAGAATTAAATCGCGTTTGAACTCAAAGGGCTTAAGTGATCCAAATTGAGCGATCGCAGAAGGATGAAGTTAATCCATAACATCCCCCATGTTTTGGAACTGAAGTGCAAAAACAAAAATGGAGTGTAATGTTCCAGATGGCATTGTGCTATGGAGGGTTTAGTGATTTCTCTGATTGTCCGATACCTATTAAGTAGATGACAATTTATTATCGACACAGTATTTTACCACTTTGTCAATGCGTAAGTTTTAGTACACTAGTATTTGGTCTGATAGTAGCGAGAAAGAGCAAGCTAGTGCTTGTTCAGAACGGGTATTAGATATGTCAGGGTTGTTGTCCGAATCCATCTAAAATTTTATTTAAAGACTGTTGCCCTCACGTACATGAATACTCAAACACCCGCCAATTCTCCAGATATTTACTCGATTTTGAGTCAAACTCAACGCTTGCGAGTTAGTGATGGAGAGATTAAACCCGTTTTAGATGGTTGCTCAAATACTTCAAAGTTGCTCGTACTGATTTGGTCGCAGTTAGGAGATTTTGATAATTTAGAATACGCTTGGTGGCTGCGAAGAGAAGTTGAACAGATCGAAGCCAGAGGAATCACAATTCGTGCTATTGGAATTGGAAATCGTAATTCTGGAATCAAGTTTTGTGAATATACGGGCTTCCCTCAAGAATGGTTATTTGTCGATGGAAAAGCTGAAATTCACACGCTTTTAGATATTTATCAAGGTCTGAGTATACAATTCCCTCTGCTATCAATGTCACAAAAAGCTTTACTGAATTTAATGTTAATGTGTGCGGGGATTGGTAGTCCGGGAACTCTAAAGGAAGTTTTTCGAGGTTATAAAGGTGATAAAAAAGCACCTCAGTTAATTGCTGATGAGGAAGTTGTCACGCGTACACCTTTACCACCAATAAAAGGTTCGTTTTTCAAAGCTGCTGGAGGAAAAGGGTTTCAGCGTCCTTTTGAATTAGCAACCTTGCGTCTGCGGAATATGACCGAAGTTTTGAGCAACTGGAATGTTTATGTACCAGATTCATCTTATTTGACACAACGGGGAGGAACTTTTCTATTTGATTCTCAAGGAAAATTAATTTACGAACATCGCGATCGCGGTATTCTTGGTTTTGCTGAAAATATGAGCAATCCCTTATCTTTTTTGTATAAGTAATTAATGGGCAAGGGTGGGTGTTGGGAGATTGTCAGCGCAGTGAATGAGTTCTGTTGTACCTGATGATTTGTAGATTGCAGCGATCGCAGTTGTTCAAAGTAGTTTCCAACAAATAACTCCCTTGGCGGTGAGAGGGATACATATTGAAAAAGTTTTAACAACTTAAGTCAGAAAAGATGGCCCCTCGAATTCAAAGGCGATCGCACTGCATATACAACTGCCAGTAAGTAGTGTTTTTATCCAACTATCTCCTTCAATTTACGGATGTATCAGTTGTAGTTCAGTGGTGGCAGATAACCTTTGCACCACTACCTATATCTCTCAATCATTCGGCTTAGGAACTATGTTATCTAGCCATGCGACACTCCCACATCTCTTTTGTGATCCGCCAATGTACCTCATTCCAACCACGAGCAGACATCCACGATGAGCCTGGACGAATGGCCACCACCTCCGCCCCGAACCATTCTGCCAACCGATTGCTTCGCGCATTTGCGCTCACAGTAGAACCAGATATTGCCTCCAGCCCTAGTTCCCTGAACCCAAAGTCGAGCAGGGCACGCCCAACCTCAATCGCATAGGCATAGCGACCCCAGTATGTTGGTGCAAATTCAATACCCAGTTCCATCTCGCCGGACTCACACTCCATTCCCCGCAGTCCGCAGCAGCCGATCAGCGCGTCAGGTTCCTGTCGCCGCACGATCGCAAGTTGGTAATTGAGTCGGGGGCGATCAGCAGCCCACCTCTGAAATGTCTCAAACAAACGGGTTGCATGTTCCAGACTAGCCTCATCTGGTCCATAAAATCTCAGGTTGCGCGGATCAGCTTGATAGTCCAGGAATAGCGATCGATCTAACTCAACGAAATCACGTAGCAGAAATCTTTTGGTGACAATCTCCATATCAGCAAGCCTAATGTTCAAGCTGTTCTTTGCATTCAGAAGCACACAATGCATGATGACTCTCTCAGATATTGGCAATCCAGCTTTCAACTCTTCGCGTCTAACCTGCTGAAACCCAGCCGTCAGTAAAGCTTCATCAACAGGGTGAAACCCTAGTTTTGAATATAAAGGAGCATTCCAGGGAATATCTCGAAAGGTTGATAATGATACGATGCGATAGCCCTGCTGTTTTGCCCAAGTACAAACTGTACCCACCAATGCAGATCCAATCCCTCTTCGTCCATTTTGGGGAGCAACGTCTATTTGTTGGAGGTAAAGTGTGCCATCTACTTCACGAGCGATCGCATACCCAACGACTGCCTCATGCCTATCTACAGCAACCCAGACCTGTCCTGCTTGGAATTGTTGCTGCACAAAGTCTAGTGGTAGTGGATCGGCATCCACCAAAAAGGCATAAGGCGTATCAAGAAACAGCCTAGCGGCTGACCATTCGATGTGAGACAGCAGTGGTAATTCTTCAGCGCGAGCAAAGCGGATGTGATAGCCCGATTCAAGAGCCATTATGGGCGATTTGCAAATATGATTCTGATCGCGTCTGATGTTCATTGAAAGTCTTACCTTGTCGCTCGCGGATAAATTGTTGCCATCCCTTGCGGTTCATGCACATACTTACCCGCCTGTGAAGGTTGATAAATCTCGTTGTACAGACATAAGCTGCCAGGATTTTTGGCAACAAACTGCATCATCTGTTGATGCGATTTACCTTTAAAGAATTGTTTGAGGCTACTTTCTGATTGCCAATAGCTAACCATCATCACTTCCCTGGGGCTGCATATTCCTGCTTTAACCTGTACACAGCCTTCAGCCTGCGTTGTCACCTGATTAATCCACAAAAGATTTTTCCACAGCCAGACAAAACCTGCGAAATCGCGGGTCAAAAAGCCATTGACAAAGGCGACTGACTCCGGTTTCTGGGGAAGCTCAATTTGATAAAGGGGATAATGCATTATAAATCTCCATGTTTGGTGTTTCGTGCATAGAGTTGTGTTTCGTTCTAGCTATTTTAAATGTTTAGGCAACTGGCTTGGTTATCCATTGGACGAGTTGAATTACAACACCGTTTGGATCTGTGACCTGAAAGAACCGCTCTCCCCAAGGTTCTGTTTCGAGCGAGGTTGTAATTGCCACACCTTCTGCTTGGATTCGGGCGTATTCTGTATCGATATCATCCACTACAAAAACAATTAGTAGCCCATCCACTTGATGTCCGCGCATATGGATCGGTTTGAAGGTTTCCAGTCCAATGCACAGAAAGATAAGGTTAAAGCCAGCATCCGGCCTAGAGAGCGATACAAAGCCATCGGCAGACATCTCTTCATGGAAGCCAAAATGTTGCTTAATGAAGGTAGCTGATGCGGTGACATCATCGACATTGAGCGAGATGGCGGAAGCAGTAATCTGCATAAATTACCTTGGTACAAACTAATAAATTATGATGCAGTATTGATCGGCAAAGATTGTAAAAAATTGACCTTAATCGAGCAGAACAACATGGCAGGGATGAAAGCCGCGTTGTGCCAGGTATTCAGTGGGCGTGCAATTAGCCAGCGACCGAAAATCGTGAATAAAATGTGCCTGGTCGAAATAACCACAGGCGATCGCAGTGTCCGCCCAATCAACCTGATCTTTACCGGATACTAGGTCAAGGGCTTGCTGTAAGCGTCGAACCCGACAGAATAGCTTGGGGGTTAGCCCCACTTGATCTCGGAATAGTTGGTTGAAATGGCGGGTACTAAAGCCAATTTTATCTGTTACTTCGCTCACTTTGGTGGTTGGATATTTCCTAAACTCTTGCAATGCCATAGCGATGGCGGCATATCGATCTAGCGGTTTCATTACCATCAGCAAAAATTGTTCCAAAACCCAAAAGCGGCTTGCTACTGTCGGCGATTCTAGAAGGCGCTCGCGCAGTTCAACCGCCCGACCCTACCATAATTCATTTAATGAAATTCTCTGGTTGTGCAATTCCCCCGCAGGCAACGTAAAAAATGGGGTATTGCCCCCAGGTTTGAAATGTACACCCATCAACGATATCTTGCTGTCATTGTTGATAATGAAGCTTTCAGAATGGGTACCGCAAATCATCATGCCGTTGGTGCTGCCGATTTGCGCTCGACGGTCGCGATCGAATAGTGGAATCCTATCTTCATGTAGATTGATAACCAACTCCATTGAACCGATCGGCAACAATCGAGACTGCGCTTTAGGTAAGTTCTCACCTTCTCGACTCCAGAGCAGTTCAACAAATTGCGAGAGCGGCGATCGCGGTTGATAAGTCTGGTAAATCATTGGTACGCACCCAAGGTTTTTCTCAAATAGACACTGGTATTATTTTGGAAAACATGGCTACGGTTATTACTGAATTAACTCAGTGTTGATGAGCAATTAAAAAAGTTAAATTATACAATTATCATCCGGAAAACAAAGGTGAAGTTAAGAAAAATAGTGAAGATATGATTGTAACTTTCTTTGATTGAGTTCATATAAAAGGCTTTCACAATGGTTACTACTCCTGTATATTATTTGCAAATTCTGGACAATCCGAATATTGAAATTTCTCAAGATGAGTTGCGATCAGTTTTAGGAGAAATAGAAGTACAACTGCATCGTAGCGGAGTTTATCGACGTGCTTTAGCGATTGTGCAGAAGTTAATAGGTGAACAAACAGATCAGGCTCAAGATTTATTAAAAGCCGTAGGTAGAGAAGCGATCGGGTTAGCATTTCGACAATTTGCCCAACAATCTCAAAAAGTTGAAACAGCTACAGATACCAAGCAAGCTACAGAAACAGTCAATTCTTCACCAGAGATACAGCAGGAGCATTGCACTCTCCAGGAAGAACCCTCTAAAAATACAGTAGAAAATTCGCTGTGGAAAAAACCACTAGAATTACTGAATCATCAGAGAATTTCTCAAGCAGAACTTGCAAAACAGGCTGAACTTGCAGCCCAACAACGCATGGTGTGCCTACGTCAAATCGGGCAACAACTCCAAAAAACCCGTCAATCCAAAGGGCTTTCTTTGGATCACATTCAGCTTTCCACTCATATCCGAACGGAGGTGATAGAGGCATTAGAAAACGGCAACTGGAAAGAATTATCAGATGACATTTTTGTACGTGGATTTATCCGACGTTATGGAGATGCTTTAGGACTTAATGGTGTTGCTTTAGCTGCCTCTTTGCCATCCCTAGCAACTATACCAGTAACTCAGCCCTTTTCGGAGCAATCTAAAAAAAGAATGGGATTGGAAATTCGTCCGACGCATTTATATGTAGGTTATACAGCTCTCCTTGCTGGTGCAATGGGAGGATTAGCTTTCATGGCCCAGCAACAAACAAATACCAATATATCAATTGAGCAAGATAACTCTTCTTCTGTTTTACAATCGTTAAAACAACAATCCCCTACTGTTAAACCAGGGATTAAATCTACTAACACTGGTGTGGCTGCCGGATCTGATATTTCCCCACCAGAAGGATTATATTAACGAACTGCACCTGCCTGATAACGGCTCTGGTGTGGGCTACGCCGCCAATTTTAACCGTTAAACGGTACTTCTGAATGTCTACAATGCCTGCCGGACAACCCACTGATATAGCCGTTTTCAGCCACCTACATCCCCAAAATTTCGGAATGTAGCGCAATATTTCCCTAGAAGCGAGTAAATAATCAGCTGTACCAGAATTCCGATTGCTGCCAGCGACTGTTATATGATTCGCCATTGGGTGCATTCGTGAATCTGGCTTCTAGTATGCAATATAAAACTGTCCTAGACGAAAGCTAGAGCAGCTTTCGATATAAGTAAATTGTATAGGGGACTTTCACTATTGTCCCCAGTTTATTCATAGTAAATACCGATGTATAATACTATTCATCTCATGTTTAGTCACGTTTTGGCTCGTAATTAAGAACAACAATCCCACAGTCAAATGATGTAGCTTTTACTAATGTCAGATATTGTTTGCTGTCAAGTTCTTTAAAAATTGTCATTCCGTCACCAATTGCAATTGGATTAATGAATAAATGAAACTCGTCAATCAATCCTTGTTTGATTAGAGCCGATACAAAAGTTGCACCGCCATAAGCGCTGATGTCTTTACCGTCTTGTTTTTTTAATTTAGTGATTTCGTCAACAAGGTTGCCTTTTGCTAAAACGGTATTGTCCCATTCTGACTTATGAAGCGTTTTGGTAAAAACAACTTTGTGTGTGTCCGTAAATTTCTTCCCAGATGTAAACTCCGGTCCATCGGGATTTGCAGCCACGCTACCCCAGTAAGGAATGAACCCTTCGGCAAGTTTTCGTCCAAGAATAATGCAGTCAACAGGTTCAGTTATATCTTTGACATATTGTTTTAATTCGTCGTCCCAATTCCACGCCATAAAGTCCATTTCGCCATTTAGTCCGGCAATGTATCCGTCAACGGTCATTTGTACTTGAAGTCTTAATTTTCTCATTGTCGTATTCTCCTTTGTGATGAATTAGATTCATTTTCACTCCTTTGTAGTACATAAGTACTATATAAATATTTTATATCTCGTGGCTGAATATGAGGATGCATTTACTTAACCGAAAGTACAACAGCTACACCAATTAGAAAATCCAACAGCAAAACAGCAGGTGCAGATATATGGCAGTCCGCTACCTTAAGAGCTTGGCAATTGTTGAATTTTGTAAAGATTGTCAAGGAGTAACCAAGGGGTGTGAAAAGCCTGGAGTTGCCTCTATGTCTATCTTTTCAAGAGTGTAATGGATTATAAAATTAGTTATAAAAATGACATTGAAAAGATGAAGAATTATGCTGGAGTCAGTTTTTATCTGTCCAAGGAAAGCAAGGTTTATTAGCTTGACTGCTTAGAGTTTCAACAAGATCACCATGAAATTACCCATCCTATTTAAAACCCTAACATTACTTAGTTTTTTCCTAACTACACCATTTAGTATGATTGCTACCGTTCCGGTTATAGCAAATACACTTAATACTCCCACAAATACTGAACAACCAAAACGATTGAAACTAACTCTATCAGGACATACTGCACCTGTGCGTGCATTAACCCTTTCTCCTAGTGGGCAAGTTCTTGCTAGTGGTAGCGATGATAAAACAATCAAACTTTGGCAGACTACTACAGGCGCGTTGCTTCACACTTTAACTGGACACGGTGAGCGCATTAAATCAATAGTGATTACTCCAGATGAGCAAACTTTAATTAGTACCAGTTTCGATAACACTATCAAATTTTGGAATACGCAAACAGGAAAAGAAGTTCGCACGATTGAAGAAAAGACAGGGGTGAAAGCAATGTTGTTGACCCTAGACGGACAAACTTTAATTAGTGGTAGCGGCGATAACACTATCAAATTTCGGAATCTCAAAACTCGAAAAATCGACCGGATACTCAAAGCAGAAACAACAGCACTTGCAATTAGTCCTGATGGTAAAACCCTTTTAAGCGGTGGTGAAAATGGAGGAAAAATTCGGGTTTGGAGTCTGGTAACAGGTAAACAAATAGGCAGCTTTACCCCACCACTACCTAAAAAAGAAGACCTGATAAACGGTTTGGAGCGAGCATCAGCCCCAATTACGCTTGCTGTTAGTAACGATGGAAAAATGCTCCTGTGTGGTGGACATGACGATAGCTTTCAATCTGGTGGAGTCAGAAGCACAGATGGTAAAGGTTTCAAAGCTTGGGACTTGAAAGCAGGAAAGCTAGTTCATGATTTATCGTTGGGTACGAGTATTGATGCGTTAATTATAAGCCCCGATAGCAAAACATTTATTGCTGGTGGTTTAGGCAGAGAAATCATATTACGCGACATCAAAACAGGGAAATCAATCATGGAACTTACCGGACATGCAGGTGGAATTTATGGACTTGCATTAAGTAGCGATGGTCAGACTTTATATAGCGGTAGTGGCGATAAATCTATTAAAGTTTGGCAGATAAAACCGTAAAGGTAAGGCTGATGCTAAAGCCAAAAAGCTGGGTTTTTGGAATCAATTTCAACCAGTAATGTCTTAAGATTTCAGACGCAGCAAAAAACCAACTCAAGGAACAACCACGCGAGGAGCAGGTGCAATAATGCGATGGGGCTTACCTAGATATTTGCATTCAACCCCATTCGGCAGATTTGGATTGTCCTAATATTCCTTAACGCAGATTTAAGGTTAATCCGCCCAATCCGCACGGGTTTGATAGAGATAGGGATGGATGATATAGGTTGTGAACGGTGATTATGCCAAAACACAAATCAAGATTGTGAAATTGACTCCGAACCTTTAAAGATTGTTGGAATGGCCATTACCATCAACATTATTAAGTTAGCAACCCAAAACAACACAACAACGCCATAACCCGCTAATGTCAAATAGGAAAATTTTAATTGTGTGAATCCATCTAGCAGTTGCCATAACCGGAAAGCTGTGTAGAAAAAACCAATGGGTAAAACAATACTTGGCACAAGGGAGCGACTAAAGACACGTTCAGATATGAGTTGCACGGCTACTATCAATAGGTAACTCCCCCAGAATACCCATGAAGATGGTTGTTTCCAAGCCAGGGCTAACAAGCATATAGGTAACAAAACTCCAGCAACCAAGGCTAACTTAACCCACCATCGCAGAAATTGCCATTGCTTATCACTAAACCCAATTTCTGCCGTAAAGGGTAAACGTCGAGCTTTTACGCCAAAACCATAGCCAAGAGCTAGCAGAGTTATAATCAGAATAAAGAGCGTAAGAATCAATCCATTATTAACTGTCATCTGCTCGAAAATATCAATTCTCATACCCTTAGTTTAATCTGGCTTTAACATCCTGCCCCACTTTGGCTGATAATATTGATAGCGCTGCAATTGGTAACTCCATACCAAACTTAACGATTTACATTTTTGAATAATCCAGCCGTTAACAACTCTCCTTTTTGTTCCTCTGCTTTGTTATGTTGGGATGATAAAAATTTCGGGGCTAGTAGTTCATTCTATCTGGTGGAACCAATCTAGACGGTTAATTACCAGAAAATGATTTGGATTGAAATACAGTGCCTGCCACTTTCCCCAATGCTGTTTCAGTTTCTGTAAGCTCACAAGGCTAATTGCAACTCAAATGTTTCTATTTAATTTCTCTAGAGAGTGGAAACATTTTTGGATAATCTGGTCAAATTCTTTCCAGGAAATCGCCTGACGATGCTCTATACAAATCACGTCGGGCAGGGACTTGGGTTTTATCCAGCTCGTGAGCGGTATGGCCAAGGTTGGTGGAGTTGAGTTCATGCCTTTGAGTTGCAGTTCTTCGATTGGATACTGCCAGATGGAGAAAAACAAATTGAGATTAAAGCCACTATCGAGCAAATGTCCAGTATCTAGCAGGATAGAAAACACCTTTGGTTGATTTAAGCATCTGATGAGAGACACAATCTCATCAGGATGTGTTAATGCCCCAGCACGTTTGGGACTCAAGGGTTCAATCATGATGCGAACCCCTAACTTTGTTGCTCGTTGAGCCAAGTTGGAGAAAAACTCCACCGCTCGTTCTAATGGATTATCTGCAAGGTCATGCCCAAAACCGCAAACTGTCACAATTCTAGGGGCATTCAGTTGAGCGGCTACCTCCAAGGTATGCTCTACATGAATTTTGGCTTGATGACGATGTTCTGCATTCCGATGAAGCGGATGAAAATCGTGCATTTGATATGCCTGCACAGCAGTAATTGGGATCTGGGCGCATTTATACACATCTATCTGTATATCCCTCAAATTGGCAATCTCTAAAGCGATGCCCCAACGCCGGACGGCTGCAAATTTCTCCGCCTGAGTTCCATCTGGTAGAGACATTTCCACGTAAGCGAGTGCAGGTTGCTTCATTCTCTCTCTATCCAAGTGTTTCTGCGAATTTGAACTTTGATTTTGAGGATAACGAACTAACTACAGGTATTGTGCAACATCCTGTTACGAAACGTTGACAGACTTGGATATCGTTTACCGGCCACGATATTCAGTGCATTACTGCCCATAATCAGCGAGAGGATGTTAGTAGAGTGGCTAGACAGACGGCTGATGCTTGGAGTCAGAGAAAATATTAAACCCAACAAGAGGTAACAGCTTTTATTAAATCTTTGCCTTCTGATGGTGTCATAGATCCATTGCTCCAAACAAAATATTTTGATGCAATTGAGTCAGCAGGCATTAAGCGCAAGGAAGTAAGAAAGAGCGAACGCTCTACACAGTATCATCCAAAAAGCCGCACTCACAATCCCAATGCATCCTCATTAGTGTAGTCTCGGTTAAATTCAGCACTACGCTTAAGACATATCCCAGTAAGCATTAGATGCTAATCAAGCCGTCAAGTTATTTCTGTAATGTGCAGATATTAATTAATCACATGATATAGTTGGGCAAATTAGATAATTACACAGTTGAAGACTAGTTACCGCTTTTTTATGAAAGGGATTGTCTTTTTTTCATCTATGCAATAAAGCCAAAGCCAAATAAAGCTCCAAACCCAGTTTTTATAACTTGTTTAGAGGTTGGCTGAAATTTTTCTTTGACTAGAGTCATGAAAGAATACTAATGTAAAGAATAGTTACTGGATAACCTTACTATGTACTAGATAGTGATACTTTTTTGAGCTTGATATATAAATCAGATTTGATTTTTGAGAAACCTACCTATTTTAAGGCTTATGCATAAAAAAATTGCTATTCCTATTTTAAGTCTAATGTTTGCAACGCTCATGCCTAATGTGGTAGATGCTGAGACTGTGATGCAAAAGGTAAAAAGAACAGGGGTATTAACAGCTGGTACTAGTAGAGATGCGCTACCTTTTGCCTATGTGGATAGTCAAGGAAAGTTAAATGGCTATTCTGTAGATATGCTGACTCTAATTAAAGAGCAATTAGAAAAAGACTTAGGAAAAAAAATTAAATTGCAATTAGTTGGTCTTAGCCCTTCTGAGCGGATTCCTAAAATAGTTAATCGACAAGTTGATATTGTGTGTGATGCAAGTAGTTTTACATGGAAGCGAGATAAAAAAGTAGATTTTTCTGTCAGCTACGGTGTGACTGGAACCCAATTATTAGTTAAGAAAGGAAGTAATATAGATTCCCCCAAATCCCTTATTGGTAAACGAATTGGTGTGCTGGCGGGAACCACGAATGAGCAGGCGATCGCTCGTGTACAAACCCAAGCTAAACTAGTATATTTTAAAACAAGGGCAGAGGGATACACAGCTTTGCAACAAGATACTATTGATGCTTTCTCATCCGATAGCATTCTTTTAGAGGGATGGCTGCAACAGCAAAAAAATCCAGATGCTTTTGCAATCGTACCCGGTCGCCCCTATTCACGAGAAGGTATCGCTTGCATGGTGCCAGAAAATAACTCGAAACTTTTGGATACAGTCAACTATTCTCTGGTCAAGTTCATGCAAGGATTTGTCAATGGGAACCAGCGGTATGTCGCTATTTTTGACCGTTGGTTTGGGCCTCAAGGCACTGTAGCGCTGAATCGGGATTTACGTGATTTGGTAGTGGAAACTATGCAATTGGTCATAGAATTTCGTGAGGAAATTCCTAAGAGTGACCTGTGAAATAATGGGTTTTCCTCACAAAATTATTTAGCTAACTATTCAAAATAGGTTTTTGCACAACCAAGTTTGAAAATAAATCCCTAAATTCTAAAAGGAAGCTTTTACCTGTTGCGCGAGTGCATAATTTTTTCCAACTATAGCTTTAGCTGGCTCATTATCGCGACTTGAGCTTCTTCCTTGGCGGCATACAGAACATGGTTGCTAACTTTCTTTTGTCATTAATACTGCATAGCCTTAACTAAGCCGTATTGCACTATAGAAGAGTTACATAAGTTTTTGGCAGTGGAAGACACTGAGTGAAATTATTAAGTAGTACAGCGAATTGGCTGAAAGCGCGTATTCGTACTTATCCTTTAGCCCTGGAAGCCAGCTTCAAAGTCTTTATCCCAACTTGGGCAGATGGGTTTATGCTGAGGGACTAAAAACATTTCTTCCAAAATGGGATGCTCCCTGATAATCAAAGATAAATATTTGTTTTCTTCACAAGTTCCTCAAATTATTTTGCTATAAACATAAATATGGGGCGAAAACCTTTAAGTCAGAAATTTAAAATTCACAAGTCGCTAAACATAGTTGAGGGATCGGTCATTTTTGACAATCCAGCATCTGGAAACCCGAAACCGTAAAGACCAATTACCAATTAAATCGGAGGTCTATATGATGTTTAAAAAAATTCTAGTTGCATTAGATCGTTCACAAATAGGGCAACACGTTTTTGAGGAAGCGTTGGGTTTAGCAAAGTTAACACAAGCTAGCTTAATGCTACTGCATGTCCTATCTCCAGAGGAAGAGGGTAGCCCTTACTTACCTATGCTGTCTAATTTTGACTACTACCCAGGATTGGGTAGTCAAAGATTTGAGCTATACCAAAAGCACTGGGACGAATTTAAAAATCAAGGAATTCAGATGTTGCAATCTTTCTGTACCGAAGCTACTACAGCGGGTGTAACTACTGAATTTACACAAAATATTGGTAATCCTGGTCGGATTATTTGCGACTTAGCCCATAGTTATGGTGCTGATCTAATTGTGATGGGGCGTCGAGGTCGTTCTGGGCTGGCGGAACTGTTTCTCGGTAGTGTGAGTAACTACGTTCTCCACCATGCTCCTTGTTCAGTGCATATTATGCATCTTCCAGTTACTCTTAAAACAGATGAAGTTGTCAAAGAAGCTACAAGCACTTTAAACGTTAACTAACTACTAACATTGCATAAATTATAGTCAGCCAAACTCTAAATTGGTTGATTTTCGCCTACCTACTCAGTTCAATCGATAACTTTTGTAGAATTAATCTCGATAACCGATCCTTAAGTGCATGGTATTGGGATAAAATTGAGCGTAGACATAGCCCGTCGTAGACATCGCTTTTTTCGTGAGAAAGGAAAAGTCCGCTACCCAAAATTAGAGTTGAGAACAAAAAGTGGATCTATGAAAAAAGATAAGCTGTTACGCATTTAACTATTGGGTTCCACCCAAAATCGATGTATCAAGTTGCTTTCTTACCGAGTCAATTTGATAAAGTCGTTTCCTGGTTAATGCTTAATCGTGAGGGATTGGATACTCTCGTCCACTCTGAGATAGAGAATGCTGTGGCAGATCACGCAGCTCATTCTCTATGGTTAGGAGAAAAGCTAGATTTAAATATTGAGTTTTTTCGACAGCTTAATTCGACTTTATATAATTAAGAGAAATAGCTTACTTTATTTTGATATTAATTAATATTCCACGAAAGGAATACCTTAATAGCTAACTTTTTGATAAATCTAAAATAGATATATTATTTATCTTATTTTTTAGAAAAATATTTAATTATGGAATTTAAGTCACTGGTTGACTTTCATATTTAGTCAATCGGCACTTGCTTGAGTAAAGCTATCCACATATCAGATGGATCTGAATAATAATCAACTTCCTCAACTTGATATTGATAAGATTCACAACCTTCTTGGAAAATAATGCGATCGCAGGGTTTAACACCTTTCCCAATTCCAGTCATATACCCGATCATTCCTTCATTGAGGCGCTCAAATACGTAGTCGCTTCCCAAAACTAGTTGGCTATAATCATGTATTTTATGCTTCTTTTTTAATTCTTTTGCGGGAAAGCTAACTAGGGCTAACTTACCTAAAAAACTAAAACTTAAGTTCATACTTGTCCTGATCAAAGACATAAGTGAGTTCTCCCCAAGGATAAATCTATAGCGAAAAGTTCTGGACTTTAGGTGAATTACAATTCCTTTTAATCACCAATCCAGAATCGAACAGATGGATAATTTAGTTAGGAATCAACTGTATTGACAGTTAGCAAAGCCAATACATCACCCATGTCTAATTAAATGCCTATACCCACAAATAGCAAAAAATAGGTCACAAGTAGTTTGTTAACACGGTACTCTAGTAAAATAATTTTAAATTATGAAGGATAATTTAAGAATTAAGTTTTCTTAATTCTTAATTATTGGTTATTAATGTTTAATTTTTACCAATGATATCTTTTGCTTAACAAACCTTTGTGGTCATTCATAATTTTGCATATATCAGGTAGAAGTTAACTATTGATCACTTTATACTTGAAGTTTGAGTATCATTTCATTAAATAATATTGTTCAGTACAATATCTGAGGCATATAGCAGTTATTTATTGACTAATAACTTAAATTTACATTACCATAAACCAAGTCTTCCACTGTAAAACCACCGAACTATTGGACAAAATCAGGTCAAATATTAGTATTTTTTACTTAACTAAATAGTATTAAATATATAAACATTTTATATTTTGATAATGTATTTTCTGTATATTTTTGAAGCTCAATACTATCTAGTACAGCACAGCCTAAATAAGCAGAGTATTGAAAAGCCGTAAAAAGATTATTCTATAAAACTTTTGACTTTTGATTTCTGACTTCCGCCTTGCGATACTAGTATCTACTTATGCTTTTAGAGCTAAATCTACCTGCTTAAGCAGTACTTCTAGGGTGGAAGAGTTATCTAAAACGACATCTGCATTAGCCGCTTTTTTTTCTATAGATAATTGGCTGTTGATCCTGGCTTGTGCCTGTTCTCTATTTAAATGGTTTCTTTGTATCAATCTTTGTAGTTGTTGCTCTGGGGAACAACGCACTACCCAAATTTCTGTAACCAAATCGGTCATCCCAGCTTCAAATAATAGAGGCACTGCTAACACTAGTGTTTGTGAGGAAGATATAGCAATTGCTTTTAGGAAGCGATCGCGCACATTAGGATGAATCAAATTGTCTATCCAGTTGCGTTCATCTTGACGATTAAAGATAATTTCGCCTAGCTTTTGGCGGTTGAGGCTGCCATCTGGTAGTAAAATTTGTTCGCCGTAACGTCCTGCGATCGCACCAAGAATAGGCGAACCTAAAGATACTGCCTCTCTAGCATAAATATCTGCATCCAAAATCGGTAGATTATAAGCGCTAGCTAAATAATTGGTGACAGTGGTTTTGCCTGTGGCAATCCCACCAGTTAAGCCGATTATACGTTTAGTCATTTGTCATTTGTCATTTGTCATTGGGCATTAATCAATAATTCTTCTTCCCCTGCCCCCTGCCCCCTGCCCCCTGCCCCCTGCCCCCTGCTCCCTCATCTAACAATTCGTCGCCCATGTTATCAATGCTTGGGTTAAACCATCTAAAGTATATTCTTGGGCTTCTACGTCCACACGCCTGAATAAAAAGTGACAGGTTTTGGAGGTTTGAGGCCCGATAGAGGCAATACAAACGCCCTCTAAAAATTGACTAGTATCAGGGTTGTTGGAAAATATTTTTTCTGTAAGTTGAGAGAAAAATTGCACAGTTTTAGAACTGGCAAAAGTAATCACATCTATCTTGCGGTTTTGGAGAGCTAACTTTGCCTCAGCTGGAATACCACTAGGACAACAAGATTGATATGCGGCAACTTCTATCACCTTGGCTCCCTTAAGAGTTAATTCCTTAACCAAAACTTCTCTGCCGCCACTTTCAACTCTGGGAAATAAAACCTTTTTACCATGCAAATTCTCTGGAAAATTTTCCACTAAAGAATCGGCAATAAAGTCGGGAGGAATAAAATCTGGTTGGAGAGAGCGTTGTTTGAGACAACGGGCTGTTTTCTCACCAACAACGGCAATTTTGACACCAGCTAAGGCACGGGTATCTTTTTCTTGGGCGATTAGCCTTTCAAAAAAGTAGTCTATGCCATTGGTAGAAGTGAAAATTAACCAGTCGAAGTCAGATAAATGAGCGATCGCATCATCCAAAGCTTCCCAACTGGAGGGCGGGCCGATTTCTAAGGTAGGCATTTCGATAACTGTTGCACCTAATGCGATGAGGCGATCGCTAAATTGGCTCGACTGTCCAACTGAACGTGTCACCAAGATTGTTTTGCCGCTGAGGGGAATAGGAGATGACGGGAAGTTACTTAACATAGGTTGGGGTGTAGGAGTACTCTCAGGTTCCGTCTGGGAATGCCTTTCTCCAGGCTCCTGCCTGATAATTTCGTCTAAATATATATTCTCAGGTTGTAAGTACTTCCGTAGCCCAACAACTTCACCAATAACAATTACTGCTGGAGAAATGGATAATTCGGTGGTTTGTTCTACAATATTGCCCAGTTGCGCTGTCCAGATTTGTTGACGAGGAGTTCCTGCCCAACGGATGATAGCAATGGGTGTTAAGTGCGATCGCCCGTGTCGCACCAGTTGATTTACAATCTCTGGCAGATGTTGCCCTCCCATCAAAATTACTAATGTCTCTAGCCGTGAGAGTGCCTCCCAGTCTAAAACCTCTGGTTCATGAGCTGTAAGCACTGCAAAAGTGCGGCTTAACACCGGATCTGTGAGAGGAATTCCTGCTAACAAAGGTGCTGCAAGGGCTGAGGAAATTCCTGGTACTAGTTCAAAATCACAACCACATGCTTTGAGCGCTTGAATTTCAGAAGTACAACGCCCAAAAATCAACGGATCTCCTGATTTTAGCCGTATAACTTGTTTCCCCTGCTGACAATGCTTTACTAGTAACTTGTTAATCTCAGCTTGGGTTGTACTGGGTTTCCCACCACGTTTTCCCACATCCAACTTCAAGCAATCAGGTGGTACGCACTGCAATAATTGAGCATCTACCAAGGCATCGTAGACTAAAACCTGAGCGGCAGCTAAGAGATTGTAAGCTTTTACCGTCAGGTATGCCACATCTCCAGGCCCAGCACCTACGAGGTAGACTTTACCTTTTTCTTGAGTCATTTGTCATTACTTATAGCGGTTCTCATATCATGTCCGCCCAATTACCCGTAGTAAAAGAACCCCACCCCCAACCTTCTCCCCGCAAGCGATGAGGGGGCTTATGATCTAGGTTATTATGACTTACCAATGCCCAATGCCCAATGCCCAATTCCCAATCCCCTTTATTCAATTCGTTCGGGTATTCATTTTTTCGATTAGCTGATTAACTTGCTCAACCATCTCCTTGTTTTCCTCAGATTGGAATAAATCTCTGGCTTTTTTGAGATTAACGATCGCTTCTTCTAGCTGTTGTTCTCGTCCTAAAGTGATTCCCAAATTATAGTAAGTGAATGCATCGTTGGGTACAAGGCTAATGGCTTTTTTGTAATGTGCGATCGCTTCTTGTGGTTTACCTTGATCATCCATCGCATTTCCCAAACCTGTGTAAGCTTGTGCATGTTTGGGATCAATGCGAATCGCTTCGGTATAATCTGCAATTGCTTCTGCTAGCTTGCCTTGAGCGTAAAAAGCACTTGCTAAATTATAGTGAGCGTCTGCATAGTTAGGTTCAAGGCTGAGGGCTAGTTTATACTGAGCGATCGCTTCTTCTAGTTTGCCTTGAGCGTGTAGAGTATTTCCCAAGGCATTATAACCTGCTGGATTTTTTGGATCGAGGCGAATGGCTGTTATATATTCGGCGATTGCTTCTGTTGGTTTTCCTTGAGCATATAAGGCG
Source organism: Nostoc desertorum CM1-VF14 (assembly GCA_019359245.1). Taxonomy (GTDB): domain Bacteria; phylum Cyanobacteriota; class Cyanobacteriia; order Cyanobacteriales; family Nostocaceae; genus Nostoc; species Nostoc desertorum. Next base: position 204,565 of record JAHHHR010000003.1, on the reverse strand, counting down.
TTCCCTAAGTAATAGTGAGCATCTGCATACTTGGGATCAAAGCTAATGGATTTTTTGTATTGGGTAACAGCTTCTTCTAACTCACCTTGATCGTACAGAGCATTTCCCAGACGCGTGTAAGTTGGGGCATAATTGGGTTTGAGGCGAATAGTTGCTGTATATTGGGTGACTGCTTCGGTTAGCTTGCCTTGAGCATATAAGGCATTTCCTAAGTTATAGTGAGCGTCTGCATACTTGGGTTCAAGGCTGATGGCTTTTTTATATTGTGCGATCGCAGCTTCTAACTGATTGAGCCTTGCTAAAGTCAAACCCAAATTAAAGTAGGCTTCAGAGTCTTTAGGAGCGAGGCTAATGGCTTTTTTGTAAATAGCGATCGCTTCTTGTGGTTTACCTTGATCGTCGAGAGTATTTGCTAAGGCAATATAAGCTTGTGCAAAGTTCGGTTCTAGTTCAATTGCTTTGCGAAAAGCCGCCTCTGCTCCTTTGAAATCTCCTTGTTTATAGAGATTGGTTCCTTGCTCGAAGTTAGCGACTGCATTTTTATTCCCAACATCTCCTTGATTTGAGCCTGGAATTTTTGATAAAACAACGCCAACATCTTTACCAAAGGCAGTATTCCCATTACTTAAACACAAGCAGATAATAGCTGCTACCAATAGATTCTTGTTTTTCAGCATTTTTATTACCTTACTTGGTTTATATGTAATATCAAGTTACGTAGCTTTGGCGTGGTTCTAGCAGGAATTATAAATGATTAACCTAAGTTGATACAAGTGTACCCTCATATAATCGTGAATTTGTACACAATAGATAGAACTTTATTACGAGTAGAAATTTATTTTTTAAGTAACTTATGACACTTTTGTTTCGAAAAGTTTAGCAATGGCTGCAACTAATTCTTCTGGGTTAAGAGGCTTGGATAAATGCATCTGAAAGCCAGCTTTTAGTGCTTTATGCTGGTCATTATTTCTAGCAAAAGCCGTCAAGGCAATTGCTGGAATTTGTCCACCTTTTTCTGGTGTCCAAGTTCTCACTTGATGTATTAACATATAGCCATCCATCTCAGGCATACTAATATCGCTGACCAATACATCTGGCTTTACCTGTGGTAAGGTTTCTAATGCTTCAAATGCGGAAGATACCGTGAAAACACAAGCCCCATCTTGCTCTAATATAAAAGCCACAAAATCTCGTGAATCAGCATCATCATCGACAACTAAAACCTTGATACCACTGAGGGGTAAAGAGTTAGGAGTTAAGAATGTAGGGTCTTTTTGTTCATTCGTTATTCTTGGGCTTTCATCTGGCAGAAGCGGCAAGCTAACAGTAAATATTGCTCCTTTACCTTCACCGTGGCTATCTGCTTTGACGATGCCGCCATGTATTTCGATGATATTACGCACAATTGCCAATCCTAGTCCTAATCCACCAAAATTTCTAGTAGAGGTGCTATCTGCTTGGCGGAAGTGATCAAATACGAATGGCAAAAACTCAGCGCTAATTCCTTTACCTGTATCGCTAACTATGATTTGAGCATAACCATCAGCTTCCTCTAGTCGCACTTCTACCTTTCCCCCCTTGGGTGTAAATTTGACAGCGTTAGAAAGGAGATTCCAGACGACTTGTTGCAAACGAGTAGAGTCGCCCATGACTTGTCCTACATGAGGTTCAAATATTGTACTTACTTCAATTGACTTTGCTTGTGCTGCTAAATGCATTGTCTGTAGTGCAGATAATACCGTAGACTCTAGGTTAATCTTCGTAATATTCAGCGTCAGTTTGCCCTGTAAAATTCTAGAAATATCCAGCAAGTCTTCGATGAGTTGAACCTGTAAGTTGGCATTGCGCTCGATTGTAGCTAGTGCTTCAGATGTCTTTGCTTGGTCTAACCTGCCGGCTTGCAACAACCTTGACCAGCCAAGAATTGCGTTTAGGGGAGTGCGTAGTTCGTGAGAAAGGACGGCGAGAAATTCATCTTTAATTCGATTGGCTGTTTCTGCTTTAGCTCGTGCAACTTGTTCTAATTCCAGTAGGTGCACCCGTTCTTCAAGTATTTGTTTTTGTTCGTGGATATCTGTACATGTTCCAAACCACTTAACTACAATACCTTGCTCATCTTTGAGCGGTAAACCTCGCGCTAGCTGCCAGCGATAGGAGCCATCAGAAGCTCGTTTAAAGCGATATTCATTGTTATATATAGTGCTATTTTTTACAGCATTAGACCATACTTCATCAGCATTTTTGATATCATCTGGATGCAATGCAGCTAACCAACCAGAACCCAAGGACTGCTCTAATGTTAGCCCAGTGTATTCGCACCAATTTTGATTAAAAAAATCACATTCACCGTTAGGATTGGTTGTCCATACAAGTTGAGGAATTGCCTCAGCTAGGTAACGGTAGCGTTTTTCACTTTGTCGGAGAATTTCTAAGATGCGTTGGCGTTCAAGAATTTCTTGTTGCAATTGCTCGTTAGTCTTGGTAAGTTCATTGGTGCGAACAGCAACCATTTCTTCTAGATGATTCTGGTATTTTCGCAGTTCTTTCTCTACCCGTAAGCGTTCGGCTATTTGTGTTTGAAGTTCTTGATTTGCTTGTTCTAGTTGAGCAGGACTAGGAAATGCTAGTGCTTGTGGAACTAGAGGCATAAGTTGTACTGCCGTAATTACAGATATTAGGGCAGTTATGGCTTTGACAAACCCTGATACCCAATAGGTTGGATACCAAAGTGTCCAAATCTCTATTAAATGAGTAGTGCCGCAAGCTACAATAAATGCACTAAATAGCAGAAAAATCCAATCAAACGGTAAATCCTGCCGCTTACGGACAAAGTAAAATAGTGTAGCTGGAATTGAGTAATAAGCTATTGCAATGAACGCGTCAGATAATATATGTAACCAAACTAAATTCGTTTGCCATAGGTAACAGTGTCCATGTGGAATAAATGAGCCTGATGTAAAAAAATTAGTCCACAATTGTGATATTATATCTGACATAAACACTTGATTTTTTTGAATCTATAAAATCTACTACTAAATTTATTTTTTTGATAGCAAAGTTGTTTGCACATCGATATTAAAAGCTAACCGAAAGCAGATTGGCTGTTAAACTGCACGCACAGATAATAGTACAGAAAAAAACAATTAACCACAGATGAGCATATATCCTCGTTGCAGGGCACGGCTGTACTAGCTTATCCAGTAAATATTAAAATCATAATCTCTATATTATTTTAATCCTAAAATATTACTGATGCAGTGGTCTAATTCTTATACTGGTTAAGGAGACTAGAATATATCTTTACAAACAAAAAATAACTGTTCGTATAAATTTTTTGTAAAAAGACAATATTTTAAAATCTTCAAAATTTTATGTTGTAAACCCTAAATCAATTAATTGTGGCTATGAAGCTTATAGCGCATAGGATTGGAATTCTAAAGGCTATAAATAAAGTGATAAAACTTGCAAAAACTGGGGACATAGTTACGGCAGATACTGGGAAACTCCAAAACAAAAACCATTCTCACAATTATTAATAAAATGGAAAAAATTAAGAGAATTTACGGAAAAATTAATCTCCGCAATTCTGACTTAACTTAAGATTGACTTAACTTAGTACTCATTTTATCTAATAGTTGAGCGATTTTTTTAGCTTTTTCAGGTTGGCGTTGTTTTTGCAATAAATCTTTAGCTTGTAGCAAGTTAGTTTTGGCTTCTTCTTCTCGCTCTTGTTGCATGAGAATATTTGCCAGACGCAAGTAAGCATCAGGATTTTTCGGACTGCGACGAATCACTTCTCGGAATAATTCTGTTGCTTCCTCTACTTGGCCTTGCTGGTTTAAAACATCTCCCAAAAACAAGCGCACCACATCATTAGTAGAATTGATGGAAATCACTTTGCGAAAGGCTGCTTCTGCACCTTGGTAATCTTTTGCTTGAGCAAGATTGATTCCTTTTTGAAACAGGTTGGAGGTAATCAAAGTTTTCCAAGCGAAATAGCCAAGAATTGACAGACTGAGAACAACTACAAGAGCAGGGATAATAGAACTAGTGGGATTTTCTAGCATTGTCTAAGCCAAAAGGCAGGCGATAGGAAAAATCAGATATTCGATAAAAAATAGTTTCCAGATAAATTGGTAAAATTGGGCGATTGCAGTTCTATCTTGTAAGTCTACTGTCAAACTCCGCAACCACATCCAAACTAGCAGTCCTAAATGAGCAATTACCAGAAAGATAGGGTTAACTGAGGCGATGCGTAGCACCCCAACCAGAATTATCCCCAAATAGCAGGCAGTTATCACCCAAAGAGCTAGATTAAACACAGCTTGCGAACCGAGTTTGATAGTGAAAGTAGAGATATTATAAAGGCGATCGCCTTCTATATCTGGTACATCTTTAAATATAGCGATCGCAAAGGTAAATACCAAGATAAATAACGTCAGCACCCACACTACAGGCGGAATTGTTTGGCTTTGTTTCAGCGCCCAACTATAGTGTAAGTACAATCCTAAATTAACAATCGTGCCGCGCACCGAAAAAATACACAGCGCTGCCCAAAATGGGAACTGTTTTAAGCGAATTGGCGGTAAAGAATAAGCAGTACCAATAGCCAAACTCATTGCTACCATACCAAATAAAAATGGCCCAGTTAACAACGCCACAACTAGCGCCAAAATCCCAGTAAAAGCAACGATTAGTTGTCCCGTTTTTCGGGAAAACTCACCTGATGCCAACGGTAAATGGGGCTTATTAATCTTGTCAATATCAACATCTTCTAATTGATTCAGCCCCACAATGTAGACATTGCCACACAGACAAGCAATCCATGCGCCTAAGAGAGGGAATAGGGAATAGGGAGTAGGGGATAAAGAATCAGTATTATTGCTAATGGCAATAGCAATTAAATACAAACTCAACACACTCAGGCTTGTACCAATAATTGTGTGAGGACGAGAGAATTTCCAAAAAGCGTATAACCAATGGAAATATGATTGAACGGGTTTGCGTGGTAAAGGGCTGTTTTGAGAACTCTGGCTCATGAGTACCTTAGATTCAATATTCCGGCTTATTGTTAACCCTGACTTTTCACGGAATTTGGAAAACCTCACTTCTATTCCTCTCTGCTGCTCTTGAGAAGTTGTTAATTCTCCCCATTACCTACAAAAGCTGGAGGGTTAGGTTTCGCGTTAACTTTCCATATTGCATAAATTGTCAGATTGTTAACCATTGTCACAGAATTTGGTCATTAACAAGAGCTTTCGTAAGGGAGGTAGTATTGCCATAATGCTACTCAAAAGCCAGCTACACCTACGGATAGAGGATCAGTCTACTTTATGGAAGAGGCTTTATCCCAAAAAAATCTGACAACCAACTATGAAAATACCTCTTCCCGACTCTCTACCCGCTACTCCCCATAACGGTACAATCTATCAGAAAAGCAAATAAGTTAAATTTATGACCGTTGATTTGACATCTAAAGCGACATTTGACTCTGTTACCGTGCTATCCCAGACTGCGGCTGCGTATCGAGGACACAGAGGTACAGTTCCTAGTCCTGAAATACTAGTAGATGCGTTGCTAAAAGCAGAAAAATCTGCCAAGCAGCAACGGTCAACTGATCCTTTTGAGTCTCTTCTAGGTAAATGGCAACTTTGCTTTGCTACTGGCACTAAGAAAGTCAGAGAGCGTGGGGGAATTGTATTAGGCAAGGGTTTATATGTACCCAAGTTTATAAAAATCCATGTTTCCTTTAATGCCACTTTAGAACAGGATTTAGACAGGGGCGGAATTTGTAATCAGGTTGAATTGGGCCCAGTTTTGTTGAACCTCACGGGGCCAGTGCAATATTTTAGTAAGAAAAATTTATTGGCGTTTGACTTTAAGCAGATGCTTATTAGTCTGTTTGGTCGTGTTATTTACAACAGACCAATGGGTTCTGGTAAAGTTCAAACAGAAGATTTCTATGATCAGCCCATAGCTAAACTACCTTTCTTTGCCTTCTTTTTGGTGACGGAAGATTTCATTGCAGCTCGCGGTCGTGGAGGAGGATTGGCATTTTGGATTAGAGAAATTTAAAGACACTGCATTTTACTTTGTGCCAACCATTAAACTGGACGACAACCAGATAAAATATTGTGCATATTTACTACTTGTCCAATGACTGCGATCGCAGGCGCACCAAATCCAGTTTGCTCTACCTGCTCTACAATTGTCTCTAAAGTACCAATCAATTCTTCTTGTTCTGGGCGCGTACCCCAGCGCACCAAAGCAATAGGCGTTTCTATATTCAACCCAGCTGCACTTAACTGTTCCACAATATAAGGCAGATTGTGAATTCCCATATAAATTACAATGGTTTCGGAACCGTGAGCGAGTGCATTCCAATTCACTCTCGGTCTATACTTGCCTGCCGCTTCGTGCCCTGTAACAAATGTTACTGAAGAACTAAACAGCCGATGAGTCAATGGAATACCTGCGTAGGCTGCTGCTGCAATCCCCGATGTAATGCCGGGCACAACTTCCGTTGATATTCCAGCGTTGACTAACTCTTCCATCTCTTCGCCGCCGCGGCCAAAAATAAAAGGATCGCCACCCTTTAGCCGCACCACAATTGCATGATCCTGCGCTTTCTCAATCAGCAATTGAGTTGTTTCTTCTTGAAACAGCGAATGTTTTCCCCTGCGCTTACCAGCATTAATTTGCTCGGCTTGGGGATTAATCATTGCCAGAATTGCCGGACTCACCAAAGCATCATAGATAACTACATCTGCACATTCCAACAAACCTTTTGCCTTCAGGGTAATTAGTCCCGGATCTCCTGGCCCCGCACCTACTAAATAAACTTTTCCCAAATACTTGTTCTCCTGTTTTTCTGTGCGGTTCATCTATCTGTTAAATCGCAAATTAGCTCGGCTAATTCTGCACTTGCTCCCAGTGGCTGTGCCAATTGGAAATTCACCGCAGAAAATTGTAATTTTAGCTCCTCTATTGAGGCCGCGATCGCATCGGTTATTCCACCAGTGAATAAAAAGTATGGCAAAATTGCAATTTCTTTATAACCAGCAGCTACCAACTCTGTCACCCGTGATTCTAAACTAGGAGGCCCAGCCCAATAAGCAGCCACTGCTGGCAAACTCGCCGCCATTGCTTCCACAGTTTCTTTAGAACCTGGGCGACGGCTACCATGTGCTAAGAGAATCCACGTTTCTGCTTTTATAGCAGCTGTTTGCTTTGCCAACAATTTTTCTAAACTAGGGTGAGAGCCTAAATATGGTTGCACTTCAATTATGATATCTTGACCAATAGCCTGTTGTGCTAGTGCTATTTCGGCTGGAATATCTGTCATGACATGCACTCCCGGCAGCAGAAATAACGGTACAATTTTTAGGCGATTCTGGTTTTGAGATGGTTTGCGCTCGCGAAAAGCACTCTTGGCAAATTCTTGAATCTGCTCGTGTAAAGGCTGAGGACTCATTTCCAAAGCAGCTATGCCAACCAGATGTTCGCTATTTAATGCGTTGTGGGTTTTTGGCAATTTGTTACATACCAGCTTTGCTAGTTGCTGCATAGCAATTTCTGGGCGCGGATCGCGACTTCCGTGAGATACTAGCAGATACGCAGATGACATCGGCAAAGCTTGAACTCTCAGTGACTAATTCTCATATCTTACTTAATATTAAGCTAGTGGTAATAAGTACTCTGGTAATTATTGAAACTATTATCAATTACTAAAGGAACTCCAAAAAATAAATTATTCTGCTTGAGGTCGTTGACTATTGACTGTGAACGGTCAACGGTCAACATTTAACAGTCGCAATGGAATATTTTGTTAGTTGAAAGTCCCTAAATACAAGTAGTTATAATCACTTTTATCGTAAACTCCAAAAATTAAATTACTCAATTTCTACATCCAACACGATTATCAGCTTCTGCTTCTCCTGTCCCCTGCCCCCTGTTGCCTGCCTTATTGTTCTTCGGCAGTGTAAGTATAAAATTGATCAAAAGCTCCCACGGTTTCAAATTTGTAAGAAGGTATCCAAGAGCTTATTTTTAAATCTGTACGGTAAATGCTAAAAATAATATAATTTTGTCTTTCTGTAGTCCTAGCAATAATTTCTTGGATTTGTGGGTTAGCTGAGTCAACCAACTTCTCACAATTAAAACGGATTAAATTTTCTATAAAATTGGTAGTTTTTTTGCATACGTCGGTTTTTAAGTATTCTGTAAGCCGTTGCACTGCATATTCTTCATACTCAACCTGACTGGGATTAGCCTTCGCCATTGTCACACCTAAGGCGGCCAGTCCTACTGCTGCTCCAGTATATGCAATGATCGTTAAGGGTTTCATGTTTGCCAAGTAATATACATTGTAATTGTTAGATTCCACAGACTCTAAATCAACTAAGTCCGTTCCTTAAAGAAAAACTCTTGATCGCTTGCCAAATTATTGCTATAATTCAAATTGTTGAATGGCGAGCGTAGCCAAGAGGTTAAGGCAGTGGTTTGTGGTACCACCATTCGTGGGTTCGAGTCCCATCGTTCGCCCTATATAATTTAATAGTGATGTACAAGTTGCTATAGAAGATAGGTTGTACTTTTGGCTATTCATAACCATTACTTTAGCAAGGATTTGCCATCTACGAGTTCATGGATTTCAAAGGGTCAAAAATCTACTATGATTTATCAGATTAGCTTATAATTCAGCTTGATGTATATAAGCAAATTTACTTGTTCGCTGAAAATTAAGTGTGCAATGTCCACTTCTGTACAAAATTAGGACTTACCTGACATTACACCTTGTAGGAAGAATAAATATAGACCCATACTCCTACGGAAAAGCAAGCTACTCAAAGCGTCTCGTAGATATAGAGAAGCGGCCTCTCTTAGGGTATTGCCCCTAGCTAAAAGTCAGGGTTTCGGTTTCCTCATTTCCAGCTAGAGGCTGTAAATGCTTTAAAAGCTGCTCTTGCTGCTAGTAAGTCGCATAGTAATTAATATGACTAGTCTATATATTATTCAGGATTAGTGACTATAATCTTAGACTTTAATCTAAGCATTTATGGTAAATATCTAGATATTTTTAACTAATTCAGATAAGATAATAAATTTGTTCGTTGCATCACCTTCTTTTGTATATGCCCAAAACTTACACCGTAGAAATTGATCACCAAGGCAAAATTCATACCTTGCAAGTTCCTGAAAATGAAACGATCTTATCAGTTGCCGATGCTGCTGGTTTGGAACTGCCGAGTTCTTGTAATGCAGGTGTCTGTACAACTTGCGCCGGCCAAATAAGTGAGGGAACTGTGGATCAAACTGATGGTATGGGCGTTAGTCCAGATTTGCAAAAGCAAGGTTACGTATTGCTTTGTATTGCCAAACCCCTTTCTGATTTGAAAATTCAGACGGAAAAAGAAGATGTACTTTATCAGTTACAATTTGGCAAAGGCAAATAATCAGCGAACAGTTATCAGTATATCGGATGATTATCCATAACTGAATAACTGTTCACAGATATTACCAAAGCTGATCAATTACACAAGTATTCCATCGCAGATGAAATCAGCTATTCTAGAAACTATAAATTAACAGGATTTACCAAAATGACAACTCATTTTATTACCGCAGAAATTGATTTACAAGAAACTCCCGCAGAATTACTGGAAGTAATTGAAACAGAGTTGAAGAAACAAGGCGAACCTCTGCGTTGGGCAGTTACTTCTGTGGATGCTGACGAACAAAAAGCTACAGTTGAAGCTGTGGTGACTACAGTCAAGAGTTAGGAGTTAGGAGTTAACGCGATCTGCGACTTAATTCTTAGATACAAGCCGATGTATTAACGTTGCAGATCAATGCAAAACCATAACAGGAACACGTATCTTGCGATCGCATATTGATCGCGCACAAATACTAAAAATATTTAAAACCTCAGTATAGCCTCTCAGACAGTCAATAAAAAAATACACGAAAAGAGCATCTTAGTGGTGATAAACGCCACTGATGTGGAACTGCTGGAGGAACTTTGCTCTCTGGTGAAGCATACCGGTTTGTGAGGCTTGAGACAGTCAGCGCTGAATTCGGTATTTAGTACGCTGGGGTATTTTCGGGATAAGTATTTGACTTTGATTAGGTAAAAGTTTTATTTTTGCTTGGGGTAAGCAAATGGTTACCAAAATTTTCTTGAGCATTGGTACATTTGTAGCGATCGCATTCATAGCTTTAGCCATCAACAAGGTAAGAGCCAACCAAGAAGTTGATCGGATTTGGCGATCGCTAGAAGCAGTCCCAGCAGAGCATAGTTTTACTGAAGACATGATCGTAGAATTACCTGCTCCTGTAAAACGCTACTTTCTCCATGCGATCGCACCGGGAACTCCAGTGGCTTCTTCTGTCAGCTTAGAAATGAGTGGCAGTTTTAGGATGGCCCAGGATAAACCCTGGATACCAATGCAAGCAAAAGAGATAATCTCTGCACACAAAGGATTGGTTTGGAAACCAGTGATTGGAAGCGGTTTGTCTCAATTTGTAGGAACTGATTACTATGCAAACAAATCGGGTCGAATGCGGTTCTTCCTTTGGGGAGTGATTCCCTTGGTAAATGCCCACAGTCCCGATATTAATCGCTCTAGTATCGGTCGATTTGCTGGAGAATTGGTCTGGCTACCTTCTGCTTTGCTACCTGAATATGGTGTAAGTTGGCAGGCAATTGATGAGAAAACTATCCAAGCTAGCCTAAAGATTGATGGTGAACCTGTAACGCTGACATTGTTTATAGATACTAACGGCAAACTGCTAAAGCTTTCTTTGCCACGTTGGGGAGAACATACAGAAGATGGGAGCTTCGCTTACATTCCTTTTGGTGGAGAAGTTCAGAAAGAACATACATTTGGCGGTTTTACAATTCCCTCCCAAATGACTGTCGGGTGGTGGTTTGAGACAGACCGTTACTCAGAGTTCTTCAGCGCCACGATTGAGCAAGCTGAGTTTCGGTAACTGTATTACACCAGGTTTTTGTGCTTGTTGAATTGATTACAGCAGTTTTCTTTTGCATGAGGTACAAAGTCACTGGTTTTGAGGCAGGAGGCAGAAGGCAGGAGGCAGAAGGCAGGAGGCAGAAGGCAGGAGGCAGAAGAATAATTTGATTTGTGAATCCTTGGTTCTGTACTTCATTTCGCTGCAAACTGCTGTAATTGATTTAGTGATTTTTAAAACAATACAGCTACAAAAGTTTTCTTATAACATTCAACATTCATTCTTCTGTGATTTGCATTTCAAAATGCAAATCTACCAAGGGCGATAATGCCTAATGGCACGATAACAGAAGCATGAAAGCGTGAATACAAAACTCCTCATTTCTCCTCAAGAACTCACGTCACTGTTAACAGAAAAGTCATCACGGGCTGTTATTATCGATACGCGAACTCCCGAAGATTATGTTATCTCTCATATTCCTCAAGCTATAAATATTCGAGATTTTTTCACCTATATTTTAGATAATTCCTACCCAGCAGGATTAAAGGGATTACAAGAGTATTTTGCAGAAATTATGAGCAATCTGGGAATATCGGGTGCGGAACGGTTAATTGTGTATGAAGATACTTTAAATAAAGGTTATGGCCAATCTTGTCGAGCAGCTTTCTTACTGAAATATTTGGGTTGCGCTCAAGTATCTATATTACACGGAGGATATAGAGCATGGCTGAGAGAGGGATTACCTATTACCGATGAAATACTATTACGTGAAAACAGCGTATTTAGATTGCACCCCAACGCTGATATGATGGTAACTACTACTGAGATGTTGCAAGCAATTGACAATCCAGCAATCATTAAATTAGATGTGCGCGATCGCAACGAATGGCTGGGGCTGAGTTCTTCTCCCTACCATCCTGATTTTTGTCCTCGCAAAGGGAGAATCCCTAACGCTGTATGGTTAGAATGGCATCGTCTGATGAATTCTGAATTGGAAATCCCTACATTCCGATCGCCAGATGAAATCCGAGAAATTTGTCAGTCAGTAGGTATTACTTCGGAGTCTATTATATACATTTACTGCTTTAAGGGTTCAAGGGCCGCTAATACATTAATAGCCCTAGAAGAAGCAGGAATTTCTACCAGAAACTATTTTGGCTCTTGGAATGAATGGTCGCGTGACTTATCACTACCAATTGATAGTAGAGTAATGCAATGAGCGTGTACGCTTCAGCTAGTTAATCCCCTGTAGACATCACAGACTCGGTTTCTTACTGTTAGATGTTTTTCAGTTTTAAAGAAGAAAGATTAGGTACACAATTCGCGTCTTGTAAATACTGTGAATTTCCCAGTACCCAATCCCTTTTATTTAGCAGATTTTATTGTTTAATCAAATATCAACATTTATTTGTTCTATCTGTCTAGCAGCTTTATCCCAAAGCTTTGCTGAAGTCTCATCTTGCCAATGAGTTCTCAGATTTTCTGCTTTTTTGTGACATATTCGCTCTAACATTTCTAAGATTGCGGATAATGTCAATTTATCAACTAATGCTTCTAAACTCTCCATATATTCTTTTGGCATGATAATTATCTCCTTAACGTCCTCTAATATCTTCTGAGAAAAACTATATAGATAACTTTTGTGTTTACAAATAATAGATTAAGATTTATTGCTAATCTCTGCCAATATTCTGCCAGTTTATAATCTCAATTTAATCTGTTTTGAAGACTCAATCTTGAGAAGTTATGCTTAATAAATTAAAAAGCAAAAAAACACTTACACCTATCAGATCAATTTACCAATTTAAATTGCTGTATCGTCGCCAGCCTAAATTTAAATAAAATTTTCTTACCAAACTTTACTCATATTCAAAATAAACCCAGGCAGCACCAACTCGCCGCTTACACTAGCAGGATTATCTAAACATTCCTCTGGCAATCCAGGACGATAAATATAAACTTTACGCTGCTTACGGTCAATCAACCAGCCTAACTGTATTCCTGGCTCATCCATATATTCCTCCATTTTTTCCTTCAAAGTCTGGAGGTTGTCGCTTGGAGATTTGAGTTCAACTACAAAATCTGGACAAATGGGTGCAAACTTTCGCTGTTGTTCTGGAGATAAAGCATTCCATCGTTCCAGTTTAATCCAGGAAGCATCTGGAGAGCGTTCTGCACCTGTTGATAGCTTAAATCCGGTACTAGAGCTAAAAGTTATACCTGTACCATCTTGTTCTGACCAAACCCACAATTGCCCAAATATGTTACCTTCTCGGTTTCCTGTCTCTGAACCAGTAGGAGGCATAATTACCAATTCTCCAAATTTATTTCGCTCAATGCGTAAATCACGATTCACTTGACAGAACTCAAAAAATTGTTCGTCTGTCATTTGCATTGATGACGGAATTTGCAAAACCAAAGGGGATGAAAACATCGAGATATCCTCCAGGTTCGGATGGCTAGCCAACTGACTATATTCTCACGCAAAAAAGCAAAGAAGCAAAGATATAACTTTGCGTCTTTGCTTTTTATCCGAAATCATTCTCAGATTTACTTGTTAGGCTGAGGAGTCATCCGCAGATAGGGTTTGATTTCCTCGTAACCTTTGGGGAATTTCTCTTTGAGTACTTCTGGATCTTTCAGTGAGGGGACAATTACAACATCCTCTCCATCTTTCCAGTCAGCTGGTGTCGCCACGCTGTAATTATCAGTCAATTGCAGAGAATCAATTACCCGCAAAAGTTCATCAAAGTTACGTCCTGTGCTGGGAGGATAGGTGAAAGAGAGACGCAGTTTCTTATTAGGGTCAATCACGAAAACCGATCGCACTGTCACAGACGCATTAGCATTGGGGTGGATCATGTCGTAAAGCTCAGAAACTTTGCGATCCGCATCCGCCAAAATTGGGTAGTTTAGAGTGGTGCTTTGAGTTTCTTCAATGTCTCCCACCCAGCCTTTGTGAGATTCTACATCATCAACGCTGAGTGCGATCGCTTTGACATTGCGCTTGTCAAATTCTGGTTTGAGCTTGGCAACTGTGCCGAGTTCTGTTGTGCAAACAGGTGTAAAATCAGCAGGGTGAGAGAACAGCACAACCCAGCTGTCACCTGCCCATTGGTAAAAATCGATGTCGCCGTGTGTTGAGGCTTGCGTAAAGTTGGGTACTGTGTCACCGAGACGGAGAGCCATGTGAGATTCCCTGTAGTTAGAAAAGCATATATATTTTAGTATGCTATGCCATCATGACATAAAACCCCGATTTCTCAATCGGAGTTTGGCAGTTTGAAACAAAATTTTAGGTTGCTAAGACTCTCGTATAAGGGATTAGAAGGAGGTACAAACTATTGACTAAAGTACACCTATATGCATAAGTTGATTATTTGCCTCTCCAGTTTTTTCTTTATATAGAGAATTGCAAATATCAGGGCGATATCCGACTAGAAGCCATTGCACATCTAGGCTTATTGAATTGCCACATTTCCCCATTATTGCAGTAATTACAATAAACTTTTTCGTATATATGCAATATTGTGAGAAGCTTATAAGTTATTACAAATCGAATTTTGATAAAGCAAGTAGTGAGAATAAAAACTACAAATATGCTTATTATTTTTGAAGTTTGAATTAATGATGATAGCAATCTTTTTAGTGATTGGTGTTATCCTCAGTACAACTGCGAGTTTTGTTTTTGGAATTCCCTGGTTGATGCCGATTTTAGGTGCTGCCGTCCCCTATCCCATTTTCTTTTTAGAAGTACGTCGTCAACAATATAAAAGTGCTTTTTGGTGGATGTTATTGTGGGGAGTTTTGCAGAGTATTGCCGTAATTGTAGCAACTGGGATTACACCAGAAACAGCAGCAAAAGTCATCCATCGTGGACAGTCATATACTACAGAGATGTTGCACTGGATTCGCACGGGAGAAGGTTCAGAAGGTATACTCAGTTTATTTTTACCAAATCATTTATTGCACTACGCGATTTTTTGTCTTCTCTGCGTTGTCACCTTGAGTAGTGCAGCATGCGGATATCGTTGTCAAAGCAGTTCTAGCGCCTATTTGGCAAAAACTACTGTTGTCTGCGTTGGGTTAAATTCATTTGTTTGCCAGAATTTTATCGTAGGCTTGGATTGTTTGCTTTGCGATCGCATCCCAGCTAAAATTTTCCAATGCATATTTTTGAGCGTTTGATCCCCGTCGTTGGCGTTCTGCGGGATTTTGCAAAGCTTCTTGCAGTAAATCTACCAGTGCTTGGACATCTGTTGTACCCACCCAACCCGACTGACTATCAAGTATCTGTTGACAAATATGCACTTGGTCAGAAATGACTACGGGTACACCTGCTACCATCGCTTCAGCTACAGCAATCCCAAAATTTTCGTAGTAGGAAGGCAAGACAAATAAATCAGCAGCTTGTAGTAAACTAACTTTGAGTTCACCACTAACAAAGCCAGTAATTGTAGTGTGCGATCGCAGTGGTGAATTTTGAATTTGGGATATTATCTTTTTTTCATAATCTGGGTCTTGGGGATTTGTCCCAGCTAAAACAAAATGAAACTTATAACCAATCGCTAATAGCTTCTCTAACGCTGGAATCAACAAATTTAACCCTTTTTTCGGGTCAATTCGTGACATAAACAGCACTATTGGCACATTCTTTGGTATTTCTAACTGACTATATGCATTTTTAAAAGATGATTGAGGGGGAATCACACCCAAGGGAATCACCAAATCTGGTGTAGATACGCCAAATCTTTCTGATATTTTAGCTTCTTGATTGCTAGTAAAATGAATTGCTGCTGCACCAGCTAAATTTTGACGTTCTATAATTGCAACATAAAGCTGTTTTAATTGTTTTTTCTTGCGTAAATCAGCCGGATCTAAAGTACCTAAAGGACGGAAAATATAAGGTAGCTTTTGCTGACGACACACAATAGCAGCAGCACTACTTATAGGAGAGAATAGAGCATGAATATGTGCTATGTCAAACTCGTGAGCATGACGTTTTAGCCAGTTTAATAAATCTAGAGAAAATTTGTAGCGACGAAATGGGGCGCAACGAAAGTAAATTATTTCATAGCCATCTTGTTTAATTGGGCGATTTAAGGGAACATTTAGAGGTATTTGACCATTATCACCATTACTATCAGTTGTAAGAATTGTAACTTCCACTCCCTCTTTTACCAACGCTGGAGCTAGCCCTAGTACCATTTGGCTGGGACCGCCGTAAATCAGAGAAATTGAAGGGACAATTTGTAATATTTTCATTTTTTTGTCATTTCTCAAGGAATTTTAACCCACGAAGGTGGGTTTTGTCTGTGTAGCCGCGACTTCTAGTCGCCAGAGCTAGTAATAAATTAGACTTTTCAAACATCCTATTAATGACTCTTAACCAATTCTTGATAAAACTCTAACTGCTGTTTAGCCAAAGCTTTATTTGTATATTTAACCATTGCTTTTTGATAACCCATTTCACCCAGGCTATGAGCAAAATCTGGTTTATCCATTAATTCAACTAAGCAATTAGCTAAGGCTTGAGCATCGCCTTCAGGAAATACTAAACCAGCATCGCCAATTACATAGGGAATTTCACCAGAATCGGAACCAATCACAGGAACTTGGCAAGCCATCGCTTCAATTAGCACATGACCAAATTGTTCTTTCCAGCCAACAGAAGTTAAGGTTTTGAACTTGTAAGTTGTTTCGGAAGGCAGTACCAAAGTACTCATTAAATTAATATAGTTTTTAACCTCGTCATGAGGAACACTTTCAATTAAAATAAACCGTTTTTTAATATCATTTTCTACTGCAATTTTCATTAATTCATTTTGCAACTCTCCTCGCCCCAATAGCAGTAATTTCCAAGGTTTATATTTTAATGTAATTAAGGCTTTTAAAAGGGTTAATAAGCCTTTCTCTTGCACAAATCTGCCAACAAAACCTACTACAAAATCTTCTTTTTCAATGCCTAACTTAGCTGATAATTCTGGTTGAGCTTTAGGAGTAAATAATTTTTCATCTATACCCAGTTGAGGCATGACTTTAATTGCCCCTTTATATCCCCGTTGTCGCAAAACTTCTGCTCCATCTTGATTACCAGAAATGATGCCGTGGCTGTGGTTGAGGTTATATTTTTCTAATAAAGCAACTGGTAATTTCAATTCATAGGGTAAATTCCACCAAGTAAAAAATACATTTTTTGCCTTGAGTCCTAATAGCTGATTTAAAACAATCATCTGAGTATAAGCTAGCCCCCTAGACCCTTGTTCTACTTGGATGATTTCAGGACGAAATTGTTTTAATAAAGATATCAAATCAGTGCCAAAGGTAAGGAGTCCCTGATGATTTTGACTAAAATTAGAAACGGGAACTATTCTAAATTTGCCTTCATCACGGTATTCAGTTTCAATAATTCTGTTTTGCACGCCGCCTGGCTTCCAGCGCTTTGGGACTACAACTGTCACTTCAATGTCGGGTTCTAGTTGAGATAAAGCGCGTAATTTCTCGCAGTTTAGGTCTACGATATAAGTGTGGCTAGCAACTAAGATTTTCATTGATATTTATTAATTGTTATTCACTAATGCTCCATGCCCAATACCTAAACTTGTTCATCCAATCGACTATAAATTTGACCATCGTTCCATAGTGATTGGATGACAGTACCCAAAGCTTTGAAAAAACCCAAAGTATAGAAAATAGCGCGAGTAGCAATTTTGATTGGTGAACCGCTTTTGTTGCAAGGTGGGTGTCCTAGAACGTGACAGTCAAATAAACGGGCGTATAAGCGTAAAGCTTGAGTAGCAGTCAGGTTTTTCAGCCCTAGTAAGAAATGATTGTGATAAAAGGTGAGTTGATATTTGAGCGATCGCATACTAATATCATGACAACCTCCGGTTTCTTCGCCTAAATGCACTAAATGGGCTTCTGGGTCGTACCAAATCTTATACCCGGTCTGTCGCACTCGTAAACAAAAATCTGACTCTTCGCGCACTGCACTACCGCGAAACCTCTCATCAAACCTCAGCCCATATTTAGCAAAAATTTCGCGGCGAAATGACATATTACAACCCCTCGCTGTCAGTACTTGCTGGGGTTTTATCGTATGTACTAAATCAATATGATACCAAGCAATTCCTGGGTCCATAGCTTGGGGAGGGAGATATTCAATCTGTAAATCTCCTCCAGAATCACCCAGTTTCATCCTGTCAAATACCCGTCCGGCTACAGCCCCCACTTCTGGATTTTGCAAATAATTTTTCACATGGGCTGCTAACAATCCTGGGGTTAACTGAACATCATCATCAATAAATAATATTATTTCACCAGATGAGCGCCGCACAGCATAATTCCGCGCCCCTGGCAAACTTGCCCAATCTAAGCGTAACCATTTAATTTTCTCTGCCCCCGCCATCTCTTCTAGGTAGGCTTGAATTTCTGGTTGGTGCTTTGGGGTTTGGTCTACTACTAAAACTTCAAAATTTGGATAGTCTTGTTTCAAAACATCTACAATACTATCTCGTAGCGCTTCTTCTCGACCATAGGTCGGGATAACCACAGTAACTAATGGCCAATTATTCATGATTTTTTATGAAGTAATCCTACCTCTTTGATAATAGCTTTGTAAAATCAATTGTTTACACTGCTGCTGCATAGAGATTATCAAAGAACTCATTTTGCTTTTCGGAGTTATGCACAATTTGCACCTGAGCTAATGCTCCTGCACTTAAAAATTCGTAATGCTCTCGTTTATCACTTCTATCAAGAAATTGAATAATTTGTTGAAACGCTTGCTCTACCAAATAATCATAAGTACTGTTGACAATTTCCCAATATTCATCACTTTTGGTTTTTTCTTCATGTAGCCAATTGCTCCAGTGCCTAATTTCATTAATTGGTAATTCTAAAATATAACCATTTTCCTCATGGCGAACTAACTCTGTTAAAGCGCATACATTTGTCGTAATCGCAGGTGTGGCAACAGAAAATCCTTCGACGATGCTATAGCCATAACTATCATGTAATGTCGCCATTAATTGAAAATGACTTTGCGATAATAATTCAAGAACTTTGTCATTAGGAAGGTTTTTATGAAAGACAACATTATTTAGATTAAGTAATTTTAAATCATCTACATATTTACTGCGATCGGGAAAATCAGTTGGGACTCCAAAACCATGTGCCAGTTCTGAGATTATATGTATAGTAATAGGTAAACCTAATTTTTCAGCTTTCTTAGCTAGTCTTAAAGCAACAATTCCACCTTTGCGAGCAATGTGATTTCCGATAAATATAAGCTGGAGATTTTGCTGTTCTTGATAAAGTTTTGCTTGGTTAACCCTGACTGGAAAGTTTGGATGAATAACATCCACTTTCTTACTTACTTTTTCTTCTATCTTCCAACCTTCCATCCGGTTAAGGAATCTCAACTTGGCATAATCGGAAATCGCAATAATTTTTTGACAATTGTCTAGTGCTAATCGATTATTTAAGAATTCATAAATTGCAGCTTCACCTTTGTTATGAGGCTCTATATATAAAACACGATGATCCTCCAAGGTAAGAAACCAAGGTTTATTCGTATATAAAATTTTGTTGAAAGAATGAATAGCTTGGTATCTTTGCCATACAGGTTGCCACGCAAGAAAGCTGGCTAAAGGAGCTAAATGAGGCCAAACTTTGTCTATAGGATATCTGCCTGCGGGGAAAGCCTTGGGGCAGATAAGTGTATGCCGAGAATTTCGAGGTAGGTTTGGAATGCTGAGGTGTTTTTGACCTGCTATGATAACTTTTGCCATTTTGATTTCATTTAAATTGTTTTTAGACGTTTTCTTTTGTTTTTTTTATCAGGGTTGGCATCTTCAATATCTTGTTTCTCCAATTCTGGCAATTTAAAAAGAACTCCCGCAAAAAACCAATAATAGACAGCAACTGGATCAACATCCAAAGGATAGTAGTAGGTGTTGTAGCTAATAAACAATATAAACACCCATAAAGCTGCCCCGTAACTGCGGAAATTACGGTTCTTTATGGAGCGATAGGTTTTAAAGCTAATAATTGTTAAACTAGTGACCAAACCCAGAAAAGCTAGTACTCCAAGAATTCCAACTTCATACAGTACTTTAGGATAGTAGGTTTCTACTAGCTTAGTTTTACCCATTACGCGGGCAGAGTTAGTCGCTCGACCTAAGCCACTTCCTAAAGGCCCGTCTACGTTTTTCCAATTTTCTTCAAATTGCTGGACGATAAAATCTTGAGGTGGTGAAGCCTCCCACCGACCTGTAAAACTCTCGGTTCTCTGTTGCACGACATCAGGGTTAGTCACCATTGCTATTCCGAGAATTAGGGCAAGTCCTATCCCTATGGGGATAAATCTTTTAAGGTTGCCAATTTGACCAGTGAGCAATAGCAAAATCCCGAAGCAAATTGGTACTAAGGCTAGGGCGATTCTCTGTCCAGAAATTACAGCATTGATAAAAACTGCCGCCAAAGAACCTAAACCAGCCAGCCGCCATATTGGTGAGGGATCGGTGAAGCCGGTGGCAAAGCTAAAAAAGGTGCCGGCAATTAAGAACCATGCCCACTGCCAAGGGGCTACAAATGTCCCTGGTAAGCGAATAACCCCTTCTTCAGGGCTATATACTAGCGCTCCACCAAAATAACATCTAGCTTCAAGTGTTGCTCTAAATAAGGCATCTCCTTCAAGACCTCTAGTACCTTGACATACACCAGTTACTAATAACATATATTGGATAAATCCCAGCCCACAGCAAAACAGTATGAGGGCAATCTGGAGGCGGGATAAAAATAGAAAATCCCGCTTATCGCGAATTAAATAGTAAGCACAACCAATTAAGGGGACATAGCCTAAAAATACTTTTAGTCCCAGAATTCCCATGCCTAAGGGTATTTCTTGCTCAACTTTTTCCAATAATCCCACAGGGGGCGGGTTAAACTGCTGGCCACCATTAACAAACAATAACGTTAGCAGACTACAACCCAACACAATATAAAGTGGGGTTTTAATGCCTTGGGGAATAATTAAGGGTAGCCCTTGTTTACGGCAAGTCTGCCAAAGTCCAATTAGGGCTGGAACATAAAAGGCATCTTTAGCTAATTGGAGTATGGGACTATTGCCCAAGTAATAAGTGACAGTACCCCCAATAGGTACGTAAATGATGAAGGCATATAGCGCTTGGCGCGGGTATTTGTAGGAAAGGGATATGACGAATATCCCTAAGACCCCAGGGACTGCCACTTTAATTCCACCTACGAAAAAAAGTAGAATGCCAACTAAGATACTACCGAAGATGGCGGTGGTGAGTAAGCTAACGAGTTCTTTACGTGCTTGGGCTGCTTTGCGTTTTTGGGCTAACTGTTCTTTGAGGCTAAGAGTAGAAGTTTCTTTTTCAGCCTGTTTTTTTGATTTTTTATTTTTTGACTTAAATTTCGGCATAGTGGCGCTGTAGCCTATCAGCCTTAAAAAACAATTTATAGCTTACATACAAATGGATTAGAATAGCTAGAGCGTGTACAAGCCAAATTCATCCTTAACTGATTGAGTTAGGGATTTCCGATCGAAAATATTGAAGTTTAACTTCATTGAACCATAAAAAAGATTTTCGCCTGTTTCTACGATGTAAACTGCTCCAGGGAATGGTAATGGTTCAATAGGTTTAGCTTTGCTTTCTAATACGCCTTTGACTTTACCGTGGTCTATATAATATTTGTAGTATCCATAACCCCGATTATATTCTGCATTTTCTGGTAAGAAATTTAAATCATATCGGATAATATTAGATGTGCCGCACATCGAATAAAAATTTTTTCTTTTAATATATATATATTTACTACCTTCTTTATATTTATAACCTTTATTGATAAACCATCCATTAGAGTTAGGATATTGCTTAATAAATTCGGCTAAGTTTTTACTGATACAATCATCTGCATCAACTGCCATAGTGTGAGTTGGAGAAAATTTACGAGCATACATTAATCCCTTCAATATTTTTCGCCCTTTATCTGTGTCTCCTCTAGCTATACGATCTGTCTCGTTGGGAGAAGGAAAGTCAACTGTAATGTACGTAATCTGGGGATGATTAAATTTTATTGTTGGCTGTTCATGGCAAACAACAATAGCGTGAAAATCAGGAGAGGTTTGATTGCAAATTGATTTGATGCATCTTTCAAATGATTGGGTGACACGCTCCCAAGAATTGGAAACTTGCTGACTTTTAAGTGGGATAACAAAAACAAGCATATTATTACCTTATAAAAGATAACTCAAGATAAAACACACACAGACCTCTTTCCTTGTTAGAAAAGAGGTTTACAACATACTTAAAGGTGCAAATTAAAATATTACATCTTCCGCAAATCACTAAAGCTGGTTAATTTACAAAAGCTGTGGCGAGAAAAAGTTGCACTTTTGAAAGGTGAGATAGTAGCTATTCCCTTCCCTGCAAAAACTACTTAATTTAACGGAACATGAAGGTGGAAAAAACGCCAAGGAAAAGTAGATAAGTAATCTTACACAGTGAAGGGAGTAACTTAGACTGCTATGTGTTTTTGGACTTTTGAAACTAATTCATTTGCCCAGTAGTTGGTAAGTTCAGCATTGGCAGCTTCCACCATAACCCTGATCACTGGTTCTGTACCAGAAGCACGAACCAAAATTCTGCCAGAATCACCCATTGCAGCTTCAGCAAGAGCGATCGCTTCTTGCACAGGTTGGCAATCTTGCCATCCCAAACGGCGATCGCGATCTACAACTCGCACGTTCCGCAACAGTTGTGGGTACGTCTGGAAGCTTTGATCTACTAATTCACTACAGCAAACACCCGCCTCTTTTACCAAAGCTGCTATATGTAATGCTGTTAATAAGCCATCTCCAGTCACGGCATAATGACGGCAAAGAATATGACCTGATTGTTCGCCGCCTAGCATTCCCCCAGTCCGCAACATTTCGGCTTGCACGTATTGGTCGCCGACTGCGGTGCGAATTAAGTTACCACCAATTTGTTGCCAAGCTTTCTCAAAGCCTAAGTTGGCCATGACTGTAGATACAATAAGGTTGTCTGGCAGTTGTTGGTTTCGCTGTAAATGCCGTCCCCATAGGTAGAGAATGTAATCGCCGTTAACTTGCCTTCCAGTATTGTCTACTGCTAAGACGCGATCGGCATCCCCATCAAAGGCAAAGCCGATGTCGGCGTTGTGCTCTTGGACTGTGGCTGCAAGAATATCTAGATGAGTTGAACCGCAGTTAACATTAATGCGATCGCCATCCGCTTCGTTATGCAAGCAGATCACCTCTGCCCCCATTTCTCTAAATACTAATGGTGCTAATCCTACTGCTGCTCCCCACGCCAAGTCTAAAACAATCTTCATTCCCTGAAGATTTAGGGCACCGTTCAAAGGTTTTTTCAATGCTTCGCTATAATGCCCCACTAACTCGAAACGTGAGTAATGCCGTCCGTAATTACTGACTTTAGCAATAGGTGATACCTTGCCACGCAGTCCAGCTTCAATTTCTGCCTGCAATATTTGCGGTAACTTCCCACCATTCCCAGCAAAAACCTTAATACCATTATCTTCTGGGGGATTGTGGCTAGCAGAAATCATCACTCCGCCGACGGCATCAGTGATGCTGGTGAGATAGGCAATGCAAGGAGTGGGACATAATCCCAAATACCAAACCTCTAATCCTGCTGCTGTTAATCCTGCACTCAAAGCCATTGCCAGCATATCGCTGGAGTTTCTGGAGTCCTGTCCGAGAATGACTGGCCCGATTTTAGTAGCATGGTTACGTAAAACAATCCCAGTCCAAAAACCAATTTGTAATGCTAAGGGGGCACTGAGCAATTCTCCGACTCGTCCGCGAATACCATCTGTGCCAAATAAAGGATTTGCTGGTAGTGGAATTAAATTCAATGCGAAACTGCTCTCAATCCCTTCTTTGTCCAATACATCAACTTCTGAAGCAGAACCCCCAGGAATGCCTGGTGTCCGAGTTATAGATGAAACCATATGTTTAAACACTCCACACAATCACACTGAAAAATAGCACTTAAAACTTGATTCAGCAATTTCTTACAAATTCATTCTAGAACAGTATTGTCTACGTAAAAATGCTTAATTATTACTTCTTGAATTGTAAATTTTTCATGAAGTCAGTATTAGTTTTCATGTTCTCAGTAAGGCTTTCATATTTTAGCTAATTATTTTTTTTATGCCCTCTACCTTAGCTTTGATTTTTATCTTTATTAGTTCACACTTTGGAATGCTACTAACCCAATATAAACTGTAATAAATATTACCCAAATCTCAGCAAAAGTGTTTTTTAGGAAAGCTGAGAATGAAAGCAAAATTTAGCTAATAACAACAAAAAAATCAAAAGACTGAAATATAAAATTATATCCTCTTAGCCTCAACCTTGTGTAAAAAGCTACAAAAATGCATATGCTTAAAAAATTTTAATATAAATTCTCATCAAATAGTTTTAAGGTAACGTTTTAATGGCTTTTTTAGCCGTTAGTGAATTAAAACTTCGACAGTTAACTTTTTAAAGTTGAGAAATTTAGCATGAGCAGCAATTTAGCAACCAAATTACGTGTAGGCACTAAGAAAGCCCACACAATGGCAGAAAATGTAGGTTTTGTCAAGTGCTTTTTAAGAGGAGTCGTCGAGAAAAACTCTTACCGGAAACTAGTTGCTAACTTCTACTTCGTCTACTCAGCGATGGAAGAAGAGATGGAGAAGCATCGCCAGCACCCAATTCTTTCTAAAATTAACTTTCCCCAGCTAAACCGCAAGTATACCTTAGAGCAAGACCTGAGTTATTACTTTGGTGCTAACTGGAGAGAGCAAATCAAGCTATCTTCGGCAGGTGAAGCTTATGTAAAGCGCATCCGAGAAATATCTGCCACAGAACCGGAACTGTTAATAGCTCATTCATATACTCGCTACTTGGGTGACTTATCCGGGGGACAAATTCTCAAAAACATTGCTGTAACAGCGATGAATTTGTCTGATGGGCAAGGAACAGCCTTTTATGAGTTTCCAGAGATTCCTGATGAAAAAGCATTCAAAGCGAAATATCGTCAAACTTTGGATGAATTACCCCTTGATGATGCGACAACCGATCGCATCGTTGATGAAGCTAACGCCGCCTTTGGCACGAACATGACGATGTTCCAAGAATTGGAAGGCAATTTGATCAAGGCGGTTGGTGTAATGCTTTACAATAGCCTCACACGACGTCGTACACGGGGCAGTACTGAACTCGTCACTGCTGAGTAACTGTGTTGAGGTTGCGGAGTATGGTATGTGGAGTCATAAGTTCAGATAGCCTGATGAAGGATAATTCATAGGTGTTTCTGGAGAAAGAGCGATCAACACTCAATATATTTAGGGGCAATAGCCTTGTGACTGCTTTCTATTGGTGAAAGTAAGCATGGGGAGATTGCCCCTCAATTATGTTTAAGAGTTAGGAGTTATTAGGAGTTATCAGTATTTTTCAGCTTAAAATAACTAAGTCAATCTTCACACCAAGCTTAATCTCGGTATTTAAGTTTGTAACTCCTAAAACTTATCATACTGAGGACATCAGGCAAAAATATGGCTACGAAAATTCCTGTCACAGTGATTACAGGCTTCTTAGGTAGTGGAAAAACCAGCCTAATTCGCCACCTGCTACAAAACAACCAAGGCCGCCGCATTGCCGTTTTAGTCAATGAATTTGGCGAACTCGGTATTGATGGCGATTTGTTAAAATCTTGTCAAATTTGCCCGGAAGATGGTGAGGGCGACAGTAATATCTTTGAATTAACCAACGGCTGCTTATGCTGCACCGTGCAGGAAGAGTTTTACCCGATGATGCAAGAGTTAATCAAGCGGCGAGATAGTATCGACTGCATTTTGATTGAAACCTCTGGTTTAGCCTTGCCAAAACCACTGATAAAGGCTTTTCGCTGGCAAGAAATTCGCAACGCCGCCACTGTGGATGCTGTAATTACCGTGGTAGATTGTGCGGCGGTAGCAGCAGGGACATTTGCTAGTGATCCAGAGGCGATCGCAGCCCAACGGCAAGCAGATGATAGTCTAGAACACGAAACACCTTTGCAAGAATTGTTTGAAGACCAACTCGCTTGTGCAGACTTGGTGGTGTTGAATAAAATTGACTTGGTGGATGCTGAGACAAAAGCGAGAGTTGAGGAATTGATTAAGCAAGAGTTGCCTAGAGTAGTGAAGATTGTCGAGAGCGATTGTTCTCAACTAGACGCATCTATATTATTAGGATTTCAAGCCGCAGTTGAAGACAATTTAGATTCTCGTCCCAGCCATCACGATACCGAAGAAGACCACAATCACGACGAAGAAATTACTTCAACTAATTTAATTTTGGATCGTACCTTTGATCCAGAAAAGCTGCAACAGCAGTTAGAGAAATTAGCACAACAACAAGAAATTTACCGGATTAAAGGCTTTGTGGCAGTGCCAAATAAATCCATGCGCCTAGTGATGCAAGGTGTAGGGACTCGATTTGATAAATTTTACGATCGCCCCTGGAAACCTGAAGAGGCTCGGCAAACCCGCTTAGTTTTTATAGGGCGTGATTTGAAGTCTTCAGAAATTGAATCGCAGCTAGTAGCTTTGTAAGTTAGGAGTTAAAAAGAACTAGTACACA
Source organism: Nostoc desertorum CM1-VF14 (assembly GCA_019359245.1). Taxonomy (GTDB): domain Bacteria; phylum Cyanobacteriota; class Cyanobacteriia; order Cyanobacteriales; family Nostocaceae; genus Nostoc; species Nostoc desertorum. Next base: position 177,912 of record JAHHHR010000003.1, on the reverse strand, counting down.
TTTTTAATCCTTTAATAAAGAGCTTAAGCCCTTTATCTAGGGTTGATTACGCGGTTAGAATTAACTTAGAATAATAAATTTATTTCTACCGTTGTGTACTAGTTAATTCAAAATAATAAACAATAGTAATAACTAGAAATTTCCTAATATCTAGCTCCTAACACTTAACTTAAATCTTCACTTATTACCTGACATAACTATGACGATATCTCAACTATTTAACATTGCCAATCTTTTCGTATTGCCTTTTTGGGCGTTGATGATTTTATTACCAAATTGGAAAGTTACGCGGCAGATTATGTCATCATATTTGCCGTTTGTGGTATTAGCTGGGGCGTATTTGTATTTGTTCATCACCAGCATTACTCCAGAAAATGCTCAAGCTTTATCGAATCCTCAATTAGCCGATATCGCTAAATTCTTTGCAGACGAAACGGCTGCTGCAACAGGTTGGATTCATTTTTTAGTCATGGATTTATTCGTCGGTCGCTGGATTTATTGGGAAGGGCAAAAAACAGGTATTTGGACAATTCACTCCCTGGCGCTGTGTTTATTTGCTGGACCTTTGGGATTACTGTCTCACGTCTTAACTGACTGGATTACTAAGGCATTTTTCCCTAAGTTTCAACAGAATGAAACGGTGACAGTAGGAGAAAAAGCTGCCTCATAATATGGTACATAATAGGGGCGCACATGTATACGCCCCTATTATTAGGAATTACTTGATTTGAAAAGAATTAACCGTTGTTGCGTCTATAATCTGCATCTAACCAACAGCGTGGTAAAACTTCACCTGAAGGGAAAACAAGATTTTCTTTTTTAAAAGTTTCAGGTTGCTGTTCTTCTTGACCTTCTTGGTCTTTTGCGTGAACAACATCATTATTCGGGTCAAGTAATTCCTGAATTTCAACAATCTTTACCAATTCGCCACTATCTTTGACTTGTAAAAGCATAGAAATTGCCTCAATGAGTTTGCATGGAAGTTCAAAGCGAGTTTCAAGATAAACTCGCTCAAATCTAAACTGATTTTGAACGCGGATATTCCTTAATTGTTAAAGGAAATTTTTATCAGATATCCACACATAAATTACATGAGATTCATTTGTGTGTATCTGTAGAGTTAATTTTTATAAAATAGGCACAGTAAACATATACCTAATTCAAAAGCGAAACTCGAATCAGGAAATGCTGATTAACAAAATTGTCCAAGGTAAGATAATTTTGGTTTTAGCAATTAAAAGTCGCGTTGATATTTTTCCAAAATATCAACTAAATTAACTTGGCATTGCAGGGGTAGTAAATCGATTAAAGGAACTTCACGTTTCCCGCCGCCAATTTTTACTGGAATTGATCCCAAGACCTGTAAAACTCGGTCTTCATTTACAGCGTTGGAAGTAATTAAGGGATACAGTTGTTCAGCAACAACTGTATGCAGTTTGGCATTAGATAAATAAAGATGCCATTTGGCAACGTCTATGTAGACGTTTTCGCCAATTTCAGCTGCTAGGGCTTCTAGTAGTTCTGTGGTGTTAGTCTTAGCCATAAAAATAACCCTACATTAAGAAAAAGTGCGAAATCTCAGGCTTTTTTACATTATGGCTCAATTAACAGCCTAATCCTACTACCAGAGGTTACAATCGCCCCAGCATGAGTAATCCATCTTCAGGTGGATTTTGAGGAAGTTTCGGTGTAGTTAGCGATCGCACTAATATAAATCAGATGCACCAACAAAATTCCTGTCCAACTTAAAGTTACCCAAGGCAGCCACTCCCAAGTAGTGCCTTTCAAGATGTGGAAAAACCACAAGCCAGAATTAATCGTAGCAGTGATCGCTACATGCACAGCAAAATTCATTCGATCATCGATCTTGCGGTAATCAGGGTCTTTGCGATCGGGTTTGCGAGGCCAACGAGGAGGCATAAATATTTGCTACAGATTTAAATACACCCTATCCATTCTAAGGTTTTTGGTGCAGTGGTTGCTATTAGACCCTTATAACCAGTCATAATTGAATTGGAAGTCAAGAGCCGATGGGTTAAATCAGATGACGATCTTTGAGCAAATAGACCCCGATCTCCTCTATCCAGATAGCGACGGCAAACCAATGGCAGACAATACAGAGCAATATCGTTGGATTGTCCTGATTAAAGAGAATTTAGAGATTCTGTTTGCTAATAATGACAATGTTTTGATTGCGGGAGATTTGCTCTGGTATCCCGTCCGTTCTCGGCTGATTGCACCCACTGCACCTGATGTGATGGTGGTCTTCGGTAGACCAAAGGGAAAACGTCGTTCTTATCGTCAGTGGCAAGAAGATAATATTCCACCGCAAGTAGTCTTTGAGATTCTTTCTTATAGTAATGATACCAAAGAGATGGAGCGGAAGCTGGAGTTTTATGATACTTATGGTATTGAAGAGTACTATTTATACGACCCTGAAAGTTTTCAATTAGATGGCTGGTTGCGGCAAAATAACCATTTGAATAAGCTATGGCAAATGGATGGTTGGCTCAGTCCCCGCTTAGGAATTAGATTTCAAACGGGTCTTGGAGAGTTAGAAATTTACCGTCCAGATGGACAGAGATTTTTAAATTCCCTAGAACTCAATCAACGGGCAGAACAGGCTGAGTTCTTGCTAGAACAAGAACGCCAACGGGCTGAACAATTAGCAGCATATTTGCGTAATCTCGGCATTGATCCTGATAATCTTCCGTAACTGGGGAGTGGGGAAGCAAATCAATTAAAAATTAAAAATTAAAAATTAAAAAACTTCTGCCCCCTGTCTCCTATTTCCCAATGCCCTAAAATACAGTAGCCTATTCCTCTGGCGAGGAATAATCTCCTGATTTACCGCCACTCTTACTTATTAAACGAATTGATTCAATTTGAATCGACTTTTCTAAAGCTTTTGCCATATCGTATAAAGTCAGGGCAGCCACAGAAACGGCAGTTAAGGCTTCCATCTCGACACCAGTTTCAGCTTTAGTTTTGACTGTGGCTTGAATTTGATAACCAGGTAGTTGCGGATTGGGTATAATTTCGACTGCGATTTTTTGCAAAGGCAACGGATGACACAGAGGAATTAAAGCGGCTGTTTGCTTGGCTGCCATAATCCCAGCCAATCTTGCAGTTGCCAATACATCCCCTTTTGGGACATTTCCGGCTTGAATGGCAGCGAAAGTTTCTGGCAGCATCCGCACATTGGCAGCAGCTACTGCTTGGCGGATGGTAGGTGCTTTCTCAGACACATCTACCATCTGTGCCTGTCCGTGTTGATCTAGATGGGTTAAGTTGGCAAAATTAGATGGAAAATTATCTTGCGCCATTTAGTTAGAACGTGTTAATATAGATTGTCGGTGAGGGCGTGTAGCTCAGTGGACTAGAGCACGTGGCTACGGACCACGGTGTCGGGGGTTCGAATCCCTCCTCGCCCGTTTTAAAAGGCTAAGAGTTGAAAGTTAGGAGTGAGAGATTAAAGTTCCTCACTCCTAACTTTTTAAGTTTTTCAAAGCGTAAGCATCTGGAGCTAGACCTAGTGCAAAGCGCAGGGAGTTGGATAGGTCTTTGCTCGACTGGGTGAGGAAAAGGAGAAGTGCAACAGAAGTGATCGCAGCACCGTAGCCAAACATATCCCGGTAGCCTACCTGTTCGGCGATGATACCCAGAAGAGGAGCAGCGATCGCAATTCCCAAGTCAAGTCCAGCTATACATATAGCAAAAATTTGCCCTCGTTCTTGTGGCAGTGAGCGGTCTGCCATCATCGTGACCATCATGGAGATGAGTGTACCACTACCAGCACCTTCAGCGATCGCAGCCAGTAAGAAAAACATCACGGTGTCAGCCTGCCACAGTAGTATTAACGCTAAAATGTAGCAAAAAATACCAAATGTGATAAATAAACCACGACCAAAGCGATCGCTTGCCTTACCAGCAAACACTCTGATACTAAAACTAGAAATTGCCGCAGCTGTAAAAAACAGTCCACCATTGAAGTCCACATCAGTGGATTTGAGGAATAACGACACAAAGGTATGTACAGCACCGAGAGACAAACCAACCAACAACATAACTATCGTTGGAACTCTCACCCGTGGACTGCCCAAAATTTGCCAAAAGTTGCGATTGTTTTCTTCTGTTAGCTGTTGTGTCTGCACTGGCGGATTCGTGACTTGTACAATCTCCAAGAGAGCGACAAAACCCAATTCTGCACAGAAGAGAAATAATATCCCGTAACCACTTGTAGCTTCCAAATACCCACCCAAGGCAGGGCCAATTGCTAAACCAAGGGGAGTTGCTAGGGTCATGTAACCAATGATTTCGCCACGAGTTTCCGTGGGAGCTAAATCTGCGACTAAGGCACTGTAGCCAGTGGTAAAAGCGGCAATACTAATGCCGTGAAAAATCCGCACCAAGATTAATAACCCAAGAGATTGGGTTGCTAAGTAACCAAAGGGTGCGATCGTAGCTACTATCGTACCAATCAACAAGACAATTTTTCGACCACGTTTATCGGCTATCCGTCCCAGCATCGGGCGAGACAGCAATAAGCCAATGGCGAAACTGCCCATCACAATCCCAATTTCTTGCTTACTTGCGCCTACATTATCGATGTAAAGCGGTAAGGTTGGTAAGAGCGCAGACAAACTCGACCAGAATAATAAACCTGCCGTAAATAAAACTAGCAGATTGCGCCGCAGTTTGGTATCAAAGGTATTAAATGCTTTCAAAGTAGATGCAATTTAATGGTTTTTGTCATTTGTCCTTTGTTGCTTGTAACTAATGACCAATGACTAATAACTATTGTTACGTTACTTAACATTTTTTGCTACTACTTCTCTCACGCGATAGATGGGCCGTCCTTGAGATTCGTGGTATGTACGCATGAGTAATTCTGCCAAAAGCCCGAAGCAAAACAACTGCACTCCAGTTACTAGCAGGAGAACTGCCAAAATCAGTAGGGGACGATTGCCAATCATCTCGCCTAAAGCTAATTTGACGAAAGTCAAGTAAATTCCGATCGCTGTTCCCGAAACCATTGAAACCAAGCCCAACAGTCCAAAAACGTGCATTGGGCGGGTGAGGAATTTTTTCATAAACAGAATGGTTAACAAATCCATCAACACCCGGAATGTCCGCCAAATCCCATACTTACTACGACCAAAGCGGCGGGCGTGATGACGCACTGGCATTTCGGTAATTCTAGCTCCTTCAATGTACGCTAGGGCAGGTAAAAACCGATGTAATTCTCCGTAGAGGTTCATATCCGCCAACAGTTCTGCACGATAGGCTTTCAGCGAACAGCCATAGTCATGAATATTCACGCTAGTGGTACGGCGAATTAGCCAATTGGCAATTTTGGAAGGAAGTAACCGATTTACAGCACCATCTTGGCGTTTCTGCCGCCAACCGCTTACCAAATCGTAACCCTCATCCAACTTTGCTAATAACATGGGGATATCAGCCGGATCATTCTGGAGATCAGCATCTAATGTGACGATAGTTTTGCCGACTGCATAATAAAATCCAGCAGCCATCGCCGCAGTTTGTCCGTAGTTGCGACGCAAAATCACTGCCTTTAAATCAGTGCGGGTTTGCGCCTCCTTTTTGAGAAAATCCCCGGAACCATCTGTAGAACCATCATCCACACAGATAATTTCATAAGTTACCTGACTAGAGGATAAAGTAGATGCGATCGCATCTAGTAAAAGCGGTAAACTTTCCACCTCGTTATGTATCGGCACCACGACCGAAACATCTGGGACAATTACAGAAATCGTCCCATTTTCCTGACTCAACCCTTGATAAACCTTCCCACTCCTCATAAGCCTCAGCGCCCTCAGCGTCTCTGTGGTTCGTAACTCTTGATAACTCTACCAGCACCTCGCAGTTGCTGATAGTACGACTGACTAACAGCATCTCCCTGTTCCGAGAGAATATCAATCCCAATCCCATCCCGTCCCTGATCTTTCCCAGAACTATGGATGTAATAACCATCCGCCAAATGAAGTCCGACATGGGTTGCTTTTTGGCTAGTTCCAAAGAATACCAGATCCCCGGCTGCTAATTCTGCAATAGTAATTGGTTGGGTGAATCCTTCCTGTTGATAGGCATCTCTAGGTAACCAAATACCCACCGAAGCAAATGCCGCCTGCATCAACCCCGAACAGTCATAATTTGGCCCAACTGTACCACCCCAAAGATAGTAATTTGAGTGTTGCATTGCTTTTTGAGTAAAGGCGATGACATCTGCTAGAAGTTTCTTAATCTCAGATTCAGTAAATGTTGCAGCCTGATAAGGTACAGTAGCAAATTGTAATGAATCAAAATCTGAAAGAGATACCCATCCCGGATAGTCATCTTCACATAAATACACCTCGACAGCTAAATTTTGATAATTTGATGTTACCCATAAATATCGTCCAGAGGCGGCTTGAGTTGCTAAACGCGTACATTCAGGAGAATCATATAAATTCAGGTCAGCTAAAGACTGATACTCCCCTGATTTTGGATTTTGGATTTGTGATTTTAAATTAAAGGACATTATTAGAAAATGGTTTTTTTTAATAAAGACGAGCAATTGGAAAACCTTGGTAATGGCATTTTAGATGCAACTTGGGCAGCATTTCCGACCTTAGCGCGTAACCAAATTGCCATGACTTGGGTTGTTTACGATCCCCCAGTGCGAGTAAATACTGGTGGTGCGCTAACTCCCAACGCTTTTTGGGATCATCCAGTTCGTGGTTTTACTTATCGTGGTGTTGAGCGGATTTATCCCGCCAGTGTAGTCAAACTATTTTACCTAGTGGCGGTAAACGAATGGCTAGAAAAAGGTATGACTCAAAACTCCAAGGAGTTGGAGCGAGCCTTGCGGGATATGATTGTGGATTCTAGTAATGATGCTACCAGCTTGGTTGTGGATATTTTGAGTGGTACTACATCAGGACCAGAATTACCAACCGGACCTTTTGAAACCTGGAAATACCAGCGTAATATTGTTAACCGCTATTACCAATCATTGGGTTGGGAAGAAATGGAGACGATTAACGTCTGTCAAAAAACTTGGAGTGAGGGCCCTTATGGACGAGAACGGGCATTTGTGGGAGAGTTACTGGAAAATCGCAATATGTTGACCACAAATGCGATCGCTCGGTTACTGCATAGTATTGTAGGTGGGGTAACGGTTTCAAGTGGGCGATCGCAAGCAATGATGGCTTTACTCAAACGTCCTCTCAACGATTTGCCCACTGACAGAGAGGAAGATCAGGTAACAGGTTTTTTAGGCGGTGGACTGACTAAAAATGCTCAAATTTGGTCAAAGGCAGGTTGGACAAGTCAAGTTCGCCATGATGCTGCGTATATTGAAATACCAGAACAGCGCCCTTATCTTTTAGTGGTATTTACTGAAGGTAAAGCCCAGGCTAAGAGCCAGGATATTTTGCCCTTTGTTTCGAAACTAGTTGCCGAAGCGATCGCTAGTCTATGATCTACTCCTAGACATTGCAAGAATATCTATTTCTTCCTTAGCGTCTCGTAGAGAATGACGCTAAGAGAAGAAGATTGAAAAGGGTTTTTACGTTAGTTCCTGATATTTTTGCCAAATAGGGATGCTCACATGACATCTATGCGTCCTTACTATTTCAACTTAAATTCGTCAAACTTCAATACTTTCGAATCAGGCTTGCGAGTATCAAAACGATAACTACTTATCGTACCCGTCCCCGTATCGAAGATGCTGAAAACCGTAATATAATTACTAGCAATATAAGGCATCGGCTTCCCATCATCGCCAAGCAAGGGAGCAATTGTTGGCACTATCGGTTCTAAACCATTGGGATCACCAAGCTTAACATAATCCTCTTGATATCCAATTGGTACTTCTCGCTTTCTATCACCCCAAGCAGCGCCGTAAGTATTACCCACATTAGATGTTTCCAGAAAGTGCATTCCACTAGGACTAACAAAGCGGTTCCACAAATGGGAATGCCCATAAAATACTAATTGCACATCAGCCGTTTCTAATAAAGGGACAACATCACGGTTAATATAATCTGCGTCTTTCGGGTATTCATAACGCACTGCTTTGATATTATTCCCATCCCGTTCAATTATTTGAACTGGTTCTGTATAAGCAGGAACTATATTATCACCCAGAGTGTGGGGTGGATGATGAAACATTACAACTTTGTATTTTGCTTGTTTAAATTCAGGACTATTTAGTTCTGCGTTTAGCCAATTGTACTGCTGGCTGCCTTTAGTAATTGGCTCATAAATCAACTGTCCATAACCCCAATTTTCAGGATTATTTAAATCATTTTCTGCTTCTCGATATCTACCCTTACGCTTTTCATTTAAGCTAGGAGTCCGCCACATATTTGTAGCGTACAGTACCACCAAACGCACATCACCAAAACTGACTGCATAATACCTTTTTCCACCCTCTTTACTTTTAGGTAAAGAAAAAATTTCTTCGTAGGTATTAGTATTAAAAGAATTATCTATTAAAGATTTGTCTTGGTAAATTCTTTGAGCAACTGCACGGGGAATTGTATCATCAAATTCATCATTTAAACTTCCCATCCTGCCAAATCGCCCCATCACCTCATGATTACCAATGCAAGTAAACATGGGTGCATATTGAATTATTTGTCCACCAGTGTAGGTTGTCTTAACATCATCGTGTGTAATTGCATATTTAGCACGACCTTGTAAACCGGGAAACAACGCACCACCGCTATTATCATCAAACCATTCTGAGGCGCGATCGCTAACATTAACTAAATCACCAGCAAACCATACTCCATCAACTCGTCCAACTCTTTCTACCACCTTTTGCAGATTTGCTGCTGTCATCGGCTTTAATTGATGATCTGAAGTGAGTAAAATTTTTAATGGTGTATCTGGTTTGGGAGTAGCTGCAAGGGTAAAAACATCGCTGTTAACAATTTCCCCATCTTCTCGCACACTCGTGACGCGATAATTTACCCGCAAAGGAGTTAACCCAGTTACTTCAGCTTCATGTCGCCAGATGTCACGCTGGACGGGTTTTTGATAAACTTGGCCATCTTGGGTTTGGTTGGCAACTCTTGAGTGTTGGTCTTCACGAGTGCGACTGAGTTTGGTAGTATTTGCCTTAGTAGTTTGTTTAAGATTTTCACCGGAGGTTACTGTGTGATTAACACCAGCAAACTCAGTAAACCAAACTACTCGCACTGAGGTTTCAGTTGGCAACTGCAAAAATGGGTCGGTGAGCAGTTGGGGTGCTGATGTCATAATTGTTTGCCCAAATGAACGCACACTTCCCACAGTAAAACATATAACAAGCACAAGCATAGCCACTGAGGAGATTTTACGGCTGCGTAAGCGTCTGAGCATGAATAACATACAGTGATTATTGTGAGCGTAGGGCTTTAACTGGATCGATCTGGCTAGCCCGCACGGCGGGAGGCAAACTAGCTCCCACGCCCACTAGGAGTGCAGATCCCAGTGCCACCACTGCAATCCTACCATTAAACTCGTAGGGCAAGTTAAAGGTATCAGTAACTACAACCGTTAACCCATGTACTATTCCCAGACCTGCTGTTCCACCTATTAAACTTAAAAGCATAGCCTCCAGAATAAATTGCAGCATGATTTCCTGTTGGGTTGCTCCTACTGCTCGTCTTAAACCTATTTCGGCAGTTCGTTCCGTTACAGAGGCAATCATAATATTTGCAATTCCGACACCCCCAACTAATAGTGTGATCGCTCCTACGACTGTTAGACCTTGGGAAGCCATCTCTAGAGTTTTCTGCTGCTGGATGATATCTGATACATTATTCCAAAGTTTAAATTTTAGACCTGGGAATCGCTGTAGCAGCAACTCCTCTGCTTGGTTGCTTAACTCTTCCACATCTTCAAGTGAGTAGGGGCGCATTTGGATGCTGCCAATGTCGCGGCTACCGGTCAAAGCATTGTAAATAGACATCGGCACATACAGTTGACCCGCAGGAGGTGCATTTTCATCTAGACTAGTTGCTACCACCCCTACGACTACATAAGGTCTATACCCAACATAAATTAGCTGCCCCACAGGTTCCTGCTTTTGGAAAAGTTGTTCTGCCAGCAATTGATCGATTACTATCACCGGACGGTAGTTGGCAAAATCTTCAGATGTGAAAAACCGTCCCGACACCAATGATTTTCCTGAAGTCAGCAAAAAATCTTGAGAAACAGGTGACATGGGTGGATTAAACTCCTTGTCCCGAAATACAGTTGGTGTAGAACCAGCCCAATTAAAAGAACTGATAGCCTGCAAGCCCACCATTCGTTGTCGTAAGAATTCCATGTCTTCCAACTTGAGTTGGATGGTTTGACCACCAGCATCCCAGTTTGGATAAACTGAAACTTGAGGTGCGCCTCGTTTTGCTAATTGTTGAGCGATCATAGCCCGGCTAATAGTACCAACCTGAAGCGTAGCGCTGACAGCAGCCACACCCATAAACACCCCTAGAGTAGTCAGAACTGAACGCAAGGGGTTCCTACCTAAGGAGTTAAAGGTAATATTTAATAAATCAAAAGCTGAGAGTGCCATAAATAATAGTCGTTTTAGTAAGGGTGTGGGGTGAATGCCACGAAGATAAGCTGCCGGACTGGGAGAGTAAAGTCGAAATATTAATTTATCAATCAAGGCAGGAGGCAGACGGCAGTTCAAGAGAAAGAAAAACGGCTCTACACCCCCTGCCCCCTGCCTCATTTCTCACTTACCTTAACTGGCAGCCCTGGCTTGAGTTCCGACTCAACGGGCGGCAGTATAACCTTTTCCCCAGGTTGTAAACCAGAAGTTACTTCTACAGCCATTAACCCCTCCAATCCCAGATCAATGGTGCGTTTTTGGGCTTGATTTTGGCTATCTCGAACCCATACAAAGGGACGCGCTTGCGATCGCACAATAGCCTCTGTGTTTAAAACTACTACGTTCTGCCGTTGCTGCAACACAACCTCGACATTTACCCTGCTACCAGGGATCAGTGTGCGAGTAGTTGTATCAAGCCGAATGGTTGCAGGTACTGTTGGTTGATCTGATTGTTTTGGACTACTACCATCTTGTGTTTGGGCTTCAGCGCTGAGTGCTTGAGGATACAAGCTTTGCACGCGTCCAGTGAATGTCTTTGCATTAGGCCCGATCGCATTAATGCGGGCAAGTTGGTTGACCCGTACTTGAGCAGCGTTGAGGGTAGAAAGCTGGAGTTTCACTAGGACTTTTCCTGGATCGCCCAGGGTGAGCAGATTGGTACGCAGCTCGACCCCATCACCGTCCTCGACATTGACACCCAAGACTTCGCCATTCAATGGTGAAGTCACGATATTATCTTGGAGTTGCTGCTGAATAAGTTGGCGCTCCAATTGCAAAGTCTGAATTTTGAGAGCGGTTGTCCGTGCCTCTGCTTGAGTATCTCGCAGGCTAGCCCGAGCAACGCGCACTGCGTCTTCCTGCGCTTGGGCTTGTTGTTGTGCAATCGCTCCCTCTCGCACCAGGGGAGCAAGCCTCTGGAGTTGTCGTTCCTCGGCTGTTAATCGTTCTTGGGATTCAAGAATTTTCTGGCGACTACGTGCTAGATTGAGTTGCTCTTGTTGAATTTGCAACTGTTGATTGGTAAGAGCAATTTTTCGCTCAGGGTAGCGCAGCGTCAGCAGCACTTGGCCAAGTTTTACCCTGTCACCAGGTTTTACCATTACTCGTTCTACTGCACCCTCTTTTGGAGACTTCAAGATTCGTTGTTCCAGCAACTCAACAGTACCGCTCTCATTGATTGTGGTTTCAACATTACCTCGCTCCACAGTTAGCAAGCTTACTGCTACTGGTTCAGGAGGTTGGTTGAGAACTAAAAAGTAAGTCAACCAACCGCCAGCGCTGGCTACAGCCAAAACTCCCGACCAGGCTAGCCATCGACCTGGGATATTAAATTTACCTTTTTCATATTTCCAGTTCATGAGACTTGATCCAGTGAGTTTGCAGTTCATTCACTACAAGCGATCGCAGCCCAAGGCTTTCACCGCATATTAATGTTGGAGAATCTCACAGCCACAGATCGAACACGACGAGGCGGCTGTTTTCCAAAACACAGCGGAAATTTGAACTGAGATAATTTCGTAGCCCAGAGTAATAATCAAGCCACCAGAAAGCCGGCCATGCAATGACCATGAAACTTGCTCCCGCTTGACGCATTCGTTCAATTTCCTGGATGGCGATCTCGTCATCCAGTGGCGCTCCCCAGTACTGACCCTCATGTTCTAAAAAGGGCAGAGCATCGAATTCCGGCAGCATCTCACAGCCCCATTGATTTTCGTCGACCAAAATCAAACGTTTCCCTGATGGAATTACAGATGCAATTTCCTGCATAGCAATTTCTAGGCGTTCTGACCAACTCAAATTAATTTCAGGTATCAGCTCAGACGTGAACTCGCTACGGCGCATACTTATATGCAACAGGCGCTTTGCTAGCCACTGGCGATAAGATGCATCCTCTGCACGTGGCGACTGTAACAAATAAGCGATCGCATCAGTACGTTCTGCCATCACAGCCAGCGGGCCTGTTCCCCCTGGCGAATGGAAAGTTGCTTGAGAATCTTGTTCAACGTGAAACCGGACTTGGGCCAATTCTTTAGCAATAAAGAAGATGTCGAATTGGGCTGCTATCCGTAAATATAAATTCAAGTCGATCATATACTTAGAATGCGGCGTGTCGTATCCCCCAACCGCGGCAAGTGCACAAGCGCGAAACATGACTGCTGAGGCGCGCAAAATCCATTTCCGCCCATCAACAATTTTGTGGATAAACTCTAGACCGTCGATTAACCCTTCTAGGAAGCTGTCTGAAAGTTCTTCCCCTGTTACATGTACTGGAATACCATTAGTGTCGATCAATTCAGCTTGGGCAACCGAGAGACCAGCATGGGGATGCTTGTCCAATGCTAGAACAGATTCGCCGACGAAGTTGGGCAGCAGTATGTCATCGTCCGGCAAGAAGCTCAGATAGGGGCTATGATTTATTTCAATTGCCCGCTGAAAATTGCGGAATAATCCAATATTAGTTTCGTTGCGTACATAAATAATTCGCGAATCTGAGAATGAGCGTACAACCGCCTCTGTATCATCGTCAGAAGCATTATCTAATACAAGTACCTGGTAATCTGAATAGTCTTGTGATAGTACGCTCTTAAGGCTAAACTTTAGTAACTCTGAGCGATTGTAGGTTGGAATTGCGATCGTAACTTTAGATTCAGGCGTCATACTCTTTTCTGCTCACCTCTGTTTGAAAAAGAACGTTTAAATAGCATCAAGCTGGCAACTGCAAATCAAAAATGACTAAGTGTTCATTATTTAATACACAGCAAAACTTGGTCTGCTGGTAAACAAAGTTAGATTAATTGAAACAAAAACTGCTTTAGTTTTTCTCTATATGAAGAATTAAAACACTGTTTTATGGTTCATTTCCCAGTGGTTGGTTTTTCTCAATACTTTGTGAATCATGTCGCAAGTCAAATACAATAAGTCGACTATTATCCAAAACGCAGTGAAATTTAGACCTCAGATAGTTCCGTAATCCAAAGTAGTAATCCAGCCACCAAAAGGCTGGCCAGGCAAATACCATAAAGCTTGCCCCCTCTTGACGCATTCGTTCAAGTTCGCGGATCGCAGTTCTGTCATCCGGTGGTGGTCCCCAATATTGCCCATTGCATTCTAGAAACGGGAGAAGACGAAATTCTGGAAGAACCTTGGAACCCCACTGATTTTCGTCAACTAAGATCAGGCTCTCTCCCGCGGGGATTGAGGTGGCAATGTCCTGAGTTGCAATTTGCAGCCGTTCCTCCCAAGTCAAGTTAAGACTCGGCAGAAGTTGAGCTGTCATCTCACTGCGGCGCATATTGATATGCAAGAGGCGTTCTGTGAGCCATCGACGGTACATGGCATCTGCTGCACGAGGAGACTGTAGCAAGTGAGCAATAGCATCCGTTCTTTCTGCCATTGTGCCGAGGGGTCCGGTTCCGCCAGATATATTAAATCGAACATGGCTATCTTGTCCCGCATGGATGCGGACTTGAGCAAGCTGCTTTGGAATAAATACGATGTCATATTGGGCTGCCAGTCGTAAGTAAAGGTTTAGATCGACTGAGTGCTTGGAGTGAGGAACATCCAGTCCTCCAACGGTTTTCAGGGCAGAAGACCGTATCGTCACACTTGAGTTATGAATCACCAAATTGCGTCCAACTACAATTTCGTGCAGGTACTCCAAGCCAGAAATCAGCCCTACCGGAGGGGGATCAACCGACACTGGCATCGGCACCGGATTGTCATACTCATCAATTCCTTGAACTCCAGTCACGGAAAAAGCGGCATTTGGATAAGTCTCTAAGGCCAAAACAGATTCGTGAATGAAGCCGGGAAGCATCGGGTCGTCATCATGCAAGAGAACCAGGTAGACACTAGGGTTCAGTTCGATGGCTCGATAAAAATTACGGAAGGGTCCAATGTTGGTCTCGCTGGGGAGGTACGTGACTCGTGGATCGGCAAATGAGCGAACCACCGACTCCGTATCATCCGTTGACGCATTATCTAATACAAGCACCTGGAAATCTGGATAATTCTGCGCCAGCACGCTCTTGAGGTTAATCTTCAAGAGGTTTGAGCGGTTATAGGTAGGGATAGCAATTGTAACCTTGGTTCTCGATATCATTATAATTTCACCTGGGTTTTGGTATCAGTTCCTAACCTAAGCAAACATCTGATTGCAAATCAAAGACAATCAAATGCTCATTGTTTAGAACACAGTGAAACATCGTATGTAAATAGCGACAGAATTCAATGTAGTAGTCAAACCACCAGAAAGCTGGCCATCCAAACACGATAAAACTTGCCCCTTCACGACGCAGCCGTTCAAATTCTTCAATTGCAGTGGCATCGTCACTAGGCGCTCCCCAATAAAGCCCATCTTTTTCTAAAAAAGGGATTGATTGACAATTTTCAAGGAGCTGACCAGAACCCCATTCAGCCATGTCAACTAAAATATAGGTTTTTCCTGGTGGTATGAACGGTTCCAACTGCTTAGATACTTTGATCAAGGTCTGGAGATAGCTGTACTCGGAACTCTCCCACTGTTCAAAGTCATCTTTTTGAATCCCTTGCTGATGCAAATGCTCGTATAAGGCTGTAATTCGTTTTTGATATTGATTCAGTTGCCAGCTATAGGTGCATTTGCTGGTGCCATTCTGGCCATGAATGCGATATAAAGCTTGATACTGAACAATTCGCTTGATAGTGCCAAAAAAGGGCGCTAGAAAAGTTAGGTAAGAATCTGCACTGAAGCAAAAGTGATCTACGGACAGGGGTAAAATCTGCTTTAAGTAGCGGCGTGACCAGGCATTGCCGCTTGTTGGAGAAAAGACATAGCCTTCTATACCCTTCTTAAGACGTGCATCACGCAAATCGCCTTCTGGTAGCGGTTGGTCAGGAATCAGCTTGCCTAGCGGTTTGCCATAAGCATCAATGGCGGATAAAGGCCAATGTACCTGGACTACGTTCGGATCGTGCAATAGTTCAACAGCTCTTTCAATTGCGTTAGGCAGCAAAATATCGTCTGCATCTAAGAAACAGATTATCTCACCCTGACTAATTTCAAATCCTGCGTTGAATGCTGATCCTTGCCCCCCATTCTCCTTCAATAGGAGAATAATTCGTTCTCTATAATTCGCAATAATCTGTCGTGAATTATCCGTTGAACCATCATCAACCACAATCACTTCTGTCGGTTGATAGCTTTGACTCAAAGCACTTTCAATCGCCTCTGACAAAAAGCGCTCATAGTTGTAGTTGGTGATGATGATACTCGCTAGAGGCTTGTTCATGAATGTAGGTCAAATGCAATTAGATGATCGGTTTGCAAGATGCAAGGAAAATTTTGACGCAAATAATCGTGAAATTCAACGTAATAGTCCAGCCACCAAAACGTGTGCCAAAAGAAAACAATCGCCCTGGCTCCAGTTTGACGCAGGCGATCAAATTCTCGAATTGCCATACTGTCGTTGGTTGGCGCTCCCCAATACTGTCCGTTATGTTCAGTTAAAGGAATCGTTCGAAAGCCTGTGATAATTTCGTTTCCATTCAGGCGGTCTTCATCAACTAGGATGAAAGATTCCTGCGGCGAGATAAGAGATTTGAGTTGCTCCCTGACCTCATAAAGATGACCGATGTGATTCCGTTCTACAGCAAAACTCAAGTCTCCGTATAAGTGAACCAAGTTCCACTTTGTTTGAATGCGATCAAGACTCTTAGCCGATTTTTCCAGATCCCATCTGATGAAGAAGTAGCCGAGTTCTTCTGGACGCGGAGGATAAGGATGCCAGAAATGAACCACAGACCTTGGCTCAAAGACGACTGGAACCTTGGCATGATACAAAGCCAAACTAGAATCGAGATGATCTAGAAAAATCACCTCTTCATCAAAAGGAGCAACAGAGTCAAAAACGCTGCGGCGGTAGAGCCGACAGTGAGCCTCTCCGGCTAACTGGATCGTCCGGCGATGGTTTCCTCGATTCAGCTGTTGGTCCTCCGTCGTGGCTGGAAGGATTTCCCATTTAACACCATCCGCTGTTTGGACTGAACGCAGGTTACCCTGGTTTGGGTCCCAGTGAACGTTTGTAGCTCCCAAAGGTCCTTCAATAATGCGAGGTACAGCCACATCAGCTGGTTGTTCTTTACAGGCATTAATCAGATAAGACAACCAACCTTCTTCAACTAGGACGTCATTCTCAATGAAGCACAAAAACTCATCTTCAGCTTCTTGAATTACCAAGTTTCTTAACTGGTTAGCTTGTAAATAATCATTTTTATGAATGACTCTGACATTATGCCGTCCCTTTAATACCTGTTCTATTTGCTGCCAATACACTTTAGGAGTATTACAGTCTATTACAATTAGGTTGAACGGGATTTGGGTGTACTCGAAAATTCGCTGCAAAGATTCAGCAGCTAAGGAGAATTGTTCGCGAGGAAAAAAACCAATGGTTACTGTTGACATGTGATATTTCCTAACCCAATAACCGTTAATTCATGGCAGCTTCTAGAAGAAATGAAAGGACTTTGTAGGAGTCAAAATATTCCTCTGCCAACCTTCTTGCTGCACTCCGATGTCCTTCATAATCAGCATTTATAGCTTCAATTCCTACAAGCGCTTCAGGCAGAGTACGGAATGTTAAAGCTCCTTCTCCTACTGGGAGCCAGTCTCCCTGCCCAGTGTCTTGAATTAAAATCGGTCTACCGGAAGCAAGATAACAAATGCTTCGATCGCTAAACCAGCCGCCACGCATATGCACATAGCCATGTTTGGCGATACCAAATTCCGCACGAGAATTTTGAATAAATTCATGATATGAATCAGGCATAAACGTTGCCGCCCATCCTGAAATAACCTGCCAACCTTGGTTGATTAAAAGGCTTGGATCACCAGTTAATGCAATGCAAAACTGCTGATTTGTCAATTGCGGCAAATCGATAAATTTTGGAAACTCCTTATCTTTATTTCCGTAGTTAACGTTTTTGTAAGTAACCTCTGGATAACTGCGCCACTGCATGATGGAGCTAAAGTCAGTAGCAGATCCATTTTCAGCATAAGGCCAATGTGATAGAAAAACTGGAAAAACTGTCTTTAACCAATGTTTGCCCACTGTTGGAATTAGACAGTCTTCACAACCAAGGCGCTGACTAATTGTGAACAACCGATCGCAACGTTCAACAGTGCTAATAAGTTCTGCATCTCCATTGGCGATATTAATTTGTGTGAATCCTGGATCTGAATCAATATAAATACGGCGTCGTGGCCATTCATACTCATCTCTCCAAAGAGGAATTGGCGAGCCTCTCACTATCATCAAATCGGCTTGGGAACAGATATCAAGAAATTCGTTAACTTCCATTCCAACTGAACGCTCACCAGCGCGATAAATCCACCGATTATCAAATCCAATTGGCTCCAGGCAGTCTCGAACATATTTGCACGGATATTCCAGTTCCGTCGTAAATTCCTCAGTTCCCCAGTTGTACACCCACGACTCTGAGCCACACTCCTCTAAAAAGAAAACATCGTGCCCTAATGCTTGCAAACCCAAAAGGTATTGCATTTCGCACCATGCTTGACCTCCCACCGGGAAACGACCAATGGCACCAGCAAAAATGATAATCATCCTACCTCCTTTAGTAGTCGAGGGAGCACTACTTTGTAACTAAAGATTTGCTCGGCTAGCTCCCGTGCTGTTAAGCAGTGCTTTGGATAATTGGCATTCACGTGCTCTATGCGGTCTACCGCTTCCTGTAAGGAAGAAAATGCCAGTACACCATACTCTGTCGGTAACCAATCGCTAAATCCAGTGTCTTGTAGAATTACAGGGCGGCCAGCCGCAAGATAGCAGACACTGCGATCGCTAAACCAACCGCTACGAGTTTTGACATAAGCTTGTTTGGCAACGCTAAATTCTCCACGGGAGCCAATCAGGTAAGTTATGTAGGTTGACAAACTAGCGCTAATTTCCCCGCCATCTCGAACTAACCAGCCTGCTGCCTTTAAAGATTTTGCAACCTCTGCTATTTCCGCATCCTTGCCAGCAAGAGCGATTTCGAGTTTCTGCGAACAGTAACTAGGAAGTTCCAGCAGGCGCATGAATTCCCGATCTTTCTGCCCATAATGTTCATCTTTGTAAGTCACGCCCCCATAAGCATTCCAATTGGCAATTGTAGTGAATGGTAAATCTGCGCGTTCTTCGCCACTATCTTCGGGAGTAAGTATCGAGCTTTTCCATATCTCTGGCACAACGGGCGGTACGGTGGGGAGCCATTCAATTCCATCACTCGGTATGCTGCAATCAGGTTGCCCAATATTAACGCCATAACTAAAGTAGGCGTGATACTCTTTGCGACCCTCGGCAGCGAACGTCCCAACCTGGGTAAAGAATGGGTCCATATCGATTAATACTCGATGTTTACATAAAAGAAACTCAGGTAACCAGCAAACTCCACCGATATTTAATAGCAGATCCGCCATCCTGAGCATCTGCTTTATTTCTTGCCAATCTGCACCGTAGACAGTTTTTGTATCACGATTTACATAGCACACTTTTGCATTCACGCCATAAGTGTTTATTAGTGTCTGGACTGCCTGCAAACCAACTTGAGGATCATCATTGTAATTGCGGGTGATTGGGTTATAGCAGGACTCAGGCCAGCCGCTTTCCTCCAGGTATAGAACTTCATGTCCCAAATAATGTAGCCCTAATAGATAGTGAAAGTAGGCTAAGAGATTACCAGCTACTGGATGTCGAATCATATATCCGCAAACAACAATGCATGCCATGCTTATAACCCTGCTCGCTCCATGAGACTGCCAATCACTTTCTCTGCGGCAAAATACTCTGAGGCAATTTCACGAGCTGCTCGGCAATTGCCTTCGTAGTCGCTTTCAATCGCATCCACTGCCGCTAGAATATCCTCCATAGTGTTGAATGCAAATAATCCTTTTCCCGTGGGCAAGAACTTGCTAAACCCTGTTTCTTGGGTAATCACAGGACGACCTGCTGCCAGATAGCAGACACTGCGATCGCTGAACCAGCCAGTGCGAGGACGAACGTACTGATCCTTTGTAACAGTGAACTCACCTAGAGAGGCACAAATATAGTTACGATAGGCGATCGGATCGGATAATGCTCTAGCATAAACAATCCGCCAACCGCGATTAATCATTTCAGCTTCCTCTTGAGCATTAATACCTTCAAGAGCAAGCTCAAGCGGCAGCAGAGATTTTGCCGGCAGGTCTATGAAGCGCCGAAATTCTCGGTCTTTGCGCCAGTAATACTTCTCCCCCTGCCAAACGATATCATTGTCCCAATGCTCCCAGTTTGAGATAGTTGTGAGAGCTGAGTCTAAAATTGGTGGACTAGCGGTAAACCACCAATCGAGGCAAACTGGCGGTCGCGTCGGATGCCACTGGTATCGATCGACGGGTATAAGACAGTCGGATGCTCCAAGATTCTCGCCATAGGTGAATAAGTAATTGTAAGCATCAAGTTGCTCAATCTTTTGAGCGTCATTCTCGGCTACTTTAATCTGATCGACCATCGGATCAGTTTGTAAATATATAAGATAGGCTATATCGTCGTGCTCAGTACGTAGGGGATGATATCCACATAGATTAATAACTGCATCCGCTTCCTTGTATAATTTTGCCAATCCGATTAAGTCACGTGCTCCCAGGGTTGCATCTCGCACTCCTGGAGGACGGAAAATCCAACGATCGCCCAAACCGATACTATCCATGTATTGGGCAAGATAGCGCACATTTGCTGAATATTCTGATGTATGCCAGCAGAAGGTAATGGGATCTAATAGTTCGCTGTCAGTATCTTCGACGTACCATACATCGAAACCTAATCGCCGCAAGCCTGCTAGATAATGGAGTACTTGCCAGGTCATGCCCCCAAATGGGAAGGATGCCAGCATACCCCAGACGACGACTATTCCCCGATTTGCAGGCGGATAGTCAAAAGAAAGTATCATTGGGTTCACTCCATCCATCATTTAAATTTAAGAGCATAGTTGAGGATGCCATTCAAAGTTTGTTTAGCTTCAAAATATGTTTCAGCAATTTCCCTTGCTGCTCGACAGTGCTTTTCATAATTAGTATTTATTGTTGCTAAAGCATCGGCTGCTTCACTAAGCGTCGAGAACCGGAACATCCCCTGGCCATTGGGTAGAAAGGAACTCGGTCCAGTATGTTGAACAACAACAGGTTTCCCGCTTGCCAAATAGCAGAGGGTGCGATCGCTAATCCAGGCATTTTGAAAGTTCATGCATGAAGGTTTAGCGCAACTAAACTCTCCTCGCGACATTTGGATGTAGGATTGATAGCTATCTGGACTGCCAGCCATTTTGTAGGCATGACGCACCCGCCAACCATAACTCTCCAGCACCTCCCGATCCTCTGTATCTCCTTTATAATCGGTAACATCACGCGGTACGGGATTGTTGGCTTGCCAGCTTTGCTCTTTTCTGGCTTGGTCATCTTCCACGTCTCCCTCACCCAAGCACAGCGCCAGCTCAAGCACTTGGTCGGTTAGGCGCGGCAGTTCCACAAATTTCATGAAAGGAACTCGCTTGTTGTTCTCGTAGCAGGTATCCTGCCCGTCCGTAATCCATTCCCCTTTGCCATCATTGCCCCACCAACCGGAGACAGTTGTAAATGCTTCGCTGTTGGGATTGTAAACATATGGCCATAGCTCAAGACATACTGGTGGTCGAATTCGCATCCAAGTCAAACCACAATCCGAAAACTTAGCGTTAGGTGTGCCAACAGTTTCACCAGTACTAAAGTAATAATCGTGTGGGGGTACGGTGAGCTGTCCAACTGTTATCCAAAATTGTAATAAACCTGGATCGATATCTACTAAGGCAGTCCGTCGAAAACATGAAAGCAAAGCTGGATGAATACCGTAGTAAAAGTTTAGTAAAAGGTCTGCTTGCTGAAAGATTTCCTGTGCCTTTGATGACCAAACTCCAATGTATTCATACTCACTGCTGTGATCAGATATCGCGTTCTGGTCTGAGTAAAGGATGATCTTTCCACTAAGTCCATAGCGTTCCATACGCTGGTAAAATGTTGAGAGCATAAATTTATCCCGCTCTCGATCACCACTGCTGTGGAAGCGCTCTAGCCAATACACGTCACATCCCAACTGGCGCAGCCCCTGCACATATTGCATATAAACCCAGAAATGACCACCTCCTTCTGGGAAAGTCACGACGTTTGATGGGGAGATAACAACGATCGACATAATACTTCCCTCCCAACTAACCTGATAGGTTTACTAGAAAATTGCCGAGTTCTTGAAAGCCTATAAGTTCGATCTGGAGTTCTGTGAGCTTGCTTCTGACGATTGGACTGCAAAGCGTTTGCAATTCCGTTTCTCGCTCGATTGCATAGGTTGATGAAAACTCTGGATCGACGTAACCTGGATGGCAACTCAATTCGGTAAATCCTTCCCGAACTTCGGTTTCTAGCATTTGGACTAAATTCTCCACGCTAATCTGCTCCAAGTGCGTCTCTCCATCCCATTGCCCATAAAAGCTGGAGAAATAACGAACCGGAGAATGTTCTCTTAATGGCAATTGATATTGCTGCGCTAAATTAACAAAGTGGGGCAGTAATTGAGGAGAGCGATGGATGTTATGATGCGAGTCAAGATGAGTAGGTAGACGCCCTATTAGCTCTTGAAAGCGTTTCAATTGGCGATTTAGTTCGGCACGGCATTGATCTGGAGAAGTTAGATCGACTACTAATTCACCATCCTCGGTTGTGATATTTACATGCAAACCAACACTCAGTTCGGGTAGTTTACGACTTAAAATAGCCGCTTCCTCACTCGCTGGCATATTCACCATTAAGCTCGTGCTAGTCATCACTCCGTAACAGTGGGCTTCAACAATGCCACTGTTAATTCCTTGACTAGCACCAAAATCATCTCCATTAACAATGCAATACTTCATGGATCAAACTCTTTGAACAGAAATCTTGCTAGTTTTCTAACCACCTGTTTGCGAACTCACGATCGCAGATCGCATGGTTGAGTTGAGCCGAAGTGTAATTTATACAGGTTCTTGTAATAGCCACTTACCGCTAGCAACTCCTCATGAGTTCCCATCTCTACTACTTTTCCCTGATCCAAAACTACGATTCGGTTGGCTCGTTGAATTGTGGAAAGGCGATGGGCAATAATAAACGTAGTTCGTCCTGCCATTAGTCGCTCTAATGCCTCAAGCAGCAGAAACTCGGTCTGAGCATCCAGAGCAGAGGTGGGTTCATCCAGAATTAGCACTGGAGCATCCTTGAGCAGGGCGCGGGCGATCGCTAACCGTTGCTTCTCGCCTCCTGAAAGTGTGGCTCCGCGCTCACCAATTACCGTGTCATAACCTTGAGGTAATCGTTGAATAAAGGTGTCAGCATTCGCAGCTTGGGCAGCTTTGACGATCGCTTCACGGCTGGCATTAAAGCAGCCATAGGCAATGTTCTCGGCGATAGTTATCGGCAGCAAAAACGGCTCTTGCAGCACGAGGGCAATCTGCTCGCGCAGGCTTTTCAATTGCACGCTTTGTACATCCACCCCATCAAAAAAGACTCGTCCCTGCCAGGGATCAAAAAACCGAAGAATCAGCGATACTAGGGTAGTTTTACCAGCACCTGTTGCGCCTACTAGAGCGATCGTTTCTCCTGGTCGCGCTTCTAGGGTAATTTTTTGGAGGACGGGATAGTTAGGTTCATAACCAAAGGTGACTTTCTCTAAATAGATGTGTCCGCGTCCTCCCGGCGGACGAGATGGCAATGGTTTAGCACCGGGAGCATCCTGCACCCTATCTTGAGCATCCAAAACCTCTAGTACTCTCCGAGCGCTAGCTGCTGCTGCTGCGAAACTGGACGACATATAAGCTAGAGTCGCCATCGGCACGTACAGGGAGGAGAGATAAGAGAGAAAGACCAGTAAAGAACCAATTGAGAGCGACCCATCTAGAACCTGGAAGCCGCCGTAAGCCATGATTGCTGCTGTTCCTACTGCGGTTACCCCTCCCACCCCAACTTTGAATTGCATTTGGGCAAGGATAGAGCGTACATAAGCTTGGAGGGCTTTTTGAGACAGGTGGCGAAAGCGCTCATCTTCGTGTGCTTCACGTCCGAATGCTTGAATAATCGGTAGCGCTGTCAAGGTCTGCTCGCTCAACGCCACGATCTCACCTTCAAATTGCTGATACTCATAGGTTCGCTCAGTCATGGGCTGGTTAAAGACCCAAATGAGTAACATTATTAGAGGAGCAACTAGAAGCGAGAGCAGGGAAAGGAAGCGATCAATCTGCCACATTACGGCAAACATTGCTACCAAATTCACCAAGGAAGTAAGCACGGGCAGAAAAACCGCCATCGCCAGATTCTGAATACAGATGCTGTCAGTCATGACTCGCCGAACAAGATCGCCAGCGCGCTGCTGGTTGTGGAATCTCAAGGAAAGATGCTGTAAGCGATCAAACAGTGCTGCTCCTAAGTCATAAACCATCTGGCTACCAACACCAGCTCCAACATATTCCTGTATAAGCCGAACCCCCTCACTGGATAAAAATAGAACGATTGTGGCACCTGCTAACCAACCGAGCAACTGAATGTTGGATTCACTACTAGGCAAGCTTTTGAGCCAAACGACGCTATTTGGCAGCGATTGGTTATTTAGGACGGAATCAACGATCAACTTCAAAGGCCAGGGCTTGAGTACATTCAGCCCCACATTAATCAGCATTAGCAACATTACAAAGGTGAGTCCGCGCCAACGAACCAGGGCGTAATGTGCCAGTCGCAGCCACCACAATTTCATAGAACGACCTCCTGCGGCGATTCAGGAAACTGCAAGGAGTGCAGACGCTGGTAGAAACCACGGACAGCCAGCAATTCTTCGTGTGTTCCCATCTCTACAACCTTTCCTTGCTCCAGAACCACAATTCGATCTGCTCGTTGAATCGTAGAAAGTCGATGGGCAATGATAAATGTAGTTCTTCCTTCGATTAGGCGATCTAAAGCTTCCAGTAGTAAATTCTCAGTTTGGGCATCCAGGGCAGAAGTAGGTTCATCGAGAATCAGTACTGGCGCATCCTTAAGCAAAGCGCGGGCGATCGCTAGTCGCTGTTTCTGTCCTCCGGAGAGGAGTGATCCTCTTTCGCCAATCAGGGTGTCATAACCTAGGGGCAACCGTTCAATAAAGTCGTCCGCCTTGGCCGCTTTGGCTGCTGCTACAATCTTCTCCAGACTTGCTCCAGGACATCCGTAGGCAATGTTTTCTGCCACCGAGAGCGGCAGCAAAAACGGCTCTTGCAGCACTAGGGCAATTTGCTCGCGCAAGCTTTCCAGTTGCACACCTCGTACATCCACCCCATCAAAGAGAACTCGTCCCTGCCAAGGATCAAAAAAGCGGGGAATCAGGGAAACCAGTGTACTCTTACCAGCACCTGTAGCGCCTACTAGGGCGATCGTTTCTCCCGGTCGCGCTTCCAAGGTAATTTCTTGGAGGACGGGATAGTTAGGTTCGTAACCGAAGGTAACTTTCTCTAAATATACGTGTCCGCGTCTTCCCAGGGGACGAACTGGTAATGGTCTGGCATCAGGAGCATCCTGCACGCCATCTTTAGCATCCAAAATCTCTAACACTCTATCTATATTGGCATCTACGGACTTCAGGCTCCCATAGATACCAAATAGCCCCTTAAATGCTCCTTGTATAGACTGTAGGTATGCTAAGAAGACGAGCAGGCTGCCGATACTTATAGCCCCCAATAATACCTGCTGCCCGCCCACATACAAAACAATCGCAGTCCCGATGGTTGTCACAGTCCCATTCGCCACACCGTAAATACTCTTGAGCAGAGTTTCGCGTTGTGAGAGAATAACAGCGTCTGCCGCTAAATGTTCAAACTGTCGGGTATTGTAACTCTCTCTCCCAAATGCCTGGATCATGGGGATGGCTGTGACTGTTTGGTGGACAAAGCTCGTGAGGCGCGATTGAGCTTCGCGGTTAAGTTTTGTTCGGCGCTTGAGTCGGGAACCAAAAACAAGGGCTGAACCACCCATTATTGGCGCCACGAAAAGCGAAAGTAGCATTAGTAAAGGATTTAAGTTCCAGGCGACGATGCTAATAGTTACTAGCGTCAGCAGGTACTGCACAGGTGAAATTAGCAAAGCACTGCTCAGGGTATAAACGCAATAGACATCTCCGGCCAGACGGCTAAGGGAATCACCGACAGTCCGTTGGTTATGGAATAGCAGTGAAAGGCGCTGCAAACGATAGAAAAGTTTCTGCGCCATTTCGTAGACCATACCTTGCCCGGCAGCACTCCAGGCCCAGCTAACGCTAGTTTCCAAGGTAGCATTTAAAGCATAGAGTCCAAGGCTACAAACAGCAGCAACAACAACCAGCAGTGATGGTGTAACTGCCAGGTTAAAAGTCCCCAAGAACGAGCGAACTTGCGGGGGAATAACTGCTTGACCGAAGGCATAATCCACTAGGAGTTTCATTGGCCAAGGTTGAAGTGTTGCGGTGGCTGAAGTGCCAGCCGTGAGAGCGAGGATTACTATTAAGGTGCGCCAGTAGCGCAGTGGATATCGGAGCATCTGCCCGTATCGATGCATCATCGCTTTGATCTCTTGCTTCACTTCCAGATTTACCTCCCTTCTGGCCATTAGCTTACTGGAGTACCAAGACGTTCGTCATGGCTGTAATATTGCACTTTGGGCAACAGACTTGTTGCTGGTGGTTTGTAATGGTAGCAAATACACTTTTTTGGCAACAATCTCCAGTACTTGGTAGAGAATACGTCCCAACTGGAAGCTCTGATATAAGATGACAGTGGCGTTGAGAATGCTTACTGCAATTGTAGCTGTTGCTACTTCCGGCATTCCCAGAACGATCGCCACAATTGTGAACAGACAATAGCTAATCATCGCCATAGTGGCTAACTGTGACATTCTCAGCGCACAGCGCACCCTGATAACTCTCTTATTACCTCCATGATTTTCAGTACAGGCTTTGACTTGCACCTTTGACCAGATACCCCGGTAAATCTCTAAATCCCAGTCACTCCATCCTTGGTCGATCGCAATGAAATACTTGCAAGGTAAAAGTAAATCCATTACCTTTTGCAGCAGGTTTTCCTTCTCTGTTCCTGCTTCTGTCCAATAGGATAACTCATAGGCGCGATCGCGCCAGGAAATATTTACTTTATGCGCTGGCGAATCAAGCTGAATTAAATCTGCTTGAGTTAGTGTTTGAGTCATTTTTTTTATTGCTTCTATTTTTATTTACAGATCATCAAACTTTATCGGCTCGGCTTTATTCAGTTCCCTTATCCGCCATTTGTAGCGCTCTATACTACGTACAAGTGGACCCAGGTAAATCAGTAGCGCCACAAGCAACCGTGCCCTTTTTTTGAGAAAACGAGAGTCAATCCGCGCTTGTGTAGCACCAACTACACACCAGCCAAGAGAGATGAAGAACATTACTGCACTCAACCAGGGGCGATGGCCAGAGACAAGAGCAGATACAAACAGGATTAAAGCCGCTAGATTCCACTCCAGTGTGAGAGGGAGGTAAGAGATGAAAGGGGAGGAAGGCTCATACAAGGTTTGAAACAGACCGCGACCAAACACCCCAGAATAGATAACTGGTTGACCGATTCGCCATGTCGATAAATCCCCGTAGATCCTCCCCAGCCACTGCGGTTGTCCCAAAAGGTTAAAACGGTAAGGATGCTTAAAATAAACCAGCGCTTCTGCCTTGCCATAGCCTTGCTGCTGTTTGAGATAGGCAGCTACTGTATTCCGGCGAAAGTGCCATACAATTGCAGCCGGGCTAAAGCCAATGGTGTAGCCTTTGTCTTGCAAACGCCAGCACAAATCGACATCATCACCAGCAGCCCGAAATATCGGGTTGAAACCGTTAATTTCTTCTAGCACTTCCCGACGGAAAGCCATATTACAGCCAGCAATGTGTTCGGCTACTTCATCGTTCAAAAGTATGTGAGTAGGTACACCTGGAGAGACAGCAACACAGGAAGGGACAAGAGATTCTTCAGGGGGAGATAAGTTTGGTCCACCGACGGCGGCTAGACCAGAGGAGAGAAACTTGGCCACCAGATAGGTGAGCCAATCTGGATCTGCCATGCAATCAGAATCGGTATAGGCCACAATTTCGCCGGTTGCAGCGGCCAGACCAACGTTGCGGGCGACGCTTAATCCCTTGTTTTCTTGGCTAATTAGGCGTACATAGTCGTAGCGCTGAGTAATTTCGAGAGTGCGATCGCTCGATCCATCATTAACTACAATGACTTCATAGTTGGGATAGTTGAGTTCTTTGAGAGAAGCTAGGCAACTATCCATCGTGCGTTCAGCATTGTAAGCGCATACAACTATTGAAACTTTGGGATACTCAGGTAGCGCTGGCGGTAGAGGCCCTGTGTAATATTGCTGCACTGCATGGAAAGCTGGCTTCTTGATCCGTTCAGCATCAACTAGGCCAAAAGCCCAGTCCTGGATGGCATATCCACCGGTAAACCACTCATCTGTCCAAGAAAAAATAATCGTTCCAGCTGCTCCCATCTCAAAACTAGATGACAGCTTTTGAGAGAGAATTTCGGCTTGAGCTTGGGTTCCTTCACGCATCGAATCAACACCAAACTCACTTAGCACTAAAGGTTTATCCTCAGCTAGGTTATGGAGTCGCAAGAGGTAACGGCGAAAATCTGTTTCTCTGTGCAGGTAAACATTAAAGCACGAGAAATCAGTAAAGTTAATATTTAAATACTCTGTAGATGGATAATTAGCGTAGCTTACTAAACCTTCGGGATCGTTGTCTTTTGCTACTGCCATTAACTCTTTAATAAAAGCCCGAACTCGTTTTGCACCGTGCCATCGGACAATATCTGGAGGAATCTCATTGCCCACCAAATAGGCAAAGGTGGCGGGATGATCCCGACAAACTTTAACTCCTTGAGCAATGGTGTTACGGATTTCTGCCTTGACAGTAGAAGAATCGAGGAAAGCAATATGCTGAGTCCAAGGTATACCGATTAACAGCCTAAGACCATAGATTGCAGCTAGATCCAAAAGCCAACTAGGTGCAACGGTATAGGTACGGAGACAGTTAATTCCCAGTTCTGCCATCATGGCAAAATCTTTTTCTACAACTGATTTTTCTGGAAAGGACTCACCGTGGCTACCGATGCAGAAAGGGCCATAACTAACTCCTTTAAGAAAAAACTTTTTATCACTAATAAAGAAAAACTTACCTTTTACTGTGACTGCCTCTCTTTTTGTAAGTGGTTCAGCACAGAAACCAGAAGGCGGTGAAGTCAAGTTTTGCAAGTTACCCCCGACATTGGCTGCAAATTTATTTCCTTAGTTGCTGAAATACTACGTCAGTTTGCTCAAGATGATGAATACGCATATACCTAGATCAATAACGCATTCGCAGCATATTTTTGCTTTAGTACCACTACAATCGCTATCTATTAACAGTCTTGTAATAATTAAAAGTCTGTCAGAAGTGCGTTTGCGATCGCGTTTAAGAAAATGTATAAATTAACGTATACTTTCTGTCTACTTTTGTATCAAGTTTGGCTAATAGTCAAAGTATAAATACCCTAACTCAGCAATACTAGTTGCTTCAGGGGTGAATCCAGCAAAGTTACCCAGAGAAAGACTTTCGCGTAGCGCTTGCTGCTTAATACTTGTTGTAGCTTGCCAGGAATGCAACACTTAACTGAGGTACATTTTGGTTAAGGCAGGCTCTTGAATCAAAAAGAAAAGAGAAGCTGTTCTTGAGAAAAGAATTATTAAACAATAATCCTCTTTCCTTAAAAGCCTCCCCTGCCTCAAAACCCATAGCTTTGTCGTTCATACAAAGGAAAACTGCTGTAATTACAGCACCCAAATATGGCGATTTATCTCATCAATGCCTAATCCATAATTATTTGATGTTTTAGAGGTGGGTAACAATAATGTTGCCAAAATATTCTCTAATAGGGCGGGAGTTACTTTATAAGCACTCTTGAGGCAATCTACCAATAACTCGTTGGCAGTGTAGTACTGCTTGAGTATTTCTTTGCGCTGCTCGCTGAACTGCCATTGATGACCAATGTTGCGACACCGAACTATCACCAACCTCAATTCATTAGCCCAAGTCTGACCGTTATCATTCCACCATTTTTTTAGCTTTTCTCTGCCTTGAACTGGAGTCGGTAATTGTTCTTTAAGTTTTTGCAAAGAACTCTGCAACTCAGGGTTACAGACAAGATTCTGGTCATCAGGAAGAGCAAAGCTTAAAGCCAAAACTCGATCCAAAGTCGGCTCGTAAGGCAGGGTAAGGCTTAAGTGAAGGGCACACTGAAGAGCTATATCTAGAGCTAAATCAGGGGTAAGATTATTAGTGAGCCTGAGATCGATGCCAAGCGAAAAAGCCAAGTCATGAGTCAAGCTCAGGTCGTCGAGCAGTTCTAGTGTCAGATAAAAGGCACGAATAGCTACTCTTTTATGGGTAGAATTAACTGAAAGAGACTTATGGTTAAGCCAGTTGAAAAACTTTTGCAATTGCTTATCAAAGACCACAAGCTGATCAATATGTTGCTTCATGGATTGCAACAGGCAATTAGGATTATCTAACATGCCAGCGGTTAGTAAAAAGATTTTGTGCCAGCGTGGTTCAGTTAAATGGCTAACCAGCTCAATTAAGTTTTTTTCTAATCTTTGTTGATTGGGGCTATTAACGATATTTTTAGCTGTTAAATACTCCTGAAAAGCTATATGTGAGAACGAGTAAATTCCCCGCGCTTGCTCTATCAGTAGTCCATGTGTCTCAAGTAATCTCAATACTGCTTCACTGTTGAGTTGCAATACCTCCGGCTCAATTTGGGCCGTGGGTAAGTTACAGAGATAGTCTGTAATGTATTGCTGGACATTACTTTGTGTAAAAAAGTAATGACCTTGCTTAAAGGTAATAGCAGCAATTTGACTCAGCAGTTCAAGCTTCTGAGGTAAAGACAAATGAAGATACATTTCATCTCGTTTAATGTTCCTCACTTTATCCCAACGATTGAGCAAAATGTCCAATCCTTGCTTGTAAAGTTCGATTCTTCTAACTGGAAAATCTGAGCGGGCTTGAAACACACAGCAAGCCAGATTAAGCAAAAGTGGTCTTACAGCTAGTTCTCGAATTTCTTTATTCTCCAACAACTGTAATTTTTGCACGAACTGAGAAGCTAAGGCGTTTCCTTTTTCTATAGAATTATTGCTAACGTTAACAAACCAATTTTGAACAAAAGCCTCAATTTGAGAAGAGTCGAAATCAGCAATTTCAACTTCACTAAATTCTTCAAGGCGATACTGCTGGTAACCGATACGGCACGTAATAATTAACTTATTTTTATAATATTTTTCAGTGAAACGGCGAATTTTACTAATGATTTTGGCGTTATCATCTTCTGGAATTTCATCTAACCCATCCAGCAGAATTAACATTTTACCGTCAATCAGTAATGTTTGGATATCTTGGTCTGAAACCCCGTAATCGGTAAGGTCTTGACTAATATAATTCAATAAACTGTAATTTCCAGTTTCTCTAGCATCTTCAACAAAGTTTTTCAAGCGAATAAAAATTGGTATCTGGTCTGATAGTAATTTGCCTTGATTGCATTGCATGGCAATATACTGTAAAAATGTGGTTTTACCAGACCCTGGTTTACCTAGTACCATTAGTTTGGGATAGGTGATAACTGCCTGTATCGCAGAGACTCGCTCTTGATATAGTTGATTTGAACCAAAACAGTCAAACTCTTCTGCAATAACGTCTTGTAGATCAAGGATATCTAACCATCTTCGACTTGTAATATTATTTAGAAAATTAGTGTTGACATAAATTTCTTCTAGTTGAATTGGTTGAGCAATATCTAACAACCGCGTAGTAGCACACTGAGCTTGAATCTTATCACTTCGACGCGATCGCAACATTTGCACCAAGGTTTCGATATCTTGGCAATTTTCACATTCCTGGTTGCTTTCTGTCAGTAGCCTCTGATCCGGTAGTTGAGCAATATCTTTCCAATCTAAACCGAGTTGAAAGCAGATTTCTATAAAGTTATGACGCTCAATAGGCTTGCCTGTAAAAAATTTCCAGATTGACTGACGAGTCTCAAGCCCTACTTCACTAGCTAAATACTCTTGAGTCCACTCTCTGATTTTAAAAGCCCTTTTTGCCTTTGTAATGCCTATAGTAGATGCTTTCAACGAACGTCGTGCCATAAAGCAGTTTTTGGATCTCCAGTTATGAATTTAAATAAGAATCTAATAGATTAATGAGCAATCATTAATCATTAATTTATTAAATTATGCCATTTTAAGGTTTGAGTTTCATTGACTTTTTTCTAATAACTTAACAAAATATTGTAATTAGTGTAGCTAATGTAATTTTATTAATGTTCATCAATATGATTAGATTGTTAAAGGTAGCTAAATTAGTTAGGCTATTTCTTCCATCTTATGGCTTATTCTTTTTTATTTTTTCAGAGGAAAATAGAAGTAAATAGGAGGAAAATAGTTTGTAGTTTGCACCATTCTTTTATTTAAATACTATAAAGATTTAATGAAAGCTATGAAGATTCCATGAAAAGTAGGAAAAGTGGGAAAAGTAGGAAAAGCAGGAGAGAGCAAACTCAGTTGATATAACTTATACATTAAGTCATACATTTTCTTCAACGCGATCGCAAACGCACTTCTGGCACAGTGGTATTTACACAAGGGATTGTGCTAGTACCACTAGATTAAGCACAGTCGAGACAGTCTTGTAAGCGTTTCTTCGTACGAGGTAGCTCGTTTTCATGAAGTGGTTTTGTAGTTCAGTTAATAAAGGTTTTTTACAAAACCAAGCTCTACCTATCAGGATTTGACATCCATGAAAATACTGGTAACTGGAACTGAAGGCTATATCGGTTCTTTATTAGCCCCAATCTTGATGCAACACGGTCATGAAGTTATCGGAGTTGACACAGGATTCTACAAAGTTGGTTGGCTGTACAACGGTACCGAACTCACCGCCAAAACTCTTAATAAAGATATTCGCCAGCTCACAGTTGAAGATTTACAAGGTGTTGAGGCAGTCGTTCATTTGGCTGAACTCTCCAACGACCCCGCCGGACAGTTATGCCCTGATGTTACTTATGAAATTAACCATCAAGGCTCAGTTCGCCTTGCTCAAATAGCTAAAAAAGCTGGCGTGCGTCGCTTTGTCTATACGTCTTCGTGCAGTGTCTATGGTGTTGGTACTGATGAACACGTTACGGAGGAGTCTCCTGTCAATCCCCAAACAGCCTATGCTGAATGTAAAACTTTGGTAGAGCGAGATGTCAAATTATTAGCTGACGATAATTTTTCTCCTACCTTTTTGCGGAATGCCACCGCCTACGGCGCATCTCCCAGAATGCGCTTTGATATTGTGTTAAATAACCTGTCTGGGCTGGCATGGACGACCAAAGAAATCAAAATGACAAGCGACGGTACTCCTTGGCGGCCGCTAGTTCATTTGCTAGACATTTGCAAAGCAGTTGTATGTACCCTCGAAGCCCCGCGCGACATTATTCACAACCAAATTTTCAATGTGGGTGACACTGCTAGCAACTATAAAGTCAAAGAAATTGCCCAGATAGTAGCTGAAGTTTTTACTGGATGCCAGCTTTCTTTTGGTGACACTAGTGCTGATAACCGCAGCTATCGGGTTTCTTTCGAGAAGATTAACACTAGACTACCGGGATTTAAGTGTGAGTGGAATGCAGTTAAAGGAACCCAGCAGTTATTTGATGTGTTTACTGCTATCGATATGTCAGAATCAACTTTTTTATTTAAAGGATTCACTCGCTTGAAGCAACTAGAGTATCTAATTCGCACTCAGCAAATAGATCAAAACTTCTTCTGGAATAAGTAATGCTATTCACAGAAACTGCACTTAAAGGCGCATTCGTTATTGACATAGAGCAACGGCAAGATACTCGTGGCTTCTTTGCTCGTACTTTTTGCGCTGAGGAATTTTTGGCTTACGGTTTAAAGCCAACAGTTGCACAATGCAATTTGGCTTTCAACCACAAAAAGGGAACTCTCCGAGGTATGCATTATCAAGTTGCTCCAGCAACCGAAGTAAAGTTGGTTCGCTGTACTCATGGCGCTATCTATGATGTGATCATCGACTTGCGCCCTGAATCTCCTACATACAAATTACATATAGCTGTTGAGCTATCAGCCGAGAACCGTAGAAGTTTATATGTGCCTGAGATGTTCGCTCATGGTTATCAGACGCTAACTGATGCAGCTGAAGTTGTATATCAGATGAGTGAATTCTATGCGCCAGATTATCAGCGTGGGTTGCCCTATGACGATCCAGCTTTTGGGATTGAATGGCCTTTACCTATAAGCGAAATTTCTGAGAAAGATACAACCTGGCCTTTGTTTGAATCTGTTTTAGACTCTACTCACGCTCAACCAAGCGTGAGGGTATAAGGGTTCTCATAAGCTGATGCGCGTCTAATTGTATAAACACTCTTTACGGTTGTTAACTGTTGACGGTTAACGCTTATCAGTCATCAATCATCAGCCTTCATGTAAATGTTCAAGTTTAATGCGTGACAGCTGAATACCTCTATCAAGTTGCATATAACAGTGTGGGAGCTAACAAATGAATACGACAACTTTGCAACCCTCTATACAAAATGATACAAGCGTAAATCGTTGTGGCTGCCGATTCTGTGGGACAGCGTTACAGCATACCTTTGTGGATTTGGGAATGTCACCACTGTGTGAAAGTTACGTGACAGGTGAACAGTTAAACCAAATGGAAGCCTTTTATCCACTGCATGTCTACGTGTGCGATCGCTGTTTTTTAGTTCAACTTCAAGAATATGTAAGCCCGCAAGATATCTTCAGCCACTATGCTTACTTTTCGTCTTACTCTGATTCTTGGCTACAACATGCAAAAAATTATACCGAAAAAGTAACAGAGCGTTTTAAACTGAACTCCTCAAGCCACGTAGTAGAAATAGCTAGTAATGATGGTTACTTATTGCAATATTTTGTATCACAAGGAATACCTGTTTTAGGTATAGAGCCAGCAGCTAATATTGCTGAGGTAGCTATCACAAAAGGTATTCCTACAACTGTCAAGTTCTTTGGACAAAATACAGCAGATGAATTAGTTGCTGATGGTACGCAAGCAGATTTATTAATAGGTAACAATGTACTTGCTCATGTACCCGATATCAACGATTTTGTAGCAGGCTGTAAACTTTTACTTAAGCCTGAAGGTGTCATTACTATGGAGTTTCCCCATTTAATGCGACTAATGGAGGGAAACCAGTTTGATACTATATATCATGAACACTTTTCTTACTTATCCTTACTTACAGTAGAGAAAGTTTTTGCTGCTCACGGTTTAACTATCTTTGATGTAGAAGAACTATCTACACATGGTGGTTCTTTAAGGATTTATGGTTGCCATGTAGACGATAATTCTAAATCTATCAGTCAGGATGTAAAAGATTTAAGAGCGACGGAAGAAGCAGCAGGATTTATCAACATAGAAAATTATTTCTCCTTTGCCGAAAAAGTAAAGGATACCAAATTTCAACTTTTAGAATTTTTAATTGCAGCTAAACGCCAAGGAAAATCGATTGTTGGTTACGGCGCTCCTGGTAAAGGCAATACCCTATTGAATTATTGTGGAATTAGAGAAGATTTTCTTGATTACACTGTAGATCGAAATCCATTCAAACAAGGTAAATTTTTACCAGGTACTCATATACCAATCTTTCATCCAAACAAGATTCAAGAAACCAAACCAGACTATCTGCTAATTTTACCTTGGAATCTGAAAAACGAAATAATGTCCCAGATGTCGTATGTACGCGATTGGGGTGGGAAATTTGTTGTCCCGATTCCTGAAGTCAATGTCTACTCTTGAGCAATAAGACAACTTGAATTTAATCTGATTTATTAATACCGAAGGTAATTACAATGAAAGTAGTTTTATTTTGCGGTGGTTTAGGAACAAGATTAAGAGAATTATCCAGTAATATTCCTAAACCAATGGTTCATATTGGTTACAGGCCAATATTATGGCATGTGATGAAATACTATGCTCACTATGGACACAAAGATTTTATTTTGTGTCTTGGTTATAAAGCAGATGTCATCAAAAATTATTTTCTCAATTATGATGAGTGTGTTTCCAATGATTTTACTTTACAGAAGGGGGGCAAAAAAATTCAACTCGTGAATAGTGATATTGAAGATTGGAATATTACTTTTGTTGATACGGGCTTAACTTCAAATATAGGTCAAAGGTTCAAGGCAGTTGAAAAATACTTACAAGGGGAAGATGCCTTTTTAGCCAATTATAGTGATGGCTTAACAGATTTACACCTACCTGACTTAATTGATGACTTTTATAAACATAACAAAATAGCCAGTTTCTTGTGTGTAAAACCATCGCAAAGTTTTCATTTAGTTTCAACACAAGAAAATGGTTTAGTAAATGATATCCAAAGCGTTCAGGAAGCTGGTATTAGGATAAATGGCGGTTTTTTTGTATTTAATAAGGATATCTTTAAATACATTGAGACTGGAGAGGAGTTAGTGCTTGAACCGTTTCAAAGACTAATTAAATTAAAACAATTAGTAGCTTATAAATATAACGGTTTTTGGGCGTGCATGGATACTTTCAAAGAACAGCAGCAATTAGATGATATGTATTGCCAAGGTAACGCTCCTTGGGCGGTATGGAACCTTCTTGAAAAGAAGGCAACATATTTAGAATATAGCCGGAATTATCAGTTTGCTAATGATTCCGTACCAATCAGTTTGGCTAATAGTTAAATACCAATCTATTTTACAGTAGATATCTCATAAGGGTATCTGCTGTAATTATTGTTGGAAGCAGCTATCTCAGACAAACTATTCTCTAAAAATAAAAAATCACCAATATGCTTAAATTCACTTTTGAGGGAGAAAAAAACTTCGATTATAAAGTTTTGTGTTTAGGAGCACATTGTGATGATATAGAAATTGGTTGCGGAGGCACGATATTAAAGTTGATAGAAACTTACCCAAATATTATATTTTATTGGGTTGTATTTAGTTCAAACTTAGAAAGAGAAAAGGAAGCTTATAATAGCGCTAATAAATTTTTAAGAAATACAAATATAAAAAATATAGTAATCAAACAATTTCAAGATGGATTTTTTCCTTTCATCGGAATTGAAATTAAACACTTTTTTGAGGAACTAAAACAAGAATACAGCCCTGATTTAATTTTTACCCATTATCGCCAGGATTTGCATCAAGATCATCGCTTAATTTCCGAATTTACTTGGAATACATTTAGAAATAATTTAATTTTAGAGTATGAAATCCCTAAATATGATGGTGATTTAGGTAATCCTAACTTCTTTGTTAATTTAAATGAGGAAATCTGTCAAAATAAAATTCAATATATTCTTGACAGCTTTCCTTCACAAAATAATAAACAATGGTTTACAGAAGAAACCTTTCGATCAATTTTAAGATTGCGAGGGGTTGAATCTAATTCACCCAACAAGTATGCAGAAGCTTTTTATTGCCGTAAAGTAGTTTTTTAGCCGCGTGTTTTGTTACAGCAGATAAGGAGGGGACAAGTGAATGCAATCTATTTCGATTCAACTTTTAATGATGATATCAGACGCAAAAATCTCTATAATGGACAAATATTTGTCTTTTCTCCTAGCGCTAGTGCGATCGCTCTATGTGAGTTTGCTAGTGGCATGATTGAAGAAGCATTTGCACCCTTAGATCCGAGAGAAGCACAACATAGTCTACCTGTAGAGAAATACGTTGAAATTTTGGCCAAACTCAAGCCAACTTTTATCCATCATCCTGAATCTAAAAAACTTATTCAAGGCATCTTAAAGGAAAGTGGATGTGATTTAACAAAAACCTATTTTGATGTACCCCGCCTGAGAACAGCAACTAGTGATGACTATCTGACTGCTGGGATTGCTTATGCTTTCCATCCTCATCGTGACACTTGGTACTCTGCTCCTACCTGCCAGATTAACTGGTGGCTTCCTATCTACGATATTACCCCAGAGAATGCGATGGCATTCCATCCCCACTACTGGAGTCAGCCAATTCAGAATAGCTCAAGAGAGTATGACTATGCTCAGTGGAATAAAGAAAGCCGCAAAAATGCGGCCCAGCACATTAAAACAGATACGCGCAAACAACCCCGTGCAGAAGAACCTGTGGAATCGGAACCACAATTGCGATTGATTACGAAAATAGGTGGAATGATTCTTTTCTCAGCAGCACAGATGCACTCTACTGTTCCCAACACATCAGGCTATACCCGTTTTAGTATTGACTTTAGAACCGTGCATTTTGACGACGTGATGGCTAAACAGGGAGCAGCCAATATTGATTCTGCTTGTACAGGAACCTCTTTAGGCGATTTCTTACGGAGTAGTGATTTCTGCCCTATTTCCGAATCTTTGGTGGCTGTCTATGATACTCCAGCACTAATATCAATTAGTAATTCATAATTCGTAATTAAGAAAATCGCATACAATCTAAGTTTTTAGGTTTCAACCTGTAGCTTGATTTTGGAGAATTAAAGCAATAATAAGCTGTTAAATGGACAATTTTTACAATCGAAATCGTTCGCAGGTTTAACACGTATATATTTCTTAATTTTAAGTTTTGAATGAGCAAATTTTGAATTGTTTACTCTCATTATGGAAGCTTTATTAGGTCAGGTTGCAGTTGTCACAGGAGCTAGTAGCGGTATCGGTAGAGCGATCGCCTTGGGTTTGGCGGCACAAGGTGTAAAACTTTGTTTGTTAGGACGTAACCTTGAAACTTTGCAAACAGTTGCCGCGATAGCTAAGGAAACTTCTCCTAACGTTGTTTGCTATACAATCGATTTGATGGTTGATGAAGATATAAGCAAGCTAAAAACAAATCTTGAGCGAGATTTTGAACAAATTGACCTACTCATCCTGAGTGCGGGTATGTTCTCAATGGGGACATTTCAAAAGAGTTCTATTCAAGACTTCGACTTATTGTATCGAGCCAATGTTCGCGCTCCCTATCTCTTGACACAAACTTTACTCCCCATGCTTTTATCCAGCCGGGGACAAATTTTGTTCATCAACTCCAGTGTGATTATGAATCTTAGAGCGAATGTGGGGCAATTTGCTGCCACCCAACATGCTCTTAAGGCGATTGCTGACTCTCTCCGTGTAGAAATTAATGCCGAGCAAGTGCGGGTTATGAGCGTGTTTCCTGGGCGTACTGCTACTCCTCGACAAGCAAAAATTCACGAGATGGAGGGTAAACCCTATTATCCTGAACGCCTTATGCAGCCAGAGGACGTGGCAGCAGTAGTGATTAATTCGCTAAGTTTACCTCGAACTGCTGAAGTTACTGATATTAGTCTCAGACCGTTCGTCAAATCCTAATTTGCTCAAATTAAGTTGTTTCTTTCAACAAATTAAATTGTAACAAAGTATCTGCTGTTTTCTTAATCAAATCAAACTCTAAGCTTGATTTTTCAGAAATATCCAGCAGTGTGTGATTGCCATCAGACAAGTTTAAAATCCATAACATTGCCATTTCACTCTTCTTTGTATCAGTTTGCCCACCTATAGCGCTGTATAATCCTCGTTTACCTAACTGCGGTTCGCATTTAGGATTTTGATTTAAGTATTTTTTATTATTCTCTATAATGTCTAAGACTGACAAAATTTTTGAGAAAGAATCAGCCAAATATTCGGGTTTTACTAAATCCAAATTATCTGCTGATGTATGATACTGAGGATAAGTACCATGAGGCGATCGCATGAAACAACCTACAGGAAGATTAAATCCTGGTGAACAAAATTGCCGTTCATCATAGCCATAGGGAGAGAACTCCATAATTTCATAATCTTGTCCAGAGTTTTTCAAAACATGAGTAACAGCTTTATCAATTTCAGCATTACCTTGACGACTTTTTTTGTAGTGAGACTTACCCGAATCACCAACACAAGTTATGACTAAACCATGTTTTATTTTGTTAACATTCGCTTCATTTAAAGCCAGCCAAGTAATGGAACCAATTGTTCCAGGAATAAACAGAAAGCGATAGGAGTAAGAAGGTGAAATTTGGCTAAGATGTTTGGCTAAGAAGGTTGCTAATGCTAGGCCAGAGAGATTGTCATTACAAAGTGATGGATGGCAGGTATGACATGAAATCAGAATTTCATCTGCTTTTTTACCTCTAATGTAATACTCTCCGTAACTTAAACAACCATTCTCTAAAGAAGAATCAATACAAACTTCATACACTTCATCTTTTAATTCCAATAATTGATTATGACTGAGACAAAATCCCCAATTCTCTTTATAGTAAGAAGTTCTATAAGGAATCCAATCAGGGCGATCTGGTAGTGTAAAAAGATGTGCTTTTAAATCTTGTAATGACATCTTTTCATGAATATTTATGCTGTAATTAACTATATGCAGATTAGACTCATGGAAATCTATAATCTTTTCACCCTGTGAATTTTTAATAAACGCATCTCTGATATTCCATTCTTTAGGAATAGTCCAATCAAAGACTTCAGTCCCAGTAGGGATATTATGTATAGCCAAGGGAATATTTTTTTTAATAATATCCAGTGTTTTTCGTAAGCCATCACCTGTAATACTACGACACAGGGGATACAAATCAGATATTAACTGGTACATTTCATGACTAATATCGTTAACACTAATGCTAGTGTTTATATGAGTAGGATTTTGCATATGTTTATTAAACAAATTCGTCATATATACATATATATTACAATATTATTATGTTTATGTTTACCAGTATTTTTATATAAAACTAAAATTAAAAAACTCACAAGACTTTCGCAAAAAAAGAGGGTGAAGAGAGGGTTAATGTAGTCGGGTAGCCACCAAGACACCTGTAAAATCGGGCGTTGCTGAATGAAGGGATGAATCGATTTATGTAGATACAGTTTGATACTTTAAGTAGTGGAGTAACAATTTACAGCACTTTGCAACTAAATGAGGTACAGAACCAAGGTACATTTTTAAGCATTCTTGCTTCAATCCCTCAGAATATCCTTTCGGGGAATCCTACAAATCAATAAATTGGCGTTAGCATTCGCGGAACGCACGTCGCACGATACACAAATGTGCCCACAGTTTACCTCTGTGCTTTCCGTTCTTACGAATTTCCGTAGATCCGCAGTATGGACATTGCACAGTAGATGACCTCAATTCATCCCTCTATTATGCAACGCCGAATATGTCTTAGTACAAATAGCTCAACCGGGTGTGGAAGTGTTTCGGTGCAACTAGCAGAGAAAATGGGTGTTGTCGGAGTATAGTTTGGGCGATATATTGCAGATGGAATCGGTGGATGTGGA
This sequence comes from Nostoc desertorum CM1-VF14, assembly GCA_019359245.1. Classification (GTDB taxonomy): domain Bacteria; phylum Cyanobacteriota; class Cyanobacteriia; order Cyanobacteriales; family Nostocaceae; genus Nostoc; species Nostoc desertorum. The sequence goes on along the minus strand of JAHHHR010000003.1, from coordinate 136,823 downwards.
AATAGCGATGTCTACGACGAGCTACGCTTACACTAATTTGTATCAACAAGTGCAGTTTGAAACTGAAACCACTGACAATTGAATATAGCGTGGCGTTAGTTTGTATTGATTGGCTGATAAAGCTTCTAGAGATTGCGCTGTCAGAAAGTGACAGAAGTGGGATTTTATATCCCTCTTCTGTGTGTAGACATCTTTTCACAAATTAACGAGAGAGTCAGTATGCCTCCTGCTTTCTTCAGCGTACCTCTTTAAGAGTATCAATTTGCTTGGTAAACAACTCAGTGAACAAACTAAGCACAGTCCGTTCTTCGCGTACTTTTATATTGGCACTGATGGACATACCTGATTGCAAGGTGACGGGTTTACCCCTAATCACTAAGGATTGTTTATTCAATGAAATTTTTGCTGGAAATCTATAAAACTGATGTGTTTGGTCTGGCGGTAATGCGTCTGACCCTATCCCAGCCACTTCACCTTTGATATCGCCAAATTCGCTGTAAGGAAAGGAATCAATTCTAACATCTACCTTCATGCCTTTTCGGACAAAACCAATATCTTTATTAGTGATGAAAACTTCAGCTATATAGTTTTCATTTGGGACAATTTGCAGCAGTTTTGTAGTTGGATTTGCGACAAAGCCAGGGTTTTTTGCTTGCAAATCGAAAACTGTTCCAGCTACAGGCGCACGGAGTTCTTGATATTTAAGGTTTAACTGTGCTTGAGAGATTTTACTATTAACATCTGCCAAACGTTGTTCATTTTCTAGGAGAACCTTTGTGAATTGACTATCGATTTCGGCAATGCGTGTTTTGTTATTAGCTATATTGTCTAAAATGTTTTTATCAGAAACAGCTACCGTATTACTTAGCTCTTGCCGTCCTTTTTGAATCTCAAACTGGAGGCGTTTTTCTTCTTCACCTAGTTGTGCTACTTCCGCCGCGAGGGTTTGTACTTGTTGTTGCTGGTTGAGATATTGAAGCTGCGAAATACCGCCTTCTTCTGCTAGTATTTTGAGTTTATCTAAAATCTGCTGTTGGATTGCTAAACCTGATTTAGTATCTTCTAATTTGACTCGGTTCTGAGAAAGTTGTTTCTTAGTTTTTTCTACCTCTAATTCCGCCGCCGCAGAGCGAGAATCTAATTCTCTTTTAGCGACTTGTAGACGCTGCTGTTCATCAATTCCTAATCTAGAATCTTGCCCAGAATTTTTTAATTGAGTCCGCAATAAGTCATTTTCTGATACTAATGCTGCGCGACTTTTCAGTAGAAAAGCAGCTTCTGGCGGCAAATTCCCGCGCATAAATAATAGTTCTGATTCCGTGCCGCTACTCGCTCCCATCAATCGCCGATAAATCTGGTTTTCTTTAATTAATGCAACGCGAATCTGGTTTAAAGAATTTAATTCGGCAGCAGAGGCTATAGAATCAAAGGTCAGCAGCAAATCTCCTGCCTTTACTTGTTCTCCATCTTTAACATTAACTGTTTTCACCACTCCACTAACAGGAGCTTGAACTTCTTTGATTGTTCCCTGCGGCTTTAGTTGCCCTGTTGCTGGCACTACTTGCTCAATTTTAGCAATATAAGCCCAAGCAATTCCAAAGCAGGCTAGCGCCATTAGAGTGATCATGATTGTACGCGACCAAATTGGAGATTGGCGCAAGACAATAGATTGCTCAAATTCCTTAGAACTTGAGTTTATTAAAGACTGTTGAGCAGCTTTCTGTTGTTTTGTCAGTATCTGTGAATCTTGCTTGACTCCATTTTTGTGATTGCCGTTTTTCTGATTGGTGTTAAGGTGATTCCCATTAAGTTGAGTCATAACGATTTTAAATTTTGGATTTTGGATTTTGGATTTTTTGTAAAGTAGGTACTGTTTACCGATGGGAAAACCTTGATTTTGATATTTATAATAGTACCCACCCTACAGTTATTGCTACATCTATGGAATGTTGATCAAACTGAAAATCCTTTGATTAAGAGGCAGGGAGAAAGAATTGTTTCTTTTTCTCCTCGCCCCCTGTTTATTCACGCCATGCCCCTAGCAATGACTAATTACAAGTTTACATCTTGTTGCTGATACAGATAAAAATAGTGACCTTTAGCAGCCATTAATTCTTGATGACTACCTTTTTCTATAACTCTACTATTATCCATCACAACAATCATGTCTGCGTTACTTACGGTGTTGAGTCGGTGGGTAATAAAAAATACTGTATCACCCTTGAATGCTTTGGCTAAATTAAGACATATTTGCCGCTCTGTAGGATAATCTAATGCGCTGGTTGCTTCATCTAAAACTAATAATTTTGGTCGTTGTAAAACAGAGCGGGCGATCGCAATTCTTTGTCGTTGTCCACCTGAAAGTGCAGAACCCCGTTCTCCTACCCGTGTATTGTAACCGTTGGGCAAGTTCATAATAAATTCGTGGGCGCACGCCACCTGAGCCGCTTCAATAATTTCTTCGGTTGTCGCATCAGGATTGGTTAAAGCAATATTTTCCTGAACGCTGCCGTCAAACAACAATGTTTCTTGGGGAACTACGCCAATCTGTCGTCGCAGTGAATAGAGTTCTACTTTGGCAATATCATAACCATCAATCAAAATTCTGCCGGACTCGGTTTCGTAAAGTCTGAGCAGTAATTTCATCATCGTACTTTTACCAGAGCCACTTTGGCCGACAATGCCAATAAATTTCCCTGGCTCAAATTCGAGGTTGACATTAGAAAGTTGCAAAGGGCCACTTGTGCCAAAACGGAAGGAAACATTTTCGTATTTTACTGCTCCCTTGATGGTAGGTAAGGGTATATTGTAACGGTCTGTTTCTCCTTCTTGTGGTGTATCGACAATATCGCTTAAACGTTCTATCGACAAGGCTGTTTCTTGGAAGCTTTGCCAGAGTTGAGCTAAACGCAATATTGGGCTGGTGACGTAACCCGATATAATTCTAAAGGCAATTAATTCGCCTAAAGTTAATTCTCCTTGGAGTACTAAATAAGCTCCTACCCACAAAACCAGTAAGCTGCTGAGTTTGTTGAGGAAGTTGCTGGTGGAGTTAGCAAGGGTGGAAGTTACAACGGTTTTAAAACCGGCGGCGACAAACCGAGCATAACGCTCTTGCCAAGAAAAGCGCGATCGCAATTCGATATTTTGAGCTTTTACTGTTTGAATCCCTGACATTACCTCAACTAAATAAGATTGAGTTTCGGCGTTGCGTTCGGCTTTGCCACGTAACTGCCTACTAATGGTGGGAGAAGCAACTAAGGTGATCAGGATAAACACTGGAATTGTGCTTAAGCCTACTAAGGTGAGTTGCCAACTATAAATCAGCATCACACCGATATAAACCAACGAGAATAGAGCGTCTAACCCGACTGTCAAGGCAGTACCGGTCAAGAATTGACGGATATTTTCTAATTCGTTGATGCGAGTAGAAAGTTCGCCCACCGGTCGGCGTTCAAAATAGCGCAGTGGTAAACGTAATAAGTGGTCGATAATTTGCGACCCTAAACCCATATCGATCCGGTTAGTGGTATCGACAAATAAGTAGGTTCTTAAGGTAGTCAGCACTGCTTCAAATAGCCCGACTACTAATAGCAAGATCCCCAAAATATGTAGTGTGCCAATACTATTTTGAGTGATAACTTTGTCGATAATTAACTGAACCACCAGAGGATTTGCCAACGCTGCCAACTGCACGAAAAAGGAAGCGATAAAGACCTCTATCAGAACTCGACGGTGGCTTGATAAATAGGGTATAAACCACCGTAAACTAAAACGCTCTTGGGGCGTTTCTTTGGTAGCACTCAGCAGTAATACTTTAACTTTGGGTGGAAAGTCAGTTGGATCAACATCTAATTGTTCAACCAATTGAGCAGGTTTGCAGCGTACAATTCCTTGGGATGGCACACCCACAACCATAGTATTTGCATCTGCTGCATATAAAACGGCAAAATTATCACCATAGCGAATCAGCGCTGGGGTAGGAATGCGCGTCAATGAGGCGACTGGTAGCTCTATCAGCTGCGCTTTAAGTCCGATTAACTCTGCCAGGTAAGCATTAACTTGAAATGATATAGTGCCCTGACGTTTGACTTGCTCAGTTAAGATACGACGAACTACTTCTCGACGAAACGGCATTTCTAGGTGCTTCGCGATCATTTGGAAGCAGGCGAAGGTTGTATTTAATTCTCCTTTACCACTAAAAAACGGATATTTCTGTTTTGACGAAGTGTTTGAGGACTGGGGGGCTGGTTGTGGAACTATTTCGTCTGATGCGTAAGGAATATCTAATTCCTCTGCGCTATCTGATCTGGTGTCTCTGACTACAATTTCTATCTGATGACTATCTTCCAATATCAAATTTGACGGATGTATACCAAGCAACCGTGCGGGGTTTTGACTTATAACCTGGATATTGTTTCTGTCATCGTCCGATTCTAGGCGATCGCCAGGTGAGAAATTCGTTATTGTACCTCCGCCACTCACAAACCAGACGCTTTCGCTATCGAGTTGGTTGAATGGAGTTGTCCCTGGAGGGAGGTAATGGATTTTCGACTGTGGTAAGGCGTTTTCTGCCAATTCTTTGAAATTTAAAGTAGCGATCGGTTGCTGTTTCCAATATGAGCTGAGAATCTCGAAAACTTCCACCAAATAACTACGCTTCTTGCGAGCATTGGCGAAAGCTGGATATAAAGCCAGAAAGCTAAAATATGCCGATGCATTCAAGGTTAAACATACTACTTCGGTAGAGGCGATCGCTGTTTCACAGGCGACATCGCGCAACAAACCAATTTCGCCGATAATTTCCCCCGGTTGCAGTAATTTTAGGGTGATTGGCATTTGCGTCTGGGGGTCATATCCCAACAGGCGCACTTGTCCTTCATAAATTATGGTGATGTGGTCTGGGAGACTTTCTTTCCCGATGATTTTCTGGCCTATGCGATAGCGCCAAGCTTGCAGCTGTTCTGATAGATTAGCGATCGCTGCATCTGGTAAATGATCGAACCCTTCTAGGGTAGTGATAAATTCGAGGAAAGTGTTCTTAATATAAGTCATATGAAACAAGTCAAAAGTAAAAGTGAGAAATACAGTTGCGAGTTAGAGAGTATCTATTTTACTAACAGTGGTAGTTTTTGGTATTATGCCAGCAGTGTCAAGATTTCCGTGACATTCAGTGTAGCTAAATACGTAAAAGTACAGAGAGTAGATTAGTCTAATTGCAGACATATATTCATCTCACAGGTGATAAATGTTATGCTTTGTTCAAAACAATAAGGAAAGATAGTGTCAATAGCTCGACGACAAGTTATCACTTAGTTTATCTTACATAATTTATACAAAATCGAAAGAAATATTTAGGATTGCAAGTATGTAAGATGGATACTCATCATCAAACCAAGGCAAAGAAACGCGGTTGTTAAACTTAGCGTTGCATATTTTAATTTATGATAATCAACATGAAACTATCATAGATGCTTTCCTAAGTAAATACCCTAATTAAGTATTATGTAATAAAAAAAACTTTAAATTTCTGAACTATCTTTTACAAATGTATTATGGGGATTGACAGGGTCACCGATGGCGAAAGACAGTAAGTGTTCCTTAGTAAACAGCGCCATTCCTAACTTATTAAAGAATTCTCCATCACTCTTTTACTAGCTTAATTTAATAAAAATTAACTGTAAAAATAAAGGTGAAGATTTTTTGTCACCGTAAAGGCGTCAACTATTAAATTTATGAAGAAAAGATAATAACTGCCTTCAGTAAATTTACTAGTTTAATTAATATTGAGTCCATCTGAATGCCATACATAAAATAACCCCACCCGCAACCGAGATGAGGTTATTTTATTTAACTAAGTAATTCCGTGTCTTTTATATTAAGCAGCATTGACACTCAATTTTACCTGCACAATGACATCGTTGTAATCTTTGTCACCACCATTTGGTAAATCTTCAAAGCCAAAGGTGTTATTCCCTAACAGGCGAATGTGATTTACCTTATCTAAGTTAGCACCCAAGAATGAGAAATAAACCTTCTTATTGACATTGCCATTGAGAATGGCATCGGGTTTACCATCCACAATAATAAATGGTGCAAATAGAGAATTCGGTCCAAAAGTGCCAGTGTAATTTGCAGTACCTTGGTTGTCTACCGCCAAGTCAATACCTGCAACACGCCCACGTACAGCAGCTTGGGCGTAACCAGCCTGGCCAACGAGGATATCTGCTGTGCCATCACCATTAGTGTCAATACCACCATTCTGATCAGCCACCTGATAGAAGCCGACAAAGTTGTTGTAAGATGCTTCTCTGTTGACTGCAAACTCAGCTGTTACTAATTGTGTCACACTCCGTAAATCAATTAGTTCGCCTTGATATTTGCCTTGCTGGCTAGTACCTAAAGATACCTCTTCTTCTGTTGCCTGAACCGTCACCGTGAAATTCTGGAAGTTGAGAGAAAACCCTTCCTCTGCTGTGCTGTTATTTGTAGCTGAGGAAAAAACGACACTTGAGAAAGAAGTTTTTCCAGACAGTACAGCCTGAGTGGTACTGTTGGATACCAGATAGAATCTGAGTTTCGTACCAGACTCGAATTCTAAGATATTTTTCAGGTCATCGTTTTTAAAACCCTTGGGCAGTTTAGCAATGGAGGATAAAATCACCTTTGAACGCTCTAAAGCAACTCGCGTATAACCCTCTGCACCAGGTGCTATGCCGTTAATTCTACCTTCATCATCGTCAACAGCAAATACACACAGTTCATTCACCTCTTTAGCGCTGTTGTTTTTAATCTTAATAGAGAGTTTTCCCTTGCCACCCTTAACTTTACTGTTGACGACAAAGATATTCTGAGTAATATTGACCAGTTGGAAAATAGTTGTTATCTGGGTATTTGTAGTAAACCCAAAGCCATCAGTATTAACAGCTAAATCCTTTTCAAAAGAAAGTCCACCAAGGTCAGTAGTGCGAACGCGGATTTTATAACTAGATTTAGTCGCGTCAGATTTAATTTTTAAGCTATCTCCCTCAATGAGGAATGCACCATTATCAGTATCGCCAGTACCCGCTACTAAACTATAAGTGTGTTCATCGTCTTGGTCTGGGTCAATAGTGGTGAAGAAACCAATGATTTTTTGATCATCATCGTCATCATCATCTCCGTCGCCACTACCACTATCGTCATCATCGTCATCATCATCATCGTCGTCATCGCTGATAGCGGTAAATATCAAATTTGTCGGTTCAAAATTCTTTTGGGCAACCGCAAGTGTAAATACATCACTGGCTTCATCTCCAGCAATATCTTCAGCGATAATTTTGATGTCTAGACTACCCACATCGTTATTTGTCGGAGTGCCACTGAAGGTAACGGTAGTAGGATTGAAGTTCAACCAAGTCGGTAGTAAATCATCATTTGCCAGAGTTGCAGTGTAAGTCAGGATATCTCCAACATCTGCATCGCTGAAGGTGTCAACTGCAACAGTGAAGTTGAAGACACTATCTTCAGTGGCTTCTTGATCAGCGATCGCCTTGGACAAGACTGGCACGTTGTTGGGAGGGCTATTAAAGACTACTAGTGCCGAGTCATCAGCTCCAGTAACATAGACGAATTTGCTATCGGGGCTGACAGTAACGGAGAAGGCACCACCAAGCCGATCAACACCATCTATGCCATCTTTTTGAACTTTCAGGAAACTCAGCTTGCCCGTTTCCGCATTCCGTGCAAACACTGCTACTGCCGAGTCATTATATCCAGTTGCATAGAGGAATTTACCGTCGGGGCTGACAGTGATAGATTCGACACTAGCAAGCCCATCAATACCATCTATGCCATCTTTTTTGAATTCTACAAAACTCAGCTTGCCTGTTTGTGTATTCCGTGCAAACACTGCTACTGCCGATTCATTATATCCAGATGCATAGAGGAATTTACCATCGGGGCTGACTGTGGCGGAATCGGCACCAGCAAGCCCATCAACACCATCTATGCCATCTTTTTTGAATTCTACAAAACTCAGCTTGCCTGTTTCCGTATTCCGTGCAAACACCGCTACTGCTGAGTCACCAAATCCAGTTGTATACAAAAATTTACCGTCGGGACTGACTGTAACGGAGTAGATACCAGCAAGCCCATCAACACCATCTATGCCATCTTTTTTGAATTCCACAAAACTCAGCTTGCCTGTTTCCCCGTTCCGTGCAAACACTGCTACTGCCGAGTCACTAAGCCCAGATGCATAAAGGAATTTACCATCGGGGCTAACTGTGGCGGACTCGGCACCAGCAAGCCCATCAGTACCATCTATGCCATCTTTTTTGAATTCCACAAAACTCAGCTTGCCTGTTTCCGTATTCCGTGCAAACACCGCTACTGCCGAGTCACCAGATCCAGTTGCATAGAGAAATTTACCGTCGGGACTGACTGTGACGGATGTAGCACTAGCAAGGCCATCAACACCATCTATGTCATCTTGTTTAAATTCCACAAAACTCAGCTTGCCTGTTTCCGTATTCCGTGCAAACACTGCTACTGCCGAGTCATTATATCCAGCTGCATAGAGGAATTTACCGTCGGGACTCACAGTGACGGATCTAGCATTAGCAAGCCCATCAACACCGTCTATATCATCTCTTTGAAATTCTACGAAATCCAAAACTTTATCTGTCATAATCTTACTTATTAATATTTACTATTTGTTTGCCCTAATTTATGAAATGCAATCAACAATTGGCTTCAGTGAATTCACTAATTTAATTAATATTTAGTAGATATAAAGTCCTAACATCAAATAATGCTACCCCTCTACGATAATGATGTTCTTTTATTTAGTTAAATGAGGAGTTGAATTTATTTTTTACTAATCAAGGTAATATTTTTTGTTTATTTTTCACAAATTATTTGGGATTGCTGGATCAACGTACTAGTAGAAGCTATTATCTAAAAAACCCCATCCCGGAAGCGAGATGAGGTTGCAAAGCTGTATTAAATAAGCTGATAAAATTGAAAAATTAAGAACTAAGCGACGACACTAGCAGAAAAAGTGAAATCATTTGCTGTAAGGCTAGCTGAGGTAATTCCAACTAATGAAACTAACTCAGTATTTCCGATTTTCACGATAGTGTCATTACCTTCTTGGAATAGCGTTAGAGTGCGAAGCTGCGTGAAGCTAATACCGCCTAGCCCGATTTTATCAATCCCAGTTGTAAAGTCCGTAATAATGTTCTTGCTGGTTGACAGGCTGGCGTTAGCAATCCAAAACTGGTCAGCACCAGTACCACCACTCAGGCGATTGTTACCTTCTTGACCTGCAAATAAGATGTCATCACCCTCGCCACCAAATAGAGAGTCATTGACATTAGAGAAGAGTTTGTCATCTCCAGAACCAGCGTAGAGACGGTTATTACTGCCTTTACTAGTTAGGCTATCGTTGCCAGAGCCACCGAAGGATAATTGACGAGAACCTTCAATTACTGTGAGGTTATCAGTGCCTGCTCCCCCAAATAGATTATTATTACTGCTAGCTTCAATTACAGCGATCGCATCATTACCATTACCACCATTAGCGCTGGTATTTTGAACCGGACTGTTTTGACCAATAAATATCTGATCATTACCGTCTCCTGTGGACACCGAAGAGTCACTACCCACAAGCACCGTGTCATCAGCGTTACCAGTTTGGACTGTGTTACCTTGAGTAGCCTCGACAAAATCTGCTCCGTCGCCTGTAAATAAGGTTTGATTTAGCTGAACTGCAATATTATCGCTGGTAGTGGAGCCAAATTTAATTTCTTCAGATTGAGGTTGACCTAAACCAGAAGCAAGGTTAAGGGGATTCTCCAGTTTTAGGAGAATTATTTCGTTGTTGTCTATAACTGGATTCTGAGGATCATTTCCAGGACGACCTGTTGAGAAAGGATAGTTGTTGTCATTAGCTACCAAAATGGTGTTTTTGTCAACAACCAAAACATTTTCAATTGTTACAAACGGGAAGTCAAAGGTGGTTTTACCATCGCCATTGAGGTCGTTGGGGTCTTGGATGTTCAACAAGTCTGCAACTTCTTCTTTGACTACGTAGCCATTAGAGTCTGTTTTAGACAGGTCTATTTTGAAAATCTTTTTGAATTGAGCAGAATCACCTTGACCACCATCGCGCTCAATGACTAAGTATTCATTGTCATTAATTACTGCAAGATCGCCGATCGCGTATGCAGGATTTTCCAGCTTGTAGTAAAGTGTATTATCACTGTACTGGCGGCTGGCAATGTCAAATTCATTAATCCGCAAAGCACCAGCCGGATCACCCTGAACCGTACCCTCTAGCAGCATATAGAGTTTGGTTTTGCTGGCGTTGATTGCTCCGCCTTCAAAACCTTTGGAACCACCCAAGTTAGCAAAAGCATCTCCTGAGAGAACATCGGGGTTTTGTGGCGATCGCACTAAGTTATTCTGAGGATCACTCAAGAAATCTCGGACTTTATCCCCTGTATCTGGGAAGTCTGTGAAGAGTGCATCTACCCCTAATTGAAAGAACTGCTGAAATTCTAGTTCTGGATTACCTTGGTAATCTGCGGCTAAGTACTGGTCTTCATTGCGGAAGGTGTAGGGATGAACCTGTAAACCTGCATTGTGAGCATCTTGAATTAAGCTAGTGGGAGGTAACGTTGTCTTATCAGCATCATTTACTGTTCCATCTCCATTGACATCATCTGCCAACCCATCACCATTAGCATCAGTACCTTTGACACTAACAATCATCCGCTTCCAAGGGCCAATGCCATCAGCATAGGTGGCAATTTCAGCCAAGCCTTCTGGAGTCCGTAAATCACCATAAGTACGAGGATCATTACTGACTTCCAAATCATAAGGCTGAGTTTCTATGAGCGTACCATTTAGCTCAATGCCAGATGCATCTAAAAGTTGGACGAGTGGAATATCCACTCCTGCATTAGGCATAATGCGATCGTTTAGATCCTTGAGATTACCTACTTCAAAGGACTGGATGAAGATCCGACTGGGATCGGTGAAGTTCTCAGCCTTGAGCGTATCGATCAGTATCTCACTGGTGTTTCTGTTAATTTTCTCGGTGGTGCCTACATAGGTGGCTTCTTCGGCAGAATAGGTGGGATGCTTCGTTTCTGGGTAGATACCAATCTTTTTACCTGTCTGGGCTTCTACCTCTTTAACCAAGTCGATGATTTCGGCGAGAGTGGGAATTTCAAATTGACCATTGAAAGATTGGTCACGGAAAGGTAGACGCTGTATCGCCCCTAAAGTCTTGATTTCTTCTAAAGTAAAGTCTTCAGCAAACCAACCTGTAATTGTGTTGCCATCTAGACTGACTGTTTTCTTGCGATCGGCAAACTGTGGATATTTGCTAATATCGTAAACGTCTGTGGTTGTATTGCTTAAATTGACGCTGCCATCAGCATTTAAAATTGCCAAAGCAGGCTCATGACGAGCAATTAACACACCATCTTTTGTAACTACTAAATCTGGCTCAATAAAGTCAGCACCATCTGCAATTGCTCGTATGTATGCTTGTAGGGTATGTTCTGGAAGATCCCCACTTGCACCTCTGTGGCCAATTACTTTAGGTGCTTCTCCATTTAAAGTTTTGAAGAAGTCAGGTGTAACAACGGGAGCATCTAACAGCTTACCAGTAGCATCAAAATGCAGTAGATAGGGGCCAAACTCTTCTCCAATCCAGATTGTCCCGTCTTTATCAAAGACGAATGACTCTATATCAAAATCTGCACCAGTCAGTAATCTATCACTAGTTCCTTCATTAACAATTTGGAAAGGAATCTTGTTATCGGGATCAGACAGTTGAATGTAGTCTAAAACTTTAACAGTGCCATCTCCATTTTCTGTTCCCTTAAAATTCGGGTCTAGACGATGGATGCGTAACAGAAAATCTTCACTATTATCTTTGCTGCCGTAACCATTATCTGACAGAAAGTATAAAGAGTCATTATTAGCAAACTGTACACCACTGAAGCCCTGTATTGGCTGTCCTGGGAAAGGCCCCGTTCTGCCGTTAGCTGAAATTTCTTCACCAGAAACTGGCCCATCACCATAGGTGTCAGCAGGTAAAGAAGCAAAGCCGACTAACTCAATTGCCATAGTTTAGAATCTTGGTTGGGTATTGGAATTTAACTGCATCACAAGCTATTGAACTTTTCTCATTACTTGTGGAAAAATAAATCATTAACTCAGGCTAGAAACCATAATTACTGGGAATTTTCAGAATTACAAAAATATAGTTTAGGCAAAGCCTTTAAGTCCAATTTTGTATTAATGCCGAGAATACATTTACAAAAACGTATTTTCTCAGAGTTATCGAAACCTTGAGACATGATAGTGGAATGTCAACTACTAATCTGTGTTAGTGAATAATGAGCATGGAAGACTGAGATTCAGAATTTAATGTTGATAGTAGTTATGAGATAACTTAGTTAGCAGTAAAGATGTTTCCATGAAAAGATTAAGATAAGATAAAATTAAACAGAAGAAATGATTAAAATATATTTGCAACCTCGTGTACTTGCAAAACGCTGTAATTATCAAAAAATAAAATTTGAATTTTGCAGTTTGATATGATGGCCAGTTAACAGTCAACGACTTTAACTGTTGACTGAAAACTCGTGAACCGTCAACGATCAACAGTGAACAATAGCAATGGAATATTTTTACTTGGAAGTCCCTTAGATTATTTTGAGATTTCCGGTAGCAAATCAATTCATAAGTTCATTACAACAATTGTTGCAATGATTTAAACGTTTCTTATACATGGAAGAGTATTTGTTGCAAAGTATTGAGCAATTGCAGCAACAACTTATACATTTGCAAGAAATACTTAAGCCTTTCTTATACATGGAAGAGTATTTGTTGCAAAGTATTAAGCATTTGCAGCAACGACTTATACATTTGCAAGAAATACTTAAGCCTTTCTTATACATGGAAGAGTATTTGTTGCAAACGTTTAAATTTTTACAGATAAATTAGGTGTAAGTTGGAGAGCTACTGCGCCCTTGCGGTTTCCCAACTTAAAGCAAGTGGCATTTGAGGAAGGAAAGCCAACATTATCGAGACTTTGTTGGGTAACGCTTACGCTCAACCCAAGCATATTGCCTTACCAAGTTGCAATGTGCTGTATACCATTTGTGTAAATCTTTGCAACTAATGAAATGTTTAGATACTCGACTTCTTTAAGAAGTCGGGTATCTCGTTGCTCACGAATGATTTAGGATTGGGATAACACTAGGCAACAAACTAAGCCAAGACGCTAGCAGAGAAAACGAAATCATTTGCAGTTAGGCTCGTTGAGATAATTCCTAGCAACGAAACTAACTCTGTATTTCCGATTTTTGCTAAAGTGTTACTACCCTGTTGCGACAGTGTTAGCCCACTAAATTGAGTTACGCCAACACCGCCAAGCCCGATTTTGTCAATCCCGACTGTAAAATCAGTCACTATGCTCTTGCTAGTTGGCAGACTACCATTAACAATCCAGAATTGATCAATACCAGTACCACCAGTTAGGCGTTGGCGCAGCCCCCCGTAGGGATCGCTACCCTGTTGACCAGCAAATAGCACATCATCACCATCGCCACCACATAGGGAGTCATTGATATTAGAGAAGAGTTTGTCATCTCCAGAACCACCGTAGAGACGGTTATTGCTACCGCCACTGCTAAGGGTATCATTGCCTGAGCCACCAAATAATGATTGACGAAAACCTTCAATTACTCTGAGAGTATCATCACCTGCCCCACCAAACAGATTATTACTACCACTAGCTTCAACCACGACAATCAAATCATCATCATTGCCACCATCAGCATTGGTATTTTGAGCCGGGCCATTTTGACCAATAAATATCTGTTCATCACCGTCATTCCCAGAAACTGAAGAGTCACTCCCTGCAAGCACAATGTCATCACCGTTTCCAGCCAAGATTGTATTATTTTTAGTCCCCTCTACAAAGTCTGCTCCGTCACCTGCATTAAAAAATTGTCCAGACTCAAGATTGACAGTATCGCTGTTACTAGAACCAAAACCGTTCGGGGAAGTAGGCTCTACAACTGTTAGGTTATTGGGTAGTTCCAAAATACCGAGTTTCTGAGCAGGTGTATTACCTACAACATTAAAGTCGTTGTCATTAATCAAAGCTAGGGTGTTGGGTGCTACCAGTGCCAGACCTTCTAATTTTTCGATTCCCGTGTAACCCAACTGAGCAGCATTAGCAATTAAACTTTTGGTGACAGGATTAATATTGGCAGCAGCTAACTCCGCAGAAGTAAGTTGTTCGATGGTTTTATTAGCTGGCAAGGTAAAGTTAGCAGGGTTATTGATGTTGGTTGCCCCGGCTAAATCAATTTGATAAATTAATTTATTGCCAGCAGATGTACCATTGTCGTCTCGCTCAACTACTGCAAATTTGCCGTTACCTAAAGATACTGCATCGCCAATTTTGTCAGTTGCCGGCAAACCTTCCAGGAGATACAAATATTCTCCTGTTACCTGCTTGGCGACAATATCAAACTCTAGAATTCGCAGGTTGAGAGAAGCTTTGGATGTCGCATCATTAGCAACATCTGGGTTGTCAATGGGACTTTGGATGAAAGCGTATAATTTAGTACCTTCCAGGGCTACAGCTTCAAATCCCCGGTTATTGCGGCGTTGGGCATAAACGAATGGTAATACCTCAGTTCCAAAAGTTCCCACTGGTTGATCTGGGTTGGGTGCTGTGGCAGTTCCTTGAGGAATAAAGCGATCGCTCAGTTTACCATTAACATCAAAGTGATAAATTGCCGGACGGTATTCATCTACCATCCAATAGTCACCATTTTCCGCGATTACAATTCCTTCTAGGTCAGCACCTAAAGGATCGTTAGCTAAGATATTCTTATTTAAGTCAACGGCAATTTCATCAGTGTAGGCGGTACCATTTGCCCCGGCTTGCAGGTTAGGCAATCCAGTTAATGGCGTTGTCCCATCTTGGCGCAATAGCCCAGTTCTATTGGTAATACTGATTTCACCTGTAGTGCGATTGAGTTCAAAGCTGACTATTTCTGGTTGAAAGTCGGGTAATAAAAATGGTCTGTTTGTACCATCAGGTTCTCCATTGGGGCCACGGTCTGTGTGGGTGACAAACTTCAGGTTGCCATTTCCTGCAAATCCTTGAAAATACAAACCAGAGAAACCACCTAAGAAAATATCTTGATTTTCAGAGGTTGTTCCTAACTTGGGTAAGTTTTCAAATTCATAGATAGTCAGCTTGGGTTGAGCAACAGGATTGCGTGGATCGTAACTACTGGTGTCAATAGTTAGAGAATTAGGGAAGGCATTGGCAATATTTTCCCAAGGTACAAGCTTGAAGTTAGAACTGATATTTTCCTCTTCACCTTCATCGCTGACTATTGTGGCAGGTTCATTGGAGCCATCTTGAGTGACAAATAAACCAAATGGAAAGTTAGTCCCTAGTGGCACGTTAATTACATCTGCACCGTCTGACTCTTGTACGCTGTCAATTGCCCCATTGTTACCAACCGCAAAGTTACCCACGTATTCGTTGTTACCTTCACGAGTGTAGGCAACAAAGGTGTTGTCGCCTTGGCTAGATGCTAATAAGTAGCCTGTGCCATTTTTGCCGTAATAAATAGTCAGTCCTTCTACGTCATCGGTGAGATAATTACCACCTAAATCTCTGACTTGATCAATTAGCTTGCCAGTTGTGCCACCGTTTGGTTCTGCTTGGAACTTCCAAATACCTACATTTTCCTGGCCGATGTAGAGGAAACCAGTTTCCTGGTCTACTACCATACCCTCTGTTTGCGGATCGCGTTCGCCAATTGTTGGTACAGTAAATTCTCGCACTCGTTCAATGCCAATGCCATTACCTTTGTCAATTAGTTTGAACTGAGCGACATCTCCGGTTTCTCGGCGATTGGCAAAGACATAATAATCATTGGTGATTGGACTACGGTACAATGCCAGTCCGTAAGCACTCCGAGAAGATGAGGAATAAGGTTCTGCAAAAGGTGCTGCTTGGAAGAGAGTATCAAGGTTGCTGTCGGTAATGTCTTCTAGGTAGTTGCCTTCAGCGCCAGGGTTGGGGTTAATTTTGAAGATTGCTAATTTATCATTGCCGCGATCGCTAGCTACAGCAATATCAACAGATTGATTGCCTAATTTAAAACCGTATTGCAGATCAATGTTGTTGTAGCGAATACCACCAGGATTAACTGTTTGCAACAAATTACCAGATAAGTCATAAACTCGCAGTCCGGCATTTTTCACTGAGGTTAATACTAGGCTATCAGCAGAATTTGTGGCATTAACATAAATGGCAGGATCATCAGCATCAGCCCGTTGATCAACTGCCAGTGTTTCATCATCCAATAAATCGGGACGGGTTTCTACTGTGGGTGCAGCAGTTAGAACTAAGTCTGCATCCAGCGTGAGAATTTGAGTAAATTGGCTATCGCTGAAGTTGTTATCACTTACCAGCACAATCGACTGACGACCATCTGCTAGTTTGGGACCAAAGGTGATACCCTCAATGTTATCGAGAGGTAAATCGAGATCATTTAAATTCAACAGCAGACGTTTTTGAGCGGGTTGGATAGCAGCTAATTGCTCAGTACTGAGATTATTGAGAGAATCGTAGACACTAATGTCTGTTGCACCTTGCAAAGAAATTTCGTAGATTTTGATGGTGTTGCCGACACCCGCAGAAAAAGAGCGTTCCAAGGCTAGCAAAGTGCCACGGTTATCAATCGCTAGTAAATCCACTAAACCATTGTCACCAAAGCCTGTGCTAGGGTTGGGTACTTCGGCGATCGCATCAGTGATGTAGAGGTATTCTTTTTCTGGCTGTCCACTTACTAAATTGTATTGCAGAATCCGAGAAGGGCTGCCACTAGTGAGCGAAGCTCTTAATCCATCTTGGGATAGGGCGTTTTCAGTGGCGGTGAATAGGGTTTTTTGGTCGGGTGTAATGGTGAGGCTTTCAAATGCCAGGTTATTAGAAACGCCTGATATTTGCGTATCACCTGCATCTACAATACCGTTGGCGTTGGTATCTTCAACTACTGGTAAGAATTTGCTGGGGACAGGTAGAGAACGCAATTGTTGCCCCGTTGTCAGGGAAAATTCCTTAATAAAGGGATCGCTAACTCGACCTGCACCAAGATTAACTTCACCTTCAGAAGAGATGAAAACAGTGTCATTGTTAGTTAAAGCAATGCCTTCTGGGTCAATAATAAATGTTTCTAATAAGTTGTTATTACTATCTTTCAGGGGCGTGACATTGGTAAAAGTTACCTCAGTATCAGCAGTGAAAGTATAGAAGCGGGCGGGGCCAAATTGGGAGCGATCGTCTGAGATAGTGTAGTAGCGATTGTTAACAGCATCGTAAGTTACACCAGATAGTCCACCCAATGGAGTCTGTACCCCATTCACAGTTCCTGCTGCACCACCAGGAATAAAGCCAGTAACGAAAGTAGACTGCCCCTGGAATCCTATACTGGGAATGGTTTTACCTGGTTCATTTGGCCCAGTTTGCACATCTGTAAATACTAAGCGATGGTCAGAACTGGGGAAAGGAAAAGTACCTACCAAGGGGAACGTTGGGTCAGTATTCAGTGGCCAGAATACTGCTGAGTTGGCAATTGTCAGGTCAGCCGAGGGTAGCACGTAATCAGTCCGCAGGTTTCCGGGAGCCGTATCAGCAAAGTCTGCGGTATCAAAGCTAGGATTACCCTTTTGGCTAGCGTTTGCACCACCCTGCAACTCTGCTTGTTGAGACCCACCCAGACTGCTAGGAATGACATTAGTATTGATATTAGGATTTTGCAACAGTTGGCGAATAGCGTTGTCAAAACTATCACCATCCAAGGGATCTGCATTTTGATCGCCCGCAATCACAAAGCTTGATCCAGCAGCAATACCGCCAATTTTCCCCTGATCATCGTAAATATAATTACCTTTACCAGGAGTAATATAGTCTGCCCAAAAGCGGATTTCGTCGTGGTTGCGCTTACCGTTGCGGTCTTCCGGTCCATCGAAGGTTGGAGGTGTAGGGTGGCTGGCGAGGACATGAATTGTCTCGCCGTTTACCTGGATTGGTACATCCCAATGACTTTTGGAGGAGAGACGTAAAACTTCCAGTTCATCTTGAGAATACCAATCATTTGGCTGTGGTGTTGTAGGATCATCTGGAAGCAAAGCATTGGGCATATCCTTCCAGAGGAAGTTTTGGAAGGTGCGGACATTAGCTGTGTCAATGGGATATTTAGACAGCACTAACATCCCATATTGACCAGGAAAGTTACCGAATCCGAAGGCATCATCCCCATATCCCGGTTCGCCTGGGGTTGTAACTACTGCGCCGTTGTTGTTCAAGTCAAACCCAGAGGCGATACCCGTGTTGGAAGGGGCAATGTAAAAGTAAGGGTAATCAACAGGATTTGCACCATTCTGGCTGACTGCAAGGTAATTTTGCTTGAATAACTGAACTGCTTCTTGGGAGTAGTCAAACTCATTAATTAGTAATACATCTGGGTTATTACGCTGGATGATTTCTGCAACAGCTTTTGCTTGGGCATTATCAGAGGTAGACAGGTCGGTTATTAACTGACCTTCTGCATCACGATTCAAAGAAGCATTGAACTGAGAAAAGCGAATTGTGCTTGTAGTTAGCATAGGTTAGCTCTGTGTTAGATTCCAGATATTAGACTGCTTTAAAAATTGAGAGTGGGCGTTTCTTGCAAAAACCTTCAAGCAAGGAGAAGGGTTATTTTCTCCTACCCCCTGTCTCTTTGTTGAATCTGCGTTAAACAAATACAAAGCCAGTATCGCTTGCTAAATTCGTCTTTAGCTTTAAGCCATTTTCAACAACAGCAATTAACTCTGTACCATTGCTGGTAAAAATACCAATAGCAGACTTGTTACTAGACAAGGCTGATGCAGACCCTAGTGAGTAATTGCTAGCAGCTCTCTTGAGTTCAATTTTGTCCTTGTTTTTAAAGCTGGCAATATGGGCATAGTCGCCGTTACCGCAACTGGTATAGTAAACTGAACTGGCATCACCCAAGACGTAAGTATCTGAACTCTGATCGCCGTTGAGTAGGTCAATTTCGGCGGTAGCTGTAACTATAATTTGGGTTGTATCTGCTTCAGTTCCTGAGTTAGTGCTGACGGATAAGTTTACTGTGGGATTTCCATTAGCGATCGCTTCTCGCTATCGTATTTTTACTAACCATTACAAAAATTTCACTGCAAAGATGTACTTTACAGCTTTAGCGATCGCAATATCACCATCTAAAATTAAACTTTAGTAAAAAATATTACATATGCTAATAGTATTAATCCATATTTACCAAACTCAAATTATCTCAGTAATGTTAAGAAACAGATAGGAAAAGGTTAAAAAAATAAATATTTGGCATAGAGTTGCACTCAGATAACATCAAATAAAAATAGCCTCTGGTCGATATAACTAAACCAGAGACTAGTTTTAACAGATTAAAAACATGAATTATCAGAAATTACGAGGATTCAAACGAACAGAGTTAGGTTGAGACTGACGACGAATTGTCACTCCATTGCGAAGGTTGTTCGCAGTACCGCCATCTTTGCGATCGAGGA
Source organism: Nostoc desertorum CM1-VF14 (assembly GCA_019359245.1). GTDB lineage: Bacteria > Cyanobacteriota > Cyanobacteriia > Cyanobacteriales > Nostocaceae > Nostoc > Nostoc desertorum. The sequence continues at coordinate 117,167 of JAHHHR010000003.1, read as the reverse complement.
ACGGTTTCAGATTAATCCCACCTCTAGATGAACTAATCCGATTCTTACCACTACCCAGAAGCGTGCGTCCTAAATTATATAATTCATTCCCCCCACTACTGCGATTGCCATAAGTGTTAACAGCTATAGTTTGTTGTCCACTGTCAGCAGTAGTCAAGTTTTGAAAAATGCTATTGCGGATAACAACAGGATCTTTCCCACGCGGTACTGTCAGCACAATTCTACAGCTTGGGTTAGCTTCTGTTGTAACGCAGACAATATTTTCGTTATTTTCTACAGATGTCTGGAGTTCTAATAAACCATCTGGACGATAAAGTTCTAAGCGACTGGCAATTGTTGCACAACGTCTTTGTGTATCCCAACCACCGCCTAAAGTCGCAGGCGCAGCCCAAGGAAAAAATTGCCCTGGTTGACTTTGTGGCTGATACATAACAGTATACTGACCATTATAAGTCTGACAGGTAAACCGAGTTGTCCCGTCAGCCGAGGGTGAAGGTGGTATACCTGTTGATGTATCTATTGGTACTGATGACCCACCTGATGGTACTGTTGGTACGACAACGCCATCGCCAGTAGAGTCATATTGCGCCATTGCGACGGAATTGCCTAGACACAAAGATAAGCCGAGACTGCCCAAAGATATCAATCGAAGCAGTTGTGATGACATAAATCATCCTCCAGTAAAAACTAGGTGGGGAATTGATAGTTTAAGTGACGAATAATTCTCTGTTTTGATTCATCAAAAACGCTATTTTTTTCCTCTCTTGCTTTTTTGTGTTCGAGTAGCTTTTTTACCCGTGCTTTAAGCTGTTACGCATTTAACTTGAACATTTACATGAAGGCTGATGACTGATGACTGATAACCGTTAACCGTCAACAACCGTAAAAAGTTGTCTTTATTTTATGAGCGATCGCAGTTATATTACAACGTCGCCGTTTGAGATGCGATGCCTACGAGGAACAAAGCTAACGCACAGATGTAAAACATAAAAAACCCCGGCGAAACAACTAACCGAGGTAAGAGAGAATTGAGAATGACAATGAGATACAGCGATACGGAAATGGAAAAATTTTAGCTAACGCTAAAACTAACCAAAACTAAAGTTGTGACTATTAAAGTCGCAAAAAGTCCTTGTAAAACGTATTTACGTTGTTCCCAAATTGCCGGGTACTCGGCGTAGTAAACCTTGGGTTCAGTTGCGTAATTATTGAGGATACCGTTTTCATTTACAGTAGTGTACATAGTTTTTTCTTTTTTTATTTACTTATGTAACTAAATTTAACAATATTGTTACAAAATGTCAAGGGGACTTGACAAAAAAAGGTTGATTATTTTAATAAAAGTTATTTATCAGGCATAGGGGATTTAGGCGAAGCTGCTCCAGCCGCCGAAAGCGCCATAAATTAAGCGGTTTTTTAAATCGTAAAATAAAAAGGTAGAGACACGTTAGCGTAACGATTTTGCGTCTCTACTAGTAATCGCATTTAGCGTTTGTAATATTGCAATGGTTTTTGGATAAAGTAAAATTTACATCTAATTCTTCATCACCGCGTCCAATAGCACATTGGCATCAAAGCGGACTACATCAGTACAAGGTAGCCCAGTTTCTGCTATTGTTTGAGCGATGCTTTCCTCAGCCGCAGACTCATCTAGATGGGCTGTGTTAAGGGCTATACCTGCTACAGTAACAGTTCCAAAAGCGCCACCAGCACTAGCAACGGTTTCATAAAGCCGAATTACCTCTGGTAAAGGTGGAATTACTACATGGGGATGATTGCGGACATGAACTTGTCCCGCCCGATGGACTAACACCAGTTGAGTTGGTTGTGAACCACGAATTAAGGGTAGGGTTGCCGTTGAACCAGGATGTAATAGTGAACCTTGTCCTTCAATGTGCAGGATGTCATAGTTTTTGCCATAACGCATAACTATCTGTTCCACAGCACCAGCAGCAAAGTCTACCCGCACGGCATCTAAAGCCACGCCATCTCCTTCTAACATCACCCCAGTTTGACCTGTAGCGAGGAATTTAGAACGCCAGCCCCGTAGTTTTGACGCCCAATGTAACTCTAAACTAGTTGACATTTTACCAATCGCCATATCCGTTCCCACAGTCAAAACCCGCCGACAGGGAAGGGTGCGTGCCATGCCACTAGCAACACTTATATTAGACGGCTCTTTTCGTACATCCCAAATTAGTTGCCCTGGTTTGAGCAGTGTATTTAACTCTGGTATGTTTGCCATTGGTGTATGCAAACCATTTACCAACGACATTCCAGCTTCTAAAGCGCCCTTGATTTCTACCCAATAATCATCTGGTACAGCACCACCTCCTGGAGCAATACCTATTACCAAAACTTCCGGCTTGTACTCCAGGGCTGCCGCTAACGATGCCACAATCGGCACATCTCGCTTGATACCTGTTAATTCTGGTAGGGATTTGCCAGCACACTCGCGATCAATTATGGTTACAATTGGGGCTTCACTATAGCGTAAAATTGCTAGACCTGTTTTGCCCTGAGTTCCAGTAGTTCCCTCATGAAGCAAGATAGCTATTCGTTGATTAAGTGGCAGACGCACTGTGTTGTACTCCCAATCCTGGTAAATCGTTTGGCAAAACTCTCCCTTCTTTTAGCAATGCACCCGTAAAGGGGTCATCAATTAAGTTAAGGTGACTGTCTAAATCTAAATAATCAGCTAGTGGTGCTAGCTGTAATGCTGCTGTATTAGCTAGGGAACTGTCAGAATAGCAACCAAACATTACTTGCAACCCATAGGCTCGCGCTGTATGTACCATTCGCATTGCCTCGGTTAGTCCCCCTGATTTCATCAGTTTGATATTAATACCATCCACGTAGTTTGCCAAATGGGGAATATCAGAGCTTGTGAAACAACTTTCATCGACAAAGATGGGCAGAGGAGAGTCTTCTTTGAGTTTTGCTAAACTTGGTTCCTGCCCCCGTGGCAATGGCTGTTCTACATATTTTATACCCAATTCAGCTAGCCAATTGCACATTGCGATCGCATCTTCTAAACTCCAACCCCCGTTGGCATCAACAAAAAATTCTAGTTCCGGTGCTTCTTCTCGTACTGTCAATAGCATTTTTTTATCTGCATCTATGCCATTTGGACTACCTAACTTAACCTTAAAAAGCCGGACATCAGTAAATTGTAACCAGTCTCGCGCTCTGGCTCTGGCTGCTTCAGGCGAATTAATCCCAATTGTGACAGAAGTCGGTACTATTTGATTGCGATCGAGTCCCCAAATTTGCCACAAAGGTAATCCTACGCGCTTACCCAACCAGTCATGCATTGCTATATCTAAAGCTGCTCTAGCAGCAGAAGGAACTTGGTTTTGTGTTAAAACTTGCTCAATTTGCTGCCTTTGTAAGGGATTGAATGCTTGTAACAGTGGCACAACTTGTTCTAAAGCATCTTTGATCGTATCAGTTGATTGCCGATGATTCCCTACGCCGAATGGCGATGCTTCTCCCCAGCCTTCGATGCCATCGTGTGAAATTCTCACCCATACATTAGTTGTCTGTGCCGTTGTACCTCGACTAATAGTCAACGGAAACCTTTTGTTTACTGTAAATGAATTTATATTTATTTGCATACTACTTATACATATTATGTTATGCAAAAGCCAGTGTAAGTTCAAAGTTTAGATTATCAGATGCATCTGTTATACTTTTTTACATTCATTGGTTGATAACTAAAGGTTTTATACATTATTTTTATTTATGAACGACTTAAAAAAATGGAAGATTTTAAAATCAAAAATGGTTTTAGATCATCTTTGGTGTCAGGTGAGGCAAGATGAAATAGAATTACCCAATGGTAAAATTATAGATGATTATTTTGTCAGTATTAAGCCTGACGTTGCAATGGTTTTACCTATTACTATTAATAAAGAGATAATTTTTGTTCGGCAATACAGACATGCCGTAGGTGAATTTTTCTTAGAACTGCCAGCAGGTAATTTTGACCCTACAAAAGAGAGTGCAGAAGTAGCAGCAATTAGAGAACTGACCGAAGAGACTGGTTATATTCCCCAAGAATTTAGAAAAATCGGAATTTTATACGATAAGCCGAGTAAAGATACCAATCAAATACATTTATTTTTAGCAGAGAATGTGAGCAAATTTGGAGAGCAACAACTAGATATTACAGAAGAAATTGAAGTTGTATTTATTTCTATAGAATCAGTTTTAGATAAAATTGCTCAAGGTGAAATTTCTGTTGCGGGAACTGTTGCGGCTATTTTCTTAGGTTTAAATTTTTTAACTTGTTAATAATCTAAGGGGTAATTATTATGTTTATTTTTACAGTAACTTCTGATACTTTCCTCAAAGTTCGCCCAAGTGAATTAGCGGAACTAGCTGAAGATGAAAAACTTTTCATTCGAGGCAAAAGCGTCTTAGAAGTTATTTGTTATGTTGAGGAGGAAGAATATTATAGAATTACCTTGAAAAGCTCTATCAAAAACAAATATATATGGTTTGTCCATAAGAATTATATTGAAATATCTGCTTGGAAGAGAAGAAAACCGCAACCACCGTTAGATATAAAAAAGCCTCAAAATACTGAATCTTCGGATTACAGTTTGAGTCGTCAAGCCATTGAGTTAAAGGTAGAATCAAATAGTAAGAATATTGTTATAGTGAATGAGTTAAGTAGGGGTGGCGGTGATATCAAGGTTGAAAAAGAAGTTATTAAGCAGTTAAAAGCGCAGCTACAAGAAACCCCAACTATTCAAGAAGGATCTTTAGAATTTACTGATATAAACAAAGATTTAGTAGATTGTAGTGTGTTCAGTCCTTCTTCTGTAACTCCAGATGATATGTTCCTCGTCCAAATCTTTGTTCATCTTCCTGAAGAAGTTAAAATTGTCAAACAGTATGCTCAACAATTTGATCCTGATGCTAAACAGTTAGGAGTGAAAAGTTTAGGAATCCCTATCCAACGGGGAAGTGAACTCACTTTTAACTTGTCCATTCCAAAACTAGAAGTGGACGAGTCGGTTCAACGGTTGATTTGGAATGGTAGAGCAGATTCTATTCAATTTGGAGTAACGGTTCCTGCTGACATCACTCAAAAAACAGTCATTGGAACTGTTACTGTAAGTCAAAACACAATTCCCCTGGGTCATCTAAAATTCAAGCTATCAATTATTCATTCTGGCTCTTCTACATCCAAAAACCCTCAGCTAGTAGGAGAGGTCGCTAGACATTATAGAAAAGCATTCGTCTCTTATTCTTCCAAAGATCGGATAGAAGTTCTTAAAAGGGTACAGGGACTTGCTGTAAGTGGCATTACAATTTTTCAAGATATCCTTAATTTAGAACCTGGCGATCGCTGGGAGAAAGAGCTTTATCGTAACATTGATGAATGCGATCTTTTCCTACTATTTTGGTCTACTGCTGCGAAAGAATCGCCGTGGGTACTTAAAGAAGTGTTATATGCCCTTGAACGACAAGGATCTGATGGATTGCGTTCCCCCGAAATTATTCCTGTAATCATTGAAGGCCCACCACTTGTTCCTCCACCTTCTGAATTGCAGAATCTCCATTTTAATGACAAACTTCTTTACTTAATGGCGACACCTAAATAGCAGATAGCAATCCAATTTTAGTATCCACACCAGCCACCTAATTTTTAGCTTTTATCTTGCCCATTGTTGCAAAATATAATCATAAAAAGCCTCTTTATCTACCTTATCCATTGCATATATTTTCCGACCACCAGGAACTACTTTAGTACGTCCCTGACTAAGACCTGTGGTGATAATTTCTGTTTCCCATTCGCGCAATTGATAAAATTCTGGATGTCCCAGATAAGCTGTTGCTAAGACATCCCAAAAATAATAATCTTGGGGGATAACTAATGCATAACATTGTCCGGCTAAATCAGAGATGGGATAGTGGCGTTGTCGCCCCATTTTGTACACTAATTCCGATGTAACTGGGACATTGTTAGTCAAATCCAAAGGACACATAATAATTTCAATTTGCGTTTGCCATACCCGTGCTGCTGAAACTGCGTCCCAATAAACATTCCATTCGGCAGAACCATCTTGTCCTGCTTCCAAACTTTTTTCTACATTGCCACCAACATTCAACGCACCCCCCATCCAAACAATTTTGTGAATTTTAGCTTCAATATCCGGTGCTTTGTCCAAAGCTACTGCTACCGTGGTCAACGGTCCAGTTACCATCAACGTTACGGGGTCTGATGTGTTCCGCAAAACCTTGATCATGAAATCTTGACCTGTTTCGGCAACCAGAGGCGTAGTAATGGTTTCGCTTTGATTGAGAATGGGGAGATGGTCAACGATAAACGAATCACGGCGATAGAGAGTAGGAAATGGATTGATACCGCGCACAGTGCTTTCTGCAACCGAGATATGAGAAAATCCCATCAAATCTATAATTTTACGTGTGGCGCTAACAGCCGGTTGAACGTAGCAATCGGCTGGTGTGACTACAACACCAAGGAGTTCGATATGATCCATCGTCAACAGCAGCATGGTTGCTAAATAATCATCTACACCGCCATCGTGATCCATTAATACTAGTTGTTTTGTCATAAAAGGAGAATTAATATGGATGAGTTTATGGAAGCTGCTATTCAAGAAGCAAAACAAGGCAGACAAGAAGGGGGAATTCCGATTGGTTCGGTTCTCGTCAAGGATGGTCAAATTCTCGGCAAAGGACACAATAAACGTGTGCAAGATGGCGATCCTGTCACCCACGCGGAAATTGATTGTCTCCGGAATGCTGGGAGAGTTGGCAGCTACAGAGGTACAACACTTTATTCAACTTTAATGCCGTGTTATCTATGCGCTGGGGCAGTTGTACAATTTGGTATTAAAAAAGTCATCGTTGGAGAATCCAAAACTTTTCCTGGTGCTAAAGAATTTATGGTATCTCACGGTGTGGAAGTAATTGATCTTAATCTTGACAATTGCGAACAAATGATGAGTGAGTTTATTGAAACTAACCCGGAACTTTGGAATGAAGATATTGGTAAGTAGTTGGGAGTTGGGAGTAGCCCACGTCTTGGTGACTTTCTAATGGGAGAATTGTGGTAGGAGCGATCGCTATCTAAAAAGTCACCAAGCTTTTAACCCAGACAAAAAAGTTACCTTCACATGGACACTCATCACTCCTAACCCAGCAAAAGTGTGCTGTTATTATCAATCAGCGTCAGAGTTGCATTAGTAGCCATACCTGGGTTGGGCTGCGCCAATGCACCATAAGACTGAATATAACGCCGCACTTCTAGCGGAAAGTGGGGGTAATCTAATACCGCATCACCATCGGCAATAGTTGCCCAGAACTCGCGCAAACTAGGAGCTAATTTTTTTGCCTGTGATAATGGTAAGTTTAATGGAGAGTGAGTTAGTAGCTTAATTAGGAAAGGGAAAGAGCGATCGCCCATCCATTGCCGTGATGACTCTTGCAAGTCAGGAAACTCAGGCACTGACGCTACCCGATGGGATAGAATTTGCAACGATTCTTTACCTTGGTGATCTCGATGAAACTCTAGAACCCGATAAGGGTGAGGATAGCTAACTAAAGAGCCAGTGGTAATATCATATACTCCATCTGAATAAGCAATATCTTGAACGTGTAAATGTCCTGTAAATACTAGCTTGACACCATAGCGCCTCAACAACTGCAATAGTTCTGTTGAATTCGACAACATATAGCGATTTGCCAGTGGATGGCTAGATTGATTGGGCAAATGCTCGACTACATTATGATGCACCATCACTAAAACTAATTCATCACCAGATGCCGCTAGCACCTCTTCTAACCAAAGTAGCTGTTTGGCATCCAAACACCCTACTTGCTCACCCTGGTCATTAAAGGAGTTAGAATTCAGTCCAATCAGCTTAACTCCAGGCAATAATTGGCGAATATAGTAAATCTGCTGTGGATCTTCGTAGCCAAACTTGGTGTAATAGTAGGGGAAATCCGCAAAAGCAATTGATTGCTGATCAGCTAACAGCACAGGAACGTCATGATTACCAGGAACAACATAGACGGGAAAAGGTAGCTGCGCTAAACATTGTTGTAACCAAGCGTGGTTCTCTGGTTCGCCGTGCTGGGTTAAATCTCCTGGCAACAACAAGAAATCTAAATCGAGTTGTGTTAAATGTTCGAGTACACTTTGAAATGCCGAGATACTGACTTCTACTAGATGGAACCGATTGGGATGATCCCAGATTGTGTGGGGAAGTGCCAGGTGTAAGTCGCTGACTACCGCAAAGCGAAAATTGAGGGTCATTGATTTATGAAAATATTAAAAGCAAGGGTTAAAATAAGCCTTTTCCAAAAAGTATAACGCTTGCTTTGTTTCACTGCTGAGAAATGGTATATTAACTTACAGAATGTATCAAGCGATCGCCTTTATAATTTTCAAAAAACGCGATATATCTATGGTGTTTAATATATCGCATTTCTCAGCATAATTACAGGTTTAAAGCGTTAATCACTCCATAACCCCATTTTTCATCAAATGTGCCTGCGGGTTTTCCAGGAATTGCACTATTTTTACGTAGCAAGTCTTTCACAGCAGCCGGATCAAGTTTAGGATCACGTTGTAACAGCAGTGCTACTAACCCACTAACGAATGGTGTTGCCATACTTGTACCAGCCATTACCACAAACTTAGAATTAATCATTGATGAGCGGCCAAAACTAGCATCGGCGGAAAGGGTGGAAACAATCATTGCTCCTGGTGCTGCTACATCCGGTTTTTGTCCAGCATTCCGTAGTGGCCCTTCACTACTGAATTCCGAAATAGTATGCAATTCAAAGCCCATTTCTTGCACTTGGCCATCAATATCTGTGTACTTACTTCTCGTAGTATAAGCAGCAACTGTAATTGCACTACTGGCGGCTCCTGGTGAACCAATTTTTACCGCATCCTTCACACTTTTACCTGTGAAAAACACTGAGGAACTCTCATCTAGTGTCCACACATTCAAACACGTGTCAGTTGAAGAAGTGTTACGAACTCGCAACTGCCAAACACCTCCCATGACTGGTGAGGGACCAGTACCACGTATTTGCACAAAGAAATTATGGTCGCCGTTGGCTTGGTCTGGTGCTGGTGTCGCTAACTGCACTCGTGCATCCGGTAACTGGTAATCTTGTGCAGGATTGCCGTCAGCAATGATTTTTTGGAAGGGGGTAACAAAACCGTTAGGACTCCGCACCGACACTTCCAATTCACTGTCTTTGGAATACCAAGCGTTTAACCAAACTATACCTACTTGATTCAAAGGAACATTAAAGCGCATACCGCGAGTGCGTCCAGTGGGTATTGTCGCTTGACCATGAATGTTATCGTTTCCTTCGTTACCCGCAGCACAACAAACAATTCTTCCAGGGCCAGTTTCGGCGTTAATGACTTTCGATAAGGAATCACTACCATCATGGGAATCAGCGTGTCCACCCAAGCTGAGATTCACCACTGCTGGCCGTCCCAGTTCTCTAGCAACTCGGAAAATGTAACGAACGCCATCAGCAATGTGGGCATCCTGTAAATCTGATCTGACGACAACTAATTCTGCTTCTGGTGCTACACCGCCATAGGTAGCATCGGCACCGGCGGCAATTCCAGCAACGTGAGTACCATGACCGCTAGTATCCTGAGAAATTGTCAGTTGCGCTCCTGTGAATTCAGCCCCATAGCCGCCCTCTGTCACTCCCGGGCCTGACAGTGTTTGATCCCAAATGTGTAAAATTCGTCCAGCAAAGGCGGGGTGTTTCGGATCAATGCCACTGTCTATAATGCCGATGATTACTCCTTTACCAGTCAGTCCGGTTTGGTTTTTAAACTCCGGTAGTTTGGCTTCTGCCAGTGCAGTATCCATCCTCAAATGAAGTTTGCGTGATGGCTTAATCCATTGAATAACATCTTCTTCAGATAAAACATCTAAACTCTCTATCGGTAAAAAAGCCGTCCGCACACTACCTGAGTTTTGATTGACTTCAATATTATATTGTGATAGATAACTCAAGTCTGCATCAGGGTCACAGTAGATAAAAACAACGCTCTTAGTGGGCTTGACCGGACTTTTGTGAGCAATAATGCCAAGCGATCGCTTGTGTGTAACTAAAGCTTGATCTCCTTCATGTTGATAGTCTTGAAATGCCAAAAGTAGTCCGGGAGAAAGTTTTTCGTGTCTCATTTTTACCTCAAATTTAATTTATTTGCTGTCAGCAAAGTAGTGATTAGAACAGGATAAGTCGCTCTGGCATTAACACAGACTATGTATTTTTTCGTCTTGATTATTTGATGCGACTATAGTTATCTATTCTTTTAATAGATACATCAAATAAGCTTAGGAAACGGGAAGTTATTCCTAAGACAATTGCTAATTCATAACTCATCTACCTGAATTATGTCTCCCTTATAGTGATTTTATCTGGCTCATAAGACATCTTTAAGCAGGCGCATCTCATAATTATCCAAGACTGGGGTCATTGGGAATTTTTATGAAGCTATTAAACTAATCCAGTGTCTGCCTAAATCATTACGGACAAAGTTAATAAAATTAAGAATAGTTAAGGAATAAATAAAAAATCTAAATTTAATCAATATTAAATACTAAAAGAACTTATCAGCAAAATAGTTAGGACTGATAACATTTGCGTATAAAGTATCAGAATACAGATTAAATTGCTAATGACTTCTGACAAATGATAGATTTTCTATCATAAGTAAGAGCCATAAAGAAGCCAATATTTGCAACGATCGCTTCTGAAGGTACAAAAAATTATTCATGCAAATTCAAACACCAGACTGGGTGAAACACGCGGTTTTCTACCAAATTTTCCCAGATCGCTTTGCTAGAAGCAAACAGCCACGCAAACGGTTGCTGCGTGAAGCCCGTTGGGAAGATTGGGATGCTATGCCAACACTCCAGGGTTATAAAGGCGGCGATTTATGGGGCATCATGGAGGGTTTAGACTACATCCAGGATTTGGGAATAAACGCGATTTACTTTACACCAATTTTTCAATCCGCTAGCAATCATCGCTATCATACCCACGATTATTATCAAGTTGACCCCATGCTGGGGGGCAACGAAGCTTTTAAAGAATTGTTAGATGCAGCCCATCAAAGGAATATCAAAGTTGTTCTGGATGGTGTGTTTAACCATTCCAGCCGTGGTTTTTTCTTCTTTCATGACGTTTTAGAAAATGGTCCCCATTCGCCTTGGGTAAATTGGTTCAAAATAGAAGGCTGGCCCCTTTCACCATACAATGGAGAATTCCCTGCAAACTACGCAGGTTGGGCGGGAAATCGCGCCTTGCCAGAATTTAACCACGACAATCCAGAAGTGCGGGAATATATTATGGAAATTGCCGAATATTGGATTAAATTCGGCATCGATGGTTGGCGATTAGATGTACCATTTGAAATAAAAACTCCTGGATTTTGGCAGGAATTTCGCGATCGCGTTAAGGCAGTCAATCCCGAAGCTTACATTGTGGGCGAAGTCTGGGGAGATTCCAGTGAGTGGTTGGATGGGACACAATTTGACGGCGTGATGAATTATCTCTTTGCTGGGCCGACAATTGCCTTTGCAGCAGGCGATCGCGTAGACTTAGAACAAGTCCAAAGCCGCGACTATCAACCTTACCCACCCTTATTTGCTGCCGATTACGCCACCAAAATCCAAGAAGTACTGCAACTTTACCCTTGGGAAATTCAGCTAACTCAACTCAATTTGCTAGCAAGTCACGATACAGCGCGATTGACGAGCATTGCAGGCGGCGATAAAGCTAGCATAGAATTGTCAACTCTACTGCTACTCACCTTTCCCGGTGCCCCCAGCATTTACTATGGTGATGAAGTTGGTTTACCTGGAGCAATAGACCCAGACTCACGCCGTGGTTTTCCTTTAGAAGCCAACTGGGATCGAGAAATTTTCAATACTCACCGTCAATTAATTGCCCTACGCCAAACCTACCCAGCCTTGCGTACAGGCGATTACCAAGTCCTCCATGCTCAAGGACAAATTTATATCTTTGCGCGAACTTTAGGGACAGAGGAATTGATAATTGCCGTCAATGCTGGAACAAGTTCGGCAACAGGGGATGCAGATGTCGTCAGTTTGCGTACTCAACCCAACAAGCTTTTATATGGCACTGCTGAAGTTGAGTGGAATAGTGAAGGAGAAACTAAGCAGTTGTCATTAACTCTTCCCTCACGTAGTGGCTGCATTCTGGGAATAGGGAGTAGGGAGTAGGGAGCGGGAGTAGGGAGTGGGAGCAGGGGGAGCAGGGGAAGCAAGAATGGAATACCTAATGCCCAATGCCCAATGCCCAATACCCCATGCCCTTATTTCCCCGCCACCATTGCAGGCATCAAAACCGCATCAATAATATGGATCACGCCATTGTCTGTTAAAATATCTGTTTTGATGACATTGGCGTTATTTACCTTAAATTTGCCGTTGGCAGATTCAATGGCTACAATTGACCCCTCAAGCGTCTCTGCCTCATTAATCTGTACCAAATCATCAGACCGAACATCCCCACTAGCGACATGATATGCCACAATTTTCTGGAGCTTGGGGATATCTTGTAGTAACGAGTCTAAAGTTCCCTCTGGGAGATTGGCAAAAGCTTCGTCAGTTGGTGCAAATAACGTGAAGGAACCAGGACTTTTTAGAGTTTCTATGAGATTCGCAGCTTCAGCAGCCTTCACCAGAGTATTGAAGTTTCCCGCGTTGATAGCAGTTTCCACAAGGTCAGCCATAAGGATGTGTGACTTTAGTCAGGTAGTATTATAAGTAACTTATATTGACTAGAAAGCTCTTAGCCTCTATCAACAGAGAGGTTGCTAGCGATTAAATACACAGCAGCAGATTTATGGTACTGCTACACTGGGGAATGACCCCAAGAACCACTGATTATGCTAAAGCGTTCTAAGTTCGAGACAACTCAGTCTCAGATTATGCACCGTTCTGAGGAGCTAATTAGTGCAGCCTCAAATCGTTACCGCATTACGGTTCAGGTGGCAAATCGTGCTAAACGTCGGCGTTATGAAGACTTTGAAAATAACGAAGATGCGATGATGAAACCAGTACTAAGGGCAATTATCGAAATGTCCGATGAATTGACTCAGCCAGAAATTATTGGCGAACTATAAAAAAAGGCTTTAGAGAAGGTAGGATGAGCAAATATTTATCGTTCATTCAACCCCTGCTCAAGTCTTGGCAAACACTCACTGCTTTAATGGTAGTGGGTGTAATTACCTTGAGTTCAGGGGCGGGTAAATCAATACACACAAATTTATTTAATATCCAACCTGCATACGCTCAGAGAATTACTCCTGGCGATGTTTGGCAACAAGTGTATCAGCAATTACCAGATTTACCACGAGAAAATAAGTATATCAGCAAAGAAAATGGGAAAGTTGCCGAAAACAACACCTTAGTAAATCGTCTGATTAGATATCACATTTATACCAAAGGGCGGGCCCCAATTTATCGTTTGGATTGGAAGCTGACTTTAGCTGATTACCTGGGTGCGAATGAAATTATGTATGATAGTACCTATCCAGGCAATGATGCACTACGGCAAAATCCGATAGAAGGCGATCGCAAAGCCATCACCCTTCTCACCCGCAGCCAGCGAGATGCCCTAGTGCAAGTCTTAGTCAATGTATTTAATCCTACTTCCCAAAATACCCTACCCCCTAAACCCAACACCGCACCTAGTCCTAGTACATCAACTACCCCACAGCTACCCCAACGAGGAGGGGCTGAACTACTGAAATAGTGGAAGAGTATCCGTGAGAGAGCAAGATAAAATACCTTTTGTCAACCAGTTAAAATACTCAAAATATTCTTAATAATAATGATAGTCGTACGGTGAATAAGGGTAGGAGGCAGTGTTTCAACTACGCTCAACAACCAGGTAGAAGGAAATTTTGATTTAAGTAGTTAAATATCATTTTGGGCATACTAAGGAAAGACTTAGGCAATCTTTTGAGCTACCCATCCTGATTTAGGATGATATGCCTAAAAGAAAGTCAGACTTTCCAGGATTAAGCAAAATGGTGTTTTTCGACATTGTTCCGCAACAATCTTCTCAGGGTTTTCTGTGGAGTATTCTTAACGGCATTACAGATCCAATATTTGTAAAAGACAGGCAACACAGTTTGGTGTTCGTCAATGATGCCTTGTGTCAGTTCATGGGATATGAACGTTCAGAACTAATTGGTAAGTCTGACTATGATTTCTTTTGCAAAACAGAAGCCGATGTTTTTTGGGAGAGAGATGAACTTGTATTCACCATAGGCTTGGCTGATGAAAATGAGGAATTAATCACAGATTCCCAAGGTGAAACTCAGGTCATTTCTACTAAGAAAAGCCTATTCTCCGATGAGGTTGGTAATTTATTTTTAGTGGGTTCAATTCGGCTGATTGGTTCCAAAGATAAAATTGAAACTGTTTTGCTGCATCAGACAGTGAATAAGTTGGAACAGGAAATTCATGAACGCCAAGAAACAGAGAAGCGCTTTTGCAGACATAGTAATGCTCTACAGCAACTTGTGCAAAGTGAAAAACTCCAAGATGATGATTTTCAAATTGCCATCCAATATGTCACGGAAGTGGCTAGTTTGGGTCTTGATGTCGAACGTGTTAGTGTTTGGTTATACGCAGAAGACCGCTTAGGAATTCGGTGTATTGATTTATATGAACGTGAGAATAATTGCCACAATCATGGTTTTGAATTATTTGTCTGTGACTTTCCCAGGTATTTTCAAGCTCTAAAGGAAGAACAAGTAATTGCAGTTTCTGATGTTCATACCGATCCTCGTACTTCAGAGTTTTCTGCAACTTATACAACCCCACTGGGAATTAACTCAATGCTTGATGCCAGGATTTGGTCTAGAGGACAGGTGATTGGTGTAGTTTGTTGTGAGCATTTGGGAACTGGGCGTCACTGGACATTAGAAGAAGAAAGTTTCATTGGCTCGATTACTGACTTTGTGCGACTGGTAATTGAATCAGGCGATCGCAAAATTGCTGAAGAAGCACTGCGACAATCAGAAATGCAGCTCAGACACCAAACTCAACAACTAGAAGAAGGGCTGAAAGAATTACAACGCACTCAAACCCAAATGCTCCAAAGTGAAAAAATGTCTTCTTTGGGACAACTGGTAGCAGGTGTTGCTCACGAAATTAATAATCCAGTTAACTTTATCTATGGCAATATTGCACCTGCTCATGATTACATTCAAGATTTACTAAACCTGATTAAGCTATATCAAAAATATTATCCTGAACCAGTTACTGTTATTCAATCAGAAATTACAGCTATAGACCTAGAATTTTTAATGGTAGATTTACCTAAGCTGCTATATTCAATGAAAATAGGAGCAGATCGCATTCGGCAAATCGTCCTTTCTCTGCGAAATTTCTCTCGCCTAGATGAAGCTGAATATAAAGCAGTTGATATTCATGAAGGAATTGATAGTACGTTATTAATTTTAGAACATCGCCTCAAAGCAAAACCTGATTATCCAGGAATTGAAATTATTAAGGAATATGGAGATTTGCCTCTAGTTCAGTGCTATGCAGGTCAACTCAATCAAGTGTTTATGAATATTTTAACTAATGCAATTGATGCTTTAGAAGAACGGGATGAACAACGCACTCAACAGGAAATGCAACAATCTCCTAGCGTGATTCAGATTTGTACAGAAATAATTAGTAAAAATCAGATTGCAATTAAAATTGCCGACAATGGTCTGGGTATACCGGAAAAAATAAAACAGCGCATTTTCGACCCCTTCTTTACGACAAAACCAATTGGTAAAGGTACAGGAATGGGTATGTCAATTAGTTATCAAATTGTGACCCAAAATCATCATGGCACCCTTGAATGTATTTCATCTCCAGATCAGGGTGCGGCATTTGTGATTGTCATCCCTCTAAAACAGCAGATCAGTCAAGATTACCCAATAGAATGACAATCATCAGATCATGGCAATAATCTGAGATTGTGCAGCAGCCCTACAGTCTCATAGAGAATTGAGATTAGAAGTTGTAAATTAATAACTATTTACTAACTCACAACTCCTCACTCCTAACTAATTATGGAACGCCTTGTAAAAACCGGATTTGGCTGGCGTATTGGCTGGAACCCCGATGCACCTGAATTTAAAGGTTTAGTGGGTACAGATGATTGGGCGATTGAATTAACCGAAGCCGAGTTGAATGATTTTTGCCGTCTACTAGCACAGCTGGCAGATACCATGAAGCAACTCGCCGCTGAATTAATGGAAGAGGAAAAAATTGCTTGTGAAGCCGAAAGCAATTTATTATGGATGGAGGTGGAAGGCTATCCTCATGATTACAGTCTGCGCTTCATCTTGAATACAGGGCGATGTGTAGAAGGTAAATGGGATGCTTCTGCTGTTCCAGATTTACTGCAAGCTACTGGGATGCTTAAGGTTTTTTAAATTTGCCTCTTGATTATCTTATAGTTTTGCTATATAATAGTAATTCTGACCGGGGCGTAGCGCAGCTTGGTAGCGCGCCACTTTGGGGTAGTGGAGGTCGTGGGTTCGAATCCCGCCGCTCCGATTGATGATAAGCCATGCCTGCTAGTCTTTTCAAAAGATTAGCAGGCTTTTCAATCAGAATCTTTTCACGTTAATTTCCTAGCATTTTATCCCGCAGATGCTTAATGCGATCGCGCAATTTTGCCGCCTCTTCAAATTCCAGTTTCTTTGCCGCCTCTTTCATCTGTGCTTCTAACAGAGTAATCAATCCTGGAATCTGTTCTAATGGCAATTCATCTATATGTTCATCTACAACTTTTAAGTCAGTTGCATTTAACCGCCGAGATACATCTAAAAAAGCCAAAATCGCATTACTTGATTTTTTAACAATTGGTTGTGGTGTAATCCCATGCAGTCGATTATGTGCTGTTTGAATACCACGCCGTCTATCTGTTTCATCAATAGCTTTAATCATGCTACCTGTCATATTATCGGCATACAAAATCGCCTGTCCTTGTACGTGACGCGCGGCTCTACCAATAGTTTGAATTAAGGAGCGCTCGGTTCTCAAGAAACCTTCTTTATCTGCATCCATAATTGCTACTAAGGAAACTTCGGGTAAATCCAAGCCTTCCCGTAGTAAATTCACACCAACTAATACATCAAATTTCCCCTCGCGCAAGTTCTGCAAAATTTCAATGCGCTCAATAGAAGTAATCTCGGAATGTAAATACCTTACCCTTATACCGTGGTCTTGCAAATATTCTGTTAAATCTTCCGCCATGCGCTTGGTTAATGTGGTAATTAGCACTCGTTCATGGCGATCAGCTCTATCTTTAATTTCTCCCAACAAATCATCAATTTGTCCTTCTGTGGGACGCACAGAAATTTCTGGATCAAC
This sequence comes from Nostoc desertorum CM1-VF14, assembly GCA_019359245.1. Lineage (GTDB taxonomy): Bacteria > Cyanobacteriota > Cyanobacteriia > Cyanobacteriales > Nostocaceae > Nostoc > Nostoc desertorum. The sequence goes on along the minus strand of JAHHHR010000003.1, from coordinate 99,720 downwards.
TACTCCAGTTGGTCTAATCACTTGCTCAACTACATGATCTTCAGAAACTTCTAATTCCCAATTTCCCGGAGTTGCGGAAACAAAAATACATTGATTCACCTTTTCCCAGAATTCTTCTGCTTTCAAAGGACGGTTATCAGCAGCGCTAGGAAGCCGAAATCCATGTTCAATTAAAACTTTTTTTCTAGCTTGGTCACCGTTATACATACCGCGAATTTGTGGCACTGTAACGTGAGATTCATCGATAATTAGTAGCCAATCTTTGGGAAAATAATCGATTAAACATTCTGGTGATTCTCCTGCCTGTCTTCCTGCTAAGTGACGGGAATAGTTCTCAACGCCGTTGCAGTAACCTACCTCGCGCAGCATTTCTAGATCATAGCGTGTACGTTGATCTATGCGTTGCGCTTCTAATAGTTTCCCAGCTTGTTCTAAGTCTAGTTTTTGCTGTTTTAATTCTGCTGCAATGTCATTACAAGCTACTTCTAACCGTTCTTCTGGGGTGACAAAGTGACGCGCGGGGTAAACATTTACCGCTTCCAAACTCTTGAGTATTTCACCTGTCACCGGATCAATGTAGCGAATCGCGTCAATTTCATCACCAAAGAACTCGACGCGAATAATTCGGTCTTCATAAGCTGGGCCAATTTCTAAGACATCGCCTCGGACGCGAAACTTTCCGCGACCCATTTCTATATCGTTGCGGCTATATTGAACATTTGCCAAATCTCGTAAAATTTGGCGTTGATTTACTTCCATACCTATCTGAAGGGGGATAGCAGCTTTCAGATATTCTGCTGGCATTCCTAAACCATAAATGCAACTGATGGAAGCAACAACAATGACATCACGGCGTTCAAAAAGCGATCGCGTCGCTGAATGCCGCAACATATCTATTTCATCATTAATCGCTGCTGTTTTTTCAATATAAGTATCGGTAACAGGAATATATGCTTCCGGCTGATAGTAATCGTAGTAGCTGACAAAATACTCAACTGCGTTGTTGGGAAAGAAATCTCGCAATTCGTTACAAAGCTGGGCAGCCAGGGTTTTATTATGCGCCAGAACTAAGGTAGGCTTGCCAATTTTCTCAATAACTGCTGCTACCGAAAATGTCTTACCAGTTCCAGTGGCTCCTAGTAAAGTTTGGTAACGATTACCCGTTTGGATACTAGCAGTGAGTTGTGCGATCGCTTGTGGTTGATCGCCTGTGGGACTAAAGGGAGCTTGAAGACAAAATTCTGCCATACAATTTTGCTGAAAATACCCTATTTCATGGTGACGATTCCGCCCTGTATCCATTGTAGCTGGGTTATTAGAGCAAATAAATAGTGATAATTGTTTACAAAAATTATTTATTTAAATTTACTTATGTATCAGTTTTAAAGATTCTTATATCTATATGAGGTTGTTTAAGGTTAAACTCTAAAGTATATGGGAAAAAATTTCATCTTTCCTTAATTATTGTAAAATTCAATTAACAAACCAGAGGTTTTCATTTATGACTATTAGCAACACTGGCAAAGCAACCAGTTCTCGGCAAAAGTATGCCAAGTCTACAGAGCAAGTTGAAAATCAACAAGACCAGAGCTTGAATGCTGATAAAGTCGATGAAGTTAATGAACTGCCAGTGGGAGCTTCTGGAACACTTGCCATTTCTGGAATTCGTCCTATAGGTGCTAGCGACTTAGAAGTTGCTGAACACCTGTCAATCGCTGGGGTGCGTCCCGTTAGCACCAGTAGCTTGGAAGTAGTTGAAACCTATAACTCAATGGGCATTCGTCCAATTGGTGCTAATACATTCCAAGTTGTTGAAAGTATTAATCTCTCTGGGATTCGTCCAATTGGCTCAAGTTTATTGGTAATTGATGAAAGCTATTCTACCTTCGGTAATCGTCCAATAGCATCAAATGAGATTGACAACTCTGAAAGCTTGATGGGTTTTCTAGATTAAACAAAAAAATATCACCATAACTTTATTAACCCAGTTCTTATATGGAACTGGTTTTTTTTAGCTAAAAAAAGTAAAGATTCAATAATTTACACTTTTTCTATGTCTTTTAGCATAGATAACTAAGCTATTCTTACTTTATTTTATATTCAACTAACACCCTAAACGCTTACTACAATTACCTTTCTGAGTTACGAATTACGAATTACAGATTACAAATTATTGAATATGTCTTGTGGTGGAAGGCTTTAGTAAAAACTTTAAGCTACTGTGTAAAGGTAATAACAAAGAGTTTCAAAGTTAGTTTAGAGCTTTGAAACAAACCTTTTATAAAAGAAAGAAGGAGTACCAAATGAGCTTAGAAGAACGGGCTAAAGCAACTGCTAAAAATATTGAAGGTAAAGCCCAAGAAGCAGCAGCAGAAGTAACTGGAGATCCAAAAGATAAAGCTGAAGGCAAAGCAAAACAAGCTGAAAGCGAAGTCCGTCATGGTATAGAAGACGTAAAAGATAATGTGAAGAAAAAGATTGATTAATAGTTCATTTTTTGCAGAAAGTCTAGGGATACGAATGGGATGGATTCCATTTTTGCAAAAAAGCATGAAGTATTCACAATCAAATGCTACACCCCTTTGTTATCCTATTAGCAAGCGTGGAAAGTTAAAGGGTTAGCTTGATTATCAGAACTTCTGTAGAGACGTAATTATTTGCGTCTCTATATTCCAGAATAAAATTATTATAAATTAAAGCAATAACCTCTATAGGTTCCGAGTTTATAAATGCAAGCGTTAGTTTGAATATCCAACCTATTCTATTTGTTATTTAAAGTCTTTTTTCAGGAGGTAAAAGAATGATTCTATTTCAGCAAAGTCGCAAAATATTGGCGACTTTCGTTTTAATCGCAGTAATGATAATAACTACCGCCTGCGGTGGTGGTGCTGTATCACAACTTGACCGTCCAACTACCCCCTCAGCAATTGGGCGAGATGTAACTTATGCAGAGTTAGAGCGAGGCAATACCTCAAACGGACAAAGCTTTGGCAACTGGGTTGTGCAAACATCTCAAGGATTAATTCAGGACGCTTATGTTCGCGATAACAACAAACTAGGTATCGTGATTTCCTCTAAAGTTCGTCCTACCGAAGTGCGGCCATTAGCAAAATCTTTAGTTCAAGGTTTCCATAAAAACTTCCCCAAACAAGACTTAAAGGTTTTGATTTACGCACCTGATAAGCAATTGATTCTGACTACTGAATATGACACTCAAACTAATCAGGTTAAGTATACCTAATTGCTATATTTGCAATGAAAACTTGAAAAGAGTTTGAGTAATTTTGATTTGGAATTATGGTTTGCAAATACCAGTTATCCAAAGAATTGGCGAAAAAAAGGAGATAAGTAAAGTGGCAACCAGCGAAGATTACAAGCGTCAAATCATGAAAGATTTGGCTAAAGGTGATGTTGAATCCCTGGATGATACTACAGCCGAATCAACGGCGGAATATCAAAATTTTGATGATTTTGCCCAACGAACAACAAAAGATCAACGTCGGCAATTATTTGGTCGATCTTTACATCCAGATAAGATTCCGACCAGCCAAATGGAGCCAGAATTACAACAGGCGATCGCACAAATTAAACCCAATGAACGGGATGATGTAGCAAGAGCCTTTTTCAAACACTTGAAGGAAAGAAAACTAGACGAGAAGCATCTAGAGCAACAGTTGGGACTTTCTACACACCATCCCAACCGCATGAGTGCTGATGATGTAAGTAAACTAGCCTCTTTCACCTATCATAACCACCCTGATATTTTCCACCAAGTCTTAGCAGAGCAACCAGGGATTATCAAGTTTCTCAGTAATCCTGTGGTAGCAGGCATTATCGGAATTGCGGCCGCCAAGTGGTTAGGTAGTCACAAGTAACTTCTAAATTTTGAGTTTGGAGGATGAGTAAGAGATTAGGTGGGTATTTTACCCACCTTTATTTTTGGCTTATCAAAATGACCCAAATAGCGATCGCTCAATAACGATATCTACGACGATCCTAACTTCCGCAACTTCGCCCCGAAAATATTCAAAATATCAGAAAATCGTAGTAATATACCACAGGCATTAACTATCTTCAGCTACATCTGATTGTTAACGCTCTCAAATTGAAAATCAATGAGAATATACCCGTGAGCCTAACTCTTTATTTCCTCCGTCACGGACAAACAGAATGCAGCCGCAATAATTCATTTTGTGGTTCCATTGACTCAGAGCTTACCCCAGAAGGCTTGGAGATGGCAAAAGCTTTTGCTGACGCATATAATTCTATGGATTGGACAGCAATATTTTGTAGTCCAATGCAGCGAACTGTATTAACGGCAAAACCCTTATGTGAATCTATAGGGATAGAACCACAACTCAGAGATGGTTTGAAGGAAATCAACTATGGTAAATGGGAAGGAACAACCCCAGAAGTAATTAGCCGTGAATATCACGATGATTATATTCGCTGGTCAGCAGATCCGGCATGGAATGCTCCAACTGGCGGAGAAATGGCTGTGACAATTGCTTCTCGTGCCTTGCAGGTAATTGAAGAAATTAAGCAAAATTACACTAATGGCAATGTTTTAGTTGTTGCACACAAGGCAACTATCAGAATTATTCTGTGTAGTTTATTGGGGATTGATGTCGGACGCTTTCGTTTTTGTTTGGGATGCCCTGTTGCTTCGGTCAGTATTGTAGAATTTACCTCACATGGCCCACTGTTAAAGGTTTTAGCAGACCGTAGTCATTTGGATGAGCGGTTACGTCATCTACCAGGAACGTGAAGGTAGTTAGGAACTTCCAAATAAAAAAATATCCTATCGCTTTAAGGGCAGGGGGGCAGCACTTCGCATTGATGTCAACTTAAGCTCAAATACTTACTCTACAGGCGTTTTTCCCCACACGCCAGTCGCTCATGGGGAAACCCCCGATACTGTGCTGGCTCCCCTTAATCCCCTCTCGAAGATTAGACAAAACCGGGGTGGGATGACGCGGATAGAGATGGTAAATGAGAGAATTCAAAATATGTCTTGATAAGGGTTTCACGTTAAGTTGACACCTATGAGCACCTCGACTTCCAACTCTTAGAGAGGCTGCGCCCGAAGTGTAGCTATACCGCAGGCTTTATGACTGCGTTAGAGGGAAGGGAAAGTCGTAGTGAAGTTCAGAAATTGGATAATTTATTTTTTGGAGTTCCCTTAGAAGTAATTAAATTTTAAATTTTGGATTGAAGAAAAATCTAAAATCCAAAATTGGCAGAGTTAGAAGTTTTGCTCCCCGTCACTATCTGGCTGGGTGTATTTGCAGTAGTCATGTCAGCTAAATTACTCATAACAAAAGAACCCTTCCCCGCCTGCCGTGGGGTGGGGTTCAATATTCTGCATATGTCAATATTACTAAGTAACCTATCATAAAGCTAACTTTTCACTTTATACGGAAAAGTCCACGAAAATCTAACCTCTAACCCCCTTCCCGACACGAAAAGAGGGAAAATTCAAAGTCTCTCTCCTTTTAGGAAAGAGATTTTTCAGATACTGTGAAAAGTCAGATCATTAGAAGCTAACTTTACCTCAATTTTATGAAGTATCTGTATTTTGATATTTTTCATGTCATTTTACGTAAATAAATATTAGTATAAATTAGTACAAAACATTAAAGAATTATCTGCAAGGTTCTTTTTAATAAAATCTAGGTAAGGTACTTAGATATCAAAATGTTTTTTTAACAATTTTTTTAGTTTTTCATCTTATTATGTGTCAATATCATTAAGCAAAAGCTTAGATAGTATCTTTTTCTTTGTAATTTTTTTATAAAGAATGGAAGTGAGCTTATTTAGCCTCTCAATGAAGATTATTTAAAGTGCATAAACAATAGCTATAATGAGCACATAATGGAGAAAGATTGAAACATACAATTGTTTTTATGAATCTAATTACCAAACAATAAATGTTTGCAAACTCATAATGTATTGACAGTAATTTGTCTCTTATCTATGAAAAAATTGCTGTACAATTTCTGGCAAAGTAATTTGCAAAAAATAATTTGTATAATCTCAAAACTGATGAATAGATACTATGAATCGGGAAAATATCACTGAGTTCAAGACAAGATATATCGCTAGAGAGAGGATAAGTTACATTTCAGATTGCATGGGATTTCTACAGCGAGTTAGTGCAAAAGCATGAAACAAAACTCAAATATTGTTATCGTCAACAGTCAACTAACATCATATCTGTTTTGCGATTATTTGCCTGTGTAAAATTACAGATAAGATTGTTAGAATTTACCACTAAATTGACTATTTACACCCAGGAAACTAAGTCTTGCCTTTTTTTTAGTGGCTACTATATTGCCAAAAATAAGCAATTAGCTTGATCGAAGGTAGCAAAATTCATAAACTTTCAAGTAGCTCTTAACTGCTTAGTTACAGTAATGGGTGCAGATGGGTGTTTGTTCTATAATGATCGCTTATTTAGCTACTTTGAAGTGATTATTCACGACCTCTATGAACCATTGTAAATTGCCTGTAAGAAAGCATTTCAGGATGATCATGATTCTGAAGCTTTATTTTCTAGTGCCATACCAGATGTTCTCTCAAAATGGGTTTAGCGAACTTGCTTTAGAGAGAAGGTCAAATGCTTTCAGTGGAGAATAACTTTGGAAATCTTGATTGAGTCAACAGTAGGTACCTCAAATTCATTTATAAAATTTCATGATCAGGGTTTACTCATGCTGTTAGTAGGGTTATTATCTTCAGAAGTAACTATGTGCTTTTTATATTGCCACAATAGTAACAAATAAAGTGTAGTTTTTTGATTTTTTTAGAAAATGATGAATACTTTGACAAAAAGAATATTTTTAATATTAATGATATTACTTGTTTCCTGACACAAACTCTGATAATCTTATCGTTTTCCTCTTTACTTAGAAACTTTCGACGATCTAAATATACAGCAGATAGCATGATAATGACAAATAAAAAATGGGCTGTTAAACGTATAACTGTTAATCTCGCAACACAGGAAGCGGAAAAGCTAGAAAAATATTGTCAACAAACAGGTAGACCAGCCACCGATGTGATTCGTGAACTGATTAGAAGTTTGCCTGTCTCCGATGACGACAAAGATGTAAACAACTAATAAGTTGCTTTTACGACTTACCAGATAACTGATTTGCCGCCAAGAAATAGCTATGATATTTTTTTGAGTCCGTCGCTATCGACAAGAGTTTGTCTAGCTGATACAGACGCGTTATTCTCGCGTCTGGTCAATTGCCGAGGACTAAAAAAAGTGATTAAAGAGATTTTAGTATCGACATTGCCATGTCTTGATCTGCTGGTAGAGTTGATATTCAGTAGCAAATTCCGACACCAACACAGTTACAATCTGTAAAGAAACTGAAAAGGAACGACGGAATGCGCGTTGCAATAGTAGGTGCGGGGCTAGCTGGACTAGCAACCGCAGTAGATTTAGCAGATGCTGGTTGTGAAGTAGAGATTTTTGAGTCTCGTCCGTTTGTGGGTGGTAAAGTTGGCAGTTGGGTTGATGGAGATGGCAACCATGTAGAAATGGGTTTGCACGTATTTTTCGGCTGTTACTACCAACTATTTGACTTGATGAAGAAAGTGGGGGTATTAGAAAATTTACGCCTCAAAGAACATACCCACACTTTTATTAATAAAGGAGGCGGCACTGGTGCTTTGGATTTTCGGTTCCTTACGGGTGCTCCTCTCAATGGCTTAAAGGCATTTTTCACGACCTCTCAACTATCGTTGCAGGATAAACTGCAAAATGCGATCGCTTTGGGTACTAGTCCCATAGTTCGTGGATTGGTAGACTTTGACGGGGCAATGAAAACCATCCGCAAACTAGATAAAATTAGCTTTGCCGACTGGTTCCGCAGTCACGGTGGGAGTAATGGCAGCATCAAACGGATGTGGAATCCCATTGCCTACGCTCTGGGATTTATTGATTGCGAAAATATGTCTGCCCGTTGTATGTTAACGATATTCCAGTTATTTGCAGCCAGAACTGAAGCCTCAGTTTTGCGGATGCTGGAAGGTTCTCCCCATGAGTATTTGCATAAGCCCATTCTGGAATATCTGGAAGTTAGAGGCACAAAAGTTTATACCCGTCGGCAAGTTCGGGAAATTCAATTTACATCAGATGAACAAACCCGTGTCACCGGTATAGTAGTTGCCCAAGGTGAGACAGTAGAAACTATCACTGCTGATGCTTATGTCTTTGCCTGTGACGTTCCAGGAATTCAGCGCATCCTACCCCACGAGTGGCGTAAGTGGTCAGAATTTGACAATATTTACAAGCTGGATGCAGTCCCAGTGGCAACAGTGCAGCTACGCTTTGATGGTTGGGTAACTGAACTGAACGATGGAGAGCAACGTAAACAGCTAAATCATGCGGCTGGAATTGATAATTTGCTCTACACAGCCGATGCGGACTTTTCTTGTTTTGCCGATTTGGCGTTGACTAGCCCTGCTGATTATTATCGCCCAGGACAGGGTTCATTGTTACAGCTAGTGCTGACACCGGGAGATCCTTTTATTGCACAAAGCAATGAAGCGATCGCACAGCATGTCCTCAAACAAGTACATGAACTGTTTCCCTCGTCACGGGAGCTAAATATGACTTGGTACAGTGTGGTAAAACTTGCTCAATCTCTTTACCGCGAAGCGCCAGGGATGGATGTGTATCGTCCCAACCAAAAGACACCTGTAGATAATTTCTTCCTTGCAGGGAGTTATACTCAGCAAGATTACATCGATAGCATGGAAGGAGCGACTATTTCTGGACGACGGGCGGCAAAAGTGATTTTGGAGAGTTTGAAGAAATAACTAACCGCAAAGGGCGCAAATGGCGCACTCGCATTAGCGAAGCGGTAGCGACGTTAGGAGCGTCAGCGTCTCGTAGAGAAGGAAGAACAAAGAATGTCAGATTGGTTAGAGCATACTGTGCAGGTAGAGGTAGAGGCTCCCATAGATTTAGTATGGAGCCTTTGGGCTGATTTAGAGCAAATGCCCCGATGGATGAAGTGGATTGATTCGGTGAAAGTTCCGCCAGATAATCCAGATATATCTCTTTGGAAACTGAAGACCGGCAGTCTAGAATTTAATTGGAAATCTCGAATTCTCAAAGTTGTTCCCAACCAAATTATCCAATGGGAATCTGTTGATGGTTTGCCAAATCAGGGAGCGATTCGCTTCTACGATCGCCACAATAGTAGCATTGTCAAAATGACTATTTCTTACGCTATCCCCGGCATTATTGGCAAAATTATGGATAACTTATTTTTAGGGCGAGTAGTTGAATCGACGATTCAAGCTGATTTGGAAAGGTTTAAAGAATATGCGCTGAATGTTAAAGCTAATTGATATAGATAGCAAAAACAGACACTTCTTAATCTGATTTTCTGAACTTAGAAGGTTAAAAAATTACCAACTAGGATCACTAAACAAATTAATCGTCAATTCCTCGCGTGGTGGTACTGCGGTGATACAAGCGCGGATGATTTCTCCATCCTCTAATTCGACAGTGCAAGCGTGACAAGACCCCATCAGACACCCGGTGGGAATAAATACCCCAGCCCGGTCTGCTACATCTAATAGGGCTTCTCCCACTTCGGCATCTACTGTGACATCATCTGGTAAAAAGCGGATACGAACAATCATTGGTCATTGGTCATTTGTCATTGGTCATTGGTCATTAGCAAATGACTAATGACACTCTAATCGAAAAAATGTGCGATTTTTATGCACTTAGTTTAAGACAAAAATGGAGTTAAGTCTAAATGGCTTTCTACTTCAGTGGCTAGGGAGTCTAAAATCTGTTCTCGCTGTTCGCGGTAGTTAGCAACACCGGTGGGCAAAGATTTTAAACCCCGTTGTTGACGGAGGCGATTTAACCAAGCCCGTCGCCAAGGACCATTGTCAAACAGCCCGTGGAGATAACTTCCCCAGACTGATTGACAACTATCTACTAATCCTAAATTAATATCGTCAAATAGGGCATGGTACGATTGAGGATCTACTCCTTGCTGTTCGATGCGCGATCGCCCTTGGTGGATTTCAAAGCCATTTACTGGCAAGCCCTGTTGCGGATAATTCGAGCTAACTTGGCGCTGGCGGGCAACTTTTTGTCCTGTAATTACTGTTCTAATTGGTAAAAGATTTAACCCCTGATATCTGCCAGCTTGTCCTTCTATCCCTTCTGGATCGGCGATGATTTGACCAAGCATTTGATAGCCGCCGCAGATACCTAAAACCGTTCCCCCAGAAGCAGCATAGTTTTGGATAGCTTCTGCCATACCGCTTTTTTGCAGTAATAGTAAATCAGGAATTGTGGTCTTTGTCCCTGGAATAATTACGGCATCAGGATGTCCTAAATCTTGCTTTGGGCTGAGATATTTTACAGAAACAGTGCTTTCTGATTCTAGTGGGTCAAAGTCGGTGAAATTGGCAATTCTAGGTAAGCGGATGACGGCAATGTTGAGGTCAGTTTGGCCTTTATGCGATTCACGTTCTAGCAAATCAAGGGAATCTTCTGCTGGAAATACTTGTTGTAAGTAGGGTATAACACCGACAACCGGGATACCTGTACGTTCTTCTAACCATTTTATCCCCGGTTCTAGGATCGATCGCTGTCCTCGAAACTTGTTAATCACTACACCCTTAATTAAGGCGCGTTCATCTGGTTCTAATAACTCTAAGGTTCCTACAACATGGGCAAAAGCACCACCCCGATCAATGTCAACTACTAACATAGTTGGCGCATTTAAATGTTTTGCCACTCGCATATTAGTTAAGTCGCGGTGCTTGAGGTTAATCTCTGCTGGACTACCGGCACCTTCACAAACCACCATGTCAAATTCTGTTCCTAAATGCTGTAGCGATTCTTCAATTGTCCGCCACCCCAGTTCAAAATATTGCTCGTAGTAATCTGAGGCACTCACTTTACCAACAGACCTGCCTTTAATAATTACTTGGGAAGTCATATCCCCTTGAGGTTTGAGTAAAATTGGGTTCATTTCTACCCAAGGCACGACTCCCGCCGCCCACGCTTGTACTGCTTGGGCATAGCCGATTTCTCCACCAGTAGCAGTGACATAAGCATTTAAAGCCATATTTTGGCCTTTAAAGGGAGCCACTCGCCAGCCACGCCGCGACAGAATGCGACAAATGGCTGTAGTCAAAAGTGATTTCCCTGCATGGGATGTTGTCCCCACCACCATAATTGATTTCATAGTTGCTGCTATTAATTAGTTTTTCAAGATACAGGATGAATTTTTAGGAGTGAACAATTATATGGCAATTCGTCCATCAGTTAAAAAAAGCAAGGGAGACACAGGCAATACGGTTCACTTAAGACTTAACTCTTTATCAAAGTCAATTTTTTTAACGTAGACGCAAAGTGGTGAAGCAACGCGGGCTAGTGCTAAAGACACATACTCCTAGGTCGAAGCAAGCTATATGCAGCGTCTCGTTAGAGAAGGACGCAAGGCAAGAAAGGGAATAAATGCTCAACTCAACTGAGGCAAGGAGAGAAGAACAAATGCCCAATACAACTCTTGGAGAGGCTACGCCCGAAGCGCAGCTATGCCGCAGGCTTTACGACTTCTCTACGAGACGCACGCAAACAGCGTGTTGCAGACAGACGCTACGCGTAGCTTGCTTCGACCTAGGAGTTCGCTCAGTACAAGTGCCCAATGCCTAGCATCCCAAAACTCATTATGGTAAAGACTTCATAAATAGATGTGATGTTTCCGTATATATTGTTCCCTTAGATTGCCTAATCCTAACTCTTTGGTTTTTTATTCTAAAAAGGTATCCGCAACCAACGAGTCACAGCATCGGATAAATGATCGCGCCATGAAGGTGTACGCCAATTTTTTTCCTGGTATTGTTCCACCAGCTGGCGACCCAAGGGAGTAAGGCGAAAACTATCTGTAATCCCTTGACCATCGACTTCGCGACGTAATACACCCACTTGGATTAGCCAGCCCAAGGCGTTATCACAGGCTAATTCTGATAAAGGGCGTTTAGTATAGCCCTGCTTGAGTCCATTTTCCAGGGCGATCGCAGTTAATGACACACTCTGGTGTCCCATGACTTCAAATAAAGATAGATTAAAGGGTGAACACACTAGCGATCGCTCGGCTCTCTCTACTGTGCTTCGAGGATAGACAAAAATATTTGGGTTTTGGGAATCAACAGCAGGCATTATATATGGGGAGAAATTTTTCTTCTAATAAAGATTAGTTTAAGAATATATTTTTTCTTCTACCAGCCACCCCATTTAACCAAAATTAATTACTTAAAGTATAGTTATGCTATTTTTTACTAATTATATTTAATCATTATAAATTAATGTAAAATTTCAAGTGCATCAACAATCTGAAACAGGAAAAGTTAATTATGCCTCTAGCAGTTGGTACGGATGCACCTGCATTTACCGCCAAAGATACAAACGGCAACACAGTCTCTTTATCTGATTTTGCCGGAAAAACAGTCGTTTTGTATTTTTACCCCAAAGATGACACACCAGGCTGCACCAAACAAGCCTGTAGTTTTCGGGATGCCCAATCTGAATATCAAAGTAAAGATGTTGTAATCTTGGGAGTCAGTGCAGATGATGAAGTCGCCCATCAGGCATTCACCCAAAAATATAATTTGAATTTTCCCCTACTGGCTGACACCGACAAATCCCTAATCAAAGCTTTTGATGTGGATGGTGGCGGTTATGCCAAACGCGTCACTTATGTAATTGACCCCAGTGGTAAAATTACCCATGTTGACGCTAGTGTAAATACTGCTACCCATGCTAGCGATGTTTTGGCTGCACTTGGGCTGTAGTTTTTTACCTGATAACTAAGGATTTTTTAAAGCGTAGTTTCAACCCCAAACCCTCTAGGGTTTGGGGTTCTTTATTAAAATTTAATTACCATATGCTGGTGTAACTGATGCTGGTGTAACTGGTTGTGGTATAACTAATGGCAAACTGGGGGTTGCTTGCTGTTGTTGACGACGTTCTATTAATTTTCGTTGATTTTCTCTAAAAGCATCTGCTGCTGAGTTTAATTGTTCGTTTTGTTGATCAGAATTCCAGTTGAGAGTCCCGAAATTCGCCCGATGAATCAAGTCAAACATATTGAAGTTGTCTGAGTTTGAACGGGAAAAAGGATCGGTGTTTTGGTCTGTTGTACTGTTACTAGGAAAAGCATCGGCCGGGCTACTGACTTGAGCCGAACTGGGTTGAGCTATGAGCAAGGAAGCAAAGCTAATTCCTGCCGCAGTAGCGACAAAAAGTCTAGTGATTTGTAAAAATGATTTTTTCATGGGATTTTGACCCTAAAATTGCTATATTTTATCTCTTTAAGCAAGAGTCCGCCGCAGTTGGGGTTGAATACTCAGCAATGCAACAACGGCAAAGCCAAACAACACCAACAATGCTCCCCCAAAGGTAACATCACCCCAAGGAGCTTGCATTACTACGCTATTTAGTTCCCAAGTACTGTGGAGATACAGATAGCGAATTGGTTCGATCGCATAGCTGAGAGGATTTAGAGTAGCCACAACCTGCAACCACTGAGGCATGAAGGATAGAGGTGCTAAAGCAGTACTCGCAAACAATAATGGTAGATTAGTGACGAAAATCACTGCAATCAATTCAATGTGTCCGGGTAGAGCGAAAGCCAAACCAAGGGAGATGGCTGTCACACCCAAAGCTAAGAGGAAGACAATTAGAGCGATCGCACATAAACCCGTTGCATCCGGTAATCCAGCCCCAATAAATCCTGCGGCTGCAACAATCACAGCTGCTTGCAACAAACTTTGGCTGATGATAAAGATTGCGGAAGCAAAGACAATGGAAAACCGTGATGCTAATGGTGCTACCAGCAAACGATTCAAAAAGCCGAACTCGCGATCAAACATTACGGGCAAACCAGCATTCAGTGCCCCAGCAAAGGCTGTAAACACAATTACTCCAGCAGCCAAAAATTGACCGTAATTTGTCGTACTGCCGAACAATCCCTTGGGGGCATTTTGAAATAATGCACCAAATAGCACCAACCACATCACCGGCTGAATAATTCCGGCAACCAATGTGGAGGGACGGCGTTGCAACTGAATAAACAAGCGACGAGTTAAAGCCAACGTCTCTTGTACCAATTCACCGAAAAAGTTAGGTGCAGGATTAGCATCTGCTTGTGGCGATGCTAACGGCTGCCAATTGATATCAGATTTAGGAGTAACACTCATAATTGATTGGGGAGTGGGGAATGGGGAATCGGGAGTGGGGAATTGGGAATTGGGAGTGGTAAATATCTGCATACCCAATGCCCAATGCCCAATGCTTTATCTCATATTCTGCTTTTTCTCAGCCTTAGGATCGCGAGTGGCAACGGCTGCTAGTTCTGCATCCATCAGTGTGCGTCCTGTAGCGGCGAGGTAAACATCATCGAGGCTGGGGCGAGATTGGGCTATGCCAAATATGGGCAAGCCAGCAGTATTCAGCGCTTGCTGTATGTTAATCAGAGCATCGTTTTGAGGTGTCACTACCAAGTTGAGGGAATTACCTTGAGCGCTGTTGATGATCACTTCTTGCACAAATGGCAAAGGTTGCAAGAGGTTTTTCGCTTTTTCGGCTTCTTCAATAGGGGAAAACTCGCGGATTCGCAAAGTGATGCGATCGCCCCCTACTTGATCTTTCAATTGTGAAGGTGTGCCAGCCGCAATTACAACGCCGCGATCTATAATTGCCACGCGATCGGCTAAAGCGTCAATCTCTTCTAGGTAATGGCTGGTAATTACTACCGTCGTCCCAGAGGCGCGTAATTTTCTCAGGAAATCCCACACTACAAATCGGGTTTCTATGTCAAGTCCTACTGTTGGCTCATCTAAAACCAAAACATCCGGTGAATGGAGTAACCCAGCAGCCAAGTCTAGGCGCTTGCGTAAACCGCCGGAATAGGTTCCTGTCTTTTTATTGGCGTATTCTTGCAAACCAAGTAAATCTAATACAGTCTCAATTCGCTGTTTGGCTACTGCGCCTGGGAGGTGATAAAGTGCGGCTTGCAGTTGCAGCAGTTCTCTTCCAGTCAGCACCTTATCTATAGCGACTTCTTGAGCTACGTAGCCTAGTCGTTGTCTTGCCACTCTCGGATTATCTAACACAGAGATGCCAGATACTTCTATTTTGCCAGCATCCGGTGTGGTAAGTGTACATAAAGCACGCAAGGTAGTAGTTTTCCCAGCACCGTTGGGGCCAAGTAAACCAAAAATTTCTCCTGGTTCTACCTGAAAGGAAACATCCTGGACGGCAACTACTGTACCGTAACGTTTTTGCAAATTTTGAATGAAAACGGCGGGAGCCATGACAGCTTATCCCCAACTATACAAATCTCAATAAAGTCTATCTTTATTGTAGAAGGTGAAGAGTCTTGGGAGGACAAAAATTAAATTTTCAGTACTTTCAGAGTTTTGAAGCTTGTATCATTGCAACCGCTAATAAATCCCCCCATCGCCTGGATTTGTTGCAGATAGTCAAGGACGGGTTTGGTGATGATTTCTCCCGGCATTAACAAGGGAATTCCTGGGGGATAGGGACAGACGATTTCGGCACAGATGCGTTGATTGGTCTGTATCAAAGGTAATATTTCACTGACAGCAAAAAAGGCTTCACGCGGAGAAAAATGTAAAGGATGGCACTGCGTAGTGAAAACATCCTGCCAAAGATCGCTTTTAACAATTAAGTTGGTTCGGCGATATTCTTTGGCAAGAGTACTAAAACTTTGTACTAGTTGCTCAATATCGGCTGGGGTGTTGCCCAAACTAATTATAAAGGTGAGATGTTGCAGTGAAGCGAATTCGGCGGTGACAGCAAATTTTTCATCTAGAATTTCCTCTGCCTCAAATCCGGTTAAACCTAAACCAGAAACAGTGACAGTTAATCGCGTTTCGTCTAAAGCCACAAAGCCGGGAGATCGCTCTAACCCACTTATAGAAGAAGATCCCCCCAACCCCCCTTGAGAAGGGGGGCTAGAAATTTGTAAAACAGATAATCCAGGAATTTGACTGATTTTTGTTCTAGCTTCATCAGCAAGTTGTAAAGTGCTAGACATCAGCATTTTTCCGTGGAGTGCCATTTGCTGACGCGCTGCATCTAGAGAAGCTAAAAGTAAATAACTAGGACTGGTAGATTGTACGAGTTGCAAAGCTTTACTGATGCGATCGCAATCTATCCGATTACCTTGAATGTGCAGCATTGATGCTTGTGTCATTGCACCAAGTACTTTGTGGATGGATTGTACAGTTAAATCAGCACCTGCGGCTAAGGCTGGAGTGGGTAATTCTGGATGAAAGGCAAAGTGAGCGCCGTGTGCCTCATCTACAAGTAGAGGAATATTATATTGATGTGTGATGTTGGCGATCGCACTCAAATTTCCGCAAACGCCGTAATATGTTGGGTAAACTGTCAACACTGCTTTAGCGTCTGGATGTTGTTGGAGTGCAGATTCTAGAGAATTGGGCGTGATGCTATGGGCAATATCTAAAACTGGATCGTATTCAGGATTGAGAAAAATTGGTATTGCACCGGAGAGAATTAAACCTGCGATCGCAGAAGAATGTACATTGCGAGGCAGAATGATTTTATCACCTGTGCCACAGGTAGCGAGAATTGCTGCTTCAATCCCACAGGTAGAACCATTGACAAGGAACCATGTTTGTGAAGCACCAAAAGCTGCTGCTGCTAGTTGTTGTGCTTCTTGAATAACGCCTTGGGGCGCAAAGAGATTATCTAAATCTGCTAATTCGGTTAAATCAACACGAAAGACAGCTTTACCAAATAAGTCAGCCAAGGGTTGATAAATTCCTTCACCTTGTTTATGTCCTGGGGTGTAAAAAGGCGCATGGGGTTTTGCTGCATTGGCTTTTAAGGCATCTAATAAGGGTGTTTGGTTTTGATTGAGCATTTTTGGACAAACGAGCCGTTAATGATAGAATCTTAAGTCTGTTAGGGCATATTCATAGATCATGAAATTACCCAACGGCGAGCAAGCAGAGATTTCTACGCAAAAGCTCATAGGTTATTGTCTAAACCCAGAACATCCAAGTGGGAAACATAAAGCTAGAGTTTTCGCATCAATTCTAGGAATCACAATAGAAAACGCCGATGTTTTACGTGAACTTATTCAAACAGCAGCAGTTGCAGGTGAAGTTGTTCAGCAAAGTACTACACAATTTGGTCAACAGTTTAAGGTAGATTGGATTGTACCTGATACAGACGGAATCAGGCTGCGAACAATCTGGGAAACTACCGCTAATAATGTTTATCCACGTTTGATTACTGCATTTCTGAAGTTAAATGAAAAAAGTTAAACTTTTGGATACTATTGCTACACTCAAGTCTATTCCCATTGAGAGGTTACAACTAATAGAAGAAGATTATACTTCTATCGAAAGCTTACCTAGTGGGCAAGTTGGAACAATTGTAGAAGTGTATGAGCAAGAAGAATATTATTTAGTTGAGTTTGCTGATACCCAAGGCTGCGAATATGCAATGGCGACTTTGAGAGCAGATGAAATTTTAGTTTTACATTATGATTTGGCAATTGCTTAAATTTTTACCAAAATACTATGCTTGCGTTAAAATCCGTAAGTCCTGCCTGGCTGACTAGATGAGGCCCTATCATCAAATCCCGATTTTTGAGTGTGGTGAACCGATAATAGCGATTCCTTTAGAATTATTTGCGGTGGAATCTCCCCATCCTTATGAAAAATTAGGTGCGCCTTATGGCGATCGCTCCCCTTATTATCTCCGTCAAAGTGTTATTGAAAATTTGATCCAAGCGCAAAATTATCTTCAACTGCTGCATCCCAACTGGCGTATCCAAATTTTTGATGCTTATCGCCCAGTAGCAGTCCAGCAGTTTATGGTAGATTACAGCTTCGCCCAAGCAGTGCAGGATAGGGGATTAACTGATGTGGAATTATCCCCAAACCAACGCCAAGAAATTTGGGAAGCGGTTTATGCAATTTGGGCTGTACCAAGTTTGGATGAAAAAACTCCTCCTCCTCACAGTACAGGTGCGGCGGTGGATGTGACGCTAGTAGATGATGCAGGGCAAATAGTAAATATGGGTTCGCCGATTGATGAAATGTCAGAGCGATCGCACCCAGATTATTATGCCAATAGCGATCGCCCAGAAGCCCAAAAGTATCATGCTCACCGTCAGCTATTGCAAGATGTAATGTTAAAAGTCGGTTTTCAACGCAATCCTAGAGAGTGGTGGCATTTTTCTATTGGCGATCAAATGTGGGCTTGGCTGAATAATCAATTTAATCCAGCCAAGCCTGTTACTGCACGTTATGGGCGGCTTGTATAGATGCGTTATGCATCTTGAGGATTCAACTCTTTTAACTCGTCGGTAGTGTAAGTACCAATCGGAGTCCAAACTAGATAAGGAAGGAGTAACAGCGCTGCCATTAGAGAAATTGGCAAAACGCAGATTGCGAGGATAACGCCTGAAATCAAACCGATTAGCCCAAGCACTTCCCCAACTTTGAGGCTGCGAAACCTCAACATTGTAGGTATATAGGCAACGGTGATAATTTCCACCAAGAGGTACAAAGCCATTAGTAGCCAAGTAATTGGGCTTCCAGGATTTTTTTCCCAGACAACATAAGCTGAAGCTGCACCGCAAACAAAAATCACAGTCCAGATAATTGGAATCAACGGCTCAAAAACTAGCCAACGCGGGCGACTTAAGTTTGCAAACCATTTAACATCACGTGGCGTGATGAAAAAACTACCAAGGGCGACGAAAAAAGTTACAGCCCCAATTATTATCCAAGATGGAATCATAATGCACTCTCGCTTGTGTATTTTGTCAAGTCATACACTGCAAGTTTGACAATTTAGGCTATATGTTTAATCATTCCCTGGTGCGAATCTTAAGCATCTTGAGGATTGAGACTGATCATCTTCCAAGTGGTATAAGTACCAATTGGACTCCACAGCAAATAAGGAACTAGTAATAGTGCTGCCCAGCCAGAAATACTTAAGACTGCAAGTATCAATAAAAGACTAATGATAAAACCTGTACCACCAAGAATTGTACCGACTTTCAGGCTGCGAAGCCTAAACATTACAGGTGTATAGGCAATGGTTACAATTTCTAAAAGCAAGTATAAACCCATGATTAACCAGGTTGGGGTGCTTCCTGGATCTTTTTCCCAGACAATATAAGCTGACCAAGCACCGCAAATAAATATTACAGTCCAGATAATTGGAATCGCACCCTCAAAAGTTAGCCATCTCGGCCGTTGTAAGCGCTTGAACCATTGGCGATCGCTAGGCGTAATCACGTTAGCGGCTAAAGCAACCAAGAAAGCCACGCCCCCAATTACCATCCAAGATTTAATCATGCCCGTTAGTCCTTTACAAGCGCTATCTATCGCTTAATATCATTCTTTATAGTGCGATTTTGTCAATTTAGTTGCTAATTACTCATCACCCCTGAGTTTGAAACTTTCACATCGTTCGGCAGGATTTTAAATTATCGGCATTGGGAAAAGGAGGCAGAAGTTCTTTAATTTTTAATTTTTAATTGATTTCTCCCCACTCCCCAGGAAATTATGTCTGGGGGTGGGTGTATGGGGCAAAGCGTCGAAATATTCTTAATAATAGAGGGATAAGGTAATTAGATTTAATAGTAATTTATTATATGCAAACTAAATCAGAAGCGCGATCGCAAGCACCAGAAACTCGAGGAATTGGTAATACTATTCGGCTTACAGGCTGGATTGCTTTCTGGATACAATTGGGACTTGCAGTGGTTTCTGTCTTAGCTTTGTTATTTGCCGCTACTGGTCGTGGCTTTGTGGAACAACCGAATGCCGGTCTTGGGGTAGCTGTGTTTTGGGCTGCGTGCGGTGTTGTAGTGTTGTTGTTCTCTGTGTATTGGGATTTTCGTTACACTCGCATAGGCAGAAGTCTAGAAAATCCTAATCCAGCGCTGCATCTGAGTAAAGCAGATACAACTAAAATCATCCGATTGGGAATAATTGCAGGTTTGGTGGGAATATTATTAACTCTCTTGGGTGCTGGATCAACTGTGTTAGTGCTAGTGGCAAAATCTATATCCCAACCTCCAGGAGTGGCAATAACTGATCCCTACAAAATTATTCGCGCGCTTGATGTTTTTGTGGCTGTGGCAAACATCAACGGGATTGCTGCTCACTTCGTGGGTACTATCGCTTCGTTATGGTTGCTAGAGCGAGTGCATCAACATTAGTAAAAAATCTGCTTTGATTTCTATTCGTGCAGCATGGCATAGCTATTGGTGCGCGTTCGCGTTTGCGTCTCTGAAAGAGAAGCGTCTTTGCAAAGAGAAGCGCAGCGCAAGCGCGATAGGCAGGGAATAGGGAATCAGCCTTTTCGAGTTGTACGGAGTTTTTTCAAAAATCAAATACTAGTCCTATAGCACTATGCAAAATTTAATAATTCCGACTGATGAGTAAATCCCAATGATGATCAAAATTTTGCTAATGAGTTTTTGATACTCGTGAACGATCCTTTGAACTCGTAAGCCTTTTTATACTGACAAAATGGCTTTTAAAACATCCTCTTAGCTTAGTTTTAATTATTTTAATTTTCACCTAAAGATTCAGTTTAAGGCAGATTGTTATTACTTATGATAGTTACTTTAAACAATTCTGATGAGTGAAAGTATATATACTTAATAACTGAGGTTCAAAGCATGGACTCAACAGGTAAGGTTCAAACTATGGACTCGTCCTGGTCTCTTCCACTGCCGTTGAAAGAGTATGCAATGAGCCGAGTAACTGTCTACTTTTATAGCGACAGATGGGTTCCAATTAAATATTGTTCTTTGGGAAAAGCAATTTTGCTTCACCAGAAGGCAAACTTAGAAGGTAAGGAAATTTTGTTATTTCCTGCTAATCTAGACCCTAATGAACTCTCAAACTCTTTTAACCAAAATGCATTGAATTAGACTATTTTTCAAACATCCTGACAACAAATAAATCTATTATAGAGGCGTACATAAGTACGCCTTTACTTATTATAAATTGGATTGAAATCTTTACTCATATTGTTTACTTCAAAGAGCGATGTCTACGACGGGCTACGCCTACGCGTCAAAAGATACGTTCTCAAAGAATCACATAGACTTTGTTATCGTATCAATGGGTTTTTGTTGACTGCCGCTGAGTTAACGGTTTGTTCAATTCTCTTCAACCTTGTCTCTGGACGTTTTGCACTCTCAATCCAAAAAAGAATATTCCTCTTGGATGAGTTATTAAATGCTTCAAAATACTCTTTAGCAGTTGTGTTTGCTTCTAATGCCTGTTTTAAATCTGAGGGAATAATCAATGCTTCGATCGCATCTAAGGAGTTCCATGAGCCATCTTGTTTTGCAGTTGCAATTTTCTCTAGACCAGCTGTAGTCATCAAACCTTGTTCTATAAGTTCTTCAATATATCGTTTATTTAATTTTGACCATACGCTTTTCGGTTTTCGAGGCGTAAATATTTGCATATAACGTTCTTCGTCTAAGGATTTGACTTTACTATCAATCCAACCAAAGCATAAGGCTTCTTGTACCGCTTCGCTATATCGAACACTTGGTTTACCACTTTTTACTTTGTAGTAAATGAGCCATACACCAAGATAGGTGCGATGGTTTTCTTCTAACCATTTCCGCCATTCTTCGCGGCTTTGAGGGCAGAAAGTGGGAAATTCATTATTAAGTTTGGATACACCAGTAATGTTACTTTTGTTGAGGTTTGTTTCTGTATTTTGCGGCATTTGTTTTCTAAACCAACCCAGAACGCAGTGCCACAACTGCTGCTTGCACGCGATCGTCCACTGCTAATTTATTCATAATCCCTCGGACGTGAGTTTTGATGGTGTTGGGACTGAGATAAAGTTTTTCGGCAATTTCTGGGTTACTCAAGCCGTCTACCATCAGTTTCAACACTTCTAACTCGCGCCCAGATAAGTTGGCGTTGTTGGTGGTGGGTGAGGGCGGTTTGAGATTATCAATTACTCGCCGCGCAATTTGGGGATCGAGATAGGCTGCACCATCAACTGCGGCTGCGATCGCACTTAACAATCGTTCCACACTTGCACCTTTGATGCAATATGCATCTGCACCGCTAGAGAGTGCTGCAATAATTTCTGTCTCCGTTTGATGAGATGTCAGCATTACCACATGAGTTGCTGGCAGCGCCGCTTTAATTTGCTGTGTCGCTGCAATGCCATCCAATCGCGGCAACCCAATATCCATAACCACTAAATCAGGTTTCAGTTGCAGTGCGGCTTGAACTCCCAAATAGCCATCTTCTGCTTGCCCAACAATCTCTAACTGAGGATGAGCCATTAACGATTGCTCTAATCCGAGTTGCATCATCGGATCATCTTCGACAATTAACACGCGCAACGGCGGAGCATTGGCGGGTAAATTTAAGGGATAACGAGTATCTAAAGACATTTTTATTTATTAAAAGTCATTTGTCATTTGTCATTTGTCATTTGTCATTTGTCATTTGTTATTTGCTTTTTTCTTCTAGCAATAAACAATGGAAATACTTCTCTACGAAACGTTACGCAAACGCTCATTCCAAGTTACCAATGACTAATGACAAATTTATTTTATTCTTCCACGCGATAGCCTAACTCTGCTAAACTTATCCGCGACTGTCGCCATTTTGGCTGAACTTTCACAAACAATTCTAGGTAAACTTTACCAGAGATTAACTTTTGGATTTGTTCGCGGGCTTCGCTACCAATTGCTTTGAGCATCGCTCCACTTTTGCCAATGAGTATGCCTTTTTGAGAATCGCGCTCAACGTTGATGGTAGCAAGTATCCGGGTAATGCTGGGAGTTTCTTCTACTAGGTCAATTGCGATCGCTACTGAATGGGGTACTTCTTCACGAGTCAATAATAAAATTTGTTCTCGGATTAATTCACCCATAATAAAGCGTTCTGGTTGGTCAGTTACCAAATCTGGCGGGTAGTATAATGGCCCAATTTCTAAATGTTCAATTAATAATTCTTGAAGTTGCGGTAATCCTGCACTTGTCTTGGCAGAAAACTTCACGATTTCCCATTCATGGGACTGGGCCATCTGAGCGTAACTGTCATCTAGAAACTGAGAATCAGACGGTTGTTGGTCGATTTTGTTCACGCCCAAAATCACTGGTGTTTTGCTGCGACTGAGCAATTCAGCAATATAGCGATCGCCTGCTCCACAAGCTACTCCTCCATCTACCACAAACAGTATTACATCTACCGATTCAATGGCAATTTTGGCATTTTGCACCAAAACTTCCCCCAATTGATGATGGGGTTTATGAATTCCTGGCGTATCTACAAAAATTAATTGCGCTTCTGGTGTAGTTAAAATGCCGCGTAAACGGTTACGTGTTGTTTGCGCTACAGGGGAAGTTATGGCAATTTTTTGTCCTACTAATTGATTCATTAAAGTAGATTTACCGACATTAGGACGACCAACAATGCCGATAAAACCTGATTTGAATTCAGGAGGAGCTTGTGGGATTGCGACTTCTCCTGAAAAAGAGAAGTTGTAATTATCAATACTAGTCACCTTTGGCTCCACCCTCGTATTTTACAGTTAGGATAACTTGGTTTTTTCTTAGACACAAAACAAGCATATAATTCCCCTGGCATTTTTAGGGATTGCTTTTGCCGAGGTTTAATCTACTACTGGCTCTATACCTATATTTTACAGCCAAGATAACTTTGTTTTGTTTTTAGATACAAAACAAACATAAAATTACTTTGGCATTTAAAAGAAGCGCATTTGCTTAGGTTTAATCTGCTGCTAATGTCTTAAGTTTCATCGACTACTCAATATATTTGGATCAAAATGTCAATAAAAAATATGGAAGAACCCAAACGCATTGGAATTCTTACCAGTGGAGGTGATTGTTCTGGCTTAAATGCTGTGATTAGGGCTGTAGTAAATTGTGCTGTGGATACTTACGGCTGGGAGGTTTTGGGAATTCGTCAAGCGACTCTAGGATTAATGGCGCGTCCCCCACAATTTACCAAGCTGGAAGTTGATCAAGTTGACTCGCTGTTAACTGCGGGTGGCACAATGTTGGGAACAACCAATAAAGGTGATCCTTTTGCTTTTCCAATGGCGGATGGTAGTTTATGCGATCGCTCCGAAGACATCATTGCAGGTTATCATGAGCTAGGCTTAGACGCTTTGATTGGTATTGGCGGTGATGGTAGCTTGGCAATTCTCCGCCGCCTCGCCCAACAAGGTGGCATTAATCTAGTAGGTATTCCCAAAACGATTGATAACGATATTGGCGTTACTGAACACGCCATTGGTTTTGATACAGCAGTCAACATTGCCACAGAAGCATTAGATAGGTTGCATTTTACTGCTGCAAGTCATAGCCGAGTCATGATTTTGGAAGTCATGGGGCGTGATGCTGGACACATAGCTATAGCTGCGGGAATTGCGGGGGGAGCAAATGTAATTTTAATTCCCGAAATTCCTTACACAGTTGAGCATATTTGTCACAAAATTAAAGAACGCCAAGAGAAAGGCAAAAACTATTGTTTGATAATTGTTTCTGAAGCGGTTCGTACCCACGATGGGGAAAATGTGACGATTACAAATCGCTTAGGTCAATCTCGATACGGTGGAATTGGGGAATATTTAGCAGATAAAATTATTGAACACATTGGCGTAGAAACACGAGTTACTGTTTTAGGACACATTCAACGCGGTGGAACTGCTTCACCACTAGATAGATTAGTTGCAACAGCTTTTGGTGTTGCGGCAGTTAATCTAATTGCAGAGAATAAATACGATCGCATGGTGACTTGGCAAAATCGCCAAGTATTAAGTGTACCAATTACAGAAGCGATCGCTCAATATAGCGCCGTCGATCCTAATGGCACTTTAGTTAAAACCGCTCGTGGTATGAGTATTTATTTAGGAGACTAAACATATATGGTACAGGCACAGCATAGCTGTGCCTATCAAAGTACAAAGTTTAGTAGAGTTTGATATTTATTGTATAGGTGTTGGAAATTAAAAATACTATTTCATATATTTGAACCACCCCTAACGTGTGATCTATTTACCTGAAAATAGCTGTAATATAATCATAATATTAGGTCTGTTAGTATTGTGAGTTTTGATAATGTTTGTAAGCTGCTGGCAGAAAAATATCCAGCAGATTTTGTTCGGTGGTTAATTGCTGAGGAATCGGCAAATATAAAGGTGCTAAAAACTGAATTAAGCTTAGAACCAATTCGTGCAGATTCTGTGACTTTTATTCAAACTAAAAACAGGATTCTGCATATTGAGTTTCAGACTTTAACACAGTCTAGCCCGGCAATTACCTTCCGAATGCTAGATTACTCCGTGAGATTAAAGCGTCAGTATAAGTGTCCAGTTGTACAGGTAGTCATCTTTTTGCAAGAAACAAACGATGAAATTGCTTTTACCCAAGAATATGTGGATGATACGACAGTACACCGCTATCAAGTAATACGGATGTGGGAGCAAGATTCGAGTGTATTCTTAAATAATGCAAATTTATTACCTCTGGCTACTCTGAGTCGTACTGATTCCCCACAAAGTTTATTGTCCCAGGTTGCTGAAAAAGTGGCTACAATTTCAGATAGGGAGACAAAACAAAATATTGCCGGGTATACAGAAATTTTAGCTGGTTTGCGATTTGACAAAACTTTGATTCGTCAATTGTTAAGTGAGGATATTATGCAAGAATCAGTGATTTATCAAGATATTTTGCAAAAAGGAAAACAACAAGAAGCTTTTTCTTTATGTATGTCTCTGCTAGAAGAACGTTTTGGTGAGATTGATGAATCAATTTATCAAAAAGTTCAAGGTTTGAAAATTGAACAATTAGAGGCTTTATGTCGATCGCTCTTAAGAATGTCTGAGATGGATGATTTAGTAACTTGGTTAGAACAGCAGCAAAGTAGTTGAAGTTAAATTGATTTTCTTTAATAAAGCGATCGCCCCTCTCTACAACTCTAAACGAAGTGAAACTGTCACACTCACTGATATCCCGCCCAGAACTTAAGTTCAAGACTTCAGCTATGAAACTCGGAATTCATTCCGAGACGGAATAGAAACGCAGTGCGAGATTATTAATAAAGATATTGTTCAAAATTACTTGATATATTTGTTATCCCCTAACTAACAATTCCTAAAACAAACTCGCCTTCATTCACAGCTTGATTGGTTGCGACATCATAAACTAAGCCATCATGTTGAGCGCAGACATCAATTACACTAGGTAGCTGACCTTCTTTATTAAAACTGAGAATTTGATACAGCTTGTCTCCAGTTTTGACTGTGCTACCTAATTCCATTCTGGATTGAATCATACCACCTGCGATCGCATAATATTTTTTCCGGTTGCTGCTAGATGCAAAAGTCATTTCGTAGGTTGTTGTGTCATCCGATAAATCAGGCATTTGCAGTACACTTTTTTGGGCTAAATAATTTTTTACACCCCGTACACCTTTAGCGACTGAATCAGGGTTCATTTGCATTCCTGCTCCTAGTTCTAGTGTCCAAGCTTCCACATCAAATTTGATATCTCTACCCAACTCTTTAAAACAAGCTTCCAGTGCTAACCAAGGTTTCATAAAAGCTTCATCAAAAGCATCACCATCATATTTATCAAGTAATATTCCAAAACCAAGTAGGAAGTATTTTGCACTGTCTTCTCGATTTTGGAAGTAATAAACGTAGTCTAAAGCTTGATTGGTAGAACTATGTAAATCAATTAAGTAGTCTGCATCTAAACTGAGATTTTGTAGCTTGTAGGCAAAAAGCTCAGTGTAAGGAACACCATTAGAAGAATTAAGTTTTTCTAAAGTTTTTGCGAATTGTTGCTTAATTATAGTTAGATAATTTTGTCGAATGACCTTTAGATCACTATGAAGTTGAGATTTAGTAAAAGCTACTAAATCATCAGCTTCTTTCTCGTAGTCCCAAAATATGCGATTCCAGTCTTTGGCTTCGTAAATGCAATATCGTCCAGGGGAGAAATGATGAGCGCGTTCATTCGTCCCCATTGGATTACAAACGGGAACTAACCAAATTTCTCCAGTTAAATCTGTATCATCTATTGTTAATAAAAACTCAATTAGCTGGTGAATAACGGCATTCCCAGCAATCTCTGCGCCATGCAAATTAGATTGAATGTAAACCTTTTTACCAGGTTGAGCGCCGATGAATTTGTATAGTTGTAAGTAGAGGCGATCGCCCGAAGCCATTTGACGTAATACAATGCTTTCAATAACTGGCTGCATGAAACAACTCGGTGATGATTTGAGTAAATTATCGCTGTATCTGTACTGAATTAAAACCCTAGCCAATAGAATTTGCTGATTTCATTTACGTAATTAGCTAACCTCTGCGTGAATTACTAGGATAAGGTAGCATCACATTAACTAGTGTTGGCAGTAGCTATGGCGCAAAATTGGTTGCGGACAAGACCTTCACTTATAACTGCGATCGTTGATTCAAGAACTAATAAATTATCTCTAGGTAATTTTCTAGGAGATATCGATTCTGGTAAATAGAATGTAGGTTGGGTTGAGGGACGAAACCCAACTAGGACTTAATTTACGCAGTATTCTATCCTAGAAACAAAAAGGAGCAAAAGTATGCAAGCCTACAAGCTAAACGCCACAATTGACGAATCAGGTCATTTAATTATTGACGAACCTCTAAATATTGCTCCTGGAAAGGTGGAAGTGATTATTTTGCAGCCAGTTTCATCCTTGGAAAATTCTACAGAAACTCCTACTGAGTCACAGCCAGAAAAGCCGAGAAGAAAGTCTAAAGTCAAAGCATTTGAAGGTTTATTTGAAAATGCCCCACCGACACCACCAGACTTTGACCCAGACCGAGCCAGATGGGAAGCTTTAAAAGAGAAACATAATCTGTGAAAATCTTGTTAGACACCAACATCATTGTAGATGATGCCCTTGAGCGTGAACCTTTTCTAGAGGCAAGCGAACAAGTGTTGGTGCTAGTTGAGCAAGGACAGGTAGAAGGTTATATTTCCGCCTCAACTTTTAGTGATTTGTATTACATCATCCGTAGAGCAAGAGGTCGAGAGTGGACACTTATTTATTTAAGGCAGTTGGTCAACTTCTGCCGTGTCGCCAGCGTAGACAGTACCGCAATTAACATGGCACTAAATCTTAACTTTAGAGATTTTGAAGACGCTATTCAATACAGCGCTGCGGTACTCAATCACTTAGATGCTATTATTACTCGCAATCCTAGAGA
This sequence comes from Nostoc desertorum CM1-VF14, assembly GCA_019359245.1. GTDB lineage: Bacteria > Cyanobacteriota > Cyanobacteriia > Cyanobacteriales > Nostocaceae > Nostoc > Nostoc desertorum. The sequence continues at coordinate 71,372 of JAHHHR010000003.1, read as the reverse complement.
TTTTCCAGTTGCTACTCCCAGAATTATCACACCTGAAGAGTTGATTCAGGAACTAACAAATACTCAATAAATAATTAAATTAAATATATATGAATGCCCAATTAACCACTGTCGAAATCCAAGAACTTCAGCAACTTTTGCCAAACGACACCCCAGCGCAACAAGCACTTACTACCCTGCAACAACATAATGGTAATCTAGAAGCGAGTTTTGATGCACTTTGGCAAGAAAAAGTCGGCAAAACAGATTATGGTAAGGGCAAAAAATCTCTTTTACAACTCACTCTCAATGAAATCCGCGCGGAAATCTGTGGTGATGATGGTTTACAGGGCAAAATCAAAGAATACACCAAAAACCCTGGTAGTGCTTCTCTGCTCAATAGCATTATTGGCTCACTGGTGGCAGTTGCAGCAGTAAATGGCATACCGATTGATGGTGCGTAGGCGTAGCCCGTCGTAGACATCGCAACAATTGTCGTGTTATATATTTTAAAAATTGGGATTAATGTTTTCTGCAAATATACTGATTCAGCAAGTTAGAGGAAGCAAAAAGAAAAGGGAGACAAAGATAATAATTCCTAATGAAGTTGAGATTTAGTAAAAGCTACTAAATCATCAGCTTCTTTCTCGTAATCTCAAAATAATTAAACCAGATTCCTATAGCCACAATTAGAGATTGAAAATTGCGAGAATTTTTGCAACTATTCAAATTTGAGTTGGGGCATTAGTTGAAGAGTGCCAAGACCTAAATCTTTAGGTGAAAGCGATCGCGCTTCAAACAAAGCCATCATATCTCGTAACTGAGGATTGCCACGGGAGGCTCCGGTTAATCCTTTGGCAATGATTAAACCACAGTAGCCCTTAGTATTTTTACACCGTTGATTCCATTTTTTCCGGGCTTCTACATGAATAGGATCTTCATCTAGAAATTCACCGAATAGGAACAATTCGCCATTTTGAGTTTGTAATAAACCTAGGTCGTAGCGATCGCCATCGAAAGGGTCGGCACCTGGATTAAAGCAAATAGCTCTCAGTCCGCCTATTGCTTCAATTCTTTCAATTACAGCCTTAGCTTTGGGTCGGGAAGTTTGAATTAAAATCACCGGTAAACCGTCACCCACTTCTTTGATTTCACCAGCCTTGTGGTAGCTAGTCCCCTTACGGAGATACTCCAACATTTCCCAGGACACCACACCTAAGCTGAGGAAGGAATCTTCTGGTATCAAGTCATCTTGCAATGATTGAAAATTTGGTGAGCCAAAGTCTTCAATCTCCTCATCATCGACATCAAAGCCTGCCATTCCCTCTAATTCTGCTGCTAATTGCGGCATGGTAGAGACTGTCACAGCCACAGATTTAGTTGATTCTTCCGACTGCGGCAGAGAAATGCGATAGCGACGGCTGAGGCTAGGGAAAATGTCCTCATGAAGCTGGCGACGGTGATCGCGAATAAAGCGACTCAGGCTTTCGATCGCAACTAAGATTACCAGTGCTTCTTCGTCATACAAAACAGACCGTAGTCCTTCTAGGGGGTGGATATTACCAAAAGTTGGGTCAATTTCTGATAATGGCATATCTGCCAAATCATTTTCTTCATCCTCATCTTCATCGGTTTCGTCAGCACTCTCAAAGGTGAGAAATAGGCAATCTTGTTTGAGGAACGCTTCTTCTAGATGCTCCGTTGATTCTTCATCTCTTAAAACGGTGGCGCGAAACTGTTTTAAAGACTCTTCTGAGCGATAAAACAAAATCCCATACTCCATTCCCAGCATTCCCATAACTGAGGCGTAGAGTGTGCCAACATCCCATTTATTTATCTCGATTGACAAAATTTGCTGTTCTTCTAAAAATTCCCAAGGTGCTGCTTCCCAAATTGCAAATGCTTTCTCTCGTAAGATTTGTGCATACTGTGGGGGTAAGTCGGGGGTTTGACTATCGAGGATGTCAGCGAACCCGCGAAACAGTTCGTCAATTAAAGGCAATTCTGGTGCGTAGTCAATGGCAATATCTAAATCTTGCAGCACCCCCCGCAAATAAAATTGGATCTCGCGGTCTTTGACCACAATTCTTTGGGGTCTGGCAGGTCTTGCCGGACTGTGGGGATGTTCCATTGCTCGCATTAAGGTACGAACTATTGCTTCTGGGCCGATATCTGAAGCTACCACGTCCATTCCTCGAACCACACCTTGGGAGTAATCTACCCAAAGAATGCATTCTCCCTTTTCCTCGGAGTCTGAGTGTTGGTTTGGTGATGACAACGGACGGCGATCGCCCTCCCATACAGAAGGAATTTGAGTTAGTTTCTTCAACCGACGACTGGTAGAGCGATTAAAACTTGTCATAGAATAAGTTAATCAAAAGAAGCAATTTGGAAGTAGACTTTGGGGGATAGCTAGCCTCGGATTAAGTTTTTATGGCTGCACCTGAAAGATAGTTGCTTCTGGTGACTGCTGCCACGCTTGAACTCCAAAAATACCGAATCTATAAATACACTGAGTCTCTCAATTCTAGGATAAAAATGTTTGGCTGCTTTTGACGGAGTGTTTACAATTTGGTATTTAACGACATTTAAGCCGCTAGAATGAATACAAAAACATCAAGGGCAACCCAAAGGCATTAATAAGCCGATATAGGGTAAAGCTTATACTAATTAAGGAGTTCAAAAAGCAGATGACACAAGCAATTCAGTCTCAACAACGCGGAATTCTGTTGAGCGAAGCCGCATTGCACCAGGTAAAATCCCTCCGGGACAAGCAAGGCACAGATTTCTGCTTACGGGTAGGAGTCCGTCAGGGTGGATGTTCAGGGATGTCTTATATGATGGACTTTGAAGACACTAGCAAGATCACCCCGCAGGATGAAGTTTTTGACTATGATGGCTTCAAAATTGTCAGCGATCGCAAGAGTTTATTATATCTCTACGGTTTAATGCTCGATTACAGCGATGCCATGATTGGCGGTGGCTTTCAATTCACTAACCCCAATGCTAACCAAACTTGCGGTTGCGGCAAGTCATTTGGGGTGTAATATGTCATTTGTCATTTGTCCCTTGTTATTGAACAAAAGACAAATGACTAATGACCAATGAAAAATGACTAATGACCAATGACTAATACAGTTGAGTCCTTATTTGATACAGGTTTGGAACGCTATAAAGCAGGAGAAGCAGTAGATTCTTTAATCCCTGTGTTTAAAGAAGTGTGCGATCGCGCTCCTAAAACTAGTGCTGCTTGGGTCTGTTTGGCGTGGTTATATCTACTCGATAACAAAGCCAATTTGGCTTACAAAGCTGCACAGAAAGCAGTCAAGTTAAATCCACAAGACCCACAAGCTAGAGTCAATCTCGCCTTAGCAATGCTGGAAACAGGCCAAAAAGGTTTACGAGAACATATTGACATAGCACAGCAACTAATTTTTGTCAATCCAGAATGGCGCGATGAAATAAAAACTAGTATTGAAGATGGCTTAAGTAGAAAACCAGATTGGCAGAGTTTGACAAAAGTTAAAAATTGGCTGTTGGAGGAGTGAGAAGTTAAGAGTCAAGCCGGAGGCTCGGAAAGCTCCGGTTAGGAGTGAAGAGTTAAATTCTAGTAAGCAATCTTCACTTCTAACTTACTTAATTAACACTCACCTAAAATTTTAGGCAATTATACAAAAGGATAGATGAAAGATAAATTGTTAAATTGGCTAAACACAATTTTAGTCGCAGATGTTTTTTTGGTTTTGTTTGGCTTTGTCTGGTTAGCGATCGCTGCGATCGGTGATTCTGTAGGAGTAAACCTGGGCTTGGATTTGTGGCATCAACTTTGGCAACCCGTGTTTAACCCAGCCATTGGCATCCTCATGGGCGGTGCTATTCTTAGCGGTATTATCAGTTGGGTTTCTAGAAAATTTCTCTCTAATCAATAGTTAAGGTATTGGGCATTGGGTATGGCGCATTGGGCATGGGGCATTGGTTATTATTTCCCCTGCTCCCCCTGCCCCCTGCTCCCTTTTAATCTATGCAAGAATTTGTCTTAGTGCTGACTGTAAATTAGGATGTTTGTACTCAAAGCCTGTTTCCACGGTGCGTTTGGGAAGGACTTGCTGACCTTCTAAAACTACCATCGCCCCATCTCCTAAAAGAGCTTCGATCGCAAAACTAGGAACAGGCAACCAAGAAGGGCGATTCATCACTTGCCCCAAAGTTTGGCTTAAATCTGCCATTCGGACTGGGTTAGGGGCAGTGGCATTGTATACGCCTTCTATTTCCGGTTTAGTTAAAGCTTCCAGAATCAGGTTAACTAAATCGTCTACATGAATCCATGAGAACCACTGTCGACCACTGCCAATGGGACCACCAGCGAAAAGTTTGAAAGGCGGAATCATTTTATCCAAGGCACCACCATTACCTAGAACAATCCCAAAACGCAGAATTACCAACCGTACACCAGCATCTTTTACCTTTCTCGCTTCTGCTTCCCAGGCTTGGCAGACTTGGGCGAGAAAATCGTTACCAGATAAACTTGTTTCATCAAAGGTAGCCGTCTCACTAGTGCCGTAGTAGCCAATAGCCGAAGCGTTAATTAAAACAGTTGGTTTTGGATTAGCGTTGACTATTGCCTCAACTATTTTTTGTGTGCCTAACTTCCGGCTATTGAGGATTTCTTGTTTGCGTTCTGGTGTCCAGCGTCCTTCACCAATGGGTTCTCCTGCCAGATTAACTACGCCATCACAACTTGCGATAACACTTTGCCAAGAACCAGAAGCATTTGGTGTATAGGCAACAATTTCTACATTTGGGAAAGCCTCAGATGGAAAAACCTTTTTAGCAAAGGCGATTTTCCGAGTTAGTACTACTATTTTATGACCTTGTGCGTGGAGTCGTTGTACCAAAAGACTACCGACAAATCCTGTTGCTCCAGTAATTGCGACTTTCATTTTCTACCTCAGCCAAACCTTTATTGTAAAGTTTTTGATCAAACTTTCAGCTTACGGTACTTTGCTTGTGGATAAAACAAATGTGACTGTGATATCTTGTAATGCTTGATCTCAAAATTCAAGAAATTTGCTTCTTTAATCACTTTTCGTTTAGACGCTTCGGTATTATAGGATGGACAGAGTGTTGCAAGGCGTGGGGCTATTATGGCTCGCTATACCTGTTCATTTACCGTTTCTGTTCCTAGTGACCATCTGTTGCCGTTACTTGTAGAACTTCTACAGGACTGTCAGTTGGATATTCAATACTACACTGGCGATTATATTATCGCTCGTCAGGTTCCGGGCAATGTTCCTTTTCCTAAATTGATCACAGTAGAAGTATTGATTGATAAATCAAAATCTACTGAAACAGAAACCCGGATGAGCATTGTGATTAAAAATGAAGAACTACCACTTCAACTAGATAATTACTGCCGACAAATGTTTGAAGTCATCAAGCAGGCTATTGAAAGTAGTCGCCATTGGCATTTGATTGAAAGTATTGCAGGATAGCTTTAGGGATTGAATTGACACTCCTACGCCTTCAAATCGTGGGATTTTCAGGCTGTTATTGGTAGTTATAAATTCACTCTCCTACATCCTCTAAATCCTCGGCCATACCGGGGTTTATTAATGTAATGTCATACTCACTCGAATCCGTTTGCCCTAAACGCTGAGTATTTCTTAAAAGATAATAAATGGCACGTACTTGAGGCCCAAAAACGATCTCGTCTTCATTTCTGAGATCGTGAGCCGGTATCTTACGTCCATTAATCATCAAACCATTGGAACTAGGCTTGCCTTTGGCATCGCCATCTACAATCCGGTAATAGTAGCTTTGACTATTATGATCTCGTGGCAATCTCACTAATGTGGCATGGCGGCGCGAGACAAACTGCGACATCAAACGGATATTACATTCGCGGTCTCTACCAATAGAGTAGACGGGGTGATCCAGAGAAAATTCTTTGCGACCTTGATCGTCTTCAATAATCAGTAGATGGTTTTCATTGGTTTCTGCTGCCATTGACAAATCGGTGGAACTGTGATTAATCAAGATTTGTTTAGTATCGTATCTTGCCATGTTCAAGGCACCATAAGTCTGTGGTGCTGATCTAAATAAACTTTAAAATTGCATAATACCTTGAAAGAGTAGAACTTGGTGGTTCTACTCCAGTTGTTATGATAGCTTTGGTAAGCGCCCCAAGAGGCTTTGCGATCTGGGTAAAACCTGAATAGCGACCCAATTTAACTTGAGATGGAAATTTTTCGTGCAACAGAGTATTCTACGAGTGATGAGCTAATCGCCGTAATAATATTGAGTTTGTGACGACGCTAACAGAGCTAAAAGCCATTAATGCAGCAGCACCAGATGGGTTAAGGACAAAACCCAGGCTAGGGAACAAAACACCTGCTGCTAAAGGAATACCAACTGTATTATATGCAAAAGCCCAGAATAAATTTTGGCGGATTTTGTTGAAGGTGGCGCGACTAAGTTGAATAGATTCGACGACATCGTTTAAGCGATCGCGCATTAGGACAATTTCAGCAGTTTCCATCGCCACATCTGTCCCGGAGTGTAAAGCAATTCCTACATCTGCTTGAGATAAAGCTGGAGCATCGTTGATGCCATCTCCTACCATTGCGACTACCGAGTGGGGAGTTTTCTTTGTCCCCTTGTCTCCTTGTCCCCTTGTCCCCTCTAACTGGAGAAACTGGATTGCAGCTGCTTTTTTAGCTGGGGGGACACCTGCTATGACATCAGCACTATCTAATCCTAATTGTTTGGCTATGGCGCTAGCTGCTTCTTTGCGATCGCCACTGAGCAACATTACCCGTAAGCCCATCTGACGTAACTTGTCTACGGTAGATTGGGCATCTGGTCTGAGGGTATCAGAAACAGCAATTAACCCAGCTAAAGTTGCCCCAACAGCTACGCAAACGACTGTTTTACCATCTGTTGCCAAATCCTGTGCTACCTGTTGTGCAGTTTCGTTAATGGCAATACCGTGCCAACTTAACCATTCCCAGTTACCCAACAGTACAACTTTGCCCTCTACCACAGCAGATACCCCTAGTCCTGGTTCTGTGTGAAAGTCCACAGCATCTGGAATAGATAACTGTTGTCGCTGTGCTTCTTGCTGAATCGCTTTTGCTAAAGGGTGATGAGTACCGCTTTCTACAGCTGCTGCTAGTTGTAATAGAGATTGGGAATTCCTAGTCCCTAGTCCCCAGTCCCCAGTTCCCGATCCCTCAATTAACAAGCAATCTGTGACGATGGGATTCCCCGTGGTCAAAGTGCCAGTTTTATCAAATACTACGGTATCTAATTGGTGTACTTTTTCCAAAACGTCGCCGCCTTTGATTAACAGACCCCGTTCTGCGCCCATAGCAGTGCCGACAAGAATGGCTGTTGGTGTGGCAAGTCCCAAAGCACAGGGACAGGCAACTACCATAACTGCGATCGCTAGTTTTAAACTAATTAATAAAGGGGAGTGGGGAGCTTCATGTGTAGCGTGGCCCATCATTTCCATGCCACCAGACATGCTGATATCAGCCCAAATGTGAGTACCGAAAAAGTACCAAAAGACAAATGTTAATACGGATGCTGTCAGCACACCGTAGGTAAAGTAACCAGCTACTGTATCTGCTAATTTCTGTACTGGTGCTTTCCGAGTTTGGGCGGCTTCTACTAAGGCGACAATTTGAGCTAGAGTTGTATCACTTCCAGTCCGGGTTGTCTGAATAGCGATCGCTCCTGATTGGTTTATCGTCCCTCCTGTCACCATATCGCCTGGTTGCTTGATCACTGGCACGGCTTCTCCAGTCAACATGGATTCATCCACCGTTGTTTTACCAACCACCACTTCACCATCGACAGGAATTTTATCACCTGGCAGTACTTGTAACCATTCACCAACACGCACCTGTTCAGCAGGAATCTCTACACTAGAAGATCCTACTTCTGCTTTCTCTGGGTTGGCAATCAATCGTGCTACCTGTGGCTGGAGTGCCAGCAGTTTCCTAAATGCAGCAGCAGCGCGACCTCTAGCTTGTTGCTCTAATGTCCTTCCTAAGAGGATAAAGCCCAGCATCATCACTGGTTCGTCAAAGAAGCACTCCCAACCCATCTTGGGAAAGAGCAGCGCTACTAAACTAGCAACGTATGCAGTCAGCGTTCCCAATCCCACCAGCGTGTTCATGTTAGGCGCATTTCGCCGCCAACCCAGCCAGCCATCTACTAAAATCGGCCGGCCGGGAATTAATAGTGCCACTGTCGCCAATCCACAGTGAAACCAGATATTATTTAGCACTGGCAGCACTGAGCTACCAAGATTACCAAAATGTCCACTTCCCGACAATAATAGCAACATTGCAGCGATCGCTAATTGCCATAGAGAAGAGCGCATTTCTTGGCGTTGTCGTTCTGCTGGGTCTGGGAAAGTAGATATCTCGCCTGCTACTGTGCCCCTAGCTTTTCGGGGTTGAGTCGGGAATCCAACGGCTGTTAATCGCTGTGCTAGTGCATCTGCATCTACCACACCAGTTTCTGACTCTACAACTGCTACCTCTGTGGCCAGGTTCACACAGGCACTCTTGACTCCTGGATGTTGGGTTAGCTGTCGCTCTACTGCATTTACACACCCCGCGCACTTCATACCCCCAACATCGAGAATAATTTTCTCTAGGATTGGGTCAAATTCTGGGGCTAGCTTAGTTTTTGGGACAAGTTGCATGGCAAGTGTTTAGATTCGCTACAGAAATTCAACGCCTGACTAAAAGCGTCTCTAATTTGAGCGTAGGCTAAATATGGAACTACGACTGTATGTCAACCCTATTAAATTTATTAATTTATCGTACCTAGCTAAGGGTCAATGACGGCTCCACCGGAGATAAGTCACATAAATAATAGCTCCAACCTGCATTGGCATGAGCGCGATCAGGCTTTTTAAGAAATAGTTAATTTCCAAATGAGACATAACGCTAAAATAGCCTATACCCAACAAAAAGAATATTGCCCAGTTTAGCTGTTTAGGTTTGAGAATGAGCATATCAATAAAAAGAAATATAGAAGGTAGAAGTGCTGTATAACTGCTGCCAATGATAAATCAGTCTAGTACCGCAAGGCGGAAGTCAAAAGTCAAAAGGATTATGAAATAAACTCTAGTTATCAGTTATCAATTATCAGAGACTAAAACTGTGATAAAACTGTTTGACACTGATTTAATGGTTGCTCTATTTTCGCCGTGACGTATTGGCAATATGCCCTATTGCACCGAAACAGTTTTGAGTACTGAGTAAAAAAGTAATAATTGCACTCAGCATCAAATTAAATTGGCCTAGAGTTAGTGGTTTGGCAAGGGAACTTTGCTGAGTTTATGGTAAGAAATTCAAGTTCTTTTCTTCCCCTGCCTCCCCTGCTCCCTGGTTACTGAGCGTAGTCGTACCCCTTTAGGGAAGCAAGCTACGCGCAGCGTGCCGTAGAGAAGTGCTGCTCCTCCTACTGCCCTCACCCATCATATTTGATTTGAGTTGGTCGAGTATTAGAACCAGCCCTGCTTACTCACAAAGTAGGTATTTACAAATTCTTCAGGGGGCTTATTCAAGTAGATCATGCCTTCAATTAAACCTACAAGTTGCATAATTAACAAGGCAATTCCGTAGGTGAAAGAACCCCCGACTACAGAAATCATCAACATGATAAAACCTTCTGGAGTGTATCCTAGAATAAATTTATGAACCCCAAACCCTCCAAGGATAATGCCACAGTAACCAGCTAGAAGTTGTTTGGTTGGGTGACTGGGGTTGAAATTTGACATATTTAAGTGCTGCTCCTTGATAGGTGAGGTATAAAAATAAAGTCTTTATTGTAATCAAAGCAAATACAGTTACTTGCTTAATAAATAAATTTTTAATTTTTTCAGTACGAGTAAGTCTCAAGAGAAATAACCAAAATCAGCGTACTTCTATTCCAGAGGGGACGCTAAAATGTTTTGTGGCATAGCCAGAAAATCTAGCACTTTGGTCAGCTGTTACGCATTTAACTTGAACATTTACATGAAGCCTGATGACCGATGATTGATGACTGATAACCGTCAACCGTCAACAGCTAACGACCGTAAAGAGTGTTTATACAATTTAGGCCCGCATCAGTTTAGATTTGATGATTGCAAACCCTGGTGCAGCAATTTTGCATATTTTTAGGTTAAACATTCATCTTGAGAAGAATAAACCCAAAGAATCAGCAAAAACTGCTATACCACTTTTTACAAGTCCATCAGTATTATTTCCGGATTTTTTTGCGTACGCGTAGCCTGTTGTAGACATCGCTTCCATCGGGCGTGAAACGCGATCCACCAATAACGAGATATAAAGGACTCACAACTAAAAAAATATTCGATTGCGACTGTTAACTGTTGACCGTTGACAGTTCACAGTCAACAGTCAACAACCTCAAGCGGAATAATTTATTGTTTGGAGTTCCCTAACTAGTAAATTGTTCTTACTTATGCAGATAAAATCAAATATTTGCCTTTTTAGCAACCGTGTACTAGTGTGCTAGTTGCTACCTAAAACAAAGAGACTTAATAATGTACCGCTATTCCAAAGGCTGTGGAGGAGCATAGGAGCAAGGAGGTTGCGCGATCGCGTGTAAACGACCCCTAGGACGATCCCCAATGCAGTGAGGGGAAGAATTTCCGACAAACTGAGGTGAGCGATCGCAAACAACAAAGCACTTGCAAGAATTGATCCCCACACGGGTAAGTAGCGAGTCAGAGAGGGTAGCAAAAAGCCGCGAAACAGAATTTCTTCAAAAAATGGAGCTGCGATCGCTGCTGTGGAGAAAAATATACCAAGTGCTACACCATCTTGGCTTTCCAGAGCTAATTGCAACAGGGGATTACTACCACCCTGTCCTTGCCATAGCTGTTGATTGATCAAAGATACCACCACAACTATAGGTAAAGCCGCGCAATAGCCTCCCAGTCCCCACAAGAACCAGTTATCTTGAAAACGGAAGCGGAACCAAAATTCTGGTAATGGAAAAAAGCGCTTGAGAGAAAAATACAGCACTAACAGCGCACCCGATGCTACTAGAAAGTAACTAACTAAAACATAAAAAGCCTGAAGTCGCACATCACCCACAGGCCGAGGGATGGGGAGTAGCGATAGCAATAAAGGGACAAAAATTTGCCCCATGAAGAAAAAGCCGACGATAAAAACCTGCAAAATCGTTTCACCATCCCAAGGTGTTGACCAAAGGACATCAGCATTCTGAGCGAGTAACGAGGTTTTTCCTTTCAACAAGCGTTGAGCAACTAAGAAAATCAGCAGTATTAGACCAATTAAAGCTGCCAAGGTGGGGATAGTGCCAATAACTGCTAATTTGATCACCGCTTGAGCAGCAGATTCTTGTTGTGCAGCCTTAACTGCTGATAAAGCATCTTGTCGTTGCTGGAGTTGGTACAGTTGAACCAAAGCAGTAGAGCGAAACCAACCTTCTAAATTCTTCTGAATCCGTTCTTGAGAATTTTGGAGCAGACGAGGAGGATTGCTCCACAATCCACTTAATACAGCTGCGGTTTCTCCAAATTCTGGATTGATATCTGAGCGTTGTTGTAATTCGCTCCAAGTTTTAAGAGCTGTATCCGTCTGTCCTTGCTGTGCTTGTAAAATTCCCAGGCGCAAGTCTAATTCAGCCAGTAATTTTTGTAATTGCTTGAGGGACTGTTGTAACTGTTGCTGTCCCTGTTTAGAAGTTTTAGTAGTGGGAGGAACATCCGGTAGAGGTTTCGGAGGTATGGAAGTTATTTCAGGTTGAGAGCTTAATTGTGCAAGTTTGTTATTAACTTTATCTAAATTAGCTTCAACTGATTGACGCGCCTCTTGATACTGCTTTGTGGCGCTTTCCAGGGGTTGCTCACCAAGTATTGCTTCCTGAACCGCTTTGAGATTGTTATCGCTGCTATCTTCTGATTGCCAAGCTTCGGCTTGTAGAGCAATATTAGTTTGGTATAGTTCTAGGCGACTTTGGAACTGAGGTTCTTGCCAACTACTGAATAAAGCCGAAACTGCCAACAGAACTGCTATAGGCGTCAGTATAAAAATTAAAACTAATCGCTTGAGTGTCATCTATCCCTCTTTTACTAGCCAATGGAGAGCGCGTCCCCCTTGGGAATTATCGCAAGAAAAAGTCAGAGGTGGATAGATATCATCAATATTATAAGTTTGCGTTTGCAGCCACCATGTTAAATTACAACCCATTGCACTGCTTACCCTCCGCCGAGGATCTGCCCGATTCGGACTATACACCTGTGGACAATGAACTACAAGATTTAATCCCCAGTTTACTCAAAGCCATCCTAGCTTGGCTGTGGACAAGCCGGATGGATTGGTTTTTTGGGGTTGATATGGGGATATATTACGATCCCGAATTACCGCCGATTGTACCCGATGGGTTTTTAAGCTTAGGAGTCGAGCGAGTTTTTGATGAGAACTTGCGCTTGAGTTATGTGTTGTGGGAAGAAAGAGTTATGCCAATCATGGCATTAGAAGTTGTTTCTCATAAAAGGCGTGGGGAATACAGCAGCAAAAAGAAAATGTATGCTGAGATGGAGATTTTGTATTATGTTGTTTACAATCCCCAACGCCGTAGAAAAGCGCCTTTAGAAGTTTATCGGTTAGTAAATGGGGAATATGTATTGCAGCGAGGAAATCCTGTTTGGTTAACAGAGATAGGTTTAGCAATTGGTCATGAACGGGGAACTTATCAGGGAATTACGCGGGATTGGTTGTATTGGTATGACAAACAAGGAGTCAGATATTTAACACCAGAAGAACGTGCGATCGCTGCTGAACAACGCGCTACCACTGCTGAACAACGCGCTCAAAGGCTAGCAGAAGAATTGCGAAAGTTAGGGATAGATCCAGATTCTTTGAGTTGATTTTGTGATTATATCAAACACTCTAGAAGAGTGCGGCTATAAGACTGAAGTCTACCTTTGTCGGCTATAGATCCAACAGTCTTTCACTTAGATTTTATGTAAATTAAATTACGATAAAATACTCATATCTTTAAGTCAAGCGAAGAACAATATGAATAGTAATGCTAAGGAGTATGTCGTAGGCCAAAGAAATGTTAATACGTTTATGTATCTTAAACAGGCGAGCCGTGTTCTTCTGAATCAAGCAAAAGCAAATCAAGAAGGCTCTTTTTACAACTATATGACCAGTATGCTAACATCGGCTTTTTATTTGGAAGCTTATCTGAATCATTCAGGATTTAAATTTTATGGAATTAGAGAAAATAATAGCTACTGGAAATATTTTGAGAAACTTAACCCCAATAAAAAACTAGAAAAATGGAGTGAGATGATATGTTTCAAAATAGACTATGGACGCAGACCATTTCAAACATTTAAAGAGATTTTTAAATTCCGAAACAAACTTGTTCATGGTAAGAGTGAAATAATTAATGTCAATCAAATTCAAAAAGCATCTGAAGAACATACATATACACAATTACCCAAGCTTAATTGGGAAAAAATGGTTAATATGCAAACTGCGGAAAGATTTTTGAATGATGCTATAGAAATGGTTGAAATGCTAAATAAACAAGCAGGTTTTTCTAGTACTGAACTCTATACGCTAGCCAGTACCAGTACCGTGAGCCAGTTAAGCTCAACGGAGCAAATATAGTGTACTGGTGATGAAATACTTACGCAACTATTTTTAAGAGTTACTTACTTATGCTATAGGAATCGTATTTGATTTTTGAAATTATCTACGTGGGCGCGGAGTGGGGAGTAGGGAATAAGCAATTAGGCTTTTCGATCTGTATCAAGCATTTTCATAAATCAAATATTAGTCCTATATAAATATAAGTCTAACAGATAGGGGCATTAATTTTAAATAATGATCGCCACCTAAACTAACCCATCTTCCCCCTAACCCAAGCACGAAAGGATTTCAGCAAAGCAATTTCCCCCATACTTTTACTCTGCTCAATAAATCTGCTTATCTCACTCACTGATACTATAGGAAAAGCAATACTAAACTTACACTCGATATATTGCCCCTCTATCAACTGATAAAATTTTAAGTTTTGCCCATCATATCTCCAAAGTTCAGTTACACCCAACGTTGAATAAATCCCCAATTTGTTAACTGAACTACTGGTAATGTCAATCTCAATTGCTAAATCAGGCGGCGGATCATTTTCTAAATCTAAAGTTTGCTTACCTCTAATAGCTAGTTCATTCTGGATATAGTAGCAAGTATCTGGTTCTATTCCCCGCTTTGATATTTTCCGCTTCAATGTTGTTGAACCAGCGCTTCTCACTTCAATACCTAATTCTTCAGCTAAAGCAATAATAAAATTACCAAAATTACTTTTGGAGTTTTCGTGTTCAAAAAGTGGAGTCATGATTTCTAAAACACCGCAATCATAAGCAAACCGAGAACCTCTATCTTCACCTGTATCTCTCAGCAAGGCTTCAAAGGTTTCCCAGCTAATGTTATGTAGCACTGTTCTTTGTTCACCAACCGTTGACTTGACAAGCATATTAAAATAATTCGTAATTAATTCATGATTTTAAGCTATCTTACTCTGCACCCAAGCGCGGAAGGATTGCACCAGATCAATTTCATCCATAGTTTTACTTTGTTGGATAAATCTATTCATCTCACTAACAGAAATTAAAGGAAAAGCGATACTCAACTTAATTTCAATATATTGGCTTTCTACTAACTGATAAAATTTTAAAACTTCACCGTCATATCTCCATAATTCTGCTACACCTAAAGCCGCATAAATATTAAGCTTATTAACAGAGCTGCTAGTAATATCAATTTCAACTGCTAAATCCGGCGCTGGGTCTGTTGTTAAATCTAATTCTTGTTTACCTCTAATTAGTGGCTCATTTTGAATGTAATAACAAGTATCTGGTTCTATTCCCTTTGTTATTGGTTTACGTTTTAATGTTGTAGAACCAGCACTTCTAATTTTAGTCTTTAATTCCACTGCTAAAGCGAATATCAATCGGTCAAACTGAATTTTAGGATTTTCATGTTCAAAAAGTGGAGTCATGATTTCTAAAACACCGCAGTCATAAGCAAATCTTGAGCCTCTGTCCTCACCTGTATCTCTCAGCAAGGCTTCAAAGGTTTCCCAGCTAATGTTATGTAGCAGTGTTCTTTGTTCACCAACCGTTGACTTGACAAGCATATTACAATACTTTTTCTGTCAGGATGTTAGATAAAATTCCGATAATTTTACCTATGTTATTAATATAATACTCGCTCCAGTCAATTTCAATCACTTGCCCAATGAGCTTCAAAAACTTTAGTGACTCCTGTAAATAATCCAGATAATTAAATTGTGCCAACTATTAGCAAAATGTGTTGCTGATAATTGGCACAATTAGTATCTGAATATTTTGTAACTTTAAGCAAGGAAACCTGCAAAAAAGTCCAGAGTTTCTTTCAGTGCTTTGATGAAAATATCAATTTCCTCGCGGGTGTTGTAGAAAGATAGACTTGCTCGTGCGGTTGCAGCAAGACCTAAGTAACGGTGTAATGGTTGTGTGCAGTGGTGTCCAGAACGGATGGCAACGCCTTCTTGATCTAATAATGTAGATAAGTCGTTAGCGTGGACTTCCCCGGCGGTAAATGACGCAAGAGCGGCTCTCCCTTCACCTTTAGCATTTGGTTTGGGGCCGTAAATTCTAATTTGGGGAATTTGCTCTAATTGTTGGAACAAATAAGCGGTTAATTCTGCTTCGTAGGCGTGGATTTTATCCATGCCGATACTAGTAAGATAATCTATCGCAGCACCAAGTGCGATCGCTTCTCCAATTGCAGGCGTACCAGCTTCAAATTTATGCGGTAATTCTGCATAAGTTGAATGGTCTAAATACACCTCTGCAATCATCTCACCACCACCAAAAAATGGTGGCATTGATTCCAATAATTCCAACTTGCCATAGAGAAATCCTATCCCAGTTGGCGCGCACATTTTATGACCGGAAGCTACCAACCAATCACAATCTATCTTTTGTACATCAACAGGGAAGTGGGGAACACTTTGGCAAGCATCAACTAAGAATTTAGCACCATAGCTGTGAGCGATCGCACCAATTTCTTCTACTGGGTTAATGCAACCCAAAGCATTAGAAATATGCACCACCGACACTAACTTTGTTTTTTCAGAAATCAGTTTTTTAAACTGTTCCAAATCAAAAGTTTCTTCTGGAGTTAATTCTACAAATTTCAGTACTGCACCTGTTTTTTGTGCCACCAATTGCCAAGGTACAATATTACTGTGGTGTTCCATCACCGAGAGAATAATTTCATCTCCCGGCTGCAAATTATTCATTCCCCAGCTATAGGCTACTAGGTTAATCGCTTCACTTGCATTGCGAGTGTAGACAATTTCCTGACGGGATGCAGCATTGATGAATTTGGCAACTTTATCTCTAGCACCTTCATAAGCATCAGTAGCTTTAGCACTTAGAGAATGGGCACCTCGATGCACGTTAGCATTATAGTGTTCGTAATAGTCCCGCAAGGTATTTAATACGAACAAAGGCTTTTGCGATGTCGCAGCATTATCGAGATAAACCAAGGGTTTCTCATTGACTTCCTGATGCAATATCGGGAAGTCAGCGCGAACTTTATCAGCAAGGGTTTTGGTAGGAGTAAAAGTCATTGGTAGATTAGTTATTACTCATTAGTCAGGGACTTGAGATTATTTACTGTGTTTAAAAGGATTTCTCGTAGAGAGGGAACTGGTATTTTATTGATAACTTCAGCAGCGAAGGCGTTAATTAACAACTTCCGAGCATCGTTTTCATCAATTCCCCGACTTTGCAGATAGAATATTTCGTCATCTTCTAATTGGCTAACGGTAGCACCGTGGGCGCACTTTACATTATCCGCAGTAATTTCCAATTGGGGTTTGGTATCAACTCTGGCTTTGGATGATAGTAGCAAATTGCGATTCAACTGGGATGCATTTGTTAACTGCGCTAGTTTGGGTACAAAAACTTTACCATTGAACACCGCATGAGCGCGATCGCCTACAATACATTTATGCAATTGGTCACTTGTACCGTGAGGATAGTTGAGTGCGATCGCACTGTGAGTATCAGACAACTGCTTACCAGAAATTATCGTCAACCCATTGAGAGTAGTTTGTGTCTGCTCACCAGTTTGCAAAATTTCCAAATTGTGCCGTGACAACTTCGCACCTAAAGTTATGGCATGACAAGTATATCGACTATCACGAGCCTGTGCGATCGCAGTTTTCCCAATATGAAAAGCCTCTGCACCTTCTTGCTCAACCCTAGTGTGACTAACTTCCGCATTGTCACCAACCCAAACTTCCGTAACCGCGTTAGTTAGGTAAACTCTTTCCTCGGCGCCCCTGCGGTTCGTATACTCTTCAACCAACGTCACTTGCGAACCACTTTCCGCCACCACCAAACAACGCGGCTGTGAAATCGTCGCCGTCTCACCCGCAACCGAAATAAACACCAAATGAATTGGCGTTTCGACTACCACATTCTTCTTCACCCACACCACAGCTGCATCAGTTATCCCAGCCGTATTGAGAGCCGTAAAAACCTCCTGCGCTCCCTCAGCTTGAGCTAAATACTGCCGTACACCTTCCTGCTCAACCGCAGGTAAGCCAGCCAAATTACTCACCACAATTCCAGATGGTAAATTTGTAACTGCGGATAAATCCGGTGCAAAAACGCCATTCACAAATACCAAACGACTATTAGCCGCCTCTGGCAAAATATCAAATTCTAGAGACGCAAAATTTCCCGTCTTTACATTAAATTGCACCTTTCGCAGAGACGACAAATCAGTAAATCGCCATTCTTCCTCGCGGGTAGTCGGGATAATCGAGTGACGTACCCAATTAGCAGCACTTTGGCGTAATTCCTGCAACCAACCTTCTGTTTTAGTTGCTGTTACTTGATTTAACAACCCAGTCAGATAATCGTCTCTATCTAACATCGATGTCAAACTGACTGCATTTGAATTAGGTATTGCACTAGGAGATACTTGAATATTCATTACACACCCACCTCAGCAGCTGCAAATTCTTCTAGCACCCAGTCATAACCGCGAGACTCTAATTCCAGCGCTAGTTCTTTACCGCCACTCGTAATAATCTGCCCTTGTGCCATCACATGCACAAAATCAGGCACAATATAATCGAGTAATCTTTGGTAGTGAGTAATCAAAATTGTCGAATTTTCTGGAGTTGCCAGTTGATTTACCCCATTCGCCACAATTCGGAGCGCGTCAATATCCAAACCCGAATCAGTCTCATCCAAAATTCCCAACTTTGGTTCCAGCAGCGCCATTTGCAGAATTTCATTCCGCTTCTTCTCACCACCAGAAAACCCTTCATTCAAACTCCGACTGAGAAAACTGGGATTCATCTTTACCACATCCAGCTTTTCCTCAATCAAATCGTCAAAATCAAAAGCGTCTATTTCCTCTAAACCTTGCGCCTTGCGCCGGGAATTGTACGCCACCCGCAAGAAATCTAAATTGCTTACACCCGGAATTTCTAACGGATACTGAAACGCCAAAAATACACCACTTCTTGCGCGTTCCTCCGGCTCCAACTCCAGTAAATTCTGCCCCTGGAAAATCACCTCACCACCAGTCACTTCATACGCCGGATGTCCAGCCAACACCTTAGAAAAAGTACTCTTACCAGAACCATTCGGCCCCATAATCGCATGAATTTCACCCGATCGCACCTCCAGATTCACACCTTTCAAAATCGGTGTCCCATCAACATTAGCCGTCAGATTCCGTACTGACAGCACAACTTCACTATTTTCAATAATCATCTTCTCTCCCTTCTCTCTTCGCGCCCTTTGCGGTTCGTCATTCTTCCAAAAGATAAACACAGAACGCGGATGTCTCTGTGTTTATCCTTGCTGCCATTTATCCAACACTGCCTTCCAACTTCAAACTCAACAACTTATCAGCTTCCACAGCAAACTCCATCGGTAGCTGATTGAAAACATCCTTACAGAAGCCGCTAATCATCATCGAAATAGCATCTTCTGAAGAAATACCCCGTTGAGCAAAGTAAAATAACTGATCTTCCCCAATCTTAGAAGTAGAAGCCTCATGCTCCACCTTCGCACCGTTATTTTGCACCTGAATATAAGGGAAAGTGTTGGCATGGGCATTATCCCCAATCAGCATTGAGTCACACTGAGAATAATTTCTCGCCCCTTTAGCCGTCGGGTTAACTTTCACCAAACCCCGGTAGCTATTACTAGAATTACCTGCGGAGATTCCTTTAGAAATAATTGTACTGCGGGTATTCTTACCTACGTGAATCATCTTACTACCCGTATCAGCTTGCTGCTGATGATTTGTCAGCGCCACCGAGTAAAACTCACCCACAGAGTTATCACCCACCAACACACAGCTAGGATATTTCCAAGTAATTGCCGAACCTGTTTCTACTTGAGTCCAGGAAATCTTGGAATTTACGCCCTGACACAAACCGCGTTTGGTGACAAAGTTGTAAATACCGCCTTTACCATTGGCATCGCCAGCGTACCAGTTTTGCACAGTGGAGTATTTAATTTCGGCGTTGTCGAGGGCGACAAGTTCCACAACTGCGGCGTGTAACTGGTTGCTGTCATACATCGGTGCAGTGCAACCTTCGAGGTAAGAAACATAACTACCTTCTTCGGCGACAATCAAAGTCCGCTCAAATTGTCCCGTATCACCAGAGTTGATGCGGAAGTAGGTAGACAGTTCCATTGGGCATTTCACGCCTTTAGGAATGTATACAAAAGAACCATCGCTAAATACGGCGGCGTTCAAGGCGGCAAAATAATTGTCAGCGATGGGAACAACGCTACCCAAATATTTTTTGATCAGTTCTGGGTGTTCTTGTAACGCTTCCGAAAACGAACAGAAAATAACGCCATCTTCCGCTAGCTTTTCTTTAAATGTAGTGGCGACAGAAACGCTATCGAAAATTGCATCAACGGCGACGTTTGCCAGCCGCTTCTGTTCAGATAGAGAAATGCCTAACTTCTCAAAGGTTTCTAAAAGGGTTGGATCAACTTCATCCAAGCTGTTTAGTTTTTCTTTCTTGCGTTTTGGCGCTGAGTAATAAATGATATCCTGATAATTTATTGGCGGATACTTGACATTAGGCCAAGTTGGTTCCGTCATTTTTTGCCACTGGCGATAAGCTCTGAGGCGAAAGTCCAGCATGAACTGCGGCTCGTTCTTCTTAGAGGAGATCAAGCGGATAACGTCCTCGTCTAGTCCACGCGGTATGGTGTCGGACTCAATGTCTGTGACAAAGCCGTACTTGTAGGGTTGGTTGACTAAGGTTTTGACAGTGGCACTCATCAGTAATAATCTCTCGTGTTCGGAACTTGAATCTCTCTATAGGGATGGGAGACGGGGTTTCTTTAGCCGATTCCCATCTACCGTTACGGAATGGTTACACGGCTGCTAGAATAGTGGTGGAGAGTAAAACAACAGCTATGTTGTTTAATCTATCTTCATTTTACGCTAAATTAACAACAACAATGTTGTCAAAGTCAAATTTTGAAAGAAATTAATTTTTGGGGCGTTCGCTGAACGTCTCGCACCACATGAAGATGGCGACTACCCACCAGTCCTCAACCAAGCAAGATATCCTAGAATATCTGCACAAACACGAAAAAGCAACGGCTTTGGAGCTAGCTGAAGTTTTAGACGTTACCCCTCAAGCTATTCGTCGCCATCTCAAAGATTTGGAGACGGAGGAGCTAGTTTTGTATTCGACATCAGTGCAGGCGACGGGGATGGGGCGTCCGCAGCATCTTTATCAACTGAGTCGTCAAGGACGCGATCGCTTGCATCGAACAATGAGCGATCGCTTTGGTGATGCAAGCGGAAATTTTGCGGTTTCGTTGCTAGACACCTTAGCCGAAACGGTAGGACACGACCAATTTAAATCGATTTTAGAGAAACAGTGGCAGCGCAAAGCCAAAGAATATCGCGATCGCGTCGGTAACGGTTCACTGCGAGAACGTGTAGCCAACTTAGTAGAGTTGAGAAAAGCTGAAGGCTTCATGGCGGAGTATCACGCTGTTGATGTGAATGACTGCTTTGAGAGCGATCGCTTTATCTTAATGGAGCATAACTGCGCCATTTCCAACGTTGCCGAGTCTTTCCCCAGCATCTGTGGTCACGAATTAGAAATGTTTGCAGCCGTCTTACCCGATTGTACCGTAGAACGCACTCACTGGATTATTGATGGCGAACACCGTTGTGGCTATTTGGTGCAAATTCGTCATTAGTCCTTAGTCTTCTTTTAATAACTAATGCCCGATACCCAATACCTATATAATCAACTAAATTTGAGATAGCATTTCATTTATGGATGTACCACCACAGCAACCATCAACACAATTTTTAACCCTGGAAGAGTCAGCAAAAGTAGATGCGGCTTTGTTGTCTTCCCCAGAAAAGTTTTTAACAAGATTGACAATTTCATCACTGAAGGTTTTGAAACATATCGCTCAAGAATACAGCGTTGCTATTGAAGATTTGACAGCACAGCAAGTAATTGCTTGGTTTGAAAAAGATGGCAAAATCCGACGTGAACAGGGCATTGAAGCTGCATATCTAAAGTGGTGATTTAAAGATATAGTAGGAAAAAATTTTCAATAAATGTAGGGTGGGCAAAGCTTACCCTATTTTTTTTAAAATAAAATAAATAGGAATCTTATAGGGGTATTTTGAATTTAACTAGTTAATGATTATCCTTTTCTGTAATATATTGCCAATAATGTTACTGTTCCACAGCCAATAAAACTAATTAAATTACCATACATCAAGATTAGGTCTTTGTAATAATAACCATAAAGAACACTGTTAAGCTGAATAATATTAAAGCCAACAAAAGTTATTAAAGAAATATTTCTAGCACTTTTAGTTTTGATAATTCTGATAGCTTGGGGGACAAATAAACTAGCATTGAATACAAAACCTAAGCCAAATAAAAAAGTAACTATTTCTTTCATATTTTTATTAAGTTATACTCAACCATTAAAAATATATTTAACTCTGGATTATGATAGTTGTTTGAATACAGCTAAACTATTACGCATTTAACTTGAACATCTCACTGATAACTGTTAACGACTGGAAAGAGCGTTTATACAATTTAGGCGCGCACAGCTTAACTAAGAGGATATTTAGAAACCCGCTACAACAGTATTAAAAACATAGCTTTGGATTAGAGGAAGAGAGGCACTATTAATTAAAAAACAGAAAGCACCTTTTGAAAAGTGCTTTAGAAATTGATTACATTTGGTTTGTCCAAGAATTTTTTAAGAATTGTAATTGTTAGCTCTAGGACTACGAGCGCCAGTTACGGCTCCAATCATTGAGGCTATTAAACCCAACAAAGAACCAAACACAAACCACCACAATCCTGAACGTAAATTAGCCGCCGCTTCACGAGCTTGTTGGGCAGTTACGTTTGCTTGTGGTACATTAACACCACCTTGCTGTTGTACCTGGTTTATGACTTCCCCAGCGTTAGAAGCAGCAACACCAAAAGCACCAGATACTCCACTTGCTAACAGCCATGAGCTAACTGCCAAAGTGGTTGCCCAAAGAATTGCGCCGTTAAGTAGAGCGGTATTGCGGTTCATCGGCCCACAAGCACGGGCTGTAACCCAACCACCAGTAAATAGGGAAATTAGTAAAGCAATAGTTGACCAAAGCCCAGCATTACCAGCAGCGTTAGGGGCAATTGTTCTGGGTGCACCTGAACCTTCAACTGTGCCTGCCGCAAAAGCACCAATTATAGCGCTTAAAATTAATTGAGTAGCTAAAGCAATCAACAAACCAGAAATAATTGGGCCCCAGCGAACAAGATCATGATACTCAGCTACTCGGCCTGCTACCGCAGGTTCAGTAGAAATAACGTCATTACCTGTCCGATTTACGTATGACATAGCTTATGTTCTCCAGTGCTGTTTCAGCAAAGTTTATCTCAGGTATATTCATCTTTATGCTCAATATTAAATAGCTAAATCACATACTTTTACATCTATCAGGAGAAATAGTTATTCAATCTATCTTTAGTAATAATAAATAAAGAAAGGAATTGAACAAATTTTAATATAATTTAGTATTTCATTGATGAACTCATAATTTTTGCAAAACTTTATATATGATTTTGAAGTTAAAATACAGTTACTAACTTCTATAATAATCTTACTTTAATTTGTCAGGAAAATTAAACTTAATATAAAAGTTTATAGCCCTGATTAAAAAAATCTAACAAAGTCATGAGATAGCAAATAAAACATTAACGCATCTTTACAGCAGTGCCTGTGGCAGTAATCAATAAAAGAACTCCTGACTGGTCAAGATTGATTGTGCCAGTATCAATTTCAATCCCAATCACAGCATTTGCTCCTAAACGTTGTGCTCGTTGTTCTAATTCTTCTAATGCCTTGCGTTGACCCTGCTCAAATAGACGCTCATAGCTACCAGTGCGTCCACCGATAATATCTCGAATACCAGCTAAAAAATCCCGCAAGAAATTGCTGCCATAGACTACTTCTGCCGTCACAATTCCTAAATATGAATCAATAACGGCTCCTTGAATTACGTCAGTGGTAGTTATAATCATAAATTAGCCTCCAAGATGACATACAGGTTGGTATTTACTATCATAATATAGATCCAAAAATAGTTTGTGTTGATACAGGTTTAAAAAACTTCTTCTCATATAATTCTAGACTATGATCGCTGCCAACTAGCGTACATCACTACTGCAAATTCTTACTTATTGGTAGGATCATCCCGACTAAAAACTAGGATTTTAAATAAATTTTTACTTGTTAAATTTAACTTACTGTGTAATGGCTAAAAAAGGATATAAATGCCTGGATTGCAGCTTACTAAAACGTAGTATAAAAGGCTAAAAATTGAATATAACTTCAGCAAAATTTTAGATAAAATAACAAACATTAATGAATCTTAAATCTTTTGAAATTGGCGCATAGCCTCTCTAGAATTAAGTTAGACGCCTGTTACATTGTTATAAATGATGCGTATAACTACTGACTCCAAAAGTGTCATTTTGCTGAGTTACTGATTTATATATAGGTAACTTCATCTGAGCTTGATACCTTAACACTTGATCCTTCAGTAAAAACTCTGAAATTTAGTGCTGATTATAAAAAAGAGAGTCGATGAATTATTAACATCTTAATCAATACGAAAAAATACAGTTTTCAAAAGTCTATATTTTTGTTTTAATGTACAAGAAAAAAGCCCTCTAAAATTTCAGGAAATTTACTGTGTACAAGCCAACATCATTTGTGCTGAGTGTGGTGTTTTTAGGATGTTTTGCCTTCACTATACCTTCAGTAGCTCAGGCTCAGGTATTAGTGGCGCAAGCCAAAAACCCACAGTTAAAGCAACTACTAGAAGAAGGACGGAGATTAGTTGATACGGGTGATTATGGTGGTGCGATCGCAGTTTATCAGGAAGCAGCTAGGTTAGATGCCAAAAATGCTAAAATCCATTCAGGTATTGGCTACTTATACGCTCAACAGGGAAATTACAAAGCGGCATTAACAGCTTATCGTCGAGCGATCGCCATCAACCCTAACAATAGTGATTTTTATTACGCTGTGGGTTACATCAAAGCGAATTTGGGCGACACCCGTGGGGCAAAAGAAGGTTACCGTCGTGCCATACAGCTGAACCGTAACAACGTCAACGCCTATTTAGGATTGGCAGTGACGCAATCCCGTATGGGAGACTATACTGCCGCTACTTGGGCATACGGCCAAGCAATTAGCTTGGACAAGAACAACGCCCAGACTTATGAGTTGATGGGTTCAATGTATAAACAGCGACGACAAACAAAACAAGCAAACAGCTTGCTTCAGAAAGCCCGCAACTTGTACAAGCAGCGCAATGACTTACAAGGGGTCGACAGAGTAGAAGCCATGCTGCGACAGTTAGGAGGATGAGGTTAATCTAACTGGCGTCCCGTTAATTCCACAAAGATATCTTCCAGGTTAGAGGGACGCACCATCATTCCGGTTTTATCGGGCTGTTCATTCAAGTAGACATTTGCTGCTTCCAAGGATGGGAAAAACAAATATTCCCAACTACGGGCGCTATCATTCCCCACTTCAGACACACCCAATTGCTTCATCACCAAACCTTCACCGTGAGCAGAACGGAGCTGTTGTAAAGTTCCCAAAGAAATCAGCCTACCGCCATCCATAATACCAATGCGTCCTGGCTTGGTAGAACCAAAAGCATCGCACAAAAATTCGACCTCATCCATATAGTGGGTCGTCAGTAGCATCGTCATCCCTTGTTTATTCAAATCCCGAATAATTTCCCAGAGGCGTCGCCTGGTTTGGGGGTCTAGTCCTACTGTTGGTTCATCCAAAAACAGAATTTGTGGTTGATGCAATAAAGCTCTGGCAATCTGCAATCGTCGTTTCATACCCCCAGACAAGGTTTTTACCAAATCATTACGTTTTTCTGCCAACTCAACATACTCTAGCCATTGATTAATTAGTCTTTGTCGCTGTGGGTTGCTAATGTGATGTAGCCTCCCATGCAGTTCCATATTTTCCCAAACGCTTAAATCGTTGTCCACACTAGTTTGCTGCAAGACTACGCCAATACTCTGTTTTGCCAGCATTGATTGACTCATCACATCATATCCACCTACTTCTATCCGTCCTTGGGATGGTTTTGTTAGTGTAGTCAACATCCGAATTGTGGTGGATTTACCCGCGCCGTTCGGGCCAAGTAAAGCAAATATCTCCCCCGCTTCAATTTGAAATGACAGGTCATTGACTACAGGTACATTGTTGTAAAACTTGTAGACGTTTTCTAGAAAGACAGCAGCAGTCATAGTCACTTTGCTCCAATTAAAAATTTAAAATCACCAAAGTTTTGATGGTCGCAAGTTAATCCACCCTGCGGGAAACCGCAGAAGCTTTTACACACTTATCTTGAAATTTAATTTCTCTTGGCGATTATATCTAGAATGACTGCAATTAATGCGTCTGGGTCTATTGGCTTTGCAACGTGCTGCTGAAATCCGGCGGCTAGAGCTTGTTGACGATTAACTTCTCCAGCATAAGCCGAGAGAGCTAAAGCCAAAATTTGCCCACCTTGCTCAGGTGGCATGGCTCGAATTTGTCGAATCAGCATATAGCCATCCATCTCTGGCATTCCAATGTCACTTAACAAAATATCTGGTGGTGATTGCTCTACCGCTTGCAGTGCTTCTATTCCCGATGTCGCAATCCTAACCTCTGCTCCCGCCTGCTCAAGGACAAAACTCAAAAAATCACGGATATCTACATCATCATCAACGATTAGTAACCGTATCCCTGCTAGAGGTGAGGTGTTAAAAGTCAAAAATGACGAGTCAGCTTCTGCTTTATGGCTAGAACCTTGTACTTTCATCAAGGGAAACCTGACATTAAAGATGGCTCCTTGCCCTTCTCCAGGACTGTCTACTTGAACAGTACCTCCATGCAATTCAACTAGATGACGCACGATCGCCAGCCCTAACCCTAGCCCGCCAAACTTCCTAGTTGTTGTCGCATCCGCCTGACGAAAGGATTCAAACACGTAGGGGAGAAAGTCAGGACTAATACCTTTACCTGTGTCGCTAACAGTAATTTGAGCCTGCAAGTCTTTGGACTCTAAGCGAATTTCAACCCGTTCACCAGCAGAACTAAACTTGACAGCGTTAGTAAGCAAATTCCAAATCACTTGCTGTAAACGAGCAGAATCCCCCAAAACCTGCACAATATTTGGCTCAAATACTCTCTGAATTTCAATTGACTTTACTTCTGCTGCTAAACGCACAGTTTCAATCGCCGCTTCAATCGTCGATGCCAAGTTAACAGGAGCCATTTCTAAATTGAGTTTGCCAGACAAGATGCGAGAGATATCTAATAAATCTTCAATTAATTGGGCCTGGAGTTTGGCATTGCGCTCGATTGTTTCCAAAGCAATAGCGGTTTTTGCGGCATTTAATGTGCCATTGCGAAGCAATTTAGACCAACCCAAAATAGGATTGAGGGGCGATCGCAATTCATGTGATAGCACTGCCAGAAACTCATCTTTAATCCGATTCGCTGTCTGAGCTTGTTCACGCGCAGCTTGCTCACGCAAAAAAAGTTGTTCGCGTTCAGCTTCCACTTGCTTTTGCTTTGTAATATCGCGTGAGACGACTAAGAGTTGTGCAATCATTCCTGACGCATTTCGGACGCAAGTAACAATTACATCCCACCACTTCGGCTTGCCCTTTACAGTGGGAGAGTAGCCCTGAAATTGACCGACATTACCTGTTTTGGCGGCGGCGATCGCCGCTTTGGCATTTTCTCGGTCTTCGCCTTCCCATAAACTAATCCACTCGGTGTTAAGAAAGGACGCAGGATCATCAATTTCTAGAAGATGCAGCCCGCCTTGATTCAAGTAAAGTATCCGCCCATCTAACGTTAAAACTTTGATGCAATCATGACTGCTGTCCAAAATTCGTTGCTTTAACTCTTCACTTTCTCGTAGGGCTGCTTCAGTAAGTTGGCGTTGCGTAGCTTGCTGATAGGCATCGCTGATATCCTTGAAAAGGACGGCCACTTTTCGGTGCTGCGGCTGCCCAATGCGGAATGCATAAACGTCGAACCAACGTTGTAGGGCAACAGCGCGATTCTCAAAGCGAATGGGTTCGCCCGTAATAGCGACTTTGCCGTAAATTTCAAACCAATGCTTGTCATGATTGGGAACTAGATCGCGTATCCTTTTGCCTTGTACGTCTTTGAGTCCCGTTTGTTTCTCAAAGGACGGATTGATTTCTAAAAAGCGATAATCATTCGGCGCGTCGTTTTCATCAAACAACATTTCGATCAAGCAAAATCCTTCGTCAATAGACTCAAACAGCGTTCGATAGCGTTCCTCAGATCGGCGTAAGGCTGATTCTGCAAGTTTTCGCTCACTGATATCTGTGCAAGTGCCATACCAGCGAATAATTTGACTGTTCTTATTGAGCATCGGTAAAGCACGGGTAAGATGCCAACAGTATTTTCCATCTGCCCGTCTCAAGCGATGTTCCACTTCGTAACTCGTGCCCATTTTTACGGCTTGAGTCCACACCGAGATTGTGTGTTCTCGTTCCTCTGGATGGATGAGGTTCTGCCAACCGAATCGCTGAATTTGCTCTAGTGTCAACCCAGTGTAGTCAAGCCAGCGAGGGCTGTAATAATCTACTCGACCAATTCCATCAGCCGTCCACACCATTTGAGGAATGGATTCAGCCAGAAAGCGAAAACGTTGCTGACTTGCAGCAAGGCGCACTCGTCCTAACTCTAGATTGGCGGCAACCCGCGCTAGTAATTCACGTCTGCTGAATGGCTTTACCAAGTAATCATCTGCCCCAGACTCCAACCCTTCGACTGCCGATGCTTCTCCAGCCCGGGCAGACAGTAGCAGAATGGGAATTTCGCGCGTTCTTAAATCAGCCCGTAATTGCCGCAGCAACTCAATGCCATCCATTCCTGGCATCATGATATCGCTGAGGATCAAATCAGGCGGGTCGTTGTATGCCTCAGCTAGAGCGGTTTCACCTTCAATTGCCACGTCCACTTT
The DNA here is from genome assembly GCA_019359245.1 of Nostoc desertorum CM1-VF14. Classification (GTDB taxonomy): domain Bacteria; phylum Cyanobacteriota; class Cyanobacteriia; order Cyanobacteriales; family Nostocaceae; genus Nostoc; species Nostoc desertorum. Next base: position 42,705 of record JAHHHR010000003.1, on the reverse strand, counting down.
GTAGTACTCGCTAAGAATCCGTCGCAAATAATTCCGCATATCGGTGTTGTCATCCACCACCAGAATCCGGGCAGAAGAAGCAAAGGGGTAAAGGGACGGAGGAGAGAATTCTTCCGGCTCTTGAGCTTCTTTCGGGAGCCACCCTAAAGCTTCCTCAACATAAGACACTGCTTTAGAAGCAGTAGAAACACTGCTTTGGCTAGTATTGAGGCAATCTAAGGGTAAGTGAGCCGTTCCAGTTGGCAATTGGACAGTAAAGGTACTGCCTTGACCGAAGGTGCTGTCAACGGTAATCGTCCCACTATGCATCTGGACTAATTCTTGCACTAGCGACAGCCCAATGCCCGTGCCTTCAAAGGTGCGACCTTTGACACCTTTAACTCGATAAAACCGCTCAAATAACCGTGGAACCTCATCTGCCGGAATCCCAGTACCAGTATCGCGCACGACCAATGACACCATCATCCCAACCGGGCGCAAAGAAACTGCAATCTCTCCAACAAAGGTAAACTTCAATGCATTGGAGAGCAGATTTAACACAATCTTCTCCCACATTTCGCGATCTACGTAAACAGGTTCTGCTAGGGGAGGACAATCCACAATTAATTGCAGCCCCGCTGAGTCAGCGGCAGACCGGAAAATGCTTGCTAGTTCTGCGGTATACGTGGCTAAATCGATTGGTTCATAGCTAGCTATGGTGCGTCCGGCTTCAATGCGCGAGAAATCTAACAGCGTATTGACTAGCTTAAGCAGCCGTGTGCCATTGCGCTGCACCATCTCCAATTGTGCTTGCGCTTTGGGTGGAATAATTCCGTTTAACTTGGTTAACGTCTCTTCCAGTGGCGACAGCATCAGCGTTAGGGGAGTGCGAAATTCGTGGCTGATGTTGTTGAAGAAGGTCGTTTTGGCACGATCCAGTTCTGCTAATGCCTCCAGTCGCTTGCGTTCTTCTTCATAAGCACGGGCATTAGCGATCGCGATCGTCATGTTGCCTACCAGCAAATCAAAGAACTTTTGGTACTCTTGTTCAAAAGCCCGGTGGGGATTAATGCCCAATACCAGCAATCCAAGGATTTGTTTTTGTCCAGGTGGGATCAGCGGTACAACCCAAGCAGCATACGGAGGCTTGTCCCAAGCTCCTTTGGGCAAAGTTCCAAACTGAGCTGTCAAATCGTCGACTATCGTTGCTTCCCGCTTCTCATACACTTGTCCGAGTTTCCATGCATCGCTCTGTTGAGTTAAGTTCACTCTCGATGAAGTTGCTTCTGTTTGCTCGATTGGGGTAGTTCCAACCAGCTTTGCACTGCTGTCGTCTGCCTCTACCTGATACAGCATGGCAAACGGGATGTCATGAGAATTGGTTGCTAAGGCTTGAATAGCATACAGGCAAGCCGCTTCTACAGTTTTTGCTTTAGCTGTTTCGCTACTTAGTAAGCTCAGGGTTTGTAAACGGCGATCGCCCAGCACTCGTCCTGTTGTTTCACTAACAATACAAAAGACTCCGCCAACTTTCCCGCTCTCGTCTCGCACGGGGTCGTAGGAGACATCGAAGTAAGTTTCCTCAATGTAACCGTGTCGATTCAGGAAAAATAAATAATCTTTCGCCCAGAATGCAACTCCTGTCGCAACAACTCCCTTGAGTAAAGGTTCTAAAACACTCCAGACTTCACTCCACACTTCATGAGCAGAGCGACCGAGCGCCCAGGGATGTTTTGAGGCAAGAGCAGGGCGATAGGCATCATTATAAATCGTAATTAATTCCGAACCCCAGAAGAGGCAAATCTGAGCTTTAGAAGCCAGCAATATGCTAATGGCACTCCGTAAGCTCTGGGGCCAATCAGCCACATAACCTAAGGAAGTCTGCGACCAATCGAGCGATCGCATCAGGCTTCCAATTTCGCCACCTTCAATAAAAACACTATTAACAGCTATACCTTCTTTTTCAGGTGCCATTGCTGCTAGTCCTGATTGCGAAAATATTTGGTTAACAGGTTTTCACCTGGTTCTCCCATATCATGTAACAATCTTTCAACCTGCTTGAGTGCTAGGGGAATTGGTCTGTTTCGTCCATTCTCCCATCGATTAACACTCTGAAACGACACACCAACTTTGCTGGCAAATTCAACTTGAGACGCTTGCAGTAGCTGCCGAGCTTCCTGAATTAAGACTGCAATTTCTATATCTTCCAAGGCTGCCATCGAGTTGGGCTTCCTTAATTAAACTGTCTAGACTATAACAGATGTGATAAATGCAAAAATATCCGTAACTAGAGCCGTCAAGCACTATAGCTGTACTTAGTCATTTGTGAACAACAAAATTCCCGACTTCTTTTAAAAATCGGGAATCTAAGGTTTCAATTTTCACAAATCAAATAATCAAACAGGATTCATATAGCGATTTTGATAGTAAGCCAAAATTTGGTTAACTCGTTGCCGACTTTCTGAACCAGAGTTTGCCACCCACGATATACACAAGCCACCAATTTGACTTTGATTATAATCAAACTGTTGGGATGACTGGGGAATTAAATCCACTTCTACCCCTTCGACTTGATGTAAATGAGCTGCTATCTCTCTATAGACAGCTAAAGGCAAACCAGCGAATTCAATTTTTTCCTTAGTCCCCATCTTTATGAAGCTCCAACATCAAAAGGAATTGAGGGGGGTGTTGTCACTGAAATAGGATTGCCGCTAGCAGATGCAGCTGACGGCGTTGGATTGACAGCCCCTTCCCCTACCATTTTGGCAACTTCAATACCATATTGTTCCAGAATCACGATGGGGTTGTAGCCCTGATTCATTTCAATACGTTTAACCAGTACGCCATTTGCTAATCGCTGTCCCGCTTCCACATAGCGACTCGTCGGCTCATCCGGTACTTTGATAATTGCCTGTGGTTCCTTACTAATTAGAACTACACCAGTTACCAGAACTGCCCTTGCTAACTCAGGTTGTGCTGGCGATGGCAATACAGATACTAAAGCAGGGTTGGGGACAACTTGAGGTAAAACTTTAGGCAAGACTGAAGTCAAAGTAGGATTGACTTTTTTTGGTACAGAAGCAATGTTATTTTTCTTCTGATTTAAGGCTATGCTGGGCGTTGGAAGTTTTCGGACTGCTACCGATGGAGTAGGTAGCTTAGGTAATACGGGAACAGGTCTTCCAGATGTTTTAGACATTCCGGGAACCGTCTGCCCGAAAACTTGTGTAAACGGGTCACTCCGCTCTTTTGATACCTGAAGGTATCGTGCTCGCTCTGTAGCATTAGTGGATTGAATCAAGTTAGCAGATGCAGGAGTAACTTGTGAAACCTGTTTGCCAGGTATCACTGGATTTGTAAATGATTGAGCCGCTGTTGGCGACTTTGCTACTATTTTGGGAATCGGCGTAGGATTGATGGCTTGTGGTGTGTCTTCAGAAGCACATCCAGCGATCGCCAAAATTAAAATAGCTGCAATTGTAATTTTTGAATTTCTGCCCATGAGCGGTTCTCAAAAGCCATTGGAAAACTGGAAAGTGGAAATCAATATGCCTAAAATTTGGATCAAAGGCAAAGTATGTTCCCTTTATAACCTAAATTTTTACATTGTAAGGGTTATTTTTAGCACTGCCTCCTGGGCATAACTGCGGCTTGGTGTTTATTTGCAATTAATCTTCTGCTACACCCATAAGCTGTTTCATCGAATCCAGCCCTTTCTTGACTCTACGGGAAACGGTTACTACACTGATTCCCAGATGTTCTGCAACTTGTTTTTGTGTCAAATCTTGCAAAAACACACATTCCAAGACATCGCGGGTGCGCTGTTCGAGCTGAACCAATGCTTGTTGCAAGCGAAGTTGGTCTTCTTGTGCCAATTGAAAGCTACGATAGTGAAGATCCGGAACCAATTCTCCCAAACAGGTAGAACCTTCTTCTCCATCTTGAATTGGCACATCGAGGCTCAAGGGAGCGCGATTTACCCATGCTAATTTAATTTCTTGCCATTCGTTTGGAGAGATTTCCAGTGCTGTTGCTAGTTCTAAGTCTGTTGGTTGGCGATTATGCTTTTCACGCCAAGAACGTGACACTCCTATTGCTTGCTGTTGCAGTGCTAACCACTTCCGAGGAATTCGCACGGTGACACCTTTATCTCGGAGATAGTGTTGAATTTCACCCCGAATATAGGGAAGAGCATAGGAACTAAAGGCGTGTCCCTTGGAAATTTCAAATTTTTCAATAGCTCTAATTAAACCCAGACATCCAACCTGGAGCAAATCATCGTAGGTTTCATGACATTGATTCGTCCAGTAGTGAGCTTCTTTTCTCACAAGTCCAAAATTGAGTTTAACCAGCTTATTGCGAACCCTTTCTGACCGAGATTGCTGATATTCTCGCAACAACTGCCAAATTTCATGTTTTAGTTCAGTGGTGACTGTGGTAGGCATAGCACCGTGTTTATGGAGTAAATCAACAATCGATTCCTCACTTTTAAACTCAGCTGCGATGGCGTAGGCGATCGCACAATATTAAGGACAATATTGTGCTATCTGCTCTAGCAAGTTCTATGGTAAATAACAACGTTTTTTTTGAAAAAATTCCATAGAATTACTTGACAATCGCACAAAGTTTAAAGGGGCGAAATCGCTATTTAGTTTGTAATTGTTCTTTGGTATGTTCTGTAGTTGTTTTTACGACTACATAGAAATAAAATATAAAATTAGTTACCAAATATCAAACCGAGATTGTACTTAATTTTAATTAATTCATGGCGAAGCTAATTTCTATAAACAAAACAACAGTAGTCGTAATTTTATTGGATAAGCAAAAGTTTGATTTACAGTAGAATTACGTGTTTATTCAACCTAACTTCATCCAATAATTAAAAATTACTAGTAATTTTTATAAATAGTAAGCAAATTTACGCAAGCAAATAAAAAAAGGGCATCTTGCCCTTTTTTTAAGTCCGTAGTTTTTTACTAAAAAACCTATCTACCTCCCAAAAAAGGCAGGGCTGTTTCATCCTTGCAAAACCTCTTGAAAAGCTGGTAATAAGGGAAGCAAGAATTTCCTTGTTGTCTTTCCCTGAACCCTTATCTCTTTTCGTGTCTGTAATGCTTTTATAGGAATGAAACAGCCCTGAAAATGGGGGCAGAGAAGTTAGCTTTTGTTATGAAACCTGATGCTTACAGAATTGTAGTTCTGAATGCCAGTCAGTTACGTAACTCCAGAGAGTTTAGCCACGAGTCGGTTCAACCCGTGCAAAAAATAGACCGCGAATCTTAACTTCTTTAGGTTCACCAGCACCTAAATCTGTATCAGATGGCTGTTCGCTCTCAAAAGTACCAGCAATCTCACCACTAGAGCTATCGACTTTAGCGATTTGCAAAGAAATCTTACCATTAAGATTTTCAGCACGCTTAACGTTAGTGCGGGTAAGTTCTTCATCATCTGCTTGAGCGGGAAGAGCCACGGCATTATCGTAGCCACTAACGACACCACGACCTTTAGGATCTAGGAAGGCAGCACCACGATAGGAAGGAACTTTGAAGGTGCCTTCAAAGTCCGTGGAGGTGTTAATACTGCTCAAACTGGGTTGGGTTTGAGCAACCAAGTCTTTAATGGTGAAGAGGAAAGGTACTCGCTCACCACCAGGAAGCTGCACAGTGATGGCTTGGAAGTCAAGACCATCTGTTTCCACAAAGGTCAAGCTATTATCTGGGTTGATTTTTAGGTTGCCTTGTACCTGGTCAATGGTGGAAGTGTACCTGGTCAACAATTTGCCGGCAACAAATTCTGCTTGTTGGCGTTTATTAGCAGGTTCTTCTTTGATAAAGAAGCTAGTTGGTTCTAAGCAAAGTTCTTTGATGGCATAGGACTGACTAGAATCAATGGGAATGGAGCCACGGCTTGTTTCTGCTAGTTGGGGGCATTTGTTAGCCAAGCCAGTGCCGCGAATTTGATCGTAGGTGAGTACATCTCTACTACTAGTAGCAGGAGCATCACTACAAGCAGTTATTAGCCCCAGGCACAAAGCCAAGAATGCAACAATTAAAGCGCGATACCTCATGGTCAACCTCAATCTCAAAAATTAATATCTAAGTTGTAAAACTGCATCGAAGCTTTGATCTCTGACGAGAAGCCATCCTTTATCGAACACTGCGTTGCTCTGATTGCAGGAGTTGAAACAAGTGTCCAAGCGTATAGGTTGGAAGTCGCCACTCAAAATTTTCTCTGCTAAACGTAGTTAAACGTGTCGCTCTCTTGAGCTTGGGGTGTAAGAAGCCCCAGACTAAGCACACTGCATCCATTTTGGATGTGTGTTATTAGGGGAGCAAAAACCAGCAGTTTTACTGTTGGTGGCATTTGTTAGAGTTGGGCGGGTGGATGAGTAAGCCCCACACAGAGCGGCATAAGTACTTGTCTCAAAGAGTGCGAAGAGGGGTGTCTGCTTCGCACTTTGCTTTTGCCATAGACAAAAGCAGCGTCGCCCAAGTCTTTTTGTATCATGTATGTGACGCTACTACATACAACCCATTGTTTGATAGGGAAATCAGCCAGATCATACGATTTTTTTTAACTCAAAATCAAAGTACTCTTAATCAAAAAAGTCTCCTCCTGATCACATCTAGCTGTTGTGGAGGCTATGGTAAAGGTTACTACGCTCTTTTACGAGCGATCGCAATTGCGTTTGATAAAGATACAAATCTAGTTATATTCATCCCTTACTTACGTGAGTGAGGGGATAGGGGACATGGGAATTCCAGAAAAAACCTATCTAGAAGCCTACAGAAGCTTCATTTCCTTTACTCTTTGTTTAGAGTAACTACTGACAAACTAGGGAAAATTAAAAATCTCCGGTAAATTTGAGTTGGCCTCATTTATACGGAAAGGATGGCATGAACGATAATAAAAATCTTGAATCAGGGGAGTTGCCCTGTAAACTGCAAGCGATCGCAACTGTGGTGTATGATGCAGTTCAAGGTTGTCAAGGCGATAGTGTGGCTCTTTTGGCAATGCTTAGGCAGTTGGAGCATTTACACCGAGAGATCCGGGATGGCGTTTTTCAAGAGAGTTTGCCTGTCAACCGCCGGCAACTCTACTCACTACTGAAAGATATTGAGTCTGAGGGAGGCTGGCCTTATATTGAGCGCATGAGACTACAAGCCTTTTTAGCGAATTTGCCACAAGAGGCTCCCGCAGAAAATAATTATGAAGTTTTGGAGAGCGATCGCTCATGCGGCTGATCAACTCAAAATAATTTTCTAGCTTTGAATTAACAACTCTGATCGCCTCATCAACCGCTAAACCAAGAGCGGTTGCCTATTGAGGCTTCAAGCTAATTCGTAATTAAAAAGTGCTTTTACTGGTTATGCTATCACAAAGAAGGCGATCGCGCTTTTCAAGATTGCGGTTGTGCTTAAGGTAATCGCCTACCCAGTTGCAACCACGAACAAGCAGATCATCAAGATTTAAATTCCACAGAATTATTGTGTTGTCATCACTAGCTGATGCTAATGTTTGACCATCTGGGCTAAAACTGACACTTAATACTGCACTGCTATGCCCACTGAGACTTTTAATTAATTTGCCTTCACGGCTCCAGAGTTTCACTGTACTATCCCAACTGGCGGCGGCGAGCAATTCACCATTGGGACTGAAAGTCACGGCATTAACGCTATCGCTATACCCCTTTAATAAGGTTTTTAATAAGGTACCATCCCGTCGCCACAGTTTTACGGTGTTATCCCAGCTAGCAGAAGCCAGTAACTCGTCAGTGGGGCTAAAGCTGACACCTAACACCCAACTATCGTGGGGTGAAAAGGTCTTGAGCAAAGTACCATCTCGACTCCATAGTTTTACAGTTTGGTCATCACTGGCAGAGGCTAGAACCTGGTTATCAGGGCTGAAATTGACGCTATTTACCCAACCCTGATGCCCCACTAAGGTTTTGAGCAACTTCCCTTCACGGTTCCAGAGTTTCACTGTTTTATCTTTGCTAGCTGATGCCAAAAACTGACCATCAGGGCTGAAACTCACGCTCATTACACTATCAGTATGTCCGTAGAGAGTCATGATTAAAGTACCGTCAAGCCGCCAAAGTTTTACAGTTTTGTCATAACTTCCTGAGGCTAGCATTTCACCTTTGGGGTCAAAACTGACACTAGGAACTTGGCTTGTGTGCCCTGCTAAAGTTTTGTAAAGTCGGGTTTTGACTTCGCCATTGTTGGTGTATCTTTGCCAGAGTTTGACAGTGCGATCGCGGCTACCAGAAGCTAGCATTTGACCGTCCGAACTCCAAGCAACGCTCAAAACTCGCTTATGATGCCCTTGAAGAATAGAGGATGTTGGCGCATCTAAACTCCATAGTTTCACGCTTTTGTCGGAACTTGCTGAGGCCAGCAATTTGTTATTTGGACTAAAAGCGATGCTAAGAACATCATCGCTGTGTCCTTTGAAGGTTTTGAGTAAAGTACCACTGATACTCCAGAGGTTTATGGTATTGTCTTCACCTGCGGAAGCCAACTTTTTACTATCGGAACTAAAGCTCAAACTCCAGACTGTACCGTTATGCTGCCGTAAAGTTTTGTAAGGACGAAAGTCAAAACCGTCTGTAGTACTGTTACTCTCTCGCCGCCAAAGTTTTACTGTCTTGTCTCGACCTGTTGACGCCAAAAATTTACCGTCCGGGCTGAAAATAGCTACAATCACACCCTGTTGATGCCCCTGCAAAGTTGTAACGAAGCTACCGTCTCGTCGCCAGATTTTCACTGTCTTGTCGTCGCTGGCCGAAGCAATGAATTGACCATCGGGGCTGAAGTTTACCCAGTTAACCCACCCTTGATGTCCCCTCAGTATTTTGACTAAGCTACCGTCTTTGCGCCAGATTTTTACGGTTTTATCCTTATTGCCAGTAGCTAACAACTCGCCATCAGGGCTGAAATTAACGCTATAAACCCAATCTTCATTCCCTTTAAGGGTTTTATACGGCTTGAGGTCAAATTCACCTGTAACCGAGTTTTTGTGCCAGATTTGAATTGTTTTGTCGAGGCTGGCGGAAGCTAGGGTTTGACCATCCGGGCTAAAACTTAAACAAGTGATAGCATCAGTGTGACCTTTGAGGGTTTGGAGTAAGGTACCGTCAGGACGCCAAATTTTCACTGTCCGATCAAGGCTGGCGGAGGCTAGGGTTTGACCATCCGGGCTGAAAGTAACTCCCCAGGCAATATCAGTGTGCCCTTCCAGGCGGTTAACCTCTGTTACCCCATAAACTGCCTGTTCCAAGGCTGTTACTACCCGCATTCGGGTATCTGGTTGCACAATCTCTGCCTGTTTAAGCCCTCTCCAAGCCCGCAAACCTTCTAATAATGCATCAAACTCTTTATTAGAGGCAAATAAAGCTTCGCTAGCAGCAGTAATCGCACTAATTTTTAAGTTGGTTTCGCTGCGTTCAGCTCGTAGAGTTTGGCGGACTGCTGCTCTTTTTTGCAAGTCGGCTTGCCACCATAATGCTCCTATTGTTCCTCCCATGATTGCCAGCACTGCGCCTGCTACCCGTGCTTCCCGCAGCCGCCTTTGCAATACCAAATTGAGTTGCTTTTGGCTAAGTTGTTGGGCGACTTCAGCTTTAGTTTTTTCAAGTTTGATTTTTTCTAATTTGGCGAGCATACCATAATTATTCTTTTGCCGAACTGGTTCAACTAAATAATCATGAACTAGTTGGTAGCGATCGCCTAACTCTTCTCTGACTCGCAACACCAACCCCGAACCCACCAATATTTCTAAAATCAGTTCTTCAACTATGTCAAAGCCTGATATTTTATCTAGCTCATGATTATTAACTAATGCAGCCGCTAAATCAGCTTTAGTTTTTAACGGTCGCGTCCCCTTTTCATCAGTTAACTCAAATAATAATTTCCAACTTAACTCTTCGTTTTCCTGACCGCAGTCTTTGATAACTTCTTCAAGCCAGCGTTCTACCAATTTTGCCGAGCCGCCGCAAAGCTTATATTGTGCAAGTGTAGTAATATTTTCTATTTGTAATTGAGCGCCGACTATTTGTAATTCAATTGGATGTACTTCGTCTAGTTCTCCTGTTAAATCCTGGACTAATCGGTTAATTAATTCATCACTTAGTTCATAATGTGAACGTTGAGTTAAACTGTGAATTATGGCTTTAGCATCCTGGCTAGAGAATTTTCCTAAATAGTAGCGAATGTCTTTATCAAGAATATTTTTATTAATTATTCCTAAATCATATGCTCCTGTACTATTTTTTTGGCTTAAACGTTCAAATTCTAACAAGTAATGTAAATAATCTTCCCTTAAGGAAAGAATAATTTTGACAAAGGAAATATTTAAACATTCACTGAAAAACTTATAGAATTCTATTCTTTGTGCAGGAGCATTACTAACAAAGAAAAATTCCTCAAACTGATCTAAAATAATAATTATTGTATAATTAGACTCAGCCGCTAATCGAATTTTTTCAAGTAGCATCGTAAGCGTAGAATTTAAATTAACCGATATTCCTGTGTGTGCCAGCGCTTGGTTTACAATACTGCTTAAGACTGTAATCCAATCAGTGTAAACAGACAAAACAACAGGTATAGGAATGCGTTCACCGATAGCTTTTCCCATAAGTGCTGGGACTAAACCAGCTTTGAGAATTGAACTTTTGCCCACACCTGATGGCCCATAAATTACTGTAAGTTTGTAGTCAGCACGAGTAATTCTTTCAATTAAGCGATTAACATCTTGCTGCCGTCCAGAAGCAGATATTTCTTGGGCAACTCCCTCAGGAATAAATGGTATTTTTTGAGGTTCCAATGCTGGGTTAATTCTAGAGCGTTGCGGCTGCAATTGGCCTGCACCGATGAAAGCACGAAAGCCATACTGATGTTCTATTTTAATTTTTTCTTGCTTCAGCTTAAAGGCTTCTGTATAATCATGGCGTTCAAAAAAGTAAAGCGATCGCAGTTCCTCTAAAATCTCTAAGTAAAGTGATGGTTGATGTTGTGGCTCACAAACTACCCTCGCCCATTCTAAGTTATTGATAGCCTCCTCCCATTCTCCCAGATGCGTCTGTGTACGTGCTAGCAAGAGGAGATACCAACTTTCTTGTCGTCGTCTTTGGAAAGCATCTCGCAGAGAAATTTGTATTACTTCTTCGGAAATAGAAAGTGCTGTATTGGCTAATTCATGAGCTAGTACCCAATTCGACTCAGAAGCTGCCACATTTGCTAAAAAGCCATAATTTTGAGCAACTTGTGCGGGAGTTCCATAATTTTTATGTAGATTTAATGACTTTTGAGCTAATTCTTTTAATTCATCCCAGGCTTGTAAACGTTGCAGCATTTCACAAGCAGGCAAAATAAATTTAGCAACTAAGTCTTCTCTTTGTACATCTTCCAATATTTCTAGGCATTGTTTAAACCACAACAGAGCATGTTGGCAATAGCTACTATTAGTATTGTGGTATAAATCTGCCATGCGGTGATAGCACAGCCCCAGATGGAATAGTACTATTGCTTGCTTGAGTAAAGATGAGGGAAGGCTAGGGTGAGGACTCTCCCACCCTGCTACTCTGTTTGTTTCTTGCTGCCACAACGCTAGGCTTCTTTGATAATTAACTAAAGCACCATTAATTTGATCGTTGGCATATTTATCTCGCCCCAACACAAATTCTAAACTAGCTTCTAATCCCGGTGTTAATTGAACGCCATGCAGGCGCAGCAAATCATTACGGGCTGATTCTATTTCGTGGCGATGTTGTGACTTAGGATCTAAATCTAAGGAAGCATTAGATAAAAATGTTTCAGCACCTGCTTCTAAAACTTTAGCAAATAGAGATTCTGTTTCTTGGTGGATCAAAGCAATTAAATCTGATTTTGCCATTTCAAATTTAATAGTGGTTGCAGCCCAGCTTTTGAAATCAGGCGCTAATCTTGAAAGCAATGATGCGACTTCATCTTGTAGCCACAACACCACTGGAAATGGAAAAGTCGCGGCATAGATATCTCGCGCTTGGTTGATGCCTGTAAGTAAGTTCTCAAGGTCGATAATTGACTCGATACCAAAAACCATAGCAGCAGATGGCAAGGTATCTGTAAGGACGGCAGGATTATCGAGAGATAGTTCTGAGACTATTGTGCTGTGTAAAGAAGTAGTTAATGGATTGAGAACAATTTCTCTGATATTGATGTCTTTGCTGATGGAGCGAATATTTTCTAAAGTTTGCTCACGTAATTGCCTATAGTTACACCGAACTAAAATTAGGGCAAATTGACCTTCGGAGAGTGTGATTGCTCTAATCAGTCTTTGCAAAGTATGCTGATTTTCTTTGGTGTAGAAGTGTAGTTGCTTATGATTATTCATTGTTTATAGGGCATTGGGCACTTGTACTGGGCGTACTCCTAGGTCGAAGCAAGCTACGCGTAGCGTCTTGTAGAGAAGTATTGGACATGGGGGATGGGGCATTGGTCATTAATCCAATGGCAGAGGACACAGGACTAATGACTAATGACTTACCCAACACTGTTACTTGTTTTGTTGCCAAGCAAAGACTTTTTCTGTTTCTGCTAAGGCTGGACTGATGCCGAACCATCGCCCTAGAGGATCACGATATTCAAACAGATACATACTTCGCAGTAAACTCTGGTAGTCAGACTCACCTTTAACTCTCTGCTGCTGCACTACTTCAAACAATAATTCCCACTGGGATTCATCAATAGCTAATAGCAGATCGTCGCGGTAGTCCTTAATTACGGCTTCTAAGCAGTCCCTAGAAAAAGGTGGATCTTGTCGTTGCAGGCAACTATAAAGTAAACCCAATAAATTACGAATGTGGCCACCGCTAACGCGACATAGACGATCCAAGGTTTGGGAGTGATCGAATAATTCTGTAATGAATGAAAGCCTTCCATTCAAAGGAACTTCTGGAAAAGCTCTTGCTAAGACTAACTGGCGGACTAGTGACATACCTGGTTCGTAGTCACTGCCATCTCTTTGGCGCACTAACACCATCGGTAGTACTTTTGGCGCAATTCCTCCGCCCAGGCGATTTTTCAGTGTCTCGTACTCATTGGAGAAAATTAACGTTAGGGGAATGGTGTAAACTAGGTGGCATTTGAGTCGGCGTAACTGTTCGCCTCGGTCGATGAACAGATATTCCGGTTGCGATCGCCCCGATGCTAGGGGACGCATATCGACTCGATCCAAATTATCTACAATTACTACCAGCCCTTTTTGACCCCGCAGCTTTAGCTGTTCAACAGCTTTTTCTAAAATTTCTTCGTTAATCGCTTGCAAAATACTATTGGTACGTGGCTCTAAATATTGCCTTAGTTGATTCCGCATCTGGGTACTATCTTTAGTTTTGGCGGTAATTTTGGCAATACCTAAGGACAACTCTGCTTGTCCAGAAAGCTCTATGGGGCTTTGCAAAAAATCGCCTACTTCTTTAAACAAATTGGTAAAATAACCAGGTTTAAGTTTGATGCTAATCGCTTCTAAACTAGCACTGACTTGACGGGCTACACTCAGCAAAATATCGCTGACATCAATATCTGCCATATCTAAGTCTTGACTGGACTCAAAGTAAACTACATGAAATCCCGCCAATTCTAGTTCTGTCTTCAGGCGCTGCAATTCTGTTGACTTACCGCAGCCAATGTGGCCCGTAAATAACTGGCAGGTTGGCTCATCAGGAGAAATCCGAATGATAGTCCGTTGCAATTCTTCCACAATCTTGCAACCACGGACATCAGCAAAATCTATATAGTACTGACGATCTAGCACATTACTTATATTAAGCGTGTAACTTGGGTTACACGCTTTATAAAAACGTGACAAATTTAATGTCGTTCTCATGTTTATGTAGGGGTGTATGTAGATGTATGTGTAGATGCAGTTTAATTCGTATTTTTTATACAAAAATCTCTAGCCTGGATGTAGGCACACGACTTATTCGCAAGTTGGTAGTATCTTGCAAAAAACAGCACTTGTTATAGGAGTACTGACAGTAGTATGGTAGAGATTTAATTGACCCTAATAACCTTAAGCATATCTGTCCTTTTTACACCTACTATTGAGGTTTTGACAATTTCTAACTTTTGTTTGACTTGGCACAAACCTTTATGGCTGGGTTAACCAGTAAGAAAAAGCTACTACATTGTATAGTTCCCAGTTTGTATAGCTGATGAGACAGGACTGGTATGAATTATAGCAATGTATACAGAGATTCAGGAATATTCGTTTATCACTTCATATTCTATTTGTCAAGAGAACAAAATTATAAATATCTAAAATTAAGACTTTGTAACCTTTAGGCAAGAAATCTTTGATGATCGCTTGTCGAAAAGACTACACTCAGTTCAAAATGGACACCGGAAACTTTAATTGAAATAACGGCTAGCGCCACGATTTTTGTGTAGTTACTGTAAAGTGTTACTAAAAATAAAAAAACTCTTGAGGAGAGAGGCTAACAGATGCCAACAGTGTTTACCGAAATTAATAATGATATGAGGGCATCAAGGAATTTGGACTGCAATCAGAAAGGGGTTTAAATGGCTGGCATCATATCAGTTTCCCGCACGCTTCTAGCCCAACGTCGTAAGAAATTACGTCGGCAACGGCAGATGAGAATTATTCAGGCTATTTGGCGAACCTTTGCCATTATCGGTTTGGCGAGTGGATTGCTGTGGGTCACAGTCCAACCAATGTGGATGTTAAAAAATTCCAAACAAGTAGTGATGAAATCAGGCAATCAATTACTGTCGGATAAAACAACTCAATCACTGTTGGTGCTATCTTACCCGCAATCTTTATGGCGGATTGAACCAACAGCGATCGCTAACTCTCTGAAGAAGCAGCCAACTATTGCCCAAGCGATCGTGAGACGCCGCCTTTTTCCTCCTGGATTAAACATTGAAATCCAAGAACGAGTCCCTGTCGCAGTGACTCAAACAGCAAGTGGTCAAGATCAGGGCACTGGTAACAAAAAAGTCACAATTGGCTTACTAGATGCAAGCGGGGCCTGGATGCCTTTAGAAAAATACACATCACTGAATCCTACTAAGAAATTACCTAATCTCAGAGTAATTGGATTACCCAAACAATACTGTCTCTACTGGACTCAACTTCATCAAGCCCTCAGCCAAAGTCCCGTAAAAGTTATAGAAATTGATTGCCAAAATCCAGCAAATTTAATTTTGAAAACAGAATTAGGAAATGTGCATCTCGGTGTTCCAGGCCCCCAGTTGCCTGAACAAATAAAGGTACTTGCCCAAATGCGCCATTTAACAGCAAAACTCAATTCCGATCAAATAAAATATATTGATCTGAAAAATCCTGATTTTCCCTTAGTACAAATGAACCAAAAAGATCAAAAGTTAACTCCCAAAATTCCTAAAAATATCTAGTACAGCACGGCGGAAATAAGCAGACCATTGAAAAGCTCTTTAGGGCTTATTCTATAATATTTTTGACATTTGACTTTTGACTTCCGCCGTGCGGTACTAGCGTGTTTAATATATTGATAGCTCCTAGTAAATTAAGAAGCTTTATGCTGATAAATATATTTATTATTTTCAGTTTTCCCGCAAACCGCTCGAAAATAGGCATTAACTTCTAACTAAAATGAGAAGAGCAATCATAAAATCTCCATTGCGAGTAAAACACTCTCAATTGTGACCCTAACATCTAACTAATAGTAGGGTAGCTGTCGGACAATCTAATGATGGCCTATGGTGTGAAAAACGCTTCTGTCCATAGATTATTTGACTAAACCTAGTGCAAAAAGAGAAAAATGCTTGAGTTTTCTATTAAGATTTGACTCATGAGCAAAGTATATTGAGAAAAAAGGTTTGCACCACTATCCAAGTGCAGAACCAAAATGCCCTAACTTTGGTCTGTCGAGGATACTTCCAAAGACAGTTTACCGGAGTTTTTATTTGTAACTAAAAATACCGTCTGAAGTTACGTAAGTATTGCTTTTAGGCAATCAATTTGGACTGTTCTCTGCCGTAATTCCTATTAAATTACGAAACTTATGGGAAAATCTTGATTTGTTGACCACATTAGCGAAGCTTCTCGTAAGATAGATTATTGCTGCAACAAAGTGTCCATTAAGACCGCCCGAACAACAAATTAATCAGGTATAGTCTGACAAGTAAATTCTTGCTTACTCAAACCTTAAGGACAAGTAAGTATAAGGTAAATTCTGTGCCTAAAGTTGCAATTATCCCCAATGGTGAAATCTATTAACAATATTATTGAGGCAGATAAGATGCGCTGTAGTGTACCTTTACAATTTATGCCTTCTGCTGAAAATAATAAAGAGATTAATGTCTGGTTGAAGTTATACAGCTCACTTTTGGATAAATATAGGTATACTTCTCTGGAATTGGCTGTGCGATCAGCTGTGTTAAAAGCTTATCCCATAGCAAATTTTCGCACTGTCAATTCTGTTAGGCTTGGCAGTAGTGAAAACAAGAAAGAACAGTGCCATAGTATTGTGGCAGTGTCAAACTATAGTTGACTCTTAGGTGAATAACACCTGAAAAAGTCGTTTATCTACCCTTTCACAAATCCAATGACACTTGATAATAACCAAGGACTCACCTATAAAAATTCCCAATCTACGGGACAGCCGGGGTTTTCTCTGGCAGTTAACTCGACTAATCCCTTTAATAACTCTGGGTTAAACTTCGGACAAAATCACGAGAATAAGAAAGTTTCTGCGGAAAATAGCCGAATTGGCGAGATTGTTCCTGGCCGGGTTGCCAACATCAAAGTGATTGGTGTAGGCGGTGGCGGTGGCAATGCCGTTAACCGTATGATCGAATCTGATGTCTCTGGCGTAGAGTTTTGGTCAATTAACACTGATGCCCAAGCTCTTACCTTAGCTGGCGCTCCCAGTAGATTGCAAATTGGACAGAAGCTAACGCGGGGTTTAGGAGCAGGTGGTAATCCTGCCATCGGTCAAAAGGCAGCTGAGGAATCACGAGACGAAATTGCTACAGCTTTAGAGGGTGCAGACCTAGTATTTATCACTGCTGGTATGGGTGGTGGCACTGGGACTGGTGCAGCCCCGATTGTGGCAGAAGTCGCAAAAGAAATGGGCGCTCTTACTGTTGGTGTAGTCACACGTCCATTTGTTTTTGAGGGACGCCGCCGCACCAGCCAAGCGGAAGAAGGTATTCAAGGGCTAAAAAGTAGAGTAGATACACTGATCATTATTCCCAACAACAAACTGTTGGAAGTGATCCCCGAACAAACGCCTGTGCAAGAAGCTTTTCGCTATGCAGATGATGTGTTGCGTCAAGGGGTCCAGGGTATTTCTGATATCATCACGATCCCTGGCTTGGTAAACGTTGACTTTGCTGATGTTCGAGCTGTAATGGCAGATGCAGGATCAGCATTGATGGGGATTGGCGTTAGCTCTGGAAAATCTAGAGCTAGAGAAGCTGCGATCGCAGCTATTTCTTCACCATTACTCGAATGTTCTATTGAGGGTGCTAGAGGAGTTGTCTTTAATATTACAGGTGGTACTGACCTGACTTTGCATGAAGTTAATGCAGCCGCAGAAGCAATCTATGAAGTAGTTGATCCCAACGCCAATATTATTTTTGGGGCTGTAATCGATGATAGGCTCCAAGGTGAGGTAAGAATTACTGTAATTGCTACCGGATTTACAGGTGAAGTGCAAGCTGTGCAACAACAAAGCGTTGCTAACGTTAGGGTAGCACCTAACACCTCGAAGCGACCAACAACACAGCAACCGACGGTTAATCCCCCAACCTCGGCTCCGACTCCAAGTCCAAGCCCAACTCCAATTCCAGAACCAAAAGAAAAACCTGGATTGGATATACCTGATTTCCTGAGAAACCGACGAACACCACGGAATTGAAAGATTTTGGATTTGAGATTTTAGATTAAATTAGCAGTCTCAAGTTAAGCTGAGTGCTGGATAAAATCTGCTAGTTTCAGGGTTCTACTAAGGGCAGGGGTAAGCAATCTGTTGCCATCCCCAATTTTGCTAATGGCTAAAAAACTCGTTAACGCTACTTTATAGAAATAGAATGAACTTGGGCAGGAGTCTTCTGGCTCATATGTCCAGCTGTGTTTTTGGAACAAAAAAACTGGAAAACCTGCCCGACTAGAGATGGGACACTCAATATCCCGTCATAGATATGACATCGCTACATCTACCCCCGCGATCTATTAAGTTTATATTCGGTATAAGTAAATATATTTACTTAAAGTAAGTTGCGTAGGCGAGTTACCCACGCAAGCGTCCGAAGGAAGTCTGTTTTCTGGAAAATAGAAGACGAATCAAAAAATAGACGTAAATTATTTTTTGCTTTTGAGTTTCTGTTCAATCCATTGAATAACCTGATGACCAAGGTGAGTTCCATCTAGGCGATCAATCTCACGAATTCCGGTAGGACTAGTGACGTTAACTTCAGTGAGGTAGCCACCAATAATATCAATACCCACGAAAATTAAGCCATCTTGACGTAAACGTTCGGCCAATTGGGTAGATATTTCATACTCTCTTGGGGTAATTTCGGTTTGAGCGACTGTACCACCAGTTGCCATATTATTGCGAAAATCAGTTCCGCTAGAGAGGCGATTGAGCGCACCAATTGGTTCCCCATTGAGCAGGATAATTCGCTTATCTCCTTCTTTTGCCTCCGGTAAATAAGTTTGTACCATTACTGGCACTCGACCTTGGAGGGTACTGAGTTCGACAATAGAGTTAAAATTGCGATCGCCTGATTGCAAAAACAAAATTCCTTCCCCAGCTTTGTTACCCAGTGGTTTGAGAACCGTAGATCCCTTTGCTTCGACAAATTTCCGGATAAACTCTTTATTAGCACTGACAATCGTTTCTGGAATCGCCTTGGTAAACTGGAGGGCATACATTTTTTCATTTGCCCCTCGGATGCCGCTAGGACTGTTAATCAGCAGGGTTTTATTTTGGTCAATGTAATCCAGAATGTAGGTGGCATAGAGGTAGGAATCATTGACAGGTGGATCTGTCCGCATAAATACGGCGTCCATTGTCTCTAAAGAAGTTAAGCAGGAATCACTTAACTTATACCAAGGATTCGCCGCTACCCAGTGTCCCTCCACCAACTGCACTGGTACAAGTTCGACTCGCTGTAAGACAGCCCAAGCTTTGCTCTTTACTACACTCAGCAGATTTGCCTGAGTCACCCAAACTTCGTGCCCCATGATTTGCGCTGCTTCGATCAGGGCAATACTGGTATCATGACACGGGTCAAGCTGATGGATGGGATCAATGATAAAAGCCAGTTTCACCCTTTATACCTCAATCACCAAGAAATTAAATGGTTATTCAATTATTATCTCTTGATGCTCTCACCAATTGACGTATATGTGTACTACTGAGTAGAAACTGGAGGGTAAAGCTTTGTCGACAGATATCACTTTTGTGAGAAAAAATCTGTAAACAAGACAGATCGTTGCTCTCCCTTCAAGGATTGTAACGACTGCCGTGTAGTTTGCAGTGGCTTGTCGCTAGCAACGATCGCCGTGTAGTTTGCAGTTGCTTGTCGCTAGCAACGATCGCAATATTTTTTGAATCTAGACGCTATTAGTTAGAAGTTAGTAGCTCATCCAGCTTACCTTGACTGTCTAAAGCGTGGATATCATCACAACCACCAATATGATCATCATTGATGAAAATTTGCGGTAAAGAGCGACGTCCATTTGCTCTTTGAGCCATTTTATTTCTGGCTACTTCATCTCCATCAATGCTGTATTCGATAAATTCAACTCCCTTGTTCTTCAGCAAACTTTTGGCACGGATGCAAAACGGGCAAGTCCTCCAAGTGTAAATTTCTACTTTTGCAGCCATAACGTCCTCAAATTTATTTAATACTTCTTAATTTTAGAACTTTGCCACTAATTCTAACGGACTCATGGTGTTTTGACTTTATCTTCAGAAATGCTTAACTAGGTTTGTATAAATAAAGGTTAGTTAACAAAATATAAAATTTAAACTTTTGACTCAGATGATGTTTACACTAAGTTTCTCAATAAATCAGTTATATTATGTTTTAATTTTTGCTTAATCAGCAAATTTTATAGGATAAAGGGAGACACACCTGATGCCAATAGAGAACAATATGAGCTAATCACAATATTCTCTTAAGGAGTGCATTCGGTGTATCCCAATACAGCTTCTACAAAACTGTTATTGAAGCTGGCACTAGAGCTTTTTTCTTCGCTACTCTCAACGCACCCAGAGCAAATAGACCAAGGGCAGCTACTGTAGTAGGCTCAGGTACTTTTTTAGGTGGCGGTTGCGGGGGAGTGTAATTGTAGTAAGGGGCTTGTCCTTCGAGTTTACTACTTCCGCCACGAGTGTCTCCAGAACCAACGCTCATTAGGCGCACTCCAAAGTTTTGCTGAGAAAACTGAGCCAACGTTAAAGCTTGGGAACTATGAGATAAGGTAAAGATGGTAGATTGAATATCGCCTTTTCCTTGACCTATACCTTCTTGACCAATTTCTACCCCAGCCTCAAAGGCGACATTACCACCATTGAGATTGTTACTACCGCTACCAACGGACTTAATTTTTCCATTAGGATCAAATATTTTAGCTGTTACATCTGTACCTACTACTTGCAGACCACTGATAAGCGTATTGTCCAAAATGTTGAAGAAAACACCGCGGATGTCAGCAATTGTGTTGTTACCAGTGGATAAATAATCTACTTTAAACTGAACTTTGCCAGACCCTGCTATTGCGTCATCCAAGGTAAACTTTACCTGAGTATCCGCACCGGTAAAGTCATTAATAGTGAAATTCATCGAAGCCGCATTAGCAGGGGCAAAAGCAGAAGACGATATCACAACAGCAGTAGCAGCCAAAAAGGAGGATACTGCTGAAGTCGAAAATAGATGTTTCATATTAATCAATGCTTGGAAAACAAAATGGTAGGAATCAGCTGCTAATGATGGGAATTTACCGTTTGCTATCCATATAAAATCAGATGCACACAGTGAAAAGCCTTTCACCAATCTAAACATTGAATTCAAAGTTGTCTATGATACCAGCCTTAGTTCAAAAAGACTTTATTTTTGGCTTCATATAAGAAAAAGCCCAGTATTGCTACTGAGCCGTATTAATATTAAATATTGATTCAATTCTAGTATTTACCCGCAGTCAACCGCATATTCAATCAGCTGGGCCAGGCGCTGACGTAGGGTTTCTAATCCCAAACGCTGACTCGCAGAAATAAACACCGCTAAGGGAAATTCTTCTCTAGCTAGAGCTAGTGTTTCACTATCAGCTTGATCGATCTTGTTAAAAATAACTAGCGCCGGGCCAGGAGTTATTGGCATTTGCGCTAAAATTTCTCTGACTGAGCGAATATGACGCAACCAAGCGGGGTGAGACAAATCCACCAAATGTAGTAGGGCATCGGCTTCTGTGACTTCCTCCAAGGTGGCGCGGAAGGCATCCATTAAGGATGCAGGCAGTTCGTGTATAAACCCTACTGTATCTGTAATCAGAATTTCCTGATGTTCATTTGTTTCGCCATAAGGAATCACCAGGCGGCGGGTGGTAGGATCGAGAGTGGCAAATAGCTGGTCGGCTGTATAAACTTCTGCATTCGTGAGAGCATTCAATAAGGTAGACTTTCCAGCGTTGGTATATCCAACCAAAGCCACTGAAGGAACTTCTCGATGCTGTCGTCGCTGCCGTAACCGCGAACGATGCGCTTGTAACTGAGTTACTTCTTTTTGCAGTCGGGAAATGCGCTGCCCAATGGCACGGCGTTCAGTTTCCAGTTTAGTTTCACCAGGGCCACGAGTCCCAATACCACCACCTAATCGGGACATGGTGCGACCTCTACCAGCCAGTCGCGGTTGCATATATTCTAACTGTGCTAGTTCTACTTGCAACTTACCGGCACGAGATTGAGCGCGTTGGGCAAAGATATCCAAAATCACTTCGGTGCGGTCAACCACCCGAATACCAATTTGCATTTCTAAGTTGCGGACTTGGGAGGGTGAGAGGTCGCGGTCAAAGACGACGAGATTAACTCCCAGTGTTTGGGCAGTTAGGGCAATTTCTTGCACCTTACCTTCACCAACTACTGTCTGGGGATGAATGCGCGATCGCTTTTGTTGTATTGTCTGTAATACATCTCCCCCAGCGGTATCAACTAAACGCGCCAATTCCACTAGGGTGTCCTGGAATTGTAGGGGAGTCATCTCACTGGTCATCAGCCCCACAATTAGCACGCGATCGTGGTCAGCATCTACCTCCTGGGCGATAAATTCGCGCTGGAATTCCGCTTCCAGATTTTCTACCAAGTCTACTAAATCCTGGTCTGCCAGATCATCCAAGCTCAGAGGTGGCGATATATTCCAACTTGGGGATTGGATTTGTTTAGAGTGAGCGAAGCCGAATTGGCTTTCCTCTGCTTTAACAGCAGCAGGACTAGGAATCAGGGTGCGAGAGTCTTGGGGTGTCAGATGAGCTAGATAAGCTTCTTTCACATACCCAGTCGCACCGCCTCCCCGCCGTGTAAATCCCGCTCCGGTAATATTTAGGACAACTAGGGTATCTAAGCGTTGCAGTGCCATAGCTGTGAGTGCCGCTTCATTGGGCGGTTCTGGCTTGAGATGGGTGGCAATGCAACGAATACCACTGAGTCGTTCCGCACCATAACGGGGCAATTCCATTGGTGGTATTTGCGTTTGACGCGGTGTGCCTACCCCGACGCGAATCACTTGTCCACGACGGTTAATGTAAGCACACACAGGCTGATTGATTTCTGTGCTAATTGCTGCCAGACGCTGGGAAAACTCGGACGTGGTGATGCGATCGCCCGGTATACGCTGGTGATACAGCCGCTGTAGTTGCTTCAGCTGGCTGGATTTCAAACCTTGGAGATTTCCAAAAATAGTTTCTATAGGCGTTTATGACCAGTAAAATGGCCCCCCGAATCCTTATATGTCTATTTTACAACAGGGTTTAGGCTCCTATCTATCTCCTTTGAGGGATGCATTGTGAACTAGTTGGCGGTGCGATCGTTTTTTTGTAATCTTGTCCAGCAAACTGAGAAATTTGTGCCTCTACATTTAAACTTTCTCAAGATACCTCAGCCAGCACCAAATCTTTTAAATCTTGCCAACCCTCTTTTAACCAGTTGAGCAAAATCTTGGGAGAGGCGCTATCTTTTAATAGCTAAGATCTGTATATTGCGCTCAGAGTCAAGTCCGGTGCTACACGGATAAAACCTACCTACAGAAAAACTGGTGTTAGAGTTTTTCGCCAGCGCTTCACTGCTATTTGTAGCTCAACCGACAACCAACTATCAAATTGCGGGTAAACTGGCGATCGCGGCACCAATTCCCATCCAGCAGGTTGTAAAATTTCTCTCAATGCCTGTTCCTGAATATGGGGATAATCGGGATTCACTTCATCTCTTGGTCCAATTCCACCCAAGTCTCGCGCACCAGCTTCGATACAAGCGAGTAACCATCGGTCATCCTTAACTAAATTGGGCGGAATTTGAATAGTAATATTTGATGGTAAAATCTGACGCGCTCTAAAAATGACTTCTGGTAACTGATGAGGATCAAAAGGAGGTGCATCAAAACTTTGCTGATGTCCAGGACTATGAGGTTGCAGGATAACTTCTTGAATATGATGGTAACGTTGGTGTAAGTCAGATATAGCTTCCAAGGTTTCCCACCAATCATTAACGGTTTCTCCAATTCCCAAAAGCAACCCAGTTGTAAAGGGAATCTGCAACTCTCCCGCCCATTGTAATTGTTGTAAACGAACTTCAGGTAATTTACTCGGTGCGTGGCGATGTACAGTATTTAACAATGTTGGTGTTAACTGTTCCAACATCAGCCCCATTGAAACATTCACACCTTTTAGCTTTTGCATTTCCTCAAAACTTAGAGGGCCTGCATTAGTATGCGGTAAAAAACCCATTGAAAGCGCTAACTTGCACAAATCATAAATCCGCTCAAACCACGCCTGACGCATTGGCGAATGGGGATGCACTTCACCGCAGAGGATGAGGATTTCACAGACTTTTTCGCTTTGAAGTGGTTTTAAAATACTTTCTGCATCTGAAATACTCATCCAAGCACTTTTACCCGGTTCGCTGCGAAAGTTGCAGTAACTACAGCGATTAAAGCACTCGTAAGTAGGAACGATTGTATAAGCGGGGCTATAGGTGACAAGACGGCAATTATTAATTGGCATAAGCAGGATAATCTATTAGTAAAAATAATGTCTTGTTCAAACTATATAGATTACTGTATGACTGTTGCTGCCATTTGCCACTATTATGCTAGTATTTTGCTTTGTAAATTTCTGGTAACTGCCACCAACAAACATTGGGATATTCGTGATGTTCTTCGTGGTAGCCAAAATGGTAGCAAGTGATAAATGACCACCAAATAGGACGGCTAATTGTTTGGGCACGATGAGGTTGAACATAACCCCCTATTGGTTCACTATGTGGTAAAAAAGTACCAAAATAGAATAATTGTAATGAACTTAAAAGCGAGGGTAGCACCCAAAAGTAAGTTAAATTATCACTTGGTATATGGAATATGTATTTAGAAAAGTTATAAATGCTAGTCAAGGCAATTATTTGCCCCCAACTCCAGTAACCTTTCATAAAATGAAAATACCAAGCAAAGAAATTTTGGTGTTTCCCATTATGGAAATCTGGGTCTATTTGACTTGCTGGATTATGGTGGTGTAACCAATGTTTTTTCAATAATTTTTGATATGGTAAAAGACCATAAAGAGATAGGGTCAATGTTCCAATAAAATGATTGATCTTGGGGTTTTGAGGAAATACTACCCCATGCATGGCATCATGAGATGTAATAAATAATCCCGTATATAAAAATGTCTGCCAAAGTATAACAGGCAATAACATCCAAAATTTTAGCTTGGAGATATCAAGAGAAAGTAATAAACTTAGGCTAATTACCCATGTACTAACAATGACAATAGCAATGAAAAGCCCCTTAAACTGAAATTTACTTTTCACTACTGGAGACTGTTTTGTTTGATGACTGGGTGGTTGTTCTAACTGAATCACGCTTTTACTCCGCGTACTATGTCAGGTGATCGAAAATTTCAAAAATATAGTCATGACAAAATAACCAACCACTAGCCAGAAATATCTATTAGTGGTCAATGTTTTACACTGGAGAATGCCAATGCTTAAAAGTATGTAGAAATATTAAGATACTTTAACCAGTATTACACAAGCAACTGCTATTCTAAAAACTGTTTTCGGTTAGAAGCTTAGACGGTATAAATAATAACATCAAAACCCTTGGTATCTAATATAACTAATATCCTTTCTTTGATGCTTTGGATATAATCTAAGCCTGCAACAAAGATGGTCGATAATTAACGGCAAGTTTAGGAAATCAGGTGAAGTAGATCCCGTACTACGCTATAACCATTGAGATCCCAAAGTAGGTAAGCTAGAAAACCGATCATAGCCAAGCGACCGTTCCAAAGTTCAGACTGAGGAGTTAGCCCAAGTTCACCAGCATTCCGGTCTTTGCCATTGTATGCAGTTTCAGTTTTATCACTAAGATAAAGTGTCATCGTTAAGTTACTTTAAAAAGCTAATTACACTGTTAATATTACTTAACTTACCCATTTGGCGCTATCTATCTCTAGTTTCAAAGTAGAAGCAACTCTAAAGAATGATATTTTAAGGAAGTTCAGGAAATACTTATCTAACAAAAGTTCAATGATAGATTTTATTAGACTATAGAGCAGAGGTATTTTTACCAAACAACTGCTCAAGAAGACTTATACTATCAGTCAAAAAGTATTTTGGATATGATAAAAAATCTAACGAAAGTTAGAAAGTTTCTAGAGTGTTCTTACCCAAAGTAATAAACAGTCAAGAGGTTTTTCAAACTTTAAGTATAGTTACTAGGGTACTGATTACAGTTGCTTCTAAAGGCATTGGCAAAGCAACGGCTCTTTTATTTGCCAGACAAGGCTTGAAGAGTCAGGATAATTAATTTTTGCTACCAGCACATTGTGCTATTGCTATTCACATTCTCGTTTCGTTACATAGTGGCGATAACGAAACATTGCTTCTAGTTGCACTTGGACTAACCAACCACTGGCAAATTCAACTGTTCCTCCGCCAGGCATAGAGAAGGAGATAGCATCAGTCAGCCTAGTTTTGCCAGCTTCGGGTTCAAATTCATGCCGATGTACCCAAGACTCAAAGGGGCCAGATATTTGTTCGTCGGTAAACAGGCGATATTTTTCATATTCAGTATGACGCGCTAACCAAGTTAAGGGTAATGGGCCGAGAAACAGGCGAAATTCTGTGATAGCGCCTACATTTAGCCCACCTTCACGACGAACCACTTGGACTGGCTGCCAAGGTGGATTCAACAGTTGCAAAATATCTGGCCGTTCGTGAAATTTCCAAACTACTTCTATTGGGGCATTAATTACTGAGGAATGTTTAAAGTGCAGCATGGAAAGAAAAACCTAAAATTCAACTTTCGGATTCTGTATCAATTTCGATATCTAAGGTATCTTCATCAACCCGGACATACAAAATATTTGGGTTACAGCAAACTTGACAATCTTCAATATAAGATTGCTGTCCTCCAGCACTCAAATCAATAAAAGTTAAGTTCGGTTCGCCGCAATAGGCGCAGTAATACTCAGCTGTGTTTTGCATCAAGTTTTGAGCTATGAATTTATTGGGATTGGGCATTGGGCATGGGGCATTGAGCATGGGGCATTAGATATTAAATTTTAATTCTTAGTCCTCAATCCCTAGCCCCCAGTTCCCAGTCTTCAGTCTCCAGTGCATCGCTAGGCACTAACTTGTACTGAGTGCAGTCGAAGTGTCCCTAGTTCCTAGCCCCCAGTACAGGCTGTAATTCCTTTGGGGATGGGTTGATATAACTCTGAGCTTCAGCCAAATGTTTTAGTAGTGTAGACTGTGGCAGAGGCCCTTGCAAGTGGCTCCAAGGTAATACTTGCTCTGTAGGCCAATCAGCGTGGACGTAGAAATCTAAGTCGGGGATTTGTCCCTTGAGTTGTTTGAAAGCACGTTTGTAGCTACCCAAGGAGTCGCCAAAGTCACGAGTCAGTTGAAGAAGTTGAGAGAGTCTGCGATCGCCTCTGGACAATAAAGCTTGTATAATCGACCAATTATAGCTTTCTGGGCGAAACTCTATTCCTTGTGGTTTTAGCTGTTTTTGTAAAAACTGCAACCGTTTTTCTGCTTGGCGATTCACCCCTAACCATTGAAACGGTGTGTGTGCTTTGGGTACAAAGGTGCTGCATCCGTATGTTAGGCGCAATCCCGGCGCAGCTTTTTTGATATTACGCATCATTGCCACGGTTTGTTCTAAATCTTCTGCTTCTTCACCAGGAATTCCTGCCATTCCGTAAAGTTTCAAGCTTTTTAATCCGCCAGCTTTGGCATTTATCGCAGCTTGGATAATTTCGTCGTTATGCAGCTTTTTGTTGATGATTTGCCGGATTTTCTCGGAACCACTCTCTACTGCAATGGTAAGCGATCGCGTGTCTCGTTTCGTCAAAGTTTCTGCTAGCTGGACTGTTACGGTATTGGTTCGCACTGAGGCAATGCTAAGACGCACATCATCGTACTTTGGCTGACTAATATAATCCAGCAAAGTCTCAAATTCTGGGTGCTGAGTTACAGAAGCGCCCAATAATCCTAGCCGATTTGTGACTTCTAAACCTCTTTCAATGGCTGGAATTAATGAACTTTCAAGACTGGCTGTTCTAAAAGGCAGTGTGAGATAACTCGCCAAACAAAAGCGGCACATTTCTGGACAACTTCTCACCACTTCCACCATGTAAATATTTTCCCATGCGGCTTTTTCGGTGACTACAGTCGAAGCTGATAGAGTATTTCCCCGATAAGTTTGCTTTTGCACTATTGCCGGAATTTCGGGAGAAATTGGTTGAATTGACTTTATTGCACCATCTATGCTGTGATATTCCACCTCATACAAACTAGGAATATAAATTCCTGGGACTTGTGCAAGTCTTTTTAGTTGAGTTTGTCTAGAAGCAGTTCTCACTTCTTTGTACGCCTCAATGAAATTTCCCAGGAGGTTTTCGCCATCCCCCAGTAAAATTACATCAAAAAAATCTGCGAAAGGTTCGGGATTAGCTGTGAGAACTGGGCCACCACCAAAAATTATCGGATGAGAATCATCACGAGAAGTTGCTTGAATGGGAATTTCTAAAGATTCCAGCAGATTTAAAATATTCACATAATCCAGTTCCCAGGAAATCGAAAATCCTACAATTTCTGGTGTTCTGGGGAGTTGTTCGTGAGTATCGGTAAACAGGCGACTCACCTGCACATCATCACGCATTGCCAAAGTTGCCCAAACTACCTGATAGCCAAGGCTAGTGATACCTACGCTGTATTCATTGGGAAAGGCAAAAATGATGGGGATAGCGTTGGTGTCTGGAGTAGTGGGTGTAAATAAAAGGCGTTCCGAGTCAAATACAGATAATGTCACAGGGGTTTCTTAAGGATGTTTGAATAATGCAGTCTCATAGAATTCGTGCTTACACAGGCAAAAACCACTTTTCCTTCTCTTTTCTACGAGACGCTACGCGAACGTGGGTTTGATTTTAGCCGGCGCAGGTTGACGAGAGTTTGTCTAGCCGCGATTTATTTATAGTCGCCAGGGCTTCTTTATCTATATTTAATTTTAAGCCATAGAATTATCAAGTTAAAAAACAATGTCACACTATTAGCAAGAATAATTGGCAAGGCTTGTAGATAAATTCCGTAGATTAACCACAAAAAAACACCAGTTATAAATGTAATCAGCGTCACCATCGAAACATCTTTTGCAGATTTCGTTTGCCACGTTTTAAACATCTGTGGCAAAAAAGAGATTGTGGTTATTGTGGCAGCCGCTAATCCTAGAATTGTCAGAAAATCCATTGCGATGCAAACCTTTTGATACTCTTTGTCTGTATTGATAGCACTAGCTAAATGTATTATGCGCTACTATAGCAATACCAAAAAAAGGGCGAGTAAAATACCCACCGTTCTTATTTGCGGTGCTGCTGCTGTTTAAGTCGCCTGAAATTCGTCGCGTTGATCTTAAGCTCACAGAAAATCAGGAATTAAAATCTTAGCAAGAGGCACAATAGTAGCTGGAACGATTTTCAAAACATATCGTTAAAAATACCGTTGCCTGAAAGCTAGGGAATGCTGAAATCCAAAAAAATTATATGAATGCTGAAGAATTATTAAACCAAGGATTAAACCACAATTTGCAAGGGGATTATCAAGGAGCAATTGCAGCTTACACCCAAGCAATCAAATTTAATCCTAATTATGCCGAAGCTTACTATAATCGGGGGATTATTCTAAGTGGTCAACTTAAAGATTATCGTAATGCGATCGCAGATTTTAATCGCGCTATAGAAATCAATCTCAATTTTGCCACAGGCTATTATCACCGAGGTAATGCACGTTACTTTTTAGCTGATTACAAAGGAGCGATCGCGGATTATAACCAAGCATTACAAATCGATCCAAATCTCGCCCAATCTTACCACAGCCGGGGTAATGCTTACTTTGCTTTAGAAAAATACGACAAAGCGATCGCTGATTATATCCAAACAATAGAAACTAGTACCCAGTTAGCTGATAATATCAATATTGATATTGCCAATGCTTATCATAATCGGGGTGTAACTTGTTTTGAGAGCGGCGATTATCAAGGAGCAATCGCTGATTTTCAGCAAGCTTTACAGTGGCATCCCGATTTTGCCGCAGCCTACAGCAATCGCGGTAATATTCACCATATCTTAGGAAATTATCACGAAGCGATCGCTGACCACGACCGGGCATTACAATTAAATCCGAACTTGCCAGAGGCGTATCATAACCGAGGTAACGCTCACTACTCTTTAGCAGAGTATCAAAGTGCGATCGCAGATTACAACCGCGCCCTAGAAATTAATCCCAAGTTTGCCGGAGCATATTACAATCGGGGACTGGTTCTTGCTCATCTCAAAGAATATCACCGAGCAATTGAGGATTTTAACCAAGCATTAAAGTTCAATCCTGATGATATACAAGCATATTCTGAACGGGGTCTTGTTCGTAGTACTCTTGGGGATTATGAGGGTGCGATCGCAGATTATGACCAAGCATTACAAGAAAATCCGACTTTAGCTTTAGTATACGGCTTTCGGGCGAATGCTCGTCGCCGACTGGGAGACTATCAAGGCGCAATTGAAGATAGTAATCGCCTATTACAACTCAATCCTAGTTTAGCTGAGGGATATTGCGATCGCGCGGCGGCTCGTCGTTCTTTAGGAGATCATAAAGGAGCAATTAAAGATTATGATCGGGCATTACAAATTAATGATAATTTAGCCGCAGCTTATTATGGTCGGGGTATTGCCCGTGAAGCCCTGCGAGATTTACAGGGAGCAATTGATGATAACACCCAAGCAATAGAGTTGGTTCCTGAATTTTCGCAAGCTTACTGCAATCGAGGCAATGCTCGTCGTCTTTTGGGGGATGAACAAGGAGCGATCGCAGATTATAATCAGGCATTAGAAATTAATCCCGATTTAATTGAAGCATATTACAACCGAGGTTCTACCCATTATGCTTTAGAAGAATATGAAAGTGCGATCGCGGATTACACCCAAGCATTACAAATAAATCCTCAATCTGCTGCATTTTACAGCGATCGCGCTAATGCCCGCTATGCCCTAGAAGATTATCAAGGAGCAATAGAAGATTACAGTCGGGCGATCGCGATCGACCCTAGCTTTGTTGAAGACTGGTACAATCGGGGTCGTAGCCGTTCTTTATTGGGAGACTTGCAAGGAGCGCTTACAGACTTGAACCTTGCTTTACAGCGTCAACCTCATTGGGCTTCAGCTTACATCCTTCGGGCAGATGTCTACCGAAATCTGGGTGACTCCCAAAGAGCAATTGCGGATTTCCAGAAATCCGCAGACTTGTATTACCAAGAAGGAAATATTCAGTATTATCAACAAATCATTGAGCTAATTGAACAGCTTTGATGAGGGAATTGGCCATGGGCAAGAGGACTTGGGGACAAGGAGAATTGGGGACAAGGGGAAAGACTTGTTTCAAGTTCTCTCACCCCTTGTCCCCTTGTCCCCTTGTCCCCTTGTCCCCTTGTCCCCTTGTCCCCTTGTCCCCTTGTCCCCTTGTCCCCTTGTCCCCTTGTCTCCCCTGCCCCCCTGCTTCCTCTGCTTCCCCTACTTCTCAAACCGAAAGCGTTCCATGAAGCGGCGGTCAATCCAATCTTTGTAACGCCATAATAGTTTGTGAGGTGGTAAAGTGAAGATCCCTTTGGTTGCCATCGCTTGTCCGTCTCCTGTACCAATTAAACTCAAATATTGTTTCTGTGGTTTATAGGGTTTGAGCGACTTACCTAATAAAATTCGTTGCAAATTCTTAAATAAAGGCTTACCTTGCCTAACAGCAAACACTCCAGCTTTTGGACGCGGATGATTTACCATTGTGGCAACGTCACCAGATGCAAATACCTGGGGGTGCGTTTGAGATTGCAATGTGTCCTCTACCAAAATAAAGCCTTGCTCATCAGTTCCTAGTCCAGCCGTTGTTAACCATTCGGGTACTGATGCTTGTGTTACCCAAAAAATTTTATTACACTCTACTGTCAAACCAGATTCACATTTAATCTCAAATATTTCTTTAGTTTCCCTGTAAGTTGTAGGTGCAACTTTACACACAGTTTCCCTAAGATATAGCTTAATACCTCGCTCGGTTAAAATTTGCTGAATTTGATGGCGTACTGATGAATGGTAATTGGGCATTAGTTCCATGCCATGCTGGAATAAATGAACTTCTAGATTTTGAATTGGTTGTTGAGTTTGACGTAAAATGCGGTGTATATGAGATTGCATTGACAGAGCCAATTCTACACCACCAGCACCACCACCCACGATCGCAATGCTAATTGGTTCTTGAGGATTCTTACCTACAGCTTCAATTAATTCATACCAATGTTCCAATAGGTGCGATACTGGTTTAGCTGCGATCGCATATTCTGCTGCACCTGATACAGACACTGTGGCCGGAGTGCTGCCAATATCAATAGACAGCACATCAAAATCTACCACAAGCCCGTTAGCACACAGAACTTTGTGATTTTCCAAGTCTAAGGCAACTACTGTGTCAACATACAACCTTGCTTGAGCAAAGTTCGCTAAAGGTCGCAAATCAATATGACAATCATCGTGGCTATAAAATCCAGCAATGTGTCCTGGTAACATTCCAGAGTAGGCTGTATTTTTTGCTGCGGTAATCAACGTCAAATGGATACCGGGTAAAGGCTTTTTCCCAAACATCTTCAGCGCAATTGCATGGCTATGACCGCCACCAATCAGTACTAGTTCTTTAACTATAGGCTGTAATTTTTGCTGCATTGAAGTAGTTAATAACAATAATATTCGAGTTGTGAAATTTTTCGTCTTTCATAGCGTCTCTGGGAAAAGAAGGCTATCCTTTATAATTAGTGGTTTTCATAAATGATTCTGAATGCTCTATCACTAATTAGGTATCAATCAAATTCATTACGATCAGGGTTAATTGATAGTGAATATGAAGAGTCGTGAGTACAAGTAATTTTTGAAACCTAATTTTATCACTTAAAAATGTTTACAGGAATTATTAATGCTTTTCATAGCATAAAAAATATTTTACAGACAAATAATAATCAGATATCAAGAATATGTCTGAGGATATATGATTTCCAAGAAAAGGTTCAACAAACTCAGCATCAGTCGCCAAAAGAACGGTTAAGAATAGCAATTGAACAACTAGGGAATAAGACAATAGAAATAAGTCTAGCTCTAATTAATGATTTAGAGCAAATTGCCCAAAATCATCCACAGTATCACTGGACAATCATGGACATACTTACTACTTTTGTACGAGAGAACGCTCCTTCTATACCCCAAGAGAAAGTAACGAGCAATCTGTCAACAAAAATTCGTGTAGATATTCAAGCAGCCCTTACTGTTATCGCTAGAAGAGATGTAAACAAAGACCCAGAGAATGAACAACTTGATTTGAGTCATACGGACATAAGGGGAGCTAATCTCAATCAGGCTAACCTAAAACAGACAAATCTCTATCAAGCTAATCTTGCTGGAGCTAACCTCACAGAAGCTAATCTTGCAGGAGCAATTCTCAGTGCAGCTAATCTAGAAGGTACTAACTTATATTTAGCTAATCTAGAAGGAGCAATTCTTAGCGCAGCTAGTCTAAAAGGAGCTAACCTCTCAGGAGCTAACCTACATTGTGCAAGCTTATATCTAGCTAGACTGAATGAAGTAGTTCTCAATGATACCAAGCTCGGCGGGGCAAACCTCAGAGAAGCTAAATTCTCTGATTAAAAAATTAGTCTTGCAAGACGCAAGTCAAAAGTAAAAAAGCTTATAACGTAGGTTTTTACCGATTTTAAATGAGTGACCAATTTTCGCTTTAATGTACTATAGCGGTTTCAATACAGTCTGAACCTAACTCCGTATTTGCTAAAACAAACACTCCCCTCTGCTTAGTAAGGCTATGGTGTACACACAAGTATTTTAGAGTTGTCCTACAGCGTTTAGATTCTCGTAAATCCCCTGATAAATTGGGGGGCTTCAAGAGGTTTTTGCCCCCCTTAAAAAGGGGGGTTGGGGGAATCAAAAGTCTATGGAGGAATGTTAAAAGACTTATGTGTACACCGCAGCCTTAGTAAAAAGAGGGTTAGAGGTGAAGGTTAAAAAATGTACTTCATGCAAACCAGAAACGGTATAGTATATTTAATGTCATTACCTGGTTAAATGAGTGTCTTAACACCTATTATAATTTTCTGCTAAATGCTATACTATTTTTCCCCAACATCTAAGTAATAATTCTAGGTTGTAAGGAAAATCGTTACCATGTCTTCTAAAAAGACAGACGCTCTTTTGAATTGGTTGATAACTATAACAGTTATATTTGGCTGTTCATTAACTGTAATTTTTTTCGCTTTATCCAGTATTAAAGAATTGTCAATTCAGGAAAAAATTCAGTATAGAAACCAAGCATTAACAACTACTGCAATAGTTTTTCTCGCATCGGCAGCAATGTTTAATACTTATTATGCAGCAAAGCGTGCCCAAGCGATGCATAAAAATGCGATCGCAACTGAGAAAAACCTGGAAATTGGCATTCAAAATGTAAAAGTCAATCAAGACAGATTGATTTCAGAGCGCTTTATGGGAGCAATTGCCCAGCTTGGTCATGAAAAGGTTGAAACCCGGACAGGCGCAATTTATGCATTAGAAAGAGTTGCCCAGGATTTTCCTAAAGAACACTGGACAATCATGGAAATTCTCACTGCCTTTGTGCGAGAAAATGCACCTATCCAGCAGGTGAGAGTAGAGCAACAAAAACTGGAATATTCACCAGCAGCTTACTCAGGTAGGCGTAGAGGTGAGTTGCGTCCGACACAGCAGTTAGAGCAAAATCTCCATGAAGAATTGCCAACAATCCGCACCGATATTCAAGCAGCTCTAGCTGTCATCGGCAGGCGTAATTTACTCGAGGACCCAAAAGATCAGAAACTTGATTTACGTAATATCGACATCAGACAAGCAGACCTG
Organism: Nostoc desertorum CM1-VF14; assembly: GCA_019359245.1. Classification (GTDB taxonomy): domain Bacteria; phylum Cyanobacteriota; class Cyanobacteriia; order Cyanobacteriales; family Nostocaceae; genus Nostoc; species Nostoc desertorum. The sequence continues at coordinate 7,995 of JAHHHR010000003.1, read as the reverse complement.
CTAGGAGTTAATCTGCAACAAGCAGACTTACGTGGTTCTGACCTGAGTGGAGCTGACCTGCGTGGAGCCGACTTGAGTGAGGCTGACCTGAACGGCGCTAAACTCATTAAGTCTATTCTCTATGAAACCAAATTACTAAAAGCTAGCCTCTGTGGAGCAAACCTGTGTTGGGCTAATCTCAATCGTGCTAATCTCTTTGGGGCTAACCTACGTTCAGCCAACCTCTCTGGAGCAAGTTTGCGTGTAGCTGATTTACAAGGAGCAAACCTTTATAAAGCTAACTTACAACAAGCGACCTTAAAAATGGCCAACCTCTCTGGAGCAAAGCTATTTTTAGCTAACTTGCAAGGAGCAAAACTGGGTAAAGCCAATCTCCAGATGACGGGTTTGATTGGTGCCAACCTCTCAGGTGCTAACTTAAATGGTGCTAACCTTTCTGAGGCTAACTTGAATGCAGCCAAACTCCACCAAACAGAAGTCTATTTTGCCAACCTCTCAGAAGCCAGTTTAACGGAAGCCGACCTGTATCAAGCAAACCTCATCGGAGCTAACCTGCATAGAGCAACCTTTTATCAAGCTAACCTGACTCAGGCAAACCTTATGGGAGCGAACTTTTTAGAAGCTGACCTCAGTGATGTCAAACTGGAAGGGACAATTTTAACAGGGGCTAAAAACTTAGAGTTGCAGCAGATTAAAAAAGCATTTGGCGATCGCACCACTCGTCTACCTGATTATATAGAAGCACCGACAGATTGGCGACAATCAAGTTGAGTTATCACAGCATCATTAGTTATTTGGGCGCATTCTACCAGTTTCACTTAATGCTATAGTTTTTACCAAAACTCTCCGTAAATATTTGGGAGATGAAGAACATGAAAGCTAGGTCTGATAACCATACAGACATACCGAGAAATTTATTTATAATTCTAATTTTATTTATTGGATTATTTATTCATTTAGCGAAAAACAAGAAATAGATGAGAGTACTGCCGCCGTCTATAGCTTGTAGGAGAATATAGAAGAGAACAATCTTGCCTACAGTATTAATAAATGTTGAGGGAAAAACCATGCAATCAGCTTTACGTATCACAACCAAAGTTTTACCAGGAAACAAAATAGAAATTGAAATTCCAGAAGCTGAAATAGGCGATAGCGTTGATGTATTTGTGATATTACCAGAAAAAGCTGGACAAAAACATCGTTCTGTACTGGACATTATAGAAGAAAGCCGTAGGAGACACCCTTCTCGAACTGCTGAGGATATAGACAGACAACTACAAGAAGAACGCTTATCATGGGACAGCTAATGCTTCCAACAGGTGGCTCTATTTATATAGATACTTCGGTGGCTATTTATACGATTGAAGGCAACCCTGATTATTACTCTCTTCTGCAACCACTATGGTCTAAGTTTTATGCAGGAGAAATTCAAATCATCAGTAGTGAACTAATATTAATGGAAGTTTCAGTTGTTCCATTACGTAATGGTAATAATTTTTTAGTAACAGACTATCAAGAACTATTATTATCATCTGAAGTACAATTAATTCCTATTAGTCAATTAATCCTACGACAAGCTGCGAATCTTCGGGCTACAAGTAAACTCAAAACACCTGATGCTATTCATGCTGCAACAGCTTTATCTGTTAATTGTAACCAATTTATTACTAACGATAAAGGCTTTCATAATGTTCCTGGTTTACCTGTTGTTATCCTCAGTGAAGTTTTAGCATCTTGAACAATGCCTATTCTAGAACAACGACAGATTGAATTGGCAAAAGGCGATCGCACAACCATCCTACCGGAAAATCTTCAACAACCGGAACATTGGAGAGTTATAAATTTCACCCTTTGAACCTCAACGTTGAGCCTTTGAACCTCAACGTCGAGCCTTTTAACCTCAACGTTGAGCCTTTGAACCTCAATGTCGAGCCTCTGAACCTCAAACGTAAGCTTTTTTAAGATAGAAAATTAGCTAGAGTGACAGCGAAACCCAGCTTACTGGTATAGCCTGAGAAATACTCCCTAAGCAGGAGATAAACAATAAGACACCTGTCCTATCCTAGTCATTGCTATGGGGATAGAAAAAGGAGATGTCTGTCAAAAAGCGGCTGGAGATTTTAGATTTAATTCGAGAGCTTCGGTAACAACTCAATTTTTCTCAGAAATAATTTGCTGCTAGATTAAAAGTTTCATTCAAAACAGTCAATTGTAGCGAAAATAGGCATACAGTGCCTTCACGGATAGCGCTAAAACGAATAAAAAAAATGTTACGGCAGATGGGTGAACCCGGCAAAAGGCTGCTGAACCAGTATTTTCCAGAAGCAGAGTAGGGTTATGGCTCATAAAGTGAGGGCATCGGAACCTAAAAAGATTTTTACTGGCAGTAGAGAGCAACTGCTGCATTATGGTATTGCTTTGCTATCCTTTGCCTTAGCACTGGGGGCAACTCTGCTGCTCAAAGCATATCTGACGCCAACTCCTGCGGCGCTGTTTTATGTTGCGGTAATGGTGAGTGCCTGGTACGGTGGCTTGGGACCCGGGTTACTTGCTACCGTTTTGTCTACTTTGGCAATTAACTACTTCTTTTTTAACTCACTCTATTCCCATAACATTACAAATCTAAGTTTAATACCTCTGGTCGTCTTCATCCTGGCAGCAGGGTTAATTAGTTCGCTCAACGAATCACGCCGCACAGCCCAACGGAAAGCTGAGGCAAGTTTGAAGTCACTACGCGAAAGCGAGGCAAGGTTTGGTCGCTTAACAGAGTCCAATATTATTGGGGTAATTGTAGCTGATCTGAACGGCTTAATCATTGAAGCCAATGATGCCTTTCTACAAATGCTCAATTATACAAGCGAGGATCTGCGCTCTGGTAGAATTCGCTGGGGCGAGATTACTCCACCCGAATACATTGAAGTGAGTGAGCAAGCAATTGAAGAACTAAGAATTACTGGGAGTTGTCAGCCATTTGAGCAAGAATACATCCGCAAAGATGGCTCTCAAGTTTCCGTCTTAATTGGCTTTGTCAAGCAGGGAGATAGAACAATGATTGGTTTTGTTCTTGACTTGAGCGAACGACAAGCTGCGCTACGCGAACGCAAACAAGCAGAAGTTTCCCAAAGCATCCTGGAAATGCTCTTAGAACACGTCCCAGAGGGAATTACGATCGCTGGCGGTCCCCCTGATTTCCGAATCATCGCTAACAGCAAACTCGCGCAAGAGCTTCTCGGCAAACCTGGTGAATCTCTCGTTGGCATGACTTCTGCCGATTACGTTCAGTCCTACGGTGTTTTTTTGGCTGATGGTGTAACGCGCCCCACCCCAGAGCAATTGCCTTTATACCGTGCTACGCGTGACGGTGAAACAATCCGCGATGAAGAATGCATTATTGAACGTCCTGATGGAACCCGGATTACAGCCAGTGCTAATGTAGTACCAGTTCGGGATTTTCAAGGTCAAATTATCGGTGCAATCAATTGCTGGCGCGATATCACCAACCGCAAGCAGATGGAGGAGGCACTGCGGCAACGAGAAACAGAACTTCGCTTGATTACGGATACATTGCCAGTTCTGATTTCCTTTGTAGATTCAGAACAACGGTACCGCTTCAATAACCGAGCATATCAAGAATGGTTTGGGCATTCGACGGCAGAAGTTTATGGAAAGCATCTTTGGGATGTTATGGGTGAACCCGCATATCAAGTAGTTCGTCCATACGTGGAACGAGTACTTACAGGAGAGCAGGTCACTTATGAAAGTCAAGTTCCTTATAAAGATGCTGGCACACGCTACATTCATGCTATTTGTGTTCCCCAGTTTAATCAACAAGGAACCGTTGAAGGCTATGCGGCGTTAATCACTGACATCAGCGAACAACATGCTGCGCTACGCGAACGCAACCAAGCAGAAGCAGCATTACGCGAAAGTGAAGCCCGCTTTCGCCACCTTGCAGACACCGCTCCCGTACTAATCTGGATGTCCGGTACTGACAAACTTTGTAACTATTTTAATAAACCCTGGCTAGATTTTACCGGGCGGACTTTAGAGCAAGAAATGGGCAATGGGTGGGCTGAAGGTGTTCATCCTGATGATTTTCAGCGTTGCTTAAATACATACACCAATGCCTTTGATGCCCGACAAAATTTTAAAATGGAATATCGCCTTAGACGCAATGATGGCGAATATCGTTGGCTTTTCGATACTGGTGTGCCTCGGTTTGCACCAACAGGAGAGTTTCTCGGCTATATCGGCTCCTGTGTAGATATCCACGATCGCAATCTGGCAGAAGAAACGCTACGTGACAGCGAGGAGCGCTACCGAATTTTAACAGAAGTGTCGCCCCAGGCTATTTGGATGGGCGATAGCCATAGTGGTATTACTTATTGCAATCAATACTGGTTTGACTATAGTGGATTGACAATGGAGCAGACGGCTGGGTATGGCTGGATTGATATCATTCACCCTAATGATCGTGATCGCGTCTTTAAAACTTCGATGCAGGCTGTTACTAACGCTACAACCTACGAAGCAGAAATTCGCTTCCGTCGAGTTTCTGATGGTAGCTATCGTTGGCATCTTGTGCGGGGTTTGCCATTTCGAGATGCAGCCGGACAGATTATTAAGTGGGTGGGCGTCGCCAGCGATATTCACGATCGCAAAGTTGCCGAAGACGCGCTGCAACAACTCAACGAAATGCTAGAGCAACGGATTCAAGAGCGCACAGCCCAACTCGAAGCCGCCAACAAGGAACTCGAATCCTTCTCCTATTCAGTCTCTCACGACTTGCGATCGCCGCTTCGCCACATCGCCGGATTTATAGAATTGCTTCAGAAACGGCATAGCTCAACAACTACATTAGATGAAACAAGTCAGCGTTATTTAAGAATAATTGCAGAAACTAGCAAACAGGCAGGAATACTAATAGATGAGTTGCTCACATTTTCTCGCATGGGGCGCACCGAAATGCGCTACATCAACATCAATATGGAGCAACTAGTCGAAGAAATAAAACGCGATTTGCAAATCCAAATCCCAGGACGCACAATCAATTGGCACATAGAGTCACTGCCAGAAGTGCAAGGAGATCCTTCCATGATGCGGCTCGTGCTTCGCAACCTCATAGACAATGCCGTAAAATATTCCCAGACTCGAAACCCAGCAGAAATTACTGTTGGTAGTATTGACAATGAAAACGAAGTTGTCTTTTTTGTACAAGATAACGGCGTAGGCTTTAATATGCAATATGTACACAAGCTATTCGGAGTATTTCAACGCCTGCATAGCGACCCAAAATTTGAAGGCACAGGTGTTGGATTGGCAAACGTGCAACGCATTATTCATCGGCATAATGGTCGAGTCTGGGCAGAGTCTGTAGTTGACAATGGAGCCACCTTCTATTTTTCGCTACCTAAGTTGTCAAAGAAGGAGGGCGAATGAGAGAACTTAAGCGAATTCTGCTGATAGAAGACAGTGCCAACGATGCAGAATTAATCTTGGCCGCCTTATCGGAAAATCATCTCGCTAACGAAGTGGTGGTACTGCGTGATGGAGAGGAAGCACTAGATTATCTCTATCGCCGGGGGTTGTTCCGGTTGCGGATGGAAGGGCATCCTGTTGTGGTGCTCCTCGATTTAAAACTACCTAAAATTGATGGATTAGAAGTGCTGGCAGAACTAAAATCTGACCCAATAATGCGAGTGATTCCAGTGGTAGTGCTAACTTCTTCTCGTGAGGAGCCAGACTTAGTTCGATGCTACGAGTTAGGCGTTAATGCTTATGTGGTCAAGCCTCTTGATTACCATGAGTTTGCCGATGCTATCAAGGGTGTGGGACTGTTTTGGGCAGTCATTAATCAGCCTCCTGTTGGCGCTCTACCTCCAGCACCTCATCGTCAACAGGAGAGAAACTGATGAATCGACTCCGTTTCCTGCTTTTGGAAGATAGTCTGTTAGATGCAGAGCTTGCCCAAGCGATGTTAACGGAAGGGGGAATTAATTGCGAACTAATACGAGTTGAAACTGGTGCTGATTTCCTGGCGGCTTTGGAAGCAGAGACTTTCGATTTAATCCTTGCCGATTATGCGCTGCCATCTTTTGATGGAATTTCTGCTTTAGAAATTGCCCGAAATCACTGTCCACAGGTTCCTTTTATTTTTGTTTCTGCTGCACTGGGTGAAGAATTAGCGATCGAAGCTTTGAAGAATGGTGCAACCGATTATGTATTAAAGCAAGGACTAGGGCGGTTAGTTCCCTCAGTGCAACGGGCATTGCGGGAAGCTAAAGAGCGCTGGGAGCGCCAGCAAGCGGAAGAGTCATTACAGAAGAGTGAAGCTAAGTATCGCCGAATTGTTGATACCTCTTATGAAGGAATCTGGATGATTGACTCTCAATCACGAACAGAGTTTGTGAATCAACGGCTCTGTGAGATGTTGGGCTATTCGGCAGAAGAAATGCTTGGTCGTTCTATGTTTAATTTTATCGATCAAGTTGACGGAGTAGCAGCCGAAGAGAAACTGGAGTGGCACAAGCAAGAAGGGAGCGATCTTAAAGAAGCTCGATTGCGCTGCAAGGATGGTTCCTACATTTGGACACTGATTTCTGCAAGAGCGATTTTGAATGAACAAAACGATTTCTTGGGCGCGATCGCTATGTTAACTGATATCACCGATCGCAAACGCACCGAATCAGAACGCGATCGCCTTTTGCAACTTGAGCAAAGAGCAAGGGCCGAAGCAGAGGCTGCTAACCGAATCAAAGATGAGTTTCTAGCAGTACTTTCTCATGAATTGCGATCGCCATTGAATCCAATTATCGGCTGGGCGAAACTATTGCAGAGCCGTAAATTTGATGAAATATCGCTCCAAAAAGCCCTTCAAACCATTGAGCGCAATGCCAAATTACAAGCTCAACTAATTGAAGACTTGCTGGATGTTTCTCGCATTCTCCAAGGCAAACTCAATCTCAACATGATGCCAGTCAATCTGGCATTCATGATTGAATCTGCAATGGAAACAGTGCGTTTGGCAGCAGAGGCAAAAACCATTCAGATTGAGACGATGCTTGATCCGCAGGGGAAAGCTTTGGGTGATTCAGCCCGCTTACAGCAAGTCCTGTGGAACCTGTTATCAAATGCTGTCAAGTTTACAGAGATTGGGGGAAAAGTAAATGTGCGATTGGAGTGCATCGGCGCTCAAGTGCAAATTACTGTGAGCGATACAGGCAAAGGTATTCACCCTGACTTCTTACCTCATGTGTTTGACTATTTCCGTCAGGGTGACGGTACAACAACTAGAAAGTTTGGTGGGCTAGGATTGGGTTTAGCGATCGCTCGTCACTTGGTCGAAATGCACGGTGGAACGATTTGCGCTGAAAGTCTTGGCGAGGAGCAGGGAGCTATCTTCACAGTTAAGTTACCTCTGCTCAAGGAAGCTGCAACAATCAAGGATGGCACGAATGATGATTCCTCAACTGCCGTTTCTGCCTTCTCTTCCCTCATGGGTTTACAAGTTTTGATTGTAGATGACAATGTTGATACCCGCGACTTTTTCAGCTTTGTGCTTGAGGAATTTGGAGCGATCGTCACCGCAGTAGCATCAGGAGATGAAGCATTACAAGCGCTAATACAGTCAAAGCCAGATATCTTACTTAGCGATATTGGGATGCCAGAGATGAACGGCTATATGCTGATCAAACAGGTGCGGACTCTAGAAGCAGAAATAGGGGAAAAACAGATTCCAGCGATCGCTCTGACTGCTTATGCAGGCGAAATCAATCAGCAGCAAGCCCTAAAAGCAGGCTTTCAACAGTACATCGTTAAACCTGTAGCACCAGACGAATTACTCATGGCGATTTCTAATTTAGTCCACTCTACTTAGGGCTTGCTGAAAAAGTCAGAAAGAAGCAATTTCAAGGGTTGACTAGTTGTTCAGCCCCAGTCAATCATAAGTTTTTGTTGACTATAAATTTTACAATGATAAACTGCAATTATATTATT
>JAHHHR010000111.1 GCA_019359245.1 Nostoc desertorum CM1-VF14 | reverse complement strand
TTAGCTTGATAATGGCTATTTTGTACTTACTTTGTTTACCATCATACATTTCAATTGATGATGTATCAAAAAATGTCTTATATCAAGCGATGTGAATTGATTTTTTATTGTTTGTGAGAAATTTGCGGTTGAGTGGCAACACAGTAACTCACCAGATCAAAATTGCATCAATTCCTAATCGCGTTGGTACAACGTTAGTTCGAACCTTTACTCTTAATGAGAGCCGACTAACGCTCGTGACGCCGCCAGTCTTGAGTGATGGTGTTGAAGCGGTTTTTGAGCTGCTGTGGGAACGCATTATACCAAGGGGAGTTCGTTGTCGATAACGAAGTAGAGGCAAGTACGATCACTTTTCACTCACTGAAAACGTCGCTATCCTCGGTTATCTCGACGGACGAAACTGGCTCACTGGCGAACGATCGATTGCCGCTCCCTACCTGTTCGTCATTCTGCGCTGGGCGATCAACACTCAGGCTGGTTGTCATTCCCGGCGGGCCGCACGCCATCAACTGGACTCACGCTGATCAGATCAATCCCCTGTTGCTGGACTTTCTTCAGCAGGAATAATCAGTGATCTGCTGCATTTCTGGCTTGCGAAAAAACTCTGTGATTCACCTCGTTGAGTCAGGCTCAAATGATACACATACTTGTCTAGTTCTGAAGAGGCAATTCTATGACTGTCCCCACTCAAAAGTCTCGAACCGTTGCCGGAGTAATCAACAGCGTTGAAACACTCGAAGGGGCCGGATTTCTTGTACGTCGGCCCTTTCCCAAAAGTAGCTTCTCTGAATTTGACCCGTTTCTCCTCCTCGACGAGTTGGGTCCGATTAATCTAAAGCCGGGTCAGGCAAAAGGTGCACCCGATCATCCGCACCGGGGCTTTGAAACCGTCAGCTATGTCTTGGATGGACGGTTAGAACACAAAGATTCTGCGGGGCACGCCGGGCTACTAAATCCGGGTGATGTCCAGTGGATGACAGCAGGTGCCGGGGTCGTGCATTCCGAGATGCCGGAGTCAATGTTTACCCAAACTGGTGGACGGCTCCACGGCATTCAACTATGGGTCAATCTGCCACAACGAGACAAAATGATGCCGCCCCGCTATCAGGAAATTCCAGCGGCTCACATTCCGGTAGCTCAAACCGAAGATAAGTCTGTGACGGTGCGGGTAATTGCGGGAGAAGCGTTAGGGGCAAAAGCCGTAATTCAGACGCGCACGCCGATAACTTACCTCCACTTCACACTGCAACCAGGGGCAACGATGATCCAGCCTGTACCCCTCCAGTACAACGCCTTTGTCTATGTACTGGAGGGGTCTGGGTTGTTTGGGACAGAGCCAGCGCCTGGTGATGATGGGCAGATGGTGCTCTTTTCTCAAGATGGAGAGGATGTAGTGATCTCCAACGCTGCTGATGCTCAGCGTCCTCTAGATCTTCTGCTGATTGCAGGTGTACCCCTTAACGAACCAGTCGTGCGCTACGGCCCATTTGTCATGAACACTGAAGCTGAAATTATCCAGGCGATCAACGACTACCAGGAAGGAAGGATGGGACAGATTTATGCTTAACACATTTCAAGATTGGACTAGTCAACATCAACGCTTGAGTGAGATACGAATCAAACTACTGCATCTGCACAAGCTTTTACTAGAGACTGAGCGTCTTACCTATGAGCAAGTTCGAGGGCAAGTTTCTAGAGGTGAATTGCTACAACTGGTGATTAGTCATAAGCAGTTTGCCTGGTTGCATCGACTCTCAGAATTGATTATCCAAATCGATGAGTTGCGTCATGCCGATGAACCTGTTACATCAGAGGCAATTGAAGCGATTGACAGTGACATTCGGACACTGCTCAGCCCCGACGAATCGGGCGATGAGTTTGCCATGAAGTATAACACGGCGCTTCAACGCCACCCCGATGTCGTGTTAGCTCATGCAGATGTCATGATGTTGCTGACCTCTAACAGTATTTAACCCGCTTAACCACAGTCTGGAATTGCTTCGGGAACAGCTTTTGAGGATCTGCCGGAAGATTGGTTATGTCCAGTCTGTGGCGCGAAGAATGTGAAAAAACTGTGTGATTCACCCCGTTGAGTCAGACTCACACGCTAGGGCGTGTCTGAAAAGTAAACATTGAATGGAGACTTATAGCGATGTCTAAAAATCCAAAAATCGGCTTAGAAGGACTGCTTCGTCCAGAAGATAGCATCCTGGTACTGATTGACCACCAGCCTTATCAGTTCACCAACTTGAACAGCCATGAACCTACAATGATCATTAACAATGTTATTGGTCTTGCTAAATCGGCAAAGGTGTTTAACGTACCAACAATCCTTACCACAGTCATTGAAGAGAGAGGAGGTTACATCATTAAGGGACTACAGGATGTTTTTCCTGATCAAAAACCGATCAACCGCACTTTCATCAATACCTGGGAAGATCCAAACGTTACAGATGTAGTGAAGAAAAGTGGCCGCAAGCAACTGATACTTGCTGCACTTTGGACCGAGGTCTGTCTCGCAATGCCAGCAATCCAGGCGCTGGGTGAAGGTTATGACGTATTCATCGTTACCGATGCTTCGGGCGGTGTTACTGCGGAAGCTCATGACATGGCGGTTCGCCGGATGGTTCAGGCTGGTGCAGTTCCAATCAACTGGATGGCTGTACTTTTTGAGTGGCAACGTGACTGGGCACGCACAGAAACATCTGCGGGTGTATCAGATATTATTCTTGAGCATGGCGGTGCTAGTGCAGTGGCCCTTGCATGGGAACTTCAGCTCCTTGCAACAACCCCTCCAGCGAACTCAGGTGGACATTAATACTTGAGGTTTTCTCTACGGAAGCAACAAGTAAAATAGGAGGCAGCATTTTGAAAAAGATAAAATGCTGTCTCCGTCTCAAGCGTTAGTGATTCATCTGTTGCGCCACTATTCTGAGGTCGTACAAATTATCATGCCTGAGAATAGAAGCTTAACTTACAGCTAATTGCAGCAGGCGATCGATTACATTCATGCTCATCTGAATCGTGATTTATCCTTAGCCGAACTGGCAAGTGTAGTTAACATCAGCCCGACTTACTGTGCAAGTTTGTTTAAGCGAACGATGGGGATTTCGCCCCATCAGTACGTAATTCAACGGCGCGTGGAACAGGCAAATTTCTCCCCCAAAATTTACAGATTTTGAACTTGCTCCGATTGTGTAATTGCAAACCTAAACTTATGCTGATCCAAAAACTAAACGACTGTGAAGAAATTATCGCTGGAGATGGAACTGTTCTGCGTGAATTGCTTCATCCTGACAAACAAGATATCAACTTGCGTTACAGTTTGGCGCATGCGATCTTGCCTGTTGGCGAAACTTCGATTCCCCATTCTCTAAAGACTTCTGAGGTTTATTACATCATTAGCGGTGTTGGCGAAATGTCGATCGATAGCGAAGTTCGTCGCATTGAACCAGGCGATGCGGTTTACATTCCTCCAAATGCCATCCAGTTCCTTCACAACTACGGCGACGAACCCCTTGTTTTCGTTTGTCTAGTTGATCCAGCTTGGCGCAAAGAAGACGAAACGATTTATGCACCAGTCTGATTCATGCAAATCTCACTGCTAGGGATGATTGATCACGATCTTAAGAAACCCAGCTATCGTTTTCAGTCAATGTTCATTGAAACTCTCTAGGAGCCATCATGAGTACTGCTGTAGTGAATGGCGCGTCCCATGTTGTGATGGTTGCCCATGCAGATGCTGTTGCCAAGCTCATCGATTGTGCTGCAACCGCGCTATAGACGAGGCATAAACGCATCCGGCTACATCACTGGACAATCCTTAATGATCGATGGCGGATACACAGCGAACTGACCCATTTCAAGAGAGAACAAGAGAAAACAGACGAGCTTGATTTTCAGATCACATCTACAAGGAGGGATTCTATGTTAACTTTTGTCTTAGTTCATGGCTCCTGGCATGATGGTTCTGCTTGGCAGGCAGTTATTGATCAACTAGAAGCAAAGGGACATAATGCTTTTGCGCCCACGATCGCTGGACATGGCAAAGGCGTGAACAAAAACGTCAACCATGCTCAATGCACGCAATCGATCGTCGATTACATTGTGAGTAAAGACTTAAACGATATCGTTCTAGTCGGACATAGTTTCGGTGGGACAATTATTGCCAAAGTTGCTGAAGCAATCAGCGATGGCTTCGCCGGCCAAAGGCAACGCATTCGACGACTCATCTTCTTCAATGCCTTTGTCCTCAATGATGGTGAAAGCCTCAACGATAACACCCCACCGCACTCTCAAGCGTTATCCGATCAGCTAGCGAGACAATCGGGCGATCATACGGTGATGCTACCTTTTGAGATTTGGCGAGAAGCGTTTATCAACGACGCTGATCTCGAACTGGCTCGATCGAGTTACGCACAATTATCGCCCCAAGCGTATCAACCGTGGCTTGACAAGTTAGACCTGAAGCAGTTTTACTCGCTGCCCATCCCCAAAAGCTACCTCTACTGTACCGAAGACAACGTCCTTCCTCAAGGCGATTGGGGTTGGCATCCCAGAATGTCTAGCCGCTTGGGACTATTTCGGTTCGTGCAAATGTCCGGTAGTCATGAGGTGATGTTTTCCAACCCGGTCGGCTTGGCAGAAAAGATAATTGCGGCAGGGCGCGACTAGCTGATGGTTGAGATGAACAACAGACAATCGCTTATCCCCGAAACAAGGGCGCTAACCGATCAGAATTTGACCAACTGTTCACCGTTGTCTCCTACCAGGAATACCAAAAAACTATGACCTGCGAACATCTCAACAATCTAACTGTAGAAAAACTGATTTCTAAAGCAGCTTATCCCGTATTTCGTTGTGAAGAGTGCATTAAAATAAATAGCCGCTGGGTACACCTCCGGATTTGCCAAACCTGTGGCAAAATGCTGTGCTGCGATTCTTCTGAGCATCAACATGCTCGCCGTCATTATGAAGCAACCAATCATGCAGTGGTTAGTTCGGCTGAATTGGGGGAGCAGTGGTTATGGTGTTTTGCAGATGAACAGGGAAAAAACTATTGATAGCGATTCTGATTTCATCTAGATTTCCTTCTCATTTCTTCAACATGTTCTCCTCATGTGGGTGATTTTCATGGCTGTTTCTAATCAAAGTACTCCCATTGACATCGTTTGGCCCAGTTTGCCCTTAGCAGCTTGGCAGGATACCTATGCAACTCTCCATCTATGGACGCAAATCATCGGTAAAATCCGGTTGGCACTGGCACCTAAACTCAATCACTGGTGGCAATCTACTCTTTATGTCACACCGCGTGGACTAACAACCGCTTCAATCCCTTGCGGAACTCGTAACTTTCAAATTAGCTTTGATTTTCTCGACCACCAACTACAAATCGACACTAGCGACGGCATTACTAAAAGAATTGCACTGGCTCCTCGCTCTGTGGTAGATTTTTACCAAATGGTGCTAACTACATTGAGCGACATCGGCATCGAAGTCCGAATCTGGACGATGCCGCAAGAAGTGTCAGAACCAATCCCGTTCGATCAGGACTATCAACACGCAGCTTATGATCCGGAATATGCACAACGGTTCTGGCGAATTCTTGTGCAAGTCGATCGGGTCATGACCTTATTCCGTTCCCAGTTTATTGGTAAATCCAGCCCTGTACATTTTTTTTGGGGCAGCTTTGATCTTGCTGTGACTCGTTTCTCTGGTCGTCGTGCGCCAGAACACCCAGGGGGAGTTCCGAATATGGCAGATTGGGTCACACGAGAAGCCTATTCACACGAAGTCAGTAGCTGCGGTTTTTGGCCAGGGGGTGGGTCAATGGTGGAGCCTGTTTTTTACGCTTATGCTTACCCTACGCCGGAAGGGTTCCATGATTACCCGATCCAACCCACAGAAGCTTTTTATAGCTCAGAGATGCAAGAGTTTATCCTACCCTATGAAGCCGTGAGACAAACTGACGATCCAGATGCAATGCTCCTTGCTTTTTTCCAAAGCACCTATGAAGCAGCAGCCAATTTAGGACATTGGGATCGAGTTGCGCTGGAGCATACTCAAAGTTGAGTGTTGGAACTTACTAAACTCCAAGTTGGTTAAAACAAAGACAACTTGAATAGAGGAGAAATTCAAATGTCAGACAAAAATAAAGCCATCTTAGAAGAGGCAAACGCGGCGATCGCCCAAGGCAACAATGAAGGATTCTTGTCGTTCTGCGCCGACGACACGGAATGGACATTTGTAGGTGACAAGACCCTTAAAGGAAAAGAAGCCGTTCGCCAATGGATGGCAATGACATACATAGAGCCGCCAAAGTTTAGGGTCGCTAACTTAATCGCTGAGGGTGATTTCGTCACGGCACTCGGCGACATCACTATGAAGGACGAAGACGGGAAAGCGGCTCATTATTCGTACTGCGATGTCTGGCGCTTTCGCGGCGATAATATTGTCGAGTTAAGGGCTTTCGTTATCAAAACCGAGGTCAAGGATGAAACCAGCAGCGCGGCGTAAATCATCTGCAAAAGTCAGGATGTATTCTTGCAAAGCAGAAAGTCCGCCGAGTGATAATCAAGAATTGCTGTAAAGCCGTGAATTTTTTCGCTTTTACTACGATTTCACTTCGCTTATCGACAATCGTTACTGAACAGAGGAACACCATGAATAAGCATAGTGAATTAAAAGTAAAGGTTACACCTTTGAACATAATTTTAGATATTGGGAAATGCATTGATCTATGCTGAAAAATACAACTTTCAAGACATTTGTTACTGCCACAGTAAGTAGTGCGGCTTTTTTGTGTGTAAGTGTTAATAATGCTTATGCTGCTTCTTTCAACTCTATTTCTCGTATTTATAGTTTTGGTGATAGCTATTCAGATAATGGGGCAGCACTTCGGATTACAACAGCAGCAGTTAACTCTGGGGTGCCTGGAGCATTTATATTCCCCCAAGTAGACGTGTATGACTCTGATGGTCGATGGACAAATAATCCCGGCTTGACATCAGTTGAGGTACTAGCAAAACAAAAAAAATTACAATTAACAGATTATGCTGTGGGTGGTGCAAAAAGCGGTAATGGCAATTTAAGTACTTGGCTTGATAAATATCAAAATACTGGTTTATTCGGTCAAATCGAAGAATATAAAGCAGAAGTTAATCGCGTGCCAGATTCTAAGGGATTATACTTCATTTTTATATCTACAAATGACTTATTAGAAAGGTTTTTTAATAATCAGACTGGTTCGGTCGATGTATTAGCTGATGCTGCTGTTAACAATATTGTTTCTGGAATATCACAACTTGCAGTGCTAGGTGCAGAACAGTTTTTTGTTGTAAATTCTACAGATTTAGCTGCATTACCACTTTTTGAGCAATACTCAGAAGAGGCAGCTAAGTTTAGAGATGTTATCAATAAAAGTCTTCCCGGTCAACTCGATACCCTGAATAAGCAATTAGGTGTCGAAGTTGCACTGTATGACCATGTTGCAATTAGCAACAAAATTCGCTCTACCCCAGCGACATTTGGTTTTACCAATATAAATGATGCCTGCAAACTTTTATACACCACTGGGGGGTTAGAGCCTGGTTGTTCAACACCTGATAATTATTATTACTTCGATGAGATTCATCCTACTCGTCGTGTACATCAAATCATTGGTGAAGATATGGCCAATTTCTTAGATACACAGAAAACACCAACTGTTCCTGAACCATCAAATGTTGTAGCTTTGATATCTTGTATAGGTATAATAAGTTTACTACGGCGTAAAGTTCATAGTAGCTAAGGGTATCACCGTGCCAAAGTAGGTTTCATTGTACGCGCTTGTCCCAAACTTATAGCGGTTCTCAGTTGGGTGCAATATAGTAACAGCAGTGCGTGAACCATCCAATAATGTCTTTTTTAGTTACAGCATCTAAGGCATTTGTAATGGCCTTATCTAGGTATTGAGCTGAGATACAAGTAAAAAACAGCAAGATGGTCTGAAAAGCCCTGCTGTATATAAGTTTGAACGTTTTTTAAGCGAAAGTAGGATTTTGCCTGAAGATACTTGCAGTCTGAGGGTCAATAATTGCTTTTCGCCAACCCAAGAGTTTAATAAATACTCTGTGGTAGAAGGCTAATATTTTGGGCTATAATCCTTTGCCTGTAATAGTTACAGACAATCCATTGCGAAGAATACTCAAAGTCCTTGCTGTAAAACCTGTAAATAAAATTAATAAATACTCTCGTTTTTGTAGCGATACATACCCAAGATTTACGTTATCCTGCCAATTTTACTTAAAAAATGGCTGAACCCTATATATAGTATGAGTTTCGAGACCATCTTGCAGGTTTTTACTTATATCTCGGCTCAATACCAACTGGAACCGTTGTGACCACCCCAGCCCTGCTCACAGTCAGCGCGTTCCACGCAACCTTCCACGCGCTATCGGTGCTGGTTGCAATCCCTGTGTTCCTGGCGATCGCCTACAAGGTGTTCAAACGCGACGAGGTATCCGAACCTGTTTCCCAGAGCGATCGAATTGGTCGTCGGTGATCTCGTCAGTTCGTAAAACCATCAGCAAATGGATCAAAGGAGTTGATCATCATGTCTAAAGTGCCTTCTAACTACTCGCAGCAGCCATGGAAGTCCCCCATCGCGTCCTCGGAGCAGTCTGCACCTAACAAGCCCTCCCGTCCGGGCTGGCTTGAGATCATTGTGGGTCTTGTCGTCTTGGCGATCGTCGGATTCGGGGTTGGCTCGCTACTCAGGCGGCTCGGTTTTGACCCCGTGGTCTACGGACTGATTTTGACTTCGTGGACGGGTGTCGCCACGCTAACCGCGTTCGCTGTGGCTGTGCGGCTGCGGATTCGTTCCCTGAACGCCTTCGGTGTGCGTCCGGTCTCTAAGCGCTGGTTGCTCATTGCGATCGGAGTCGGACTGGTTGCCTTTGTACTCAAGGGATTGGCAGTTCTGGGCTGGATTCAGATCACCGGGAACACCAACAATGTTCAGGGTGTGTACGCAGAGGGCGGTAGCGGCGGAGTACTATCCCTGGTTTTAGCCACGTTGTTCCTCGGTATCGTCACGCCTCTTGGCGAGGAGTTGTTCTTTCGGGGTGTCGTCGCTAACGCGCTGCTGCGCTACGGTTCGTTCATCGGGGTCGTGGGTAGCACCGTGATCTTTGCCCTTTGTCATGGCATCAACATTGTCTTTCCCGCAGCCGTAGTCGCGGGTCTCGCCACTGCCGAGGTCTTCCGCCGCAGCGGCTCGGTCTGGACTGCTGTCATTGTTCACGTCGTTTTCAACTTGCCCACAATTCCGGTGATGGTAGCTGCTGGCATGGGCTGATAGGACGGATCATCTGGAGGTTAAACCAATGGCAATTCTGAAACAATTCGGGATTTTATTTGTATTGGGCAGTGTGGGAATTGTGATGTACACGATCGCGTCTATTCCTTTAGTCGAGCAACAGTTAGCGAAACTGTCTCCAGAAATGCTGGAAAAAGTGCCGCCATTGTGGATTTTAATGCTTCTGCAAGGACTACAGTATTCAATTCTACTGGCAATCAGCATTCTGGTCGGAATTGGTTGTGCCTATCGTGTTGGATTAGGCTCCCATTTGATTGATCATTGGGTGTTTCACACCGCTAAGTCTCCATCTTTTGCCGTTGAGATGAAGTGGAGCTTGGGTGTGGGTGCAGCGGCGGCGATCGTTCTCTTGTTGCTCGATCAGTTGATGCAACCTGTCCTACCTGAAGCGCTACGGGCAGCCAATAATACAGAGCCAAGTTGGTTGAATTTGCTCACAGCAATGTTCTATGGCGGCATCACTGAGGAAATTTTGATGCGCTGGGGTTTAATGTCGCTGCTTGTTTGGATCGCGTGGAAAGGGCTAAAACAAGGCGTTACGTTGCCAAGTCAAGGGATTTACCAGGGTGCGATCGCTCTAGCCGCGTTGGTATTTGGACTACTACACCTGCCAGCGACTGCCGCGATCGTTCCCCTCACTCCAGTTGTGATTATTCGGGCGTTGTTACTGAATGGGATTGTGGGGATTGCGTTTGGCTGGCTCTTTTGGCAATATTCGCTAGAAGCTGCAATGCTAGCCCATATCAGCTTTCATGCTTTTGCCTCTGTTCTTAGCGGTTTACTGGCAAGGTTGGCTTAAGTTTTGGAATAGATATCGTAGGGCTAGCACTGCCCACAAAGCTTTACCGTGAAAGGTTTTAAAAAGAAAGGTTTTAAAAATGGTGGGCGATGCCCACTACTTGAATTGATGCTCAACTCTACAGTTTTAAGGTGGTAAATCAAATGATTCAGTGCAAAGATTTTGCGCCTCGGATTACTGAACGGGGACCCTTCGGCGGAGCTTCCGATTATGAATCCTTCTCTGAGGTTGTGAGTGAGGTCAATCAGTGGATTGAAAATACAACGATACAGGTGATCAATGTTGAAACCGTTGTTTTACCAGATAGCTTGAAAAGCACAAGTGATGGTGTCTACGGCGTGACAGTCAGTAATGGGGTCTACCCAGTGATGATCAGCCAGGGCGTTACAGTCAATTGCTTTCAATGTGTGCGTGTGTGGTACAGAGAATAAGCTTCACCGGAGAAGAAATAATGAAACGATTTACCTTGTTTACTTTCCTGTACCTCGCGCTGGGAGTTTGCCTGAGTGCGATCGCGCTTGGATACCCAAACCTGCCTTCGGGTCTTCAAACAAGCTTGTTCATTAGTGCAGGAGCGTCCTACATCGCTTGTATTCTCAGTACCTTTCCATTTTGGCGTGAGACAGCGATTCGCTTCTATCGCAGGCGGAATTCAGCGGTAATTCTACCCTGGTTAGTGATTGGAGTGAACATTGTTTGGATGCTCTGGGAAGTTCAGAGTCAGAACTGGGCAATGGAAGCCATTTTACAAGCGTTTTCGCGGCTAATAGTTGTCTTACTGTTTGCAGAAATCATTGTGATTACATGGCAAGTGAATTCTGAACATTAGGGTCGGAGAACTCAAAACTGTGAATTCACAAACAGCTCAAACCACCACTAATGCTGGCGAGTCGGCAATCCGTGCTTTCCTTCACCAGATGATTGATGCTTGGAATCGAGGTAGCGGGGAAGGCTTTGCTGCCCCGTTCAGCGAAACTGCCGATTTCCTCACGTTCGAGGACACGCATCTCAAGGGTCGAAAAGAAATCGCTGCATTTCATCAGCAAGCGTCCGACACGGTTGTCAAAGGAACACGCTTGGAGGGTGAGGTAAATTTTGTCCGCTTCGTGAACTCGCAACTCGCGCTCATGCACGTAGTTATCAGGGTAATACTACCCGGACAAACTGAAACTTCACCGTCACGAGATTTGCTGCCGCTATACGTCGTAACGAAACGCGACGAAGGTTGGCAGATCGAAGGGTTGCTCAATACCCGGAAGTTAACGCTAGAACGTCAACTCTTCTTAGACGACTTTGACTCCCTGAGTGCAGAAGCTCAACGTCAAGTGACCGACCTTGTTGCAGGTCTCAAAGCGAGTGGAGTAATCACTCCGACGCAAATTGATGCGAAATAAAACCAATCTCTATCAGGAGGACAATCATGAAACCTCAACTCATTTTCGGAGTACTAACGATCGCAACAGGATTGCTCGGAGGTTCATTCACTCATCCCGCGATAGCGTTAGCGAAGCGGGGCGCTCTTAGCGCACAGCGCTGCTGCGTTCGCCCTTGGCGTCTCCCCTTGGGAGAAGCGCAGCTCGCACACAGCATTCCTCCACAACAAACCTCCCCCATTCTGATCGCCACTGCCTACACTGATTTAACCTTACCTACCTTACGCCAAGGCGATCGCGGCAGAGACGTGCAATTGTTACAACGCATTCTTCAAGACAATGGCTTTTTAGGAGCCGCAGGTGTGAGGTTAGGCAATCCAAGAGGGGCGATCGTCGATGGCACCTTTGGTGCGGTCACAGTGTCTGCGGTACGCGATCTCCAGAGACGATACAGAATCCCAGTTACAGGGCGAGTCAATCCAACCACCTGGGAAGTCCTGGATATGCACGAAAACCCCTATCGATCCCCGCTTCCCTGGAAACAACAGAACATTACACAACCATAAGCCACAGAAGATTTCTAATGAACCGAAAGATTCTTTCAATCAAAATCACAACTACAACCACAATCGCAATCACAATTCTGTTCGGCGTACTCCTACTGTTCAATTTTCCATCCCTGGCTCAAGTCAGTTCACAAGTGATTCCCAGAATCGAAGTGATCGAAAGTTCTGAAGGGATTCCACCCAGCTACCGTTTAGTCATTAGCCGGTCGCAGGACAATGTTTATGTCTTCTGTCCGACTGACTTCGAGCCACAGTTGGACTATCTGCGAAATGTGAAGGCGATTCAATGTAAGCCGTTTACCAGTCCCTAGAAGTAAACCAGTGAGGGGCAACAGCATAACAACTCACACCACTTTGTTGCTTTGAACAGAGGAGAGATTCAGATGTTAGAGAACAATAAAGCAATTTTAGAAGCGGCAAACGCGGCGATCGCGATCGCCAACATTCGCGGCGGCTCCGAATATGGCAAGGCATGGTACGAAGGCGGCATCAGCCTCGCCAAGACGCTCGGCGCGAGCCTGCTGACCGTCGAGGGCGAACAGCACGGTGTAGCCCTCACCGCCGGCAATGCGTGTGTCAACGACATCGTCGCTGACTACCTCATCGGTCTCAAAATCCCCGCAGACGGCGTTCGCTGCGTCCTTTAGGCGCGTTGGGACACTGAGTCCATCTCACAACAGCTTACGCCATAAGCTATTTAGAGCATTCTGCAATTCCTCATTCCCAATAACTCAAATTAGGATCAATAACTCATGTCTACATTCAAGTACAACCGGTTAGACAAAAATAATGCTGCGGTGCTGCTGGTCGATCACCAAACTGGACTGTTCTCACTTGTGCGTGATATTGGTGCAGCCGACTTCAAAAATAATGTGTTAGCACTGGCAAGTGCAGCCAAGTTTTTTAACCTGCCTACAGTTTTGACAACTAGCTTTGAGGATGGCCCCAATGGTGTCATCATCCCTGAACTGAAAGAGAAGTTTCCCGATGCTCCCTTTATTCCCCGCCCCGGACAGATCAACGCTTGGGACAACGAGGACTTTGTGAAAGCAGTAGAAGCCACAGGCAAAAAGCAATTAATCATTGCCGGGATTGTCACCGATGTATGTGTTACTTTTTGTGCGCTTTCGGCATTGGAGGCAGGTTATGACGTTTTTGTTGTCACCGATGCCTCTGGAACCTTTGATGAAGCCTGTCGCTATGCAGCTTGGGATCGAATGTCTCGTGCTGGAGTTCAATTGGTCAATTGGTTTAGCGTTGTGGGTGAATTGCACCGTGACTGGCGTAACGATATTGAAGGGCTAGGTAGTCTTTTAGCAGGGTTTATTCCTGACTACAAAAACCTGATGACCAGCTATGCAGCAAACTCAAGTGCTGGATCTCCCAGTAAATAATGAGAAAGTGTCTATTTTAGCTCGTGTGTAACTGAGTTGGTATTGTCATCGATAGGTTATCAACTTTACTTGAAACATAGCGGTGACAACTACTTCTTGGTAAAAAATTGCCGAACAATCTGGTGTCTCTAAAATGGTTGTTCTCAATGAAACTTTTTTCTCAATTAATTCTCTCGTCATCTCTGATCTTTGGAGTATGCCTTACTCAGCAATGCCTTTCTAGGTCTGCTACTGCCGAAGATACGTTGCCCGAGCAAGTCACATATGTGAATCAGCTTACTGATGTGCAGCCTACAGATTGGGCATTTCAAGCATTACAAGCATTAGTCGATCGCTACGACTGCATTGTTGGTTATCCCGATCAAAAATTTCAAGGCAATGTCTTACGACAAGCCGCTTTGCGTCTACGCTCAATCACTCGCTATGAATTTGCTGTCGGGTTGAATGCTTGTCTGGCTCGGCTCAATCAGCTACTAGAAAGTACGACAGCAGATGTGATTAACAGAGAAGATTTACAAACTTTGCAAAGACTTCAAAAGGAATTTGCAGCAGAACTCTCAATATTGCGTGGACGGGTAGATTCCTTAGCAACACGCACAGATCAATTCGAGTCTCAGCAATTCTCGACGACGACAAAATTTACTGGAGAAGTAGTTTTTGCGGTGAGTGGTGCATTTGGCGATGATAAAGCTGTACCAGCAGGAGAAACACCTGGCTCCAGGGGTAAGGTCGGTGATAATATCATTTTTAGCGATCGCGTGCGATCGCTCAAGGTACGTTATTTGATGTGGTCGATACCATTAACCCTCTATTGGGAAGTGATGGCAGAGGTTCTATTTCTGCATTTGGGATTCGCAGCCCTATCTATCGTGAAGAAACAGGTGGGACAGGCATTGGTATCAGTTATAACTTCAACTCAGCCATCAATTTGGCACTGGTTTATCTTGCTAGTGAAGCCAACAACCCGACTGCGGGATCTGGATTATTTGATGGTTCCTACTCTGCCCTAGCACAACTGACATTAAAACCTACGAAATCCTTAAGTTTTGGCTTAACCTATGCTCGTTCTTTGAATGCGATCGATATCAGTACAAGTAGTACCATTACCAATGACCCCTTCAATGGAGCCAGTAAAAACATTGCAGGGTTAGCGCGTCTCAAACCCTATTGACAGGGGGATTATGGCAGAGGGTCTGAGTTTGAGAAAGCCGCAGCCAACACAGAAAGCATGTAGCGATCGTTCATAGCTGCTCGCCGTGATTTTTGGCG
>JAHHHR010000110.1 GCA_019359245.1 Nostoc desertorum CM1-VF14 | reverse complement strand
CCGCTTTACGAACATGCTCTTGTCCCCTCGCTCTTTCGAGTCTAGGTAAGTTGTTCGCCTTGGAGTCGATTACCCCAAACTCCAGCCAACTGTGTTGGCAATTCTATCAGTGCGTACCACGGCGCACGCTTTCACTGCACACGGCTCCCGATGTTCTTAGCTTGCGCTTTTGCTCATGTGTTTGTAATCGTGGCAACTCTCGTGAATTGCTTCAAGATTATTTTTCTTCCAGTTAGCGTGATTTCCGTCGATGTGATGCAGGTGAACCCGTTCCTCATCGATGAACTTTAAGCCGCAGGAAGCACATCTATGGTTTTGCTTATTAAGAGCTTTAGAGGTTTCTCCGTAGTAGAGTTTACTATTAACCCAAGTTGCCAGTTACAAAATCAGATTGGTGAAGTGGTGTCAAAAAGGCAATAAAATCCCCTCCAGGAATAAAAACGGAAGAGAAGATGCTAAACGAAATAATTACTGTCTATGCTATCATCGATGACTTGCTGAAGGCCGTTGGGCATGAAGATGATTGTCGTCGAGATATGAAAGATGCAGAAATTATAACAACGGCAGTCTGCGCGGCGATGTTTTTTAATGGGAATCATAGCAAGGCTTGCAGCTATCTGAAAGACCATAATTTGATACCCAATATGTTAGAAAAGTCACGATTTAACCGACGAATACACGGTATCTCGATGCTGATTAATGATTTGTTTCATCAAATGGGAATGATCTTTAAAGAAATTAGTGATTGTACCGAATATCTTTTAGACTCATTCCCTGTACCAATTTGTGATACAGCAGATTTGAGGTTTATGAGGTACAGTAGCAGCAATTAGTAAACCAATTTTTTAGATGCTTTGGATTAACTAGTTTCAGTGCAATTTTAATTAAACCATCAACGACAGATGCACTCTTGGGAGAAAATTGTTTCAGAAAAGCTTTTAATTGTGACCACCAATGTTCAATGGGATTGAATTCAGGAGAATAAGGAGATAGATAAAGAACACTTGCTCCCACCCCTTCAATCAAAGGCTTAATATCTTCGACTTTATGTGCAGGTAGATTATCCATGACAACGACTGCACCAACCCATAATTGCGGAAGTAAAAAATGTTCTACAAAAATTTTATAAGCATCTCCGTCCATTGAGCCATTTAAAGTCATCACAGCTAAAACTTTTTTTAAGCTGATTCCTCCAATTACACTGATTTTTGCTCCCCGGTAATATGGTTTAAAATCATACGCTCTATTGCCGCGCTCGCTTCTCTACGAGACGCTCTGCGAACGAGCATGAGTCCTGGTTAAGCCAAGTAAAACACCCATTTCATCTATAAATACAAGGTCTTCTGGGTCTACTTGCTTTACTTTCTCCCAATACTCTATTCTCAGTTTTTGGACTCTTTCTGTTTTCCCTTGGCTGCTACGCAAAGTCTTTTTTTTCGCGTTAATTCTTGTTTTTGTAATGCACAACACATCACACTTGCGCACACCCAAACGTTGTATTTTTCCCCAAAATATTCGCAATATTCCCATAAAGTTGCGTCTGGGTAAATTTGAACCATTTCGGCTAATTCGCTCCTGAAATCATCTAGCCTACCCTTCATGGCTCCACCTTGCTTTTTGGGTTCTAGATGTCCTTGCACTCTATGAAGCTGGATTAGCTTTTGCACATAGCTTTTTGCTACACCAAATTGCACAGCAACTTTTCTAATTGAAGTACCACCCTTCTCGTAAGTATTTACTATTTTTTCTCGTAAATCGATTGAGTATGCTTTCATTTTAAGTCTTGATGCACCAATACTATGTGTACCTCATTTACCTCGAAAGTGCTGTAAATCCTGCTGGCATTACTCGAACCTTGGAGCTAGATGGATTAAATCTTACCCTAGCCTGGATAGTGGCACTTTGTTTCTAACTTGATTGCTGATCAGGTAAGTCCGCTTGTCAATAGGGTTTGAGACGCGCTAACCCTGAATTCAAAAGTCTCGTCTTTGTTGGCAGATGGAAGATCAGCACCTAAGTCTTGCATGATTGGACGCAACGGCTCAGGTATTTGGTAAACGATACCAAAGTTACGTGCCACTTGATTGCCAACATCGCTTAAAAGTTCTCAACTGCCTCTAACAGAGAATTCGTCTTCTGCAAAGCAAGATATTAAAGCACCGATAGTCATTAGTGAGCCAGCCCTTCTTGCTTTAGAAAATTTATCGTTGATTAACAGCGATGCCTATGATGATCTGCGCCTACGCACTCCTGAAGTGTCAGTCAACTTGGTAGAACCTATCAATTCTGAGATTGCTCCAACAAATGATTTAGAGTTAGAAACTCCATTCCCAGAATTTCAAAATATCGAGATGCCTTTAATAGTAAATGAGGTAGTTACAGACACACCCGAAGATAATTCGTTACCAGTAAATAGCGATAACATTACTGAATCCGAAGTGAAGTTGTTAGAGCCGAGCCAGGCTGAAGCCTCACAAACAAATAATTTAGAAATAAATGAATCATCCTCGACATCTGGTGAAGCCGACAAGCCACCAGCGCCAACATCAAAAGAGATAGAGACACAACAAGAAAGTTTAGAGAAATCCCTCTTGTAGTCAGAAATTCCAATGTTGCCGGAATATCAATCTCTCAACCGCACAGAAGCGATCCTAAAAGTATTGCAAAAACACAAGGGTACTGTATGTCACATAGATTTTGTGGTGCGATCGCTTGGTCTGTTTCATCCTCTGAAGCCATTAAAACAATGTTTGCACGGCTTATGGTTCTTGCCTTATGCTTACCTTTTTTAATTATCGATTGCAGTTGAGAAACTTCATCTTTATTCAAGTCAACAATGTACTTTTTCGCCATGTTACACCCCGTTTTTGGCTATTTTACCAATTAGAGGTTTTACTTAGCAAAGTTACCTTGGCAGACTACTAGATTATATTTATATTCTGCTAAAATCTTCAAGTTCTGCTAAGGCGCTCACCACTCAAAATGGAAGATTCGCAGACTCAAATTTGAGCCAGGATTCAAATTACTCGTTGACCTAAGCTAACCGACAGGATTCCACAACGGCTGATGCACAATGCAAATGTCATACCATTTGCCATGTCATTTCCTGCCCTGCCCCCAAAGGTACAAGCCCAGATTCCATAAATGGAACTTCATCAGGAACGCGCCAAGTCGTTTTGGACAAGGTAATTCGCTCGGTATTACGCGGCAGTTGATAAAAATCTGGGCCATAGAAGCTAGCGAACGCCTCCAGTTTATCCAGGGCTTTCACGCTTTCAAATGCTTCGGCATACAACTCAAGGGCGTGCAGAGCCGAAAAGCATCCCGCGCAGCCACAGGAACTTTCTTTGCTGGTGCGGGTATGGGGAGCGCTATCGGTACCCAGAAAAAACTTCGGATTCCCCGATGTTGCCGCTTGCAACAAAGCCTGACGATGCTCCTCCCGTTTCAAAATGGGCAGGCAATAAAAATGGGGGCGAAGGCCGCCTTTGAACAGGGCATTACGGTTAAACAACAAATGTTGTGGCGTAATTGTTGCCGCGATGGTGTTGGCAGACAGGACATACTGCACCGCATCGGAGGTGGTGATATGCTCAAGCACCACCCGCAGGTTGGGAAATCGCTGCTTGAGGGGGATTAAATGTCGCTCGATAAACACCTTCTCGCGATCGAACGTATCAACATCGTTATCGGTCACTTCCCCGTGCAGTAATAACGGCATGTCCACCTGCTGCATCGCTTCAAAGACGCGATCACCCTTCCGAATATCCGTCACACCGGAGTCTGAGTTGGTCGTTGCACCGGCTGGGTAGTACTTGACCGCTTTGATAAACTGGGATTCTTTCGCCCGGAGAATGTCGTAGGGGCTGGTGTTGTCGGTGAGGTAGAGCGTCATCAATGGCTCAAACTGTTGTCCCTCTGGAATGGCGGCGAGGATGCGATCGCGATAGGCTGCCGCATCTGCCACCGAGCGGATAGGGGGCTTCAAGTTCGGCATGATGATCGCGCGGGCAAACTGACGCACCGTGTAGGGCAGAACCGCTTTCAGTGCTGCACCGTCGCGGAGATGCAGATGCCAATCGTCAGGTCGGGTGATGGTAAGCTTTTGCATCCTTTCATTATAAAACGGCAACAAGGTTCTCATGAAAATAGGGGCGATCATCCTGATTTTGTATGAAGCGATCGCTATCTATGATACTGCACTCAAGTTTGCTCCTAATGACCTCAAAACTCTTAAGCGCAAGGGTTTCGCTCTCGAAAAGCTGTCCGAGCTACAGTTATCTCAACAGCAGTATACAGAGGCTGTTAAGGCTTTAAAGCAAGCGATCGCCTATGATAGTGCCTTTTCTCGATACCACAGTGATGCAATTGATATCAGTTATCACGGAATGATTATTGAAAGATTAGCCGAACTATACTTAACCAACAAGCAGTATACAGAAGCATTCGCAAGTTATCAACAAGCACTTGCTACTTATGAAACTGCCATTCAACTTGCTCCCGTTGACTTTTGTGTTAGTATTCAGATGAATCTCGGTTCTAGTGGGGAACAGCCGCTAGAGGAAACGGGGAAAGTCCGGTGTAAATCCGGCGCTGTCCCGCAGCTGTAAACAAGGCTTGCCTTGGGAGTCAGAATGCCCGCCGAAGTTGACTTGTAAATTTTGTACATCTGCGAGGCACAGATAAGTATTTTTATGAAGATTTATACAACTACTCAGCTTTACGTTCTCATATTCCCACATATCAAGACGCTACAGATTACGACTTTCTATGAGAGGGTAAGCGGTTAATTACCATTACAAATTGTGTCTTGAGATGCAGCGATCGCGATCGCTGCTCAAGATGATAGTATCGTTTGCAAATAGTCACAGGAACAGCGAAATACTGTACTAACTAACAGGTGAAAGTTTTAAAAAAGAGGTAGTAAATGGCATGTATGACCTACATAGTCATGTTCCACTACTGAACAAATGCTTTCCCAATTAAGCATAGAAATTGCTAATTTAGTAGAGTTTTATTAGGTTAATCATCATGCCGAGATTCTATCTTCAGCGAGATGGAAAGATTCCCACTTCTGTTCATCCCTTTGTCAAACAAAGGGCTTTCTCCCAATATAAACACAAGCCCAGTCTACTTTAAGGGAAAATTATTCAAGATGTTCAAAACATTGCAATGTTGATGTATCGGATAATTTATATTGCAATTGCCTCTCTCGGTCAGTTACGACATCGCTGGTCTCATTGGGGACGAGCAGCAATAAGTAAACCGTTAGATCGACTCAAATAGGTGTACAGGAGCATTCAAAAAAATGTCAACTTTATTATATTCTATAATTGGTTTTCTTCTACTTTTAGTAATTGGAATTGCGGCTTATTTCCTAACTGCCCGCAAGTATCAGTCCTCATCCACAGTCGCCAATTCCTACGATCAATGGACAGTTGATGGCATCCTAGAGTTTTATTGGGGGGAACACATTCACCTCGGTCATTACGGTTCGCCACCACGAAGTAAGGATTTTTTGGCTGCTAAATCTGATTTTGTACATTCTATGGTTAAATGGGGTGGAATACAAAAATTACCTCCTGGTACTACCGTTCTAGATGTTGGCTGTGGTATTGGCGGCAGTAGCCGGATTTTAGCGCGAGATTATGGGTTTGCTGTCACAGGGGTTACCATCAGCCCTATTCAGGTGAAACGCGCCCAGGAATTAACACCCCTTGGGCTAAACGCCCAGTTTGCGGTCGATGATGCAATGGCATTGTCGTTTCCAGATGCCAGTTTTGATGTGGTTTGGTCTATTGAAGCAGGCCCCCACATGCCGGATAAAACCGTTTTTGCTAGAGAATTAATGCGGGTGCTAAAGCCTGGGGGAGTGTTGGTTGTAGCGGACTGGAATCAGAGGGATGACCGCCAAAAGCCGCTAAATTTTTGGGAGAAACGAGTAATGCGGCAACTCCTCGATCAGTGGTCTCACCCAGCTTTTTCCAGCATTGAAGGCTTTTCCGAGCTTTTGGCAGGGACAGAATTAGTTGAAGGGGAGGTAATTACGGCAGACTGGACGCAAGAAACCCTTCCTTCTTGGTTCGATTCGATTTGGCAAGGAGTGGCTCGACCAGAGGGATTAGTGCGTTTTGGGCTGTCTGGTTTCATCAAGTCTGTGCGCGAGGTACCGACGCTTTTACTGATGCGTTTGGCGTTTGGTGTAGGGTTGTGTCGATTTGGAATGTTCCGGGCTGTGCGGGCAAACGGAAGCACAGAATTCATGGACAAAAACTTTGCCAACCAAAATCCCTCAACCTTGGTTAGGTAGCGATCGCAGCTATTTATGAATATTTGGATTTTAACTAAGTTTGGGGGTTTAAGTCCCCTAGTTCTAGAGGCAGAACGAATTGAAGCCTAAGCTAAATCCCCGCCACAAAACGTAATTATGAATTATGAGTTATGAATTATCGAATTAAAAGATTTGTAGCAGTTCCAAACAAAGCTATGCGTCTGGTATTACAGGGTGTTGGTAATCGATTTGACTACTTTCATGACCGTCTTTGCCACCCCCAAGAATTCCGTCAAACGCGATTAGTATTGATTGGACGGGAGCTTGAGCAGGTTCGCATTGAGCCATTGCTGCTACGGGAGGAAGTCAATGCGACCATCCAATAGTGTCTGGCAAGGAAATTTTGGCTACTGGCAAAATAGTTTTATTCATAATAATCTGCTGGTCATTGGTTACACAGCATGGAAAGGATTTCAGTCATTTGGACAGGGAGCTGTCTTATGTGATGTGGATACTCAAGTTACTCAGTCGACAATTACAAACTTTGATACAGTTCCCTTCACCCTCCAGTTTCTCCCCTGCGATTTAATTGGGTTTTACTTGCGATCACAATCACTTAGCTCATCTATAATCTCATCCATTTTCCCAGCAGTCGCAACATACAATCCCCATCAAGATATTCTTCTGGTGCTAAAAGTTGAATCTCAGATTGAGGTTACTTTTTTACACCAATTAAAAATTACTCCACCCGATTGCTACGAACAAGTTTGCAAGCGTTGGTCAGAATTTCAACCAAGCTTAATGCCCTAATACTTACTTTATTCCTCAATGCTCAAACCACAATTAAGCAAGATTCCGAAACCTACTCGCTACCAAAATGCGGCGATAGATTATTACATGGGACTCACAAATTCCGACTATCTCCGTTTGTACGAGGTGCGCTATCCTACATTAGGCGGCGCTGTCAAGTCAATGCTACCAGTTATTTCAACTTACCCCAAAAAGAACTTCAGCCGCTAGGAGAAAGTTTTATTTAATGGAAACCGCAGTGAAAAAGTCGGATTTTGTCCTGAGTCCTTACATGAACAGCAGGGACTTGCGGGCAACTTATCAAATTCTGAATACGGTTGTGCCTTATGTGGTTTTATGGTTTTTAGCACACAAAGCAGCTGCTATTTGTTTTTGGTTGCTTGCGCCTACTATAGTTTTGATGACGCTGTTTTCAGCGCGTTGTTTTTCTTTAATGCATGATTGCGGACACTATTCACTCTTTCGTTCAAAAAGGGTTAATCAAATTATCGGTTTTATTCTGGGGGTGATCAACGCGATCCCTCAATATCCGTGGTCAAGAGGACATGCCTATCACCACAAAACTAACGGTGATTGGCAACGCTATCGCGGTCCTAGTGCATTACTCTCTACTGAGGAGTTTGCTCGCCTCAGTCCATCTGCCCAAAGGCGTTATGAATTACTGAGGCACCCATTCATGATCTTTCCGGGAGGTTTTTTCTATGTCGCGATTAAGCCAAGACTCGCCCTGATTGCCGGAATATATGATTTTATCACTCATCTAGTGACTTGCTTGCAGCAAGATCCTTTTATGGATTTACCTCGAATCATCTCCTCTCATAAGTCTAGAAATTGGTACACTGCGGCTGAATTTTGGCATCTCTTGTTCAATAACATTTGTGTAGTTGGCATCTGGATTTTTCTGGGGTATTTACTTGGATTTGGTTTTTTCGTGAGCGTTTACTCAATCACGCTAACTTGTGCTGCGGCAATCCTCATCTGCGTCTTCTTTGTTCAGCACAACTTTGATGGCTCTTACGCCCACAAAACTGAAGGGTGGGACTATCTCGAAGGAGCAATTAAGGGCAGCAGTTATCTGGAGTTACCCACCGTTTTAAAGTGGTTTTCCGCCGATATCGGCTACCATAACATTCATCATCTTTGCGACAGAATCCCCAATTACAACCTCCAAGCTTGCCACAATCAAAATATTCACCTGCTTAGAAGTGCAAAAACGCTGCGAATGGTAGATATTCCTGATTGCTTCAAATACATTCTGTGGGATTGTTCCTCCAATCGCCTCACGTCGATAGCATCGTTTCGTCAAGCGGCACAATCCATCGACTTAGAGAGAGCCAACGAAGCGTAAAGCTTCTATGTTTGCTGGGGTAGTTCCTTTAGGTGAGGAAATACTACAACTAAAATCTCAAATTAATGCATTGATGGCTCGCTACAATTTCCTCAAGCCAGGGATGTTTTTTGTGGATTTAGAAACGGGTAACTATTTTGATATTAGTGGCGACAAAGTATTTCCCGCCGCGAGTACGATTAAGTTCCCAATTCTGATTGCTTTATTTGAGAGAATAGACGCTGGTACAGTCAAACTAAATGACACCTTGGTAATGCGGCGAGACTTGGTTGCAAGTGCCTTTGGATGCTTGCAGTATCAACGTGTGGGAACCAAGTTGACTGTGCTGCAAACCATAAACAAAATGATTAGCATCAGCAACAATACCGCCACAAGTATGATTATTGACCGTTTGCGGAGGACGTTGCATTAATGGAAGCTCTATTAGCGACCTTTGGTGAGGCGTTCGATGAGGTGGAGGCCTATGGAAATCCGCCTGGTGCAGACTACCTGCGGCAACTGCTTGATAGTGACTACTTCATTGCGCTCGCCGCATTGAAAGAAGGTAAGGTCGTTGGCGGTCTCACTTCCTACGAGCTTAAAAAGTTTGAGCAGAAGCGCAGCGAGATTTACATCTACGATCTAGCTATTGCTGCTGCACACCGACGGCAGGGGATCGCAACGGCATTAATTCAGAAACTGAAGAAAGTAGCAGCAGTATGTGGAGCTTATGTCATTTTCGTCCAGGCGGATATCGGTGACGATCCAGCCTGGGCGATCGCGAAGACGTATTGCATTTCGACATACTAGTTAATGGCGGCAATGACAATGCCTAATGCTTATCTGAGTGGTTCATGATTGAGATTTGTGGTGAGCGATTGTCAGCCTTAGCATCAGCCGAGTTCAAGGCTTGGAGTTTAATGGCTTAATGGTATTTGAAGATTTGTTGATGGCGCTGGGCAAAACAAATGTATCGATAGTGAAAGAGAGCGACCCAACTCTTGAAAATTTGCGGTTACTAGATAAAGTTTGGACGGGAGAAAATATGCGAGTGTTTGAATTAATTTCCATCTTGGAAAAAGATGGCGAACGAAATTTTTAATGAACCTGCTGTGCTGTAGTGTAAGCAGGTAATGCGTAGCGATCGCGGATTGATGAAGGGAGATTTCCTTCAATAGCGGTTGCATCACCAACTCTTAAATCCGTTGAAACTACACCGTCATTTTTGCTACCGAATAGGCCAGGAAGCCATTTACCTAACATTACTGTATGTCTCCTGAATTTGCTGAACTTGTTGCCCGATGTAACGATAAATACCGTAGATGCCAATGAACGAAAACATCAAAATAGCAAAAGTTGCAATCACACCTTGAGCCATTAAACCTCGCTGCATTAGCTCCTCAACTCTATTGGCGTTGTTTGATCGCACTCTCGATTCATCAATCAGTTGTTGGAGTATGAGGAATTCTTCTGGTGTCAGGTTTTTTAGTGTCAAGCCGGACAGATTCAACTCGCCGTCCTTCTTCAGGTGAATCAATAATTGTTTTTGACGAGTTTGTTCTTGTTGTTGCTCCATAAAATGCCACGCCCAATACAAGAGTTAATAACAGCAGATTGAGTACTACTGCTAATCCAATGAATTTACTCGGCTGCATCTGAATTGCCAGCAGAGAGATAGAGCGATGCAATCTCCTGACCGAACCGAAAAAAGGCTTCTGGCTCACCCTTATAATCCCTGGCATACTCGGCAATTTCTGCAAGATATTCGTTGGTTACACCATCTAAATCTTCAATAGTTTTTTGCGCTTCTCTATGGGCAAACTCTCTGACTCCCTGGCTAATACCAGTGTTGAAAGCAGAAATCTCTTCTAACTTCTGTTTTGCTTGGTTGGCAAGAGCGATTTTGTAATCGTCCATACCTTCTTGTGCTTTCTTGGTCTTAGCTCTTGGTCTTTTAGCCGCTTTTCCATTTTTCCCATTGCTAGTAGCAAGTGTAGCGGATTGCCCACGCTCAAGAATTATCTGGTCAGCTAGACTCATAGCATCATCATCACTTAATTCATCCCAATCAAATCCACGCTTTTTTAACTCTGCTAATAACTCTTCATCTGAGAGGTTAATGTCATTACCTTGTAACAAAGAACGTAAAACTTCCATCATTAGCTGCTAGCTACGAATGTTCTGATTTTCAGGAAAACTAAATTTGGTTTGAGAAACTAACTTGATAACCCACTTTTGAATTTCATAACTCGTGTAAACTCTATCTACACTAAAAGGGCATTTTATTTCCTGCCCCCAACGGTAAATAGTTGCTACGGAAGGATTTGGCTTTAATCGTTGGAGGGCAAGTCGTAACTCATCACCTTTACAAACCAACTTAGGAAGATTGTCCAAAAAGAAACGATAGCGATTTACATCAGCGATTCTAATAGCTTTATAAGGATTGCGTTTCCTCAATTCGCCATAAGCCTTGACTTGCGACATGAGAGAGATATCGTCTTCGTCCTTTATGTTCAAGCGTTTTTTAACTCTTTGCCAAGTCCGGTCACATACCTTTCTGCCAAATGATCTCTGGTACTCCAACCTCAATCTAGATGCCATTTCCTCCTCTTTTGCGACAAACAAGATTTTTTTTCTTAATCGCTTCTATCCCTTGCTCAATAAGGAATAGGACTCGCCGTGAGAACCTTTAATTGGATTTGATGGTAAGAATTTTATTGGTCATAACGCCCAAACCCCTTTGATGCCGTGAAAATTTGGTTAGTTTTGGCGACAGATTCTCATGGCTTGTCGCTTCATACATATAAAAATACCCGCTTTTGTTGGGCGGGTCATTACTTGATTAACTAATAGTTAATAAACAGGAGTTAGGAGTCAGAATTCAGGAATCAGAATGGTATTAGAGGTGGATTCAATCCTGTACTTTTCTCGTTGACCATACTTCCACCTTGTTTCCTTACCACCAACTTTTATTACTTTGTAGAGTTAGAATACATCGGTTATTCATCTGTTCTTTGGTTAGAAGACCCAACTGACTTGTGACTTGTGACTTCTGACTTGTGACTTCTGACTTCTGGCTCCTGGCTTATGACTCCTGTTTCGACAACTAAGCAACAAGATTTCGTTTAAGTTCATAGAGCCGAGCTATTAAAACGAACTTAAGCATATTTCGTGTTCTCTCAGGCATCCGAGGAAATTTGATGCCGGGGCCCCATTTAATCTGCACTGTTTTGAAAGGTACATCGAGTTCTCTTGAAAGAATTGAACAATACTCTTTGAAAGTTCCGCGTTCGCTCTCAAAGCATTCTACTGACTCTAGAGACATTCCAGTATAAGCAGATTTAATTTGTCTACAAAAAGTTAATGGAGATATATCTGGAATGCGCGTTTTTGGCAACATCTATAAATCCTCCAAGGTTTGTTGGGGGTAGTGCTTCGGCATGAGCGATCGCAGTCTTAACGCGATGCGATCGCTTAATAAATTTATCGAAATAGAAATCAGCAATCAGGAGCCAGGAGTCAGAACACGATTCGTGTATTCCTACCGAAAAAACTCATTTTTGACCGCGAATAAAAAAAACATATTTATTGGTCAACTTTCCCAGTTGTAAGACTGAATTCTCCCTGCTTAATTCTGACTCCTAATTCCTGATCCCTATTGTATTACCATACCGTACCATACAAAAATTTGTATCTATGACGTAAACTACCTTACCATCAGAAAACTAATTGCTTTGCCAAATATGCCGAAACCAGGATTTAAAACCATAACAGTTCCTGATTGGATTATTGAGGAAATTAAGAGACAGCCTGACTATAAAGGGAATCAAGCTGCTACTTTGGGGGCACTTGTTAGGGATGGTGTTGCGGCTCGTAGCGGAGAATTGGAAAACCCAGCAATATTCCTTGCACAAGTACTGAATCACTTACCTAATTGGGATCGACGGGAATCTTGGGAGTTGGCGCTGACTATTTTAAGATGGCTACAAGAAAATGAGCATAATGCTGATTAATCAAATTGATAAAATTGGTTCATAGGTAATTTTGGTGCAATGCTTCCTTTGATAAAACTAATTCGCGGTCAAGATAACACGATTGTGGAGGCAGATTTAGTAGAGCTATCGCAAAAGCATGTCGATGATTATGCCAACAAGTGGAAAGAACAATTGAAATTGCACGGGCAATCAGACAAATTTTGGGACTGGGAGTTTAAACTGGAGTTTGTGATTAATAGACAAGCAAACCGTGAAGGCTATGCGATTGAATACGAAGATGAAACTCAAGGGTTAATGCTGATTGAAACCCAAATGCACGGTTCTCGCCTGGTAGAGGGTAAACGCTTGGTATACATTGACGGTATAGCTACCGCACCTTGGAATCGGGCATATATTCAACGTCCGCCAAAATTAAAAGGTGTTGGGATTGCATTCTTGGCATTTGCCAGAACCCGCAGTATGGAATTAGGGTATGAAGGTAGAGTAGGATTGCATTCACTACCGGGAGTAGAAGAATTTTATGATAGCCAAGGCATGATTGATGCCGGAGAAGATGAAGATTACGACGATCTAGTTTATTTTGAGTATGGAGTTTTCCGTTCTCCTGGATAAGGTAGCAAAGGTAAATAAATGAGTCAGCAAGAACAAAGTGATAATCAAAACACCTTTAACCAAGAAAATGCAGTAAATCCAATGGGTTTGTTATTTGATGAAGAATGGTTGCAAAAAGGTGTTGAAGCTGAGTATAAAGTTGGTGGCAATATTGGAGCTGGATTAGATTGGGGTTCAGCATTTGGCTCCTTAGTGTTCAATCTAGAACTTTTGGGACGTTTTACAACATTGCGTATTTCTCTAAATAGAGAAGTGCGGTTGCTGCTGAATAATTGGAATTTAGGCACAGCTACAAAAATTGCG
Organism: Nostoc desertorum CM1-VF14; assembly: GCA_019359245.1. Taxonomy (GTDB): domain Bacteria; phylum Cyanobacteriota; class Cyanobacteriia; order Cyanobacteriales; family Nostocaceae; genus Nostoc; species Nostoc desertorum. Next base: position 1,661 of record JAHHHR010000110.1, on the reverse strand, counting down.
GTAATTGCTGCAAGAGAAAGAATACTTGAAAATTTTAGATTGCCCACACCAGAGGTAAGAGAATACATACTTGCTACTCTGAAAAATGATGAACTTTATGGTGAAGAATTCATTTCTAATCGAGAGATACTGCGCGAACTGCTTGGGTTGTTGTTAAGACAAGAAGATTGGGAAACCATTGCAGCAGTTGCAGCAGATTCGTTAAAGAAAGAAATTATACATCAAGCTGTTAGTGACAGAATTTCGGCGTGAGTTTGAGAATTAGCCGCTTGACAATTCATTAATTTTTTCTAGCGTGGCAAAACTTACTAGAGAAGAGCGTAAATCCTGTAATCTTGACCTTGTAGCGAAATAATGGTGCAAAAACTTGGCAAGAAAAAGTTTAAAACCAGAGGCAACATCGTTTGAAGTACTCGATTGTGTTCAAAAAAAATGCCCCTTGTGCGGTCAAGCAATGTGGAATGAATACAATAATCCTCGGCATATAAGAACATTAAATGGGGTAGTAGAACTACAGCTAAAAATTCGTCGATGTCGAAATAAGTCATGTCCGCGGTATAAAAGAGCATATCGACCAGAAAAAGAAGGGTCACTCGCTCTACCACAGAACGAATTTGGTTTGGATGTGATTTTATAAGGAGCATTACGCTACCAGGAACATAGAAGTGTTCCTCAAATACACACTCACCTTGAATTAAAGGGTATATGTATCAGTCAACGAACGGTCACGCACCTAATTGACAGATATGACGAGTTACTTTCTTTATGGCTAAAAGATAATAATTGGTTAAAAGCAATAGTGGCTAATCAAGGACGGGTGATATTAGCCATCGATGGAATGCAGCCAGAAATTGGACATGAGGTATTATGGGTAATTCGAGATTGCATATCAGGAGAAATAATACTAGCTAAAACCTTATTATCATCAAGAAATGAAGATTTGGTGGCGTTATTATTAGAAGTAACTAATACCCTAAATGTACCAATTGATGGCGTTGTTAGTGATGGACAACAATCTAAACGCACAAGCTGTTAGGTTAGCATTACCTAGTATTGCTCATGGTTTGTGTCATTATCATTACCTGAAGGAAGCAATTAAACCCATATATGAGGCGGATCGACATGCAAAAAAGGAATTAAAAAAAAGGTTAGAGGACTACGAGACATTGAACGTAGTGTTGTCAATGAAGATAAGGATTTGGCGACTATTATTGAAGATTATTGCTCGGCAGTGCGTAGTTCTATAACCAATGATGGTCATCCACCATTAGAGGCATCTGGATTAAAGTTACAAGAAAATTTGACGCTAATAGAGCAAAGTTTAGAACGGATGGAAAAAAAAGTGCTTTACCAGCACCTTTAGTCAACTTAAAACACCTGATAGCTAAGGGGTTATCTGCGACTGCATCTTTATTTTCACCTGTTATAATTGCATATCAGTGGGAAGATACAAGCTAGTAATATTCTCAATAATAAAATAGGTCTTGATGCTGCTGGAGTTAAACAAAGTTATCAGGAACTATTAACAGAAATGCAGGGTTAGCGCGTCTCAAACCCTATTGACAAGCGGACTTACCTGATCAGCAATCAAGTTAGAAACAAAGTGCCACTATCCAGGCTAGGGTAAGATTTAATCCATCTAGCTCCAAGGTTCGAGTAAT
>JAHHHR010000109.1 GCA_019359245.1 Nostoc desertorum CM1-VF14 | reverse complement strand
TTGATAATGGCTATTTTGTACTTACTTTGTTTACCATCATACATTTCAATTGATGATGTATCAAAAAATGTCTTATATCAAGCGATGTGAATTGATTTTTTATTGTTTGTGAGAAATTTGCGTTTAATTGGTGGACTGTCTGAAATCAATCCCAGTCTTAGGACTTTAAATGTTCTTGAAAATATGAAAGCACTACCAAAAGTGAAAGAAGAGATAGAATATGTAAAGCAACAAACTTCTTCTTCAAAAGTTTTGCTAAACGAAAAGTTTACTGGCCAAGCGCTTGGGCAACAGTTGAGTAGTTTTAACTTTCCTATTGTTCATTTAACTACTCACGCTCAATTTAGCTCTGAGGCTAAAAGGACAATGTTCTTTACTTGGGACAAAGCGATTAACGCACTAGAGTTTTATAGCCTACTAAAATTCAGCGCTCGATCAAATGAAGATGGAATTGAATTATTAGTTTTAAGTGCTTGTCAGACTGCCAAAGGCAATAAGAGGTCAGCACTAGGAATTGCTGGAGTAGCTGCACAAGCAGGCGCAAGAAGTACAGTGGCAACTTTATGGAAGGTAGACGCTGACTCCACTGCTTTACTTATGGAACAATTTTACAAAAATTTGAAAAATGGTGTTCCCAAAGCAGAAGCATTGCGTCAAGCGCAATTAAATTTAATATCAGACTCTAGATACAGCCACCCTTATTTTTGGGCAGGATTTATTCTTGTTGGCGGATGGTTGTAAAATTGTACTAAATTTACTCCTTGCTGCACTTTAGCTAATTCATCTAAGTTTCTACTACGTTTTGCCAATTCGTTTGCCACATTATAATTACGAAGCGCTTCATTCGGCAACCATGCTTCTAAATATCGATCTGCTAATACTCTATAAAGGGTAGGATTTTGACTTCCTACTGCTACTCGTGCTTCTAACGCCTCAATCGCTTCATTCAAAAGATTTCTAGACATATATATAGCATGTAGATCGAAAATGGCTGCTTCGTCTGGGGGTAAGTTTAATTCATTGATATGCTGGACTCTTTGTTTAATTTCATTTTGCTCTTTCTCTGGCAAAACGATAATTACTAACGGTTCGGAACTTGCTAGAGATTTATCCTTGTTTGCAATTACAGTAAAATTATACGTATTACCAAGTTTTAACTCTTTTTGTTCCTTGGGGTAAGGCAGGGTAGTAACAGTTTTATCTACTGTTTTCTCCCAATAAAATTCGTAGCTACTCACAATTACTGTATAGCTAATAGCATTAGAAACCGCATACCAAGATATTTTAGGCCGACTACTCAACATGGAACTGCCATAGGGACTAATTAATGTTGGTATATCCTGATCCTCATGCGGACTCTTAGTATTATTGCAACCGCTAGGGTTCAGTCCTGTGCATAGCTTTGCTTTTTTCTGAGGCAATGAACATTCGTCAGAGGCATCGAAAATCTTACTCTGTTTGAAATCTAAAAGTTTTCCGTTTAAATAACACAAAGCACTGACTGTGCGTCCATTAACTGGGTTAATACGATCTCCTGGGCACAGTTGACTACCTGCTGCCAAAAAACGATCTCCTGCATTAACAACTCGACCATTCGCCTTACACTCACGACTCCCTATTGATTTAAGTTGGCGACCCCATGCACTGCTCAAACCCAAAAAAAGGATTATTGATACAATCATTGAAATTCGGAAAATGTAGATTATTTTTCCTACTTTGTCTGTTCGCCTATCTGCCATTAACATAAAAACTGTTATGTTAGTACTTGCATATTAATAGCATACAGGAAGTTTAGGTATAAAATAAAGTGTCATTCTTCCCTTTGACGAATAGGATCTTTTAACCTGATTCTTTCTAATACTTGCGACCGCCAACCGAAAACCTCTGGCTCTCTAGACTCAGTTAGCAAACAAATTTCCCAAGAAATCCAGGCATAATCAACATCACCTAGAGCTTCTTGCACCTGCGCTAACAAGCAATGGGTAGATGTTCTGTGTATATCTAATTCTTTGGCTTTTTCCAGATATTTCTTTGCTTGGCTATATTCCTTTTGCTCAAAGAGCGCCCAACCTAAATTTTTATACAAAACAGCCCGTAATTCAGGCTCTTTAGCTTTTTGTAAACCTTGTTGCGCTAAAGCGATCGCTGCATTATAGTCACCTTTTATAATCTTCAATCTCGATAAATTATTGATGGGCAGAATGGCTTGGCTACTAGTTTTTATAGATAAATGATACTGTTTTTCAGCTAAATCATCTTTTCCTTGTTCATCATAAAATGTCCCTAGTCCGTAATGTCCTTGCCAATTATTAGGATCTAGCTCAATTGCCTTTCCATAGTTATCAGTTACGCATTCAAATTGCTGTAATTGTTGGCAAACTACAGCCAAATTAGTATAGATTTCCGAATTTTGATTATTATATTTAATTGCTAATTTATAGTATTTTTTAGCTAGGTCGAGGTTACTAGTACTACCACGCCCCTTCTCAAAATAGAATTCTGAAACGTCAGGCTTAAGTTGAGGATTAATTTTAATAGCCCAGTCAAAAGCCTCTTGCGCCCCCTGAGAATTATTTGCTGCTTCTAACTTTCGTCCTTGAGTTACTAAGTAGTTACTTAACAAGGGTATAGACAGAATAATACCCCCAACAATTATTAAACCTCTTAATGCAAGCTTGCTATATTTAACTATTTTAGAATTAGCTAATCTATAATTTTTAATTTGCTGAGGCAGATTTTTTAACCTCTGCAAAATCACTTGAGTACTTTGTGGACGTTGCCCTGGTAAAGGATCTGTTAACTCATCAATAAAATCAGCAAAAGGTTTGTCAATCTGCGGTGCTTTGTTTCTCCAGATTAATCTTCCTGTTTTTTTGTCTGTAGGTAAATCAATTAGTTGAATTGCAGTAAGTAGATGGATGAAAGTGCGACCTAAAGCATAAAAATCTGATTGCGGTACTGCCTGTCCATCCATTTGTTCTGGTGGAGAATAACGAGGTGTACCAACAGATGTAATTTCATACTTTCCTCCTCTAGTTGTGCTATCTCCTCCACTTCCACTTATTTTAGCTAGGTAAGTGCTAGTTACTCTTCGTACCACACCGAAATCCACTAATGCTAATTGATCATTTGACTGGAGAATTATATTAGAAGGCTTAATATCTCTGTGAAAAAAATTAGCCTGGTGTACTGCGACAAGAATTTCAACTAATTGTTTTACCCATTCTAATGCTTGAGATTGCGAAATACACCCGTTAGATTCTATCCACTGCTCTAAATTCTGTCCCTCGATTTTATCCATAACCAAGCAATGTAAGGTTAAAGAACTATTGATAGGAACAAAAGTGAAAAAGTCATCTAAGGTACTTTTGGGAATCTTTGGATGATGGATTAGCCGTAAACTAAGAGATTCCCGCTCGATTAACTCAACCAGTTTCGGCGAGTTCAATTTTAGAACTTTCATAACTCGCTGCTTGCGGACAGGATTCCATTGAGTACCAGCATCCTCCACTTCAAAAACTTCAGTATAGCTGAATGGATTTTCATTCAGAGGTCTTAATGGCTTAATCAAGCGGATGCGGTTATTAATTAGCAGCGAAGTACTACAAAAAAGACATTTTTCAATGTCTTTAGGATTTTGACGTTGCTCGCATAGGGGATTTATACAGTAACTCACATTCGCAGGAGGATAGCCAAATATAAACTACCTACCGTAAATCTAGTCTTTCTTCCTATCAACGATAATGTAAGTGAAGATTTAAAATTTTTAGTAGTCATTTTCAATAAATAAAGTATATTTTATAACTTCAAAATAAAGAATAACTAGGAAAGTTGTTAATATTTGTGTATCGGTAATAGTCTAACAGCAGCATTTAAAGTAATCCATTTGATAACTGCTACTGTGATCTAGTGACGGCAGTAGTTTTATTAACTACTTTTTCAAGATGTGCGTAAGTAATGATTCTACTCTATCTTTCGTCCCCTTTGCATAATTGGTGACTTGAGTTATTATTTGTTTGGAGCAAACAGCTATCAAGTAGAGAAATCAAGTATCACTGAGTTGTATTTGACACCATTAATTGGCGGCTGCATCAAGAAAAAGCGTATGGGGTTGGTCGCTCGCTCGAACAACAGAATGAGTATAACTATGGATTCTAATGCTGTCCAGATACTAAATTCACCAGTTTATTCTCCCCTTGTTTCAAAGAAACAAGAGCTTTTAGGGCAAAAACACTCTTCTGTGACAGTAAATTTTGATGAAACTTTAGTAATAGTCAATGATTTAGTACTTGCCAAAAGAGGTAGATACTTATCTCAACCAGAGATACTTATTATGAGGGGAGCGTGGTATAACCGTGAGTTTGTAGAGATAGCAGAAAATTCAGCTTATAGCGTCAATTACTTACAACGAGGTGTAGCTACTCGGTTATGGGATATACTCACGAAAACAATTGGAAATGGCAAGCGAGTTACTAAAAAGAATGTACGGAATTTTTTAGAGCAAGTTGCACAAGAGTATTATGCTCAATCTGCTTCTACTAGTGAAGAAAAAAGCTCCCCTGTCAAAAATCGGATACAAATTATAGGAAGTAAACCTCCTGACATCTCAAGTTTTTATGGACGCACAGGAGAACTATCTTGCTTAAAAGAATTAGTAATAAAGCAACGCTGCGTATCGTTAGTAGGGGTAGCAGGCATTGGTAAAACTGCATTAGCTGCAAAGCTAATACAAGAGATTAGTGTAGAATCAAAACCCAAATTTGATTGCATAATTTGGAAATCAGTTGCCCATGCACCACTGTTTGAAGACTTTATAGCCGAGCTAATAGAGCTAATCCAACCTTTAGAGCCTAAGCTAGACTCACCTAAATTTACTCAAGCAATGGTTTCAGCATTGATCAAGCAGATGCAATCGCGCCGATGTCTTTTGGTATTGGATGAATCTGATTCCTTGTTTGAAACAACTAATTTAGAGCAACACTTAGAGTACAAATTATTTTTTCGCAGATTAATAGAGGAAATGGATCAAAGCTGCTTGCTCTTAACTAATCGAGTCTTTCCTGATGAATTTGAGGATCTTATAATAGCAGGACGTCCTATTGAATATCTAAAAATAAAAGGTTTAGAGACTGATCCTGCAATGCAACTTCTATTTGATCAAGGATTGGATGACGAAGAGAAATGCAACGAATTAATTAAAATTTACTACGGCAATCCTTTAGAGCTAAAGACGGTAGTTACCCGAATTCACCATTTTTTTGGCGGAAGTGTTCAAAAGTTTTTTGAAAATAGAACTACACTTTTCAGTAGCCAATTTCAAGCAATGCTTGATAAAGCCTTTGGTTACTTATTGAGTAAAATACAACAACAAATTATGATTTATATAGCAGAGGAGTTAACTTTAAACTCAAAACCTGTTAAGTTTACTAACTTATTAAATGGCTTGAATCAAAAGGAATCAATATCGTTATCAGTATCAGATTTAATTACAGCATTAGAAGGGTTGGAAAAGCAGTTTTTAATTGAAATTATTAAGGATTCTGCGTCTGAAGAAGCTAGTTTTACTCTTCAACCTATAGTCAAAAAATATATTAGGAAAAATATACCAGGACTGGTGCATACATCTAATGCTTCACCAGAATTAGCGCTCACATTTTAACAGAGGTAGCTATGATTGCAGGCAAACTAGAAATCACAATTAAAATCAATGAACTGCCACAACCTAAGGACATAGAGAACGGTTGGCAGCATTTTGACTTAGACTGCGACAGACAAATCATTTCAGCCACAGCTAAAGTAAAGATTTGGAAGAAGCTGACCGATGCTGCAAGTAATTATTCTCAATGGGTAGGAGCAATTGTAGGTAAACTTGGACAGCAAGCAGAACAGGGTTTCGTGTTAGAGAAACCCAACATACAAGTTTTCGAGCGCAAGCCCAAGGCAGAAACAACCTCTGCGTTAGGTGCTACTTCTTGAAAAAGCGATTACCCAATCAGGGTAAGCTGGAACAAACGCTGATAAATATGGAGGAGTCAAACAAAAATCAGAATCTCGCTAGATACGGAAAGACCACAAGTTGTGTAAAATCAAGCTGAATAGTTACGTAAAGGAGATAGAGGTGAAGAATTTACAACAATACTCGCATTTAACGCACAAAGCGCCACTAGGGAGTCGCGCTTTGTACGAATCTTAAATTTCATATAACCTCAGAGCGGGGTTGATCTCGAAGGAACAAAATAAGTGGTTGTTAAAGTTTGGCGACTAAGATTACCACAATAATTTGTCCGACTGAGTTAAATCCGCGCTGCTTTCCCCATTATACAGGGGTTGTCACCAAATCGTCGAATTTTTGGTGGCGGATTTTTGGCTGTTGAAATTCTTTAAGTTAGTGAAATATTAAATTTAGTTAAGAAAAAACTCCGAATTTTGTAGCTAAAAGATGTAGCAGCGCGAATAACAGTTATCAGTTACCAGTTATCAGTAGGAGTAGACCTTTATTTGATAACTGTTAACTGTTGACTGATAACTGATAAAACCCCCTCTGAAGCTTGTCAACCAAGTTATCAGGGAAAAATATCATGGCAAACAGAGAACACCCTAAGAGCGCTGTAGTTAAGCGCATGGGGTTGAGTACAGCTTTCGCATGGCAATTTTGTGCTGTGACGAAGGGAAATTTTTGGAATATCCAGGCTAGAGCAAGAGTTTCGCAGCTTGAAAGAGTTCTCCCCAAAAAATTCCTTGGAGAGAACCGATGAATGCAGCGACAACTGAATATCCAAACAATCTCACGGCAGAGGAATACCATGAGTTGTTAGCTGGTAGCGCCATTCATCCGGCGTTGATTAAGCGCAACTTCTTTCACGTTGAGGGAGAATCAGTTTATGATTTCCTGTTCATATCTGATAAACTGCCACGCAAGAATGCGGGTCGGGTAACAGATGGATACATAAAAATGTATCAGCATCTATTACTGGGTGGAACCTGGATTCAATCACTTGACCCCTTTAAAAACTGGCAACCAATGGAGTGGGGAAGGATCAAGCCCAACTTCCCCCGTATTGATTGGCAAAAAGGTAAACCCGTCAAATACGAGTCACCACCCAAAACCCCCAACCGCGTTACCTACTTTGATGTCGCTAACCCCATCTGGGACAAAGTTGCAAAGCGTTATTTAATTAAGCGCTATCATTCACTTTTAACATTGCGCTTACTGGATCAACTCAATCCACTAATATTTTGGGAGTGGGTAAAGCAACATCCAGAGATTCCAGTTATCTTATGCGAGGGCGAAAAAAAAGCGGCCTGCTTGCTTTCTTTAGGGTTTGTAGCGATCGCACTTCCGGGAATTTGGAACGGGCGCGTGGGCAAACAAGATTTTGATGAACGGTTGCATCCTGACTTAGTACCAATGGCTCAGGCGGGACGCAAGTTCATAATTCTTTTTGACCACGAAACTTCTTCTAAAACCAGGTGGTCGGTGTTTCAAGCCACTGTTCGCACTGCAAAAGCAATTGAATCGGCTGGTTGCTTATGTGAAGTTGCATTACTGCCGGGGCCAGAAAAAGGTGTTGATGATTTTGTAGTTGGTCGAGGTGTTGATGCCAATGCCCTGCTAACTGCAATCATCGATGATGCTAAATCACTTGCCGATTACCAGCGCTCGTATCGGGCTAAGAAATGGGGACTAAGTAAATATAAACCAGATGTCACAGTCAATATTAAATATTTGACCCAAGCACTCTGCATTCCGGATCTGGAGGAAAAATGTTCATCTGTCCCGCCACTTTATGATATTGCAGAAGAAAAATTGTTTACCCCAAGTGTTAGCTCTACAAGCTGTGGAGAGGTAGAAGGAAAACAAGAGTTAATAATTTCTGACTGCCCTGACCACAAACCCAGTACCCAAAATCCCAAAAAGTCTTTCCGTTTTCCAGAAATTGGATTAGTCGTATTGTGGAGCGACATGGGCACTGGTAAAACTGAACTCATGCGCTGGTGGCGTGACCAAAATCCTGATGCCAGATTTCTCAACAATGGACATCGGGTTAACTTGTTGAAAAATCTTGCTGAACGTTTGCGGACGGCGATGTATTCAGACTTGGGTTACACAGGTTTAGCCCAGGCCCAAGCCCTTAGTATTACTATTGACAGCTTGCACAAACTCAATACCCAGTCTCTCACTTACGGCTGCATATTTATAGATGAAGCCTGCCAATACCTCACCCACTTACTACATAGTAATACTTGCAAACAACACCGTGCAGCAATCCTAGAAGTCCTTGAATATATAGTATACAACGCGCCGTTAGTGGTGATTGCCGATGCACACATGGATGACCTGACTGTGGATTTCTTTCTTGCAATGCGACCACTCGGTGAAGTACCTTACATCATTAAAAACGAGTGGCGAAACGGGGAGCGCACAATTTATTGGTACGAGGGGGATAACTCTAGTGCCCTAGTCGCCCAAATCTCGGCAGCGCTGATGCAAGGTTTGAAAGTCATGGTTGCAAGTGACAGTAAGCGTTTCATCAAAAAACTCGACAAATCTTTTACTATCAAGTGCGAAGAATCTAACTCCGAAAAATCCCATACACCACAAAAATGGCGCATCTGGTCTGTCCATTCAGACAATTCTGGCAGTGATGAGAATGTCGCTTTCATCAAAGATATCACCAACGCCGTCAAAAACTTTGATGCTTTGTTCACCTCTCCCAGTCTCGGTACTGGTGTTGATATTTCCCAGTATCATTTTGACTTAGTGTTCGGTGTCTTTCACGGCGTTTCCCAAACCGCTACTGAGTGCGCTCAACAACTGTACCGTTATCGTCCAAAAGTCCCGTTTCATATTTGGGTGGCCCCGCGTCCTCCCTTTGGTTACAAGGATACAAACGCATCCAAGATTAAAGAGCGCTTGCTCCAAACCAATGAAATGACTGCTTTTCTGTTGCGGATTGACAGAGAAACGGGTAAGCGGGGAGCGGAGAAAGATTGGGCGCTTGAGGCTTACTGCAAAATTCTTGCCAACCGCCACTATTCTCTTAATAATCTGCGTGATGATTTGCGATCGCTTCTCACCGAAATGGGCAATACATTTATATATGTGGGCAGTGATGATGATGAGCAATCTCTTGAAAGTCTAAAAGCAGCAGCACAAGCTTTGGATCGTGCCCACAATTCTCATGTTGCCAAGGCTAACAATATTACTTTGAGTGAGTACCGTGCCCGTCAGAGCAAAGATTACCTTGACCCTAATGAAATTTTTGAATGTGAAAAGTTCCGCATTTCTGATTCTTACGGCATCGAAGTAACCGAATCACTCGTAGAAATGGATAAAGGTGGTCGCTTAATAAGAGCAATTGCTGGACTTGAGGCCATTTTAGCCCCACCCGAAGAATCGTTTACTGACCCCAAAACTGGGCAAAGTTATCCTACCCCACCAGCAATTGTCACCCAAAAAGACCGCACCGAGCGCGACAATCTACCTTTGTGCATCGACTGGGGCAATTACTCGGCACGCTGGCTTGCTAGATTTAACCTGGGGCTGCATCAAATTCTCTTAAGTTTAGTGAGGGGTGAGGAAGTTACCGCCGACGATTCCACCTTACTCAAGATGAGGGAGATCGCTATACATTGTGCTGCTCACGTTAAAGCAATTCTTGGGTTTACTATTCCCAGTGACTGTAAACCTATTTGGTTGCTAGGCACTCTTATAGAACAGCTGGGGCTAAAGTTGACCTTCCGTAAGCAGGGTAAACGGGGTCAACAGGTGAAACTTTTCTCTTTATCTAAAGAGGAATTAGAATTTGCAATGCATGTAATTGCTCATCGCGTAGAAAAGCGTAATCAAAAAGAAAATCGAACCTATTATGCGGCTCAACCCCCTGCTGCGTATAATGTAAACCCCAATCAGCAGGCCGTATCCACACCCCCCCTTGATGCTATAGGGAACTCCCATTGCCAAGGGGAGGATACTACCGAATTTGAGTCGCCTCCGACAGATCGCATTACCCTACTCCACTGCGTAGAAATACTTCGCTCTGGCATTTCTCGTGGAGTGGACGCAATTAAAAGCATTCTCAAGCGATGGCAGAGTGATTTGCGCTGGGAGACGGTGTTGGAACTTGAGGCGATCGCGGCAAATGAACTGCGACTTGTGGAATCTCAAGTTACTGAATTTTATGAATGGCTCTCGGAAGAAGTATTGCCGATGTCGGTGGGCTAAACTTTCGTCATAACTAACCACATCATTGAAGCAATTTCTACTTTTGCTTTCAGCAATTGCGCTGATGTTGTCTTGCTAAATCGATTTTTTAGTAAAATGGGGTCAAGAGCTTTCATGCACTGAATTATCGGTCACTTCGACTAACTGGGGTTTCCCGAAGTCGTCTTCATCAACCGGAGCAAGTAGCGCTAAAGATGATACCGCTCCCAATACTTGATCTTCTCTTACCTCCAGGTACTTGTACAGCTCGTCCAAGGTGCGATGCCCAGAGATTTCCTGAATCACTCTTAAGGGAATTCCGGCATTACTCATCGAGGTGAGTGCTGTGCGCCGAAAGCTGTGAGAGCTTACGCCTTCAACTCCTACTTTTTTGCAAGCGACTCGCAAGATCCACAGTGCCGAATCTCGGTGCAGGTGGTTATTGGCTCTTGAGTGATCAGCATTTCCAGGGAACAACCAAGGGGAATCATCACGCGGTTTATATGCTTGCAGCCTGACTCGCAATTCTTGAATTACGGGAATGGCACGGGTAGCCAGTTTACCTTTAGTGTTTCCTTTGCGAAAGGTGATTTTGGCTCTGACTTTTCCTTTGGTGTCATAGACATCGCGCTTAAGCAATGTCACTGCTTCATTCACCCGGCACGCTGTGTAAAGCATGACTGCAAACAGCGCTTTGTCTCGTAGCGAGTCTACCCCCTGCGAGAACAGAAGTTGAATTTCTTCTGGCGAGAGAATTTTTGCTCTCCCATGTCTATCAATCTTCAACTTTGCTCTCCCGAAACCACCCCCGGTCTTTTCCCATTATCTCAGGCATCGGTGACAGCTTTCCTGCGGAACGTTTACCGTTCGTGTAGGTCTCGTAGAGAAGGTCAGGTATCGCACAAAGGCACGCTCCTTTGAAAAATAATCACCGCAGATGCTTTGTACTAATACTGTACTAGCCCACTGCCGCCATTGTTTTCAAGTGTAGGTATCTAGTTAAGTAGCGCAGGATCGCTTCATCTTCAGGCGAGTCAATTTTCCCGATTTGGGTGGTAAGGCACTTACCCGCTCATAAAGATACGAAAGAAAGTACGATCCAGTCCAGTCCAGTCCAGTCCAGTCCAGTCCAGTCCAGTCCAGTCCAGTCCAGCCCAACAAGCAATTAAGAACACGGCTGGTATCTTTTTTTTTGTGGTTCCCCCTAAAAATACACCTATATTGAAAAACCTAAAAATAGGTGAAAAAAATAAACTAAAAATGACTTCATAGTTAATAAGTTATGTATAAGGACAAAGAGCATACTTCTAACAGTTGACTACACAAAGATTACAGGTGTATGTTTTGGTTAAAGAAAACGGGCAAAGGTGCTTATTTTAAAGAATTTGGACAAAATTCTCCCCTGCTTTTGTTGCTTCGGTGCTAAATGAAGCCTTATTTGGATAGCCCACTCTTTTATCGCTATCACGCCATAAAACTATAGAGTCATTTTTAGTTTATTTTTTTGAGAGTGGTTTGATTGCTTTGTGTTTGAGACATTTTTTTCTAGAACCGCAAACGGGAGCTTGAGGATTTCGACGGAATCGTAGTTGTTGAAGAAGAGGCAAGAGAGTAGGGAGGATAGAACAGAAAGGGGATTCGGGCCCGCCTGTTGCGCTCAATCCCGTAGGGTACGAGAGCCACTTAGTAGAAGTGGGGGACTCAGACCTATGTTCCCCCCTTCATTCCACGGCAGGGGAAAGAGGTTAGTTCCCCCTGCCTCTTCATTGTGGGCGAAAGGACAGCTAGCTGCTTCTTTTCTCACTCTTGATTGAGAGCAACAAACGCAAGTCGGGTGAAATTGTCAAGTTGAACATTTCTAAATTGCAATCGTCGGTTGCAAAAAAGCGCTTTCCAAGCGCTTCTGTAATCGCGTATATCGCAGTTGGCCGTCAGTAGAACGCAAAGCCTTGGATATCGCTTTCTTGGAACCAACGACAATCGCTAACTGCTTGGTACAAGTTAATGCTGTGTAAAACTGTTTACGAGACAACATCATATAAGGCTGCGTATAGATTGGCAGAATCACTACCGGATATTCTGACCCCTGGCTTTGATGAATGGTGAGGCTCCAGGCGAGGGCAATTTGATTTAAGTCTGCTCCCGTTTTAACGACAGTACGCTTACCATACTGCACAGTAACTTCCATCTCTTCAGGATCAATGGCCTTGATAATTCCGAAGTCGCCATTAAACAGTTCGTGATTATAATCATTAGTCAGTTGAATAATCTTATCGCCTTCTCGCAATAAATTTCCACCTCTGATAATTTCGGCTTTATCGGGACTGGGTGGATTAATCAGTTGCTGCAATACAGTGTTAAGGTTCTCAGTCCCAAGCAAACCCCGGGACATGGGGCAAAGCACTTGCACATCAGTAGCCCGATTGTAACCCAGCCGGGGAATCAAGTCTGTGATGATTTCGGAGATTGCTTTGACACCATGTTTGGGGTGATGACCGCCGCCATGCCACAGACACTCAGACACGGGATTATCGGAAATCGGTTCAATTGTGGGAAACTGGCTTCGGTTAATTTGGTGAGCAGCGGTGATAATTGCGCTCTGTTGGGCTTGCCTAAATACTTTGGTCAACCGCACCACCGGAACGTGACCAGAATTAATCAAGTCAGCAAGGATTTGACCGGGACCGACAGAGGGTAACTGGTCAATATCACCCACTAGCAGTAGTTGGGAACCGTATTGTATTGCCTTTACCAAAGAAGATGCCAGAAACAAATCAAGCATACTAGCTTCTAGCGCGACAATTGCGGTATGGGGTAAAGGGTTTTGATTATCGCGTAAGAAGCCCATTGTCTTTGGGTCAAATTCCAACAAGCGGTGTATCGTCTTGGCTTCGAGTTGTGTGATTTCACTCAGGCGTTGAGCAGCGCGTCCAGTTGGCGCAGCTAAGGCGATAGATTTGCCCATTGCTTTCCACAGAGAGACTATGGTCTGGGTGGTGAAAGTTTTACCGCAACCGGGGCCACCAGTAAGAATCATTACCCTTGAATATGCAGCCATTTCTACCGCTAGCTGTTGCTGTGGTGAAAGTTTGATTTTATGACTCTTGGTGAAGCGCTCAATCCAGGCGCGAACACGAGGCATATCTTGTGCAACTGGTTGGCAAAATCTAGATTGTATTAATTGAGCAAGGTTCTGTTCGGTGTGAAAGTACGTTGGTAGATAACATAGCAGCGTTTGGTCTGAGCTTTTCTCGCGGATTAAGTCATCCTTGAGTGCCATGTCTTTGATAATATCAGCGAGGGCATCTTTTTCGGGTGCGTGATTTGCTGTAGTCAGCAGTTTGATAACATTCTCAATAAGTTTTGGCTGGGGTAAATAGCAATGCCCATCGGCAGCAGCTTCGCCCAAAACATGAATTAAACCAGCACGGTAACGGAACTCGCT
This sequence comes from Nostoc desertorum CM1-VF14, assembly GCA_019359245.1. Taxonomy (GTDB): domain Bacteria; phylum Cyanobacteriota; class Cyanobacteriia; order Cyanobacteriales; family Nostocaceae; genus Nostoc; species Nostoc desertorum. The sequence goes on along the minus strand of JAHHHR010000109.1, from coordinate 1,375 downwards.
ATTAGGCACAACTCCTAAATAAAAGGCAATTTTATCAGTTCTCAGAAAACCAATACCGTAGATGTCAGCAGCTAACTGGTAGGGATTGCTGGTGAGAGTAGCGAGTGCTTCATCCAAGTAGTGCCTGTAAATTTTGACTGCATAAGTAGTAGAAACGCCATGACTGTGGAGAAATAGCATTAAATAGATGTAAGAGATGTAAGAAAATAAAATAAAAATAAGTTGATAGCTAAATAAAGATATTTTGAATTGAAGCAGAGACTTGATATTTGGGTTATGCCATCGGCGACGGCGACCCGGACGCGAACAATCCCACAAACTATCGAGTTTGCCCCAGTACCAGCGATGAATTGTGTCGCGTACAGTCTGTGGATGCCATTTTAAGTATTGTGCGATCTTTAGCACTGTCCATCCAGCGGCTGATAAGCGTAGTACAGTGGCACGACTTTGAGTTCTTGGTGGTATACCTTTTGCTTGAGTGAGTGCTAGTAGGGCTTGATCTTCTATTGGTGACAGGTCAACTTTTAAAGGCGCTGGCATCTTGGTCAGGGGTAAAAATATTTACGACTAAAAGAGATTATCCCAATTTGATGTGCCATTTTACTTTATTGAATTCTATTTACGAACGCCAAGATGCTCACTGATGACCGAAGGGACTTTAGCGAATGGCAAATTAGTTTTTGATGTCAGAAATTACACAGTTAAAAATCCAACTTTAACGTCGCTTGTGCTGCATCATGATACTTGTCTAGGTTAGTATATAGTCTAGCATTGAGTTCATTTGGTCTATTTACCTAGATGAACATAATGCAGAAAGTTTTCCTGCATAGCGATACCCATGCTAGTTATAATTACGTAAACAGGTATTTACATTGGTTGTGATCAAGAGTAATTTAGATGCGTTTGACCTGGAGTAGCGGTAAAGCTAAAAATTATCAGCCATTGTTAACTAAATCGTAGTCCCAGGTTTAACTGTTTACTGATAACTGATAACTATTTTATTGTGTACTTCAAGAGTAGCCTGGTTGGATGCGACCGTAGTTAGATATGAGTAATGAAAAAATCACATATTCAATATAAGTACGTCGGAAAAAGCGAATTGCGTTAGCGACGAACGCGAGTGCGTCTCGCAGAGAAGGAGCGTCACTGCGTTAGCGGAGCGGGGCGTTAGCAAGAGTGCGAATTGTTCGGTCATCCGGCAAGTTAGTCAGAAGCATCCAAATGTTTTTTCAAAGTGTAGGGGCAATCAGCGCAAATTTCTCACAAACAATAAAAAATCAATTCACATCGCTTGATATAAGACATTTTTTGATACATCATCAATTGAAATGTATGATGGTAAACAAAGTAAGTACAAAATAGCCATTATCAAGCT
>JAHHHR010000108.1 GCA_019359245.1 Nostoc desertorum CM1-VF14 | reverse complement strand
GGGCTGACCACTGTCATGCAAGGATTTTGGGCTATTTTACCTTCTTTCCTTGCACCTGAATATACTTCTAGGGTCTTTTTATCTACAGACTGTCACCTTTTCTTTCTTTTTCAGCAAGCCCTATTTAAAAGTCAAAAGTTTAAATGGGGGCACATCGTCCCTCATTTTTAATATGGATATCAGGTAAGTGTGCGTTAGAATTGAAGTAATGGCAACTTGATTGATTTGAAGCTAGATTAAAGAATCGAGGGTAAAAGTTGCTCACAGGGCAAAGTTTAATAATTAGGTCATTGATCAGTTGTTTATACAGTATTTGTGATCAGCGATCAAAGTACTGTATGCAAACGGTGTAACTCCAAAATAGCGATGTAGAGTTTAATATTTACAGGTTTTAAAAGTATGGCTAAGATGACAATTTCCATTGGGTTAACTGATGCAGAAATCAAAGCTTTATCGGCAATGCAGATTTCGGAGAATGAGTCATTAAATCATATAGCAACAAGATTGCTCAAGGGAATCCTGGGTCAGACAAAAGCTGGGCTGGCTTTATCTAATGGTGATGAGATTAAGGAAATAGTTAAACAGGAAGTAAATGCTTTAGCTGCGTCTACACCCGATGGGGAAGAGATAAAACAGGTAATTAGGCAGGAATTAGCCGAAGCGATCGCTCAGATTAAGGGTTTAATAGATGAGCGTAATGGTGGAGTTGCCCTATCTACACAAGAGGCTGTTTCTGTTGAGCAGCAAGTCTTACCAGATTATTCAGCAATACGCGAGAATATCCTTTCCCAATTGAAAACAGGTAAGCAGTCAGCAGCCAAGGCAATCGACGCTTTTATTGAGTCACTGGGTGCTGTCAAAGAGCAACAACAGCCAGCAATAGTGGAATTAGATGTAGCGAGTTAGGATTTTTGTGCTGGCGACTATTAACCAGTTAACTTAATCACGCCTTGGCTGACTAAATGTTCAAGCTGAGAATGATGCTGTGTTTGCTCCCGTAGCAATTTGAGTTGCTCGTAAGTGAGAATGTGTAATCCGGGGCGAACAACATAACCTTCAATGGTAATGCTTTGTGGTTGCTGGCTATCGGTGCGGTTGTAGGAAATTGAAGGCATACTTAAAATTATGTAAGTTAGAACTGATTAGTAGAAGAAAGTTTGATTCTTCACTCTCTTACAGCTTCACACAAGTTCCTTTTAAAAGGTGATTATAGAATCAGTCAAGCTCTCATAGAACTCAACTAGGTTTACCCCTGAATTCAAAGTCGCCACAGGAGTAGGTGTGCATTGTTAATTTTCGTATGCTGCTTGATTATTACTCCTTTGGCACCTATCCTCACAAAAGTTAGTCATGGTAAAGTAAATTTCCAATACTGGCAATACTTCAGGGTAATTTATGAACAAAGGTGAACTAGTGGATGCTGTAGCAGCGAAGGCTAACATCACAAAAAAGCAAGCTGATGAGGTGATCAGTGCTTTTTTAGAAGTCGTGACCGAGGCTGTAGCTAATGGGGAGAAGATAACGCTTGTTGGCTTTGGGTCATTTGAGCGGCGTGAGCGCTCCGAGCGTGAGGGGCGTAATCCCAAAACCCAAGAGATAATGACCATTCCAGCTACTAGAGTTCCTGCGTTTTCTCCTGGGAAGCTGTTTAAAGAAAAAGTAGCACCATAGATGAATTGCTTGACCATTAGCAATCTAATCACTGCAAAACCTTAGCCCTTACTCTTATAAAGACAGCTTCGCTTTACCTTACACAATAAACAAAGGCGAACTATTAGGTATCAAGAAATAATGTTGAAACGTCGCACAATACTAGTTGATTTAGCTGCGCTTGGCTTAAAGTTAGGTGTTAGTACACAAGTTCATGGACAATCTCCTAGCGGCCCAGAAGCTTGGCAAAGTGTCTACAATGAGGCGGCTGCTGGGGCAACAACGATAGTTACAGTTCCACTTTTGAACTCCTTTTCACCATCTATCTTGCAAGTAGTCTTCAAATTGGCAGGTCATTGGGGTGGTTAACGCCATACCTTCTTAACTTTTGGAGCAATATTATGAATAAAAAATGGGCTGCTAAACGACTTACAATCAATCTCACATCAAGTGAAGCAGAGAAACTGGAAAAATACTGTTCAATTACTGGTAGACCAGCAACCGATGTAATCCGCGAATTAATTCGGTCTGTGCCAATTGAAGAAGTACAAAATGCCAATTAGGACACCTTTATCTAACGGATAAGCGATTTGATAAGTTTGTCGAAGCGATCGCATTGTGGGAGAATGGGCTGCTAGATACGGAGCAGTCAATTAATACATGAAGATAGCAAGGCACTACTTAAAGACAAGTATTGAGTCAATAGATTGAATGCCGATAAAATACGACAATAGAAAAGGACAGACATATTATCTTTATCAAGGCATAACGAAAACTGGTAAGCCAAAGTACTTCTTTTCTATGAAAAGTGAAGGACATTTGGTTGAAACTATGCCTGATGGCTATGAAATTTATGAAAATCCTAACGCTCAAGTCTTTCTGAGAAAGGTTCAGCCGAAGATTATTAGCGATGAAGAAAGGGCGATTGTAGAAGAAGGAATAAAGCGATTTTCTAGCTTACAAGATTATCAAATAGATATAAAAAAGGAAATTATCACTGTATATACAGCTGACCAAGACGTAAATCTGTTATCAGAACTATTAAAGCTTTCTGGAAGAAATGATATGACAGAAGCAAAAACTAAACTCAGGCTTTCTATTTCTTACTCACCGATGCTTCGTTTCGTATTGATTGATCGGGTGAAACGGATATTCATGACTCAAAGATATTGTTTTTTGGGAAGAATCGATAACTGGATTGAAATCGGTACGCCAGGTAATCTCCAGGATTTAGTAGAAAATTATGTGAAGCATTTGGGACAAGAGTCATTCTTTGAACTACATTAAAAAGTCTCGCAACAGTCACAATAGATTGTGACATGGCATTAGTCGCATTAGGATTGAACATCCTTCCCCACTTTCTGCTCACAATGGGTTTTTAGGTAGCAAACCCTTTTCAGCTATTAATTTTGCATTAATTTATCGTGGGCAAATAAAAATTAATTGGCAAATACCAAATATTCAAAAAGTACATACATTAAAAATAAAGAAAACTATGAGTGAGTACCAGTATTACGAATTTCAGGCATTAGACCGACCATTAACTGCATCAGAACAAGCATATATAAGTAGTTTATCTAGTCGGGTACAACTGAGTGCAACAAACGCAATTTTTACCTATAGCTATGGAGACTTCCGAGGTGAACCCAAGGAAGTTCTAGAAAAGTGTTTCGACATTATGTTATATATGGCGAATTGGGGGACGCGACAATTAATGTTTCGTTTCCCTAAAACAGTAGTTTCCCCATCAGTTTTTGAGCCTTATTATTTAGCCAATAAAATTACTATATCAAGTAGTAAAAACTATGTAATTGTGGATATTAGTATCCAGGATGAAGAGTATGGAGATTGGATAGAAGGAGAGGGATGGCTAGCAAAACTAGTGCAATTGCGTGATGATATTTTGCAAGGAGATTATCGAGTTTTATATCTGGCTTGGTTAAAAGCAGCTTCAATAGCAATTGAAGAAGGGGAAGATGAAGAAGATTTAGTTGAACCACCTGTTCCAGCAAACTTGAAAAAACTACCTGATGCGATTGAGACCTTTACAGAGTTATTTGATATTGACCAGGATTTGATTACATCGGCATCTCAAATAAGTATTGATAAAAAAGAAAATCCTGAACCCATAGAAGAGTGGATTACAGCTTTGTCACCAGAGGAAAAAGACTATTTCCTCTTGAAAGTTGCAGTAGGCGAAATTAATGTTGGAATACAACTTTTAAACCGACTGCGAGAACTATTTAATATTCCGAGAAGTGATAACAATCATAATGCTCACAGACGCTCATTCTCACAGTTACTAGAAAATGCTAATGAGCAAATGCAACAACGTCAGCAACGAGAAAAACTAGCAGCACAACAGGAAAAAACCCGAAAGTTAGAAGTTCTAGCTAAAAATCAAGATAAAGTATGGTCAGATATATATAAGTTACTTGAATTCAAGCAATCCAAAACTTATGATCAAGCAGTTGCACATCTAGTTGACTTACGGGAATTGGCTGAATATCAAGGAAAGCTAGAGGAGTTCAAAGCTTCTATTAAGCAGATGCAAAAAAGTTATAGTACCCGGACTGGATTGCTATCGCGCTTGAAAAAAGTTGGATTATTGTAAATTCTCTAACTCCTCCCAATTTTCTAAGAAAGATTCTACATCTTGCTGATTTTCTTCAAGTAACTCATTAAGTAATTTTTGACCGATCTTAATATCTTTTAAATCACATATTTGTTGGTGAAGCACATAAAATATAATTTTCACCATCGAGGGTTTAGGAGAGTTGTGCATACAAATGGAAATGTTGGAACATTGATAATCAACTCCTGTCATTTGACGACAATCTAAACCCATTGGACAGTACATAATAAAGTTAGTAAATAATATTAGTATAGGTGCGTGGCAATAGCTATTTGAAAATTGGTTGGCAGTGGGTTAAGGGTTGCTTGCATCGGGGGTGGGAATCATTCCATTCTTTGCAGCATTTCGGTACTCCTCTTCCAGAACCTGCTATTGCTTCTCGAAAACAGGTTCAACAGCAGTATCAGAGAGAGTTTAAGGTCAAATCATACTGCTATGCTAATTGAGTTTTGTCGGTCAACCAGTCGGTTGCGTAGCTTGGCAGTGATAGCAGAATTCGAGAATAATTAAGGTTACAGCAGCGCTAACATAGAATTTACTTCCATCAAGAAATAAACTATGCCCAAGACTTGGAATATTAAGATAGATAACTATTTTCAAGCCAACCCCAATTGCATCATCGCCACAGCCCATGTAGACAGCTTCCCAACAGACCTACCTCTAGAACCCAACATTCGGGAAGCAAACCGTAAAAGCGCGACCTACAGACAAATCTTCGACTCGCTGACAACCGAACCCGTAAAATTCTTCTCTCGCCACAGTGGAATCGTTCTGTCAGCCAATAAAGTTAAGCCCAACAGAAATAAAACCGAACTCGAACTGGAAATTTTAGAAGCTAACGAAGGCGGTAGCGATGGGATTATCAACGGTGGGCATACAGTTTTAGCTTTTGAGCAAGCGAAAAATTACAAATATGATTTAACCCAAGCTAGGGTAAAAGTTACGATTCACATTGGACTAACTGAAGAATCAGCCAAGGACATAGCCCTAGCTTCAAATACCACAACGCCAGTAGATTCTCGCTCCAAAGTCAACGCCAGAGGTGATTACAAATTCATCAAGCAGTATTTAGCCCAGTTAGAGAGAGCAGAAGATAGGAAATTCCGCATCGCCTATTACCAAAATCAAAGCGGCGCTCCCAGAAATGCTCAGTGCAATGTCACCCATTTGCTCAAGCTCCTTTACTGCCTCGACAGAAATAAATACAATCCCGACGGCAATAAACGAACCAAGCACCCAGTAGGGATGAGTCTTCCAAGTAACATCACAGACGTAGAAAGGGAACGGTTAACTGCTTTACTGCCTCTGCTCTCTCAAGCTCTGTGGATAGAGCAAAGACTCTATGAAATTATTCAAGACCATATCAGTAACCCCAGAAGAAAGGGTAGCAACGATTTAGCATCAATAGATATACGTAAAACTACGTTGTTGCCTGACAGCAAGTATTCATTCGGTTTTGGTGCGCCAACTGACCTTGCACTACCAATAATTGCATCCTATCGGGTATTTCTAGACAAGGACTATAAATGGATTCTGCCGTTTAACGAATTCGCTGAAGATTTTCTTCAACACTTGTGGAATAACTATTTCCGCAAATACTTGGTGTCAGAGAAAACAGCAGGGAATACAGTCGGTACAAAAATCAGCCGCAATCAAGAGATTTGGGAAAGTTTGTATATCTCAGCGCAGAGTTATCTCAATTCTTCCTTGGTGAAAATGGTCAAATCCGGTAAATCTAAAGAATTAAAGCTAACACCAGGCTAAAGATTAATAGGAGCAAAGGAGCGGTAAATAATCGCTCTTATATTACTCTGGTCAAAAAAAATCTTAGCCAAATTTTAAAAAACAGAGATAAACGGGGTTTTCAGCTTCATACGTTGAGTTAGTGTATGCTTGTTAATGTATAAATCTAATTCTATTTTACGTTCAAATGTCTATTCCTGAAATTACCCAAAAACTTTTAACAGCCAAAGAAAACAAGGGGTTGACTTTTGCAAAATTAGCAGAAGTTCTGCAATGTAACGAAGTATGGATTGCCTCTGTAATTTACCGTCAAGCGAGCGCTTCACCTGAAGAAGCAAAGTTGTTAGTTGATACATTAGGGCTTGATATAGACGATGCTAAAGAGCTGAGTAAATATCCGATAAAAGGTAGTGATGCTGTGGTTCCAACTGACCCTTTTATTTATCGCTTCTATGAAATTATGCAGGTGTATGGACTTCCACTAAAAGATGTAGTTCAAGAAAAGTTTGGTGATGGAATTATGAGTGCTATTGATTTTACTTTGGATGTAGACAAGGAAGAAAACCCAAAAGGCGAACGTGTGAAAATTGTTATGTCAGGTAAATTCCTGCCTTACAAAAAATGGTAATTCTCTATGTGGTAGTGAATGACTTGCCGCCCTGGGCTAAACTTCAAGCCAAGTTTCCTGATGCGTATAGCAAGTAAGGGGATTTGCAGTATTCGGCTTTTAAGATCCCCTCAATTCAGTGAAAGATTAGCCTATCCTGTAAGAAGCTCGTCCATGCTTCTCCATATATTGCTGATGATACTCTTCTGCTCTGTAGAATTGCGATGCAGGTACAATCTCCGTCACAATTGGATTTTTGTGATAACGAGAACTATTTTCAATCTGCTCTTTGGAGGCTCTTGCTAATAATTCCTGCTCTGGAGTGTGGAAAAATATCACTGATCGATATTGATAACCAACATCTGGCCTCTGGTGGTTTGATTCTGTGGGATTGTGCTTATTCCAAAACACATTTAGCAGTTCATCATAAGATACTATTGCTGGATCGTATTCCACTTCCACTGCCTCAGCGTGTCCAGTTTTGCCTCTACAGACATCTTCATAGGTTGGATTCTCAAAGTGTCCGCCACTGTAACCAACTGCTGTAGAAATTACTCCCTTTACTTGACGAAATGCTGCTTCAACTCCCCAAAAACAGCCTGCTCCAAATGTCGCTTTTTGTAGATTAGCGTCTTGCATATCTTTGACAACTCTTCTGCGATTATTTTAAATGAAACTCATCAAATCAGACAGCTAGTTAAGGGAGCCAGGAGCCGAAATGGGCTTTACGCCCCGCTACCGCTAACAGAATTGAATTCTGTGTGACTGTCGGATAGCGCAGCGTAAAGCCTGCGGCATAGCAACTCTTAGAGACGCGAACGCTTACTCTTAAGCAAGCTACGCCTAGCGTCTCGTAGAGAGCGTCTGAGTCAAAGGGTTTAATATCCCCACGCTCATTTTCGATGAGCGTGGTGCAACAATGAGCGTGGTGGATCTGAATCCCCCACTTTCTTGTTTTGACTCCTGAATTAAGAATAGCTGAATTCTTCTTCAAATAAGTCGAACTCGCTACTCCAAAGACTGGAAACAAATCGCCACTGCTGTTAAAGATGCCTCCAATTAGCGCTGCTCTCGTTCTACGAAGCGATTTCAATATACTGCTAATTTATTGACTGTTATACAAATTTGTCGCCCTTAAGGACGCTCTGCAATTGAGCTTTTTAACCAAGCTATCAAAGCGATGGTTAACTCTTCTGTGCAGGCCCCTTCTTTAATTCCTCTCATTTAGACCTGAATCATTACGTATATATCTTAATAATTCCAGCTTATTTTTAAAGTTCTCTACACTAAATCTACATTTTATTTTTAAATAAAAGTAGTAAAAAACATATAGTAAGTTTATTTTATTCTTCTTTCTTAAGTATATACTCGGATAACAGAAAAGAGTTATGCAATAAATACTTAAATTTGATGTTAGAACCTCAAGTTACAATTGTTATTGTGCCACGAGAGCGTTTTAGTTACACACAATTATCATTAGAAGGTATTTATGCACATACTAATATTCCTTTTAAATTAATCTACATTGATGGCAATTCACCTCAGCCCATTGAACGCTATCTAAAAGCACAATCAATAGAAAAAGGGTTCCGCTTAATTCGTACAGAAAATTATGTATGTCCTAATCAAGCGCGTAACCTAGCATTGTCTTACGTTGATACTAAATACGTTGTTTTTATTGATAACGATGTCCAGGTTACACCTGATTGGTTAAAGAAACTGGTACAGTGTGCTGATGAAACAGATACATGGGTAGTTGGGCCACTTTACTTAGATGGAATATGTGGAAAACTAGAAAACCAAAATATCCACATGGCGGGTGGCTTTTGTGAATTTCAGCAAGCAGATGGGAAACTAGATTTATATGAGCAACGGCGGTTTGCTAAGAATTTATTATCCACAGTGAAATCTCAACTGCTACGAGAACAAACACAATTGATAGAATTTCATTGTTTTTTAGTACGTACTGCAATTTTTAAGCAGATAGGTTACTTAGATGAGAGATTAATGAATCTTGGAGAAGAGACTGATTTTTGCCTATCAGTACGTGCAGTTGGTGGGACTATTTACTTTGAGCCAGCTAGTACTGTTATTTATGTACTTCCAGTGCCATTAATATGGTATGATATACCTTATTTCTTATTAAGGTGGAGTGATGCTTGGAATAAAACCTCGCTGAATCACTTCCAGCAAAAATGGGGTTTAGCCAAAGATGCTAAATTTATATCTATTGGCTATAAATGGGCGAATCGCCATCGATTAGTTCCTTTAGAACCAATACAAAGTTTGCTGTTAAATCTTTTACCCTGGCAGTTAAACTCCAAGACTTACCTAAATTTTCGAGGATTTATCGAGAGGGTACTTACTCGGATATTTCTGAAAGGTAAGCGCCAGAAAATCTAATAAATAGGTAAATTTTAATAGTAACTAAGAGAGTTAGCTTACACCTTGGAAGAATGGTCTATGGCTGATGCAAGGGATCAGTGGTCGTCATCCATTGCTGGCAAAAGATTTTTGTGAGTGCTTCATGATTGAGATTTGTGGTGAGCGATTGTTAGTCTTAGCATTAGCCGAGATTCAAGGTTTGGAGTTTAATGGCTTAGTAGTATTTTAAAATTTGTTGATGGCACTGGGCAAAACAAATGTATCGATAGTGAAAGAGAGCGACCTAACTCTTGGAAATCTGCGGTTACTAGATAAAGTTTGGACGGGAGAAAATATGCGAGTGTTTGAATTAATCGCCATTTTGGAAAAAGATGGCGAACGGGACTTTTAATCAAGATGCGCTCGCTACGGCAATTGTGCGGATTCATAAAGTTCGCTGATTAATAAGTCCCGCACAAACACGGATTCATTCCTGCTGCCTTTCAGTAAAACTGCATTATACAAGTTTTGAAGGTGCATTTATGACTGATACTACAATGCTGGATAACCATATAAATAAGCAAATAAAATTTGAACCATTAGAAGCGATAGTAGCAGCAACAGAAGAAGAGTCAGTAATATTAGCCGAAAAGCTCACACAGGTGGCAATTCCTTTACAAGTATTGTTACAAGCGCTGAATATAGCAAAACACGATAAGGCAGCAGCTTTCCGCTATGCTGACAAATATCTAAACAATACCAGGAAGTCGAAATGGGTTTTTATCAGAACGGCTTGAAATTTTTGATGAAACGCTCGGTTGGATATCTTTCTCCTGATGTAAATCCTCAGTTTTGATTATTCCAGGGATTGAACTTATATTTAATTGGAGAATTTTGGAGTAATTTTTCAATTCCCAAACGAATTAGCTCTGGTGAAATCCCGTCTAATTTCAACTCGGTTTGGATAAACTCATCAATTGAATTGGCTTTCGTTTTTTCCAAAAGTGCCAACATCTGTTGAGCTTGGGTTGTTGGTGTGCAAGACTCCTTAGTTTCAGCTTGAGAGGTTTGCTTATTACTTGGTGCAGAGTCAATAAAGTTTTTGGTATCCCGGTCATAACCAGAGAAATTCTTTAACTGTGGCATTGGTATCCATTCATTGATGCCGCCGTAATAAACTGCTCGACCGACTGGTGATTGTGCAGCAATCTCCATTACTTGGGTTGAGGTAATCTTGCGATCGCTGGGGATGAGTTGAGTGGCAATCATGGCATTGTAAGCTGGGACGTTATCAGGATGAACCAACGCCACAGAGGTTAACTGCGATCGCAGTCCACCAGAAATGCCCAAGTCATCAGTGTGAGGGTTTTGTACGACAATCCAGAAATGCCAACCGGAACTATCACCGCAAGAACAGTAAGAGATGATTTTGTCCTTGAGCCAGCCAATTTCACCCTTAGTATTTTTAAATTTGGAACAGACAGCCGTTCCTTCATCCAAAATAATCAGCTTGGAGCCAGAGATATTTTGAAATTCGCTAAAGCATTCTTTGACCCATAAGACTGCTTCGACCGGGGACATTTCTAGGATTTTAGCCCGTTTAAAAGTATCAACACGACCTTTGAAATAACCGGTTTCTTTCTCGTCACCTTTGGGGTCAATATAAAAGATGTGTATGTCAGGATGCAGTCGCTTAATAGCATCGATTGCATTGCTAATGGTGATGCCCTTGCCAGAACCAGGGACACCAACCCACAGCATATTTGTCACTTTCTTAGCAATGTGAGCGATTAGGTCATACTGCACTTGGGGTTTAGTGGTGTAAGTGGAGATTTCGGTATTGACTGGAGAAGAAGCAGGGGGGCAGGGAGCAGGGGGCAGAGGGGAAAGATTCTCTCCCATGCACCCCGCACCCTGCTCCTTGTCCTCTTCAAACCTTGCTCCCACAGCATGATTTGGTAATTGAGCAAATCGAGCTTGTGGGATACCAAGATTTTGCGGTTGTATGGCCTCTTGAATAACTGTTACTTGTTGGTAGTTAACTCGTGGGTCAATTGTCACTTGCGCTAAATGCCCAGACAATTGCTCACGGGTGGGAAACTGTCCACGTAGCTGAATAAACCAATCAAGTAACCAACGGTAAGCATAAAATCTTTTTCCTGGCTCAACGGCATTCAGGTATTCACACACAACATGAGAACATTGTTTGAGCATGGCGAACTCATATTTCTCCATTGGCTCCAAGTGAAGCATCAAGTCAGCAATTTCATTTTGGTTAGCAAAATATTCAACTCTAGCGACGCTATCACCCATTGCCGAAAGGAAAGTAAAGAAGTCGCCACGGATAAAGGGAATCGGTGCAAATTGATGCGTATCGTTGAGGTCTTGCACAATAGACCATAAGTATCCCATAAGAGCAACCATTGCACCGAGCGGAGCAAGTGGGGAAGTGGCATAGCAAACTGCACCAGTCGCCGCCGTCGCTAAAGTAATGAACTTCGCCAGATTCATGCCATTACGCTCATCTTTGGCGCGGACTAATAACTGATCTTGACGCTCCTGTAACCAAGAAGCAGTATTCCCAGCTTCCAAATACTCAATGCTGGGGTAGTCGTCACGCAGTAGTGCCGTTTCTTTGGTTCCTAGCATTGGTATTTGTTGCCGCATGTAAATTCCTCTTACTTAGTTAGTTTCCAAATGTTGTAACCAATCTCGCCTGCCATCATTGAGGCTACGTTGTAAGCAAAGCAAGCCAAAATTAAACCTGGGTTCGTATATCTGAAGGGATTGCGACCAACGAAGGTAGTAGTCAGATCCAGAACCCAGAAAAATAGTGCGATCGCTCCACCTGTATGACGTTCTTTCATGCCGGCAGCTTTGTAATCACCCCACAATGCCACTGTCAGGTCGATATTCCCATTTGGTTTACTGCCGAGTGTGTATTGTTTCGATTCCTCAAACTCGTTCTTGGCCTGTTGTGGGTCTTTGCCACGTAACGTTCGCGCTTCCATCACCTGTACTAATGCAGAGATACCAAAGCTAATCCAAAACAAGGGATTAAGTAGGAGTTGTAACCAACCGAACCAACCAATCCATTCAGTTTCAAACCACGGCAGGATGGGTTTTCCCTGGAATAAAACTTGCCAGATGCTATCAGTAGAAAGCAGTGTACCAATCCAGAAACCAATTGCACCAACAAGCTTGTATCCAGGTGTGCCTGGGGTAACGAATTGGGCAATAATATGTGAGATAAAGATGACTGGCAGTGAGATTAATGCCACAATCCACCGAGCTAATAATTCTAGGTAGTCACTCCCTCCTTTTTTTGGCTCTTTTTGTGGTGATGATTCTGGTTTTGGTTGGGAATTATATTTGTTTGGAGTGAGATATTTCATAAATCAATTGAGGGAATCTTGGTACAGTGGCGAATTCTTACAAGCATTTTTAAATCGATATTTCCATTTCCATTGCCTTTGTTCAATTCGCCCAATACAAAAACCCGTTGAGTCATATACAAAAACTGTCTCATCTTCTAAATAACCTGTAGTGTCAGGTCTAGGGTTACGTTTTTTTGAGTCTAAATAGTTCCTGATTCGTAATTTACTGAATGAGTGCGTAACTCCAAGAGAGTTAATTTTGTTGGCGGTTTCTGCCCTTTGCTCGGCTTTAATGCGTTCTAGTTCTTCAGACTCACGAATCGTAATGCCATTGTTGTAAGTCTTAAATTGGGCTGGCAGTTGTGATAACCAAGGACTTGCGATTAACCCCATGCCCAATAATCCCAACATCGCTTGCTTTTGGTATTTCATAAGCATTCAGCCGGAATATTTTACGGTTGTTGCCCTTGGATACTTTGTGTTGTCTGGGGTGGCGGTGCATTAATAACACGAACGTAAACAGACAGCCCAATACAAACTAGAAAAAAAATGACTGACAATCCGAAAAGATTCTGCTCCAAAACCTTGCGCCATTTTAAGTTGGAGACTGGAGTTGTTTGCTCAACAAAGAGCGTGTCAAATTTTTCAGATCCTGAATTGTCGCGGGTCGTGTAGACTTTTTTTCTGATGTCGGCACTCCTAATTCGTCTAAAAATGCTTGCGGGTCAAAACCAGGAGTTGCAGTAGTAGTGAGTTTTTGAACCTCTTGTTTTACCTCATCCCCAGTCTTTAACCCGTACTCTTGGGTAATTTGTTGCCTGATTTCGGGATTCTTGGCCAACTGATAAATAAAAGCTATTTCATCAAAACCTTGCTCTGTACGTCGCTGTAATGAACGAGCATCAAGTTCACTCGTGATTTCATCGAATAACTCTTGCTCAAACTCGTGAACTGCCAGCGCTTGAGCAACAGTCTTGCCTGCCACAATGTCCAAGAATGCTTTAAAAGTTTCCCGACTGACTCCAGCAAGATGTAATTGTTCACTCACACTTTCTATAGCAGCCGTCTGTATATTCGCCAAATTGCCGCTACCTCCTAACAGCTTCGATTTGTCGAGAGTTGCTTGCGCTAAACTGAACAACTTTTCCAAGCGATCGCAAATGTCAATGCTAAATTCTTTTGCGTCATCTTCTACATCTTGGTTAATATCTGGGTCGGACTTAGCCAACTCCTGTAAGCCAGCAATGATTTTAACAGGAGCGTATTTTTCACCCAGTAATTCAAACAAATCTTGACGGCTAAATTTATCTATTGTTTCAGACATTTTGTAATTCTCCTGACATTTCCAATTCGCAATTCGCAAGTCGCAATTCGCAATTAATAATATCTCACGTATTCATGCGGGGGCTTAAATACAGATACTACATATTTTGTTTCTTTTCATAATTGAAACTAAGTCCTTTAACTCCAAGGTGAATCAATTCGCAATTATGTTCACAATTGCGAATTGCGAACTGCGAATTGCGAATTGTTAGGGCAATGGTTTTGTAAATCTGATTTGTTCAGCTTCAAATTCTTTAATGGTGTACTCCGACTTATTGGCTTCCACAATCGACTTTGCTATTTCAACCTTGTTTGTGCCTTGCTCTAAATCTCCAAACACTTCGCCAATCCTGCCTAGTACCCATACTTGATATGGACGAATCAATGGCGCTCTTAATCTTTTTTCCTGTGCCATCTTCTGCATTTGGATTCGTGACAATTTATACTGAGGAATTGTTTCAGCTACTTCTGTCCAACGCTCCCATGTCCGATAGCAAATATCCAAAACTCGCAACATTTTGGCATTAGTCATCGGTAAAACCAAAGGATTCAACCCGGAATTAGTGGTCTTTTGGCTAAAAAGTTGTTCTCTCCATGCTTGGTTCATCAATAAATAGTCAATAGGTAGTCAAGAGTGTAAAAAACATAGTCAATATCTGTGTCAATTCCGTATGATTTTGATGTCATATTCTCTATTAATTGATAGTGAATTAACTGTGATTGGCCTTACTTTTCTACAATAAAAAAGCCACTCGCAATCTTCAAGGGTTTTTTCGGATTTCGTAGAGTTTTCTGTTTTAGCTAAATTTGAAGATTCCGCGAAACTTGTTCAAAAATTTTTTGCTGTTCATTCACCAATAAAGCGATCGCCCACTTTGGCGGCTCACTATAAAACCATTTGCAAATTGTCGCGGTCGATGGTGGGGACAGTTCGGCCCGGTGATACCATGCAGCAATGAATGGCTCAAGCAATCTAACTGCTGTCGAGACAAATTCATAGTCTCCAAGTCGGGTGTGTAACCCTGCTAACTTGACTGCTTTAACTGCAATTTCTTCCAGTTTATTTTTCGGTTGGTATTCGTCTTCCGACAACAAAAATAGTTCACTCTTGCAATTGAACTTGTCTTCTAATGTTCGTACCATGTTTAAGTACCCTCCTATGGGATTAGCGTCACAAGGAGCGGAAACGGCGATCGCTCCCTTACCTCGCCCGGATTTCTCACAAACTCAGAAAAAAGCGGAGCTTCAAACTGATAAAATGTATATATGGTAAGCATTTGAGCAGTTTTAACCGATGAATCTACCCGCAACGCGATCGCTCCCAAAACAGTTCAG
>JAHHHR010000107.1 GCA_019359245.1 Nostoc desertorum CM1-VF14 | reverse complement strand
TTAAGCTCATCCATCTTTTGCCAAGTAATACACGGGAGAGGTTTTAGCAGATCCATAATCCTATTGTTTCCTTACCCAGTCTGGCATTAATTCCTCTCACCCTTTAAAAATGAGCGAACGTACAGTTCTAAAGGATGCAACAATCCAATGTTGAGGTAAGGCGAAAGCATCGCGTGCCACATTGTCTGTTCGCCTGTCACCATTGCATCCTGATATGGCCCGAATGAAGACAAGTCAAGTTCTCTGACTATCAGCAGCTAACCCGCAGTAAGACAATGCTTGCTCCCATCAGTGAACTCTCTACGATTTTTGAAATAGCCAAAGCACTATTTGAGTCAATTGATCTGGAAAACCGCAGTATTAGGTTGCTGGGGATTTCGTTGTCTAACCTGGATAACGCCAAACAAACCCAAGTCATTCAATTGCCACTATTTCAGAATGCAGGCATTATATTTTAGTGTAGGCTAGCAAGAACCGCAGGCATCGCGCTGTTTAAATACTGACTCACCCACGACAAAAATCATCAACCCTCAACTCGCGCCAAACATCAGACGGTTGCCACCCGGAGTTACCCACAGAGCGTAGGGGGCGATAGTGTTCAGAAATGTATTCGGATTCAAAAACGTAGTTTTCAATATACACAGGTGGATTTGGTTCAATCACTGGTTCAGGAATATTTTGGCTCTCAGGCATCTCAATGGGGTCAGTGGGTGGTGGGGTTACTTCTATTTTCTTGCGAACTGGGTTAGAGGTTTTTTTAATCAGTCGTTTCATATCTATAGGAATCATTCGGCTGTCCACAAAGAACGGATATCCTAGAATACAGAAAGTTATTAGCGAATCAGAAACATTTTGCCGGAAGTTTGTCTCTTCCGGGATGATTGCTGTAGGCAAGATTTACAGTACTTACACAGAGGTATAAATAGTTATCAAAGTATAAGCTGAATTTGGAAAAGATGATTATAGTAAATTTATATACTCTATTGATGTGAATAACTCGGTAGAGTATTTTTGTGAAAGTGCGCCTAACGTAAGCGATCGCCCAATTTAAATTCTGATTTTTTGTTTCTACCCCGATTTACCGAGCGGATACAATTAATTCTTCATCCAGAACTTCGCTCCACTCCTCATCCCAGGTTTGTTCGTTGTAGACCTTGGTGGCTTGAGCAATTTTCAGGCGATGAGCAACCGAAACACAATGTCTAGGTTGCCAAGCGATGTTCGGGTATTTACCTTGCAGATATCTCACAGCATCTTGACAATCATTAATTACTGGAATGTCTAAGTTTAGATACCTTCGCAACCCAATGCCTAAACGAATTGCCTCAATCTCATGGTTGTGAAAATAGTATTCTTCATCTTCAGGAGTGGAAATTAGTAGAACTCTGGCCCAAGAATGAATATTATAGACAGCTTTAGCTATAACTACATTGATATGTTGAGGCTTGTAGTTATCCAAAAAGTTATCTACAGCAGCTTCATCTTCTAAATCGATATCTACACCCTGTGCCAATAGTAAATCAGAGATATCATCAAACCCTTCAATGAAAGATTCGTGCCAATCTTGAATGGTTTGGTTGCTAAAAAATTTAGCAGCATCATCAAATAATATTTTTTCCCAGCCTGCATCTGTAGTTATTTGCTGGCCAGTTTTAGGGATAAACAGATTCTCGTGCGCCAACCACGGTGGGACATTCTTTTGCTTTTTCTTGTGTTTACCCATTTAAGAAGAAATGCAAATATATAAGAAGTAGATGAAAAACCCCAACGTTCTCGTGAGGCTGGGGATACATTAGAAAACTCTTCCTTTATCATGACACAACTCAATACTGTCTCAACCACCTACAGTCTGGAGGTGGTAGCATGAACCAACCAACCTCCAAGCGCAAAAGACTCACCCCCACAACTCCCGATGAACCAAAGTCAGCCCTCAAACCAGCACAAGAGCCGGAAAATCCAAGCGCAGTCACGGTTGATGTAGAAGCGGTGGAAGTTCCAGAGATGACCGAGGAAGAACAGAGCGATAAGCCTGGCGGCATGGCTACGCTTACCGCCTAAATCTGGAGCGAAAAGTGGAGAGCGCGTTTGTGGAAGCGGGGAAGGCACTAACCCAGTTACGTGATCGCAAATTATACCGTTCAACGCACAAAACATTTGAGGAATATTGCCGCGATCGCTTTGGATTCACACGCATGGCGGCGGCGCTGAAAATTGCATCTGTGAAGGTGATGGAAAATTTGTCAACCAATGGTTGTCAAAATCCAACTGGATGGTGTCTACACAGGCTGAAGAGGCTAGGTTCAATTTTTGCAAGTAATTAGCAATGTCGATCCCGTTTCAAGTCGTAAATGACTTTCTCCAAATACCAGTTTGCCGGGTTGCCAGGATTAATCTGTTGTTGGTGCTTAAGCAATCTGATAGCAACAGAACCGTTACCAGAAAGCAAGTTTAGTAAATCATTCTGTAAACTTTTGCTTGCGCCAGTACCAAAATACTCTACTTCTGGTGGGTGTGTTCGTACCTCTAGGCTTTTGAGTTCTACTATCTGGCATTGCACAAGGGACTCTTTTTGACGTGCTTGCTCCATGAGCAAGTCAAGTTCAGACTTGTTTTGGAGTAGCTGTCTGATTTGCTTGTCCAATTCGGCTTTTTTCTTGTCTACTTGAGACTGTAACTTGCGTACCTCTAATAATTTGTTTTCTAGGTCTGTTAAACTTTGCATAATATTAGATTGATTTCGTTCTCAATCTACCATCTACGGGTTATCCTAATATCAGCATCAGAATATACTCGTAACTACGGAATTTTTTTATAATAATCCAGTTTTTGACTTAAGGGTAGACAGTGCAGTGCTTGAGCGGCAGATGGGTGACAACCAATGGTTGTCACCTATGTGATTAGGTTGCATCAAGGCTGTTTTGATGCTGGTGCTTAACTATTGTGTAACGGTAGTTTCAATATGTTTTGTTATTTCTGCATAAAGAGCAAAAGTTACTAAACCTGCTGCATGAAGAAAGCGATCGCATTGGGCTGTCTGGAGTCAAAATTGTTTGTGGCTTATTTGATGACAAGGGGAAGAATTAAGAGATGCAGAGCGCACATTTCCAAGCTGGTTTAACCCAGAAGATATTTACAACCATTTCAACGGGAAGCCGATTAATTTTGATACTTAGCTCTATCTTGCAGAAAATTACCTAAGTCTCGGCTCAATACCATTTTCATCAATCTTTATTATTTTTCTCTTCTTTTCCTGTGACTAACATCATAAATTTTTTGCCTATAGTTGTTAATTGAACTGTTGTATCATTAAAGTCTATAAGAGATAAATTAGGCATTTTGCTTACTCCACCTATATTTATCAAGGATTTATTCAATAATATTTCCAGACTTTCTATTAAATCTTCTTTGCTCATTTCTGCTTTGATGTTTACTTCTGATATTAACCGAGTGATAGAAAAATCTTTGATTAATTTGATTTCAACCTCTTTAAATATAATGTCTAGTACCTTTGCGTCATTCGGTGATATTTTTTCCAAAATATCTATATAAGATGGATGAATAAATATCCCTTTAATAGACGATTCTAATAACTTAGACCATTTTTCGCTTAATATTTCATCTTCTTCGAGTGAAATATTTTCCAGTATTGGTATTAAGGTTTTTGTGGGTACTTTTTTCGGCTCTACTCCTGCATTGTTGAGTTTTTCATAAATCTCTTCCAGAGCCTTTGCTGTTCTTTTTGCATTAAAACATCTCACTTCATTGATAACTGTTTCAATAGCGATTCCATCTACTCCTTCAAAAACTTTTGAAATAAATTTATATATATCGCCTTTAACTGTAAGAGCAAATGCAGCGCCTTCAAATATTGCTAGCCAATCACTCATAGAAATCCTTTTCTTTTTAGTAATTTTAAATCGGCTTCACTAGTATTATAGTTCCGGCATAGCTCCAAAACCTGCAACCATTATAGGGGGTCAGCCGAGATACAGAAACTGTTGGTTATTTCCTCTCTGTCGCTAACTTCGATGGTGCTTACCTCTCTAGCGCTAACCTCTATGGTGCTTATACCAATTTAATATGAAGCTGCATAGAAAAGGGCTTCCAGGATAAAGTTATAAGAAGAGACAGAAATTACCTGCTCAAATGTAAGTTGGTCGAATATTTCTTGGATGCGCTCGCGTAAAGCTTGTAAAGAAGAGAAAAGTTGATTTTTAAGGGGTTTTTTGAGAAATTGCCAAAGTCTCTCAATAGGGTTGAGTTCAGGGGCTGATGCTGGTTGAAACAGAGGAATAATATTCTCCGGCCAACGGAGCTTTGAACTTGTATGAGCAGGTGCTTGATCAATCTGTAAAATAGCGTAATCGCTACCTAATTGCACAGATAGCCAGTCCAAAAACTGCTGAAAACACTCGCCATCGAGTTTTGGGTACTCATAGAGGAAATGGTCTCCAGTCAATGGTTCAATTGCACCATAAATCCAAAAGTTATCTCTTGGCCATATCACCTTAACAGTAGGCTTGACTCCGGAAGCTGTAATCACCTTTCCTGTAAGAGTTTTCAGTCCAACCCTAGTTTCATCCTGACACAGGTAACGAACACACTTGCCGGGTGCTAAGTGTTCTTCTAGACAATTGAGTATGATACCGAGTTTTTTTTAAACTCAGAAACTGATTTTTCGTCTTGTTTATGGCTTTGAGGGCGAGGTACTTTCAATTTTGCACCCAATCGATATCGAACCAACGCATAAACAGTCGCATATTCAATATCTTGCCCTTGTTCTTGTTTCAACCATTCAACTATTGCACCATAACTGGCAAACCCTTTCCCTGTTTTTAACTCCTGTTGGAGTGCCGCGATCGCTGCATCATCGATCTTCCGTTTTGCTCCTGGTGCTTTTTTTACTTCCAATAAGCCAGATAACCCACCAGATTTATACTTCTGTAACCATCTAGTCACTGTTGAAGTATCTCTAGCCAAACGTTTTCCAATTTCCTGTTGTTGATTTACTTGACCACTCTTAAGCCACCACAACATCTGTAACTTTTCTTTCTGGTTTCCCAAAGACACTGTTTGTAGGCATTTTTTTAGTTCCTCTTCGCTCTCGGCGATCTCAATTTGAAATGGGCGGCTCATGGGTATATCAACTTACCAAGTTTGCTTTCCTCCCTATTATATGCAGCTTCATATTAAATTGGTATTACCTTATTAATATTACTTGGGATGTAGTATGAGGTGTAGATTGTCTATAATCGCACCCTCTCCAAGTCATAGTCAGTCACTCGTGCGATGGGCGAAGTCCCGCCAAGGGCGATCGCATCTCTGAAAGTAAAAAGCTCGTCACCGTTTTCAGATATTCCTGGGGACATCCATTCGATGCAGTAGACAGGAATCGCAAATCAGTTGGATGCCTTGGACAATCCTTGCTGGTGGCCCGTCGCCATGAAATCGGAACTCGACTAATTCACCCGGTTCAAACACAGGCTTTTCTTTGGTAACTAATTGTAACTTGCCTGTGCCAATAAGTTCACGTCCTAAAACAGTTAGATTATCCTTGCCGGAGACAATCTCATAACTCCAGCCTTTAGCTGACCACTCTACACCGCAACAGTAACCGAAAGATTTGGTGGTAGTGACGTAGACTTTCTCCAACAGGGAAACTTCTAAGGGGGGAATCTCTTTTCCCCAAGGTGGTGAAAGATACCAACAAGTTTCTAGATTCGGGACTTGGTTAATCATGGTTATGCCTCCTGACTGGACAATAGATTCCACAAGTAATCAATTCGTTTCCATGCCACAGCAGCTTGCCGGGGAGAGCAACTCAAACCACAAGCGCGACGGGCATCGTAATTGCCCTTGATTCCCTTGGCTACTCCAACGGGAATCCCAAAAGCCACCTCACGAATGCCGGGTTCAAAGCATCGGTAGGAACATTCACCCGAATTACAAAAGCACCATCATTCTTATTTTCAATAGCTTGGATGCTTAGTTCTTCACCACCACATTCAACCTGTAGTTTTTGAAATGAAGTCAGGAATGCTTGCCAATCAATACCATTGTTAAAAATTAGGTCAACTGTTTCTTGAGCTTTTTGAAACAGCTTGGTAAATTCTCCGAGAGCAAAGTTACCATTACTGGGGCGACGTTCTTGTTGACCTTGGCGAAGGTAGATGTGGTCACAGATTACATCAGTGAGGTTTGTAGCACTATTTATATGCCATTCTTCTATGCAAACTCCTGTGAGACTTGCTGCGGTAAAATTGGTTCCTAATGCTTGAGATTTACTTAAAATTGCTCTGGTAAGGTTAGACTCTGTGAAGTCTGCCTCACTAAGATTAGCTCCTTTTAAATCAATATTTTCAAAGTTTGCCTGCCTAATATAAGCACCACTAAGATTA
This sequence comes from Nostoc desertorum CM1-VF14, assembly GCA_019359245.1. GTDB lineage: Bacteria > Cyanobacteriota > Cyanobacteriia > Cyanobacteriales > Nostocaceae > Nostoc > Nostoc desertorum. Next base: position 9,573 of record JAHHHR010000107.1, on the reverse strand, counting down.
GCATCTTTGAGATCACAGTTACTTAAGTTTGTATTGTCTAGGTTAGCTTTACAAAGATTTACATCAACAAGGTTAGCTCCTCGTATATCTGCATTTTTAAGGTTTACCCATCGCAGATCAGCACCACTAAGGTTAGCTCCTCTTAAATCAACATCCTCAATATTCGGCTTTATATCACGATTTTTTGTTCTCCAGGTATTCCAAATACCTATACCTCGTTCAAGTATTGCCAGATGCTCTTCATTCGCCATCACCACAACCCTTCAGTTTTATCTTTAGTAAGCAATTCAACTCATCAATTGTCTATTTTTACTCATCTAAACGTCGTGTGATCGCCTTTGATAACTCATCAAAATCTGACTCACTGTGAATGTCTGGAGTTAGCGTATTCATGTCTTTGAGCAGGTTGGTGAGTTCAGCAATGGTATGACGAATTTGTGTGTATAAATCTATTTCTTCTCTAAAGCCCTGTAAATTAGCAGCGGAAACACCTTTCATCGCTTCGTCTAATTCTTTAATTTGCTTTTCCCAATATTTAATATATTTAATTCTTTCAATCGGTTTATAAATTTGAACATCTGGTAAAACAATTGGGAAAATTCGGTCATAAAAATCACCATTCTTAGCAATTTGCACCAATTCAAACATACAGTTTGGCGATTTTAAATACTTATCACTAATCACAGCAATGACACATTTCCCGCGTCCAATCTTTTCCATGAAAGCTTTGATTAGTCCTTTGTAACCCAAGTCTCGTTTATCTCGAATAATGGCAATACCTTTGGATTGTAAAACTTCGTCTAAGTGATTTACGTAGGTTTCGCTATCTCCACCCCAAGCATAGGAGATGAAGACTTCTTTCTTATATTTGAGTTTTCCCCTTGCTTGTTCTAGCTCTTTCTGTAACTGTTCTTGATTATCTACCTGCTTGCTGTGAGGAGAATCAGTAGCTTGCAACTGTTGTTCAATTGCATCCAACTTGTCAACAAGTTCCTTCAGTGTGCGTTCCTCTGATTGAAGCTGGTGTTCGTATTGAAACTTGCGCGATACATCGGTTTCAATAACCAACGCTGTTCGTAAATTTGCAACTTTTTGGCTTTGAAGGGTGTAAGCTTTTTCGAGCGAGTTTCTTTCAGACTGTGATCGCTGGCGTTGATTCTGCGATTGGGCTGAATTCCCTGAAGCTGACATCTGCTGTCCAACGTGAATGTTGTAGATATCGCCGCCAATTTGTCCAGCATTTACTGTATCAGCATTAATCAACCCACCGCCAAACTGGGAATTGCGTAAGTCGTTATTGGAGACTTGCTTTGGGTCTTCTGAATCGGGCATGGGTTTAGCTTGAGCGTTCTTAAGCGTCGTTGTTCTGAATGTTACCACCTATTTGGTCTGCATCAACAGTGTTGGCATCTACTATGCCACTTGCAAACTGCGGATTCTGCATATTGTAGTTAGAAACTTTCCTGGGATTTTCTGCCAATGCTTTTTGAACTGACCCTTGCTGTTCCACTATGTCAAATAGGCGGTTAATCTGAGTTTCCTGCCTAACAATTAGAGCATCCTTATCTTCAAGTCTTGCTTGGTACTGCGCTTCTAATGCCTTAACCGCAAATTCATACCCCTGCATGAACTGATTGTGGATTTTTGCTTTATCTGCATCAGGAGCAACAGTCACTCGAACTACAAGAATGCCATCGCCTTTCTTCTCTATGCTTTGGACATCCAATTGTGCGCCTTGGTTTTCGACTTCTACTTTTTTAAACGAGTAGGCGAAAGCATCCCAGTCGATACCATTGCGAAAGATTAAATCAATGGTTTCTAGAGATTTTTGGAACAGCTTGGTGAACTCTCCCAAATTAAAGTTTCCGGTATATGGACAGCGTTCTTGTTTATCAATACTCAAATAAATATACTGACAATCAACATTATCTAGTTTTGTAGCTTTGTTAATATGCCAATCTTCCAAACACGCACCTGTAAGTTTAACTCTAGTATCTCTAAGATCAGCTCTAACAAGGTTAGAATTTTTAAAGTTAGCATCTTTAACGTTAGCGATAAAAAGGTTAGCATTAAACAGGTTAGTATCGCTAAAATCGGTTTTAATAAGGATAGCTTTAGAAAGGTCAATTTTACTGAAATTATACTTGCTAAAGTTAGCTTCGCTGAGGTCAGGAATTACATTTGAATTTTTCTTCCTCCACTCATTCCAAACTTTTACTCCTTGCTCAAGTATTGCCAAATGCTCCTCATTCGCCATCACCAGTTACTCCCCTGCTCCTCTGTAGCAACTGAACTACTCAACATCCTGCCACCGCTCTAAAGTCGCTAAAAGTATATTTACAAGAGGATGATCCACAAGTTCCTTTAATGCCTCTGTTCCCCCAGCTTTCAATGCACCAATCACCCGCACTTTCAAAGTAGGATTACTATCGATTTGCTTGAGTGCCTCTGTCACCGCTATCTGTTTTTCTATTGGAGTGTTAGTAGGGTAACTCTGCCCTAACTGATTAAGAATCTGCTGAATTTCTGCTGCGGCTTCTGCGAGATTCTGCTTTTGCTCAGTGGAGTAGTTGGTGATGTTGCCGCCGATTTGATTTGCGGTTACTGTGTCTGCATTGACTAAACCACCTGCAAATTGAGCGCCTTTGAGGTCAAAGTTGGATTGTTTGTTAGGACTTTGTGACATAGTATCTCCTTGATTACTATAAGTTTGAGCGTAAAATTTAGGGCTTTGCAGTGCCGTAACCACCATAGTCTCTAAACTACGAATTCTGCTATCTTTCTCTGAAATTAGTGCTTGTAATTCCTGTTGTGCTAATGCTTTGAGTTGATTATAAATTTCAAAATATTCCGCACTTAGTTCAGACTTGTCAGCTTCAACAGCAGTTTTAGCACGAAGCAGAAACTTGTTTTCACCGCGTACTTCCATGCCCACGATTCGCAAATCTGCTTCTGGGTGATTCTCGGCTAACTGCTTAAAGGAAATTGCGATCGCACGTGGGTCAACTCCTTGGCTGTGGTACAGGTCGAGGGTATCGAAGATTGGTTTAATGAAATCCCCGAACTCCCCATCTGTAAATATTTCCTGTCTGTTGTCAGGCTTGCGAAATGGGTCAGGGTTTTCTCTCGTGGGCAGACGCATATAAACGTACTCGCACCGGACACCATCAAATTTTGTGCCACTGGTAATGCCCCAGTCTTCAATGTATGCCCCAGTAAGAGTAGCACCTGTAAAGTCGGTTCCGTCAAGCTGTGCTTGTACTAGTTTGGCTCTAGATAAATCTGCATCTTGCAAGTTGGCTTGATTTAAATCTGCACCAATAAAGCTGGCATCTGCTAAATTTGCTCCTTGAAAATTAACTCCCCGTAAGTCTTCGCGGTCAAAGTTCAAGTCTTGTCCGTAACCTGTAATTAACACCCTTACCACTTGTGCTTTTTGCAGGTAAGAAGTTCCTGAACGAACTTGGTCAAGTTTTTTAGTTTTATGGAAACAGGTACAAGTCAGAATAGCTTTTCTCAAATCTGTACTTTTTAGTGTCGCTGCGGTGAAATTAGCATTAGTTAAGTTAGCGTTGCGAAAACTTGTTCCGCCAAACGCTGCAAAAGCAACCGCGATATTCCGAATTAAAGAATATCTTCCATCTGCTTCCATTGCTCTCCAACCAATGTAAGTATTAAGTAAAATTTCAGCTAAGGTGAACGCTAAAACGAAGGCTAAATATCCAGATGAGGTTAAGGCTCTGGCTATAACAAAGGTAACAACTCCCGCTCCAGTTAAAGCGAAAACAAAACCAACAGCTCCGGCTCCGGCTAAAGCTAAGGCGAAAGCTAAACCTCCCGCTAACGTTCCAGCAAAGGTTCCGGTGAAAGCTAAGGCTCCAACTAAGGTTCCTATTGAGGCGAAAACAACGGTTCCCATTAAGCCGAAGACTAAGACAATGGCTAAGGCTAGGGCTAAGGCTGAGGCTAAGGCTAAGGCTCCGGCTGAGTTTAATCCTCGACGAAAAACGACTATAAAGACAACAATTACTACTACTAAAATTACTAAAGGAACCCAGTCCCACATTTGATTTTCTGAACGTGGACGGTCAAGTATCGAAGCTATTATAAGCTTTCCAATGAAAATTGAGAACAATTCTGAAACTCCAGATAGTAGCCATGAAATACAGACTAAGTAAATACCCCAACGCTTTTCCAGCCCAGCTTTGGCATGACTAAAGTTTGCGCCTATTAGGTTTGCACCAGTAAAATCTGTACTTCGGATATCTGCGCCGCTAAAGTTTGCCCCTGCAAGGTCTTGACCCTTAAACGAACGACCTCTGAGATTCTGGTGAGAGAATTCTTGGGGCATAGCTAGGATTATAAAAGCGACGGGTTATGATTACATACAGCTTCAGTATCAGCTTTTACGAACTGTAACACAAGATTTCTGACCTAGTGCGCTCGTGCTTACTGCGATCGCCTACAAAGCTTTCTCCTTTAGAGCGGAGGCTATGCAAATGGAGACAAAGACAGCAAAGGGCTATCGCCTTTGGGTGTGACTAACATGAACATAAAGTTAGTACAATTGAAATGTGACTGAAATTCTAACTACAGTTTCATGGGAATTAATCGTTTAACCTATGAACCTTCAACCCGTATTGGTATCATTGGTGCTGGATGCGCTGGTTTAACGGCTGCCGAAGAATTGCGCGATCTTGGATACAAAAATATCACCATTATTGATGCCAAAAATCGCGTAGGTGGGAAAACATATTCAATTAGGTACAAAGATGCAAGTCTTCAAACCCGTGGTATTTACGAGGGTGGAACTGCTTGGATATTACCAAGCCCCCTATATAAGAAATACAGAAAAAGGTATGGGATTTCTCCATCGGTTCATGTGATGCCACGAGTGCAAGTATTTGACTTAGGAACTGGCAAAATTTCTAGCCCGTTTTTAGTGGAGTCCAAATATTCTTTATTCAGCCGACTCTGGCAGCTGAGGAAATTTTTTCAAGAATTAGATAAGTATACTTGGTATTCAGATCCAGGCTATATTAATCCTGCTTACCGAGCGATGAATGAATCCTCACCTGAATGGTTTGACAAACAGGGTTTAAATTTTATTCGAGATGCTTTAATGCCGATTGCGAATGCGGGACAGTTTGGATATCTAGAACAAGAAGCTTCTACTGCTTATGTGATTAGGCTGTTAGCATTATGGAACCGTTGCAATTTCCTGAAAAAATTGGTTCTGAATATGCCTCAATTGCAAGAAGGGAATCAAGAATTATGGAATCGTTTAGCAGCAACCCATAACTTGTGTCTAGGACAAACTATTGAGCGTATTTCTCGCAGTCAAACAATCCTGGTCAAAACTGCCTCAAATCAGTGGGAATTCGAGCATTTAATTTGGACTGCTCCTGTAGATGACTTTCTTGGCGTAGCAGATGCTTCCCCTGAAGAAGCAGAAATTTTTTCTAGGGTACGTACAATAAAAAGAGCGGTTATTACCTGTAAAGTAGAGGGCTTACCCGCAAACATTTTCTACGTCATCAGAAATACTTTAAGTCAACCTTTACCAACTAGTTATCCATTAGCTATCTACGAGGTTGATCCAGGCAGTAAAATCTACAATTTTTATCCATTCATGGATGAAACGACAACTGTTGAAGAGTTGGAAAGCAACGTAGCCGATTGTGTCAAAAAGCTCGGAGGTACTAAAGTGACATCTATGGGGCAACCCCTAATTTGGAAGTGGTTCTCTCATTTTTCAGCCGAAGACCTCAAGGATGGTATTTATCAGCGATTAGAAATGTTGCAAGGTAATCAAAACACCTACTTTGCTAATGAAATGACTGCTGGGGTGAGTGTACCTTATGGTATGGAATATGCGGCTTATTTAGTGGAACGCTTCTTTTGAGAGTTGGCATACTCACTGCAATCAATCGGTTTTGAGTTTATTCCTCAACCCTAAGCAAATGCGGTTTTTTACGAGAGCGTTATTCCCATCAGTTGTAAATGGGTTTGCTCTTTTGGCAAATCGAGTGTTTTATTTTCTTGCCATTGACTCCAATCGCTTTTTGAAAACTGTTCATCAGACTTTGGAACGGTGGGATAGTCTTGCTGGAGAGTGCAAAGACGATGGTGTTCGTTGATGTATTTATCAGGTTCGTGGACATATTCCCCTCGATGTTTGCGGACTGCTCTCTCGGTCTTAAACCCCTCAATAGGGCTTAAAAATCCGCCTGTTGAAGCTGCTTTAGCAATTTCATTAAGTTTGGGCAGCATTTGATTGTAGAGTTCGTTAACTTTATCGCTGGATAGGGGAAATCCTTGTTTCATGGGAGTTCCATGTGCAGTTAAAAACTGCCATGCAAGGTGCTGACATAAAATAGCACTGTTCTTTACCAGCGAATGGCTCAGATTAAGATTGACCACATCGGAATGATTGCCGGGAATGGGTAAAAAATGGATGTGTGGCAAGATGTGTTGAGGATTAAGGCTATCGGGGTTGCCATCTTTACCATGCTGGCTCTTGGGAGTGAAAAGTTTAATTTGATTGCGATCGGTGGGTTGAAAGTTACCACCGTCTGCATCTAGAGCGAGAACTGCCAAGTAGTTGCGGACGTTGGGGGGAATGGCTAGTATATCCAGAGTTCTGTTAGTGTAGCCACCTGGTACTGGGTCAATGGCAAAGATATTAACGTTAAGGGTATCTTCAAATACCTCAAAAAGCTTGTTGGCTATCTTTAAACAGGTGACGGCTCCCCGACTCCAACCGATAATGTTGATGGTATCAATAGGTTGGCTCATCTCGAATTTGAGGTGAGTGAGCATCCAAACAGCTTTATAGACGTTATCATCCCAACCGTTACCCAAAGCTAAACCCGTTAGTTTCCAAACTTCGGGAGTGTTGCCCATGAAGGATAATTGAAATTCGTCAGCTTGCCTTTCTCCTAAAAACCAATATTGTCTGGTTCCTTTGAGTGTAAGTCCAGGGTTTTGAGATTGTCCTTTGCCTTTTTGTGTACCGAAAATATAGTTGAATTTACCGGGATAAGCATGGTGTACTCCACTTTTAGAGTCTCTTGCGGAGACTTCTTCAGAACCTGGCCCTTCGCAGATCAGGTAAGTTGGGTTTTCTGACTCTAGGGCAAAGGGGATGGGATTTTCTTCGGTGCGCTCACCAGTCTGGACAATTCGCGCTTCTTTTCCATCCATTGCCATGCTCAACTGGTTAATTAATTCATTAGGATTGGCATCTCGATGAAAATCTGTACCGTGGTTAAAAATTGTAAAAACGTTTTTCGACATTAGAAACTTATCATACCTCATGAAAATAGATTCACACTGTATCTATGTATTTTAGTAGAAGGCGCGAGTGCGTTCTTAGCATCAAGCAAAGGCATCGCAGCTAAATAACTGTTTTTATTGAGAATCTAGCTCTATAACTGAGAATTAAAGTCCGATCTAACTGACATCTCTGCATATTCAACGTTAAGATGTTGAGAGCAAAAGTCATCGGTGAAGCGGGTGATTTCCTCAAATTTATCTTGCATTTGTTTGGGAACTTCTTCGCCTACTGATTTAGCCATACAAATCATCCAATGTTTCTGTTGTCAGCGATCGATACATTAGACATCTCCCAAGCAGTTCTTTTCGCTTTCTTATAGACCATTTTCATCTACCAATACCGGAACTTTACCAATGGAAGATAAACTCAGGAATTCTGGAGGTTTATTGTTAATGTCGGTTTGTTTGAGTTCGCAAGGTAGCTGCTTCTGGGTCAGGACAATTCTCACTTTCCGAGCGTAAGGCGATCGCTGCGTATAGTAGAATGGCACTAAGAAAAGGGAAAATCGTTGAGGCAGCTCTTGTGCAGAGGAGCAAAGGAGCAGAGGAGAAAGAAAAAATTTTAGGCATTGCGTTCAGATATTTAGAAATTCCCCTCTGCACCCCTGCATCCCTGCAATCCTTACGCCACCTACCCTTCAGCTTAACTTAGTGCCATTCGTGCATAGTATAAGATTCGCGCCATATCGCTGCTATAAATTCAGTATTGAGATTTCCTATTTTAAATCTAATTTTGAACTGATGAAGCTAAACAAGCGGCTACAAAAGGCAGGTGAATAAACCTAAAGTGCCTCCGAAGAGTCTATCTTGATGAGTCTGGCATGGATGAACGCTCTGGGCTTGGGCTATGGATCTTGCGGGGCTACAAAAAGGGCTAGGATGCAGATAAAATAAGCCTCATAGCTCTCTCCCCTTGTTGATAATACTTTTGCTTATTAGGAGCTAGTGTCATTAACTCAGCTACCAATTCATAAGAATTTTCCATGAAATCGACCCAGTTAGATCCATATAATCCAATATAAAAACTGCTATGGCGGCGAACTGTCCGCCCAGACTCTTTGATTCGACCGACATATTTTTGAATACCCATACGTTTAAATTTTTGACCAGATATAGTTGCAGCGGTATAGGCAAGCGAGATCAATAATATTAATGAAATTAAGCGTTGACCTGATACATTAGTATCTTCTAAGTTATAGCCACCGCTCTTAAAATCTCTAAACATCTCTTCAATATCAAAACGTTGTTTATAAGCTCTAATAACTGAATCTAAATCATCTAAGTTACTAAGTATAAACCAACCCTCCTCCGGCGCAACTCCCAAACGTTTACGTTTCCATTTAGCAGCAAGATTAAAACTAACAAACCCAAGGGATTTTGTATATTTAATGCCTTGGTAAAAGAAAGAAAGACCAGGTGCTAAACCTAAATCTCTTAATTGCAGCCAAATTTCCGGTTCTATTTCTATAAATGCATCTTTTTTTAGGCGTAAACAGAAATATACTTTCTGCTCTGTCAGCCAGTTAGCAAGCTTTATCGAACAAAACTCTCGGTCTCCTAACACGACAGTTTTATAATTATTAAAAAGCGGCAATGCTTTTTTGAATACTGCTTCTTGCTCATCAAAATTGCTTGAACCCAATTTGTCTAATAGCTTAAAGTATATTGGGATAGACCTTTTATCCCAAACCACACTAATCATTAATAGATTAATACACCCCCAATTAGTCCGGTCAATGTTAGCGGAGCGGGGCGTTCGCTTTTAGCGTCTCCAAGAGTTGCCCATTGCGAATTGTTCAGTCACCGGAAGCCGTGTTTGTGGCAGCTTGCTTTGAAGGGAGGAAGCCGGAGGCACAACAGACCAAGTCTACTGTGATGACGCTGTTTCGCCCACCGTAGGTTTTCGCTCCCTTTGAGTGGGCGAGGCGGCAAGGATTGTAATTGCGCTGTCTGGGGAAATTGTATATACGCCCCAAGGTGAGGCAGTGGAATTGCAAGAGATTATGCGACGGTATCCGATGTGCGCGAAACTCACGCTTTTTCAGCGATTACAAAGCATCCGTGCGATGTATGGATTCAATTAACTCCTCAACTTCTTCTTCATCCAGACATTAGACTTGTCCGAAAACTCCAAAGCCAGACTGTTCAAAGCTTTGAGGCAAAACTTTGATATCTTCGTAAAGACAGAGTTATAAGGGTTTGAGACAGTTAGTGATAGTTTAGAGGCATAAAAAT
>JAHHHR010000002.1 GCA_019359245.1 Nostoc desertorum CM1-VF14 | reverse complement strand
CGCGGTGGAACCACACTGAACCCTTCCCGAACTCAGAGGTGAAACGCTGCTGCGGCCACGATAGTTTAGGGGTAGCCCTACGCAAAAATAGCTCGATGCCAGGTTCTATTCTTTAAAAGAAAAGCCTTCTCATTTATGAGGAGGCTTTTCTTTTGAAAAGATATAAGTCATTAAACAAATACACGCCCTTCATCTAGTGTCCTGAATGCTTTGGCGGATATTACTCACGGTAAAATATTAATTGCCAAGTTGCCATAAATCTGAGTGTTGGAAGTAAATCTAAAACCAGCGATCGCATCGCATTATCTCTGACAACTAATATTACTAAGCCACAAACTGAATCACACCCCATTGTCCATTTGTCAACCAAGAATGGTCAGATTTCGCTACTTCTTCAACAACTTCAGATTTTAAACCTACTGCTATTTCCGACTTCAGGGTGCGTAAGGCTACCATTGGTGCAGGTAAGTAGCAGACTATATCTGCAATACTGGTAGTAATATTCCAGTGGCGATCGCCTAATAACCGACGATAATTCGCATCTCCTTTGACTATAATCAAACTTGCATTAGCTAACTCATTCTTGAGGGAGTTAGGTATTTCCCAAAATGCTAAAGGTGATGTCCAAAAGTAATTTTCAGACAGTACTAAACGCCCTAATGAAATATGCTTCTCTAACCTTTGAGCAAAAGATGTTACTTGTTGATGATTAGTACCACCTAAAAAACTTATTGTGTTATGTACATCCTTAATCATGGCATCAGAAACGAAAGTAGGATGCGGCTTCAAGTGTAGATAAACCTGATTAGCCAAGTTACTACTTAATAAGAAATCCACTAAACATAGGTCACAGACAAGTTCAAAACCAGCATTATCTAAGATAAAATCAATGCGACCTCCTTGAGAGTTAGTTAATAATTTGCTGATTTTAGAGACATCATTTACCAAGACGTGAGCTAGTTGATTTTGAATATCAAAACGGCTCCGATCATCCTCAAATGCTGACCACAAACTCAAGTCAACTCGATTTCCCCACAAAGCAAAATACAATAGTGCAATTAAAGCTGTTTGGTTTGATGTTCCATCGATTTGAGAATCATCCAACCAATTATTTACCTGAGTACATAAAAGAATAGTCGAATCAATAGATGCTTCTAAACCTTGAAATTTTTGCAATTGGAATGGATCAACAGCTTGCCATATACCAGGGGGAAAATAATGAGTAATTTCTAGAATTAACCGATAAAAATAAGTTTCTGCAAAGAACCAAGGAACGTCTATCCAACGCTGACCTTTGTAAGATTCTAGATATGTATCCCAAGCTGAAAAATCTGCACCAGTATCATTTAGTAGAGGTGGCAAATATCCTGTTGATAATTCTGTAGCAAGGCTTTCTAACCTTGTATTAATTTCTATTGAAAAATTATTTTCAACGATGACTCGACGGGCAATTGCAGGCATTCGTTGAGTGACTGTGAATTCAGTAAAAGAACCAACTTCTGACCCTACAAGTGATGGCGGTAGTGGTAATTTTGGGATTTGAGATGAATTGACCACAAATTTTTTTGCCCTCGTAATTTATGCATATATCATAATTCATCGGTTTTCGCTTATCAGCATCCCGTGATATTGCTTCTGGCAAAAATTACCTGTGCGCTTGAGCATTCCTATAACTGCGGACTAGATGAGCGATCGCTTATTGGGATATAATATCGCAGTGCTAAATCATTTGTAACAAGAAATTAACCGTAGAAGCGCAGAGAACTCAGAAAGAGGAATCGGAGATTTCCACGACTATTAAGAAGTTTGTACTTGTTGATGTTCTGCAATCTGCTTGAGTTCAACCTTCAGCCCGTTTTCTGGGCATAAAATGATTGAAGGCTGGGGCACGATTGGGTATCCTGGCGCTAAGTCTATTTGGAAGCGTTGAGCGATAGTCACCAATAACAAAGCCGCTTCCATGTGAGCAAAATTTTCTAGGTTTGTGTGTATTCGAGAACATTAACTCACTGTTAATATTAGATTCTTCATCACATAGAGAAATTTTACTTAGCTACGCTTTGTCAGTAAGTCAAAAAGTTCTGCGATCGCTTCCCGTTATAGAGATGATATAAAGTTAAAGAGAAATATTCAAGGCAAACGCATCTGAAGAAAAATCTTTCCAGAACAATAGATTGGGTGTTTTATTGTTAAATTTTTTGGTACTCGTTTTTAGGAACGAATTAATATTGGTCCATAAATTTAAATTTCTTGAACCCCGCAACAAATCAGTAATTTTCTTTATCTGTACTTGAGTGAATAGCTTTGTTCAAATCCCGTAACAAGTTTTCTTCTGCATCTTGCTCTTCCTTGAGTTCTCGAATCATTTCTTGACTAGAACCAATCAACAAGCCAGCAACTGCACCAACGATCGCGTATTTTTGCTCCAAATCCTGATACGTCTGACTCGTATAGGGGCTAGGGAGTAAACTAGCAGTAATAAAACCAATTCCTGCACCCACAAATGCCGTCACAAAGCCAGAGAAAGCGATCAATCTAGCATTCATTTGCTTTACTCCAATGCTTATAAAGTTGCTAAATTATCAGGCGATACCTATATTTTCTCAGTGTCTCCTAAAGTTGCAACTTAATCTTTACCTCTTGTAATAGAAGGTAGAGTGGGGGAGGAGGGAAAGCAGAGGGAGCAGGGGAAGAAGATATCTGATAGTCGTCTTGAATAGAGGAATTTAGTGATTTAGTTTTTGGACTTCCCTAACTCCCAACTCCCTATTTCCTTTTTACTTACTCGAATCATTATGTCTGTTATCATCAGCATTCTGCCTGACAATTACAGATGAATGTTGATGAGCGATCACTCTTGATTGTCCATCTTGATTTCCATCTGCGGATGGCGGTTGGGAGCGATTAGCAGGTTTACTCTTCAAGAAACGCTCTTCCAAAGTCTTGATAATTACATACAGCACTGGAACAATCAGCAAACTCAAAATCGTCGCCACGAGTAGCCCACCAAACAAGGCTGTTCCTAATGACCAGCGCGAGGCAGAACCGGCTCCAGTGGCGACTACCAGAGGGAAAAATCCCAGCAAGGAGGCGCTTGAAGTCATCACAATCGGTCGGAACCTTTCTTGTGCTGCGGTTACGGCTGCTTGTCGAATTGTCATACCTTGTTCAAGGGCTTGATTGGCAAACTCGACAATCAAAATCGCGTTCTTTGACGCTAATCCAATCAGCATCACTAACGCCACGTTTGCGTAAACATCATTCACCAAACCGCGCAAAGCTAAGGCACTCAACGCACCTAACAACGCTAACGGTACAGTCAACAAAATAATCGCCGGATCAATATAGCTTTCATACTGAGCAGCCAGCGTCAGAAACACCATAATGATTCCGAAGCCAAAAATCAAAATCCCCAAGTTACCTGCACTTAATTCTTCGCGGGCAGTGCCAATCCAGTCACTGCCAACCCCCTGTATTGCTGCTTCACTCACCGCTTGCTGCATTGCCTGAATCGCCTGTCCACTACTGTAGCCCGACGCTTCTCTACCTTGTAAACTGATCGCACGGAAGCCGTTGTAATGGGAGATGACAGATGGGCCTGTAGTGGGTGTGATTTTTGCAACCTCACTCAATGGCACCATTTGATTATTTGCCGATCGCACATAAAGCCGTCGAATATCATCTGGCGATCGCCGATAGTTGGCGTCTGCCTGAACATATACGCGGTAGCTACGCTGTCCCAAGGTAAAATCGTTGACATACTGCGAACCAATTGCAGCTGAAAGTGTGGTGACGGCTTGTTGAAAATCGATGTTAAGTGCTTCTAAACGAGTGCGATCAAAGTCAATTTGAAACTGTGGTGTACTGGCAGTAAACTGGGTAAAAACGCCGCCTTTGAGCGCCGGTTTTTGATTTGCTTGCGCGATCACTGCTTGAGCATTAGCAAAAAAATCATTGATTGTCAGCCGTCCATTAGTACGGTCTTCTAACTGTAACTCAAATCCCCCTAACGTACTAAAGCCTTGAATTGGCGGGGGACTGACTGCGGTGATAATAGCTTCTGGAATCGTTGCAAATGCCCCATTGATTCGAGTTAAGATTGCAGAGGCACTTTGATCGGGTTGAGTGCGTTCTTCCCACGGCTTGAGTTTTGCAAAGAATACGCCGCGATTTGAGCCACTACCGGCAAAACCAAATCCCGAAGTGGCGAAAACGTTACTCACCTCTGGTTCTTTTTCGAGAATTTGTTCGAGTTTTGTAATTACTTGATCGGTATAGTTGAGGGCAACTCCATCTGGTGCTTGAATAATACCTAAGACAATTCCCTGGTCTTCACTCGGAACAAATCCGGTGGGAACATGGGTAAACATAAAATAAGTTGCAGCTAAACCAACCACAAATAATCCAATTACCGCATAACGAACGCGAATTAGAAAATTCACGATCGCTAAATACTTGTCAATGATCCATTGTAAAACTTGATTGAAACGGCTAAAAAACCAACCAAGTGGGCCGCGTGTCGGTCGAGGCGGGCGGAGCAGAATTGCGGATATACTCGGAGTAAAGGAAAGCGCATTAAACGTCGAGAGGGCGATTGAAAAAGCAATTACTAAGGCGAATTGCTGATACATTCTTCCTGTCGAACCTGGGAAAAATGCCACCGGGATAAACACTGCCATCAATACTAGCGACGTTGCAACTACTGCTCCGGTGAGTTCATCCATTGCCTCGACTGATGCTTGAAGTGGTCGCATTCCCTGTTCAATTTTGCGGGCGATCGCTTCAACAACGATAATGGCATCATCTACGACTAATCCTGTTGCCAAAATTAAGCCAAATAACGTCAAATTATTCAACGAGAATCCAAACACGTAAGCAAATGCCAATGCCCCAACCAGTGAAACGGGAATGGCAACCAGGGGAATAATTGTGGCTCGCCAGTTTTGCAGAAACAGAAAAATCACTAGTACGACAAGGGCGATCGCTTCAACTAGTGTTATCACTACTTCTTCGAGTGACGCTTGCACAAACCCAACGGTATCATAGACAATCTCAGATTTTAAACCCGGTGGAAAGTCTTTCATCAGCTCATTCATCTGAGCCTGAACGTTTTTCGAGACATCTAAGGCGTTACTACCAGGTGACTGATAAATTGCGATCCCAATCGACGGCTTACCATTATTTCTGGCATTGCTGCTGTAAGTCTCCGAGCCAAGTTCTGCACGGCCCACGTCTTGGAGTTTAATTAAATTGCCATTACTTCCGGCTTGAATAACTAGATTTTGAAAATCTGACGCATTTTTAAATTGACCATTGACTCGCAACGGAATTTCATAGCTTTGATCTGGAGGAACAGGCGATTGGCCTAACGTTCCGGCTCCTGCGAGAATATTTTGCGATCGCAATGCTGTGGAGACATCTGCCACAGTTAAGCCTCGACTTGCCAGTGCATTCGGATCAAGCCATAGCCGCATTGCATACTGCTTTTCACCAAAAATTGTTAAATCCCCAACTCCTGACGTTCTCAACAGTTGATCTCGCAAATTCAGATCAATATAGTTACTAATAAACAGCGCGTCATACTCATTATTTTCTGGATAGAGAGCATAGACTAACAAAATACTTGTAGAAGATGTTTGCGCCGTCACACCGAATTGTTGCACAGTTGTTGGTAGACGGGGTGTAGCACGGGCGAGACGATTCTGGACGTTAACTTGAGCAATATTTTTATCCGTCTCTGGCCCGAAATAAGCTGAGATTTGGCTACTACCTGCTGAACTGTTCGAGGTCATGTATTGCATTCCCTCAACACCGTTAATCTGTCGCTCCAGCGTAGTTGTCACAGCAGTTTCGACAGTTTCCACATCTGCCCCAGTATAGGAAGCTGAGACTTGAACGCGAATCGGTGCAATATCTGGCAAGTAATTGAGCGGCAGTAACGGAATACACACGCCACCGACAATCAGAATCAGTAGGGTACAAACAGTAGTTAATATCGGGCGTTTGATGAAGGTATTCGCGATCGAAAAAATCATAAATTATCCTGGATTTATCAAGAAAGGCAGAGGGCAGAAGGCAGGAGGCAGAAGGAATACTGCTTTCTACCCGCAGAGAGTAACCGGAGCAAACTTGGGTTTAAAACCCCCACCAAATTGAAAATTTGGTGGCTCCTTTTCACGAGGGGTTTGAATCCCCTTCTGAAAAAAACCTTCTGCCCTCTGCCTCCTGCCTTCTGCCTTCTTCAAGATATTGGTTGGATTGGTGCGCCTTCTCTAAGTTTGAGAATGCCAGAAGTCACAATCGTTTCGCCGGATTTAAGCCCATCGATAACTTGATAATTTGTGCCTTGAAGGTCGCCTAACCGCACTAAACGCTGATGCACAACTTGCTGCTGTTGTCCATTTACGGTTTTGTTTTCGGTGACAAACACAAAACTTTGTCCACCAATGCGAGAAATTGCAACGGTGGGAATTAAGATACCTGGTTGTTGATTCCAAATCACGCGAGCTTGAACGTATTGTCCATCGCGTAATCGCCCTTGTGAATTCCGAAAGCGGGCTTTGCTCAAAACTGATTGTTGATTAGAACTTACATTGGGAGAAATGTAGCTAATCGCACCTGTACCAAGCAATTGCTGAGTGGTGGGATCGATTAACTGAACGGGTAAACCAGTTCGTAATTGACGCAATCGATTTGAGGGTATAGAAAGATTAAGATCCAGCGAATCGTTTTGTGTGAGTGTGGTGATTGTTTGTCCGATGTTGACATAATCTCCAACCTTGACAGGAAATTCACCGACTACGCCAGTAATGGGTGCTACCACTTGCTTGAAACCAAGATTGACTTGTGCCGCAGCTGTGCTTGCTTGAGCTTGGCGAATATTTGCCTGTGCTTGCCGGACGGCTGCCCCAGATGCTGCGACTTGTTTTTCGGCTGCTTGCAGGTCTGCGATCGCACTTTGTAAATTATTTCTAGCAACGTCTAACTCTTGTCTAGCTATGGCTCCTTGGCTAACTAACTGTTGGCTACGATTGAATTGTGTCCGTTGCAGCTGAACATTGGCGGCTGCTTTGGTGCGTTGGGCTATAGTTTGTTGTTGCTCTGCTTGAGCAGTTGCTAATGCTGCTTGGGCGGAACTGGCAGCTGCGATCGAACTAGCGACATTAGCCTGAGTCTGATCTAAACTCAAGGATGCGATCGGCGTACCTTGCTGCACTCGCTGACCACTCGACACGAGAATCGATTCGATTCGACCCTGAGTTTGGGGTTGTAGCGTAACTTTTTGTTGCGCTTCCAACGATCCCACAAACTCGGAACTTTCTACGATTGTGCCTGTGTCAATTTTCTGAAGTTTTACTGGCAATGGTGGTGCGCTTTGAGCATTTGCTGCCGGATCATTTTTTTGACAACCACTCGTCAATGCTGTGAGCATTAGTATGATAACTAATACTGGATTTGCGAGTAATAGCTTTAAGTATTTAAGTAGATAATCACGTTTTAACATGAAACAAAATGCTGATCGGCTAAATTTATACACTGCATAACTATTCCATCTCAAGCCAAGGGATTGAGAAAGCATAAGAACTCCAGCATTGCCGCAGTAAATTTTCTAGATATCTAGATATTTGGTTTATCTATCATTAGATGCATCTTTCGTCTGAATCGCGGCTTTACCTCAAACAAACTCATCTTTGAAAATCTCTGGATTAATATTAGATGAGTCCAACGGATTAAAAGAATTACCAGAGATAGAGATAATTAAGTTTGTAGGGTAGATATAGCGGTTCTAGGTTGAGCGAGGTACAAGAACCGTTTGGTTGCGTAGAAGTGGCATCGGCTTGTCGCTAGACATCGCTCGATATAGCGGTTACTTGGAACATCAACGTAATACTCCCATTGATTCTACGCTAGCTTTTGTTGGCAATGCCTGTTAGTAATGCAAACCTTCTTTCTCCGACAGGTGCTACTGTGTACACACAAGTTTTTTAAAGTTACTGCGTAACGTAGAGTAATATTATGTCCGCCAAATTACCCATAATAAAAGAACCCCACCCCCAACCCCTCCCCGCAGGCGGGGAGGGGAGACAAAGCGTAGCTTTGGCGGGGTGGGGTTCCGGGTATTATGCTTAATTGTCCGAACATCATATAAGTTAATTTTTGCAGGTCAATACAACAAAGTTGCAGGTTAATGCAACAAAGGTGCAGGTCGATGCAATAAAGGTGCAGGTCGATGCAACAAAGGTGCGGGTCGATGCAACAAAGATGCAGATTAAAAGACTTGTGTGTATACCGTAGCCGACGGGCGAGAGAGCCAGATTTGAACTTTAGTTCAAGTCAACGAGAGGTTCATCGAACTCACGTTGAGTTAATGGGGTATCAATAAATTATCCTGTTATAAATGATATGCATAAAATAGGAATATTTTTTTCTTCCTTTAGTTATATCTAAATTTGTTTAATTTATTTTTTAAAAAATATTCTTCTAGAATTTGCAAACAAAACCATGACTTTAGTCATAGTTCAAGCATACACAAGATAAAAAATAGTTGTTAAATTTAGTAAAGATTCGCAGTCATTGCACAGTTAAAAGGTTCGATTTCTATCGGGGCTTGTGACTGGATTTTGTTCGTTACTCTTTCAGCAACGTCGTTTTTTTATGTGTAGATTAATTGGCTACCTTGGTAATTCCATCCTATTAGATGAGTTGCTGTATAAACAGGAGCATTCGCTCTATAAACAAAGTTACAGTCCTTTGGAATTAAAATCAGGAGTAGTTTGTGCAGACGGGGTAGGTGTAGGCTGGTATGACGAAGTGGGTAAACCCTTTATTTACCGAAACACGATCCCGATGTGGAACGATCCGAATCTGGAAGAGTTGAGCAACTATGTACAATCTACTTGTACTGTCGGCTATGCGCGATTAGCTGGGATAGGTGAATCGCTCGACATTAGCAACTGTCAGCCATTTCGCAGTGGGAAACTGTTGTTTGTGCATAATGGCGAAATCTCAAACTTTCAACAGACTCTCTACAGACCAATCCGTGACAGCCTCTCTGATTCCACATACCGCCTGATTAAAGGCATGACTGACTCTGAACACATCTTCGCTTTGCTAGTGGAAATGTGGCAGTCATCTCCAGACAGCACTGTGTTCTCTGCCTTACGTGCCACGGTTCAAAAATTGACTGAGTTGGCATCAAAATACGACACCAGCTTTAGTGCCAATATAATTGTCACCGATGGGCAAGCAATTGCAGCAATTCGCTACGCTTACGGCACACAAGCTCCTACTCTTTATTGGTCTTGTGATGCACTTAAGGAGCCAGACCAAATTATTGTTGCCTCTGAGCGTTTATCTAACCAAAATTGGACTACCTTTCCTGAGCAAAGTATGCTATTTTTTCAAGCTCAGTCATTACAGCCAACAATTAGCCTGTTGGATTGATTTGCTTAATTGGGGTTAGATAAGCATTGCGACGGGTTACTGTTATAAAATAACTCTTACCAATAATGGTAAGAGTTTAAAAATAAAATTGATATGTCTTAAATTTATCAGTAGCGTAGGCGCAGCCCGCCGCAGGCATCGCCTGCATCTAAAATTATTTGCTTATCACGAGAGGCATCCATACTAAATATTATGTCCGCTTGATTACTTATTAAACCCGAAGAACCCCACCCCCAACCCCTCCCCGCAGGCGGGGAGGGGAGACAAAGCAAAGCTTTGGCGGGGTGGGGTTCTTTTATTATGGGTAATTTAGCGGGCATGATATAAGTTGTGTTCTGAGGTACTATCCTATTTTCTTTGAATGCCCAAGTTGAATTAACAGCCAAGCTCCTTCAGAGGATATCAATAACAACGGTGTCAACCAATCACCCCAACGCACATATAAAGTCTGCGTTTGTCGCCGATAAATTGTTTCAGCATGAGTTTCGTAAGTATTATATCCAGATATCCACAAGGTTCTACCGTGAGGATCTATAAAGCCTGAATATCCTGTATTAGTTGCTCGTGCTGACCATCTATCAGTTTCAATTGCCCGCATGATATCCTGTGCATGGTGCTGGAATGGCATCGATGCAGTGTAATGGGCATCGTTAGAAGAACTGATAATAAATTGCCCACCCGCAGCAGCTTGGCGACGAAATTGCTCAGGAAAAGCAGATTCATAACATATACTAGCGATCGCACGACCAAAAGGAGTATCAAATATTTGATTTGCCGAACCCGGAACTTGGTGTGCCTCCAGTGGTGACAAGCGCTGAACTATTCCCCCTAAAATTTCTTCAAAGGGAATATATTCTCCCAAGGGTACTAGTTTAGACTTATCATAGCGGCTGACAATTTCACCCTTACTGTTGAAAGTAAACAAGCTAATTGTATAACTGTCTCCCCGTTCGCCAAAAGCTCCAATCCAAGCAACTACACCTTTTTCTTTCACAGCTGCAACTAAAGCAGTTCCCAGCAAGTTACGCTGGAAAATAGGTAAGGCTCCTTCTGGGGTGAGGACTGCATCTACACCTTGGTCTGCTAAAGTTAGATATCCATTGGTATAGTTTTCTTGGGCGCGACGAAACCCTTCGGAACTTTGTAAAAGTCGGTTCGGGATATTACCCTGAACAATCCCCACTTTCAAGGCCGCTTCTGGTAATTGAGCGATGGGACGGCTATATAAGATAAAACCGATGAGGTGTAAGGTAATTAATAGCCCTGTGGCGATAACCCAGTATTTATTAACGAACCGCAGAGGCGCGGAGGACGCAGAGGAAATCTTAGCGTCTTCTCTACGAGACGCTGCGCGAAGGCGGTTCGTCCATCCTTCCGCAATTAAGCCATTAACAGCAACAATCGCTGCTGTCACAGTATTAGGCCCAGAGAGTTGCCCCAAATGTAAAATTACGAGATTGTGCGGACTTTGGGTGTAAGCAAGAGAACTCCACCACAGAGGCCCCGCACTCCACAGACTCTCTAAACCACACCAGACGGCTGTACCAATCAATACACGTAGCCAAGGTTTTTGTCCGCTCAGGCGAACCATCACAGCCGCCCAAATACTAACTAATACCCCTCCCAAGAGGCTGATAAATCCCCAACAAAAAAGGGTGATTAACAAACTTGGCAACCAAGGAACGCCCAACCATGTCATCGGATGAATTCCGGTAATCCAAGATAGGGCGACACCATGATAACCGATACCCCAGAAGAGAGCAGGGGGAACAGGGGGGGATTGGTGTTTGCTTTTGGCTGAAGTGACAACTAGCACCCATAAGGGAACTAGGGCAATCCAAGCCAAGAACCATGCGCCGACAGGGGCTACAGTTAGCCCCATTAAAATGCCGCTAGCTAAGGCAATTAAGCAAGGGAGTAAAGAGATAAACCTCTCCCCCTGCCTTCCTTGCTCCCCCTGCTTTTTATTCTGCTTCTTCTGCATCGGCAGCATCAGGTGGAACTATTGCCACTCCGGTAATAGCATCATCTTCGTCTAAACGCTGCACTCTGACTCCAGTTGCCGATCGCGATTGGATAGAAATGGCATTTACCGCTTGACGGATGATAATACCGCGATTTGTCACCATCATGATTTCATCATCATCATTGTTGACAATGCGTAGGGTTGCTAACTTATCTTTGGTTTTGCGGTTTTTGAACTTGGTTGCCATTAAACCCTGACCAGCACGATTTTGCAGGCGGAATTGGGCAACTGGTACGCGCTTACCATATCCTCCCATTGTAATTACCAATACCCAAGGGCCAACAATGCCAGTGCTAGGCACTTCTACGGACTCTTCATTAGTTTCAGTAATTTCGATATCTTCAGCTTCGATTGTTTCGATTGTTTCGATTGTTTCGATATCTTCTGTTTCGGCTTCTGTAACTATATCCAAAGTTTCAAGAATTGCTGCGGGAAGGATATCCATACCCACCAGTTCATCTTTATTTTTGAGTTTCATGGCTTTCACTCCACGAGTCGCCCTACTTAAAGGACGCAGTTGTTCGTGGTTACACCGGAAGTTAATCGCCATCCCGTTACGAGAACCAATGATTACACTGTCCTCGACTCTAGCGCGTCGCACCCAGCGCAGTTGGTCGCCTTCTTCTAAGGAAATGGCAATCAAACCATTGGCGCGAATGTGACTAAACGCGGCCAATTCGGTTTTCTTGATATTGCCGCCCTTGGTGAGCATGACCAGATATTCTTCACTGCTAAACTCGTCAACAGGTACAATCGAGGTGATTTTTTCCTCTTTGGGAATCGGTAGCATCTGGACAATTGGTGTCCCTCGGCTAGTACGCGAACTCGCTGGAATTTGATAAGCTCTCAGGCAATAAACAACACCACGCTCACTAAAGAATAAAATACTGTCGTGATCGCAGCAAGTCAAAAAATGCTCAATGGTATCATCATCTTTCACCTTGGCTGCGGCTTTGCCTCTGGTAGCACGGCTTTGTGCTTCAAAGGTGTTAACTGGCATCCGTTTGATGTAGCCTTGCTCTGTAACCAGAATTATTGCTTTTTCATTGGCAATTAGGTCACGATCATCTAGTTCACCTTCGCCTGGTAAAATAACCGTGCGGCGGGGTGTGGCAAAGTTAGTTTTTAGTTGCGCGACTTCGGTTTCAATGATTTCTAGCACTCTTTCCCGGTGTGCCAAAATATCTTGCAAATCGGTGATTTTCGCTTGTAATTCCTCGTGTTCCAAACGAATTTTGTCTGCTTCTAAGGCAGTCAACCGCCGCAATTGCATCTGCAAAATCGCATCTGCTTGCACTTCCGAAAGTCCGTAAGTTGTGATCAATTCGCCTTTAGCTGTCGGCGCATCGGGAGCATGGCGAATTAAGACAATAATTGGATCTAACTGTGACAGAGCAATTAATAATCCTTGCAGGAGATGGTCGCGTTCCTCGGCTTTCCGCAGTTCGTAACGGGTACGTCTAGCAATGGATTCGATCCGAAAATCCAAGAAGACGCTTAAGAACTGCTTGAGGGTGAGTACTTGGGGTTCGCTATTAACCAACGCCAGCATGTTCGCGCCGAAGTTGGCTTGTAGTGGCGTTTGCTTGTAGAGGTTGTTCAGCACAACGCGGGGATAAGCATCACGCTTGAGTTCGATCACAACTCGCATCCCGTCGCGATCGCTTTCATCCCGGATATCTGCGATGCCCTCTAGACGCTTCTCGTTCACCATTTCGGCGATTTTTTCAATCAGCGCCGCTTTATTGGTTTGATAGGGCAATTCGGTAATGATAATTGCTTCTCTATCTGGCCGTCCCCGTTGTTCAACGGTTTCAATGTTAGCGACACCACGCATGGTAATGGAACCACGCCCGGTGGTGTAAGCTTCTCGAATGGCAGATGTCCCCAAAATTTGCGCCCCAGTCGGAAAGTCTGGGCCGTGGACATACTGCATTAATTCGAGATCGGTGATTTCTGGATTGTGGATTACAGCCACTAAAGCATCAATCAATTCGCCCAAATTGTGCGGCGGAATGTTGGTTGCCATACCCACGGCAATCCCAGAGGAACCGTTGAGCAACAACTGGGGAATCCGCGCCGGTAGCACTGTCGGTTCTTGCTGGGAACCGTCGAAGTTATCGGCGAAATCTACTGTTTCATACTCGATGTCGTGTAGTAGACCAGCGCTAGTTAAAGCTTGTAAGCGGCATTCTGTGTACCGCATGGCGGCTGGCGGATCGTTGTCTACCGAACCGAAGTTACCATGTCCGTTAACTAGGGGCGATCGCATGGAAAAATCCTGCGCCATCCGCACCAAGGCATCATATACTGCTGTGTCACCGTGGGGGTGATATTTACCCAACACTTCCCCCACCACACGGGCGCATTTCTTAAAGGGGCGATCGTGGAGCAGACCTAGCTCGTGCATTGCGTAGAGAATGCGACGATGCACAGGTTTTAGACCATCCCTGGCATCTGGCAACGCCCGACCCACTATCACGCTCATGGCGTATTCCAGATAAGACTGCGACATTTCGGTTCGCAAGTCTATCGGGATAATCCTCTCCTGTGAGGTTGTCATAACCTAAAAATCTCCAAAAATCGTAGATTTTAGCTTGTTTACTCAACAAAGCGCAAAATTATTCTAAATTGCTCTTGAATAACTGCCATAATTTGATACAATTCTAGCATATATTGCCTATTTTTTGCCTGGAAGGCTAACCCAAGCATCTTAGTAAATTCTCCTTGCTTTTGTAGTGTGAGAGCTGCTCATATAAGTTAACTAAATCGAGCCACTAATTCAACAATTTATCGTATTGCTTTAACTTCATTTTCCCTAACCTACGAAACTATGTTGTCTTTTCTCCAAGAAAACCTCGAATTAAATTATTAATTTTTTGTGATTCTTTTGGATCTGATTCAAATGCACTCTTAATTAGATAGCTTGCTACAACTGTTTTATCAAGAGTCAATATTTTTGCTGCTTCATAAAACTCATTATGTTTACCAGCCCGAAAAGCTGAATCTAACATTTCATCTACTTCTGCTTTTGACATTTTTAATTCTCGTTCAAATCTTTCATAAAATGACTCTTTACTGTTGGGTTTAACAATCCATAATTCAGGCCAATCGTTGCCAGGTAGAAATGTCAAACGTTTTTCCACCCAGTCTTTAGCCTCTTGTTGATCTGTGAGTGTTTCAAGAACTTTTAAAAATTGATTAATCTGCTCAATTTTTTTCGATGATTTATCACCATCAAGCAAGACACAAACTTCTATTGCCTTATCTTTTTTATGTATAATTTCTTTATATCTAGCACCAAGATGTCTCATAACTGCTGCTGCCGAACCGATAGGTAAAACTTGTGTGCGTGAGCGAAGATCATTATCTAAAACTGTTTCGACTATTAATTTAGCTGCATCATCTTCCACTAAAATATCTAACTCAACTTTTGGACGACCTGAGAGTTTTCCAGTTGCATAAGCTGGCGAAATTCCAGGTATAATAATAGTCTCACTACCACTGCGTTCTATAAAAATTCTGCCTTCTGGTGGTAAGCACTCAAGAATAGGAGAGGAATGAGTTGTACAAATAATTTGAAACTTGCGTTTTTCACATATTTTTTTTAATTCTACAATTAAGTTTTCTTGTGCTTTTTCATGAAGACCTAATTCTATCTCATCAATTAAAATAAGAGAACCATCTGGGCACTCATTTATAATTGAGAATAACTCAAATAAATAGTGTTCACCTGCCCCCATATTGAAGCCAGAGTAAACATTCTGATCTTTTTTAGCGACGATAGGTAAACGGTATCTTGCATGTCGTCTATAACTAAAACTCGTATAGTCAGTACCAAGGATTTTTCCTACAGTTTCACGAACACTAAGTTCCCATCCTTGGTCTGTTGCTAGTTTAAACTTACCTCGATAGCTTTTAGATACACTCCTTTCTGCGTGTGGAACAATGCGCTCAACACCAAGAAATACAACAGTACGTACAACTCTTGAATCATAGTTATTCCAGCGGCCTCCAGACTTCTTAAAGCGTTGCTGCCAATTTGGGCCAGCCTTGTTGGGATTATGCTTTGTAACTTTCCAGCTGTTGTGAAGAATTTGATGGTTGATTGATATATTACCAAGTGCAGTTTCCTCTTTTGTCTGGATAAAGAAATCTGAAAATGTATAGTAGGGATGTTTTCTTCCAGGTAACTTGAAACCATTAGGCTTGTTGTGAAATGCACATGCTGACAAAGCTAGGACTGTAGTTTTACAGGAACCGTTACGTCCTGCTATGGCTGTAATTGGATAGCGAAAGTCAATAGTAACTCCCTTAAGTCCACGTATCTGACCTCGTGAAACTTTTATCGTAAGTAGGGTCGCACGGGAGTTATCATTGGGAAACCATTTAAGGTTTTTCTGGTCTAAATCTGAGTAGCTATACACCATTTGGTAAGTATTAGTTAAAAGTTACGCATGAGCTAGTCTAGTAGCTTTAAATTTTTAATCAGTATAAATTATAGCTGCCAATCTTAGTTTGCGGCTTTTAAATGGAGAAAATAGAAAATCCAGGTACGCATTTCTCCGTCACCTTATTTTACTTTGACTTATTAAATTAAATATATTGTTGCTATCGTAATAGATGAATGCCGAGAATTGACTAAAATTACCAGCTAGTTAATACATTTTGTTAACAAAGCCAACTGATGGCGATCGCACAAACCATAGGATATTTTCACATAAAGGAGATCAAATTTTGGCAGCAGTCCGAGTCCGCCAGCATGTTAATCCACTTGGTAAAAAGTATCAAACACCAGCAAGTCCACTTGACTGGGAAAGAATTTATGCAAAGCCAAATCAACCGCTACATTTAGATATTGGCTGTGCTAAAGGACTATTTTTGGTAAATATGGCCAAAATAGAACCAAACTGGAATTTTCTCGGCTTGGAAATTCGGGAACCGTTGGTGGTGGAGGCGAATAAATTACGTTCTGAGTTAGGTTTGACAAACCTGCACTACTTATTTTGCAATGTGAATAACTCACTGCGATCGCTGTTATCTTGCCTCCCTCCAGGAAGTTTACAACGCGTTACAATTCAATTCCCTGATCCTTGGTTTAAAACCCGCCACGCTAAACGTCGTGTAGTGCAACCAGAACTAGTGGCAGAATTAGCCAATTATCTTGCAGTTGGGGGAGTTGTATTTCTGCAATCAGATATGGAATTTGTTGCTGTGGAAATGCGCGATCGCTTTGCCGCTCATCCAGCTTATCAGAAAGTTGGTGCAGGAGAATGGTTAGCTGAAAACCCACTCCCAGTCTCCACAGAACGGGAAATAGGAACGCAAAAAAAGGGTGAGCCTGTTTATCGAGCTTTGTTTGTCAGGCGAGAAGTTATGAATGAGGGTTAGTGGCGCTTTGACATAAGGGCACAATAGTTGTGCCCCAACAATGAACTGTATTCCCCAGATGCAAAAATTGCTGTCACCGCTTAAACTTCTAGTAAAGGAAGGGTGACGGTAAAGGTTGTACCTACTCCAACTTGACTATTGACTACAATCTCGCCCCCGTGTGCATCAACACACTTTTTGGCGATCGCTAGCCCCAAGCCAGTACCTGGAATGGTTCCAACATTGTCTGCACGTCGGAAAGGCTGAAACAGCCGCTTTTGGTCTTCTTGAGGAATGCCAATTCCCCAATCTTGAATTCGGAAAGTTACTGTTTTTTCCTGACCAATTACTTCAAAGCGCACTATGCCGCCCGGTAGTGAATACTTAATAGCATTGCTCAGTAAATTGCCCAAAATGTGCCGCAGTAAGCTTTCATCCCATAATGCTTCGTCTAATTTCCCAAAACTGGTAAACACCAAAGTTAGATGTTTCTCATTTGCTATTAATCGAACTTCTTCGACCATTTGGCGGCAAAAAGCTTCTAAATCTATGCAAATTAGTTCATACCCCAGTCTGCCAGAATCAGCTTTCCCGATGAATGTAACTTCATCCAATAGCTTTGCCATGTTTTTGATCGCCGAGCGAATCATTTGTAAATGATTCAGTTTTTTCTCTTTGGTCAATCTTTCATCTTGATTTTGTAGCAATCCAGCAGCTAAGAGAATAGTATTTAGCGGATTGCGGATGTCATGGGAGAGCATTGAGACAAATTCAGATTTGAACTGGTTGAGTTCATTGGCTTTCACCAGTTCCGCAGTTCGTTCTTCAACCCGGGTTTGTAACGTTTCATTGACTGTGCGTAATGATTCTAAAACCTGCTTACGCTCGATCGCATAACGTAGCGATCGCACTAACACATCTACATTTACCTGCCGCTTGACTAGATAATCTTGCGCCCCCTGTCGCACTGCTTCAATTGCCAGTTCTTCGTCATTGGTATTTGTTAGAACAACAATAGGTATGCTTGGCGCTTGACTAATCAGAGGAGGTAGAGATGACAATCCTTGACTGTCAGGTAGAGTTAAATCTAATAAAATAACATCATAATTACATTGACTTAGTTCCTGAAGTGCTTCCCCCAATCGCGTCACATGAACCAGAGTAAACTCTTGGGACTGGGCTTGCATCAGAAACTCTTGTAACAACCTAGCAGAAGCTAGGTTATCCTCAATTAACAAGATTTTTACTGAGTAGCTCACAACCATAATCTTCAGGTTTCACCCCCTATTGCTGCTCTATCTTGTCATTTGTCATTCGTCATTTGTCATTGGGCATTAATCAATAATTCTTCTTCCCCTGCTCCCCCTGCTTCTTCATCTCCCCCTGCTTCCTCATCTCCCCCTGCCTCCCCTGCTCCCCCTGCCCTTTTCCCTCACTCCGATGGTAGCGTCACAGTAGAGAGCCAAAAATCTTCAATACTCTTGACGATTTGAAATAATTGGTTGAGGTTGCGAGATTTAGTAATATAGCAATTCACATGTAAATCGTAGCTGTGAAAAATGTCATCCTCATTTTTTGAGGTTGTTAACACAACAACTGGAATACGCTTTAGTAGTGGGTCGGCTTTTATTTCCGCCAGCACTTCTCGACCATCTTTTTTAGGCAAGTTCAAATCCAGCAGAATGAGGTCAGGGCGTGCTGCATCAGCATATTCACCTTCTTGGCGTAAATAAGCCATAGCATCTATGCCATCCCTGACCGTTACCACTTGGTAGGGCACTGAACTATTTTTCAATGCTTCTTGGATTAAGCGAATATCAGCTTTATTGTCCTCTACCAAAAAGATGGTTTTGTGTTTTTCTCCCGTTTCTACGCTCAAGTTCGCGTCCTCCAACTGGAATCGTAAAGTAGAAGGTTGCGCCTTCACCTAGTTCTGACTCTACCCAGATCCGCCCCCGGTGACATTCGACAATCTTCTTACAGATGGCTAAACCCATACCTGTACCAGTATATTCATCCCGCGTGTGTAAGCGCTGAAAAATTACGAAAATGCGATCGCTAAATTTCGGATCAATGCCAATACCATTATCCCGAACTGAGAATAGCCATGCATCTTCTATTCTTTCTGCTCCCACATGGATTTGTGGCGGCTGGTCACTGTGGAACTTGATGGCGTTACCGATGAGGTTTTGGAATAGCTGCATCAGTTGGGTGCTGTCAGCCATGACTACTGGTAAGGGATCGTGGGTGATAGTAGCCCCAGTTTCATTAATGCGTTGACGCAAATTGCCCAACCCTCGCATTAAGGATGTCTCTACATCGTTCATTTGAAATGCGATCGCTTGCATATCCACTTTCGAGTATGCTAGTACGTCATCAATCAACGTCTGCATCAGGCTAACTCCCTGCACAGCGTAACTAATAAACTCCTGAGCATCTTCGTCAAGTTCTTCGCTATACCGCATCTCCAACAGCTGCACGTAATTCACAACTTGATTGAGCGGTTCTTGCAAGTCATGGGAGGCGACATAGGCAAACTTTTTCAGTTCGGCGTTAGAACGTTCTAAATCCTGCGCTAACTGGGCTAGTTCATCAGCTTGACGCAGCACAATATTAACAATTGCTTTCCGCAGTTCCAAAGCTGCTTTAACTTCTACATCTTTCCAGGGTAAAGATGTTAAGCGAACCGTTTCTTTCCACAGTTCAAATGATTTGCGTGGACACAGACGAACATTTCCTTCTGACTGGCTAACTTCAAACGCCTTATTAGGATCGCCACCCCAATTTACAGTTTGAATTACTTCCGGTCGGAACCACAAAACATAATTCCGCTTGGCGATGGGAATCGCTAACAAACCACTGGCGACATTTTTAAAACCTTCGGCATCTGGATAAATTTGCGGCAAAGAATCTGTATGAAATACTTCTTCCTCAACATTATTCTTCAGCCATTGAACTAAATAATTCAGGTCTTCTTCTCTAGGCGTTTCACCAACTACTGTGCAATTTCCCCCAAAACACACGGCTGCGCCTTGAGCGTTACCAAAATCTAAAAGATGCTGGGGATTTTTAACTAAACCATCAATAAAGTTTTCTTCTTGAGACATATATTCAATCAAGATTGATTGAAGGTGTGTCAAATTTATCCGATGATAGTAGTCTTGGGTTTCTTCTCTCGCTGAAATTTCTGCAAATATTACTCGCCCCAAAAATTCGCAGGCTTTACGCAATTCGTAGGAAACATATTTAGGAGACTGATGATGGCAAGCAATTAGCCCCCAAAGTTTTTGATCTTTAATTAAAGAGATAGTGAGCGAAGCACCAACACCCATATTATGCAAGTACTCCATGTGGCAGGGAGCAGCACTTCTAAGAATAGAGTTGGTTAGATTAATCGGGCGATCGCTAATTGGATTATTGGCAGGAAAAAGTTTTACTGGCTGAGAATAAGCATCTGGGATGATTCTGATGGAATTGGCAGCAAATAATTTTCTCGCTGGTTTGGGAATATCTGACTCTGGGTAATGCAGCCCTAAATAAGGTTCTAGGCTTTCTAGTTTTTCTTCAGCGATAACGGAACCATGCCCATCATCATCGAATTTATATAACATTACCCGGTCAAATTCCGTTATTTTCCGAACTTCTTGAACAATAACTTGACAAAAATCACGGAGATTTGCTGTTTTTTCTAGTTGATTTATCGAGGCTTTAGCTAGATGATAAAAGCTTAAAAACGGAATATTTTCTTGAGTAAGAGCAGGTTCTAACTCAAGAATTAAAAATCCTTCTGTATTACGGTGAAATACTGCATCAAATACTATGTAGTCATCACCTTTTTTTCGCACCCAAACTTTGGTGGGATTGATAAAATCAAGATTTTCTCCGGATAGCCCTGTTTTAATTCTCTCTATTTGAAAGGGATCAAGTAAATCTTCTAGTTTTTTATGTAACATATTTTCGGGAGTAATTCCGAAAATCTTTAATGTATTAGTGCTAACTTGTAATATTTTTAGCTCAGGCTCCTCCAAGACCAACAGGACGCCATAAGGCTGAATTTGGCTAGAAATATGAATCGGTGCCTCTTTCAAGCTAACTAAATTAATACCTGGTAATTGTAAGTTTATTTCCATGACGATCCTCCTCTGTTGTCTGGGAGCATCAAAACTAGAGTATCTATAATAACGAAGAATAATGAACGTAAAAAATTTTATAATTTTTCATTCATCACTTTTACTTAGTATCTAATTTCCCATGCCCTGGTGTTGCGTTTTGCAGCTATAGTCTCATCTGCTTGCGCTTTGAAAAGTCTAACAGTCTCTAAAGTTACATAGCGATAAGAAATGTAAAAACCATGTGATTAAGCAATTCTGTATATGTGTAGCTATGTTAAGTTTAGAAATAAGTTATGAGTTAGGAGGTAGGAGTTATTATTCTTCAAATGCTCCATGCCCTTCTACTCAAATCCAAGAGTTAAACCACATTCGTAGTTTATAACCATTAGGGGAAAGGGGTAAACCCAAAAAAACAGGCATCCAGAAAATAAAAGCAACCAGAATGATAAAACTAATTGTGACACCTAGTGCGCGGAGTTGTTGATAATAACTGCGAAGACACTGATCAACAAACCAAGCGATCGCAAAAAATACAAACACCACTGCACACATATAGTGGTAAATAAAAACGCACCTTGTTACTTTCACCCAAGGCAGCAAGTTAGCAGCGTAATTTATAACTAAATACAAGGCAATCCAAGTATCAACACTCAAAGTTGCAGGCACAGAAAAACGCTTTTCTTTCACCCAAATAATTACGGGTTGTGACACCAGCATTCCTACTAAAAATAGCATGGCAGCAACACCAAACCACCACAAAAATGGATTGCCCATTGCATGGACATCATAAATAACTTGTCCAGCACCAGCAGGCAAAGGCGGACCCATCACAGGCAAGGGTTCGGTGATACTTTTAGCCGTTTGATAATAATATGCCATTGGTCGAGTCATCAACGGCCATTTGTACCAGGCAGCACAGTAAGGATGCACGTTAGGACTATTGCCACCTAGCTGTAAGTGAAACTTCAAAATTTGCTGATGTACTGCAATAAATCCATAAGTTTTATCTAATTGAAGGTGAGGAATCCAGATGATGCTGTAAATCAAAGCTGGGATAATTCCTAGATAAAACAGCATGTGAAAAATATTTAGCTGAGTGAGGTTTTGTAGTGGTGTCTGAGATGAGAGAGGATAAGTACTAACTTCTACCTCCTGCCCTCTGCCCCCTGCCCCCTGCCCCCTGTCTTCTGCCCCCTGCCCCCTGCCTTCTGCCCCCTGCCCCCTGCCTTCTGCCTCCTGCCTCCTGCCTCCTGCCCCTTTCAATGAAGAAGATGCAAAAAAGAGTTTGGAGTTTGGAAAATAATGTATCAAATGGATTACCCAAGCTGCTATCCAAATGAGATAAGCACCTGAGAGGAACCATAAACCGTTCCACTTAGTACCGACTGACGCACCAAAAGCGATACCAGCAAAAACTAACCAAAAAGAACGTCGCCGATTTTGATTATCTAATGCCAATAATAAAAACCAGTGTCCTAATAAACCAAAGATGACGATATAAATATTACTTAAAGCATAGCGAGACTCAACTAGAAAAATGCCATCACAAGCTGTAAATAAACCTGCAAGCAGAGCAAAGCTTCGACGATAACTCAATTGATAAGCGATCGCAGCTACAACTAAAGGGATAAATGAGCCAGTAAACGCATTGAACCACCGATAAGTCCAAGGCGATCGCAATGAACCTGTCAGCCCATTCACGGTATCGTGCCAAAAAGGAATGTGACTACCAATCCAAATGCCGATGCCGATCATATATTGACTCAGCGGCGGATGAGCATTAAAAAATGGCGTACGTGTGAGATAATTATTACCGAATTTGGCAAAGTAAACTTCATCAAATACCAGAGTGTTGAATCGCTCCAGCCCCCAAAACCTCAAGGCGAGTGAGAAAAGAAATACACTCACCATCCCAATTCGGAACCACTTTTTAGTCATTAGTCATTAGTCGTTAGTCATTGGGCATTGATCAAGAATCAATAAATAGTTCTTCTTCCCCTGCTTCCCCTGCTCCCTTTGCTCACTCTAATCTTCAGGTGCATCTAGTTGAAACAGGAGCAGTTCAATATTGTAATACTTGTTTGTTCGCCCTATTGGTTTCATACCCAATCGTTCTGTTACACGGATTGAAGCATGATTTTCTGGCTTCACTACGGCATAAATCACTGGCAAGTTCAGGACACTAAATCCGTAATTGAGCATAAATCGCCCTGCTTCTGTTGCATACCCTTTACCCCAAGAAGCTCGCCTCAAGTGCCAGCCTACCTCATAATCTTGAGTGGGTAAACCATCTTTGTCGGGCAATTGTTTGAGAATGATAGTTCCTACAATTGTTGTGGTTTGCTTTTCGACAATTGCCCAATATCCAGTACCATTGTTGCGTCGGTGCGAACGCTCGATGTTGTCAATCAAACGCTGACGCTGTGACTCAACACTTGTTACCAGAGAAACTTTACCAAGAAAGTGCGTAACTTCTGGGTCACTGTAAATTACAAAGGCTTGCTCGGCATCGCGTTCGGGTATCCAACTGCGAATGATCAAGCGTTCGGTTTCCCAAAGATTTGTCATCTTGCTTTTGGCTAAACTAAATTGCCATTCTGCAAAATAGTAAGATACTTATGGTTGAGCAGTCAAAATTTTGTAGAGGATTACACAAACAAAATATGGCGATCGCTATGCTATGGGTAATTATCCAGAAGTTTAACTACCGTTGGCTATGCGACCGCAAATTCTGAATCTTTCCGCAGTTCTTCAGATCGAAATCCCAATACAATGCGATCTTTCGCCACACCAGCCCTAACCAGTTCCGTTGCTACCCCCTCTTCAGTGCCATCACGTTGAATCCAAATTTTGCCATCAATAATATCTATGTGAATCATACAGCCGTGAACGCGACGAGTCACAGTAGGAGACAAGTCATAGGCTGGTTCCCTTCCCAAAATCATTAAGAGGTAGCGGTCTTGTTCGCCGTCGAAAACTGTTTCAAATTGAATATCGCCAGTGCTGAAGGGGATTTTTGTATGTTCAATCAGAATATTCCGAATCAACTGCCTGTATTGCTCCAAGGTATCCATTTAAAAATGACCTCTTGCTCTAGCTCAAATAGAACAATATGAACTTTGTAATCTTCTACCAAAAGTTTAGCAATTGGCTCATCAAAGATATCGGCGTATACTTCGTCCCGAACGGCGAGATAGAGGACGCGATCGGGATTGGTTCTAATCATCACAGAGCGGTATGCAAGATACTGTCCCAGCGCGTGTTCAAGATCAGTCATGTCCGATACGCTGCGAAACGTTTTAATCTCAACGGCTATCTGCTGTCCTTCCTTTTCAGCAGCAATCAATTTCTCTGCACCCAAGTCAACATACATATCCCTTTTTCCCCACTTCAAATGAAATGGATCGTCGGTAATCGTCCAGCCATCTTTAATTAGGGCATTTTTGACGTTCTGGTGGTAGCGATCTTTAGCTGGCATAAATTACTCGAATTACGAATTACTACTCTCGACTTTTGCCACTTCCAGCATTGTCTTTAAAACCGAATCTGGATTCAGACTAATCGAGTCAATTCCTTGTTCAACCAAAAACTGGGCAAATTCTGGATAGTCGCTGGGTGCTTGTCCACAAATGCCGATTTTGCGATCGCATTTTTTCGCCGATTCTATGACCATTTTTACCATTCGTTTCACAGCTGGACTGCGTTCATCAAACAATCTGGCTACCAATGCCGAATCCCTGTCTATCCCCAATGTCAGCTGAGTTAAATCATTAGAACCAATCGAGAAGCCATCAAATACCTCAGCAAATTCCTCAGCCAGAATAACGTTACTGGGCAACTCGCACATCACATAAACCTGCAAGTCGTTAACACCTTGCTTTAAACCATTTTTTGCCATCTCTGCTAAAACCAACCGCCCTTCATCGGGAGTACGACAAAACGGAATCATCGGGATAACATTTGTCAAACCCATTTCTTCGCGTACCCGCTTGATAGAATCACATTCTAGGGCAAAAGCTTCTCTGTAGCCTTCATCATAGTAACGCGCCGCCCCCCGCCAACCGAGCATTGGATTTTCTTCGTGGGGTTCAAACTGTCGCCCACCTAACAAATTGGCATATTCATTACTTTTGAAATCTGACATTCGCACAATTACTGGTTTGGGATAAAATGCCGCCGCAATTCTACCGATACCTTGGGCTAGTCTATCTACAAAATATTGGGGTTTATCGTCATAAAGTGCGGTAATTTCAGCAATTTTAGCTTTGGCAAATTCATCTTTTAACAAATCGTAGTGGATCAATGCCATTGGATGAATTTGAATTTGGTTAGCGATGATAAATTCTGTCCGTGCTAAACCTACCCCATCGTTGGGAATTGCCGATAAACTCAATGCTTCTTGGGGATTACCCACATTCATTAAAATTTGAGTGCGGGTGCGGGGTAAGTTCTCTAAAGGAACTTCTTCCACTTCAAAAGGTAATAAGCCTGCATAAACTTTTCCCTCTTCCCCTTCAGCGCAAGAAATTGTAACCTCTTGACCAGGTTTTAAAATTTCTGTAGCATTGCCGCATCCCACGATCGCAGGTACACCCAATTCTCGCGCAATGATCGCTGCATGGCATGTCCTACCACCAGAATTAGTAACAATTGCACTGGCGCGTTTCATAATTGGTTCCCAATCGGGGTCAGTTCTCTCTGTCACCAAAACTTCCCCAACTTGGAACTGTTCGAGTTTCTGAACATCTAAAATTAGGCGTGCTTTCCCTTGACTAATCGCTTCCCCAATCGCGCTTCCGGTAACAAGGGGGATTGGAGATTGGGAATCAGGAAGTGGAGATTGGGAAGTTTTTTCCCCATTCCCTATTCCCCATTCCCTATTCCCCAATACCAACCGATAACTCCGCAATACATTTCCCGTTTTCTGCGACTGCACGGTTTCAGGACGCGCTTGCACAATAAAAAGTTGATTAGTAATCCCATCTTTTGCCCACTCGATATCCATTGGAGTGGAAATACCGTGGACTTGGGAATAATGGTCTTCAATTAAACATGCCCAATTCGCTAGTTGTAAAATCTCTTCATCATTGAGGGCAAATTTACCTCTTTCTCTGGGCGGAACAGAGACATTTTTCGTAAATTTGGAGCCGTCATCATAAATCATTTTTAGTTCTTTACTACCCAATTTCTTATCAATAATTGGGCGGAAGCCAGCTTTTAAAGTTGGTTTAAAAACATAGTATTCATCAGGATTTACAGACCCCTGGACAACATTTTCACCTAAGCCGTAGGCGGCTGTAATCAGTGCAGCATCCTTAAATCCGGTTTCTGTATCAATAGAGAACATCACCCCAGAGGTTGCTAAGTCAGAACGCACCATTTTTTGCACACCCACAGCCAGAGCAATGCTAAAGTGGTCAAATCCTTTGGTGTGACGGTAAGAAATGGCGCGATCGGTAAATATGGAAGCAAAGCATTTATGACAAGCTGCTAAAACTCCTTCAGCGCCGACAACGTTAAGGTAAGTTTCCTGTTGTCCAGCAAAACTAGCATCGGGTAAGTCTTCGGCGGTGGCGCTAGAACGTACTGCAACATCTGTCTCTGCGTTGTATCGTTCACAAAGACTTTGGTAAGCTTTAGCGATCGCCTCTCGCAATTCTACAGGAAATGGGGTGTGGATTAATAGCGATCGCGCTTTTTTTCCCCGTTCTCGTAAATTTTTGACATCTTCAACATCCAAGTCAGCAAAGAGTTTGCGTAGCTTTGCTTCTAAACCTGCTGATTTGATGAAATAACGATAAGCGTAAGCAGTGGTGGCAAAGCCTGTAGGAACGTTAATCCCTTTGGGCGTTAGCTGTTGAATCATTTCGCCCAGTGAGGCATTTTTACCACCAACTACGGGGATATCAGCAATACCAACTTCATCAAACCACAAAATGAGCGATCGCTCTTGAGAAGATGGAGATAAAGTGCTTTTAGATACTGTAGCCATAATTACCTTTTAAATTTATACTGAGTTCGTAATTGCGTAATCGGTAGTATATTTTTGCCATATTCAATTTTAGATATTACAGCTAGTCGCGTGATTTTGAATTGTGCAATTAAATACCAAACTATAGTCTATAAATAACAATTATTCGGGATAATAGCTGTATTGTAATACCGGATGCAATGCACAATGGCACAACTAGAACGACTATTAAAAATGGCAGAAGATGAGCTAACTGAGTACAGCACTGATGCCCGCAAAATTGAAAAACTACGACGTAAAATTGGTTTATCAGTATCCGCAGCCGAACAGCGACAAGCCAAAGAGGCATTACTTGCCATTAAGCAATCTTCTAATATGATTAGTCAAATTGTAGAAGAACAAAGACAAGCAGCAGCTTTACCATTTTGGGGAATTGCTGGATTGGGTTTGTTATTCGGAATTTCTTTAAATCAACCCATAGGTTTATTAGCCGCTATAGTTGGAACTGTATTAGCTTTTAGAATTCAGAAATGGGGTTGGCAATTGCAGGCAAGGAGTCTATTGTTACAAACATTGGAAGATATTGAAGCGCGTATTGCCCAACCGAATAAGTAACAAAACAGCTCCACTTTATAGAGAGAATTTTTCTATGTATGTGTATCTTAAAATACAAAGAAATAGACTAGTCACTTGTTAACACCTCCTAAGTATTTAACAATTCCTTTGGGATCACCATAGCAAAAAAAATTAGAGATTGGATTTAATCCAGGTATTTATTCACATAGTTTGCGTGCAATAAATGCTACATGACCTTTTGACAGAAGGTATTGTCCATAACTAGAAGTTGTTTCAACTCCAAAGCCTACGCGCTGGAGTTCACTTTCAATAGTTGTTGCTTCGTATAATCGCAGACAGTGTACTTCCTCAGATCGTCTATAGTGTTCCCCGACCTTGCGGAAGCTGATAATTCGACGAGTCAAAGTTATTTGCTTTTGATCCTCTTCTTTTTCAACTAATACTACCCAGCCCTCTCCTTCAGTGAATCCCTTAGTTGTGGTTCCCTGTGCAACTTGTCCTATTGTTGCAATGTCGAATATGAATACACCCCCAGGAATTAAGGCATTATATATGCGCCAGAAAAGCTGAACAAGAATTTGGCGATCGTTGTCTGGATCAAACAAGTAGCTGAAGCATTCACCAATTGATGTTACAGCATTGCATGGTGGAATATCTATCTTAAATAGTGAATCGAGCCGAAACTCGGCATCAGGCACTCTTATTCGTGCAATATTAATCATCGACTCAGAAATATCAACTCCGAGAACCTGATAATCAGCCTTGGTGAGTTCTTGTGCCCATAATCCGCTACCGCAACCTAAGTCAACCACTAGTCCATTATGTATTTTGTTTTCAACCAAGATTTTTAAGATACCAGGAGCAGATTTAAGAGCAAAGTCACGGAAACCAACATCATGAATAAACGCGAGGTCTTCTTTGTACCAATTATTCATATTACTTAGAGCCTATTTATAAACTAAAGATAAAATTCTTATAGAGTATGTTAGGCGCATATTTTCGATATGATTTGCCACGAAAAACATAACATGAGCGCCTAACGCACCGCTATATAACATGGTACGTTAGGCTAAAGAGGACTATACTTAGTATCTGGCTGTTCAATTTACAGAAATTACTATTCTTATTACCTTCTCACAGCAATTGTGTAACTAGGTAAATGTGAGGCATCTGTTTGAGTTTTCACAAGTCGCAAGTCATTATCTATATATAAATGCTCAAAAACTTGAGAAGTTACTAAGGATGTTTTGTTAAGTTCATTAGCATGATTTGCCTCTAAATTTTCTAATTTTTGAACTTTAGTCAAATCTAATTTTGGCGCGTTCACTTTGACTTTAGTGTTAACTTTATTAGTAAACCAGTTATACACTGATTCTAAAGTTAGAGGAATTTCTCTATTTTTAAAAGCCTGAAACCTATCAATGTTATGAAGATACCATCTACCATTTTGAACTTCATATTTTTGGATCAACATGAAATCATAAGCTGGTAATGTTGATTGAAAGTTCTGGGATGAATCCGGCTCTTTTCCCATTATATAGCGAGCTACACTGCCACAATAACCATCTTGCTGGAAAATTTGGAACGACTGCTCTTGTATTCTTTTCGGTAAACTTTCATGAAACGATATGGTAGACCAGATTGGTGTCCAAACACCCACTAAAAGCCGTAATTGCTCCGTAACACTGAAAACAGGATTCTGTTGGCTTAACTTAATAAAATAGGGAAGTAATTCAGTTTTATAAAAATCTATTTCGTCATTTAAATCTTTGAGATTTCGACCTTGAACTCGTGCAAAAATTTCATTTTTAAACTTTACTTTTTTTGGAGCACTTAATTCATTTTTCAGTAATAGGTCGAACATTACTATTTACCTTTTTCTTATTTTTTTAGATGAGTTTGTAAGTACTAAAAACTAGTCATTGTAGCGCTCATAAAGGTATCATCTATTCTTTTACCCTATAAAGCTGGGAGCCTATTTGCTCCTCTTTTCAATGGGTATTAGATGTATATATGCTTGATATTACTTATTTTAAGTCATAAAATGGTGTGATCCAGATCACTCTACACTAAAATATATAAAATCAGAGTATTGCATATATAAACGCGTAACGGCGACTCTCTGAGAACGGCAAAGGCGAAACCGCAGGGTACAAGAAGCGCTATTAGTTCACAAACGATGAAGTGCAAAGGATGAAAATTTTGCTCCTTCGCACTTCATTATTTATTTGAAATTTCTACGATTCTCTTCCCGATGCCCAGGTATCACGCCATTTTACAGTACCTTCTTTGGCAATCACCCAACGGCGATTTACCAAATTTTCCCGCAGAGGCGATCGCCCTTCTCGCCACATAGCATATTTATATGCAATCAGCTTACCAGCACTCTCATCAAAGGGAATCTCAGCAGACCAGCTATTCGAGTTGATGTACTCTAAAGGATATGCTTTACTGATATCCCAGTTACCCAACTCTGGGCAATCTCCAGTTACCACAATAGTTTCGCCGGGTTGGGTATCCACGCCATTAAGTTGGACGCGCACAATTGTCTGTGCTTTGATCCTTTCCCCAACGTGACTGAAAACAAGCACTCCGCGTTCTTCTAATACTAGGTCATAAATCTTGCCGTCTTTCACTTCATACTTATTGCGAGTCACCACGCAAGTATGTTCTCCATCGGGTAATTCTGTTTCTACTTCTGGGAGAGTAACTTCTCCTCCCCGGTTTAAAGCTACAAAACACACGGAGTCACGATAGCGGCGTACATAACAGTAAATATCTGGTGTCAAATATTTTTGCCAATGGCTACCCATTGACACGGCTGGATTCAGTCGCCGTAAGCCAGATAGTAGCCTGATGCAACGATAAATTTCACTCTCAGTATCCCAACTTTCCATCATTGGGCGGTTATATGGGTCGTTACCGCCGTCGGTGTCGTCATGCAGATACTGTTCTGTACCGTAGTAAATGCAGGGAATGCCGCGAGATGTCATAATTAAGGCGATCGCAAGCTTCAGCATCGCTGGATCGGGGTTCAGCGATTGGAAACGGGACATATCATGGTTATCGATGAAGGTAACTAGCTCTGTTGCCCCCTTGTAGCGATAATCCTGGTCAAAAATGTATTGAATTGTTTGGAATCCCATTTCTGAACCTTGCGCCAGTGCGGCTCGAATTGCCACGCACAACCCAAAGTCTAGCAGCGTCATGCCTGAGTGATTGGCAAATTCCACCGAGCGATCGTCACTAGGATTACTGTAGATCCATTCACCAAAAATAAATACATCTGGTTTGTGATTGCTCATATCGCCGGTAAATTCTTGCCAAAACCAGATGGGCATATGCTTGACAGTATCTACCCGCAGTGCATCCACACCCCGGTCTAGCCATTGTTTAATTGCTGACTTGATATATTCCCGATATTCAGTATTGTTTTCATTAAAGGTTGCTAGACCAGATAGTTCACAGTTTTGTACTTGCCAATCGTCTTCCCAGTCTTGCACTTCGCCATAGTGGTGATACCAATGATTGACATCATCATTAAAATCAGCAATTTTGACGCCATCATCATACAATTCACCTTTACTACCGCTAGTATCAGGGCTGCTATGGTTGCAGACAATATCTAGCACCAGCTTCATATTCCGCTTGTGCAGTTCCGCAACTAACCGATCAAAGGTCGTATTTTTTTCTTCTTGGGTAGCATTTAAAGAAGGATTCTCTCCATCAGCAATATAGCGAGGATTGAGCCGTTTAAAGTCTTTTGTCCAATAGCCATGTAGCGCTGCATTGCCAACAAATAACTCTTCAACCTGCTCAAACAGAGGAGTTAACCAAAGGGCGGTAACTCCCATATTTTTGAGATAATCTAATTTATCGATGACACCTTGCAAATCACCACCCCAGTACTTACCCCAATCTTGTCTAGTTGGATCGTACAGTTCTGAGTTTGCACCTTCGCTGTTATCTGGATCGCCATCATAAAAGCGATCAACTACAAGAAAGTAAATGGTTTCCTGACGAAATTCAATATCTCTAGTGTACAGAAACTCTAGGTCAATCTCTGTTTCTGATGGTGATGTTTCTATAAGAGCTTCTACTTTTTCTTGTGCAGAATCAACTTCGTATTGATCTGGTGAAAATTGAGATGCAGGGGTTTTTACCATAAAAAAACTCAAGATTAATGTAATTCACACTTGTAGAACCAACAGTACAACGTTTTGAGTATTGAGTGCTACTACAAACATTGGTATAGTCGCATCCCACTCACGGGGTAAGTATCTATCGCTAGCTAGTTTATAATTCTATCGGTAGACATAATTCATTTGTCAGAGGATAAAAACAAAGGAATATAGTAATTATTAACGGTAATTGCCGCAAGTTTTTACGAAAATAAGCTGTTAAGCATATAAGAAAGCACATTGAGATCGCAGGGGGAAGGGAGGAAGGGAGAGGATTTGCAGCTTTTATTACCATGAAAATGGTGCAATTTAAATGACGATTAGCTGCTCATCAATTGCTTGCTGTATGTCTCAAATCATGATAAGTAAAGTCAGCA
Source organism: Nostoc desertorum CM1-VF14 (assembly GCA_019359245.1). Taxonomy (GTDB): domain Bacteria; phylum Cyanobacteriota; class Cyanobacteriia; order Cyanobacteriales; family Nostocaceae; genus Nostoc; species Nostoc desertorum. The sequence goes on along the minus strand of JAHHHR010000002.1, from coordinate 310,308 downwards.
GTTTGTGGAGTCGGATTATAACAAGATTTAATTAGTGCCGGATATTAGCTGTCAACAAGGTTTCATTACACCTAAGCAATACTGAGTAAAGCACTTATTAGCTAACTTTTTCTCTAGAAGATTCGCTCCATTGGTAAACTGACCATTGTCACTTTCAATATGTTATTACTATCAAGCAATTAATTCAGGTAGCAATTATGACAAAATATGACAAGGTTTTTAACTCACCAAAGACATCAGAGGAATCACTAAGTCCAGAGGAAGCGGTGGCGGCGATCGCAACTGTCACGGCGATCGCTGATTCATCTATTGAAGATGTAGATGCAGAAAGTTTAGCGGGTATCCTCTGGGAATTCGAGGTCTTCGAGGAATACTCAGAAGATGAAATCGCTGAAATAGTTGATAGACTCATAGGCATTACAGAAGAAGAGGGAATTGGGCCCCTGTTTAATGCCGCCAAAGTATCTCTATCGGATGAATTAGTGTTGGATGGTTTTGCAGCTGGAGTGATAGTGCTTTTAGATGAAGAACTCGCCATCCCCAAATCGAAACAAGCCTACCTCAAAAAGCTACAAGCGGCTTTGGAACTTGAAGATGAAGAAGCAGAAGAAATCATTAAGGAGGTAATTGCAGCTTTTGAGGAAGAAGAAGAATATGCAGATGATGAAGATGAGACGGTAGTCATAGAAGATTTTAGCGACCAGACATATCAATCTCCTTTAGGTAATTTTACTGTACCAATTCCGGTTGATCCGCAGCAAGGCGGTAGAATTCAAAGCCAGGAAGGAGTCGTTGGCTTTTCTGATGACATCGGTACTTTACTGAGAATCGATTATTATCCTTTCCCTTTAGAACAGTTAGAGGAACTGGAGGCTATTGGACAAGAAGAATATTTACAAACAATTTTAGTAGACAAGTATGTACCCCAGGCGATTTTTGCCAATGTACCAGATGCTTCTGTGGAGTATAGCGAATATCTGGAAGACACTTTGCGAGGCGCTTACTATGTGTTAATCGATATGCCCAAAGGTTCAACGATTTCTAAGCAAGAAAATAATGGAACTGCTATGAGATTAGATGCGTACCGGGGGCTACTTACCTTTATCAGTGGTGAATTTTTGTATATAGTTAGTAGTCAGCACAGCTTTATCAACGGCGAAACTCCCGATTCTGTTGAAGAAGAAGCCGAAGATATCAAGGAGAGTATTTTAGAGTTTGTTGAGACAATAGAGTTCAATTGAGTAGTGTAAAGCTTAGTTAACTTGTTCAAACTTTAGTAATTCTAGTAATATTGCTCAAATCACAGATGCGATCGCATCTGTGATTTCCATACCTTTTTGACGGTAACCTTTCTAAGTAATCTCTGTTATGCAAAAAAGCTACCGCTAAACGGATTCACGCCATCACTCTACCAATAAACTGTTGGGAATGGATGGCGTTCTCAATTCAGTGTTCATAACTCATGAACTTATCTGATGTACATTTGGAAAGGGCCCTCTCTGACGACAAGCCCAGAGGCGGAATGCCTCCGGTGTCTACGCTTGTGATTTTTCATGACAATAACCCTGCTAAACAATCGCTATCAAGTTATCCAAGTAATCGCCGCTGGTGGGTTTGGCGAAACTTTTCTGGCTGAAGATGTGCATATGCCTTCTCGCCGTCGCTGTGTAATCAAGCAACTAAAACCGATAACCAATAATGACCCGCAAGCCTACCAGGTTATCCAACAACGGTTTGAACGGGAAGCCGCAACCTTGGAATATTTGGGTGAAAGTAGTAACCAAATACCTAAACTCTACGCCTACTTTTCTGAGAACGGGCAGTTTTACCTCGTCCAAGAATGGATTCACGGCCAAACCTTAACAAAAATTGTCGAGGATAAAGGATTTGAGAGTGAAACTGGTGTTCGGCAAATTCTCTTGAGTCTGCTTTCAGTCTTAGATTATGTCCACAGCAAAGGCATTATTCACCGCGATATCAAGCCTGAGAACATTATTCTCCGTTCTGTTGATGGCAAACCAGTTTTGATTGATTTTGGTGCTGTTAAAGAAACAATCCGTTCTGTGGTAAATTCTCCAGGATACCCGACGCGATCGCTCGTGATTGGTACGCCTGGGTATATGCCTAGCGAACAAGCCGTTGGCCGCCCAGTTTACAGCACTGATATCTACAGCTTAGGCTTAACGGCGATTTATCTGCTGACTGGTAAACACCCGCAAGAACTACCAACTGATCTGAAAACTGGAGAAATACTTTGGCAGCAGTACGCCCCTAACGTCTCTTCCCAATTTGCGGCGATACTTAATCAAGCAATTAAGCCTCATGCTGGCGATCGCTACAGCACTGCCAGTAAAATGCTACAAGCTTTGCAGTCTGTTAACAATATACCTCCTGAGTTAGCTGCAAATAATTCCACAGTCATTTTTTCTCCCACTGCAACATCGACTCGACAAACCCAGGCATTATATTCTCCACAAAAAACTTCTGCCTCCGCATCTCCTGGAAACTGGCAAAAACCTGCTGTAATTGTTGGTAGCTTGCTGATAGGCGGCTTGCTTAGTGCAGTAGCAATTTCTAGCATCACTCGTCAGCAACAACCAGAAACAACCATTGCTACAAGTCCCACCCCATCGCCAGAATCTTTGCCCACTCCTGCATCTGCCGAACCGTCCGCTTCTTCTCAAACTTCTCCAGTCGCAGTTATACCCACCTCACCACCACGACGGCGAGTAATTCCCGATGCTTTGCCAACTTTTAATCCCCCAGTTGTATCCACACCACAGCCAGAAAAAGAGCCTGTAATTTCAGATACTCCAGCGCCAGAAGTGCGTTCTACACCACAGCCAGAGCCAGAGAATATTGCACCTTCCACGCCCCAAAACAACGATCAGCCGCCTAGTAAAGTAGCTACCACTAACAGTAGCCAAAGCGTTCCTGCATTTCCTACAGGTACACCCAGAAGCGCCGTAGAAGCTACCCTCGGCAGGCCAAATCAAGATTTAAGAGGTGCATGGGGCAATACCCGTGCTGTTGTTTACAAACTAGTACCAAACAAAATTGATCTTGGTTACTTATTTGATCGTAATTCTAAAGTGTTGCGTCAAACTGAGGTATCTTTTGCCCAATCGGTAGACTCGCAGGTAATGGAGGCTACCTTGAATGGATTGCTAAATGGGCAAGCCACTGAAGAAATTAAGCAGGGACTCAAACAGGTACAACAGCGCCAGTCGGATAATTTTAGGTTTAAGAAAGGCTCTGTTAAAGGTCAGATTATCCGCCAAGAATGCAATTTTATTTACATCAGCATTTGGGATGAAAATTTACATGATTTTGTAAGACCATCTACAGCTAAAAGGTGTTAATTTCTGGTAAAAATTATCTTCAAAAATTTAATTTTTGTATCCTATAAGACAAATATAGTATTCAAGATAGTAATTAAAAAAACTGGCATTATTGGACAACAGTCAAAAGAATTACAGTCTTCACAAACACAAAAGCCAGTTTTTAGAACTTAGTCTATTTGTCTTCTAGGTTTTACAACTAAACCCATGAAAACCTGTCTTCCCAACTCCCAATCCCCAATCCCAATTTTCAAACTAAGTTTCAAATTCTTAATCTTCATAAAGTTATAAATACCATTATTAAGTTTTTAATAATACTTGTCTCAGCTTCTACATTCATGTCGTAAATTGCGATCGTAATTGTGTAATCTGAAGACAGCAAAGCTAAATTATTCAATTGAGGTCTGATGACTCCTACAATCATGCGTCAGCTTTGGTCAGTGGTTGAAACTACCCAAGCCAAGCTCCTCTTACAACTGGATGATGCTAGCTTGGTGCAGTGGTTAGTGAAACAAACCGAAACGCAGGTGTTGTTAGATTCTAACGAAACTGATTTTCTGTGCCACTACATCCAATCCCGGCTAGCCCTTATACGTGATATGGCTCATGAACGCCAATGTTAATGAGCAATATCACAATGAATTGATCGATAGTCAAGTGTTATTACTATTGACTATTGGCTTTTTGAGGAAAATAACCTTCCACTAAGCAGTCAGAGCCTACTACACGCCAACGAACACGTTCTAGAGACAACGCCTCAGTCATGGTAGTAAAACCTAGATCGCCCACAGGTGTGGGAGCAATGGTACCACCAATGATTTTCGGGGCAATAAATGCCAAAACTTTTTGCACTGCTCCTTGAGCGATCGCACTAGCAGCTAAGATCCCACCACACTCCCAAAGAACGCTACAAAAACCCCGTTCATACAAGTACGCCATTGCCTTATCTGGTGTAAGTGATGTTAATTCCACCACCTCCACCCCCTGCTTGAGCAACAGTTCTTGGAAATCGGGATTAGCACCTTTCTGTGTCAACACCAAAGTTGGAGCATCCGCAGTTTGCCACAGATGGGCACTTTCCGGTAAGTCGAGATGGCGGCTCATAACCACTCGCAGGGGATTATGTGCCTCCACCTGACGGCTGGTTAAGTAAGGATTATCTTGTCGGACTGTATTACCGCCGACAATTATTGCATCGCAAGCCGCCCGCAACTGATGTACTTCATTGCGGGCTTCTTGGCTTGTCACCCAGGTGCTATGACCAGAGGTGGTAGCAATTTTGCCGTCTAAAGTCATGGCATATTTTAAAATTCCCAAAGGTCGCTTGTAGAGAATGCGATGCACAAAAGCTTCATTTAGCTGATGACAAGCTGATTCTTCTACTCCTACCAATACTTCGATCCCCGCCGCACGTAAACGGGCAATACCACCTCCAGCTACCAGTGGATTGGGATCAACCATACCCACCACCACTTTTGCCACCCCTGCTTGGATTAATCCTTCTGAACAAGGGGGAGTACGCCCATAGTGATTGCAAGGTTCTAGGCTGACGTAGATTGTTGCACCACGAGCATGATCCCCTGCTGCCCTCAAGGCAAACACTTCTGCATGAGGCTCACCTGCACGAGGATGAAACCCTTCGCCGACAATCTCGCCATCCTTAACAATCACCGCTCCTACTAATGGATTTGGCGAAGTCCGTCCTAAAGCGCGGCGAGCAAGTTCCAAGCACCGCAGCATCATGCGAGAGTCAAAGTCACTTCCGATCTTTTCCTTTGGTGGTGAATTCAATCCAACTGCTGGCTCCACTAGATGTATACTTTCCTGAGTGTAATTTGCTAAGGATGCATCTGCTTGAGCGACCACTGGGGAATTATCCATAATTTTAGGCAATACTGTAAATATTCTGCACGCGATCGCACAGCCTTTTCACAGGAGAATCGCGCTTTGCTCCTGATAATTAAACAAATTAAATCCAGGCGCTATTATTGGCTATCTCAGCTTATGTGATATTTGACTCAACTGTAGCGTTAACTATCCCACTTCTAGCCAGGAGATATCAACATTCCTACCTGTGCTGCTACCTGCACAGACAACTCTTTCAACCAGATGCACCAGCCCAAGGGCCAATCGGTTTCTCTGGTAGTTCCTGCTGATAGATTTCCTCTTTGTAGAGTTGAAAACCTCTTGCTTGGTAATTGGCAAGTGCATGACTGCTATCCAAACTGCATGTATGAACCCACACTCGCTTTGCTCCCATTGCCCAAGCTTTTTCTACACCAACACTCAGTAAATGTCCACCAATAGACTGCCCGATAAACTGTCGTAGTAGACCGAAGTAGGCAATCTCAACGTTATCGCCTGGCTGTGCTTCTAGCTCAACATAGCCTGCGGGTGTTCCTGAAAGATATGCTACCCATGTGTGAAGTTCTGGACGGTTTAGATATTTTAACCAGCTTTCATAGCTCCAGTTTAAACGGTTAATCCAATACCAGTCTCCACCTACGCTTTGGTATAAAAAGCGATTTAACTCAGGGCATGGAATCTCCGCACGGATGACCGTAAGTTTTGGATTGCTTGAAAAAGTAGGACGAAGCTGACTTGGATCAAGCATTTCTAAATACCAGGTGGTCACATCAATTAACATCTAGGAATCCGGTTTGATTGCTGAAAAGGTTTTAAATTACAATTCTTCCCATAGCCTTTTTCATCTATTTGAACCACAATTTCCTGTAGGGTAGCACAGCTAGCTGTGCTACTCACCCATTTACAACGTCGCTGCAAGTTCCTTTAAGCGATCGCGTCCATCGCGGAAGACAGGCCAACCATCCCCGACCAACACTGCTTCAACCTGACTCAGTTGAGCTAACCTGTGAACAGAAGCAACAGCCTCGTCTCGATTCAGCAACTTATCATCTGGCAATATAGTTAAGCTCCCTGCTTTGCGTGCCCTTACTAAATCCCCTGTAATCAAAGTTGTCTCGTCCAGTAACAGAGCCAATTCACCGGGAGTTTTAGAGCCTTGGAGTTCAATTACCTTAAGTCCTGGCACAAATTCCTCACCATCAGACAGCCAGCGATCGCAAGCTATAGGAAAAGTGTCTTTTTCTGCCACAGGACCAGCTATTTTAGCGTATGTTTGATCGGCAATTTCTTTACTTGCCCTGATATGCTCGGAATTTGTCAGCACAATCCAAACCACACCACCGAGGGATTTTAGATGATTCCAATCATGGTTTGATAGGGCTACTGGGTCAATCAAGATGTTGCCATCTGGGCGAATCCAGGCAATCCCATTGAAATCAATATTTCTTGCCGGATTGAAATTAGACCAGCTATAGAGATCGGGACGGTGCAAAGATTTCATGATGATTCTGGATCAGTACTTCAGTAATTGACTATTAATATCAATAATTAAGTATATAGATAATAAGGGCATTGAGTATTGGGCATTGGGCACTTGTGCTGAGTGTACTCCTACGGAAAAGTAAGCTACGCGCAGTGTCTCGTAGATAAGTAAGCTAATCGTCATTTAAATTGCACCATTTTCATGGTGATAAAAGCTGCAAACCCTCTCCCTTGCTCCCAGCAAGAACTGCCCCCTGCGATCTCAATGTGCAAATTTGCTTAACAGGTTATTAAATATTTCCCCCTGCTCCCGTGGATCTGGGGTTTGAGTATACTACGCTAATCCTATCGGTATTATAACTTTTATTGGTTTTAGAAAATTTTTGTATAACCGCAATAGAGATAAATAAGTTAATAAATAGCAGGTTATGATAAGTTCATAAATGCCTTTTTTGGGAGTTTATTAAAAATAATAACATTATTTTTGTGCTAGATTTAACTCTAACTTTTGATCCCCAATGAAAAGTTGATCTGCTCAACAAAACCCCACTAAAAAATGGGGGATTATAAGCCTTAATGCATAATAATCCTTAGAAAAACAACACTAGCCTAGCGTAGAATTCGCTCTAATTATCGGTAATTAGATCGGGATAGTAGGCTTACAAATGCTAGATTAAAAACCCCATTGACTCTTTAAAAGGATAGAACTAATGTTAGAAGTAGTCCTTCTAAAGGACACTTTTTATGCATCAACAAATCAAGAGGTATTTCCTATGATGATGATGATGACTGAAACTATGACTGCCGAAATGCAAACCTGCATAGAAGCTTGTATGGACTGTCACAAAATTTGCATGGAAACCATGACTTACTGCATGGCTAAAGATGGTAAGCACATGGATAGCAACATGATGAGTTTGATGAGCATGATGCGTGATTGTTCTGAAATGTGCATGATGTGCATGAATATGATGATGAGCGGTTCTGAGTTCATGGGACGCACTTGTATGCTCTGTGCTGAAATGTGCGATCGCTGTGCGATGTCTTGTGAAATGATGAGCGATGATGCGAAAATGATGCAATGTGCTGCTGCTTGCCGCAAGTGTGCAGAGTCTTGTAGAAGTATGCAGATGATGCCCGCATAAATTACTTTAACTAGGAGATGTTTCTCTACAACCTAATATTCAAGCGCTCAGACTCTTTTGGTCTGGGCGCTTGAAGTAATATTATATTGAAGAATTTCCCGCATCTTGTGTATCTCTGCGTTTATTCCATCAAAATCAAGCGCTGAGGATCTAAACGCACATACCAAGGAAAAGGTTGGTCTTTCATAATCGCCCATTTTTCTTTAAAGACTTCAGCTTGCAGATGGTAGTCTTGAGAGTTCTTGCCAACAGAATTTAGTTTGAGAAACAACGTCATTCGATGGGGCGTTTCACTTGTTCGTACTACCCAACAGGGAAAAGTATTTTCCTGGGATGAGTCGTTGGTAAAAATAAACTGATGGGCACGAATGCCGATGTGGGATAATTCGCTTTTGATTGGTTCAATTATTTGAAGGGTACAATCCCAATCAATTGCTTCTACTTGTTGCGATGATTGGAGAACAACGCGGGAAAAGTTTTTACATCCGGTAAGTTGGGCAACACTAACGGTAGCAGGATGCTTAAAAATATCATGTTTGCTGCCATAATGAACGGCTCTACCATGCTCCAATACCAACAGATTTGGGCATATCCGATAAGCTTCTTCCATATTATGAGTGACAAATAGAGTCACACCTTGATAGCCAGCAAGAGTTTCTGTCATTTGCTGCTCTAATTGACTACGCAGATGGGTGTCAAGTGCCGAGAACGGCTCATCTAAAAGCAATGCTTCCGGTTGACTTGCTAATGCTCTTGCTAAAGCTACCCGTTGTTGTTGTCCTCCAGAAAGTTGGTGCGGATAGCGATCGCCTAATCCCTGCAACTGCATTGCTATTAGTTGCTGTTCTACCTGCACCTTAATACTTCCAGCCGATAGTCCTTTAGGCAAACCAAAAGCGATGTTTTGCGCCACACTCATGTGCGGAAACAGAGCGTAATTCTGCACTAAAAAACCGATACGGCGATCGCGGCTGGGTAAATTAATTCCTTGTTCCGAGTCAAACAAGACTCTGCCATTTAAAACCATGCGCCCAATTGTGGGCGTTTCTATCCCCGCAAGGCAGCGCAAAATCATGCTCTTACCTGCACCAGAACCCCCCAATAATCCTAAGGGTTGCTCATCAGTAGTAAAAGCAACTTTTAAATCAAAGCTAGGAAGTATTTTTTCAATGTTGACAAACAATCCACCAAATTCAAAGCTAGAGTCCAACGTATAAAGATTTTCTCCCCCTGCCCCCTGCCCCCTGCTCCCTGCTCCCCTCCTCTTTTCCCTCAATTCTTGCCAGAAGTTGACTGCAATTATTCCAGATAGAGAAATCACCATAATTGCGATCGCCCAGAACCAAGCCTCATTCATTGCTCCTGCTTCCACCGCAAAATAAATCGCCATTGGGATTGTCTGTGTTTGTCCAGGAATATTACCAGCCAACATCAACGTTGCGCCGAATTCTCCCAAAGCACGGGCGAAAGCGAGCATTGTGGCGGCTGCAATACCGGGTAATGCTAGGGGAAAACTAATGCGCCAAAAGATTGTGGTTTCAGTTGCACCAAGGGTTCTGGCTACTCGCAGCAAATTACCATCTATTTGTTCAAAAGCTCCAAATGTAGTTTTATACATTAGAGGAAAGGCAACTACGGTAGCTGCGATCGCGGCACCATACCAAGTAAAGACGATGCTGAAGTCAAAAACCTGCATCAGTTTCCCTACAGGGCCATTTTTGCCAAAAAATAGCAGCAACAAGAAACCGACAACCGTGGGGGGCAAAATCAGTGGCGCAATAAAGATACTCTCAATTAACGATTTACCTTTGCCACGATATCCCAGCATCCAGTAGGCAGCAGCGATACCCAAAAAGAAGGTGATAAATGTAGCAAGTAATGAAGTTTTGAGTGATATCCAAAGAGGCGATAAATCCAATGGCATAGTTGCGGAGGGAAGAATTAGCTCAACTAATCCCTAATTTACCAACTATTAGTTAAAATATGTTCGTAAAAGTTGGTAGATTACATTTGTTGGAAAAATAAAAGCACAACAATGTTGTGCTCCCGTAGTTCCTTTGTATTCAGTTAATTGTTACAACAAGATACTTGCTTAATTAGTCCAGTTTTGTGCTGTAGGCGCTAAAACCATAAGCCAAAGTTTCCTTTAAACTATCTGATGGCTTAAGGCTTCTATTGATCGCATTAGCAAATGGTACTGGAATTCCTTTAATGGTTTCCGGCAAAATTGCATATTCTTGCGTTGGTTCGACAGTGTATTGTGGACACTTCGTTTGTATGCCAGCAGTTGCTAACATTTCATTGATTTCAGCAGATGTATATTGCTTAAGATAAACTGGATTTCTCACAAAGGGATTCAACCTTCTGATAAAATTATGGATAATATGAGAAGGGCAAGCCTTGTTGTGAAAGGAATGATTAAAAACAAAAATTCCACCAGGTTTTAATACGCGAGATATATCAGCTAACAAATTTCTTAATTGTGCATCTGGGATATGCATAAAGACGCAGTTAGAAATTACCAAATCTATAGAATTATCTTCTAAAGGCAATATTTCGGCAGAAGTGCAAATCAAGTTAAATTCAGCTTCTGGGAAAAAATCATATTCTTGTTTAACCTTAATTAACCGCCGCAACAAAGGTTCAGAAATATCAATTCCATAATATTTTTCGCATCTCAAATTTTTTGCTTTAGAGAGATGCAAAGGTGCGCGACCATAACCAGAACCAATCTCCAGAATAGAGCCAACAGATTTATTCAAGGGAAATTTGTTCCAAGTACCTCCAGGTGTGCCAGTTAATAGAGTGTAATCTTGTTTTATGGGCGATGTATCTGCAACTTCTTCGATTTTTTGGGAACCATAATATGTTTTACCAATTGCATCCCATGTTTTTTTATGTTGAGTATTATTCAATTGCTCATAGTCACTAGGAAAATAAATGCCATCTCGTAATTCAAAGTCATTCAAACTGAATTTTACATTTGCTAATTGAGCCATTAGAATTATTCCTTATGAATAGTTAAGTCTGTTTCCTGTTATACTCTTAACTCAGCATTAACCGCAAGTTAGTTTTACTGACCTGCTCTACTTTAGCCTTTGTTTAAAGTCTATAACTGTTTTCAATCCGATGGAATATAGTTCGGAGGGCGCACAGATATCGTATTGCATCCAAACAAAAACCGCTCTAATAGCAACCGTCATCTGATGAGAGCGGCAAGTTCGTATACATTAGTTGATAGACTGCAACAATCGGAGGCTGGGATGGTAGAAGGGTCACAACAAAAACGGGTGGTAGTTGTAGGTGCAGGTTGGGCTGGTTTAGGAGCAACCTACCATTTGGCAAAACAAGGCTATGATGTGACACTTCTAGAAGCAGGGCCCTATCCCGGTGGACTGGTAGCAGGTTGGCAAACAGGCGCAGGAAAGTCTGTTGAAGCTGGCATTCATGGCTTTTGGTATCCTTACAAAAATATTTTTTCCCTAATCAATGAATTAGGAATTAATCCTTTTACTACTTGGACTCGTTCTTCGCAATATTCGCCAGCAGGTTTGGAAGTTGAATCACCGATTTTTCAAGACTTACCACGGCTCCCCTCGCCACTAGGAACTTTTCTCTACACACAGTTTAAGCGGCTGCCACTAATTGACCGTCTCAGTGCCTTGCCTTTACTTTATGCTGTTGTTGATTTTGACAATTCCGATGAAGCTTGGCGGCGCTATGACTTTGTAACTGCTCGTGAATTGTTTAAAAATTTTAACGTTTCTGCACGGCTTTACCGCGATGCTTTTGAACCAATGTTATTAGTGGGCTTGTTTGCCCCTGGTGAACAATGTTCAGCCGCAGCAACTTTAGGGATGCTTTACTTTTTTATTCTGGCTCATCAACCAGATTTTGATGTAGTTTGGTGCCGAGGAACTGTTGGAGAAATGATATTTCGTCCTTGGGTGGAACGTATTGAAAAAGCTGGTGCGCGAGTGTTACCTAAGCGCCGGGTTACAGACTTAATTGTTGATAGTAACCATCGAGCCAAGGGTGTAGTTTGCGGTGATGAAGTAATTGAAGCAGATGCCGTGATTTTTGCCGTTGGGATCACGGGAATGAAGAAAATTGTTTCAACTAGCCCTAGTTTACAAAACCGTGAAGAATTCCGTAATGTGAGCAATTTAGGATCAATTGATGTTTTAGCAACGCGATTATGGTTTGACCGCAAAATTGATATTCCTCGTCCTTCCAATGCTTGCTTTGGATTTGACGCAACTACAGGTTGGACATTTTTTGATTTGAATGCTCTACATGATGAATATCGAGATGAGCCGGGAACAGTGATTGAAGCTGATTTTTATCACGCAAATCAGTTTCTCAATTTGAGTGATGAGGAGATTTTACCAATAGTTCAGGGTTATTTAGCAACTTGTGTATCGGCGTTTCGAGGAGCAAAGATCATTGATAGCAGTGTAATTCGGCTACCTCAAGCGGTGACTCACTTTGCACCTGGTAGTTACCGTTATATGTTGCCCGCTAAAACAAGTTTTGAGAATGTGTTTATGAGTGGGGATTGGATTGTGAGCCGTCATGGTTCCTGGTCACAGGAAAAGGCTTATGTTACTGGTTTAGAAGCGGCAAATTTGGTGGTGTCTTATTTGGGAGAAGGTCAGCCATCTGAGATTTTAGCTGTAGAAGAGGATGAAGCGCATATCCAAGTGGCGCGATCGCTCAACCAAACTTTGCGTGACTTGGGCAAATCTATCCTACCTGAATTTTGGTTGCCGTAGTCCGTAGGGGCGCAAAGAGTTAATCATTAATTGTAATCTAAATTCGGTAAGCTAAAGAAAGCTATTGCTATACCATCCTTCTAATGTAAATCAAATCACATAAGCTTATGGAGCCAGACTCTTTACAAACCGAGGTGATTCTGACGCATCCGCGTGAGTCACTCGGTAAAGTGCAACTTGATTGGACACCCCAACCCGGAAATTATCTCGATTTTGAAGGTAAAACTTATGCGGTTTTAGAACGCCGCCATAGATACCAACTTAAAGCTGGGCGCTACCGCTTACATAATATTGCTATTTACGTACAGTCGGCTAAACGACCATCTGAGAAAAGTTTGGTAGGTGGACGTTGGGTAGTTGGCGATGCCACCTGCTCCTATAATGCTCATTCAGAACTCATCCGCTGTGCAGTCAACCCAGATGGCCCTTGTGAATCTTGCCGCTTTTATGAAAAAGTAGAAGCCATTTAATTTTAGATTTTAAATTTTTCCTCTAATCCAAAATTCAAAATCTAAAATTGCTAATCCCTCAACTACCCGCGCCAAAAACTTCTCCCACAGTTAAGCGGGTACCATTAACAAAATCCCATCCCGACTGGGGGCGTTTACCAGCTAACTGAACCTCTCGTACCAGCAACAAACCTTCCCCAGTTTGGACGATCGCTCCAATTCCTTTGGCAATGCTGACTACAACTCCCGGTCTGCCTGATACATTTGACAAATCGGGCAATTTATGAATTAATTCTTGTAATTCTAGTGGGAGATCGCTTACAGAATCAAGGGGAGCCGAAGCGGTGATTTTTAGCAGGTTGTTACGAAAGGTAGCGGTGCAGTTAGGGTAAAAGCCTCTGATTTGATTGTGTAATTGGATAGCGCTTTTTGACCAATCCAAACCATAATCTTGTTTTTGAATCAGAGGTGCATAAGTAGCTTCCAAATTATCTTGGGGAATTGGTTGAATTTCCTGGCGTTCCAACTTCAATAAAGTGTCCACTAACAAATCCCCACCGATCCCAGCTAGTCGTTCGGCTAAATCTTGAGTATTATCCAGTAATCCAATGGATGTAGTGGCTATTTGTAGCATTGGCCCGGTATCCATCCCCACATCCATTAACATGGTTGTGATCCCCGTTTCTTTCTCACCGTTGTACAAGCACCACTGAATCGGTGCTGCACCCCGATATTTGGGTAAAATCGAGCCATGCACATTAATGCAGCCCAATTTTGGCATATTCAATATTTTTGACGATAATATCTGTCCATAGGCGACAACAACAAACACATCTGCGTCTGATTGTTTGAGTTGGGTTAAAGTTTCGGTGTCTTTTTTCACCCGTTCCGGTTGCCATACTGGTAAGTTGTGAGCAGTTGCGATCGCTTTTACTGGTGAGGGGATCAGTTTGTTTCCGCGTTCCCGGCGTTTATCTGGTTGAGTGACAACTGCCAACACCTCAAATTCTGAATGATTCAATAACTTTTCTAACGTGGGCACAGCAAACTGTGGTGTACCAAAGAATACAATTTTCATTAATAATTAGTTGTTAACTGTTAGTGATTAATTAATGGTAAATAATATTGGCTGTTTGGTGGTACAATATTTTCGTATTGGTGAAGCAAAAGACTGCAAGATTTAACTTAATAGTTAAGTTGACAAGTGTAAAAACTAGTATTAACTGCATCTACCTTTAGTGATCCCAATAGTTTAGTGGTGTATCGTCACGAACCGCTAGAGCATCTACCGAGTAAATTGTGTTGTGTTCCTGATAATTTCACTCAAATTAGTGTTAAATGCAATTGTGTTTCTAAAAAACTATTGCATCTTATAGCTATTTTTGCAGTAGTTGAGATTGCAATTTATAACTTTGGGTTGCTGACAGCAGTATTTTCTGAGTATGATGTGTTATGCGTCCGCTTTAAGAGCTTTTCACGTAACGCCTCATGTTTACCATTATGAGGGTTTGCCCTCTGATCTTAGTGTGTAACCTGGCTTGTTTGTTGTGTACTAGCGATCGCTAGTACGATCCCCAATAGCCGATTTATCTCACTCTTGGTTGCCAGCGTTATTGCCTAAACTATACGCGGAATATCCCTTGACTAATACCTGTTTTTGGTGTGTTTAGGTATAGCAACAGCAACATTACATATTGTGTAGTAATTACTGAGTTCTCAGCACATTTACTATACTCGCATATTTTTGTACAAAAACATCCAATACCTGAGAAAGAAGAGGTGTAAAGATGATACTTAATTTTTGTAAAACTCTGCAAAATTTAGATAAAATCTATCGTCAAAGTTCTTAGTTTCCTGTTATACATATAATTATCGCCTGCCCCATTGCTGCATAGGTATTGCTTCTCACATAGCAACCGCCCCCCTCTAGAGATTCTACAAATGCTTAAACTCCTTTTGCTGTCAGGATGGTTCCGCACGCAACCATTGATCAATTACGTTGTCGTTGTGATGCTAATCGCACCCTTGCTAGGCGCATCGGCTCACTCGTTCCCAGTAAAATCCGAAGTAGCTAAACTAACTTCGATGACTGGAGATTCTGATGTATCAAAGGAAATAGCTGTAGTTGGGGAACCTGAGATAGCTGAAATACTAACCACAGAGCAAACTTACTCCTTAACAGAAAAATTTGACTCTGTGCCAACACAAAGTACTGCTGTTCAGGAACCGCAAGTATTACCAGCAGAGAAAATTGAGTCTTTCGCTCAAATAGATAGTTCTGTGTTAAGCAGCGATTTAACTATTCCTGATACTTTGGCAGCAGTTGAACTCGCACCATTAACTGATATTCCTGTTAGTCAGCTTAATTTAATCCGAAAACTCAAAGCTGCTAATATCAAGTCTTTGAAAGCACAAGAAAATTATTTCCTCAAAGAAAAATCTTTTACTGAATCATTGACAGCAACTCAAGTAACACCAACTCTTAGAGAATCAAAACCAACCACAACGACGGAAATACCTGTTTCTGAACCACGTAATGAGTCCCAAGCAGAACAAATAGATCCTATAGGTAGTCCTCATCCTATTCCTTGGAAATGGATTACAGCGACTCAAGAGGCGATTGGTTCCAAAGGCAGTTCGGGAGTGCGTCACTACCGTAGCGTACCGGTGGTTTCTCCAGATGGTAAATATGCTGTTTATAGCCGCGTGCAACTAGAAGTAAAACCAGAAATGTACAACAGCCGTGTTACCAGCGTTCTGTTTGTCCAAGATATGCACAGCAAGAAGTTGTGGGTGATGGCTTCAACGACTCCTGTTAGTGATCCTTTATTAAAGCTAAAGGCTGTAAAGGCGGCGGCATCAGAAGAAACTGATACGAGTGGTAAAATTGGAGTATTAGTTCCAGTTAGCTGGTCGGAAAAAGGCGATCGCTTTTTAGCACGTAAATTTGAAGGTATATTTAATGCAGGTGATTCTACTGATAGTGCAGTGATTTGGGATCGGCAAAAAAATCACGCTAATATAGTTGCTCCTGCCAATCAAGAAGATGAGCATGAGAAAATTGCCGTATTGTTAGGTTGGAGTAAAAGCCAACCAGATCATGCGCTGTTCCGTGCAGGTGAATTGGGCGAGGAAAACTGGCCATTAATGCAAGTTGCTAATGATGGTAAAACTATGCCTACAACAGATGACGATCAACCTATTACTTTTGGTAAAAAGGTTACGGAAATTTGGGCAGGCCCACAAGTTGCTTATCGATAGTTTAGGGAAAGAAAATTTTATAATCTCCCTTTATTTCGTGAGCCGCATTTGTCGTCAGTAAGGCTTAGGACAGTGACCGACTAGGTTAGTCCTAAGTCTTTCCAAGCCGCTTTGTAGCGTCTAGCATCACTTTAGCAACCACAAGCAAAACTCCAGTCGGCACTGCTAGAGTATAAAATACTTTAATAGCATCTCCCAAGTTAGATTGAGCAGGTGCAGTGGTTCCAATAAAAGTGTTTCGAGGGTTGGTGCGATCGTACCAAACCTTTACTATTTGTCCCTTGCCAAATTGAGGATCTCTGGGACACCTTCTACGCCTTGAATCTTGACAAGGACGGCGTTTTATAGAGCAAGGCGAACTTTGTTGTTCATACTGCTGACCTTGAACCGTAAATCGAATTACCGGACAGCTGAGTTTTTTACCCTCTGGATCAGACTTTGTAAAGGTGAAGGTTTCTCGACGAACTACAGTTGCGGAGGTAGATTCCCATTGAATACGTGGCTGAGTTAAAACTGACCAAGTTGACAATCCAGTGATTGTAACAACCATCACCCCCAAAAGAATAGCCAGCCCGATAAAAATCGAAGCAGATACAAGCAAAGTGATGCGAAAAAAGATGATTTTAAGCCGTGACATACAAGGCTAAACATAGTGTCGATAATACCTGTATGTAAGTATGCCCAAATCAAATACTGTGTTATCTCAACTCATTTGACGTAGAATCACTTTTTTATAAAAACTTTTATTAATTCAAAAGTTGGGATGATTCGTCGTAATTGGCCATAGTTTCACTACATCCTAAATAAAAATACTTCAGATTAAAACTATAAAGACTTATTTATCACCCCTTTCCCATTCAGGTATAGCCCCTTTGACTCGGCGGATGGGCAAATTAGCAATTAAAGCTGTGGTTCGTTGGTTGCTTTCTAAGGAAAACTCCAAGCCCTCCGTCTCAATTTCGACATAGCGACAGACTACATCTAAGATTTCTTTCCGCATTTTTTCCAATGTTTGAGGATCTAAATCAGCGCGATCGTGAGCAATCACCAATTGCAGGCGACGTTTAACTTGAGTTCGACTGCTATCAGGACCGCGAGAAAAAAGTCGTTCTAGAAGTTCAATCATTACGAATAGGTCTGGCGCGGAGACTGGAAAATAAGTTAAACAATCTTTGTCCTGAACAACCTTCGTATCCGGGCGAAGATGCTGTCTTGGGACGAGTCGATCTCCAGAAATTCGACACTTTCCCCTTCTAATCTACGAGCAATGTTCTCAAAGGCTGTGGCAGCTAAAGAGGGATTTTCCGCTAACACTAAGGGTTCGCCGCGATTGGTAGATACAATAACACGCTCGTCGTCAGGGATTACCCCGATCAGGGGAATGGCGAGAAGTTCCTGAACATCTTGCACTGACATCATATCATTTGCTTGCACCATTGAGGGTCTGATGCGGTTAATTATTAAATGAACACGCTTGATACCTTGTGCCTCAAGTAACCCCACTACCCGGTCAGCGTCACGAACTGAGGAAATTTCTGGTGTGCTGATAACTAGCGCTTCTTTTGCCGGGCCGATCGCATTTTTAAACCCATTTTCAATGCCGGCGGGGCTATCGATGATCACGTACTGATACTTTTGCGCCAATGCATTCACCAATAACTTCATCTGTTCAGGTGTGACTGCATCTTTAGAGCGATTTTGGGCTGCCGGCAAAAGTACGAGATTGGGTTGGCGCTTATCTTTCACCAAGGCTTGTTCTAAGCGGCATTCTCTGGCTAAGACTTCCACCGCAGTATAGACGATGCGGTTTTCTAGCCCTAGCAGCAAATCCAAATTTCTCAGACCAAAATCCGCATCAACCAAGGCAACTTGACGCCCCATTTTGGCTAAAGCCATGCCCAGATTTGCTGAAACTGTGGTTTTACCCACTCCTCCTTTGCCGGAGGTAATCACAATAATGCGAGTCATGATAGAAATACGGTCAATAAGGGTTCAGAAAATATAAAACAGTAAATTGCAGTATAAAGTATGAAGTATCGTATCAAGTATGAAGAAATATCTGATCTTCCTCATCAGGGCGAGGCATGAATATTTGTATTATTTCATCCTTATCTACTTCATCCTTTAAGTAAATATTTATGGCTCTTGATTGCTTTAGGTAAATTGGTTTCTGGAAAAATCAGTAGCCCTAGCAATGCGAATTCCTTGGGGCGTAATATGTGCCACCTCTGGAAAAAACTGTATTGGCAATTTTTCTGGTGCCCTAGCGACAGCATCTGCGATCCGCAATTGGGTTGGTTCCATTTGCAAAGCCATAATCAGACACTCACGATTGCCTCCAGCACCAGCATGAGCGATTCCACGTAGGCGGCCCCAGATGATAATATCTCCATCTGCAATTACAATACCACCTGGATTTAAATCTCCCAATAGAATTACTGTTCCAGGATGACGAATTTCAACTCCAGAGCGGACTGTCATTTCCAAATAGAGAGCGTCTTCTTGGGGTATGGCTGTAGGTTTTGGCTCGGAATTCAGGGAAGTTACGGGCTGCAATTGTTCTACAGAATACCCAGATGTGACGGCAGCGATCGCAGTTTGCCGACGACTAGTCGAGACTGATATGAGCCGGAGTTCGACTTCATTCAAAGCCTCAGCGAGTTCTTGGAGTTGTCTGGCATCTACTAAACGGTCTTGTGCCATCAGATGCACAGGAGTATTAGATATACGGAAGCGATCGCCTGCATTCAAACGTTGTCTTATTTGTTGCCAAATTTCAGACCAAGTGAGTTCTGAGGCCGATACTTGGGATTCCGGGGGCAAAATTAATAAAAGTCGTCCCTCCTTACTTTTTAACTGGACTTGAGTATTGTCATTTACGCGATGCCCTGGTAATGCTGACTCATTAGGGTTTGAATCAGTAAGAATAAAATCTAATGCTGTATCAGCATTTGACTCTACATTTGGGCTAGCAGCATTTGACTCTACATTTGGGTTAGCAGCATTTGACTCTACATCCTCAAGGACAGTATTTGATTTTAAATAAAGGAGGACAGATTTTAACTCCGCATCTGGGAGGATAGAATCTGACTCTACATCAGAAACAGTAGGATTTACCTCTACCTCAGAAAGGATAGAGTTGGATTCTGCACTAGGAAGTGTAGAATTTGACTTTAGATCGGGAATCACAGAATCAGAAGTCATGTATTACTAGCCAAAAGACAACAAATTTTAGATTTTGGGTCGCACCTTTGGTGCGCTTCCAGCGCAACTTGGATTTTGGATTTGTGTCACCCACAAGGAGTGAAAGCGCGTAGCGGGACGTTAGTCTGACATGAACCAAAAGATTCTTTAATCTAAAATCTAAAATCTAAATTGGCACGGTTAACCTTTGATAAATTGTCCCCAACGCATCAGCATCGCCGACATTACCTGGAAACAATACCACAGGCAAATCAGGAAACTGGGGATGATCAGATGGCGTTAACACCATTGAACAACCAGCTAAAATTTGACCGAGTAACCGGGCTGAAGTTAAAGCTAGTCCAGTACTCAAGACATCATTAGAGGTAATACCACCCTTGCTGATTAAGAATCCTATATCAGCTGGTAAACCCCGTACAATATCCATCAATAAACTTGAAACTTTTGTCCCAAACTCCAATCGTGTGTTGACATCTTTAAAAGTCAGTTCCTGACGGCTAGTATAAACCACTGGTGTTTTGCCAGCCTCATGTACCGCCCGTGTACTTTCTTTGATTTCAGTTAGTAGTGCCGCAGATTGATTTGCATCATCAAGTAATCGCGCTACATTCACTTCGATTCCCACTGTTCCTTCTACTCGTAACAGTGCTTCTAACTGCTGAGTAGTCTTTTTCACATGGGAACCAACAATCACCGCACCTGGTTTGCCTTGCCGCACGTACTGGGCCATGTTTCCGGCGGCAATGGGTTGGGGAGGTAAAGCGGCTAAAGCTGTTAAAATACTTGCTGCACTGCGAAATAGAAAGCGTTTTCCTTGACTTGCTGCGGCTAATATGTCTACTGCAAAGCGGTTGAGATCATCTTGAGTTTCACCATCTACAACACCGCACTTATTACCACTCAGTTGTAACAACCGTTCCAAACTACCAGCGCGAATATCATCTAGGAGGAACCTTTCTACAGCTTCGGCACTAATTCGTCCTTGAGTCTTTTCTTCGACGTACTTGGGTAAGTAACTGTGATGGTAACTGAAGACTGAATCATGGGCAAACTCAGTTTCATGCACTGGGGTGGGTACACCGCCAATAATTAAATAATGAACGCTGTCGCGGGTGATGCGTCCACCCTCAAAAAAAGCTGGTACAAGAAAATGAGCATCAAAAGGGCCGAGTTCTTGTGCGATCGCATCAGTTTCAATGGGATAATGTCCCCGCAAAGTAGAATCAGAACGGCTGACAATCAGAAAATCCTCAACTCCTTCAGCATTCAAAGCAATTTTCAGGTTCTGGCAAACTTGTGTGGTGACAGATGCAGCGGACTCTGGCGTTAGCGATCTAGTATTAGTCAGCACAAAGAAAATCGGCGAATCATCCTGCAACCCGATGCGTAAAGTGTCCACATCCCAGCGCATTAGCAGCAAGCAGCTGTGGACTGTTTGAGAACCCGTAGGGTCATCATCCAGGACAATTATTTTTGGTTTGTTGCTCATTTTAAGTCAACGGGGCGATTGTTTTTTGAAAAAGTATTGGCGACTAGAAGTCGCGACCACACAAGAAGCAAAGTCCACCTCCGTGGACTAATCAAAATCAAGGGTTTTCTAACCTGCGGAGGCAGGTTTTGTCTGTGTAGCTGCGCTTCTAGTCGCCCAAGCTTTTACAAACATCCACTCAGCCTTTCTGCAATTTTCTGATTTCTGCTTGCACATCGATCGCAATTTGCAATGATTGATTTAGCAGTTGAGCATATTCGCCTGCTTGACTACTAACTTGTAAAGCTTGCAGACTGGCTAAATTATTCACAAATAACTCTTGGTTATTAGCAAGCAATTTTTTATTATCCCGCAAAATTCGTTCCGTTTTCAGAGCGCGGACTAAATCTTCTCTAATTAGTTGCAGGGCCGAGATTACTTGATCTCGATCACGGAAACTGCTTTCTACGTTTCCTGATGCTGCCAATTGGTCATTAATATCTATGGCAGCAACCAGGTCATGATATTTATCAACTTCATCTAAAAGTATTGTCAGCCCTTCAGGACAGGTCAACTGCCGCCACAGCCATCGCCCCACTAATATTGGCATTGGCACTAAAATAAGTAAAAGAATTCCTAGTCGAATTGAAGAACCAATTGTTGGCAGAATAATAAACGCGTAAACAAAGCCAACAATTATTGGGGTTAGCGCCAGCGTCACCAGCATTTCATTGATCAAAAACCCTAATCGCTTCTTGCTGTCTCGCAAAACCGAAGGGCGAAAAACGTCTTCTGGATCGAACCCAGTTAAACGTCTCAGTTCCCCCTTACTAATTTCCAAACCTATTAAGTCCGGCTGCACGGCTGGATAACTCCTATGGAAGCCCAAGTTGCGTATTTATTTTAATCGGGTTTGGTAGATAAGCAATGGATAGTTACGTATAGTTATGATAAAAAGCAGACTGTAAAACACGGCTGAATAAAGCTAAAAAGCATTTGCACTTATTTTCTGCTCTATTTTGGATACAATGCAGTACTTATATAGGCGATCGCGTTTAAGCCCATACTAATCTAAGTAGTATGACCGCAGAACGCATAAAAATGTTCGCGGTTCGTGAACGTGCGGCGAAAAAACTTTGTCTTGCAAGAATTAAATCACAAAATTGCAATGCTTCCGAAAAGGAAATTCGGTGTATATTTGCGCGTGCTTTGTTGGCAGAGAAATTTTCTCCAATTAAAGTTTTATTATTTGTATTTATTATAAACTGTGTGTTTTATACACCAATTATGCTTCAGGTTTTGAATACTCAAAACTTCCTTTAACTCTTCACCAAAAGGAAAACACCTTCTGTAACATCATGATGATAAGAAAGTTGAGTTACCCCACATACTCCGCCAGAAATCACCTGAATTCTATAAATAACTTCTAAACTCTACTTTACCCAGTAATGAGCTTAGTACTTTACTGTGTGGGAATCTTCATCTGTTATCCCAGGTTTAGGTCGTAGCTTTGAACTACTAATGATACATACTCAGTATCCATCATGCCAAGGTTATGGATTTCATTTAAAGTGCAATAGCGAAAATATTCCTTAAGTCTAAATTAAAGCTTACTTAAAGAATGAGGTTTTAATTTACCAAGTCATTGAGAATATACGGTATCTCATTTATGAACCTCCAAATTCTCAGCCCTATAAATCGATAATTACTAAGGGAAAAGAAAATGGCTAAAACTAAAGCAACAGACATTCTTTCATTAATTGAAGCAGAACATCGCCAAGTTGAGAAACTTTTTGCAGAAGCAGAAAAAGCTAAGGGCGCAAAATTGCTTGAGCAATTCAATCAAATTTATATAGCACTGAACTTACACGCTAGAACTGAAGAATTAGTCTTCTACCCAGCTATGCGAGAGCACGAAGAAACTGAACAATATATTGAAGAAGCTGAAGAAGAACATGAAGAAGTTTCAGTTATTTTAGAAGAGATTAAGGTGCTTAAACCTACTGATCCTGAGTTTAAAGAAAAAATGAGTGAATTGAAAGAATCAGTTGAGCATCATGTAGAAGAAGAAGAAAGCGAGATTTTTAATGCTGTACGCGAATGTATGAGTGAGAAAGAGCTAACTGAATTGGGTCAGGAATTTCAGGAAGCGAAAGCTAAGTTGATGCCCGATATAGAAGCTGCATTAGCAATGTAACAATACACTTTGGAAAAGTGTTTGTATAAGCATTCAGCCATCTTTGCACGTAATTAGTGCATAAAAATTATGAAATTGTTCCTTCATCAGGGAGTAGATAATGACTGCTACAAATGGTAAACGCAAAATTCGCTACGCTGTCGTTGGTTTAGGTTGGTTTGCTCAAGAAGCTGCCTTACCTTCGTTTGCCAACGCCGAAAACTCAGAATTAGTGGCACTGGTTTCAAATGACCCCACTAAAAACGAAGAACTGAGCAAAATGTATGGTATTGAGCATACTTACTCTTACGAAGAGTATGAGGACTGTCTGGCAAGTGGCGAGATTGATGCAGTTTATATTGCGCTGCCCAATCATTTGCATTGCGACTATACTGTACGGGCTGCTAATCAGGCAATTCATGTGTTATGTGAGAAGCCGATGGCAATAACTGAACAAGAGTGTGAGGCAATGATTAAAGCTGCCAATGACAACAATGTGAAGCTGATGATTGCCTACCGCTTACATTTAGAAGAAGCCAATTTACAAGCAGTCGAAATTGTCCGCTCAAAGCAAATTGGTGAACCACGGATTTTCAACTCGATTTTTACTCAGCAAGTAGAAGAAGGCAATATTCGTTTACGAGATGTAACAGGTGGTGGCACACTTTATGATATTGGCATTTACTGCATTAATGCTGCACGTTATCTATTTCAAGATGAACCAATTGAAGTATTTGCTGTAGCTGCCAATAAGGGAGAACAACGCTTCAGCGAAGTGGAAGAAATGGCTAGCGTTATCTTGCGTTTCCCCAATGAGCGATTGGCAACATTTACCTGTAGCTTCGGATCTGCAAGTGTTTCAACCTATCAGATTGTAGGTACTCAAGGCGATTTGCAAGTAAAACCTGCATATCCTTGGCAGGGAGAAATCAAGCATTACCTGACAATTAATGGTGAAACTCAGGAGCGTACCTTTGAGGATCACGATCAACTAGCGGCTGAATTTACCTACTTCTCTAATTGTATTCTCGAAGATAAAGACCCAGAGCCATCTGGGACGGAAGGCTTGATTGATGTTGCTATCATTCAAGCGCTTTACCAGTCAATTGAGACGCGTCAACCTGTGCAGATCCAAACTAGCGAGCGCCATCAACGTCCCACCTCGGATCAAACTATTGAGCGTCCTTCTAGTGACGAGAAGCCAGACTTGATTCATGCTGCTGCACCTTCTGGGCAGTCGTAAAGTTGGTTGAAGAAGATGTTTAAATGCACTGCATGGGAATGCTTCATGTGTGCTGCTGACTCAATGTCTGACTGGAAACAGCAGCCCCTAATTAGTCATTCCCATGCAGAGCATACGAACAAAAGAACAATGAGGAAACCTAGCTTTTTTCGACGACTTGTAATACATCGTAGATTCACTACGGGATTTCCAGAAATTAAATTATTCAATTTTGGGAGCGAAGATGATTGTTAGATTCTTCCTCCCCTGCTTCCCCTGCTCGCCAAAGCAATGGGATATTTTTTAGTTGGAAGTCCCCTAGTAGATTAGATGGCGATTAGTGATGAGGGGTGAGGTTTGAGTAAAAGTTGCACACAGCGTTAATTCATAATCTATGTACAACTGCTGAGGACTATTGAAGGAATATATCCATTTGCAGGGGATGAAATTGGTACCCAACCATCTTTTCCACGATTTTTAATTGTTACTTGCTGACCACTTTGTAGAACTCCAAGAATAGGGCTGTTAATTGAGGGTTCTTGCCTTACACGTAGAACCCCTCCCACAAAAATTTTGCGACAGTTATCTGTTTGAGAAGTTGTTTGTGACGGAGGTACTGGCTGTCCACATTGCTTGAGATAAGCGGCAGATACATAGCCAGACTGCGGCGATGATATTGGCACCCAGCTATTTGAAGAATTGGTCTTTTCAATAATTACAAGTGAGTAAATACGCAATGTTCCAATAATTGCCCCATCTGGACTAGATCGGATATTAAGATTATCACCACCATCAGTCTCAACTCGGCGACAGTTATCTGGGGTCTGTACGAGCTGGTATTTATTTGAATGTTGGAGTGATCTAGGAATAGTAGAGTCAGCAGGATATGCTGTCAGCGTTAAGGAAAGTGTTGCAGTTATTGCTAAGTGTTTTCGCCAGTCAATAAGCATTTTCATAATCAAACTTCTCAGTCTAAAAGCAATTATTACTAATACCAATTCTTTGTGAAGCTGCACAAAATCAAGCTTGGTCAGACTTAGAGCTTAAGCCCCAAATTCTGAAGCAACTTCATGAGTGATCGGTATAAGTTACATTTGTAATAAATGACGTTGGTGAAGAAAGTTGTGTTGCAAAAAAATGTGTGACTAACCAAAAAGTTGCTTGAAGAATTAATAACGCCTTTTTTCGAGTTTGCTTGCTATATGTATTAAGTTTATTATTGTAATATCGAAGACATTTAGTAATAGTTATATTGTAGCGATCGCTCAACGAGAAAAAGCAGCAATTTCAATGGCTGTTCCAGTGAAATTGCTGTCAACAATGATCTATTATGTCCTGTGAACAACTAAGTATAAAATCTTAAGGATAAAGACCTCTGTCAATCAGCGCCTGAGCTACTCTACCCACCCCTAAAGTGTAAGCTGCTAATCGCATAGAAATTTGGCGCACCTCAGACTGATGAATCACCCGATGGTAAGCTTGTACCATCAAATGCTCCATTTCGCGGTTAACCCGTTCCTCATCCCAAAATACGTAGGAAAGGCCCTGCACCCACTCCAAATAACTGACTACCACACCGCCAGCATTCGCCAAGATGTCGGGTAACACTGTCACACCCCGCGCTT
Organism: Nostoc desertorum CM1-VF14; assembly: GCA_019359245.1. GTDB lineage: Bacteria > Cyanobacteriota > Cyanobacteriia > Cyanobacteriales > Nostocaceae > Nostoc > Nostoc desertorum. Next base: position 284,294 of record JAHHHR010000002.1, on the reverse strand, counting down.
CTAAGGACAAGCTAGCCTCAAGAGTAACTGGCCCATTAGCCGCTTCGGCGACAATTTGCGCTTGCACTTGATTCGCATTTTCTTCAGTGATTTGGTTTTCCAAAGCGGCTGGAATCAAGACATCGCAGGGCAAAGCTAATAAATCTGCATTGCTAATTGGTACAGATTGCGGAAAACCTATAATACTCTTACGATTTTCAGCAGCGTAGACTTTCAACTTGGGAATATCAAGACCGGTTTCGGAAAATATTCCTCCAGCACCCGTTGAAACAGCAATAATTTTCGCGCCTGCAAGATGTAGTAATTCTGCTGCGGCACTACCAACGTTACCGAAACCCTGAATAGCTACTCGCACTCCTGCTAAGGATTTACCTTGCTGTGCCAGCGCCTCACGAACAATAATCATCACGCCACGTCCGGTTGCCATTTCCCGTCCTAGCGAACCACCAATAGAAACTGGTTTCCCAGTTACAATTCCTGGTACAGCATGACCGACATTCACAGAGTAAGTGTCCATCATCCAAGCCATCTCACGGGATGAAGTACCCATGTCTGGGGCAGGAATATCTACAGCAGGCCCAATATCTTTAATTAACTCGCTGATATAACGGCGAGTGATTCGTTCTAATTCGCCAACACTGTAGCGTTTCGGATCTATGGGAATGCCACCCTTCCCACCACCGTAAGGAATACCTAACAAAGCGCATTTCCAGGTCATCAGCATTGCGAGAGCAGATACTTCCCGTAATGTCACAGCTGGATGGTAACGGGTTCCACCCTTGTAGGGACCTAAAACATCAGAGTGCTGCACGCGATGTCCAGCGAGAACCTGTATTTCCCCATTATCTAATTTCACGGGGATAGAAACCGTCACAACCTTACGCGGGTGGCTAAGAATTTCCAACAAACCCTGATTTAAATTTAATTCTTTAGCTGCCGCTTCTAAGTAGCTACAGGCTTGATCAAATGGGCATATATGCGCTGGAGAAGCAGGTTCTGGCAGCAACAGCGATTTTGAAATCATAGAATTTTCTCCTAATCACGGTATCTTTACGAACCGGATATCATCTGTATTTAGCTTATCCTTTTTTTGAGGAAAATAGGAGTTTTGTAGTTTTTGTTACAGTTTTATATTTTATATCCTGCTAGCGCTGCGAAAACAGAGTGTTTATAGATCAAAAACAAATACTTAACTAAAACTTATATGTGATGTCGGATAGTTAAACTTACAAATTTTTACCTTGCTAGTGCGATCGCTGCATTCTGTCCCCCAAAGCCAAAACTGCAACATAGTACCTGCCTAATTTTACTTAGACGTGCTGCTGTAACGATATCTAAATCAAACTCTGGCTGCTGCAATCCTACACAAGGTAGTAAAATTTGATGCTTTAAAGCCATGAGAGAAAAAGCCACACCTAAAGCTCCAGACGCTCCTAATGTGTGGCCCGAGCTTCCCTTAGTGGAACTAACTGCTACCCCTTGGGGAAACAAACGCTGGATTACCATGCTCTCCATTTGGTCATTTAGCTGGGTAGCTGTGCCATGAGCATGAATGTAATCAATATCGGCTGGTGAGAGACAACTACGTTCTAGACATTGTTTGATGGCAGCGATCGCACTTTTGCCTTCAGGTTCTGGTGAATTACCATGATATGCGTCGTTGGTTAAGCCAAAACCGAGAATTTCACCATACACTTTTGCTTGACGCTGTTTTGCCAACTCTGCTGATTCCAAGACAAACACAGCTGCGCCTTCGCCCAACACTAAGCCTTCCCGATGCAAATCAAAGGGATAAGCCCCGGTTTTTGCCAAAGCACCCATCTGCTGAAACCCAGCCAAAGTTAGGGGTGTAATTGGCGCTTCCACTGCGCCAGCGATCGCTTGTTGACATTGCCCAGTTTGGATAAGCAAAGCTGCTTGAGCAATCGCCCAAATTCCAGTTGCACAAGCTGCCATCGGTGCTAAAACTATCCCAGATGCACCGATTTGTCTTGCAGCTGCGATCGCATTCATGTGAGGTAATGTATCTAGCCAATTTCCAAAAGAGGACACGGGCAAATTCGTCGCGTCTTCATGCATTTGCCGCGCCATAATTTCCCAAGACGCTTGATAAGAACGACTCGATCCAATGACTACAGCACAATCAGCTGCATGTGAAACTAACCCAGAATCTTGCAAAGCAGAAGCTACAACCATCTGAGTTAACATTGTCAATTCAGATGGTTGTTGACCAATCAAACCTAGAGGAAGTGGTGTAAATTCTGGAAAAGGTTGATGTAATCTAATTCCAGATTTACCTGCTAGCAAATTTTGCCAGCTATCCTTTAAGCTTCCACCCAAGGCGGAAATTAAACCAATACCAGTGACAAGAACCTTTGCCAATTTAGAAGTTAATAGTTAGGAGTTAGGAGTTAGTAGTTATATTTCCCCCTGCCCTCTTCCTCTACTGCCCTGGTATTTTCAGATTTTCAGCACCTTGGGTGACTTTAGCAGAGTCAATGCGATCGCCTTGCTGAATTTTGTTCACTACATCAAGACCTTGAGTGACATTGCCAAACACGGCGTAGTTACCATCCAAGAAAGCTAGATCCGCTAAAGCAAAGTAAAACTGAGCAGAAGCGGAGTCTGGTGATTGCGATCGCGCCATCGCTACTGCACCCTGTTTATGGGGCAATACTACGGCTTGAGCAGTAGCATCAAAGGGTTTATTGTAAGTCGGAGTATCTGAACCTTTCGCCTTAACTTCTAAAGGTATATAGCGAGCATTTCCCGTTTTTGGGTCAATATAACTACCGGTTCCCAGGCTATCTGCTGAAACTTTCGGGTCTTTGCTTTGAGGATCGCCCCCTTGAACTACAAACGGTTGGGGTTCGCGTACAACTCGATGGAAAGCTAAACCATCGTAAACACCTTTTTGCACTAAATCTACGAAGTTACCAGCTGTAATGGGGGCATTAGTGCCGTCTACTTCGATAGTAATCGGCGAACCTTTAACCGTTACCACCACAGTAGCTTTGCCTTCAAGCCGTGGTAAATCAGTGATTCCAGGAATATCACTACTAGTTTGAGATACAGATGTTGCTTCAGTAGTCGTTTGGGTGCTTGACTCGCTTGTATTCGAAGTAGCTGTTGAGGCTGGAGAAGAGGTATTAGAACCTACTTGCTGTGTTGAACATCCTCCCAACATCAAAGCACTGATAATCACAAGAGAAAGCAAAAATTGTGAAATTTTTAAACGCATTGCCAATTACTGATTTAACCAGAGTATCTTATCGTTAGTCATTGGTCATTGGTCATTAGTCTTGAGTTCTTCTCTTCCAATGCCCAATGCCCCATGCTCCATGCCCAATTAATTAAAGTCCTTCTAGTGACACTCCCAAAAAGCGGGCTAATTTTGCGCCTTCTGTTTCCAACTCTGTTAAAGATAACGGTTGTCCAATCCGTGTTAAGGGTATATCTCGCCGGCCCTTAATACGTAGATAGAGGGCGCGAAGGGGATTAAGCCCTTCTTTGACGGTTATTCGTACACACTGCACATCTTCTATGCGACCGTCAATCTCAATTCGGCGGTTTTTGCCAGGAAATCCCCAACGAAATATTTTGATTGTGCCAGTTTCCTGATCAAATTCGTTGTAACCGCCTCCCACGTCCCATAAAATCACTAGCCACAGGTATGTGGCTAATAACAAGCCAGCAATACCATATAACCCCATGACCAATCCCTGGGGGACAAATACCAGTTGAGTTGGATCGGAAACTATGAGTAAATTAACTTTTAAATAACTGGATATCCCAGCCAATAAAAAGCCGCTTGCTCCCAAGGTAACAATAGTTGCCCAGCCGTAGTTACTGAACCGACGAGAACCGAGAACATTTTGATGCAGGACGCGATCGCCTTTGTTAATCGTTGTTGATGCCGTCATTGAACTACCATTGCCCCGTGAGATACTCGCTGTGACATACAAAGCACACTGAATGCTATTGCATAGAGTGTTGGCTTCTGTACCAATCCGGCTATTGCTTAGGAGGCACTGAAGCTTTATTTTAAGTCCACGGGATACTTTACCGCAGACGATGAATTTTTTACCCTGTACCCTACAAATTTTACTGTCCCGGATGATACTGGCTTACTTGCACTATGGGACAAACCACTTAGGTTATTTGTATTTAGTCAAGATGTGCCAACTTCCTTTCCCTTATCCAAAGTTTCACATATTTTCCAGAGGTGTATCAATGGGTGTGGCGGCGAAGTAACCATTCACATTTTACCAAACATTGCTAACAAAAACTCAACTGCGCTCATCCCTGTTGCCGCTACCCATATAATAATTTCTTAGGGCACGTTATATTATTTATTCACTTAATGACGGATAAAAATTCTTTCTCTCCTGCCCTTTACCCCTTGGCTCCCCGCTCCCTGCCTCTTTTCGACCTCTTGGGAATGAGTTACCTGCCTACCTCCATCTGCACTAATTTTTTTTACATTTCTGAGAAAAGTTGTGTCAAATTGTAAAATTTCTGATATTCATATTATTAATAAGGTTCGTGTTTCATGCTTGATTTGCTTCTGTGTATCAGGCAAAAACCCTGAGTAGTGTGATAAGTTAAGAATCATTAAGTTACCACAAGCTAGATTACTAGCCGATGGTACGTGTAATGGCATAAAGAAAGAGAAATGCTGATTTTGCTGGTCGGCAAACTCTCAGAATCTCAATTGCTTTCACGCTGTTGAGATTGTCAAAAAAAAACGTTAATTCCTCACGGCAGTCGGTTACACTGGCTCTCCGCACTGTCTTAGAAACGTTGCAATTTTAGTAAAAAAAGAGGATTTTAGTCCGATGACCATCGCAGTTGGACGTGCCCCCAGTAGAGGGTGGTTTGACGTTCTAGACGACTGGCTCAAGCGCGATCGCTTCGTATTCGTAGGTTGGTCAGGGATACTATTGTTTCCTTGCGCCTTCCTAGCACTAGGCGGTTGGCTGACCGGTACCACCTTCGTCACCTCTTGGTATACCCACGGGTTAGCCTCCTCCTACCTAGAAGGCTGTAACTTCTTAACAGTGGCAGTATCCACCCCCGCCGACAGCATGGGACACTCCCTACTGCTGTTGTGGGGGCCAGAAGCTCAAGGTAACCTCACCCGTTGGTTCCAATTGGGTGGTTTGTGGCCATTCGTTGCCCTACACGGAGCCTTTGGTTTGATTGGCTTCATGTTGCGGCAATTTGAAATTGCGCGTCTAGTAGGTATCCGTCCTTACAACGCTCTCGCCTTCTCAGCTCCCATTGCAGTATTCGTCAGTGTATTCCTGATGTACCCCTTGGGACAATCAAGCTGGTTCTTTGCACCCAGCTTTGGCGTCGCGGCAATTTTCCGGTTCCTGCTATTCCTGCAAGGTTTCCACAACTGGACACTCAACCCCTTCCACATGATGGGTGTTGCGGGTGTATTGGGTGGCGCTTTGTTGTGTGCCATTCACGGTGCCACAGTCGAAAATACCTTGTTTGAAGACGGAGATGGTGCTAACACCTTCCGCGCCTTCAATCCTACTCAATCTGAAGAAACCTATTCAATGGTGACGGCAAACCGTTTCTGGTCACAGATTTTCGGTATTGCCTTCTCAAACAAACGCTGGTTGCACTTCTTCATGTTGTTCGTGCCAGTCACAGGCTTGTGGATGAGCGCCGTCGGCATCGTCGGTTTGGCACTCAACCTGCGGGCTTATGATTTCGTCTCCCAAGAATTGCGGGCGGCGGAAGACCCTGAGTTTGAAACCTTCTATACCAAAAACATTTTGCTGAACGAGGGTATCCGCGCTTGGATGGCTCCTCAAGATCAACCCCACGAACAATTTGTATTCCCTGAGGAGGTATTACCACGTGGTAACGCTCTCTAATAGACCAAATATATTAGGCGGCACTGGACGCGACCAAGAATCTACTGGCTTTGCCTGGTGGTCTGGTAATGCGCGTTTAATCAATCTATCTGGCAAACTACTGGGTGCTCACGTTGCCCACTCTGGTTTGATTGTATTCTGGGCTGGAGCGATGACTTTGTTTGAAGTCGCTCACTTCGTTCCTGAAAAGCCGATGTACGAGCAGGGCTTGATCCTGTTACCTCACCTCGCCAGTCAGGGCTGGGGTGTTGGTGCTGGTGGTGAAGTTATCGACACCTTCCCCTACTTTGTTGTCGGTGTACTCCACTTAATTTCCTCAGCCGTCCTTGGCTTTGGCGGTATCTATCATGCCGTTCGTGGGCCAGAAACCTTAGAAGAATACTCTTCTTTCTTTGGTTACGACTGGAAAGACAAGAACAAGATGACCAACATCATCGGGTTCCACCTGATTATTTTGGGATGCGGTGCGCTGCTGTTAGTGCTAAAGGCAATGTTCTTTGGTGGTTTGTATGACACCTGGGCACCAGGCGGTGGTGACGTTCGGATTATTACCAATCCGACATTGAACCCAGCAGTTATCTTCGGCTATGTACTCAAGTCTCCCTTCGGTGGCGAAGGCTGGATTGTCAGCGTCGATAACTTGGAAGATGTGGTCGGTGGTCACATCTGGGTTGCCTTTATCTGTATTGCTGGCGGTATTTTCCACATTCTTACCAAGCCTTTTGCTTGGTCACGTCGTGCATCCATCTGGTCTGGTGAGGCTTACCTCTCCTACAGCTTGGGCGCTCTGTCGTTGATGGGCTTCATTGCCTCGATTTTTGTTTGGTTTAACAACACCGTTTACCCCAGCGAATTCTACGGCCCTACCGGTCCAGAAGCTTCTCAAGCTCAAGCTTTGACCTTCTTGATTCGTGACCAACGTTTGGGTGCTAACGTCGGTTCTGCCCAAGGCCCCACAGGATTGGGTAAATACCTGATGCGCTCTCCAACTGGTGAAATCATCTTCGGTGGTGAAACCATGCGCTTCTGGGATTTCCGTGGCCCTTGGTTGGAGCCTCTACGTGGCCCCAATGGTCTTGACCTGGAAAAAATCAAGAACGATATTCAGCCTTGGCAAGCTCGCCGCGCTGCTGAATACATGACCCACGCTCCTCTGGGTTCTCTGAACTCCGTGGGTGGTGTGGCTACTGAAATTAACTCTTTCAACTACGTATCTCCTCGCGCTTGGTTGGCGACTTCTCACTTCGTACTAGGATTCTTCTTCCTAGTTGGTCACTTGTGGCACGCTGGTCGCGCACGGGCTGCGGCTGGTGGTTTTGAGAAAGGAATTAACCGTGAAACTGAGCCAGTGATGTTTATGGACGACCTAGATTAGGTTGTAAAGTTTATTTCATCACTGACAACTAAATAATTTAAAGGCTCTTGCATAAAAGCAAGGGCTTTTTTTATAGGAAAATTAGTCATCTATTGATTAAAGTCAGCGACCTACCAAAGGAATTAATACTATGAGCGACTCTAATTTTATTGATGCTTTGCGATGGACATCTGAAGCTAAAGAAAAGTTACGAAATATTCCCTACTTTGTCCGCTCTCAAGCTAAAACCAGAATTGAACAACTGGCCCGTGAAGCAGGACAAGAGATTGTGACAGCAGATTTGGTAGAACAGGCTAGGCTTGAGTTTGGACAATAAAACATTCTGGAGGTCATAACAATGACAGTCGCCAAGAATCGAGCAGACCGAGTAATGCTTTACGACATTAGCTGGCAACAGTTTGAAAATCTTCTAAAAGACTTGGGAGAGCATCGGGCAGCAAGGTTAGCTTACGATCGCACTACTTTGGAAATTATGACACCTTTACCAGAACACGAACATTACAAAGAGGTAATTAGCGATTTGGTCAAAGAAATCGCTGATGTGCTGGATTTAGACTATGAAAGTTATGGCTCGACTACTTGGAAACGAGAAAGCCGAATGGCAGGGTTAGAGTCAGATAACTGCTTCTATGTCCAGAATGAAACTGCGATTCGGGGTAGATTGGATCTGGACTTGAGACAAGACCCACCGCCTGATTTGGCACTGGAAATTGATGTTACCAGTAAGTCTTTAAATCGTTTTCCCATTTATGCCCGCCTGGGAATACCAGAACTTTGGTGTTATGACTCCGGTGAACTAAAGATTTACCACCTGCAAGATGGAGAATATGTCGAATCAGAGAACAGTTTAGTATTTCCTACTTTAGCAATTAGGGATCTGCCAAAACTGATTGAGCAAAATCGGGCAGATGGCAGACGGGCAATTCGTCGGGCGGTGCGGGAATGGGTGATAAAAGGCGGAAAAGGTGAACTATCTAGTCAATATAATTCATAATTACGAATTACGAATTACGAATTACGAATTACCATCAGCTTCCTCCCACATTCATTGCTGCTAAAAAAGCCTTCTGGCTCACATCTCTGTAAACTGTATTCAAAGACTTCATTACCACATCACTCGAAGTTGAATTTACTGCATTTTCTTCTTCCTTCGCTAGGGGAATTGCTCCTAATACATCTAGTACCATCTCATTAGTGGAAGGCGCAATCACTACTAATGATGACTCTAGTGGCTCATTATATTGCCAGAATGAGTCAATTTTTACCAAGTATTTGTTATTAGGAATTGACTGTTGAATATCAGGCGTTTCTGTGGTATTAGGTTTAATCTTAGCACTACGTAATTGACGTAAATCGCTGATAATTTGCTCTTTAGTGCGTCCGCGCAATTGAAATAGCACAAAGGGGTCTTCACTGAAGCGATCGCCTAACTGATAGTACAGCGCACCAATGTGTTTACAGGGATTTGCTTTATCAGGACAAGAACATTTACTCTGGACATCACCAAGAGTAAATGGAAATATCGAAAGACCATTAGCTGTGAATACTTCTTCTATATTTTGTGGCATTTCTCCTGCTAGTAACTTGGCAGCAAAAATTGCCTTTTGGGACATGCTTTCAATTACATAACCCCACTGTTCATCGGTAAAGGGTTCAAGAGAAAGAGAAACTTTATAAGGTTCAACTTCACTACCTTGTACTCTAGCCAATACTTTTGCACCTTTAAATTCGATGCTCAAAACGTTTCCTTGACGAGCATAGTTTCTAGCACGTTCTAAACGCTTTTTAAAACGATAGGAATCTAGCAAATCTAGCCATTGTTGTGACCACCATTCTCTACTTGCTTGTAATGTGTAATTAGTCATGATTTTACTTTTGATATTATTGGATAATCTTGAAATTCAGTAATTAATTATGAAGTTATAAGTGCAAATAATAGAAGAAATAAGAATATACAGCCACAAGTGTTCTTCAAAGCTTAAAAGTACCCCCAGATAAATTAATGAGTGTATCAATCCAATGCAAATCAGTTTTTGCATCTCGATTTAACCGCAGCATGTCGTGAAGGTTCATTACTTGGTATTGATATCTATTGAGTAAAGCATTCAATGCATTAAGAATAGATGTCTGATCTAGGGAAGAGTAGGAGCGTTTTAGAACCTCAATTAACATCTGACTACCGCGCTGTTCAAAGTGAGCAGATGGAGACATAGAAGAAGGATTTTTGAGGAAATAATCGTCAATTTGCATCATGCTTCCGCGAAAATTGTCCAGCAGTGATTGTGCATAGAAAAGTTCTCCACGCATGACTCGACGATATACTTCCTCGGCTTGTGCTAGCCCTTTGCTGATCAGTCGATTCACCTCATCAACATCTAGTGTAAACTCTAAGCCAGAAGAAGCTTCAATAACTTGGTGTATTAACTTTTTAGGATCGTAAATAACTTGAACAGGTTGTAAGTACCAAGGGGAGGGCTGAAGATTCTCTGGCTGGTAGTAAAGGACATCGATTTTATTGAATGGATGGAAATGAGAGACGCAAACCGATCGAACTCCTGCTGGCCACTCGTTGTATAGCCATTCTCCCCAATATTTAGGAGCAGAAAAACGCTCATCAAGAAATTGCTCGTATAATTCTGGTTGAACAACAACTCTAAAATCAATATCAGAGAATTCATCCGTTGTCCCTGATGCTATAGATCCTTGAACGAATAAAGCCTCAATACCTTTCTTCACTATAAAATAATCAACGACTTTCTTAAGTAAATGTTGACGTGCTGAATTTAACTCGTCTGCATTAAGTATCATCCTTCATCCTCGTCAATTACTGCGCTGCGATCGAGTATTAGTAAGTTGCGAAGTTGGTCTGTATCCATTTCAGTCAACCATTCTTCACCAGCACCCACAACTTGTTCAGCTAGTTGTTTCTTGCTTTCAATCATGTCATGAATTTTTTCTTCTAAAGTGCCTGTACAGACAAATTTATGTACTTGCACATTCCGGGTTTGACCAATCCGAAATACTCTATCTGTGGCTTGATTTTCCACGGCTGGATTCCACCATCTATCAAAGTGGAATACATGATTTGCTCGTGTTAAATTCAGTCCGACACCACCCGCTTTCAAAGAAAGAATCATAATCGGTGGCCCTTGGGGATCATGTTGGAAACGGTCGATCATTTCCTCACGTTGTTTTTTGCTGGTGCTGCCATATAAAAAGAATATTTCTCGCCCTAGCTGTTTTTCTAAATAGGGTTTCAGTAATTTACCCCACTCAGCAAATTGTGTGAAAATTAAAGCGCGATCGCCTTCTGCTAAAACTTCTTCTAACATTTCTTCTAGCCGCAGAAGTTTGGCTGAATTATGTTGCTCTAATGTCGACTGTTTCAAGTATTGGGCTGGGTGATTGCAGATTTGTTTTAGTTTAATTAACAAAGCTAAAATCATCCCCCGACGTTGCAATCCTTCAGCAGATTCTATCTCGACTAAAGATTGTTCTACAACTTGTTGATAAAGTGCAGCTTGTTCACCAGTTAGACCGCAAAATACGGTCATTTCTTGCTTATCTGGTAAATCTTGAATAATGTCGCGATCGCTTTTCAATCGCCGCAGTATAAATGGTTGCACTAATGAACGTAACTGAGTCAAAGAAGCCGTATCACCATACTTTTCAATTGGCATGGCAAATCGACGCTGGAAAAATTGCTTATTGCCTAAATACCCTGGATTGAGAAAATCTAAAATAGACCATAGTTCTTGCAGTCTATTTTCTACTGGTGTCCCCGTTAATGCAATACGAAATGTCGCTTCTAATTCCCGAACCGCTTTTGACTGCTTCGCCTCTGGGTTTTTCACATTCTGGGCTTCATCTAAAACAATTATCTGCCAAGATACGGTTTGCAATGATTTGATATCTCGATGAAGAAGTGAGTAGCTGGTAACGATTAAATCGTGCTTTTTCACTGCTTCTAAAAACGCTTTTCCTTTTGGGCGTTTGTCACCGTGATATTGCAAAATTTTCAGGCTTGGTGCAAATTTATTGACTTCCCTTTCCCAGTTGCCTAAAACAGAAGTTGGACAAACTAATAGTGTTGGATTTTCTAGTGCATCCTGTTCTTTAAGATGTAGCAAAAAAGCAATAAACTGAATAGTTTTACCGAGTCCCATGTCGTCGGCGAGACACGCACCCAAACCCCAACGTTCCAAGAAGGACAGCCAAGCAGCACCACGTTCTTGATAAGGCCGCAACTGTCCTTTAAAGGCTGCTGGTGTTGGCAAAGGTGCGATCGCTTGATTATTGTTTAGCGCCCCAATTAACTCTTGCAACGCCCCAGATGCCTCAAAGCTAACCACTGGTAACTTTTCAATTACTTGGGTATCCCCTGTACTGAAACGCAAGGCATCTTCCAAGGAAAGCGCCATTTGGTCTTTGCGAGTGGTAAAAAATGTTTGGGCTGTTTTGATGTCTTGAGGGCGCAATTCCACCCACTCACCGTTGATTTCTACTAGCGGACTATTTAAAGCCACAAGTTTATCAAACTCAGCTTTAGAAATAGTTTGTCCACCAATTGCCAATTGCCATTGGAAATTTAGTAGACTTTGCAACCCTAAACGTCCCTGCTTTTTCTTTGGGGTTTCGGCAGTAATTTTCAAACCCAAACGGTTCGCCCATCCTTCACGGTTCGCTAAACTAGGAGGCAAAATTACTCCCAAACCACTGTCTTCTAACCTCCAAGCTACAGCCTTGATAAACTCATAAGCTTGCATGGGGGTGATCCGAGAAGATTGGGGATATTCGGTTTCAAAGCTGGGTGCGAGCGCTGGATATAATCGAGAAGCTAGCCCCAAACCTCGCAAAAATGTTTCCTGTGGTTGCTCAATTGTTCGATTTTCATAAACCAATCGCTCAACTGGATTGTTCCAAATAGTTGCCGCATCCACCAAAAACTCAGGATCGTCAGCCGCTTGCAAATAATACGCCAATGTCCAATCTGTTTCGCCAGACTCTGGAGAACGCAATTGAAAACAGGTACGAAATAGAGTTTTAAGAGTTAATTGGTATTGTAACGGCATAGTCCAAGCTTTCAGTGCCGCTTCCAGCCGTTCCACTTCAATTGCATCTGCATTAGCTGTACCAGATGCACTAGTTAAGGCTTGCAACCACTGTCGCACCCCACCTGGTAAAGATGCGATCGCCTTAGCTTCAGTTGGAGGTTGAGAACCCGCCATCCCGCGCACTTGGGCATCTATCGTACTGTTAAGAAATCCCAAAAGTAATTCTTGAGGTTCGGCTGGAAAGTCTACATACATTGGGCATTGGACATAGTTATTTTCCTTGTCCCCTTGTCCCCTTGTCCCCTTGTCTCCCCCCACTCCTTCCTGATAAGTCCGACAAACCAACGGCATATTCGCAGAAAATTTTTCTAAGCGAGTTCCATCTACAGCACTATCTAAAAGTACTTGCCATTTAGCAGCAGCACCATCTGATTGTCGGTTAATTATTGGTAAAAACTTACACCGCGAGATTAAATCTAAACTCCACCGGGAAACTTGCGACCAAAAACGTAAATCTCCTCCTAAAAAGGCATCTTCCCCTTTAGCAGCATTTAAGGGAACAGCAGCGAGAAATTTTACCGCCTCGCTGGGGTTGAGACAAAAACCTTCAACTCGCCACGGTTGCAAATATTGTGGGGAGTCTGTATCTAGCCCCAAGCTGGCAGAATGTACCGGGAAAATCCCTGCTGTTCCTTCGCTACTGCCTTCTGGAATATAAGTTGGCACGGCAATTATCTGCGAATGCGTTGGCATTATCTGGGTAGTACTGGCGGCTTTACGTGTTCGCCCAGTAGTAGCCATGGCTCCGCCAACGCCAGGGGCGAACGCAACTTGAGGTTGCTGGATAAAGTTGGTAATTGCCATGTTCTGGGAAACCAACCACTCACTCAACTCCACTGATGTCATTGCCAATGGATGTAGTGGGATATCTCCAGATCCATTAGACTCGAAATTCACTCGTGGCGATCGCCAAGTTTCCCCCCAAATAAATAAACAACCATTTTGATTTTTTAGTAACCAATTACAGTGTAAAATCGCCATTTGCTAATTACTCAGATTTTCGTAAAATTCAATAATGAAAATTGCAACTATTCTACTTTTTACATCTTCACGAAAAGATTTTTTAGCTCAAATTTGCATATAATTAATATTTAAACAAATATTACATTTAAAGATTTTTAATAATGATTTTTCCCCTAATTAAAGTTTTAAAAAGTGGGATATTAGTGGAACTAGATTATATGCATCCTCAAGAACAGGAGGTTGTAAGAGCATTACTCAATGTTGTAATTGTTGAAGGTAAAACTTATCCCCAAAAGGAACCTCTATCTCAGGCAGAATTTTCAGCTTACTGGTTGAGTAAGGATGCCTTTGTTGTCAGGACATCTGGTCAGGATGGTACACACAAGCCAAAAGAAATATTAGGGGCGTTTTATTTAAAACCAAACTTTCCCGGTCGGTGTTGCCATATTTGCAACGCTGGTTTTATTGTACAACCTGCCTTACGCGGTCAGGGGATTGGGCGGTTCATGGGGGAGGCAATGCTCTTGATAGCAGCAAACCTGGGCTACGAAGCAGTAATGTTCAATTTGGTCTTTGAAACTAATATACCTTCAATTACCCTTTGGCAGTCGTTAGGATTTGAGATTATTGGGCGCATTGAGCGTGCGGCCAAGCTAGAGGATGAAGTAGTAGACGCACTGATGATGTATCGCACCTTGGATTTATTAACTGTTGACGGTTAACCGTCAACAGCCATCAGTCAACAGTTATCTTTGTATGTACCAGAAGCCAGTCATAGTACATAAATGTTAGGATTGCCACAGAAAGAGAATAGCGAAAGAGAAGGAAAAAAAACTGAATGGCAGAAGTTGATAAGTCAATATCCTTCGATGGAAGGGATATTCGGCTGAAGGTAGGCTTGCTAGCTCCCCAAGCAGGTGGGTCGGTTTTGATAGAATCAGGGGACACATCCGTTTTAGTGACAGCTACGCGATCGCAAGCCAGAGAAGGCATTGATTTTCTTCCACTCACAGTAGATTACGAAGAAAGGCTGTATGCCGCTGGTAGAATTCCCGGAGGGATTATGCGCCGCGAAGGTCGTCCACCAGAAAAAACAATTCTCACCAGTCGTCTTATAGACCGTCCCATGCGTCCCCTGTTCCCTTCATGGCTACGGGATGACCTGCAAATTATTGCTTTAACGCTGTCGATGGACGAGTTAGTTCCACCCGATGTGCTAGCAGTTACAGGTGCTTCAATTGCTACCCTGATTGCCCAGATTCCTTTTAATGGGCCAATGGCAGCAGTGCGGGTTGGTTTAGTGGGAGATGATTTCATTATTAACCCCACTTATGCAGAAACTGAAGCTGGAGACTTGGATCTGATAGTAGCAGGTTCACCACATGGTGTAATCATGGTGGAGGCGGGGGCCAATCAGTTGCCAGAGCGAGATATTCTCGAGGCGATTGACTTTGGTTATGAAGCAGTGCGGGACTTAATCAAAGCGCAGCAAGATTTAATCGCAGAACTGGGCCTAGTAATAGTGCAAGAAGCACCACCAGAAGTAGACCAGACTCTGGAAAATTATATCCGCGATCGCGCTAGCGGTGAGATTAAGAAAATCCTGTCTCAATTTAGTTTCACCAAACCCGAACGCGATGCAGCTTTAGATGTCGTCAAGGATGAAATTGCCGCGACGATTACCGAACTGCCAGAAGAAGACCCAATTCGAGTTGCTGCAACTGCAAATAAGAAGGCACTTGGTAACACTTTTAAAGATATTACCAAACACTTCATGCGGCGACAAATCATTGAAGATAACGTCCGCGTTGATGGTCGTAAACTCGATCAAGTGCGTCCCATTTCTTGTTTAGTTGATGTTTTACCAAAGCGAGTCCACGGTAGCGGTTTATTTAACCGGGAACTAACTCAGGTATTATCCACTTGTACTCTGGGTACACCTGGGGATGCTCAAAACCTTAACGATGACATGCAGCTAGATCAGCACAAGCGTTATCTGCATCATTACAACTTCCCGCCGTTCTCAGTCGGGGAAACCAAGCCAATGCGGGCCCCAGGAAGGCGCGAAATTGGTCACGGCGCATTAGCAGAGCGAGCGCTGTTACCTGTGCTACCGTCAAAAGAACAATTTCCCTACGTGATTCGCATCGTATCGGAAGTACTTTCTTCCAACGGTTCCACTTCAATGGGTTCAGTGTGCGGTTCCACCCTCGCCCTGATGGATGCTGGTGTACCAATTCTCAAACCCGTCAGTGGTGCAGCAATGGGTCTGATTAAGGATGGGGACGAAGTGCGAATCCTCACCGATATTCAGGGCATTGAAGACTTTTTGGGCGACATGGACTTCAAAGTTGCTGGTACAGATACCGGAATTACCGCCCTGCAAATGGATATGAAAATCTCCGGTTTGTCGTTGGACGTTATTTCCCAAGCCGTTCACCAAGCTAAAACAGCCCGGTTGCACATTCTGGAGAAAATGCTTGCCTGCATTGATACGCCACGAACTGAAACCTCACCTTATGCCCCACGTCTGCTAACAATTAAGATTGATTCAGACATGATTGGTCTGATCATCGGCCCTGGAGGCAAGACTATTAAGGGTATTACGGAGGAAACTGGTGCAAAAATTGACATCGAAGATGATGGCACCGTGACGATTTCCGCTGTGGATGAGAACAAGGCCAAGAGAGCCAAAAACATCATCCAAGGCATGACTCGCAAGCTGCATGAAGGGGATGTTTATGCAGGGCGCATCACTCGAATTATACCGATAGGTGCGTTTGTGGAATTTCTGCCTGGAAAAGAAGGGATGATCCACATCTCACAACTAGCTGACTACCGCGTTGGCAAAGTTGAGGATGAAGTAGCGGTGGGCGATGAAGTGATTATCAAAGTGCGCGAAATTGATAACAAAGGTCGGATTAATCTCACCCGCTTAGGTATCCACCCAGATCAAGCAGCAGCAGCAAGGGAAGCAGCGGCGGTGAATCGGTAACTCGATTTGGGATTTTAGATATAAATCTAAAATCCGCGATGCCTACTGTGAAGGCATCGCCGTATGCTTCTCTAATTAGTTGCAATCTTAACTTGATAGCAAGAAGACAGTTAATAAATGTTTTAAAGTCGCCTATACCTGTTGAGCAACGTTATTACATTATTTATATTATTTTGGCAAGCCGTAATTAAAGTAATTTAAACTATACCTTTTATCTATTTACAAATTGAGCAGATTGTCTGATCATAACGACACAAGACAAAAGATGATGAACAAAACTTTTTTTTATAAAAAGTGTTAGTTTATGTAATTTGTCTGATGAATGTTCTGTTAAAAATATCATGGCTTTAGTTCAAACGATAAATAAACTGACATCAAGTCAAGTCCCCAGACTCAATGATTGCAGTTCACAAAGCCTGCTCAACTACTTTGAGACTTCTTGGCGACTTGAAGAAACACTCATGAAAAGTTTGGTCGGGGAAGAAACTTTTTATCTTAACCCCGATCCTTTAAGAAACCGTCTAATTTTTTATCTTGGTCATTCAGCCGTTTTTTTTATCAACAAGTTAATTGCCGTTGGTTTAATCAAAGCTCGAATTAATTCAGAATACGAAACCCTATTTGAAATCGGAGTTGATCCACAAACACCAACAGAACTCGAAGCAGCTATGCAAGGGGTTAGCTGGCCTGATGTAGAAAAAGTTTGGCAATATCGGGATAAGGCACAAGAGGCGATCGCAAAAGTTATTCAAAATACTCCCCTGGATCTGCCGATTCATCAACAGCATCCCTTCTGGGCTTTGCTGATGGGAATAGAACATAGTCGCATTCACTTTGAAACCTCTTCGATGCTGGTGCGTCAATTGCCTACCGATCGCTTAAAACGTCCCCAAGGCTGGAATTACGCACCTAGCAATGCGAAGATTCCCAACAATGAAATGCGCTCCACTCCAGGTGGTGTGGTGAAACTAGGAAAACCCAAGGATGATCTTACCTATGGTTGGGATAGCGAATATGGCGATCGCACTGTTGAAGTAAAACCGTTTTTAGCTAGTCAATATCTCATCACTAACGGCGAATATCTGAAATTTGTTCAAGCTGGTGGCTACAACAATCCAGACTACTGGAATACTGAATCTTGGGATTGGAAGCAACTCTACAACGTCCAACATCCCAAATTCTGGATACCCTTCCAGGATGGTTATCGCTATCGAGCCATATTCGACGAATTAGACTTACCCCTAGACTGGCCTGTAGAAGTCAATTACTACGAAGCGATCGCATTTTGTCGTTTTCAAGGCCCAGAAATTCGCTTAATGACTGAAGCTGAATGGAATCAAGCTTTACTTATCTCTGAGGATTACCAGTTATCAACTAACTATAATCTCAACTTACAATTCATTTCCCCTAGCCCAGTGGGAATGTTTAAACCAGCTAACAGTGCTTCTGGGCTTTATGATCTCAGAGGAAATCTCTGGGAATGGCTGGGAGACACATTCAACGCCCTACCAGGATTTCAACCTCATCCGCTTTACGAAGATCAAGCAGCACCCTTTTTTGATGATAAACATCAGATGATGCTCGGCGGTTCTTGGGCTACTAATGGTTCAATGGCATTACCAACCTATCGCAACTGGTTTCGTCCCTACTTTTATCAACACTCGGGTTTTAGAATTGCCCAAGACATTTGAAAGGAGATTACAGAGAATGATACCAAATGCAATCCCACCAAAACCTGGTCAAGAATCAGTTTGGGATTATCCCCGTCCGGCTCGTTTAGAAGATAGCAACAAATCAATTCGGATCATTTGTAATGGTATTCTTTTAGCAGAAACAACTAAAGCTAAAAGAGTTTTAGAAACTAGCCATCCTCCTGTTTATTACCTTCCTTCTGAAGACATTAAACTAGAATATCTGATTGAAACACCTAAAAAAACTTGGTGTGAATGGAAAGGTAAGTGTCAATATTATGATGTCAGCATCGGTGAAAAGTATATAAAAAACGCTGCTTGGCGATATTTGGAACCCACACCTGATTTTGTAACGATTCAAGAATACTATGCTTTTTACCCTAGCTTAATGGATGCTTGCTATGTAAATGATGAGCTAGTTATGTCTCAACCTGGCGATTTCTATGGTGGATGGATTACTGCTGATATTGTCGGGCCATTTAAAGGTAGCCCCGGAACAATGGGGTGGTAAGGGACTTTCAACTAAAAAATAATCAATCGTTTTGGAAGGCAGGGGGAGCAGGGGGAGCAGGGGGAGCAGGGGGAGCAGGGGGAGCAGGGGAAGCAGGGGGAGCAGGGGAAGCAGGGGAAGCAGGGGGAGAAAAAATTAATTGGATAGCGGTTCCCACTCAGATGCAGTACAACGTTATATCGCAAGGTTCAGGGGCACGTCATGCCGTGCCCCTACGGGTTACTTTCTGTTTTGCTTAAACTTTTTTCAACCAGCTAAACATAGCGCGTAAATCTTTGCCGACTTCCTCAATTTTGTGTTCAGCTTCTTTACGACGCATGGCGGTAAATCCTGGTTTACCAGCTTGGTTTTCTAGAACAAATTCTCGTGCAAATTGCCCAGATTGAATTTCGCTGAGAATTTTCTGCATTTCAGCTTTGGTTTGTTCGGTAACAATCCGTGGACCACGGGTATAATCGCCATATTCAGCTGTGTTAGAAATGCTATCGCGCATTTTGGCTAAACCACCTTCCACAACCAAGTCAACAATCAGCTTGACTTCATGCAGACATTCAAAATAAGCCAATTCTGGTTGATAACCAGCTTCTACCAAAGTTTCAAATCCGGCTTTAATTAAAGCACTCAAACCACCGCACAATACCGCTTGTTCACCAAATAAATCTGTTTCGGTTTCTTCGCGGAAAGTCGTTTCGAGAACACCAGCGCGAGTACCACCGATACCTTTAGCATAAGACATGGCGCGATCGCGTGCCTGACCACTGGCATCTTGATAAACTGCAAACAACGCTGGTACGCCTTCACCCTGTTCATAAGTCCGTCGTACTAAATGCCCTGGCCCTTTGGGTGCTACCATCACCACATCTACGTTAGCCGGTGGTACAACTTGCCCAAAGTGAATATTGAAACCGTGGGCAAAGGCTAACACATTCCCTTCTTCAAGATTTGGTTCAATCTCGTTTTTGTAAATCGTTTTTTGGACTTCATCAGGTAACAAAATCATGATGAAATCAGCAGCATTGGCCGCATCTGCAACATTTTTCACAGTTAACCCAGATGCTTCAGCTTTTGCGACTGACTTACTACCCGGATATAGTCCCACAATCACATTCAAACCACTATCTTTGAGATTGAGAGCGTGGGCATGACCTTGAGAACCATAGCCGATGATAGCAATAGTTTTTCCAGCCAAAAGGTCTAAATTGGCATCTTCGTCATAATACATCCGGGCCATAGAAGCATCTCCTGTCAGCAAGCATCGTCATTTATTGGCAGGCTTAAGATTGTACCTCAAATTGAGTAACCACAAATGAACTTTATTCCCTTGAACCGGGGACTAGGGATTGGGGACTAATTACAAACCCTGTTACATAAATCGCAACAATGCAGGCTTTGAGTTTTAGTTCAGTAATACTGGGATTAATTTCATCCATCTATAGGTAGATTATGTACGCTTCGACTAAATTACCGCGCACATCTGCTTTATTTATAAGTGCATTATTAGGAGGGGTGATTTTCACCAGTTGCGCCTCTTCCCATCAGTCAGGAAATCAGGCTTTACCTCCAATGGCAGCTCCAATGGCAGGCGATGGCGCGGTAAATCAACTACCTGCTAATGAAGGCAGTCTTCTTTCCCAAAAGACGGAAGCTGCACCAATAGCCCGTTCTCGTCCCCAACTGATAAAAAAGGCAGCAATATCTTTGACTGTCAACTCTGTAGAGCAGACTATTGATGCTGTTTCGCAAATTATCAATAAACAGCAAGGCGATTTGATTGGGTTGAAACAACAACAACCCAAAACCGACAACCCGCGCCACACAGCAACAATACAATTGCGGATACCAGAGAACCTACTAGAACCTACCTTAGAAGAGCTAGCTAAATTGGGCACTGTTGAAAGTCGTAATATCACTGCCGAAGATGTGGGCGATCGCCTTGTGGATTACCAAGCTAGATTAACCAATTTGCAAAAAACGGAAGCCAATTTACAAAAAATTATGGATCGGGCAGGTTCTGTTAGAGATGTGCTTAGTGTTGCCCAAGAACTGAGTAATGTCCGACAAACGATAGAACAAATTAATGCCCAACTAAAAAGCTTACAAAATCAAGTTACTTATTCCACTATTACGCTCAATTTACAAGCAGCAGTTTCTAGCACCAGTTCACAACCTGCCTTTGGTTTGCAAGTTCAAGAAACTTGGAACAAATCTACTCACTCCCTTAGTTCATTTTCTGTTGGCTTACTCAAGCTGGGTATTTGGTTAATTGTTTATAGTCCCTATTTGTTAATTTTTGCTGCTCTTGTTTATGGCTTTACCCGTTGGCGGCGAACTCATTCACCACGTTTGACACAAACACCAGAATCAACTGGTTCTGAGTGAACTTGCATAAACCTTACATCTACCCTTGATAAATTTACACAAGCAGAAAGCGATTCAAATATTCCCAACTCTTAATTATCTGCACCTCCATATTGAAAAGTTCTGTTTGTCTTGTAGTTTTGATTACTTTAATACTTCATCAAATGTAAACAGGAATACAAAATATATGATGACAATTTTGATACAAATTTGTTAAGAATAGTTACAATAGTTGGAATACCCGATAATATTTCTTATGGTAAATTCACTTGACAATAATCCACCTCATCAAGTAGTTATTGTTGGCGGTGGTTTTGGTGGACTTTATGCGGCTAAAACACTTGCTAAGGCGGCGGTAAACGTTACTCTGATTGATAAACGTAACTTTCATCTATTTCAACCCCTCTTATACCAAGTCGCAACAGGTGCGCTATCTCCTGCTGATATCTCCTCACCGTTGCGTTCTGTACTAAGCAAGAGCAAGAATACGAAAGTGCTGCTGGGAGAGGTGAATAATATTGATCCAGAAGCAAAACAAGTGACTGTAGGCGACGAAGCAATAGCTTACGACACGTTAATTGTCGCTACAGGAGCCAAGCATTCCTACTTTGGCAAAGATAACTGGGAAGAATTTGCCCCCGGCTTGAAAACAGTAGAAGATGCCATAGAAATGCGTCGCCGGATTTTTACAGCGTTTGAAGCCGCAGAAAAAGAAACAGATCCAGTAAAACGCCGGGCTTGGCTAACCTTTGTAATTGTTGGTGGTGGTCCAACTGGTGTAGAGTTAGCGGGTGCGATCGCAGAATTGGCAAATCAAACCCTCAAAGAAGATTTCCGTAACATCGACACCTCAGAAGCCAAGATTTTGTTATTAGAAGGTTTGGATCGGATTCTGCCACCTTTTGCACCAGAGTTATCACAAGAAGCGGAAGCATCCCTGACGCGCTTGGGGGTGGTTGTGCAGACAAAAACACTCGTAACGAATATTGAAAATGATACTGTTACCCTCAAACAAGGCGAAGAAGTTAAAGAAATTGCCTCAAAAACGGTATTATGGGCAGCAGGTGTAAAAGCATCAGCAATGGGAAAAGTGCTAGCAGAACGCACAGGTGCTGAGTGCGATCGCGCTGGACGGATTATCGTCGAACCTGACTTGAGTATTAAGGGACATCCCAATATTTTTGTAGTTGGCGACTTAGCAAATTTTTCTCATCAAAATGGTAAACCCCTACCTGGTGTTGCACCTGTAGCGAAGCAAGAAGGTGAATATGTAGCAACATTAGTCCAACAGCGACTTGCAGGTAAAAATTTGCCACCCTTTGCTTATACCGATCATGGTAGTTTAGCGATGATTGGACACAATTCTGCTGTGGTAGATTTGGGCTTTATGAAGCTAAAAGGTTTCTTTGCATGGCTGTTTTGGCTAGTGATTCACATCTACTTCTTAATTGAATTTGACAACAAATTAGTAGTAATCATTCAGTGGGCATGGAACTATTTCACCCGTAATCGCGGAGCAAGATTGATTACAGGAAAAGAGTCGCTCACGGAGTTTGTAATTAGCGATAGCAACAGTTATTCAGCCGAGAATAAACAGCCAGTAAATGTCTAGTTGGGCATTGGGCATGGGGAATAGGACTTGGGGACAAGGAGAATTGGGGACAAGGGGAAAGACTTGTTTCAATTTTTCACCTCTTGTCCCCTTGTCCCCTTGTCCCCTTGTCCCCTTGTCCCCTTGTCCCCTTGTCCCCTTGTCCCCCCTGCCTCCCCATCTCCCTCATCCCCACTCCCCACTCCCCGCCCTCATAAATTAGCAGTAAGCTATTTTAGGGCGTTTTTCATATTTACACATGGCAACTATTAACAACAACTACCTGAAACTGAAAGCGGGTTATCTGTTTCCAGAAATTGCTCGGCGGGTGAATGCCTTTGCAGAAGCGAATCCTGATGCTAAAATCATCCGCTTGGGCATTGGCGATGTTACCGAACCTCTGCCGGAGGCTTGCCGCACAGCGATGATTAAAGCTGTGGAAGAAATGGGCGATCGCAATACCTTCAAAGGCTACGGGCCAGAGCAAGGCTACGCTTGGTTACGGGAGAAAATTGCAACTCAAGATTTCCAAGCACGGGGAGCCGATATAGATGCTTCCGAAATCTTTATCTCCGATGGTTCCAAGTGCGACACCGGTAATATTCTGGAAATTTTTGGACATGACAACATAATTGCCGTTACTGACCCCGTTTATCCCGTATATGTAGATACTAACGTTATGGTGGGAAATACTGGGGATGCCAACGACAAAGGCGAGTTTGAGGGTTTAGTTTATCTGCCAATTACGGCTGATAACAACTTCACCGCCGAAATTCCCTCAAAGAAAGTCGATTTAATTTATCTCTGCTTTCCCAATAACCCCACTGGCGCAACTGCTACCAAGGAATATTTAAAGGCATGGGTAGACTATGCCAAAGCTAATAACTCGATTATTTTCTTTGATGCAGCCTACGAAGCTTATATTACCAATCCTTCAATTCCCCACTCAATTTATGAAATTGAAGGTGCAAGAGAAGTTGCGATCGAATTTCGGTCTTTTTCCAAGAATGCAGGTTTTACAGGAACTCGTTGCGCGTTAACTGTAGTACCGAAGACACTCACAGCAAAAGCTGCCGATGGTTCCGATGTGGAACTATGGAAACTCTGGAATCGCCGCCAGTCTACCAAATTTAATGGCGTTTCTTACATCGTCCAACGAGGAGCCGAAGCAGTTTACTCTGAAGAAGGACAGGCACAAATCAAAGGATTGGTTAGTTTCTATCTAGAAAACGCCAAAATTATCCGCGAAAAACTCACAGCCGCCGGATTGTCAGTTTATGGAGGCGTGAATGCACCTTACGTCTGGGTGAAAACTCCTAATAGTTTATCCAGTTGGGAATTCTTTGATAAGTTACTGCAAACTGTCAACGTTGTGGGGACACCTGGTTCTGGCTTTGGTGCTGCGGGTGAAGGTTACTTCCGCATTTCGGCGTTTAACAGCCGGGAGAATGTCGAAGAGGCGATGAAGCGGATTACCGAGAAGTTTAAGGTGTAGAGCGATCGATTTTGTTAAAGTCATTCTATTAATCTAAAGGTTACGGTGGGCTAGATTATCCACCGCAACCTGATAGATAATTAATTTAACTCAGCTTACTCATATTCTGGTTATGACTGCTGCTATCCCCGTTTTCAAACCTGTTAGCCAGATGCAATTAGCACCTGGTAGCACAGTGACAATTCCAGATGTTAGCTGGGAAGAATTTGAATCTATTTTACAAGAATTGGGAGAAAAAAGAACTACACGAATTGCCTACAGCCAGGGTGCTTTAGAAATTATGGCTCCTTTACCAGAACATGAAATTCCCAAAGATTTAATTTCTGATATTGTCAAAATATTGTTGAAGGCTAAAAATATCAGATACCAACCTTTTGGTTC
This sequence comes from Nostoc desertorum CM1-VF14, assembly GCA_019359245.1. GTDB lineage: Bacteria > Cyanobacteriota > Cyanobacteriia > Cyanobacteriales > Nostocaceae > Nostoc > Nostoc desertorum. The sequence continues at coordinate 259,926 of JAHHHR010000002.1, read as the reverse complement.
CACTACTTTTAAACGGCAAGGTGTAGCAGGAGTTGAACCTGATGCTTGCTTTTATATTCAAAATTATCAACAAATGATTGGCCATCGTCGCTTGCAAGCTGATGATCCGCCGCCAGATTTAGCGATTGAAACTGATGTTACATCAAAAACTACTCTTGATGCTTATGAAGCCATTGGAGTCCCAGAATTATGGGTTTACGACAGTGGAAACCTTTCTATTTATTTGTTGAGAGATGGCAAATACATAAAATCTAATACCAGTCCTAATTTTGAGGATATAGCTATTACTCAGATTATCCCTGCTGCCGTGGAACGTAGTTGGCAAGTAGGAAGTTTTCAAGCTTTGGAAGAATTAGAAGCGATGATTTAGTAAATGATTAATTAGGCATCGCTCATTGTGAGTTACTGCCAAATGTGGAAATTGCAATTATGGCAATATATGCAGTAGCAACAAATCTGCTTGAATTTGCGATCCTATTTAGGAAAATAGTGAAAAAAATGGCGAGTTAAACAGTTCAGAAAAATACGGAAAAGTTTAAGGTGTAGGTTTGTTGGGCATCAGTTTTGGATATCTTAGAGGTTATAGTTAAAGTTACCTAACGATCGATACTTAGAGGAGTAAGATTAGCAAATGCCAAATAATCATTTACCAAAGACAAGATACGAAATAGCAGATAAACCTAAACTCAGACCCTATGGCTCAAAGGTTGATATTATTCTTGGTGGCGACAGTCAGTTTGGTTTTGATGGAGAAAGTTGTCTCATTTTGGGTAATGAGCTGATAGTTCGTCTCATTCCTCGGCAAAACAAGAAGTTTGAATTTCAGAAATTTACAGCCTATTTAGAAGGTTTTGCTACTGCTAGCGAAGCAGAGGAGGCTGGTTTAAAGTTTGCGATGTCAGTTTTGTGGGCAGCAGTCTCATTGAGATGTCCACTACGGTTAGAATATCACACTCCACTGCCATGTGTAGTATATGATCGGACTTCACACGAAGGGATGTCATCTTATTTTGCGTTGTCTTTCACTAGTGGAGCAAGCCTAGTTGTTGAAGTACTGGAGCAAAGTTTCACTTCTAATATCCCAATTAATAATAAACGGCTACTCGTCTCAATGGAGCTTTTTGCCGCAGCTCGTTTAGAGGCAACAGAACGTGCAAAATTTATTGGTCTTGTATCAGCACTTGAGCCATTAGCTGAACAGAAAAAATTTGAATATCCAGATTTAAAAAAAATTGTAAAAGATACCTTAAATAAGGTGCAAGATTCACTGGATTTACCTGATGATATAAAGCGATCACTCGAAGGGAGCATCAGGAATCTAACACGCGAATCTGTCTCACACGCTATTAAACACCTTATTATAACTCATTTAACTGGGGACAAAATTGCATTAGAAATTTTGGAAGAAGCTTATACAATCCGCAGCAAGATTTTACATGAAGGAGCTTTCTATCCAGATTTACAGGATAAAAGTTATAAAATTGAAAACGTTATACGCCGTCTCTACTCTGCCATATTAGGATACGAACTTCGTGACCCAGCAATCACGTATACAAATAATGATTAGCCTTGAGATGAGCAGTTAAATTAAAGGTTCGATTTTACAGGGTAGATAAAGCGCGATCGCCTTCACGTCGTACTTGCCAAATTAGCATTTTGGGTATGTCTGGCAGAATTAGTTTCTGGCTCTGAATACATAGCAAATAACTCACTAAAAACCTCTTCCCCATTAATCTCTCCACTACTAACAAATCTTTCTACCTCAACCAAACCATCCTCAAAAAATTCCACTTCCCATCGTTCAGCAGCCACCGCCACATTCACCATAATGGTTTCATCCCGATTATGGGCTAAGGTATAACTAATTTTCTCTTGTTCCAATTGATTTAGAAAGGTAACTAGTTTGCCAAATCCATGATTCTTCATTTGTCAAACCTCTTATCGCTTAATAACTTTTTTATACAATAGCGATCGCGCATACATCACTACTCTAACTAAACCTCGTCCATGTTGAAACCTGGAGTTTTGAATTATTCTGTTGTGTCATTGCAACATTCGCTCTTAGCGTTCCCGCAGGCTAGTAAACAATAGCAAAACTTTGGTAAAAAACTATAGTTCTCAAGTTAGACGAGGTTTATGCGATGCCTACGGCGGTAAACTACACACTTTACCAATAATTTATTAATTACATCAAAAAACTATTCCTGAGAATTACTTCCTCCTTCTTTAGTATCATCGGGTAAATCAATTTTTGGTTGCCCATAATTAGCCAAAGTCATCCCTTCTTCTAAATATACAGCAGAGTATTTACTCAACCCAAGTTACGGTTTTCCAGCACAATAACAGGTATGGGACTAGCTTCTAAAACTGCTTGTGAGACTGAGCCAATTAATACTTGCTCCCAAGGTTGATGCCCGCGTTTTCCCATAACGATCGCAGTGACACAATACTCTTGAGCAATGCGAATAATTTCTTCTGGTATAGCGCCTGTAACAGTCACAAACTCATATCTAATATCAGATAATAACTGTTTGGTTTGTTCTTTTATTTGTTGGATATCTTGCTGATTTGAGGTGTTAACTACATGCAAGACGATCGCTTCTCCATTACTGCGGCGTGCTAAATCTGCGACTTTTGTTAAAACTTCTATGGCTAAACCCGATGTATCCACTGCTGCTAGGAACAAGGTAGGAGTAGCAACTGTGACTTTGGTGGGGTCAACTTCGCCTTTAGTGAGCAATTTAGGGGCAAAAGTCATGGTTGCCCAAGCTCCTAAGGGTGCAGTGATTAAAATTGAAAGAGCTGCGATCGCTAAAATTATCTCACCCCCGGCAATTCCTTGGGAGAGGGGTATTGCTCCAATGGCAGCTTGGACTGTAGCTTTTGCTGAGTTTCCTGGAAGCAAAAATAATTTTTCTCGCCAATTCCAATTACTACCCAAAGTTGAGAGATACCAGCCCAAAATTCGACCAATTAGTAAACCAGTTACTAGAATTAAAATGCCAGGTAACAGAACCTTTTCTAACACTTGCAGTTGAATAGTTGCCCCTAATAAGACAAACAAAAAAATCTCAGCTACTATCCATAAACTGTCAAATCCACCCCGTAATCTTCGTGCTAGGGGAGCATCTAATTCAATTAAAAAAAAGCCCATAGCCATTGCTGCTAAATAACCAGAAAAGTAAGGCAATGCATGAGCGCTAATTACCAGGAATAAAGCTAAACTGGCAGCAATTACAGTATCTTGAACAGCATTCTGAGTCCAGTTTTGTTTGGTTAATACTGAAACTAACAAACGAGCTGCTAGATAGCCAAACAATACTCCCAGCAATATTTGCATAATAATTTGGAACGGCAGCAGTTGGAGAGCAGTCAAAGTGAATCCCCCAGGTAGGACAATCTGCTCAACACCTCCGTCACCTAATAAACTTAGTAGTAGGCTAAACACTAGCAATAGCAGCACATTAGATAAAGCACTACCAGTTAAAATTGCATCGGGAATTCCTTTAGTGACACCCCAGCCTAAACTTTTCAGCCTGAGCATTCCTGGGACAATTACAGCCGGAGATTCCGCGCCAATCACACAGCCCAACAGTAACCCAGTGGGAAAGTCAAATTTAAAAATTATCATAGCGGTAAGAGCGATCGCGATCGCTTCTGTTGCTGCTGGCAAAAATCCCAAACGTAGGGCCACAGTTCCCTGTTGAGCTAGCTTTTCTCTATCTAAACCCAGTCCGGCTTTCATTAAAATAATCATTACCGCCAAAGTTCTTAACTCATCAGCAGCACCCAGCACATCTGAACTGATAACATTCCGAACTTGAGGACCAAGAATAATCCCCACTAAAATCATGCCAATTAAAGGCGGAGCGCCTAAACGACGGGCAAGTTGACCGACAAAAAAGCCCATCATTAAAATCCACAATACACTGGCTAGCATTCCATAACTCCTTGAGGCGCGATTTGTAGACAGATACTTTCTACAGGAGAGTCAGGTAATGCATTTAGCCAAGCCCTACTCTCCCGCAGTCAGCGAAGAAAGTAGGAGCCATCAGCCTTCCAGTCATGAATTTAACTAACCTGTACTGGAAAGGCGGTTTTGGCGAGCTCCATCGCCATAAATACTATTTAATTAATTCAACAATACCATTTTGACTTTTGTATTGCTTTTTCATACTTGTAATTTCTACCTGAATAAACAATTTATTTCTATAGATAGATGCGTTTATGATATCTATAAAGATAAAACTTTTTACTAAGACAACAAGTATTAAAAACAACTATAATTATTATTTATAAAAGTTAAGTAGGAAAACCGTACTTATCTGATAGGTTTTCTGTACCATATATCTAAGTTTAGCTGGATAGAATCAAAATGTAGCTTAATGAATGCTGTTTAAGAGAAAAATAATACAGCATTAGCAGGAGAGCGAAAATATGACAAATCAATTGAAAACGGCTGTTTTGCTAGCTGCGCTAAGTGGTCTTTTGATCGCAATTAGTTACTGGGTAATTGGCGGTTCTGGTGGCTTAATTATCGGAATTGCCTTGGCAGCAGTAACAAACCTGTTTTCTTGGTATCAATCAGATAAGATTGCCCTGGCAGCATACCGCGCCCAGCCTGTAAGTGAAGGGGAAGCACCGGGACTTTATCGGATGGTGCAAAGATTAAGCGAACGCGCTAATATTCCCATGCCTAGAGTTTACATTGTCTCTAGTCAAGGTGCTAATGCCTTCGCTACAGCACGCGATCCAGAACACGCTGCTGTTGTTGTCACTGAAGGCATTTTGAAGATATTGCCAGAGGACGAACTCGAAGGCGTTATCGCCCACGAACTCACCCACATTATTAATCGTGATACCCTCACACAAGCTGTTACTGCTACTGTTGCTGGTGCAATTTCATTCCTAGGGCAAATGGTTAGTTACAGCTTATGGTTTGGCGGTGGTTCACGAGATGACAACAGAGGTGCAAATCCTTTGGGAGTCTTATTAACAGTAATGCTTGCGCCATTGGCTGCGACGATTATTCAGTTAGGAATTTCGCGCACACGAGAATTTTCTGCTGATGCAGGTTCAGCTAGATTAACTGGTAATCCCCGCGCCTTAGCCAGGGCACTGCAACGGTTAGAAGCCTCAGCAAAACAGATGCCTTTAAATGCTAATCCAGCTTATGAACCGTTATTAATTATCAATCCTATCTCTGGGCAGTTTATGGGTAACTTGTTCTCCAGTCACCCTGCTACTGAGGAGCGAGTTGCAGTATTACTGAAACTAGAGCAACAACTGCCAATCACAACTTATTAATTAGTCATTAGTCATTAGTCATTTGTGAAATTTATAATGAATAATGACTAACAGTATAGGGTGCAGTTTTCATCGGATAGTAAGCTTTGCAATTAAGGATGTTTTAATTATGAATGCTAACAATATCGACTCCTTTGGAACCGGAATAATTGAATCTAGCGAATCCATAGTAATTGTAGAAATTAGTCCTCAAACTGACAAATTAGTAGAAACCGAAATGGCTGGTGAAAGTGATGAAGTGAAGCGCGAAACCAAAGCGCTGATTGAGGCACTAGAAAGACGCAGCCAAGCAGAGTCAGCAGGTACTCTCACGCGTGAAACCTATTTGAAAGCTGTGCGACAAGCACGGGAATTGATTGAAGGAAGGAAACTGATAGAACGCGATCGCTTAGAAGACTCTTGGGCGATAATTCAGGATGAAGCTGAGAGAAACTGGCATTTAATGATGAAAGACTTCGTAGACTTCAGCTTTCGCCTGCAAAAAGCAGCCAAAGCTGCTTGGGAAACCTTCAATCATCCTTACTCTCGTTAGTCCAACGAACCTCTCCCTGTTTTGAATTAAAGTTAAAGTCTGTCCCTCTCTGAGTCGGCTACGGTGTACACGCAGATTATTGAATTACCCCTCCCTAACCCTCCCCTTATAAAGGGGAGGGAATTAGATGTTTTAGTTTCCCCTTTCTAACGTTATTTTGGCGATGCCTGCGGCGGGCTACGCCAACGCATTTGTTGATTCGGGGTTCACATTTGTTGATTCGGGGTTCACATTTGTTGATTCGGGGTTCGCATTTGTTGATTCGGGGTTCGCATTTGTTGATTCGGGGTTCGCATTTGTTGATTCGGGGTTCGCATTTGTTGATTCGGGGTTCGCATTTGTTGATTCGGGGTTCGCATTTGTTGATTTAGGGTTCGCATTTGTTGATTCGGGGTTTGCATTTGTTGATACTGCGTAAAGAAAAGTAAACAACGCTCAAACTCTTTTTCCCCCTGCCCCCTGCTCCCTGCCCCCTACTCCCCTCTCTCTTCGTCACGGATAAGATAAAGGGGTAATATAGCTCCTCACACAAGTAGCAATGACTTCAACCCTGCGGAAACTTCCTCGTCTTAATAGCCCAACCCTGCATCAGTTACCCAATGGTTTGACAATCATAGCGGAGCAGATGCCAGTTGAAGCTGTAAACCTCAACTTATGGATTAAAGTTGGTTCAGCCGTAGAATCTGATGCCATTAATGGCATAGCTCACTTCTTAGAGCACATGATTTTTAAGGGAACAGAACGACTGGCTAGCGGCGAATTTGAACGGCGAATTGAAGAACGGGGTGCTGTTACCAATGCCGCAACTAGTCAAGACTATACTCATTACTATATAACCACTGCTCCCAAAGATTTTGCCGAGCTTGCTCCACTACAAATAGATGTAGTAACAAATGCTAATATTCCTGATGATGCTTTTGAACGCGAGCGATTAGTCGTTTTAGAAGAAATTAGGCGTTCAGAGGATAATCCCCAACGGCGGATATTTCGACGGGCGATGGAAACAGCATATACTGAGCTACCTTATCGTCGTGCGGTATTAGGGCCAGAATCGGTGATTGCCGAACTTAAACCCCAGCAGATGCGGGATTTTCATACTAGTTGGTATCAACCCCAGTCAATTACTGCTGTAGCTGTGGGCAATTTGCCCGTGGAAGAAATAATTGCAACCGTAGCTGAAGGATTTACAAAACTCACTAAAACTTCCCACTCCCCACTCCCCACTCCCCACTCCCTACTACATCCTGAGCCACCATTTACAGAAATTGTCCGTCGAGAATTCATAGATGAAAGTCTCCAGCAAGCAAGGCTAGTGATGGTTTGGCGGGTTCCAGGAATGGTTCAGTTAGATTGCACCTATGGACTAGATGTTTTAGCAGGAATTTTGGGACACGGACGAACATCAAGGCTGGTGAGGGATTTACGAGAAGAACGAGGATTAGTTTCTTCAATTTCTGTAAGCAATATGAGCAATCAGCTGCAAGGGACATTTTATATTTCAGCTAAATGTGCAGTGGAAAATTTAGCTGAAGTAGAAGATGCGATCGCTCAACATATTCGCATAGTCCAAACCGAGTTAGTCACAGAATCAGAAATTGCCCGTGTGCGGCGGCGAGTAGCGAACAGATTTATTTTTGGCAATGAAACACCAAGCGATCGCTCTGGGTTGTATGGTTATTATCAGTCTTTGGTGGGAGATTTAGAACCCGCCTTTAACTACCCAAATTATATTCAGAGCCAAGATGCAACTGATTTAATGCAAGCAGCCAAAGAGTATCTTTCCCCAGATGCTTATGGTGTAGTTGTCGTTAAGCCGTAAATTAAAAATGGGCAATGGGGAATTGGGAAGAGGACTTGGGGACAAGGAGAATTGGGGACAAGGGGAAAGACTTGTTTCAAGTTCTCACCCCTTGTCCCCTTGTCCCCTTGTCCCCTGCTCCCCACTCCCCAATTTAATCATGTGGACTCAAATCGACACCCATATTAGCCAGGTGACTGGTGAAAAATTTCAGAGTCAGCAACGGCGATCGGTTGGTGGCGGATGCATCAACCAAGGTAATGCTATTTCCAATGGTGAGATAATCTACTTCCTTAAGATTAACCAAGCATCCCAAGTTGCGATGTTTGAGGCTGAGGCATTGGGTTTAAAGGAAATGCTAGCCACAGCTAGTATTCGCGTCCCAAATCCTATTTGTTGGGGTGTAGCTGAGAATTCTAGCTACATTGTGCTGGAATGGTTAGAACTTGGTAGCGGTAACAGCAATTCGTGGGAAGAGATGGGGCGCAAGTTGGCGGCGATGCATCAAGCTAGCAGCAGTCAAGGTTTTGGTTGGAAAATTAACAATACCATTGGTTCCACGCCCCAAATCAATACTTGGACAGCAGACTGGACGGAATTTTATATTAAACATCGCCTGGGTTATCAATTTCAGTTGGCAAGGCGACGAGGAGGGAATTTCCCTCAGCAAGAAAAATTACTAGCAGCAATCCCTGAACTATTGACGCATCAGGTGCAACCTTCCTTAGTACATGGCGATTTATGGGGTGGAAATGCTGGGTGTACTAACTCAGGAGAACCCGTGATTTTTGATCCAGCAACTTATTTTGGCGATCGCGAAGTTGATATTGCCATGACAGAATTATTTGGTGGGTTCCCCGCAGCTTTTTACAAAGGTTACAACGAAGTCTTTCCTTTAGATGCAGGCTATGAGCAGAGAAAAACGCTCTATAACCTGTATCACATTTTGAATCACTTCAATTTATTTGGCGGCGGTTATGCTTCCCAGGCAAACCGGGTGATTGACCAGATTTTGTGCTAAGACAACTTTGCGTACCTCCGCGCTTCCCTTTGCGTTCCTCTGCGTTTAAATTTCACCTCTCAATTCCCCACCATTTGACTCACCATCACCCCCAAAGCCAAGATACCCAAAATTGTCATTAATCCCGCCGGCATAAACTTGCGTGTTTTAGCCAGTCTCACTGCAAAGACGACTACTAAAACACCAGTAACTAACACTGCTAAAATCGCACCCCAGGTTTGCCCTTGGAGTTGAAAGTAAGCGGCAAGTATTAGTAATAAACCACTAATGCTACCACTGATGAGTGAAACCTTACTTGTAGCCTGAATGTAGCCAATAATGCCCCCTGCGATCGCTAATATGCCGTAGGCGAAAGCAGCAATTACACTTAGATTCATTGTTAAAACATCTGTAGATTTTGACTTTACTGCCAAGGTCAGCAGACAATTTACCATAGCTATTTAGCTATATCACACAGTTAATTGATGGATAATCAAGCGATGCCAATGGCAAGTACTTCCTCATATACAAAGGTTCAATATCTCCAACGCCAAGCAGCCTCACTTTTACTGTACCAGTCTGTTCTCCAAGGCGAAGTGGGGATGGCGTTTCTGGAACTGTTGCAAGCTATACGTTACACTGATGCCGATGCACGGGGTTGTCTCCAAGCCTACGGTAGTTACTTCCACGCTTTGGCTGCTAGAAATGAAAACTGGGAAGACTATTTAATTACTCAACTTCTTTTGTCTAGGAATCCTTTTACAAGGCTGGCTGAAGTGCGAGAATTTAAAGATTTGCCCCCAGCTTTAGTAACAGCAGTTAAGCATGATTTACAAATATTGCAAAGTCTTTATGAATGTAGCAGCGCTTCTTTAAGTGAGTGGATACAAGGCGCAGCTCATATGCCGATTTCACCAGTAGTGTGGTATAAAGAGCAAGAATTGGTAGGAGTAGAGACAAAGTTCGCTACGCATCTACAACAGTTAGACAATTGGGGTGATGCTGTAGAAGAATTAGCAGCTTATTATCGACAATGTGGCTCTGGTTTATTTGCAGAATATCGCGCTTTACGCTGGCAATCTGGGCAGTTTCTCGGTATTCGGTATTCTGATCCTGTTAAGCTGAGTGCGCTTGTAGGTTACGAGTCTCAAAGAGATGCTTTGCTAAAAAATACAGAGTTTTTATTATCAGGAGAGATGGCACTACATGTATTACTTTACGGGAGTCGGGGTTCTGGTAAATCTTCCTTGGTGAAATCTTTGTTAAATGAATATAGTCATCGCAGCCTCCGCTTGTTGGAAGTAGCAAAATCTGATTTAAAAGACTTACCAGAAATTGTGGAACATTTACGGGGAGTGTCACAAAAATTTATCATCTTTGTCGATGATCTTTCCTTTGAAGAAGATGATGATGCCTTTAAAGCGCTTAAGGTAGTTTTAGAAGGTAATTTAACCGCGCGGCCGCAAAATGTAGTTGTGTATGCTACTTCCAATCGCCGCCACCTAATTCGGGAGTTTTTTGTGGATAGACCTACCCCCAAGGATAACGAGGAAATCCATGCCTGGGATACGATGCAAGAGAAGCTTTCGTTTAGCGATCGCTTTGGTTTAACCTTGACTTTTGAACCAGCCGATCAAAAAACTTATTTGAAGATTGTACAACATCTAGCGGCACAAGCTGAAATTAATATTACCCAAAAAGATTTGGAATTTCAAGCATTACAATGGGCAACTCGCCACAATGGTCGTTCTGGACGCACAGCACGGCAGTTTGTTGATTTTTTAAAAGCAGATTTAAGACTTTTTCATGCAAATACCAATACATCTAACACTTCAGATTAAAATTAATTTATTGATAATTGTAGCTTTTTGTTAGTTACATAACAATATTATGCACCAGTAACTAAAACTAGATATTTCAGAACTACTATGATACAAATTTTGGAAAAATGCCTTATTTAACCAAACAGAACAATCTGCGTATTCTAATTACAAATTACCAATTATGTAGCTTGCTTATCGCCTTTGGCGAGTATTACCAATTACGTAGATTGCTTCTCGTCTTCGGTGAGTATTACGGATTAGAATGATTAATTATTCTGATAACTTAACTACGCTAAAAACTAGCAATATGCAATCAGTAACGATCAGCAATCGATTTATCTTAGGCATAGTTGCCTTTAGTGTGAGTTTTGGCCTTAGCCTTGTTCCAAACTGGGATTTTAATAAAGCCTTTCTCACAGGTTTAATTACTGCCGTTACTATCTATACAGCAGCATTATTCGTAGATAAGCGACGCAGAAATTATGAAGTGTTTGTTGTAGGTTCTCTCCGCAAACGAATAAAAGAAATGGAGGGTTTGAAGGCTCGTGTCGTCAGAGAAATTAATCAAATCGAAGAACATCATAATTTATTATATGCAGAGTCACAACAACTGCAAAACCAAGTAACAGAAAGCCGTAACCAAAGGGATAGTATACATCGAGAGTTAAGAACATTTGCGGGTCAAAAAAAGCAGTTAGAAGCCGAAATTAATATTCTGCAAACTGAAATTAATAATTTGCAGAAGACTCAAACAGAACTGAACAATGCTTTTTCTGTTATGACGGCAGAAAAACGTCGTTTAGAGTCTAATTGTAATGTATCTCGCAGTGAAATTACCCATTTACAAAGTAAAATTTCCGAACTCCAGCAGGAGAAACAAGAAATTGAAAGCAATTTAACTCTTTTAGGCAGACTAAAACCCCAATTAGAAGAAAAACTATACGAACTGAGGATTACAATTCAAGAACTAGAAGTTGAGACAACCCAACAAAATCAATTGCTAGTAGCGACAAAAGCCGAAAGAGAAAATATCCAAGCTATCCTAAATTCTTCACAAACTCAACTCGCAGAACAAAAAGCCGAATTACAGCAGTTGCAAAGTCAAGTTTCATTATTGCAAGAAGAACGCGATTCATTGCAAAATCAAGTGTGGGAACTACTCCAACAAATAGATACATTCAATTCCGAACCTTTAGCTGATAATTCCAAAGAAGATGATACTGAATTGTTTCCCTTTTCTGAAATAATAGAAAATACAACAGTCATAGAGAGTTCGGAAGTTAAGACATCAGAGAATCTACCTAAAGAATGGACTGATTTTTTAGAAAATCTCCCAGGATACGAATTAGAAGTATTAAAAGCTATAGTCGAACAAGAGAATTCCAAAGCTGCTATTAAAAAAATTGCCGAAGCAAACATTACTATGCCAAATCTTTTAATCGATTCTATAAATGAACGAGCAAATGATACTATTGGTGAATTAATAATTAATACAGATTCGGAAAGCCTAGAAGTTTACCCTGAGCATATTACCCATGTCCGAAAAATGATTGCAATGCATGAAAGCCTCATAGCTAGACATACTTCGTCAAATTAAATTATTATTGCCGTCGTCAGATTAGTATTAAGGTGAATATATACCTTACCTATTTACTGCGTGCTTCTGCGTTTAAAATAAAGTGAAGTTTAATACATGGCAAAGCTCAGAATCTCGAAAAAAATCTCCACTGCTTTAATCAATTCCCTTGGTGCGGGGGTAGTACCAAGAGTGGGAGTTGAATATATAGCAGTAGGTCGAGAAAAAGAACTCAAAAGCCTATTACAAAATCTCGATGATATTGCAGAAGGTGTAGCAGCATTTCGCTTCATAATTGGTAATTACGGTTCCGGGAAAAGTTTTTTATTGCAACTAATCCGCAACCGCGCTATGGAGCAAGGTTTTGTAGTAGCTGATGCTGATTTATCCCCTGAACGCCGATTAGCTGGAAGCAGCAATGAAGGTGTAGCTACCTATCGAGAATTAATGAGCCACCTAGCTACAAAAACTCGTCCTGATGGTGGTGCTTTAGTCTCAATTTTAGAAGGATGGATTAATAAAATTCAACAAGAAGTTGTTAAAGAAACTGAAATGCGTCCGAATGACGATGGTTTTGATGACAAGGTTGAATCGAAAATTAGGGAAGTAGTTCAGTATATTGAAGATTTAGTTCATGGTTTTGATTTTGGTAGCGTGATTATCGCTTATTGGCGTGGCTACCGAATGGATGATGATAATTTAAAAAATGCGGCAATGCGCTGGTTGCGGGGAGAATTTACGACTAAAGTTGAGGCGAAAGCAGCTTTAGGAGTGCGCGTGATTATTGATGATGATAGTTGGTATGACTATATAAAACTGTTTGCGAAATTTGTCGCTGAAATTGGTTATAAAGGACTATTAATTTTAGTAGACGAAGCCGTACATTTATATCAAATATCTACTACAGTCACGCGGGAAAAGAACTATAATCGACTCCTGGCAATGTTTAACGACACCATGCAATGTAAAGCAGAACATCTTGGTATTGTTGTTGGTGGAACAACTAAATTTTTAGAAGACCCCAAGCGGGGACTTTTTGCAGACCAAGCTTGGCAAAGACGCACAAAAGAAAGCCGTTTTGTTGCACAAGCTAATGTTCAGGAACATTTAGGGCCAGTAATTCGCCTAAATCCGTTGAGTGAAGCAGAAATCTTGACACTTCTGCAACGTTTAGCTGAGATTCATGCACTCAATTTTGGGTATGAACAGACTTTGAAAAATCGGGAGTTGAAGGAGTTTGTGCAAGAAATTATTAATCGCTTGGGTGCAGAAGCATTATTGACACCAGGGGAAATTGTGCGAGATTTTATGAGTGTGCTGAATATTCTTCACCAAAATCAAGGAATTGTGTTTGCTGAATTAATTCATGGCTCTAAATTTAAACCTACTGCTATGGGTAAGGATGCAGATGTGGATGAGGATGGTGCAGCAGAGTTTAGTTTGTGATTAATGATGAAGAGACTGAACAATAAAAGTAAGTACATTACTCTACAAAGTTTACTTTCTTGTAATTGGTAAACCTAGCCAATCGCTAAGTTCATGAGCTAGCCAATCAAGTTCCAAAAGAGTTACAGTAAAAATATCGAGTTCATTACTGGAAATTACATATTTTTTTATACCTACCCATATTGTTAAATAATATTTATTGAAATCACTTTTGTTTATATCTAAACGTAGAATCTCTTGTCTAGAACTTGGAAGCGGATTGTGACGCTCAAGCTTAAATATTTTATAAATCAAATAAATATGCTGCCGATTTATGTAAAGTCGCTTTCGCCCAAATACACATATACAAATTAGAATAAAAGCTCCAGGGGAAATTACTAAAATACCTCTAAGTAAACTACTCACATCACCACTTAAAAGCGGAATACTCATCATAAAAAGTATAAAAAAGTAGAGAATTATAAATGTAAGTGTTTGAATAGATAATAATCCTACCCCTGGAATGATAATATCTATAAAACTAGCATTCTTCTTCAACAAAATTTGACTACCAGGAGGTTTTTTAGGAATTGAATTAGTTGCCCTGTCCCTAAGGTGACTCTGATTATCCTCTAAGGTTTGCATAGCATCTTCAGTGGAAGCCAAGCGTTGACTCATAATAGGTTCTGTCATCTGCCTTAACCAACTGCTAAAACCAAGACTAATATTAGCAGCCTGTTCAAATTCAATTCGTAGGTCTGTTTGTGGTAAATCGCCTGGATGCTGACCTGTTACTAAATAAATTAAAGTTGCTCCTAAACTGTAAAGGTCAGAAGCACAAGTAGCTCTACCATTAAATTGTTCTGGTGGCATATAGCCGTAACTTCCCACAACTGTCATAGTGCTGCTTGTTCTAACGATGGTTTGCACAGAACCAAAATCTACTAAGTAGACTTCACCAACACTATTACCAGAGCGATTTGTTAATAGAATATTACTTGGCTTGATATCACGGTGAATTACGGGCGGCTGACGACCATGCAAATATTTGAGAATTTCTAGAATCGCTTTTGCTAGTTCTTTGACTTCTTCTTCGCTGAAACTACGCCCAGCTTTGAGTTGTGCTTCTAGAGATTGGGCCGGAATATAACTTTGTATGAGTGCAAATCCTCTACTGTTGGGTGAATTTAGCTCAAAGTAGTCAAGGTAGCGAGGAATGGTTGGGTGAGAGAGTGCTTTGAGAGTTTCAGCTTCCCGCTCAAACAGTTTGAGGTCGTTCCATTCAAACTCATTACCAAAGGACAGTATTTTGACTACTACTAATTCTTGAGTTTGTAAGTCACGAGCTAACAGTGTCCGCCGTCCGGCTTTTTTGCCTAGTTCCTGTTGCACTTGATACCGTTCCAACAAGATTTCTTGGTTAGAATCGGGCAATTCTTGACTTGTCATTTGCTCGTGACTCCAAAGCTTTGTCGCTTTTATAGCAATCCTATTTGTTACTAACCCACTGTAATATTACTTAAGTTAGCAATAAGTATTAAAAAGAGTATTTTCAGGTTTAATAATACTTATCTGAGCGATCGCATTAACTATGTGGACACGCATCTGTTAAAGAGGTTTTTGTCCAAAACCAGTTTCATAAAGAGTTATACAATTAGTTTTTTAAATAAAGATTTTGCCAAGGTAAACCTTAACATATTATCATTGAGTAAATATGCCAAAACTAGCATCTTGTAAAAGATGAGTCCTTTATTAAAGCTAGTCGAGTGGGTTGGAAGCTCGCTTGATGATTTGAAAGAGTTTCCAGAAGAAGTTCAACAAATGATGGGTTATGCTCTGTACTTGGCTCAGTGTAGTGAGAAGCATGATTCAGCAAAACCCCTCAAAGGATTTAAGGGTGCTGGGGTATTGGAAGTTGTAGAAGACTTTGATGGTGACACTTACAGAGCTGTTTATACAGTTAAATTTGAAGACGTTATTTATGTTTTACATACTTTTCAGAAGAAATCCAAACACGGTATTGCTACACCAAAACAAGACATCGAATTAATTAAAGCAAGGCTTAAGCGGGCAAAAGAGCATCACGCACAAAACTATAGCAGAAAACAAAAGGAAGAAAAAAATGACTGAAGAAATTAGTGTAAAAAGAAGTAGCGGTAATGTTTTTGCAGATTTAGGTTTAGCGAACCCTGATGAACTACTTGTGAAAGCAGAACTTGCACGTCAAATCAGTGAAATCATCGCTAAACAAAAGATGAATCAAGTTGAAGCGGCGACACTATTGGGAGTCGATCAACCTAAGATTTCTGCTTTAATAAGGGGAAAGCTATCAGGTTTTTCAACAGAGCAACTGTTCCGATTTCTAAATGCTTTAGGTTGTGATGTGGAAATAGTGGTGAAGTTGAAACCAAAATCTCAAACACAGGCTCAAACAAAAGTTTGTACTTATGTATTAGAAAACTAAAAAATGCTTGCTTACGGCATAGACAAGAGAGATTTTATCTCACTGATCTGCTTATCAATTATATTAAAATGAGTATCAAGCATTTTTAGCATTCTTAATAGCTTGTCTGATCCCATGTAATTCGGAAACAAATCCAAAATTAATATAATTAATTGGATGTGGTGCATACTAACAACGTATTTTTATGTTATTTAGTAGCATAGGAATCATGTAAATTATCAATCATCAGTATTTAAACGTATTTTTAATCAATGTCTTCATTTAATATGTTTGGGAGAATAGAACACTTTTTTACGCGATCGCACCAACAAAATCATTCACTAGTACCTTCTATAAACAACCGATTCAAGTCTAATAATGCATCTTCAAATCCAGGAATTTCTACTGACTGGTTAGATAAAGAAATCTGCTTGCTAAGATAACTAAACTTATTTTGAGCATTCTGATATGGCTGGCTATGACGCTCAAGTTGACGAGCCGGCAAATTCATAATCCAGTAATCATAAATTCCAGCTTCTGCATACAATGACAACTTAATTGTTTGGTCGTAATCTATGGTTTTATGGGAAATTTAAATTACTAACAAAATATCTTCGGGATAGGGATGATGAGCGAGATAATCTTCATCTCTTCCTCTTGCAATGACAAAATCCGGCTCAGGCTCACTCTGATTAGGAAGGGTGATCGGATCTTGTCCACGGATGACTGCTCGTTCGCCTAAAATCCGATCCAACTGACGGCATAGGATAGAACTACAAACTGTATGAGGCGTTCCCTTTGCTGTCATTTGAATCAGTTCTCCTCGAATCAATTCAATATGATTGGCCTCTGTGAGAAATCCGAGTTCAATCAGTTGATGGTATTCTGCAATGCTAAATCGCTTAGGTGTCACAGCATTCATGAGACATCTTTCTAATAGTACTTGTACACTAGCAAAGATTAAACTGACTGCGTTGTTTATTGCCGCAGGTATCACAATGCCTCAAATTGCTGCCAACAAAGGTACAATGCACGCGGTACGTGGAAACATCCTTTCCATTTACCACCTTTGAGGTTCAACAATACTTCCCCACGCCGATTAAGATAGCCGAACCATTCACCGTATTCTGAATCAGCAAAATGTGACCAAGTGTAATCGTGCATCTTTTGATACCATTCCCAACACACCTCGCGCCCACTCAGGCGATAGCCCATCGCTAATGCAACCAAAGATTCTAGGTGAACCCACCACAGCTTTTGATCCCATTCCAATTGTTGTGGAGGATGACCATCTGCATCCATAAAGTAATACAATCCGCCGTACTCGCTATCCCAAGCAAAATTTAGGATATTTAGCACCACATCAACCGCTTGGTTAATAGTTTTGGTGTCGTTTTTCCGGTGGGCGATATCCATGATGAACCACATAGCTTCGATACCGTGACCTGGATTAATCAGCCGTCCCTCAAAAGAATCTATGTGAGAACCATCAGGGGCAACGTTTTCGTACATTAATCCCCGTTCTTGGTCGAGAAAATCGGTCATCACTTCGCGAACTGTTTCAGCTAAGACACTCTCTAGTGTTTCTTTTGGTAGCAACCATTCCATTTCTAGAGTCAGGTTGGCTAAAATCATCGGTACAGCCAATGATTTCATGGGGCGTGTACCGGGATAGGTTTTGTTATATTTGCCTTTCGGGTTATCTTTGCGGCGTAAAACGTTGTTGTAAGCCTGCATCGCCACATCTTTTGCCCATTCTTCGCCGCTAGCGAGTGCATATTTACTAAATGCCATCGCTGCAAAGCAGTCAGAAAAAATGTTGTAAGGCTCAACCAGTGGTTTCCCTTCACGGGTGAGGGCAAAGTACCAGTTACCATCACTATCTCTGCCATGTTGGGCGAGAAAATTAGCGCCATTGCTGGCAACTTTTAACCAGTTTTCGCGTTTTTCTAGCTGGTTGTAAAGCATAGAAAAAGTCCACACCTGGCGGTTTTGCAGCCAGATGAATTTGTCTGTATCATAAATTTTGCCGTAGCGATCCAGGCAGGTGAAATAGCCGCCTTGCTGCCAATCGAGAGAATATTTTTCCCAAAATGGGAGGACATCGTTGAGGAGAGCGTTTTTGTAAAGTTCAGCGTAGGCGTAGCCCGCCGGAGGCATCGCTTTAAAATCATACTCCATAATTTTCCTCCCCTTTTGTTCTAAGACCAACAGCGTAACAGTTATCAGTTACCAACTATCAATCAATTTTCTCAAATTTACAACATTGAAACCGCTTTTAAAAACAGAGTTTATCCGGTTTTCCATTCCCAAAGGTCTGGTAGAAGGTTTACGCTTATCTGGTAAGGTTTTGAGATATGAGGTTGTTATGAGTCACATTGAACGAGTTGCGATAGTTGGAGGTAACCACGGTAATGAGTTAACAGGAGTACATCTAGTCAAAAGGTTTCAGCAGTATCCAAATTTGATCAATAGATCAAGTTTTGAAACTCTGGCATTACTTGGCAATCTCAAAGCTATTGAAGAAGGTAAACGATACATCGACAAGGATTTAAATCGTTGTTTCGCTAATCAAGGCTTACAAAATCCCCAACTCTCCAGTTATGAAGATACGCGGGCAAAAGCAATCCAACAGATACTGCAACCGCAGAATCAACCATTTGTAGACGTAATTGTTGATTTACACAGTACAACTGCCAATATGGGGTTAAGTCTGATTTTTTGCGATATGCATCCTTTCTTACTTCGGTTAGGTGCTTATTTAAGTTCTATCAATCCGATGGTAAAGGTTTTTATTAATCCACAATCTAGAGAAGGTGGTTTTCTCCGTTCTTTATGCGAATTAGGTTTTGTTATAGAAGTTGGTGCTGTGGCTCAGAATATCTTAAACGCCGAATTATTTCAGCAAACAGAGCAGCTTATTTATACAATTTTAGACTATTTTGAAGGTTGCAACCAAGGTAATATTTCGCAGACTAAAAGCGCGCTTACATTCTATCAATATATTGAAACAATTGATTATCCTAGAAGCAATCATCAAGAGATTCAAGCTATGATTCATCCGCAGCTTCAGTTTAGAGATTATGAGCCTCTGAATCCAGGTGATCCAATGTTTTTGACTTTTACAGGACAAGATATTTTATACGAGGGAGTGTCTACTGTTTATCCTATTTTTATTAATGAAGCAGCTTATTACGAGAAAGGAATTGCCATGTATCTCACTCAAAAACAACAAGAGGTAGTTTAAGACATTTATTTGGTGGCGCAACCCGAATTTTAGTCTTAATTTATCTCATACCAAATTAAGACAAATAAAGTGTGAAATTATGAAATTATGATTATCCTCCAACCTTCACGCTTATGCTTAATTAGTGCTAATAGCAACGGCGACGGTAATTGCTATGCCGATGGCCATAGTTTCTGAGGTCATAACAGTATAGAGGACTATAAACCCCTTGATGGTAATTTCTGTGTCGATTCTGATACCGCGTTTTCAGAGCAACTACATTTATGTATGGGATCTTCTTCCCTGCTCTTTTCCGCTTTTTTGACAAAAAGAATTGATTGGAACTAACCCAAAAATACCAATTAGGAATTTACACTCGTCAGTCGAATTACTTGATAATATAGATTCTCGATAAAAGAAACCTGGTAAGGAACAAAACCTACATCAGTAGTGCTTATATCATAACTGCACAACAAACTTGAGAAAACTAATCACTTTTAACCTCAGCTAATAATCAGCGATCGCACATACGATCTGTTTTGTTTGGATGGGCAAGATGCTTACCTCGCAAGCATTCCATGTAATTTATCTGTGCAAATTAAAAGTTTCTTCAGCTTAGTCTCTCTTTTTTTTACGCAATGAGTTGAAAAAATGTTGCAATAAGTTTAAAGTAATATTCTGATTTTCTATGCAACATCTAGAAAATAACAAGCCAAAATTGGTATATTTGGTTACCTATTTGCGGTTCAATAGCTAAAAATTTGCTCAAATTATCAAAAAAGATTATTAATTTTATGGTTGAGAAACAGTTAACTATTGACACAGCACACAAATAGAATGACAAAAGCTTCCACAATGTCACCTAGAGGATGGAAAAAGCCCGAATTATCACCCTTAGCTGGCCTGGTTTTGGGGCTGGTTATCCTGTCGATTTGCTTGGTCTATAGTGTGACTCTAGGTGCAGCAGAAATACCCCTAGACAAGATTTTGGCATCCTTTGTAACCTTTGATAATTCCTATGATCACTTAGTCATCCAGACTGTCAGATTACCGCGATCGCTCATTGGTATCCTTGTAGGCGCAGCTTTAGCTGTTGCAGGAGCTTTAATACAAGGTTTGACACGCAACCCTTTGGCAGACCCAGGCATTTTAGGTATTGAGGCGGGTGCAACACTGGCTGTTGTTGGAACAATTTTTGCTTTTGGCAACTTGCCTTTGAGTGTTTTAACCTTTGTGGCCTTCTTGGGTACAGCAACTACAGCAATTTTAGTCTACTTTCTAGGTTCCTTGGGACGGGGAGGGCTTACACCCCTGAATTTGACAGTAGCAGGCGCAGCACTCATGGCACTTATCTCCTCCTTAACTACTGCTATTCTCATTGTCAGTCAAAAAACATTAGATGAAATTAGATTTTGGTTAGCTGGTTCACTGGCTGGTCGCGATATCAACATACTTTTACAGGTACTACCTTTTGTCAGCGTCGGATTATTAGTTGCTTTTGCCCTTGGTAGACAAATTACTACCATGAGTCTCGGTGAAGATGTAGCAAAAGGTTTAGGTCAACAAACAGCTTGGATCAAAATCATTACAGGCATCAGCGTAGTTTTACTGGTTGGAAGTTCAGTATCTCTGGGAGGGCCAATCGGTTTTATTGGTTTAGTAGTTCCGCACATTGTGAAATTTTTCATTAAAGCTGATTACCGTTGGATTTTGCCTTATTCCGCAGTTGTGGGGGCAATTTTAATCTTAATTGCAGATATTGCTGCGCGTGTATTACTCAAACCGCAAGAACTACCTGTAGGTGTAATGACCGCACTTGTAGGCGCTCCCTTCTTTGTATATCTAGCTAAGTCAAAGGTGAAAAAATGAAAGTTGATTGGCTAGTCATCCGTTCCGAAGCGATATCTTTTCGCATAGACCGACGTGTACCACTCATGCTGCTTTGTTTAGCAGCAGTGATTGCAGTGGCAATGGTGATGAATGTAGGACGGGGTGAATACCCAATCTCGCCCTTAGATATTGTCAAAACTGTATTAGGGTTAGATACAGGCAACCGGGATCATGCTTTTGTGATTCACAATCTGCGTCTACCCCGTACCCTTGTAGCTTTTATGGTGGGGGTAGCACTGGCTATTTCTGGTACTATTTTCCAAGGTCTAACACGCAACCCCTTAGCTGACCCTGCTATTATTGGCATCAATGCTGGGGCAAGCCTAGCAGCCGTTACAGTAATTGTACTATTCCCTTCAGCCCCAATTTACACCTTACCTTTATCAGCCTTTGCTGGTGCTTTGTTGATGGCTGGTTTAATTTATTGGCTGGCTTGGAACAATGGTAGTTCTCCTCTTCTATTTATTTTGATGGGTATTGGCTTAGATGCGATCGCCAGGGCAATAACTAGCTTTTTGATTACCTTTGGAGAAATTTATGATGTCAGCAATGCTCTGGTATGGTTGGCTGGCAGTGTCTATGGGCGTACCTGGGAGCAAGTCTTTTCATTGTCACCCTGGTTAATTGTTTTTGTGCCTATGGCGTTGACATTAGCAAGACATTTGAATGCCTTGAATTTGGGAGATGATGTTGCCAAAGGTTTAGGTAGTCGTGTGGAATGGCAGCGTGGTTTACTCGTGCTAGTGGGTGTAGCCTTAGCAGGTGCAGGAGTCGCCACCGCCGGCATGATTGGCTTTGTTGGTTTAATTGCACCCCATTTAGGAAGACAGTTAGTAGGCACAAATCATGAAGGTTTGATTCCTATCTCGGCACTGTTGGGGGGAATGATTGTTGTGATGGCAGACTTGCTAGGAAGAACGCTGTTTGCACCTATCGAACTGCCCTGTGGAGTCGTGACTGCTGCTATTGGCGCTCCTTATTTTCTGTATTTGTTAATTCGTAACCGCAAAAAATAAGAGACTGAGGACTTGGTAAAAATAATACTTTATCAACCCAAATATCAGATTTTCACAAAGCCAAAATCCAAAATATAAAGTAGGAGCAACTATGAAAGGACTATCAACCAAAGGTCTGTCTTTAGCTTACGATGGTGTACCAATTATTCGTGACTTGAATTTAGCAATCCCCACTGGAAAAATTAGTGCTTTAGTTGGTGGTAATGGGTGTGGTAAGTCTACCTTATTAAGAGGTCTGGCTAGACTGCTTAAACCTCATGTCGGTACGGTATATCTAGATGGGGAATCTATTTTTCAGCTTTCCACCAAAGAAGTAGCGCAACAGTTGGGTATTTTACCCCAAGGGCCAGTAGCACCAGAAGGTCTAACAGTACGAGATTTGGTAGCACAAGGGCGTTATCCTTATCAAAATTGGTTACAGCAGTGGTCATTAAAAGATGAAAAAATTGTCCAACAGGCGCTAGAGATTACAGATTTGTTGAAGTTGACAGACAGAGCCTTAGATACTTTGTCTGGTGGACAACGACAACGAGCTTGGATTGCAATGGCTTTAGCACAGGATACAGATATTTTGTTGTTGGATGAGCCGACTACTTTTTTGGATTTGGCACATCAAATAGAGGTTTTGGATTTGTTGTATGAATTGAACCAAACTCAGGGACGGACTATTGTAATGGTCTTGCATGATTTGAATCAAGCTTGCCGTTATGCTGATTATTTGGTTGCTGTCAAAGAAGGTCGGATTTTTGCGGCTGGTGAACCCAAACAAGCGATGACCGAAGAGATGGTGCAGGAAGTGTTTGGGTTGGAGTGTCGTGTTGTTGCTGACCCCGTTGTGGGTACACCGATGTGTGTACCAATAGGACGTAAAGCAAGAAGAAGGAGTCCTATTTAATTTCTTAACTTACTTGTCAACAAAGGCAAATGGAAATACTAACACAAGAAGAATATTGGCAACTGCGCGAAGAAAGTATCAAAGCAAATGGTAAGCGATTATTAAATCATGATGGATTTGATGAGATTTGGGAGTGTAAAAATAAATTTTCTACAGATTTAGTTTATACGATCGAGCTACGTCCGGGATTTGAAATGAATATAGGACTCCATACACATAGTTGTGACTTAAGTTATTGGAGTCCTCATGAGCAGACATCTCCATTAATTTCTAAATTTCTTATTTCTGGAAATTACCGAACAATTACCCCAGGCATTAAAGAAATTGCTGATGATTACATTGAGAAGGCTATGAAACAATAGTTGGGGAGCGAGGACAAAAGTTATCTGGTGGACAACGCCAACGGATAGCTATTGCTAGAGCAGTTTTGAAAAACCCACCGATTTTGATTTTGGATGAGGCCACATCTGCTGTGGATAATGAAACTGAAGCTGCCATCCAACGTTCTTTAGATAAGATTACCCAAAATCGGACAACAATTGCGATCGCTCATCGTCTTTCGACAATTCGCCACAGTCATTGTATTTATGTGATGGATCATGGTCAAATTGTGGAGCAGGGTAAGCACGAGGATTTACTACTACTTGATGGTATCTATGCCAGTTTGTGGCACGTGCAGTCTGGGTACTTGGGACTGGCGCAGTAATTAGATGTCTTGCATAAATCAAAAATAAGGAACCCCAACCCGCATTTGAATAAAGCAAACGCTCTTCTCCCCTTGGTAAGGCTACGGTGTACACATAAAGTCTAGAAATTTACCTGAGAGCGGGTTTCATTACCCTAAGCTTCAAATTTTGGGGATAAACTCAGTTTCAAGCTCACCCAAATTTGGGTATTTATGGAACTCCAAAAAATAAATTATCCAATTTTTGGAATCACAACGACTTTCCCTCTCCCTGCTCCCTGCCCCCTGCCCCTGCTCCCCTACCCTAAAAGCGATGGGATATTTTTTTAGTTGGAAGTCCCTTATGGGGGCTAGAAGCGATAAAACCTATATGGGCAATAGTTGTGTGTACACCATAGCCGATGCATTGGGGAGGGGTTGGGGGTTAGGTCTCTTCGCACTACGCTGGGCACAGAGGGCGCAGAGAAGGTAAAATTATAAGTAAAAATATTAAGAAATTTAAAGAAACTAATCAATGTCCAGCATTTCTCTTGACAAAAGTAACTTTCATGTCGTCGTTATTGGTGCAGGAATAGGTGGACAGACTGCTGGAGCATTATTAGCTCATAGAGGTTACAGCGTCTTAATTTTGGATCAGGCCCTCGTACCAGGAGGCTGTGCTTCGACGTTTAAACGGCAGGGATTTACCTTTGATGTGGGCGCAACTCAGGTGGCGGGGTTGGAACCAGGGGGAATTCACCACCGCATTTTCTCAGAATTAGAAATTGAATTACCGCCAGCAACGCCTTGTGATCCTGCTTGTGCGGTGTATTTACCTGGGGAAAGCACACCGATTAATGTCTGGCGCAACCAAGAGAAATGGCAAGAGGAACGACAAAAACAGTTCCCCGGTAGCGAACCGTTTTGGCAATTGATGGCAACTTTGTTTGATGCTAGTTGGGAATTTCAAGGACGCGATCCAGTACTACCACCACGTAATTTATGGGATTTGTGGCAACTAGCGCAAGCAGTGCGTCCCAGTACATTAATTACCGTACCCTTCACTTTGTTTACGGTAGGAGATGCTTTACGGTTATGTGGGTTGGGGAATGACCAACGACTGAGAACTTTTTTAGATTTGCAATTGAAGCTATACTCCCAGGTGGATGCAGAACAGACAGCATTACTTTATGCTGCAACAGCGTTGAGTGTATCCCAACTGCCCCAAGGATTGTTTCACCTCCAGGGAAGTATGCAAGTATTAAGCGATCGCTTGGTACAATCCTTAGAAAGAGATGGCGGCAAATTGTTGATGCGCCACACTGTAGAAGAAATCAAAGTAGAAAACGGCAAAGCTACTGCTGTAGTCATTAGAAATCAGAAAACTGGCGAAGTCTGGACAGAAGCCGCAGACCACATAGTTAGCAATGTCACCGTACAAAACTTGGTGCAGTTATTGGGAGAACAAACGCCATCTGGATATAAAAATCGGGTGGAAAAACTACCCCAAGCATCGGGCGCGTTTGTGGTGTATTTGGGTGTAGATGCCAGCGCGATTCCGCCTGAATGCCCTCCCCACCTGCAATTTCTGTATGATGTAAATGGCCCCATTGGCGAGAATAATTCCCTGTTTGTTTCCGTCAGTCATCCTGGAGACGGCCGCGCACCGGAAGGGAAAGCGACAATTATTGCTTCTTCGTTTGTCGATCCTGCACAGTGGTGGCAGACTGATGATTATGAAGGACTAAAAGAAAAGTTTACCCAAGAAGCGATCGCTCGTCTTGCCCAATACTTTTATCTCAAATCAGAAACGATTATTCATCAAGAAGCCGCAACACCGCGCACCTTTGCCCATTTTACAGCCCGCGATCGCGGTATAGTTGGTGGCATAGGTCAAAGAATTCCTACCTTTGGTCCCTTTGGATTCGCCAATCGTACACCCATCCAGAATTTGTGGCTAGTTGGTGATTCAACCCATCCCGGCGAAG
The DNA here is from genome assembly GCA_019359245.1 of Nostoc desertorum CM1-VF14. GTDB lineage: Bacteria > Cyanobacteriota > Cyanobacteriia > Cyanobacteriales > Nostocaceae > Nostoc > Nostoc desertorum. The sequence continues at coordinate 234,343 of JAHHHR010000002.1, read as the reverse complement.
GTACTGCTGGGGTGAGTTATTCGGCGCTGACGGTAGTTAGGCAAATTGAAAAAGAGGCAAGGGGGCAGGGAGCAGGGAGCAAGGGGGATAAAAAAGAATTGGGATTCTAACCACACCTGTTGCGTTAGCTTCCCGCTTTTTACAAGAACCACGCCCCTTGTTGCAGGGGGATTCAGACCCATGTTGCCTCCTTTATTCCACAGCAGTTCTCGATGGGGTCATATCCCCCTGCCCCCTGCTCCCTGCCCCCTGCCTCTTCGTCGAAAAGTCCTCCTTCCTTAGCAAGTAAGTCATACTTGTAACCGATGGCAAAAGGGACGAAAAATTGGTCAAATTAAGTTATTGTTGCGAATGCTGGAGTAATGACAGACAGCGTTTTAATTCTTGGTGGACGGGGGCGGATTGGTAGCACTGTTGCTCACGATCTCGCTACTCATACGCAGGCTCAAATTACGATTACTGGACGTTCTGCGGAGTTTGGGAAAGCTGTTAGATTGTCTTCAGGAGGACAAGTGCAGTTTTTGGTGTTGGACTTGGCAGAAGTTGACAAGTTGCAAGATGCGATCGCAAACTCTAACTTAGTCATCCATTGTGCTGGCCCATTTCACTATCGAGATACTAATGTTCTCGAAACCTGTATTGCTCAAGGCGTTAACTATATAGATGTCAGCGACCATCGTTCTTATACCAGCAAGGCTCTCAAGTATAATGAACAAGCTGCTGCTGCTGGAGTGACGGCAATTATTAATACTGGTATTTTTCCTGGTATTTCTAACAGCATGGTACGTCAAGGCGTTGAACAATTTGATAAACCAGAAAAGATCCATTTAAGTTATTTAGTTTCTGGTTCTGGCGGTGCTGGCATTACAGTAATGCGAACAACTTTTCTTGGGTTGCAGTATCCTTTTGAGACTTGGATAGATGGAAACTGGAAGATAATCAAGCCTTATAGTGAAAGAGAATTAGTTGATTTTCCACCTCCTTATGGACGCACCGGAGTTTACTGGTTTGATATGCCAGAAACCTTTACACTGCCCAAAGCTTTCCCATCAGTAAAAACTGTAATTACTAAGTTTGGCTCTGTTCCCGATTTTTACAATCACCTAACTTGGATTGCGGCACATATTTTTCCCAAGTGGTTAATGCAGCGCCGTTACATGATTGAATTTCTGTCTCATGTCAGCCATTCAATGACAGATGTCACTAATAATTTTACTGGGATTGGTGTAGCAGTTCGTTCAGAAGTTACAGGGCAAAAAGATGGTGAAACCGCCGTTTATTGTTCAACTGTAGTGCATGAAAATACAGCAGTGGCTTCTGGTTGCGGTACAGGTAGTATTGCTCAGTTATTGCTAGAAGGTAAACTTAAGAAACCAGGTGTTTTTGCTGTGGAAGAAGCATTACCAACAGATTTATTTGAAGAGGTAATGCAAAGCCGAGGAATTAAAATTAATCACAGTTGGTTATAGGTTAATACGCTTAGGTTAAGCACACTGGGTGAGAATTTCATCCGATTTTACGAAATATTCAGATACAGAGGTAGGGGCGTACCTTTGTACACCCCTACTAGAGGTAAAAATTAATATACCTTGCGGTAGAAGTAAAACTATACCTAAACATTTAGGATGCCTGTGAGCCTGAAATATTGAATATATTTATACATCACCACGGCTCATAAAATAAAAACAGGAGCGTTTTTTTGTGCAAAAAATTTTATTAACTTTAAAGCAAGCGTTACGTTCAAGCTTTTTGGTCGTTGGTTTAATTATTTTCATTAGCTTGTCAGGTTCTTTCATTTTCGTTCAGCAGGCTAGTTATGCAACTACTCTTGAAGAATTAAAGCTAATACCGCCAGAGTATAAACCAAATTCTGAAGAAAAAATTAATCGTGCTAACGAATTTGACCCAGGTATTGGTATTCAAGAAGAAGAACGACAAGAAGCTTATGAGCAAGCAATAAAAGATTCAAAAAACCTTACTACTATAGAAAAGACTTACGAAAGGAATTTGAAGGCTGAACAAGCACAAAATCCCCCAGAAACTTTTGGTGAAAAAGCGAAAGAAGTTATTGAAAAGGTGACAGGTAAATAGGGAATATATACCTAACCCATAACCCCTTCCTTTGCATGGGAGGGGAGCAAAATTCAAAGCCTCCCTCCGGTTTTGAGCCACAGGTTTAAAAAATTAAATTACTTTTACTCAAATTCATCTATTGTGGTAGGAGTATTAGACTTTACCTTATTAGCAATATTGCGCTCATACCACTTCATTAAGGGAGTCGCACTAATGCCATGTATAATCACAGAAGCTACAATAGTAGTGTAAGTTATCCAAGCAATTTGTTCGGCAGCTTCACCTTTTAAGCCATTACCAAACGCATAGGCGAGATAATATAAAGAGCCGACACCACGAATACCAAACCATCCAATCAACCACTTAGTTCCTGGATGAAAAGTCCGGCGGTGTGATTCTACAGGGCGTTTGCCTATTGTGCTAATCCAAACTCCTACAGGTCGGATTATGAATAATAATAAAATTATCACTAATAAAGATTGCGTAGCATAGTTAAGCATTGGTTGAAATAATAATATTGATCCCAATAGTAAAATTGTTCCAACTTCCAGCAGTTTTTCAAGTTGCTCAACAAATTCCAACTGTGCTAGTGGTTTTTCAGGATTTCTGTAACTGCGTTGGACAACTAACCCGGCAACAAATACTGCCAAAAATCCATAGCCATTCACCATTTCTGTTAAAGAATAAGTTATTAGAATTGTGCTGATAGCAATAAAATCTTCCATTAACTCATCGGCACGACGGCGTTTTTGAATTCTTTTTTCAATCCAAACTATAGATTTTGCAACAACAAATCCCATAACAATGCCAGCTGCGATCGCCCAAATTAAATCAACCGCAATCCACTCTTTCAACCAGTTGCCCCAGTTGTCATCTTTTAATGCATGAATGCCAAAATAAACGAAGGGAAAAGCTAAAGCATCATTTAACCCACCTTCAGAAGTTAAACCAAATCTCAACTCATCTTGGTCGTTTATATCGGTCAGTTGTACTTCTGATGCTAATACTGGATCGGTAGGTGCAAGAATTGCTCCTAATAAAATCGCTTCTCCCCAATTCATTCCTAAAAACAATTTACCCACAACAGCCAGAGCCAAAATTGAAATTGGCATCAGAAATACAATCAATCGCGCCGTAATGCCCCAAGTCCCCAACCTTAGAGGGCGAACAATTTTTAAGCCGCAGCTAAACACAGAAATAATTACTACAAGTTCTGTTATTTTTTCCAGCACTTCGGCATTAAAAACGTCATCTCGACGAAATTGAATCAGCCCAAAGGCGTAAGGGCCTAGCAAAATACCAACTACTAGATAGATAAGGGCAAAAGAAAGAGGTAAACGAGCAATCCAACCTGACCCTAATGTGACCATCAGTAGAAGTAGACCAATCACAAATAGATCAATAATATAGATATCTACCATATAGCAATTTATATATAAGTTAGACGTTACTTTGTAAGGATAGTTGTAATAGCTTGATATTAGAAATTACCTATGGGCAGATTTTCTTGAATTGGGGCTTAGGGATTCAGACTCACTACCAAATTAGAGAAAAAGGAATAGATAAATAGTGGCGTTCGCTTTGCCCAATCTAAGCATCACGCTTCGATTATTCCCATCTGGATTCAAATACAGCCCCTAAAATGGGATATATGGCTAATACACACCTGTATGCCCCTACAAATGGTCTATATCCCCTACTTTCTCACTCAGATATTGCCTAAGTTAGTACAAAGATACTATAATAGTTGTAGCGTTCACAAAGCCTAGCCAAATATATAACGGCTCTGTGGAAACCTTCTGGAAGATGGATTCAAGGGTTAGTTCGATGATGAAGCATTATATTCTCAACCTCAATCCGACTGCCAAGCATGAATGGGATCGGTGTATTTTACGTGACCCACTGACTGCCAAACGCCCAGACATAGCTAAATTAATTGCTGAAGCGGTTGGTGCTGATACAGGCAGTTATTTAGTAAGTGTGAATATCGAAGTTCAAGTTTTGGAGCAAGCCGCAGTACCTCAAGCCGAACAACTCTCGCTTTCATTTCCAGAAGTGAGTGTGCCGTCACAACCACAGCTGCGGGAAGCGGCCTGAGGTACAGTGTAGAATTTAGCCGAAAATAAAGCCTGCTTATGCAGGCTTATACCATTTTGGATTGGAAACCGCTTGGTGTATCTGGGTTTTCTCTGTCCATCTGTCGTAATCGTTTTTCAAATTAGTAAGCTGTCGCCCATCTAACTCGCACATTTTTTGTGTTGACTGTTGACTGCTGACAGTTAACAGTCAACAAGCCTCATGAGTTATTGTGTAATTTAAAGGCGTAATAGCTTATTACTTCGTGTAGCCGCAGACTGAAGTCTAACGGGTAACATCGCTATCTCTGCACTTCAAGCATCGCCTTTTCCGCCACAATTAAGTACATTTATACTATAATAGATATATAGCGTTCACCAAGCTTAGTTAAGTGTAAAACTGCTCTGTGACAGCCTTTTGGAAAATGGATTCAAGGGTTAGTCTTATACTTAAACACTACATTTTTGACCTTAGAGGAAAATTATTAAATGATGCAACTGAGTCATTATCCAGCTGCGATCGCACAAGCTGCCCAACGGGCTAATGAAATAGATTCTCAGTTGATGGCAGTGCAGCACCAAATTAACCGATTTGAAGGCAATGCTGATCGTGTCGCTGCTTTTGAGATAGATTTGAAAAACGATGCTCAACGCAAGGCTCGTCGCTTTGAAGTGCTGCTTGTAAATCAGGAATATCAAAAGGCAATAGACACCCAAATTCGATTAACTATCGATAAAGCAAATGCGATTGGTCATTTGGAATATCTGCGAAACCAGTTTAGTGTAGCTAAGTTGGAAGCAAGATTAGCGATCGCTCAACAACTCTCTGATTTAGAATCTCGTGAATTAGTTGGTTTGTAATCACACCTATAAAACCCAAGACTTGAAAAAGAGGCAAGGGAGCAGGGAGCGGGGAGAATTGGGGAGAAGAATTTGCAGTTTTCCCCCTGCCTCTTCCCTGGGGTTATCCAAACAAAATCGGTGATTGTAGATTAACTAAGCATTTATAATCTGTGAGACAGCAGTTGGGCAATTTGCTGATTAATAATTGCAACATCAAAACGCCCACTAGCTGTAGTTCTGGCATTATTGGCTATAGTTGCAGTTATTTCCGTCTCCTGAAGACAGGTGATAATTACTTGTGCAAGTTCTTGGGGTTCTCCTGGTGTCACTAGAAAACCATTAAGTCCATGTTCTACTAATTCCATTGCACCTCCAGCTTTTGCCGCAACTACAGGTTTTCCACATAGCATCGCCTCAACAATCACTCTACCAAAGGGTTCTGGAGAAGTAGAGGTATGCGTCACTAAATTACAGGCTGCCATTAACTGGGGAATATCAGAACGAAATCCTAAAAATTTGACGCGGTTTTCTAATCCCAGTTCAGCAACTTGTTGGTGTAACTGTTGGACATAATCTTGTTCGCCAAATAGTGCATCACCGACTAAAATCGCTGTCACCTCTGGCGGACATTTGGCAAGGGCATCAATTAAAATATGCTGCCCTTTCCAAGGTGCAAGACGGCTAAAGTGTCCAACTACAAACTTTCCTTGCAATCCTAACTGTTGCTGTAATTTATTAATATCAGATTCATCAGTTTGATATTTTTTTGAATCAAAGCCGTTATAGACAACTTCGATAATATCTGTGCGTCCTCCAGCTTGGATAAAGGCTGTTTTACTAGCTTGAGAATTAGCAATTACTAATGATGCGAAACGATTAGCTAAATTAACAGCAATGCGAAGATTCGTTTGGCTAAAATGCTCTATGGAAAGGATATCATGTAAATGATAAACCAGAGGACGACGGCTGAAAAAGCTTGCTAATGCTCCGACAACTAATGCTTTTTGGGTGTTGGCATAGATTAAATCGTATTCACGTGCTTTTTTAACTACCTTATTAATCAAAGGCGCAAGTTGTCCCAGACTCTTTAATCCTTGTAGCAAACTGCTTTCTTTACGAACTTGGATTGCTTGAGTTGAGAGAACTTCTACAGGTATATGATTTTGTTGTAGTAAATCTTTAAATGGGCCATCTGCAAATAAACCTACCAAAGCGCAATCACCATAAGGTTTAGCAATATCTATTAAACATAATTCGGCACCGCCTGGTTTACCACTTTGGTCTAAGAAAAAAATTTTCATAAAGCCTCTATTTTATCTAATTTTGACCTGTGTAGTGCCCCTAATATCTATTACAATCTGACTAAAAACCTCTCTCTAAATCTCTCTCCTTTTAGGAGAGAGACTTTGAATTTTCCCCCTTCCCGCGTCGGGAAGGGGGTTAGGGGGTTAGGTTTTTGGTGAACTTTTCCACATAACTTAAAAAGTCAGCTATTACAATCGCTTCTTTAAGCTAATAAAATCTTCCGTACTTGTTGAGCGATTTGATTCCAATCGTAGTGTGTGGTGGCGTACTGGCGGCAGGCTTCTCGTGAAGGTATAGGAATATTTCCCAAAAGCACTTGTTCTAATTTTTCAGCAATGGCTGAGGCTTCGGTCGAAGTAGTAATTAAATCGGGCGAGAATTCTGATAAAATTTCTGGCATTCCCCCAACTGGGGTACATAAAACAGGAGTACCGCAGGCTAGAGACTCGATTATTACTAATCCAAATCCTTCAAAAGATTGACTAGGCATAATAGTCAATTCAGCAGCTTGATAAGCTATGGGCAATTGCTCATCAGGTAGAAAACCTAAAAATTTAACGTTGTCGGCTAGCCCTAATTCTATAGCCTGTTGTTGTAGTGCGGCTTGGATGTGACCACGACCTGCGATCGCTAGCCAAACATCTGGTATTCTGGGCTTAATTATAGCCAGTGCTTGCAACAATTTGTCAACACCGGTTCGATGTACTAAGCGGCGGGATGTAAATATTATCCGGCGATTACTAGGCCAGCCTAGCTTTGTACAAGCCTCCTGGTGTGATAAATTTGGCTGAAACCAGTTAATATCAACTCCACCAGGAATAATATTAATTTTGCTCCACGGTACTTGATATTTGTCATGTAAAATTTTACCAAATGCTTTGCTCAAAACAATGAAGCGATCGCAGCGATTATAAGTATTTTTTTCTATTAGCCAGTGCTTGATCAAAAGACTGAGGTTTTTATTAACCACTTCTTGCTGGCTCTCAGAAGCCCAAGGGCCATGAAAGTTAAATGTAACTGGTACTCCCTTTGGTAAAATATCCAAAATAGGAAAGCTATATAGTGCAAAGTGCAGATTAATAGCATCCGGTTTGCTTGTTCTTGTTTTCTGAAAATTATTGCGAATCGACCATAATCTTTGCCAAATAGCACTATCAACAGAAGCCAAATTAGTTAGCTTAATCGGCGAATCTATTCCAGCCTCTGGTAAACCGACTCCACATAATTCAACCTGGTCTTGATTTGCTGCTAATTTATGAGTTAGTTCATAAATATACCTTTCTAATCCTCCGGGACTTTTAGGAAACCAGCCTAATCCCAGCGTGAGGATAGATGCAGATGATGAAGAGAAATTTTCTGGTTTTTTTTCCACTGATGTATTTCCTATAAATATATTAAAACAGGCACACAGTCGTGCGCGTCTATATCTGTTTCCAAACCTGAACCACTAGAATTCCCGAATATTATCAATAGGAGTTTTTTCTAGAACACCAATTTATAAACTATTTATATGTCAACGTCAATAAAGAATCGTTGTGTTTTTATTAACTAGATAATACCGAGATAGATATATATGATACCTACCATCTAAAGAAGGTAAATGCTATGCAGGAAAAGACAAAAGCCGCTATTAAGCAATGAATCCAGAAGGATTTTGTATTCATTATTACTATTTAATTTAAATCAAGTGTAAAGATTAATACTTGAATAGTTTTTTAAAGATATTAGCTAATAATTTAAAGAATAAGGTGAGCTTTGTAAAGCTTATGTAAAATAAATTCTTACTTATCGTACTCAGGGTTAGCTAGTATCTTAACTACTTAAAAATAGTTATTTTTCTTGCGGATTTTATAAAAAATGGTTGTAGATAAATAATTAAAAGCTTAAAAAATATATGAAAAATAAATTACTGGCGCAGTTACTAAAACTCCGTCAAAAACTCAATCGGCATATCAAAAAAATATTAAATATTAGATATTTACAAAAAAGTAAAACTTTTAACTTCTTACTCAGTCTGACTGTTGGAGTAATTGTTACTACCATTGGAATTACAACAGACTGGGCGACAACTGGAACATCCACACTTACCTATAAAACATCGTGGATAGGTAACACGATTGGCAGTGGAAATCTACGGGTACAAAACAATATTGAAGCAATGTTTGTTACCCCTGATGGCATAGTTTATACCAATAGCCACTGGGATGAGGCGGGAACGGAGGCAGGAATATATAAGGATGGTAAGATTATTGGTGCCCTTGGAGATACTCACGGCTGGAGTCGTGGCGGTGGCAAAGCTGTAACAGCAAATAGTAAATATATTTATATTGCCATGACTCAGGGATCGAGGGGCAATACAAAAGAAGATTACCCACCAGAAGGAACAACTTGGTATTCCGTTAGGCGCTATGATTTGTCGGGAAAACCTGCACCGTTTCCTGAAGGGCGTGGCTGGGATAAAAGTATGTTAATTACCAGTACTAAAAGTGAAGTCACTGGATTAGCAACTGTAGGTAATGAGTTGTATGTGAGTGATTTTGCTACTAACCAGATTCGTGTCTATGATACTGATACGATGAAGGAACTCCGCAGCTTTACCGTTGCTAATCCGGGAGCAATAACTATTGATTCACAAAAAAATCTGTGGATTATTCAAAGCAAAAATGCTGGTAAACCTGCCAAGATTCTCCATTATTCCCAGAGTGGAAAGCAATTACCCCAAGAGATTGCAGATATCGTTGCACCAACTGCGATCGCAATTAATCATCAAGGTAAGCTGTTAGTGGCAGAAAATGGGCCGCGTCAGCAAATATTGATTTATGACATCAAAGATAAGCCAGTGCAGACGGGTAGTTTTGGCTGTAAGGGTGGTATCTATGCAGGGGTTCCGGGTGAAGTTCGAGATTTGAAACTTTATGGACTTACCGGAGTTGGTACAGATGCTTCCGGCAATATTTATATAAATAGTAATGGTTTCAACAAATCAGGAACAGATTTGCGGAAATTTTCGCCATCGGGAAAACTGATGTGGCGATCGCTAGGATTGATATTCGTCGATAATGCAGATGCTGATCCTAAAACTGATGGTGTAGATTTATTCACCAAACAAGAACACTATCTGATGGATTACAGTAAGCCTGCTGGTAAGCAATGGACTTACAAAGCTTACACCTTAAATGCTTTCAAATATCCTCAAGATGCCCGACTGCATACATCGCCAGATGGAACCTTTGTCCGCCGCATCCAAGGGAAGCCGTTTTTGTTTCTCACAGATATGTATAACAGCTTTCTGCAAATATATCGTTTTAATCCAGACACAGATGGCAAAGTAGCTATCCCAGCCGGAATGTTTGTCGGTACTAATAGCGCCGATAAACCATTTCTCAAGGGAAATTGGCCACCGCATCAACCAAAACAAGGAGAATGGATCTGGCGCGATCGCAACGGTAATGGCAAATTTGAAAAGAACGAATACGATAGCAGCAAAGATTATCCCTATATCGGCGGCTGGTGGGTAGACAGCAAAGGAGATGTTTGGAAAGCTTTGCGAACAGAAGATGGCATTCGACACTATCCTCTACAGGGAATAGATGCTAAAGGCAACCCCATCTACAGCTATAGTTCGATGGAGAAGCAAACTACTCCTAACATCTTTAACGACTTGCGGCGGATCGAATATTTCCCCCAAACAGATACTATGTATTTGTCAGGCTTCACAGTAGATCACCCCGCATTCGGTGACGATGCTGGAGTTGCTGGATCTGAGATTGCCCGTTTTGACAATTGGAGTAAAGGAAATCGGACTCCTCGTTGGCGCATTGTAATTCCTTACGACACCACCGGCAAACGCGAAGTGTCTACGGCGGCCATGAGTATAGCGGGAGATTATGTATTTGCCGTGACAGTCAAAACCGCAGAGGTATATGTCTATAATGCCAAGACAGGAGCGCAAGTACAACAGTTAAAACCAGGCCCAGAAGTTGGCAGCGAAAGTGGCTGGATTGATATACCCTACGGTATCCGCGCTTTTCGGCGTTCAAATGGTGAGTATCTGGTATTTGTGGAAGAAAATTGGAAAGGAAAAGTCATTGTGTATCGGCTGGGGGGGTGAGCATTTAATATCGTGTGCGCGTGGACAAGTACATTAGACTTTTTGCAGAAGTGGGGAAAAGGTTAAGAGAGAAGGGGTAATATCGCGACAGCAAGATGCGGCACAGCGTTTACAGTGATCATTATCGTGTTTTTCACATTCACTGACACAGCGATCGCAAGCTTCTGCACAAACTCCGCACATTTGAGTATGGAGAATCGTTTTCGAGTAAAAAAGGATTTAAAAGAAAATCCTTCTTTTAAATTTGTGGGTTGCATCAGCGATAATTGCCCGCAGCTATTCAATTACTCTAAAATTAGATTACCCCACTAAACAACAACCTCCAGATGACCAGAGAATTTAACTAATTCGGCGGAATTCCCCATCCCTCTACAGGGCGGGGATGGATAGCCGGGTGATGACGAAAGCACCTCACTTCCTTATCAACCTGCGGTTGATAAGGAAGTGAGGTGTTTGATAGCGGAGCGTTAGCTCATCTTGGAGCGTCGAAATCACCAATTATTGTATTTTAGTACTTTACCACAATATATATTTATGGTAGAATGAGCAGATCAAGGAGGTGAAAGTGAAGTGTTGCACAAGGTTGTACAAGTCCGTTTATATCCGTCAGTTGAGCAAGAAATACAACTAGCGCAAACTTTTGGGTGTGCTAGATGGTGGTGGAATTATGCTCTAAATAAATCTATTGAGACTTACAAGGAGACGGGTAAGGGACTTGGCCGTGCTGCACTCAACGCATTTCTTCCTGCACTCAAAAAGGCAGAAGAGACTGTGTGGTTAGCTGATTGTTATAGCCAAGTTTTACAAGCTACAACACTTAATCTAACTACGGCGTATAAAAACTTTTTTGAGAAACGTGCTGGATTTCCTAAGTTCAAATCTAGACACGGAAAACAGTCTATCCAGTATCCTCAAAACGTCAAGATTGTAGATGGCAATGTTAAACTTCCTGGCAATATTGGGATAGTCAAAGCCAAAATACACAGACCTATTGAGGGGAAAATTAAAACTGTTACTATAAGCAAAATGCCTTCCGGCAAATACCTTGCGTCTATCTTGACTGAGTTAGATGGTGAAAATCCGGTTATTTCAGAAGGTAAAATATATGGTATCGATTTGGGGCTAAAACATTTCGCTGTCGTCACTGACGGCGAAAAGGTTTCCAAGTACGATAATCCCAAACATCTTACCAAACACGAGTTTAACCTCAAACGTAAGCAGAAAAAATTAGCACGTAAACAAAAAGGAAGTAATTCAAGAAATAGGTATAGAAAAGTTGTTGCCAAGGTGTACGAGCGAGTTAGTAATTCGCGGCAGGATTTCCTACATAAACTTAGCTACAAGTTGGTCAGCGATAGCCAAGCTGTCATAGTAGAGAATCTTCATGTATTAGGCATGATTCGTAATCATAAATTGGCAAAATCAATATCTGACGCAGCATGGGGAACATTCACCAACTTTTTAGCCTACAAACTGCAACGCAAAGGTGCAAAATCGATTGAAATTGATAGGTGGTTCCCCAGTTCCAAACTTTGCTCTAATTGTTTCTATCAAATAAGTGAGATGCCATTAGATGTCCGTGAATGGACTTGTCCTCATTGCAATACTCATCATGACAGGGACGCAAACGCCGCACAGAACATTAGAGCAGAGGGTATCAGAATGATAAAGGCGGAAGGTTCAGCCGTCTCTGCTGTAGGAGGGGAGGTAAGTCCTAATCTTGGGCGAAAGTCTAAGTTTAGGCACTCCCCTATGATTACAGAAGCCCCAACTTCAACCGTACTCGGTAAGTTGGGGTAGTTCACCGTCATTATAGAGCGCGACTCTGAGGGTTATTTTGTTGCCTCCGTACCTAATCTTGCTGGATCGCGTCGCGACCCAAACAAAATCTCTAGACGAACTGATAGAGCGCATTAAAGAAGCTATTGAACTTTGTTTAGAGGTTGAACAAGAAAATACCGAAGCATTAGAGTTTATCGGTGTACAGAGGGTTTCTGTTCAAGTATGAGTAAACTACCGAGTTTGAATGGAGAGGAAGTAATTACAGTTTTAAAAAAAGCAGGTTTTGAGGTAGCAAGATTTTGAGGTAGTCACCATTTTCTGATACACAGTGATGGTCGTCGAACAGTTATTCCAGTGCATTCTGGTGAAACAATTGGTTCTGGTTTGTTAGCACAGATACTCCGTGACTGTCAGATCAGCCGTAATGAATTCCGGTAACTATTGTAAAAATAGGTAAAACTGACTCTTCTTGTGTCATGGATTTTCATATATATAGTGTGAGATTATTCCATTTTTTATTGCACCAGAACTACTACAATTACTATTGATGCTAGATAATGGGAAGGCTTTGACATTTTCTTGCCAATCTAGCCCAGGAAACAATAATTAACACTTATGCGAACTCATTATTGCGGCGAACTCCGAAAAGAACATATTGGAGAAACTGTTACCTTTTACGGATGGGTAGACCGTCGCCGCGATCACGGTGGTGTGATATTTTTAGATTTACGCGATCGCTCTGGAATTGTCCAAATCGTCAGCGATCCGCAACGTACCCCTGACTCTTACGAACAGGCGAACGCTCTGCGAAATGAATATGTTGTCGAAATCACTGGTAGGGTAACGGAACGTCCCGAAGAATCGCTGAATATCCGCATCCCAACAGGCGAGGTAGAAATTTACGCCGATAAAATTGAACTCCTTAATGCTGTTCGCAAACAGTTACCTTTCCAAGTTTCTGTAGCTGATACCGAGACAGTGCGGGAAGACTTGCGGCTGAAATATCGCTATTTGGATTTGCGACGCGAACGCATGGCGCAAAATTTGCAACTGCGTCATCAAATTGTCAAAGCCATGCGTCGTTATCTAGAAGATTTGGAAGGTTTTATCGAAGTCGAAACCCCAATACTTACCCGTTCTACCCCAGAAGGGGCGCGGGATTATATTCTACCCAGCCGCGTCAATCCTAGTGAGTGGTATGCTTTGCCGCAATCACCCCAGCTATTTAAACAATTGCTGATGGTATCCGGCTTAGATAGATATTATCAGATTGCCCGTTGCTTTCGTGACGAAGACTTACGCGCCGACAGACAACCAGAATTTACCCAGTTGGACATGGAAATGAGCTTCATGTCCCAAGAAGAAATTATCGAACTGAATGAAAACTTAGTTTGCCATATCTTCAAAACAGTTAAAGGTATTGAGTTACAGCGCCCTTTCCCCCGCCTTACTTACGCTGAGGGGATGGAACGCTACGGGAGTGATAAACCAGATACCCGCTATGGTTTGGAATTAGTTGATGTCTCTGATATTGTGAAAGACTCTGGTTTCAAAGTCTTTCGGGACACTGTTACCAATGGTGGGATCGTCAAAATCCTGCCCATTCCCAACGGTAACGATGTAATTTCTAATGTCCGCATTAAACCAGGCGGTGACTTATTTAAAGAAGCCAGCGAAGCCGGTGCTAAAGGTTTAGCTTATATCCGCGTCAGAGATGATGGTGAAATTGACACCATTGGCGCGATTAAAGACAACCTCAGCGAGGAACAAAAACAAGAAATTTTACGCCGTACAGGTGCAAAAGCTGGACATTTGCTGTTGTTCGGGGCTGGTGATGCTGCTACAGTTAATAAGACATTAGATAGATTACGGCAAGCGATCGCTAAAGAATTTAACTTAATTGATCCAGAAAAAATTAACTTACTCTGGATTACAGATTTCCCCATGTTCGAGTGGAATGCTGACGAAAAACGTCTAGAAGCACTACACCACCCATTCACAGCACCACATCCTGATGATTTGAGCGATTTAAAAACTGCACGCGCCCAAGCTTATGACTTGGTACTCAACGGCGTAGAAGTTGGCGGCGGAAGTCTGCGGATTTATCAGCGAGAAATTCAACAGCAAGTGTTTGAAGCGATTGGTTTATCTCCTGAAGAAGCACAAAGTAAATTTGGCTTTCTCTTAGAAGCATTTGAATATGGTACACCACCGCATGGTGGCATCGCCTACGGTTTAGATCGTCTGGTAATGTTGCTAGCTGGCGAAGAATCCATTCGAGATGTCATTGCTTTTCCAAAAACACAACAAGCACGTTGTTTGTTAACAGATGCACCTTCGAGTGTAGATGCTAAACAGTTGAAAGAACTACACGTTGCTTCAACTTATAAACCAAAAGCTTAATGAGCTAATAAATTGTCTAAGTAGGGTGAGCAATGCTTACTAGCCCTTTCAAGGTGGGTAAAATTTTCGGACAATAGATTTCTCTTCTTTCTGTGCCGCGCCAGTTGCTACAAGTCAGGGAACTCGACCAACGCACTGGCTTCTCTGCGCCTCTGTGGTTCAATAAATCACTTTTAAACCGCAGAGTCACAGAGAGCGCACAGAGGAAACCAGAGATTTTAGGAGTGAATTTGCAAGGGCTAGATTGCCCACTAACTACTTGTAATTATGCATTAAAAGTAAATTCAATTATGAAAGCTTGCTGTTCTTGTTGAATTGATGAGGATACTCAATGGAAATTTTATTGGCTAATATTAATCATCTTGAAAGTGTTTCAGTACTATTTGATCGGTATCGTATTTTTTACAATCAGGCATCAAATCTTGAAGCTGCCAAGGAGTTTCTCAAAGAACGTTTCGATAATAATGACTCAGTAGTATTTGCAGCTAATGACAATGGAGAATTAGTTGGATTTACTCAGCTCTATCCTAGTTTTTCTTCAGTGTCGATGAAACGAGTATGGATATTGAACGATTTGTATGTGGAAGAGTCGTATCGCCGGAAGGGAATTGCAAAGTTATTGATGAGTGTTGCGGAAGAATATGCAAAAGAGAGTGGAGCCATTCGAGTGATTTTAGCTACTCAAATTTCTAACATAACCGCGCAAAAACTCTATGAAACGCGGAATTACATTAAAAATGAAGAGTTTTATCATTATGCTTTGCGGTTGCAGTAGTGGCATGACAATAAACAGACTCAAAGCCTTAGAGAATGTTTGGAAAGTCCTCTTGTCGGTAGCAAAACAAAATCCCCATCTTATACATTTCTAATCATAATATTTTAACTGCTGGCTTCCCTTGCCAACTTTTTAATCCTGTTGGTAAAAAGCTTGGGGTTGAACCGGAAGTGTGAGGATGGGTAGTGGTGTAGTCCAATTCATTGAAAAATGCTGTGAGAGCAAGCAAAATTACCAGCAAACACCCTAACAACAAAAAAAACCCGCCATAGCGGGTTACACAACAAACTAAGAACATTGAAAACTTGATTTAGCTGGAATACCTCATTTCAGCTTCCAGTTGACGAATCAGCTGTTCGTCGCCCTTTGCTCTAGCTACTTGCAGGCGATGCTCTAGGCTTTTTTGAATATTCTGTCTGTGAGCTTCTTGTGCTTTTCTGGTACTTTGTAGTCTATTTTGATTCATAGTGATTACCTTCTTTAATTTTTTGCTTTATATCTTGCATTCTTAACATAGCATAAATTTTGTAGCTGTTGCTACAGAAAGTTACGACTTAATATATATTTTACCTAAAATATGTCTAAAAACCAGATAGGTCAGCCACTACTCCTAACTTTACTGAGCGATTTCGGCGATCGCGATGTTTATGTAGGCATAATGAAGGGTGTTATAGCCCAAATCAACCCCAGACTTACGGTAGTAGACTTAACGCACCAAATTCCGCCGCAAGATATAGCCGCAGCCAGGTTTTGCCTGATGAATGCTTATTCTTATTTCCCAGTTGGGACAGTGCATGTGGCGGTAGTAGATCCGGGTGTAGGAAGCAAGCGACGAGCGATCGCAGTAGAATTTGCTCAAGGGTTTCTGGTAGGCCCAGATAATGGTATCTTTAGCGGGGTACTTAGTCAAAGTCCTGCGATCGCAGCCATTGAACTTACAAATCTTAACTATTGGCGAACTCCTCAACCAAGCAACACTTTTCACGGTAGAGATATCTTTGCACCAGTGGGAGCTAGTCTTGCTAGTGGTGTCCCCCTTAAAAAACTAGGACAAGAAATTGATCCAGCAAGTTTGGTAAAACTGGATATAGGCGAGTGCAAACAGACAAGCAATGGTGTAATGGGTTGCATTCAATATATTGACCACTTTGGCAACTTAGTGAGCAATATTGCAGGGAGTTACGTACAAGGCAAAACTTGGTCTGTGCAAACTGCTGGGTTGAGTATACCAGGCTGTGAAACTTACAGTGATGTCAAGGTGGGAGAGATAATAGCTTTAGTTGGTAGTCACGGCTGGGTAGAAATTGCCATTAATAGCGGCAATGCTCACTCAAAGTTGCAGTTAGATTGGCAAGAAACGCTTCAAGTTGTGCTAACGTGAACCACTCATATCATGTCCATATAATTAGTTACGATTACCTACAATCAGATAATTAGTTACGATTACCTACAATTAGATATACTTCGATGTTTGCATAGCGATCGCATTCAACCGCCCTGTATAATTAGTATCAAGATCGTTGCATTCATAAAATTGTCACCTGTGGCGAATCATATTCCCCAGACTGATTCTTGTGCAGTGGACTTTCTGCTCCATCTACCTGCACCCGGACAATATAAGTTGCTGGCTTTACGTTTTTGATAGGAATAGTTATAACATCAGTATCTTCAGTGCGTGGCGCAACTAAGAAAGAGTAAGCTACCCGGCTATCACCTGACATTTCATTAAGTAACAAAACTACCCTCTGCGCCTTGCCAACTTTGGGCTGGAATTTAACGGTAATTTCTGCCGTGCGTAAATTATCACTGCTATTCTCCACTTGAGCCACGAATGCTGTAATTGTTGGATGGAGGACAAAAGCCGCAACGTTCGATTCAACTAAATGATCCATTTGTCCTGCATTGCCCATTGTTAGATGTATAACTTGGACACCCTGCACACTTGCGTACAAATCTGATGGGAGTAACAGACTAATTTGCGTTTCTTTAACTTCTTGAGGTAATAGCAATGTCTCGGTATTACTTAATCGGATCTGAGTGATCTCACCGCGTAACCGCTTACCACGAATTACTAATGTTGTGCCCGCAACAATCGTTTGATCAGTCTTTGCTGAAGCCAAAACTTGTTCTATACTCGGTTGAGACAAGGGCATCATATATAAACCTTCAGACTTGTCATTGCTACTTTCAATCAATACCATTGACGCCAAATAGGTAGCTGAAGGTCGATAGTGGGTTTGTAAAGCAGACCATAACTTAGAAGTTTCTTCCATATTAAAAAACTCTGGAGTCAATTTAATCTGCCCAATTTGTTCAGCTAAACTGGATACAGACACACTTGCTAAAGCTTGCGAAAAACCACTTGAGGTATTTGTTGTAGAGGCATTTATCAGAGTATTTTCAATAATATCAGATGTAATAGCTGGTGTTTTATGTAATAAATGCATTGCATAGCCCAATAAAAGCTCCGCTTGAAAATCTTTAGCTCCGTAGGCTGTAATCAAGTAATGGAGGTCAAGAGCTAGTGGTGGAGTCGGAGAGCGCGGGTTACCATTCATCCGTGAGTGTTTGCTCCGAAAATCCTGAGATAACCAATCAACATTGCGATTCTGCGTTACTTGATAGAGAAAAAGGTTGATTTGAGAACGCTCGTCAGCTTCAACTGAAATTCGATCAGGTGGTAGGGCAGTTACGATTACATCACCAACACTAGCAGTGATCGGATCACTGACTAAACCACTTTCTAGCAAGACTTTTAGTACTGCTGTCACAGCGGCTATAGAGAGCACATTACTCATCCTCGTTCCTCATGGCAATAGCACATATTAATCATGTAAGCCAGAGTACATTGACAGAATATATTTTGCAAAACTTTAATTATTCTGTAGCAAAGACTATTAGCAAGGCATACAAAAGCGCATTTTCAACTACTAGTACAGCACGGTGTAAATCCACTTACCATCTCAATTAACAAGACTTCGCAAGAGGCAAAATCCCCTTGTTAAAAACAGACAAACTTCCGCCACAACGTACTATACTCAGCAATCAGCACTATTGAAACTGATAACCTCGTAAAATTTGCGTGAACTCCACATCAGGAACAAATTTCAACCGCAACAGGTCTTAATTTTGAATATTTTATCAAATTGTTAGCATTACTTTAAGCTACTAATATGTTAAGCTGGGTATGATTAGATAAACACTAGTAGCATATATTACTAAATATTTATCTAAGTTAAGAGCAATTATATTTGTAACACTAGTAGCATATCTGACTAAAGTTAACAGTTTAAAATAACTAGGATGGGTTGCCCCAGATGAAATCCCCACCTCCTTCAAATTCTTGGATTGGTCGCCTCGTAGGTGATAACCAGCGATATCGTTTAGATAGACGACTAGGCGGGGGTGGCATGGGAGAAGTCTTCCTGGCAACGGACACCCGTGTAGGTCAGCAGGTAGCATTGAAGTTGCTCAAAGACACACTGCTGGCATCGCAAGAAATGAGAAAGCGTTTTGAGCGTGAGGTGGCAGTTTGTGCTGCTTTGCAAAGTGACCACATTGTTAAGATTAGTGATTGTGGTGTCACCGCCGAAGGTTTTCCATTTTACGTAATGGAATATTTGCGGGGGCAAACGCTCAGACAATTAATGCTGCGCGAAAAGCGGCTATCTGTTGAGCGAACTGTGAAGATTATCGGGCAAGTTTGCCAAGGTCTACAGCTTGCCCATCAAGGAGTTACTCTCCAACGGGATGGCGGAAAAACTGAGCATATTCAGGTAGTTCATCGTGACTTGAAACCAGATAATATATTTTTAGTGCCTACAGATTTGGGAGAGTGGGTAAAAGTTTTGGATTTTGGTGTCGCCAAAATTCGCAGTGAATCTTCAGAAAATTCCAACATTACAAATATAACTAGTACATTTATCGGTACATTTCGTTATGCACCTCCGGAGCAAATCCAAAGTGATAAAAACCTGGATGCTAGAGGTGATATTTACAGTTTAGGGATTATCCTTTACGAGATGCTGAGTGGAGCCGACCCATTTGGAATCAGCATTAAGGGCAATCATATCAGCGAAGCTTCTTGGGTATTAGCTCATGCTTATGAGGCACCGAAACCACTGCGATCGCAACCAGGGTGTGAGCATTTACCCGTACAATTGGAAGCTGTGGTGATGAAATGCCTCCACAAGAACCCAGCTAACCGATTTGCAAAGGTAGAAGAACTGAATCAGGCTTTGCAAGCTGCTGCCAAATTTGCCACAGGGAGTACTGGGCAATCACAACCTTCCTACAATCAAGGTTCAAATCACGAAACCGTTCCCAGACAATCGAACGAAGACACGATTATTCGCCCCTCATCTGCATACAATCAAGGTTCAAATCACGAAACCGTTCCCAGACAATCGAACGAGGACACGATTATTCGCCCTCCATCTGCATACAATCAAGGTTCAAATCACGAAACCATTCCCAAACAATCGAACGAGGACACGATTATTCGCCCTCCATCTGCATACAATCAGGATTCAAATCACGAAACCATTCCCAGACAGTTTAACCCGATTGAGCAAAGCCAATCTGAGGAAACAGTTCCTCCCTCTCAGCCTGGGTACAATCAAGATTCAAATCACGAAACTATTCCCAAACAGGTTAACCCAGTCGAGCAAAATCAACAGAGTCCTGTAAATAATCCGAACGCCAACAAACCGGACGTTACTTTGTATCAGCCGCGGCCTGCATCTAATCAAGGTAGCCCCCAAGTGCCACCAGATAAGACGTTGTTTCAACCGCGGCCTGCATCTAATCAAAGCAGTCCCCAAGTGCCACCAGATAAGACGTTGTTTCAACCACGACCTGGATCTAATCAAGGCAGTCCGCAAGTGCCACCAGATAAGACGTTGTTTCAACCACGACCTGGATCTAATCAAGGTAGACCACAAGTGCCGCCAGATGTGACGTTGTATCAACCACGACCTGTATCCAATCAAGGCAGAACACAAGTGCGAACGGATGATACTATCTACCAACCAAAGCTAAATGAGCAGCTAACTAGGAGAATTACTCCCAATTTCTTGCGAATCGTGGGAGTGGCCTTAGGTATTGGGCTAACTTTAGCTTTGGGAACCTATATATATACTCAATCTCAATCTGGAAAACAGCCAAGCAATCAGCAAATACCTAATAGCGATCGCATTCAGAACTAATCAGCTAATTAGTTAAAAGGGCGGCTATAAACTTCGTTCACACTAGGCTTTACACACCTCCATCACTATTACCAATGGCTGATAACCGTTAACAGTTAACTGTTAACGACCGTAAAGAGTGTTTATACAATTTAGGCACGCATCAGCTTATGACTAATGACTATATTCATCCCAAGCCGCGGGAAAAGAATAATCCGAAAACGCCGATAAATCATGATTTTGGCTGCGGGTTTCTTCATCCAGAACTTTCACGACTTTGTTATAAATATCTTGTGCTTGTTGCGGGGAATCACCAATGCTGGTTAATCCCAACTTGCCAAACTGTGACAGGCAACCCATAAGATGAAACACTGTGCCCGTTTCAGTACCACTGTCGAAGTGGAGTCTGTGGTGAGCAATGATATCCATCAAATCATTAGGCAATAATCCCTGATAGCGCTCTTTTTGTAGATTATCAGTGGCAATGTAGTATTTTGGACGACCTTGCTGACTATAAAATAAACCCGTGGAAAGGTCATAGCGCCCGTTTGTTAATAATTTCAGGGTCATGAATGGATGAGTTGTACCGCCTTTACGCAGGTTAATTTCGATCGCCTGAATATCCCACTCTCCGTTACCCTTGTCAACGGCGATAAAATCTACGCCAAATCGCTCTAAAGTGCCTTTCTCTGCTAACTTTCTGCCAACTTGTATTCCCAATTGCTGCAATTGCAATCGATACCTTTCATCAGCCGGAAACCGACAACCAAGATAAATTTGACCGTCAGGGCCTCCGAGAATTTGGTCGTGGGTTGAAAGAATTTCCACTTCACCAGTCGGTGTGATTCGTCCTTGAACACTGGGCGATAGCTTAATTTCCCCTTCCAGAAATGCTTCGCTGATTGCCCCCAATTCAGCGATTCTTCCCGAAAAATTATCCCAAGTCTCAAGCTTTGCTTGAAAGCGCATTGTTGAAAAGCGATCGCTAATTGCTGCTACCCTTTCGGCATGAGTCCCTTTACCTGGTGCTAAATTCTCAATTGGCCTAAGATCCAGCAATGCATTCCCTTCTCCCGAAATGCCTTCGTTGAGTTTTACCACTACCCGTTTTAATGTCGGTTGTCGTTCCCACAAATCATTGGTAGCTTCTGCCAAATCTGTGTAGTTCCAAACTTTTTCACTGCCATCTGGATGCGGTACTTTGCTTTCGGCGAAGATTTGCCGACTACCACTTTTTGTCCCCCAAATCTGTAAATCTGGTGCGGCAGCATAAAGAGGTACACCCAATTTTACAGACAATTCGCCTTCCCAATGCGAAGAGTTGTAGCAGATCATAAATGATTTGTCTAGCCTCAAAGCTTGATGAATCCGCTTTAGCAGGCGGGGACGTTCTAAAATCTTTTGGCTAAGAGGTTTAAGAGAGGAATCGTAAGTAGAAAGTAGCACCAAGCGACTGCGAGCATGAGAAAAAGGAATTCCTGGCAACAATTGTAAGTAATAATCAATAATACTAGGATGTAGCGGTACTGATGTTACATAAACCAGCCGAGTCCGGGGATTTTGCAACCGAATTAAAGAAAATAGTAATCTTTCTTCATAATGTTCGCAACCCTCGATCTTTCGGAGTTCGCGCTGGTCAAGACTTAGGGAGGGAATAATTAAAATATCCGCTTCACTATTGTCAAATGACTCGCTCGTTTTCCAGCGATCGCTCAGGGTTAATTGTAAGTGGCGAAACTTTTCAACCTGCTCTAACTCGGAAACATTTAGTATTGCCATAACCCCTGCCCTCTAATGATCTCAATGTAGCGCACCACGCAGACTTTTGGACGATTAGTTTGTGGACTAGTTGTCAGATACTTTTGCAAGAAGGTAACTATGCAGATATCAGCCTAAATAAATATTAACATTAAGCAAAAGTGATGGTATAAAAACAAGTATTTTTACAATTACGAAATGAGAAAGTATCAATCTTTATTTTTATGTATAGAAAATGGCATAGTTCTTAAGACAATAGAGACGCTTACAGGCTAATTTAGTAACTCTTATTATTTTGTTTATTTTACGTCTTAAGGTTGAGTAAATTCCAGCTTGTTTTACCTCTACAGAGCGATAAACTATAGCAACAGAATAGTAAACTTGAAAGCAGATGATAAGGAAAATTCTTCATCACACGAGAGTTATGTACTTGTTTTTCATGGTCAGATAAATAGTCTGTGTGAGGTGTGAAGAGAAATAATGTAAGCCGCGTACAATTGCCAGCAATAAGTACGTTTGGTAAGCATCCGGGGTATGAGCACCTAAAATTGCAAATGGTTAGTGGGAGCCAAAGCAAAAAATAAACCTTGGGTTGAGTTTTCGATCCAAGGTTTACTTTTGAAATGGGGACAGATTATTCCCTATCACCTCTGGCATAACCCAAATTACCAAGTACCTAATTACATCCAAAACTCAATTACCAATACAAAACCTATGACTAATTCAGAAGAGCAAAAATTACAACCGCCACAGCAGCAAAAACCACCAGGTGTTGAATCAGAAATGACGCCAAAACCCAAATCAGATGATGCCCAGTATCGAGGTAGTGGCAAGCTACAAGATAAAGTAGCATTGATTACGGGTGCAGATAGTGGTATTGGTCGTGCTGTAGCGATCGCATTTGCTAAAGAAGGTGCAGATGTGGCGATTCTTTATCTAAATGAACACGATGATGCCAAAGAAACAAAACATTTGGTAGAAAAACAAGGGCGTCGTGCAGTAACCATTGCAGGTGATATTGGCAATGAAGCTTTTTGTCAGCAAGCTATTCAACAAACAGTTGGTGAGTTTGGCAAACTCGATATTCTCATCAACAATGCCGCCGAACAACATCCAAAAGAAAGTATCGAAGAAATCACCGAAGAACAACTAGAGCGAACTTTCCGCACTAATATATTCTCGATGTTTTTCATGACTAAAGCTGCACTCAAGCACTTACAGCCAGGCAGCTCTATCATCAATACCACTTCGGTAACAGCTTATAAAGGTAGCCCACAATTACTAGATTATTCCTCTACAAAAGGTGCGATCGTTGCTTTTACTCGCTCCTTATCAAAAAATTTGGTGTCAAAAGGAATTCGCGTTAATGCTGTCGCGCCAGGCCCAATTTGGACACCTTTAATTCCCTCAACTTTTCCTGAAGAGAAAGTTGAAACTTTTGGTAAACAAGTACCAATGCAACGAGCCGGACAACCAGAAGAAGTTGCTCCTAGTTACGTATATTTAGCCTCTGATGATGGTTCTTATGTCTCTGGACAAGTGTTACATGTCAATGGTGGAGATGTTGTCAATGGTTAATTAAAATAGTTAAGAGTTAGGAGTTAGGATTTATAATCGGTATATTCTTTATTTATAACCTTTTAATCCTTAACTCCTAACTCGGAATTTATAACTCTACCCTCATTGTCTTCCATTAGAGGGATGAATTAATATTGAAATATTGATAGTCTATCTAGCAGCAAACATTGAAGAAATAATAACTACATCTATGGCATCTCCTACACCATTGTATGGCACAGAACTAGTAGATTGTGCTAGAGCAAATGCCCAGCAAGGAATTGAAACTGCTGCTTATCAATGTGGCTATGGTCAAGACCTCAACAAATTTGCTAGAGAACTCAGACAAGCTTGTGAAGAAATGAATTTACAAGTAAAAGAACTCAGTGGATTGATTACTGAGCAGGACATGATATTGCAATTGGGTAGTGGCGAAATTGTTGCTCCAGATTCAGAATCAGAATTATAAAAGTTAGTCATTTGTACTTTATTCTTCACTAATCACAAATGACTAATGACCAATGGTCTTTTCATAACTTTAAAATTATCCTTGCCAAATTGAAGTAAATTAAAACGCCTACTACATCAACTGCTGTGGTAATAAATGGTGCGGACATTAATGCCGGATCTAAACGAAGGTTGCGAAATAGAAATGGCAGTGCTGAACCAGAGATAGAAGCTAAAATAGAAATAGCTACCAGACTAGTACCTACAGCGATCGCTACTTCTAATCGCCCTTGCAGAAAATAAGCCCAGACAGTAGCAATCGCACCTAACATTCCTCCCAATAATGCCCCTGCGATCGCCTCTCGGCCAATTACCTGCAATGCGCCAAGCGATCGGATTTCATCAGTATTCATCCCCCGAATCACGACTGTGGAAGACTGGGCACCTACGTTACCACCAGTACCAGTCAGCAAAGGGATAAACGCCGTCAGTGTCACCACTTTTGCTAAAAGGTCTTCTTGCGACTTAATAATCGTTCCTGTAATGGTATTGGTTACAAGTAAAACCAATAACCATACAACCCGCTTTCGCGCAATTTCTAGTAAATTCATCTGAAAATAGTTGTCGCCCCCCGACTGCACACCACCACCCAAGGCATAAATATCCTCGGTGGTTTCTTGTTGCAGAATATCAAACACATCATCCACGGTGACAATACCTACTAGACGCTGTTCTCGATCTACTACAGGCACAGCCAGAAAATCATATCTTTGGATTAATCTTGCAACTTCTTCCTGATCTGTATCAGTGTGGACAAACACCACATCACGGGTCATAATTTCGCCAATAATCTGCTCAGGCTGAGACGTTACTAACTCCCGCAACGATACAATCCCCGTTAAGCGCCTTGCTGCATCCATGACATAAAGATAATAAATCATCTCACTGGCATTAGCTAAGTTGCGAATTCGCTCTAGAGCCTGAGATACTGTAAAGTTTTCTTTCAGCGAGATTAACTCTAGTGTCATGATTCGCCCAGCAGTATCAGCTTCATAACCCAATAGTTGGGCTGTAGCTTGGCGTTCTGCTGGACTCAATTGTTCTAGCAGGCGATTGACAACTTTTGCAGGTAATTCATCAAATAATCTAGCTCGGTCATCCGGCGACATTTGATCGACAATATCGCGGACTTCCTGACTTTTAAGTTCCTCAATTAACCGTTCTTGAACACTGTAGTCGAGATATTCATAAACCTCTATAGCCTCATCCTTAGAAAGCAAGCGAAAAGCCAAAGCGTGCATCGCTTCTGGCAAACCCTCAATCGCCTCGGCAATATCCGCAGGCTGTACAGGTACGAGAATAGCTTTTGCTCCCTGCAAGTCTCCTGTTTCTAGGAGCATTTGCAGCTGAGTCCGCACTAAATCTCGCAATTCCCTGCGTGATACATTCTGGATGGTAGAGTTTAAATTGTTTGTCTCAGTCAAAGTCCACTTTCCTCAGCCAGTTTGAACAAGGTTGCTGCCCTTAGTCTAGGGGAAAGTGGGAATGTGCAGCATTAAACTTGTAATTTTTCTAACTTGGAATAAATTGAAAACTTTTGTAACTTAACCGAATAATCAAGATTTCGGACGCTGATTATTTAAAATCATGCGTGAAGGCAGGGGGAGCAGGGGAGGCAGGGGAAGGAAAGAACTTATAAGCTGTTAAGTATTTAATTTGCATATTTAGATCGCAGAAGGGCAGGGGGCAAGGGAGAGGCTTTGCAGCTTTTATTACCAATTAGCTTACTCTCCCACGACTACAAAACATTGCTTGTTTGACGATACGCTCCCGCAAGCGCGACACCATCGTTTTCAAAGCCGTGAGATTTCGAGTCATTAGTCATTGGTACTAATGACCAATGATTATGCAATTTGAATCTTGATTAGCTACATAACAGCTATATAACAAAGATATAAATATAACTTCATGGTCAAAATCAGGTTTTATGCCGGGTATTATAACAAAAATATAAATATAAAATCGCAGTCAAAATGAAGCAGAGATAAATGAGAGTTTTTCAAATCTTTAAATAATTAAAAATTTTCTTTATCCAATTTTCATCTAATTAATATTTTTGCAGAGAAAAAACATGAGATTATGCGTATGTTAGTAATTGTTACTTACGTATGTTAGTAATCATTACCGAAAGTTCATCAAAACTTTGATATTGCTTTAAAAAGGTATCTATTAATGTGAATATTTCAATAAAGTTCCACAAAAAAGATAGACATAAGACCGTGATCTATTGTCCAATGTGTAATTGATTGGTTTTAAAATGCTACTTATAGATAAATATGTAAAATTATACTTTTAGCTACTTAAGTATATGTTTGCCTAGTTGGGCACTGGTTCACCTCAACTTCATGTACCTGCACATCAGTGAGATTAGAAACTCTCAAAAGAGGTAACTTATAAGTTTTGGTCAACTTCAATAAACTTAATTTGCATCTATCAAAAGTTATGAATTTATTGAAAGATAACAAAGATTTATAAGGATTAATACACCCTTAAAGTAATCTCTAGCACTTCTTGTCATATAGATTTTTTATCTAGCTGCTTTTAGAACATATAAAGCAATAAATATACTTCATAGTGTTTTATTTGAAAGTTGATCCGATAGGCAGTGGAGTAGTAAAGCAAATTAGCAAAGGAGTAGACAGCAAAGAAAATCGCATCAGTAACTAAGTGCGATCACATCAATATCAACAAATACATTAGTAAGTTAATCATTATTTGCTTACTCATCTATGTATAACCAAACTTGTTACGCATGGTTTTGAAAAAATCAATCTAAAACTGATTTTTAAAGATGAATTATGAACTTAGTTTTAGAACTATTTTGAGGCATATATCTTAATGAATACTTTACAAAAGCAACAGTTATCAACATCTCCAAGCCCAATAATTAGTACTCAATCATCTTTACAAAGTATTGATCAGGCACAACCCAGTATTTCCGCTAGCGCCAGCCTGCTCTCTCAGGGAGATGGACTCAAAGCAGAGTACTACGACAACATAAACTTCACCAACCTGAAGCAAACTCGCATAGATCCGACAGTCAACTTTAACTGGAGTCGTAGTTCTCCAGATGCATCCATCGGTGCAGATACCTTCTCAGCGCGTTGGACAGGTCAAGTGAAAGCCGAGTACAGCGAGACTTACAAGTTTTATACCAGTAGTGATGATGGTGTGCGACTGTGGGTCAATAATCAACTACTCATCGATAAGTTTGTCAATCAATCTGCCGCAGAACATATTGGCTCGATCGCACTGGTTGCAGGTCAGAAGTACGATATTAAACTTGAGTACTACGAAAACAAATACGATGCCGTTTCTCAACTGGCTTGGTCAAGTTCCTCTCAGACCAAACAGATTATTCCTCAGTCTCAACTGTATAGCAATGGCAACGGACTCAAAGCAGAATACTACGACAACATTGACTTCACCAACTTGAAGCAAACTCGCACAGATCCGACAGTCAACTTTAACTGGGGTCGTAGTTCTCCAGATTCATCCATCGGTGCAGATACCTTCTCAGTGCGTTGGACAGGCCAAGTGAAAGCCGAGTACAGCGAGACTTACAAGTTCTATAGCAGTAGTGATGATGGTGTGCAACTGTGGGTCAATAATCAACTACTCATCGATAAGTTTGTTAATCAATCTGCCACAGAACATAATGGCTCGATCGCACTGGTTGCAGGCCAGAAGTACGATATTAAACTTGAGTACTACGAAAACAAATACAATGCCGTTTCTCAACTGGCTTGGTCAAGTTCCTCTCAGACCAAAGAAATTATTCCTCAGTCTCAACTGTATTCACCAGATATTCAGACCGCTATCACCTTGGGATCATCTTCCACGACAGTGAACGAAGGCGCTGGTAGCGTGACTATAACGTTGCTGAAAACTGGTGATTTAAGCAGCACATCTTCAATCAAGTATGCAACGATAGGTGGTACTGCCAAGGGAGGAGTTGACTACGGAACTGAAGGTACTGAAAGCGCTGGAACACTTATTTTTGCGCCAGGACAAAGCAGCAGACAGATATCCATTCCGATCAATGACGATTCCTTAGCAGAACCGGAGGAAACCTTTAGTTTTGCCATTGATCAAGCAGAAGGGGCAACACTAGGACTTCAAAGAACTCTTGGAATTACGATTCAAGATAATGACCGCTCTAGCCTAGACTTCACTCAGCCAGTAGTTAATGAGGATGACGGTACTGCTACGGTGACAGTTACACGGGGTAACACTATTGGGACTGCTAGTCTAAATTACACAACCGTGGATGGGACTGCGAAAGCTGGTTCTGACTACCAGGCTGTATCTGGAACCTTAGCCTTTGCAGCAGGACAAGCTAGCAAGACCATTGTTATCCCCATTATTAATGGCGCAGTTGGGGAGGTAAATGAAACATTTACTTTGAAGTTTAGTAACGCCGTTGGAGTGCAGCTAAATACTCAACAGGCAACTATCAATATTATCGATGATGACAGTGGTAACTTTGCTTTAGAGACGGTAGCTGCTGGTTTGAATCTACCCACAGCTTTTGACTGGACATCTGACGGTAACCGGATGTTCATTGCCCAGAAAAATGGGGTAGTGCAAGTCTTAGACAAGGGCACTTTATTATCAACACCATTTATCGATATTTCTGCACAGGTTAATGATACGCGCGATCGCGGTCTTTTAGGCATTGCCGTACATCCAGATTTTGGCAAAGCTACAAACCCCAAAAACTACGTTTACCTGTTGTATACCTACGATCCACCAGAAACCGACCCAACCAACCCTAAAAACAATCCCAATAGCGGATTGGACAATCCCGATCAGAATGGGAATAGGACTGCACGGCTAACTAGGATAGAAGCTGACCCCAAGACTAATTACACTACTGCTATTGCTGGCAGTGAAGTGGTGCTGTTGGGTACTAATGGCATTTGGGAAAATATCAATCGTCCAGATGGGAATAGCACAAATGTCTCACTTGGCTACGCACCATCAGGAATTCTCAACAAAGATACTGGTAAGCCATTTACCAGCTTGAATGATTATCTGAATAATCTTGATAAAGTCCAAAATGTCCAAAATTTTATAGCTAACGATAGTGAATCTCACTCAGTTGGTTCTGTACGCTTTGGCACTGATGGTTCTCTATTTGTGAGCTTAGGAGATGGCACTTCCTACAATGGGAGAGATCCGCGAGCAATTCGCGTCCAGGATGTTAATAATCTTTCTGGGAAGATGCTGCGGATTGATGCAATTACTGGTCAAGGCTTATCAAGTAATCCTTTTTATAACGGTGATCCCAATAGCAATAGTTCCAAAGTTTATAACTTAGGTTTGCGTAACCCCTTCCGTTTCACAATTGATAAAAGCACCAATACCCCCGTAATTGGTGATGTTGGCTTTTATATTTACGAAGAGGTGAATATCGGAAAACCAGGAGCCAACTTTGGCTGGCCGTTCTATGAAGGTGGCCTTGATGCAAATAACAATACCGTCAGCTTAAAACAACCAACCTATTCTAAACTGGATGCAGCGAAAGCCTTCTATAATAGTGGCACAGTTGTAACAGCACCAGCCTACGCTTACGAGCATTTTGGTTCTAATTCTATTACTATGGGTGACTTTTACACAGGCAATACTTTCCCCTCAATCTATCAAGATGCCTTATTCATCGCTGATTCTAGTCAAGGAACTATCGATGCTTTGAAATTCGATAATCAGGGCAAACTTCTCTCAGTTAAACGGTTTGCTTCTCAAGCAGACATACCTAATCTAGGGGTGCCTGTACAAATCACCACTGGAAAGGATGGTAATCTTTATTACGTAAACTTGATAGGAGGTGAAATTGCTCGCTTCCGACCTATTACTACGCGAACTTCATAGAAGGTGAGATTGCTCGCTTCCGACCTGTTTAGATAACAATTATCAGTGAACAGTCAGACAACTGTTCACTGATTTTGGTCAAGATAACTTTGTTAAAAATCCCAACAATTTTTTGGTATTTGATGTCAGGAGGGTTCGACGATAAGCATCAGCTGCTTTTTTAATCGCTTCGGCTTGAGTGGGATAAGGATGAATTACACTGCTTAACTTACTCAAACCGATCTTATTCACCATTGCCGTAGTCACTTCTGATATCATCTCACCTGCATGACTGGCAACAATAGTTGCACCAAGAATTTCATCAGACCCCTTTTTATGGTGGATTTTGAGAAATCCTGATTCTTCACCATCTGCGATCGCTCGGTCTACACTACTAAAAGGTATTTTAATTGTCGTCACCTCAATACCTAATTTCTGCGCCTCGTGTTCGTATAATCCTACGTGGGCAATTTCTGGGTCAGTATAAGTTACCCACGGCATTACCAGACTACTGAGTTTCGAGCGTCCTAAGCCAAAGGGAGAAAACAGCGTATTTTTAATCACAATCCGCGCCGCAGCATCAGCAGCATGGGTAAACTTCCAGTTCATGCAAATATCACCAGCTGCATAAATTTTGGGATTTGTTGTCTGGAGATAATCATTTACCTTCACACCTTGACGCTTGTCGTATTCCACCCCCACTGATTCTAAATTTAAACCTTCCACATTTGGCGATCGCCCCGCACCGACTAAAATTTCATCTACTGTCACCGAATCTCGATGACCATTAGAGGAAAAGTAAAGCCGCTTACCCTCGGTAACAGTTACCACTTCTTCCAACTTAGAATTCAGTACCACGCGAATTCCTTCGTTAACCAAAACCTTTTGGAGAATTTTGGCAGCCTCAGCATCTTCTTTATTCAAAAGATGAGAACCGCTATGGAAAAGTACCACCTCAGAACCCAAGCGTCGGAAAGCTTGCGCCAATTCACAGCCAATGGGGCCGCCACCAATCACCGCCAAACGTTTCGGTCGTTGAATCAGCGAAAAAACCGTCTCATTAGTTAAATAACCCGCCTTTTCAATTCCCGGAATCGACAGTTGTGCGGCTCTTGCGCCAGTAGCAATTACAGCTTTTTTAAACCGGAGGGTTTTGTCGCCAACTTCTACGGTATTTTTAGTTGCAAATCGACCGCTACCCAAAAAGACATCGACACCCAACGATGAAAACCGCTCCGCCGAGTCATTATGGCTGATACTAGCTCTTACCCGCCGCATCCTTGCCATGACTTTGGGAAAATCAACATCAATATTGTGTTGGGGAATATTAACTCCCAAGTTTTGAGCATTCCAGATTTCGCCAACAACCCGAGCAGACCGAATAATAGTTTTAGATGGTACACAACCAAAATTTAAGCAATCCCCACCCATGAGATGCTTTTCAATCAAGGCCACTTTTAAACCCAAATCCAGTCCCGCCGCACCCGCAGCCACCACTAACCCCGCAGTACCAGCACCAATTACTATCAAATCGTAAACATCTGCCGGTTGAGGATTAACCCAATTTGGCGGATGGACGTAAGACACCAACTTTTGGTTATACTCATCCGTTGGGCGAACTGTAACTCTCTCTAAATCTGAATTGAACATTGGTGGAACCTCATTTGAGAATTGGAAATGCTCAAGCCAACGCCTTTGCGTTCTTCAAAATTAAGAATCCCTATAAATTTAGGCGGCTCAATTTTTTATTTTTAATGCTTATTTAATAACGAATACAGCCTTTGAACTGCTTTGTCCGTCTGGAATTGACAGATACTATTGAAGCTTTTCTGTATAAAGATTTCAACAATGGATAATTTATCTTTAGCAGAAGGGGTTTGAATTTTTAATTACTACTAACCTCTTCTTCTAAAGCTTTCCGCGCAATCCGGGTGACATAAACTGTGACAGCGACTGTAGCAATCAAACCCAAAATCCGAATTGCCCACTGCAAAGTCGGGTTGGTGGGTTGAGCTTCAGTACCAATCATGGCAAGATTACCTGCAAGAGAACCAATATAAACGTACATGATGGTTCCGGGTATCATGCCTACAGAGCCGATGAAGTAGTCTTTAAGTGAAACTCCTGTGATGCCAAAGGCATAGTTTAATAAGTTGAAAGGAAATATAGGTGAGAGTCGCGTTAACAGGACAATTTTTAATCCTTCTCTACCAACCGCTTGGTCAATGGCAGCAAATTTTTTATTATCTGCGATTTTATCAGCAACCCAGCCCCTTGCTAAATAACGTCCCACAAGGAAAGCAGCAGTAGCACCAAGGGTTGCACCGATAAACACGTAGAGAGAACCCCAAACTGCACCAAAAATCACACCCGCTCCCAAGGTGAGAATAGAACCTGGGAAAAAAGCGACAGTAGCGATGATGTAAAGGGCAATAAAAGCGATCGCTCCCACTGTACCAAGGCTATCAATCCACTGCAAGGCATTTCGTAAAATTGCTTGGGGATTAAAAGAATTAGGATTTGCAGATTCTTGTGCCAAAGCCGGGTCTGTGTTTAATATGAAAATACTCGCCAATGCCAGCAAGATTAATACATTTAGGCTAAAGAACTTGTGCAATTTTCTGACATTAATATTTTTAAATATCTGAATGGTTGTTAGTTTTGTCATGGTTTGTTATTTCTTCTAATGCCACACTTTGAGCTAATGCTTTCTGAGCAACTTTTGTGATGTACACAGTCACAGCAACGGTAGCAATCAACCCAACTACTCGCATTATCCATTGCCAGACTTGAGTTTCTGGAGTAATTGGTTGATCAGACGTGTTAATCATGGCAAGATTACCTGCAAGAGAACCAATATAAACGTACATCACACTACCAGGAATAATGCCAAAGGAACCCAATATATAGTCTTTGAGGGAAACCTGTGTTACTCCAAAAGCGTAATTCAATAAATTGAACGGAAAAAGGGGAGAGAGACGAGTTAAAAAGACAATTTTCCATCCCTCTTTAGCAACTGCTAAATCAATCGCTTTAAATTTAGGATGTTTGTCCATTTGTCGAGAAACCCAATCCCGTGAAAGGTAGCGTCCAATGATAAAAGCCAAGATTGCCCCGACTATTGCCGCAATTAGCACATATACTGACCCCCAAAACACTCCAAACAGACAACCGCCTTTGAGCGTTAAAAGTGAACCGGGTATAAATAGTAATGTTGCAAAGTTGTAAATTACTATGTAGGCAATAGGCCCTAAGACTCCAAGACTCTCAACCCAAATGACTGATGTCTGTAAAAGTCCCTGAATGTTTAACTGTTTAGCAGCAATTATTAAACTCAGAATCAGGCAACTTAGGAGTAGTAGTTTGAATTTGGAAGTTGATAAACGCTTCTTCATTTCTATAAGTTTTACCTTCAGAGCTTGAAACTTCGTGTTCAGAACTTGAAACTTCGTGTTCAGAACCTGAAAGTTCGTGTTCAGAACTTGAAACTTCGTGTTCAGAACTTAAAACTTCATGTTCAGAACTTGAAACTTCGTATTTAGAACCTGAAGCTTCGTGTTAAGACCCTTAACACTTCAAATCCAATGCCCCTAAGATATACTAAGCACATGAGAAATAGCTTAAATTCTCTTAAATTTTTCTCGGCAATACCAGCTACAAATTCGTTCAGGTGAAACGCCGAGTAAATAAGCAATAATTACTATTTGATTAAGTAGCGTAGTTTTAAACACTCCCTTTTGCAACCATCTCCGGGCTGAGGTAACAACTGGTGTAGGGATAATTACAATCCGTCCGATGCGTTTTAAGCGACGGATGAGTTCAAAGTCTTCCATGATAGGCAATTCAGGGAAACTGCCAATTTGCTGAAATACTGCTTTTGTTAAAAAAATTGCTTGGTCGCCGTAGGGCATTTGGTAAAAATGCGATCGCAAATTTACTCCCCACTCCACCCATCGTAA
Source organism: Nostoc desertorum CM1-VF14 (assembly GCA_019359245.1). Lineage (GTDB taxonomy): Bacteria > Cyanobacteriota > Cyanobacteriia > Cyanobacteriales > Nostocaceae > Nostoc > Nostoc desertorum. Next base: position 200,156 of record JAHHHR010000002.1, on the reverse strand, counting down.
ACTTAAAAGCGATGCATCAATTCGCAATTTAAATGCACCAGCCACAGTCCCAGGTTGTTGTAGCACTGTGCGAACCATCTCATCAAACCCAGTCGGTAAACGGGTATCTGCATGGAGAAACAGCAGAATATCTCCTGTAGCCGCTACAGCACCCGCATTCATTTGCACAGCACGGCCCGGAGACGATGAGATAACTTTGACACTTAAAGACTGAGCTATTTCTATGGTGTCATCTTTGGAGCCACCATCTACTATGATTACTTCTATATTTATGTTGAGTTGAGTAGTTATAATTGCTTCTTTAATATTCTCTGCTTCATTAAGAGTCGGAATAATAATAGAAATCCTAGCTGCGTCAATATTCTGACTCATGATTGCTGGTAAACCAATAGAAACATTAGCATCTCCACAAGAATTATCAGGAGAAGATATTTTACCAGGATTTATTTTAAATTTACGTATAATATGGGGATAAAAAATTGCGATGCCTGCGGCGGGCTGCGCCTACGCAATTTCGCAACAAGTTGCTGTAATACTTATGGAAACCACCAGTGACTTCTATTGCTGTAAAACTGAAACCGTCCAAAGCCAAGAAATTGTCCGTGAGATTTTTCACCCACCGGGAATGCTGTTACACCCAGTAAGTAGACACCAGAAAAGCTGGGATTCTTCACAGGGCGAAGGGCGATTGTAACTGTCTGTCCCGGAGTAACAGGCGGATCAAAATTCACAGTAACGGTTCGTGTCTTGCGTTCTGCTGTGACTGGGCCTAATGTTAGCCGAGATTCTTTGCGTAGGCGTAGCCCGCCGTAGGCATCGCTCGTTCCGACAAAGGCGTAGGTATCATTAAGATCATAGCGGATGTTTTCTGCTCCTTCTTTTTGTGCGATCGTTACCTTCTGGAGGGATTCTCCAGCATTTTCCGGCACATTGATCTTGAAATAATAAGTCGCGCCCCAAACATTAACATCTTTGTAAGTAGTCGTTGCCTCAACAAGTTTCGGCGGTTGGACAAAGTAGACTGTGCCATCTCTAAGCTGCACCGCTTGAGTCACCGGAAGGGTTACTCCTCCAATACCGATTGCTAACGAGAGTGTTATTCCAAACAAAGTTGCAACACGCATAATTCAGATATAGAAAAACGCACTTATTCCAATTCTAATTCTTTAGGAATGAGTGACTTGGGAATAATAGAAGCTTGTTTTTCCCCACCAGAAGATTTCGTGTACCACCAAGCCCAAGCAATTAAAACCGCTTGAAAGGGAAGTCTGAATACGTGTACCCAAGGTGAATTTGGTATATGTTCAATTTTAATAAGATTAACCGCCATATAAATATTGGCAGGGTAAACAGCAATAAAAAGAGCAAGAAGTCCCCAAGCAGCAGCTTGGCTTACAGGCGGGACTAATAAGCCGATACCACCCAAAATTTCATAAAAGCCACTAAGATAAACTAATCCTAAAGGGTAAGGTAGTTGCGGAGGTACAATTTTGACATATTCTTCTGGAACAAGAAAGTGTGTCACTCCAACCACAATGATGCATATAGCAAGGATGACTCGTAATATTTCCTTATATTTATTCATGGGTTTTGCCTGATTATATACTTGTCCCTATTACTTCAGTTTGATTAATAGATGTTAATCTGTCTTGAGTCAATAGGGGGAAAAATCGGCAAAAATTACTAAAATACCATTGAATTAAGAGATTTATCTATAGCTTTTCCTAAATGAGGTAAATTATAGCCCCCTCTTCGCTTGCGGGGTGGGGTTGTTGTACCTCACTCAACTGAGAACCACTATAACTTGTCCATCATATCCTAAAGCTATGTGACCGATTCTTTAATGCTCACATAGCTACTTATTGCTAATTATTCATAAAAAATATGAGCGATGCTTTTAGCAGACTTGCACCCTTCATCCAAGAATATATTTATCATCACCAGTGGACTGAATTACGACCAGTTCAAATTGCTGCTTGTCAAGTTATATTTGACACTGATGCTCATTTGCTAGTGACTGCTGCAACTGCTGCGGGCAAAACAGAAGCAGCCTTTCTGCCAATTTTGACTTTATTACATACCAATCCGGCTGCAACTATAGGGGCATTATATATTAGTCCAATCAAAGCTTTAATTAATGATCAATTTGAGCGCCTCAACGACTTACTCAAAGAAGCAGATATTCCAGTTTGGCACTGGCACGGCGATGTTTCTCAAAGTCGAAAAAACAAACTTTTAAAAAATCCTCAAGGCATTTTACAAATTACACCAGAATCTCTAGAAAGTTTGTTAATTAATAAAAATAATGACCTACTTCGCTTATTTGGCGATTTAAGGTTTGTCATCATTGATGAAATTCATGCCTTTATGGGTTCCGAACGCGGTTGTCAAATTATTTGCCAATTACAACGTTTAGCAAAGTTAACACAAAGGCAACCACGCCGTATCGGTTTATCAGCAACTCTTGGTGATTACTCAATAGCGGAAGAATGGTTATCTTCAGGAACAGAAAAGCCAGTCATTACACCGCAAGTTGACGGAATAAAACGTCAAATAAAACTAGCTGTAGAACATTTTTATATTACTGATGAAGTAGATGAAACACAAGCAACAGCTTATGAACAATATATTTTCAACCTCAGCAAATATCGTAAATGCTTAATATTTGCTAATAATCGTACGCGAACTGAATCTGTAATAGCATCTTTGCGACAAATTGCCACCGAACAAGGACTACCAGATATATATCATGTGCATCATGGGAGTATATCTGCTAGCTTGCGGCAATCTGCTGAAGATGCGATGCGTGAACCCAACAATCCAGCAGTTACCGCCGCAACTCTAACTTTAGAATTAGGTATAGATATTGGTCATTTAGAGCGAGTTATTCAGTTAGAATCACCCTTGTCTGTAGCTAGCTTTTTACAGCGTTTAGGACGTAGTGGCAGGAGAGGTGAAGCTGCCGATATGCGCTTTATCTGCGCTGAAGAAAAACCATTATCAGAAGCTTATCTACCAGAGCAAATACCCTGGCAACTTTTGCAGTCTATCGCTATAATTCAACTTTATTTAGATGAGCAATGGATTGAACCAATCAGACCGATTAAATATCCTTTGAGTTTGCTTTATCACCAAACAATGAGCATTTTAACAGCAACGGGGGAACTTTCACCTAATGCCTTAGCTAAACAAATTTTTAGCTTGCCACCCTTTGCTGCTATTTCCAAAGAGGATTTCCAATTACTGCTGCGCTATTTAATTGATATTGGTCATATTCAACATACTGAACAAGGTAAATTAATCCTGGGTTTGGCAGGAGAAAAGATTGTGAGAAAATTTCAGTTTTATGCTGTCTTTGCTGAACAGCAAGAATATATTGTTAAACAAGGTGTAACGCAAATTGGCAGTATCGTCACGCCGCCTGCTGTTGGCAATCAATTCGCTTTAGCTGGGAGAACTTGGGAAGTTGTAGAAGTTGACTTTAAAAAGAAGGCTATTTTTGTTAAACAAGCCGAGGGTAAAGCTAGTATTTATTGGCGTGGTAGTGGTGGTACTATTCACACTAAAGTTTTACAACGAATGCAAAAGGTTCTATTTGAAAATATCGAGTATAGCTACTTGCAAACAAATGCTTTGCAACGTTTACGTGAAGTTCGCCAATTGGTTCAGCAGGTTGGATTAGATAAACAAAATATCTTGGAATTAGAAAAAGGTAAATGCTGCATTTTTCCCTGGATGGGTACAGTTGCTTACCGCACTTTAGAAAGATTACTTAACTCTTACTGTCGAGAATCGTTGGAAATTATCAGTATTGGCGGAGTAAATCCTTATTATTTTATAATTAAATTAGGCAAGGATAAATCTAAATATCTTTATCCTGAAATTGCTTCATTGTGTGAGCAAAGAATTACCTCAGAAGATTTAGTCAGTACTTCAGAAGCACCAGAAATCCAAAAGTATGATCAATTTATTCCTCATCCACTTTTACGAAAGGCTTTTGCTAGCGATTCTTTAGATATGAGAGAACTCAAACAGCAAGTGGCATTGTGGAGACAATAAAGAATAGGCAATGGTTTAATTACTTGAAAACTGCTATAGAAACTATATCTAGTACCATTTCACTGAATACCTATAGGGCGGGGCGTACAAATTTACCCCCCTACAACCGATTCATTTGTTGCAAAGATTTTTGGAAATGGTATGGATCGTGATAAATTTGATGGTGACGAACCGATAAGTATGCCAAGGAAAAGGTAATAAAAACAGAATTTACAAATTTAACCAATGATTTAGCACTACTATATAATTCCTAAAAATTATTACTAGGTAATCCAGTAACATCAGTTTGGAGAGCAAACAAATCACCAGAGTAGAAACTTTTTTCGATCTCTGCCTGGCTGAGTCCAACTGAAGCAGTGGTAATGTAAAGTGTTTGCAAATCTTCGCCCCCAAAAGTACAGCTAGTTGGCACTTGCACAGGTAGCTTTATCCGCAATATCTCTTCACCCTTGGGGTTGAAACGAATTACACACCATCCATCCCACATAGCTGACCAAATATGTCCTTCATTATCTATTGTCAACCCATCTGGGTAGAAGGATTCATGAGTTAGATCAACGAAAATCCTACGATTAGTAATATTCCCTGTTACGGAATTAAAGTTGTAAGCATATATTTTTTGTTGAGGAGAATCTGTTAAGTAAAATGTCTTTTGATCTGGACTCCACCCCAGACCATTAGAGATAGTCAATCCTGTTTCCATTATATGCAATGAACCATCATTGTCATAGCGATAGAGGCTCGCCTGGGGTTTTTCCGAAGAACACATTGAGCCAAACCAAAAGCGGCCTTGAGGGTCACATTTGCCATCATTGAAACGATTATCTAGGAGATTGCCTTCAATTTCCAAAATCGGGTTAACTTCACCTGTCTGAGTATTGAGAAACGCCAAGTGATGGCGCAGTGCCATAATTAATCTATTTTTACCTGCTGTTGCGATCGCACCTACTACATCTCCCACATCAAAAAAGGAACTTTTTCCCGTAGCAGGATGAAACTGATGCACGCGATGGTTATGAATATCAACCCAATACAGTAGGTTTTGAGTTGAGTCCCACATTGGGCCTTCACCTAGGCGGGCACGGGCTTCTAGAACATTGTGGAGTGGATATTGCAACTCGTTCACCATTTACAGAAAGTTATTTCAGCGGCATTGACGCAATGAATATCTTAAAAAACGTCTGCCTTCCTATTCAAGTAAAAACTGAAGACGTGATGAATTGCTTCTTCCCCAGGTAAAAGAAAAAACTCTTCCTTTTGACTCAAACTCAGATTCCCGACTTATTTAATAAATCGGGAATCTTGTTGTTAAACAGCTTGTAAAATCTCCTCATCTACAGAGAAATCTACTTCAGCTTTGTCTTTTGCATTAGCCAAAAAGTCATTTTCCAAAGAATCCTGTAATCCAGAAATTAAATCATATTCAGGATGCCAGTTTAATTCTGTTTGCGCTTTGTTCACCGAAGCAAAGAAATGCTGCACCCGCATCGGAAAAGCTTTACGCTTGCCAAAATCAAACTTTTTCGGGTCGTAATGGACAATTTTAACAGCATCAGGTGATTTACCAGCCGCTATAGCGCTAGCACGGGCTAAACCATCAAAAGTGACAAAGCGATCGCCAGAGATATTATAAATTTGCCCTATGGCTTGTTTATTACCCAAAACCTGAGTCAAAGCTTTTGCCAAGTCTTTTACATGACCTAGCTGCGTAATATGTAACCCATTTCCAGGGATGGGAATGGGGCGATCGCGCACAATCCTATCAAAAAACCAGCCTTCTAACTCATTATAATTACGAGGCCCATAAATATAAGTAGGACGAATGGAAGTAAAGGGCAATCCCAATTGAGTCAGATAAGCTTCTGTTTCATGCTTACCCTTGTGGCGACTTTTAGGATCTACCGGATCGCCTTCTACATGGGGCAATTGGTCAGATTTGAGATACACGCCCGCAGAACTCATATACACAAAGTGTTGCACTCGGTCTTGAAAAATTTCTGCCAGTGGTTGAGTATCAGTAAGTTCCCGTCCGTTATTGTCAAAAATGACATCAAAGCTTTCATGTGATAACTTTGCCTTTAATTGAGTAGCATCAGTGCGATCGCCTATAATTTGTCCTACTCCCTCTAAAGAAGGTGCTGGCCGATTTCCCCGATTGAACAGCACCACTTCATGTCCCTGTTCCACTAGTAATTGAGTCAAATAAACACCAATGAACCGAGTACCACCCATAATGAGAATTCGCATAAATTCACCATTTCTATATCAGTTGTCATCAAAGGAGTAGGGGAAAAGCAAGGGAGGCAGGGGAAGAATAACTATTGGTATTCCCCATTTCCCATTCCCCAATCTGAGATTATCAGGTTGCAGCATCCATCTGGAACCTCTGACGGAAAGATTGCGTCTTATGTGCTAATCTGGGTGGCTTCCCGTTAATTGATCACAAAGGGAAACTTTCCAATTAACGTCATCAAGTTGGCCTTTGTATTTTCCATTTATTCAAGTTAGCTGTGCCCTTGAAATATGCTCTGGTTCATGAGTGGTTGACACCCAAAGCCACCGGTGGTTCAGAACTCGTTGTACGAGAAATTTTGAATCACATTAATGCTGATTTGTATGCCCTCATAGATTTTGAATCCAGCAATCCTGAAAGTTATTTATACAAGCGTCAAATTGGCAAGACGTTTCTTCAGGACTTTCCCTATGCCCGCAACGGTATACAAAAATACTTGCCTTTGTGGCCTTTGGCAATTGAACAGCTTGATTTGCGGCATTATGACGTAATTCTGTCTTCATCCCATGCTGTTGCCAAAGGAATCCTAACCACTCCCGAACAGCTGCATATTTGCTACTGTCACAGTCCTATGCGCTATGCCTGGGACTTGACTTTTGATTATCTGCGCTACAGCAAAATGGGTAGTGGTTTAGCTGGTTGGGTGACGCGATATTTATTACATCGTTTGCGTCAATGGGATGTATTGAGTGCCAATCGTGTTGATTACTTCATTGCCAACTCACAGCATACAGCTCGGCGGATTTGGCGTTGCTATCGCCGAGAAGCAACAGTCATTTACCCACCAGTGAATATTGCGGAATTTCCATTTCTGTCTGAGAAAGAGGACTTTTACCTGACAGTTTCCCGGTTAGTGAGTTATAAGCAAATATCGTTGATTGTCAAGGCTTTTAATCAACTAAAACGACCACTAGTAGTCATTGGTACAGGAGATGAAATGAAAAAGATTCGCGATATGGCAAACTCTAATATCCAAATACTGGGATGGCAACCCGATAATGTGGTAAAAAAATATATGTCTAGGGCTAAGGCGTTTGTATATGCAGCTTGTGAAGATTTTGGTATAGCCCTAGTAGAAGCACAAGCCTGTGGCACGCCAGTGATTGCCTACGGTGCAGGGGGTGCTCTAGAAACAGTGCGAGATATCCGCTCTTGTGTGGATACAGGGACAGGTATATTCTTCAAGACGCAAACAGAGGCAGCTTTAGTGGAGGCAGTAGAAAAGTTTGAAATGTATGAGGGTTCGTTCAATTCCGAGTATATGCGATCGCACGCCGCGCAGTTTTCACCGCAAATCTTTGCAGATCGTTATCTAGATTTTGTAAACAAGTGCAACGAAAAAAGACCATTTTTGCAATGATGGTCTTGAATAACGTCTTATTTTTTTAGGCTTTTGGCAATTTTCCCCAGAAGCACCTCATTTTGGCTTTAATATTGGGACTATGTGTGGTGTGGATTATAAAGGAGTATGATGACTGCCCAGAGCTCACTCCTCTCCGGCAAGCGAGGCGTAAGGCAAGACACCAGAACGTCTACGCGTTTCTTAAAACGCCCTCAAAAAACGAAGACACCAAAAGTTAAACCCAAAGGTTTATCTTTTCAGGGTTTAAACGGAGAGTTTGCCAAACGACTGTTCGATATAGTGTTTTCGCTGTCGGTGTTAATTTTGTTCTTACCTGTCTACTTAATCTTGGCCTTGCTGATTGCTCTCAGCTCAGAAGGCCCAATTTTTTATGTCCAGGAACGGGTAGGAAAAAATTACAAAGCGTTTAATTGTATTAAATTCCGAACAATGGTAAGCAATGCGGATGAAATCCTCATGCAAATGATGGAAACATCGCCCGAATTGCGACAAGAATTTGAGAGCAGTTTTAAGCTGAAACAAGACCCCCGGATTACCAAAATTGGTCGATTTTTGCGAATTACTAGCTTAGACGAATTTCCCCAGTTCTGGAACGTTTTAAAAGGGGACATGAGTGTAGTCGGCCCTCGACCCTTGGTAACAGAAGAACTGCCAAAATACGGTTATCACATTGATGAGATTTTAACAATCCGTCCAGGAATTACTGGTTTATGGCAGGTATCTGGGCGTAATGACATTCCCTACCCTCGTCGAGTCCAAATAGACCTGCATTATGCTAGATTTAGGAACTTCTGGCTTGATTTATGGATCATCTTGAAAACTGTTGATGTGGTCATTGTGCCCAAAAATAATGGGGCATACTGAGTAACTACTTAGGGCCGATTCTGTGGGGCAGTTAATGCCCCTAATTATTAATTATTGCCATAAGGCTAAAGGGCTGTAAAAGCCCTAAATCATTTGTAAAAATAAATTAACCGCAGAGTCGCTCCGGCGTCGTTGACGGTTAACAGTCTTTCGTGTTATCCAATCCCCTTTTAGGGATGAGATGAGCTTAAGTGTTTCTATTTAGCTAAGATTCCTTTAAATGTATCTGTAGCTCATTTTGCTCTTATTCTGATTTTTGCAATAAATCTAATTTTAAATACTTATTTTATTCAGTCTTCATAAAACCAGATATATATAAAATTTTGACAAAAAACGGCGAACACAAAACGAATGTTGAGCTATTTGTTAAAAGAAAAAATATACATAATCAAACAAATTAAACAGTTTTGATATATTTAAGCTGAGACTTACGTGTTAAATTAATCTTTATTAAGTATATTTATTTAGGAGAAAAGTATCCTAACAACAATAACTCGTAGGTTTCCCATTAGGCAATTCAGCAATTAGTTGCTAAGTTGTATCAGATTGTTTGTAACTTTTTAATCAAAGGCAATAAGGGATAATTGAGCATGACGCAACAGAAACGAGCGTTAATTACTGGTATTACTGGTCAAGATGGTTCATATTTAAGTGAGTTTTTGTTGGAACAAGGTTATGAGGTTCATGGCATTATTCGCCGGACTTCTACCTTTAACACAGACCGGATCGATCACATTTATGAAGACCCCCATAAAGAGGGAGTGCGGCTATTTCTTCACTATGGTGACTTGACAGATGGTACGACGTTGCGACGCATTTTAGAAGAAGTCCAGCCAGTAGAGATTTACAACCTGGGCGCTCAATCTCATGTCAGAGTAAGCTTTGATTCACCAGAATACACAGTGGATGCTGTCGGAATGGGGACGTTGCGTCTTTTAGAAGCAATTCGAGACTATCAACACCGTACCGGAATTCAGGTGCGATTTTACCAGGCGGGTTCTTCAGAAATGTACGGTTTAGTACAAGCAATACCTCAAACTGAGACAACGCCCTTTTATCCCCGCAGCCCTTATGCTTGTGCGAAAGTTTACGCCCACTGGCAAACTGTAAATTATCGTGAGTCTTATAATTTGTTTGCTTGTAATGGCATACTTTTTAACCACGAGTCACCACGGCGGGGTGAAACCTTTGTAACCCGCAAAATTACTAGAGCCGTGGCTGGTATCGTTGCTGGGAAGCAGAAAAAAATTTACATGGGTAATCTAGACGCAAAGCGAGATTGGGGCTATGCGAAGGATTACGTTAAAGCAATGTGGTTGATGTTGCAGAAAGACCAACCAGATGATTACGTAATTTCTACTGGTGAAACTCACTCGGTGCGCGAGTTTTTGGAACTAGCATTTAGTTACGTAAATCTTAATTGGGAAGATTATGTAGAGTTTGATGAGCGTTACCTTCGTCCATCTGAGGTAGAGCTGTTGATTGGCGATTCTACCAAAGCACGGCAGAATTTGGGCTGGACACCATCAGTAACCTTTGAAGAACTAGTTTCGTTAATGGTAGAAGCAGATTTACAAGCATTGGGTCACACTTCACCCAATGGAAATGGTTCGCAATTTCCATTAGATATTGCGACTATTCGTCAACAACTCGGCGCTTTGCACTTCTGATTTTGCACCACAGAGGATAAAAATATGACCGCCTTAGAATTAAAAAATAAACGCATTCTTGTCACTGGTGGTTCGGGGTTTCTAGGTCGTCAGGTGATAGATCAACTGTGTAAAGCAGGGGCTAATCGTGAGAAGATTACAGTAACGCGATCGCGCGATTGTGATTTACGTGTTTGGGAAAATAGCCAACGTGCAGTTGACCAGCAAGACGTAATTATCCACCTAGCAGCTCATGTCGGTGGCATCGGTCTGAACCGCGAAAAACCCGCAGAGTTGTTCTACGATAATTTGATCATGGGTACGCAGCTAATTCACGCTGCCTATCAAGCTGGAGTAGAAAAATTCGTTTGTGTTGGCACAATCTGCGCCTATCCTAAATTTACTCCAGTGCCATTCAAAGAAGATGATCTTTGGAATGGCTACCCAGAGGAAACCAACGCCCCCTACGGAATTGCAAAAAAAGCGCTTTTAGTCCAATTGCAATCTTACCGCCAGCAGTACGGTTTTAATGGCATTTATCTTTTGCCAGTGAATCTATATGGCCCAGAAGATAACTTTGACCCCGGAAGTTCTCACGTTATTCCAGCGTTAATTCGCAAAGTTCACGAAGCCCAAATTCAAGGAGAAAAGCAACTCCCTGTTTGGGGTGATGGCAGTCCCACCCGCGAGTTTCTATATTCAGAAGATGCAGCGCGGGGGATTGTTATGGGGACTCAAGTCTATAACGAATTGGAACCAGTGAACTTGGGAACAGGTTATGAAATCTCCATCCTTAATTTAATAACTCTAATCTGCGAATTGATGGAATTTAAGGGTGAAATTGTCTGGCAAACTGATAAGCCTAATGGTCAACCCCGCCGCTGTTTAGATACTGAACGCGCAAAGCAAGCCTTTAATTTCACGGCTCAGGTGGGCTTTGAGCAAGGGTTAAAGAATACGATTGAGTGGTATCGTCAACACGCTACATAACCATGTATTAGTAAATGTAGAGTGTTATAAGCTGGGCATTGCCCAGCTTATTTTTTTGGCGCCATAAATATTTCATGGACAAAATTAATCATCAATTAAATAAAGCAGAACTACGCCGGACTCTACTCAAAACCCGTCAATCCATGTCTGCTGGAGAGTGGAGAGAAAAAAGCGATCGCATTTGCTCTCATTTACAAAACTCTACTTCGTTCTCCCAAGCAAAAACAATACTTGCTTATTTCAGCTTTCGTCAAGAACCTGATCTCAGTCCACTATTTGCGAACACCAAATACCGTTGGGGATTTCCTCGCTGCATTGATAAATCCTTATGTTGGCATATTTGGACACCTGAAGATTCTGTCCAAAATGGCGCTTATGGCATTACTGAACCACACCCCGACACTCCAATCTTAGATGTTGCCGAAGTAGATTTGATTCTCGTCCCCAGTGTCGCTTGCGACCATCAAGGATATCGCCTGGGTTATGGCGGTGGATATTACGATCGCTTGCTCAGTTTACCGCAGTGGCAGACAAAGCCAACTATCGGAATTATCTTTGATTTCGCCTATTTGTCCCAAATACCTATTGAATCTTGGGATAAACCACTACAAGCTGTTTCTACGGAAACCGGATTGACTCAGAAAGGCTAAGGCTTCAGGATGATGAAGACATATCATCAAATATTTTATGGCTAATCCAACATCATCTACCACTGAGCAGGAAGCAATAATCGACGACATTATCGCAACTAGCCTCCAAGCTCAACAAAAAACCGGCCCAGACCTCCGCCAAATTCATAGCAAAAGTCATGGACTCCTTTCAGGAGAGTTTATTATTGAACCCAATCTTCCTGAAGACCTGAAAGTAGGTTTGTTCAAAACGCCCCAAACTTATCCTGTGTGGATTCGTTTCTCTAATGGTGGTGCGCCTCAAAAGCGTGGTCAATTTAACTCCGATAGCCAATCGGATGTTCGTGGTATCGCCATCAAGGTGATGAATGTGGAGGGGCAAAAAGTGCTGGATGACGAAGAAAAAACTCAAGATTTTATACTCAACAATTATCCTACTTTCTTGACCAAAGACGTTCGTGATTACGCTGATCTTTCCAGAGCAGGTAGTGGAGAACTTAGCCCAGAGCGGATGCAGGAACTTAGTTACGCTTTTGCTATCTTGCAAAAAATTGGCAGCCAGAAGGTAGGAAATCCGCTTTTGATTCAATATTGGAGCATGGCTCCATTTAAGTTTGGTAATCGCATTGTAAAATTGTCTGTCAAATCTCAACAACCTGAACAACCACCCGAAACACTTCCCGAATCAGAAAATTACCTCCGAGAAGCGTTGGTAAAATATTTGACTGAAGAAGGTCGAGAAGCATCTTTTGACTTCTTCATTCAGTTTTATGTAGATGACGAAAAAACGCCAATTGAAGACCATGTTAAAGAATGGCAAGAAGCAGATTCACCATTTATTAAAGTTGCAACTGTCCGCATTCCCAGCCAAACATTTGACTTTGAAGAACGCAAACGTTTAGATGAGGGTATATTATTTTCTCCTTGGCATACACTGCTAGATCATGAGCCTGTTGGAAGCGTAAATCTTTCTCGCAAGAGGCTTTACAGCGAGCTTGCAAAGTATCGACGAGAACAAATTGCCCAACGCTTGCGGGAACCACAACCTTATGTAGCGGTTGAAGGTTAACCACTGTAAATTGGCTGAAAACTGCCAGATAATAATTCAAAATAAAGACATTTTCAGGTGGGGATTTAAACCCCAACTGAAACCGAGCGGAGTCGGAGCAACCGTTGCTCCGACCTATATTTATGCTTAGGGTATTAAACTTAGAACTCTTGCAAAAGTGTTTTATGGTATGATTAAAAGCTTGACAATTTGCAATTAGAAAATTTAATTAGCAGTGAGATTCGGGAGAACCAAACAGCTTACCTCAAGGAGATTTAAGCAAATGACTGGAGTAAGCCGTCATACCTTTGAGCGCTGCTTAAAAATCGAGAGTCAATCTTTAACAGAACTTTTATTTGCACTCGAATGAGTGCGAATACGAATTCAATCATCATGACAAAGATTTATTTCAATTATTGTTGAAATTACTTGCAAAGAAACCGTCGTTGTATCTTAAACGACGGTTTATTCAATAATTCTTCGGTTCTGATCTCAAACTCACGTTACTTTAAATGTTCGGCAAAAAATGACGTGAGTTTATCAAAGGGAATTAACTCAACTCTGTCATATAAATCAACGTGTCCTGCTTTCGGAATGATATACAATTCTTTGGGTTCGGCTGCACGTTTGTAGGCATCTTCACTAAACTCTCTTGAGTGAGCCTTATCACCCGTGATGAAAAGCATAGGACGAGGGGAAATCGTTTCTATATTATTAAACGGATAAAAATTCATAAATTTAACGTTACTGCTTAACGTCGGGTGCGTTGTGAGTTCCGGTGATCCTCCTTTAGGCGTGTATTCACCTCTCGGTGTACGGTAGAAATCATAAAACTCACGCTGGATAGGGTGTGTGTTTTCATCTAACTTATGTACAGTCCCACTGGTGTATTTGGTTTCACCATCGGTAAACTCTACATAACGTTGCTTTGCAGCCTCCTCCTGGATTTTCTTTCTCTGCTCAAGGGTCAGCGAATGGTTAAGTGCATTTCGGCTGGCTGCTCCCATATCGTACATGCTGACAGTTGCGATCGCTTTCATTCGCGGATCAATCTTGGCGGCACTGATAACAAAGCTTCCGCTACCACAAATTCCAATGATTCCGATTCGGTTTCTGTCAACAAATGGACGGGTGCCAAGAAAGTCAACTGCTGCACTGAAATCTTCAGAATAAATATCAGGCGCAACAGCGTTGCGTGGTTCGCCCTCGCTCTCACCCCAGAAAGACAAGTCAAGAGATAAAGTCACAAACCCTCGTTCAGCCATATTTGCAGCATACACATTGGCACTTTGTTCTTTTACAGCTCCCATAGGATGCCCAACAATGATCGCCGAATGTTTTTTACTCTGATCTAAATTATTGGGAATAAATAGATGTCCCACAACATTCATTTTGTATTGGTTTTTAAAAGTAACCTTATACATCGTCACGTTGTCGCTTACCTTAAAAGTTTTATATCCCTTTGGTGTTATTTGTTCCATTTCTTTTGTTTTTTCTAATTGTCCTTTTTGTTCTATTTGTGTGTAAGCCTGTCCGCTGATCATAAGAGTCATCATCCCGAAAATTAATAGATGTTTCATATATTTTTTCTCTTTTGCATTATCAGATTTACAGATTGAACTTGTTGCTCTATTAATCTGACAATTCTCCAAATATTAATCTGGTTTTTATCAGCAGCGTTCTTAGCTTTTGCTGTATGAGTTCAATGATAGGGGCGTGAAAACGGATAGTGTGAGGACGTTCATCGAAAAAAACCGGACAATTCTCCAAAAATTCGTCGCGTCACGTACTGGAGAGAAACAAAGCGTTTAAGATGAATTTATGAACGAAAAAGAAGCAAAATTTGAAAAGCAAAAGATGGAGATCAATCGGGAAGAGCTGATCGAAAGAATGATTCGTCTCGCTCCCGAAAACAGCCTTTTGGAAGTGTTTCCGGGCATTTTCATATATCAATCGTCGAAACCGACCGAGAGCCAGGTATCCGTATTAAAACCCGCTTTCTGCGTAATCGCGCAGGGCAGCAAGGATGTGCTTTTGAACGATGAATTATTTCACTATGATTCCGGTCATTACTTAATCTCGACGCTTGATTTGCCGATTATGAGTAATGTCGTCGAAGCGTCCGAAGAAAAACCTTATTTGAATCTTCGCATAGACCTCGATCCAGCACTTGTTGCTGCGGTGATGATTGAATCTGGCATCGAAACTAAAAAAAGCGGCACCGGAGTCAAGGCGATGGATGTCAGCCCGATTGATGCCGATTTACTCGATGCGGTCGTCAAATTGGTGAAACTATTTGACATGCCGGATGAAACAGAGTTTCTCGCGCCGCTCATCATTCGCGAGATCATCTATCGGCTTTTAAAGGGAAAACAGAGCGCACGGCTGGGTCAGCTTATCACTACCGAAGGCGACGCGCAGCGCATCTCCAGGGTGGTCAAGCAAATCCGCGAGAACATTGATCAGCCGCTGAAAATTGAAGATACAGCCCGCGAAATCGGCATGAGCGTCTCAGGTTTTCACTCTCATTTCAAGTCTGTTACGGCAATGAGTCCCTTGCAGTTCCAGAAACAAATACGGCTTCAGGAAGCACGCCGTCTGATGCTCGCCGAAAACATAGACGTGGCGAGCGCCAGCTTTCGCGTCGGTTACGATGACGCGTCTTATTTCAGCCGGGAATATAAAAAACTATTTGGTATTCCCCCGCATCGTGACATCGCCAAGCTGCGGAGCAATTTAGGGCAATAAGAATTGCACAGGTTTATTGATGCAAAAAACTAATATCTTATAAATATTTACAAAGCTCGGAAATTTATTAATCCAATGCTGAACTTTAAAAAATCACGATCGCAAATTCTGCTAATGTATGCGCTATTGGGAGTGATCGCACTGGTGATGCTCTTTCCTTTACTGTGGCTAGTTAGTACAGCCTTGAAATCGCCTACAGAAAATATTTTGCAGTCGCCGCCACAGTTATTGCCTGCCTCACCAACACTAGATAACTTCTTTAGTGTATGGAACTCTTTACCTTTTGGACAATATCTGTATAACAGCACTTTGGTTTCAGTGCTGACTGTTGGCTTAAATTTACTATTTTGCGCTTTAGCTGCCTATCCGTTGGCAAGATTATCATTTGTCGGGCGAGACTGGATTTTTGTGGCGATTGTCTCTACGATTATGATTCCCTTCCAAATCGTGATGATTCCCCTTTATATTTTGACAGTCCAGTTGGGTTTGAGAAATAGTTATTTAGGAATGATTTTTCCTAGTTTAGCTTCTGCCTTTGGCATTTTTCTATTACGCCAAGCTTTTATGAGTGTCCCCAAAGAGATAGAAGAAGCCGCGCGGATGGATGGCAGTTCGGAGTTAGGTTTGTGGTGGCATGTGATGTTACCAGCAGTTCGCCCAGCATTGGTAACTTTAGCTATTTTTGTATTCATTGGTGCTTGGAGTGATTTTTTGTGGCCTTTAATTGTCATCCAAGACGAAAATTTATACACTCTTCCGTTGGGAGTCGCAAAGCTAGCAGGTACATTTTCCCTTGACTGGCGGTTAGTAGCTGCTGGTTCAGTAATTGCGATCGCCCCAGTATTGTTACTATTTTTATTTTTACAACGTTACATTGTACCTACAGAAACTGGTAGCGGGGTCAAGGGTTGAAGAAGAATTTAGAATTTAGAACAAGAAAGTGGTAGATGAGGGAGATAAGCGAAAAGAATTAATAATAAATGACAAATGACAAATGCCCCAATTCAATAAGCCCCAGTCTTTTTCAAGACTACCCCAATAGTTTTAATAATCAGACTCAGGTCATAAGTTACAGACCACTTACGTTGATAGTCTAGATCCATCTTGACAATGGTTTCAAAATCTGTAACGGTGGAACGTCCATTAGCTTGCCATTCTCCAGTAATACCTGGTTTGACTCGCAATCTATCCCAGTGATGTGGATCGTAATTGCTAACTTCATCAGGAGTGGGTGGACGAGTACCAACTAAACTCATGTCTCCCACTAGAACATTCCAAAATTGGGGAAATTCGTCTAAACTAGTACGCCGCAAAAATTTACCCACAGGAGTAATGCGAGGATCGTCAAAAGATTTAAAGATGTGACCTTTGGCTTGGTTTTCAACCAAATGCTTGAGTTTATCGGCATCGACGATCATGGAACGGAATTTCCAAATGCGAAAAGTTTTTCCGTTCAAACCACAGCGAATTTGGGAATAAAATATTGGACTTGGCTTATGAATAAAGGTAGCAATCGCCAAAGGAATTGCTACCATAAATGTAATAATCAGCCCTACAATGGCTCCAATAATGTCAATTAATCGTTTTCTTACGCTTAAAGTTGACGGGTGTAAAGGCTGTTGCGAGCAATTAACTGAATAAAGATAAAGGTGATTCACAAGGAGTAACTTATCTACAACAGGACTTTTTGATCAGTAGTGTAGACATGAACACAATGTTTAGTTTTTACTGTTTTTGTCATTACCACAGGGTATTAATATACACAAAAGCTAAACAATATAAAAACCGAAAACCTAAAGTTTACAAAATCTTTTAATTAAGGTAGTAGATCGTAAAATTACAGTATTTTTTTCATCCAATAGAAATATACAGGACTTGCGTACTGTACAAAATAACCATCTTATGTGTCAAGGTAAATACGTTGTTTAAGGCTTTTATTAATAACTCTTGATTGGCTGCGTAGGCGTAGCCCGCCGCAGGCATCGCCAAAATATCATTGAAAAATCTAGCGATAAGCCTTGAAAATTATACCTGTTACTTTGGCTTCTCTGTCAATGCGTAAGTCCTAATTTTATAGTGTTCTGAATACACATCTAAAAATATTACAGTGTTGAGAGCAGAAAGCCCATCAGGATGTGACCGACTCAGAAAGACACATCCATGATGTACTAATCTCAATGATTAACCTCTAAAGCAAAATTCACTAAGTATGGTTCCTCCAGTGATTGCTGATTACTAGCTTTGATCGCATCTAGATAGCGGCGCAAAGATAACAGTTGTTGGGAATTGGGACGATAAGTGAGACTCCCTTGTTTTTCAAAAAGTGGTGCTATAGCGATCGCCTGATAGTCAGGATTTTCTTGCGAACTCTGAGTGAGCCAAGTTGAATCTGTAACTGAAGGTATCAAACCCGAAGGTAGTTCACCTTCCAAAAAAGCTAGCAGGCGTTGCTGACAAGTGCGAGTATTGATCCCACGACTCTCAAATAGCTGGATAACTTCACCAAAAGATAAAGGTCGGTCTGGTAGCAGCTGCAGCAATTCTGTAAATAAGAAATAATCCGTGTATTGTTGCCTGGGTATATCTAATATCTGAGGATGCAGAGGCAGCATCGCCAAACCATAAGCAACCCGACTACAATTGGGAGCGCCGTTTTCGCCGAGATATAAATCTTGAATAATCTTGGCACCGGGGAGTTTTTGCCGTAGCCATCGGTTTACCGTCCCGACACAAGCTAGCCCACCAGTCAAAATAGCTTGATTAATGGATTCTGTGGGGATGCCACGAGCTACCAACAACTTGTTGAGTTCTCGGTTTAAGCGACGCACAAAGGGGACAAATACGTGGCTTTCTAAGTCTCGTCTCTGCAAAATCCATTGCTGATCGGCCAATTCCAGGGTAAAAGAATCTTGGTGTTGCAAAATCAGCTTTAGAGCTAGGGCTGCATCTAATACCGCCTGTCCCAGTGGAGAACTTTCTAGACGCTGCTGGAGGCGAATCCGAGTGATGATATCTGGTTCCCCTACTCTTGGTAGTTCTAATTCTTCCAACCCTAAACTCTGCCAACGCATTTGGTCTAAACCGGGAATTGACGGTTGCCATTGCCAAGGATTACTGGTGATAGTTTTGCGTAGGGGTAGCCCGCCGTTGGCATCGCTTGGTATTTCTTGGCGTGATTGCCGAGATTTCGGTGGCAATAGCAGCTGGCAGATAATATCTTGTTCAATTCCCTTGCTAGCATAGGCAAAACTATGGAGCATGAAATCATTGTATGTCAATTGCGCCAACGTTTCTGGGACATCGACCAACAACATTTCTGTGGCAGTTGTTCCAATGTTAATGACAAGAGTATTACCAACAATGGGATGTTCGCTGGTTTTTGCAGGATAAGAACCCTGAGGTTGGCTTAATTTTACTTGCTCACCGTTAGCAGCATCGAGTTCTGGGAGTAAACTAGCGATCGCTTCTTCTACAAAAAAGACTTGCTGCGGATGTTGGATGAGTTTACTGGTGAGTAAAGCTTCTCGTACATTGAAGCGGTATGGTTCCGACCAACTAGATGGACATGTGCAAATTACACCAGCAATATTATTGATAATCTTGGGAAAATCTTGTTCGCTGATCCCCACAGCAGCAGCCATTAAACTAGGGGTGGTACAAGTTTTTTCGGATTTGAGGGTTAATAGTAGCTTAGAGAGCGATCGCACAATCCAAATCAAAGGGCCTGCCGAAAATTCATTTAATTGCAAAACAGGTTCCCATTTCTGCCGTTCACTCTTGTAGGGAATGGCTACTTGTAAATAGGGCTTTAACTGTGCCGAGTAGAGATTATTTGTTGTCGCATCTGCTGTTGATCTCCGGGTTGCAGGAATGGTAACCGAGCGATCGGGCACTTTATCTTGGGCAACAGCCGCAGGTGCTGTCTGTTCATGTACTTCAATACTTTCGTTTTCTCCGTGGGGAACAGAAGCTGTAGGCAGATAAACTTCTGTTGGTAAACGAAATGATTGTTGAAAGGAAGTTGTTCCCGGCGGATTTTCTGATGACCAGTAGATAGGATGTACAACAAAAGTCGAGCGATTTAATAATGCGGCAGAAATTCCTGTTGTACCTAAATCAATTCCTAAATACCAGACTGATTCTAGAACATTGAGCGAAACTTCTGGATTATTGATGGAGTTGGAAATTGGAGGTAAAGAACTTTCTTCAACAGGAGTTATGACTTCCTTTTTTTGTTCAGTTTCTACCTGGGGAACTGCCAAACTGGAGAAAGCAGCAGTTGAGGTATTTTCTACTATTTGAAGATTTTCTGTTTGCGGTTCAGGAGAAGTTGTGGAGATTGTGTCTTGAGTTTTATCATTTAGTTCTGAGAAAATATCCAAGTTTTTAGCTGGCTGGGACTCAGAATTTAGCTGCTGATCAAAATTAGCCAAATCCCGATCTAATTGCTGCAACTGTTCTTCATCTAAAGAAATATCAAGTACGGCTGGAGCCTGGTTTGACTCAACACAAAGCAAATTTTCTTGTGGCGAAGCAGCAATGTAGTTATCTGAAGACAGTTCTGGTTGATCATCATTAATTAATACTTCTGGTGTGGCGATACCTTGGGTAGGCTTCTCTTCTCTACGAGAGGCTGCGCCAACGAGACGCTGCGTTAATGCCAAGGCAATTTCCGCAATTTCCTCTGCTTCTGGAGTAACTGGTGCTGTAGTTGTGGCATCCTCCGCAGAGAATGACACTTCTAGCAGTTCCTGATCATCGCCTGCATCAGGCAATAGGTCAGTTAGGGTATTAATTGTATCAACACTAGCTGGCTGAGTGTCGATTTGCGCGGGAAAACTGTCCGTTTGTGGCAGAGAGTTGCTAAAAAATGAGTTTAGGTCAGTCTCCTCTGCAAAAAATAGTTCTTCCTCTGGTTCCGATGATGAATCTGTGGTTTCTACAAAAGTCTCTTGGGCTGAAAGACCCATATCTGATGTCACAACAGGAGAATCCATTGCAGGGACAGATGGACTCTCAGCAATGTTCAACGTTGATTCTGAGGCAGTGGCAACCTCAAGACTTGGATTATTAACATCACCAGTACCAAACAAACTGGCGTAAAGCTGATCTACTTCATCACCTATTAACGCAGAAATATCTTGCGATAATTCCGTCGGGGTTTCAGAAGATTCAGACGAGTCTAAGCCAAGCTGCAACATCACTGCATCTAAATCTTCTGTGAGAGTAGTCTCCTGTTGCTCAGAATTAATTGTGATTGAAGATGAAGTTTCTGATGGTATAAACTCCAAGGGTTGGGCTGCAACTCCAGCAGGGATCTCGCCTGGGTCAACTAATGATGGTTGTGGATCAGATTCGACCTCAAGGAAAGATGGCTGGGAGCTAGGGGATTGTTGCTGCAAATGCTGGGTCAAATTGTTGATAAAGCTGCCCATCAACTGTTCGCCTTGCATTCCCTTGCTATGCATTCTTGCCAGGGCTTGCGACAGCGATTCGTCATAAGTATTAATGTTGCGCTGTAGTGCTTCAAATACTACATTCACAGTCCCATCTAGTGATAATAAGTGTTGATCCAACTCCCTAGCTAGCTGGGTTAACCGCTCCACACGGTCTGGTGATTCTAATAAAGGTTGAGTTGCAGAAGTTGCTGGTTCTGAGTTTGCAGTATTTGAACCTGAAGAACTGGCGGAATTTTCCCACGTCTGTGCTAGTAGTGGTGTTAAAGTTGGCACAAGACGACTCATGAGTACCTGTAAAAACTCGGTAATCACCTGCTCCTGGTTTGTCAACTGCTGCGCTAAGGAGTAATTTTGCAATCGCCTTTGCTCTAGCTGCCGAATTTCCTGTACGAGAGTGGCTCGCTCTTGCAAGAGCAATTCTAATTCCGATCGCAATGGCTGGATCAAGCTCGAAAATTCACTTTTTAATTGTCCTGCCTCAACAGTACTCTGTTCCTGATAGAATTCGAGCGGCGGTAATGGATACTGGTTATTATCTTGGTCAAGAAATTTTGTGAATAAAGGCGAACGCGGTTCTTCAGAAGATTGATCTGGGATGCCGCTCTCTAATGCTTCTTTTTCTTGTAGTCTCACTAAGAAGTTGCGAATTCGTTCTAAAACCTCTTTATGCTCCTGCGCCTGACCAGGCAGAAATCTAGACAGGCGCTTGCCACCACTGGCAAGTAAGTTGTCAATGTCTGCGATCAGCTTTTGAATTTCATCTGCACTGGAAGTCACTTTTATCACCTTACCTAAAAACGTCTGTCACCTAATGTGACAATTACTTTACAATCACCGTACCCTTACGGGGATCTTGCTACGCGCAGCGTCTCCCATAGGAGAAGTTTTGAGTGGCAAAAGCCGCTGCTTGTGCTTGTGACTGTCATTATGTTATGGATTACTGGGAGCCGTGGCAATCTTCAGTCAGCGTTTGTTTAAGAAGCTTAGTTTTGCAGCTCATTAAGTTGCCTATTTTGGAAAATCGCTAAAATACCTGAGCAATAATTTACTCCCTTTAGTATCATTAGTATTGTTTGCCTATATTTTTAACTAAACCAGCAGAAGTCTCTTGCTTACCTGATAGGAAAGTGATGGGATAGCAGTTTCTTTAAGTCGTCTCTGCCGACGCCACTTTCTGATGGGAGAAACCCCAAGACCACTGCCGATAACTTTTTGCTCCCGCAAGAGGTCAGAGGACATGGAGGAAACAAACTCTTTTTCTGGTATGATTATACATCTTGACCATATTTCGACTCCGCTCGACAACCATCAATGCCGTAAGCGAAAACCAAGCTAATCGGTACACATTGCAAGAGAAAGATTTGGATCTTGGGAATTAGGACTCCTCACAAGAGGAGGGAATGTAATACCAATAAGGACTATGGAGTTCGGTAGTCTATTACTGATGAATTGGGACTTAGACTATACCGCCTAGCGGTTGATATGTGTTAGTTCACCAAATTCGGCCTCAGTCCCCCGCCATAATACTACTTTGTTTTAATGGTGGGTACTTCACACTTATAGGTAAAGATTATTTAGAAAAACGTTCTTCTCGCTTTCTTATTTAGCATAGTTTAGTTTTCTTTTTGAAAGGGAGCTGTGCTTTGATAGCTTAAGCTGAAAATGGCGGTCTTGTTTTTCGTGTGTATATAGCAGCTTCAATAAAGATGTCGTAATGGAAGACCGATATAGCTTGCAAGCACAGGCTAATTCCTGGATGATCACCTCGGCTCCCTTTTTTCAAGGGTTGCCAGCAACTGCTGTGGCATCAGCCCTGATCCATCTTGCTACCCGCACTCACCCAGCCAATCAGGTAATTTTACTGGAAAATGACTGGGGTGGTTCTGTGTATTTTATTCTGGACGGCTGGGTAAAAATTCGTACCTACAATCTGGAAGGAAAAGAGGTAACGCTGAATATTCTAGGCAAAGGAGAATTGTTTGGTGAAATGGCAGCGCTAGATGAAGCCCCTCGATCCACAGATGTGATTACCTTGGCCCCAACGGTAATTGGTAGTATGCCTGCTCAGGATTTTGTTAAGTTACTTCATATAGAACCCTTGGCGGGAGTTCGATTGGCGCAACTAATGGCACGACGTTTGCGACAAGTAAATCGCCGATTGCGGTTGCGGGAATCTGATAGCCAGTCACGAGTGGCAGATACGTTGCTATTTTTGGCCGAAGGACAGGGAAAAAAAGGGCAAACAGGAACCGAAATCCCCAATTTACCTCATCGGGAATTGAGTAGTTTGAGCGGACTAGCGCGGGAAACTGTAACACGAGTGTTGACAAGGCTAGAAAAAAAAGGCTTGATTAAACGGGATCAAGATACTATTTGTATTCCCGATTTGTCAGCCTTAGAAAGAATGATAGTTTAAAAACTTGTCAGATATGAGTATTTTAGATTCTCTGCCCAATGAGCCGGAGGAAGATCCATCCCCTGAGTCTCCAACTCCCCACAATCATTGGTTAGACAAAGAACAGCAGTTAATGCCTCCTCAAATCAAGGCTGATGCGCCCTTGAGGATGGTGGAAACGGCGTTTTTAGCCAGTACTGCGAGCTTAATTTGGTTTATTAATTTCTACTTTCCCTTAGGTCCAGTTTTACGGATATTTTTTCCGGTGCCGATCGCTCTAGTTTATCTGCGTTGGGGCAGGCGTGCGGCATGGATGGCAGCACTCACTTCCGGGTTACTGCTGACGGTACTGATGGGGCCAGCCCGCAGTTTGCTGTTTGTCATGCCCTACGGGTTCATGGGTGTGCTTTTGGGAGCGGCATGGTATCGTCGTCGTGTTCCCTGGATTGTTTCTATCACCTTGGGTACGTTGTTGGGTGCTTTGGGAGTCTTTTTTCGGCTGTGGTTGCTGTCTGTTCTGTCGGGTGAAGACTTGTGGATTTATGTGATTACCCAGGTGACTGAGTTCATAGAGTGGGTATTTTTGAGGTTAGGTTTGTTGGTGAGTCCCAGCGTGTTTTTGATTCAAGTGGGAGCGATCGCTCTAATTTTACTCAACAACTTTATTTACCTTTTTGTGGTACACCTAGCATCATGGTTGCTTTTTGATCGTCTGGGTAACCCCATTCCCCGTCCACCACGCTGGGTACAAGTTCTCATCGATTATGAAGGATAGTTATTGGTCATTAGTCACTTGTCATTAGTCATTTGTCCTTAGTTAAATAATGAATGCTCAATTCCCAAATTCGTATTTATACCCAAAAAGCACAGGGTGAAGAATGGCTACGACGATATAGTGGTTCTCTACCCATATTTGCCTGTATTCTAGGATTTACTGAAACTGGTTTAATTCCAGGGATCTCAGCAGCAGGCCGCACTCCAGAAGATCGGAAATATACTGCTTGTGCCGATGCCGAGTTTTTGTACTATGGCCCAGAACATAAAGCCCAATATCCCCTACCACCATTAGCGGCTGGGGCTTCGCCTGTGTTGATTTCTCGCGCTGTATTTGAGTCACTAAATATACCAGTTCATTTGTTTAATGCTGGTTTACCCCAACCTCCTGCTTTGCCAGTAATTGATTTGGGTGGCGCTCCTGCTCAGTGTTTAAGTAGAGGTGCTGCTATGGAAATAACAACAGTACACCACTTGTTTAAACAAGGGCTACTTTGGGGAGAACGCCTTGCTGCCGATATCCAACAGGGGTATCTAATAATCGGTGAGTGCGTCGTCGGAGGTACTACAACTGCCCTGGCAATCTTAACTGCTTTGGGTATAGATGCTGCCGGAAAAGTCAACAGTAGCCACCCTATTTGTAACCACGCGCAAAAATGGGCACTAGTGCAAGCTGGGCTGGAGAAGATGGGGGGGAGCAGGGGGCAGAGAGCAGGGGGCAGGGAGCAGAGAGCAGGGGGCAGGGAGCAGGGGGAGATAAACTTCCAATCTTCAATCCAAAATTATGTAGATCCTTTAGAACTAGTCGCTGCTGTGGGCGATCCCATGCAAGTGGTGGTAGCTGGGATGGCGATCGCTGCTAGTCGTAGTTGTGGTGTAATGCTTGCTGGTGGAACGCAAATGCTGGCGGTTTATGCGCTAATAAGTGCGATCGCCCAAGCTTATGCCTTATCATGGCAACCAAAAGAAGTAGTTGTGGGCACAACTCGCTGGGTAGCAGAAGACCCTACTGGCGCTACAGTTGACTTAGCCCTCAACTTAGGAAAAGGTAACTTAACTCAGGGTGGAGAAACCCCTCCCCTATTAGCAACTAATTTGAGCTTTGCTGATTCTCGTTATCCCCAGCTGAGAGCTTATGAGCAGGGCTTTGTGAAAGAAGGTATGGGCGCTGGAGCGGCTTGCATAGCCGCCCATCTTAGCCAAAATTGGCAGCAACACCAGCTTTTGGCAGCTATTGAAGCCCAACTTGAACGGCTAAGTACAGCATTTCATTAATTCATAGCGAACTAAATTCGGCAAGACTCTGCGCCCCACCAAAGTTATGGGCGGAGGTTTCCTTTGCTTATATCTCTCTACGTTTAAAAACGCTACAATCTTACGCAAAGCTTTACTTAGCCAAATCAACAGTTAATAATTTAATCGTTATTCAAATTGCATCTGCGTGTTTCACGAATTTTTGCTCTCAGGAAGCCAGAAACTCGTGACTTCTCTGTGCGTAAGAGTGTCTAGCAATTTGAACTATGCAACTTTGTTTACCTTCTTGATTTTTCAGGAGAATTATCTGATGAAATTAGTAAAAAAGCTTGGTATTGCTACTGCTAGTGCTGTTATCAGTATTACTGGTGTCGGTGCATCTTCTGCGGCACAAGCTGTACAGCTATTTGATTTTCAATACTCTTTTCCTAGTTATGAAACAAATAGTACAGGAATTTCCGCTAGCGGCACTCTTACCACGACCGATTTAGATCCTATAAAAAACAATTACACAATCACAGGAATAGCTGGAACAAGGACAATTCAAGGAATGCCAAAAACACTAATGATAAAAACGCAGATTAATAAAAAAAGCTTGGTTTTTGAACCATACAGTACCCTAAGAGCGCCAGTCTTAGGGTTGTTTTTTTTATATTTCATAGTGAGGTACTCACTAAAAGCTATAACGTAGATATATCACACTCTTACGTAAATATATGTAAGAATGTGTTTAAGTTTTTTATCAATTTTAGGGCTGGATTAGTTAGTTATACTTGTAAGTATATAAATCTATCTTACTAATAATATTTATTGCTACAAAGCTTAAGCTTATTGAGAACTGAAAACTAAAAATTAAGGTTTTCAAGCACATTTTACGAAAAGAAGTAGGAATTTTTAGAATAGTGGGATAGGTTCATGGACATAAAGCCATGATTTGACATTGAATTTAAAGGCTTGCCTTGCCTACCCCAAGCCATTTTTTTAATTCGTTGAACTCAGGTTAAATTTAAGAAATTCGGTGGGTTTAAGCCCCCCGGCTCCATAACCAACAAGTTTTGTGGCGGGGTCTAAATCCCCGTTACAAAACTGTACTTCCGACTTCCGACTTATTTTAATGAATTCTCTCTCTAAGTAATTGTTCTTCCAAGGCAGCAATGCGATTGTATGCTGCTGTTAATTGTGCTGTGAGTCGTTGTATTTGAATTTCTGGTGTTATATTATCTCCACCTTGACGATGCATATCTAGATAAATGCCATCTATCAAGACATCCTTGTGTTCCATTTCTGGATTTAAATTGTTACGTCTGAACTGGTAGCCACCAGTTGCGCCATTTTCTTGCTCATTATGCTTTGCTTGTGTATTTGCTAAAGAACACTCTGAGAAAGCTTGAGCGACTTTACCATCAAGCTGCTCAATCACTTGGCAGAGCGCATCCAGTTTTTCGCTTAAAGTCAGGATTTGCTTCTGTAATGGCTCCATTTAATACCCTCGTCCGTACATTTTCTATATGTTATTCAATTTACTCTCAAGGTTAACAATACTTATGGATTATTTAAGTATTGATAATTTTTCATGGAAACGTGACATTTAAACCATTATTTTTAAATATAAGCAAAGTTTGATCATAAGCACTACTAAGGATGTTTATGGATAAAAATTAATCTTTAGATATGAATTTGGCGAAAAACTCATTAATTTGAGCCAATATTCAAAATTATCGGTATTAAGAAGAAAAAATACCGATAATTCTCCAATTCCAATTTTTCAACTAGTCAGTCTCTGGTGAATCTCTGCTTAATATTAGGTATAATCTAAAATTTCAAAATCCAAAATCAATGGATCGACGGTCTTTTTTGCTAGGTACAAGTACATTGACACTTTCACAAGTGCTTTTTGGCTGTGGTGGAAACAACGAGACAGAACTCAAAGTACAGTTATTAAAAGGTTCTATACCTGGTCAGGTTGTTAATCAGTTCCAAAAAGGTTTGCAGCAACAGATGCAGTTAAAGTTTGCTCCAGTTGAGCAGATACAAGATTTATTTCAGCA
This sequence comes from Nostoc desertorum CM1-VF14, assembly GCA_019359245.1. Classification (GTDB taxonomy): domain Bacteria; phylum Cyanobacteriota; class Cyanobacteriia; order Cyanobacteriales; family Nostocaceae; genus Nostoc; species Nostoc desertorum. Next base: position 172,583 of record JAHHHR010000002.1, on the reverse strand, counting down.
ATTACAAAATTGGCAGCATAAACCAAAAGGCACCGATGAAGAGGGATGGAGGCGCTTTATACCTTTTAGGCAAGGTCAAAAACCGGCTGATGCAGACCTAGTGACGTTGGGAGATTACTGGCTAAAAGCAGCTATTGAGCAAAAACTGATTCAACCACTCCAAGAAGTACAGGGAAACGAATTAAAGCAGTGGTCTGCTTTAAATGAAAGGTGGAAACAACTGGTGACGCGCAACGACCAAGGTAATTTAGACACTCAAGGAAAGGTGTGGGGTGCGCCTTATCGGTGGGGTAGCACGGTGATTGTTTATAACCGTGACAAGTTGCAAAAATTGGGATGGACGCCTAAAGATTGGAGTGATTTATGGCGAGATGAAGTGCAGCAGCGCATTTCCCTATTGAATCAACCACGAGAAGTTATTGGTTTGGTCTTAAAGAAGCTAGGAAAATCTTACAATACAGAGAATCTTGACCAAGTACCCGACTTGGAAAAGGAATTACAGACATTAAACCAACAGGTGAGGTTATATAGTTCCAATAACTACTTGGAACCTCTAATTATAGGAGACACTTGGCTAGCAGTTGGTTGGTCAAGCGATGTATTGCCAGCTCTGGGACGTTATCCGCAACTTGCCGCAGTTATCCCCCAGTCAGGAACAGCAATTTGGGCAGACTTGTGGGTACGTCCCGCAGGTATGACTAAGAAGGATACTTTATCAGTATTATTTCAATGGATTGATTTTTGTTGGCAACCAAGTACAGCTAAACAAATTTCGGTGCTGACCAAAAGTAATTCGCCAATTTCTACAAATATTGTCGCTTCCGATATTCAAAAACCATTACGGAATCTGTTACAGAGCAATCGCGAAGTTTTTGATAAAAGCGAATTTTTGCTTCCCTTACCCCCATCAGCAATAAAGCAATACGAGTCTTTATTCGCCAAAATTAAGGTTTAATTGGGGATTGGGAATTGGGAATTGGGCATTGAAATTTTTCCATCTCCTCCAATTCCTAACTCCTAACTCCTAACTATTTACTAAAGTAAACGTTGTAACCCTATCTTGTTCTTAACATTCGTTTGGATACTGCATAAAGCTGGACTTGCACTAAAGTTGCAAGTGTAGGTTGCCAAGGGTTCTTTTTGATAATTAAATACCCGGACGTTGTAACCAAAGTTCCGTGCAGCGCTACCCAAGCGATTTACGAAGTCGTAGCGCTGTATAGAGTCTAGTAAGCTCCAAATTTGCTGATTCACGATCAAGTCTACTCTTGCAGGCTCTTTCTCAGAAGCTGGATATGCTATCCAATTATCCAATAGCTTTCTCTCAGAGTTTTGTTGTGCCCACCATAAACTGGGAACGGTTAATCGTTCTGGATTAATTGTGTTAGCTGTGATTACATAGTTTTTTGGCTTGGTCAATAAGTCTAGTTCTAAAGGCGCACTAGAAGGTGACGGTATTGGGAGGGTTTGCGCTAGTGAAGGCGGGACTAATAAAGTTGTGAGGCTAATGGTTAATAATAATGAAAATGATCTCTGGCGATTACTGCGCCAATGCCTGCGGTAGGATGTCCAAAGGGCTGTAGCGCGATCGCACAATTTGGGTATATGCATAACTAATTCGTAATTCATAATTCGTAATTAAGGCATAAGTCAAAATTCGCACAATTTAAACTTTAATGGCGACTATACGAATTCTTCGATAGTCTGCTGTCCAAGTTCCTTGTTGATACAACGTCGGCTTGAGATATTCGTTCACGACGCGAATTACTTGTATTTGTTGCTCATCAGATAGTCCAACTAAAAAAGCACTGGCGAACATCTGAATCCAGTTTGCCATACCTGCTTCTCCTTCTGCTAAAGGAGTTGGGCGAGCAAAAAGCATGGCATGAATGACATCAAAGCCTTGCTGTTCCAGTAAGCTGGCATACTCGCCAATACTAGGAAAATACCAAGGATTTAGGGCTTTTGCAGAAATATTAAGTGCTTCTAAGGCGCTTTCTAGAGCTGTGGCGATCGCTTGCACATTCCCCTTACCACCAAATTCTGCCACAAAACGACCTCCAGGTTTTAGTGCTTGATGTATGGAAGCGATTGCACTATTTGCTTTTTTCACCCAATGCAATACAGCGTTGGAAAATACAGCATCCAATGGTTTATCTACTCGAAAGTTCCTAGCATCAGCAATATCAAAGCGGATATGGGGATAGTTTTGCCTCGCCTTTTCTATCATTGTGGGTGCATGATCAACTCCTAGTACTTCAGCCCCAGCTTGGGCAATTTTTTCTGTAAGTTGTCCAGTACCACAGCCTAGATCCAAAATCGATTCTCCTGGTTCAGGGTTGAGGAATTTTAGTAAGTCCTCACCATACTGCCAGACAAAGGCGTGTTTATCTTGGTAAAGGGCAGTATTCCAATCATTATTGGGTAAGGAAATATTAGTCATAAATAATAATGGTCGTTCTTATTAGATCATGACAGAAAATAGCTTGCTGTTTCGTATCATTTTGTAACTCTAATACTTGCTGAACATATTTTTATGCTAAAGAATGATCGCCTATACAAATATAAATTGAGCTTACTATAATAAAAGTGATTACTTGATTAAATAAATCTTTTGTTTGGGCGATATATTTGTAACGCTTGCTGATGATAATTAATGGCTTTTTGCTTTTCGTCTAATTGCATATGCTGTTTGACAAGATATTAGGTTGACTCGTGTCAATCCCAAGAAACTTACTTTGCTCCTGGCAGTTATGCTTGAAATTTATTGCCTGATCGTCTTTAAACATTAACCGCAAAAAAGTTTATGAACACCGAACAAGATAATGGAAATCCGATTAAAAAAGCTATAGAGTCCCCGATGGCAAAGCTAAAAGCCAAGAAAAAGGCCGCAAAACAATTCAAAAAACACACGAGTGAAGGTGAAGGAAGTTCTAAATTATCCAGTCGGCTTTATGAAAAAAAAATAGCCAAGCTGCAATTAGAATTGGTGAAAATGCAGTATTGGGTGAAGTTTACAGGTGCCCGCATCGTGATTCTTTTTGAAGGACGGGATGCCGCAGGTAAGGGGGGTACAATTAAACGGATTGCAGAGCCGTTGAATCCGCGTGGTTGCCGGATTGTTGCTTTAGGAACGCCTAGCGATCGCGAAAAGACTCAATGGTATTTTCAACGTTATGTGGCTCACCTGCCAGCTGCGGGTGAAATTATTTTGTTTGACCGCAGCTGGTATAACCGTGCTGGGGTAGAACATGTGATGGGTTTTTGCACAGAAGAACAATACGACCATTTCATCCAAGATTGTCCAGAATTTGAACGGATGTTGGTACGTGAGGGCATTATTCTACTGAAGTATTGGTTCTCTGTCAGCGATGATGAGCAAGAACGGCGCTTTCAATCCCGAACCACTGATCCAGCACGGCGGTGGAAACTGAGTCCAATGGATCTCGAATCGCGCGATCGCTGGGTAGAATACTCTAAAGCTAAGGATGTCATGTTTGCTCACACTAATATTCCCGAAGCACCTTGGTTCACGGTCGAAGCAGACGACAAAAAACGTGCTCGCCTGAATTGTATTTACCACATCCTCAGTAAGATTCCCTACGTGGATATGACGCCCCAACCTCTAGAACTGTCCCCCAGGAAGCCTGCTGATACCTATGTCAGACCACCCCTGAATGAACAGTTTTTTGTACCACAGATTTATTAGGGAACTCCAAAAAATAAATTTTCCTCCCCCTGCCCCCTTTCCTCTTTTATGACCGCAGTGCAGACACTCCCATAGGGCCGCGAGTTACGCCCAATTGATTTTGCAGTCTCAACTCACGCCAGAGTTGGGAACCTGTAATCTCACCTTGCAGTAGTTGATTGTAGCAATCTATTGTTTTACGCACTTGTTCTGGGGTTTCATTCACAAACTCGATACGAAAGTGACTTAATCCCAATTCTCTGAGGCGCTGTACGTACTCTGCTCCCGTTTGAGCAGTACCGTTAAATACAGTATTGCGGCAACCTATATCCGCCTTGAGAACGTGTTCGCTGCCAACGCGGTCTTTTAATTTTACTTCCTGCTTTTCACAAGGTCGTCCACAGTTGGTGTAGTCTGTACCCGTCGAGAGAAAGGCACAAAAAACACAATGTTCCATGTGAAACATCGGCATATGCTGATGGATTGTCACCTCAAACCATTGGGGCGGACAACTGGTGAGCAGGTCTTGTAGTTGGGTAATATTCAGGTCATAGGATGCCGTGAGTCGTTCCAAAGCAAAGCGTTGCTGAAAGTAGTCTGCTGTTAAGGGATTAGCAACGTTAAGTGAGAAATCTCCGATACAACGCTCTTGGGCAAAGAATTGCAGTTGATCATAGTTCCGTATCAGATAGCCATCTGCCTCACAGGCACGTACTTGCTGCAAAATCCAATTTTCTCCCGGTTTAGTAATTCGGGGTGGTGCAACCCAAATAGTAGGGGATAGGGATTGTTGTCTTTGTTGATGTACTAGCTGCACCGCTTCTCGGTAGGCGCGGGGGTCTTCAAATTCACAATAAAGTGTCTCAATACCAGCTTTGAGAGCGGCTTGAAGTTGCTTGAGGTTTCGTACTAAGACGATGAGTGAAGGAGATGAGAGGGATAAGGGTGATGAAGAGGGGAGTAAGTCTTGGAAAGAGACATCAGAATGTAATTGCCAACGTTTAGGTTGACTTCGCAATTCTTCCAGCTGCACCACAATTTCCCGCCGCATCCGGTTCAACTCACTTACGGGTAGCATTACGGCATCACTGAAGTAGTTGGTTAGCGTTCCCAAACAGAAAGGGGTGTTACCCAAACGACCGAATTGTTCTTGTAAACGCTCTGTATTTAGGGGTTTGGTGTGTGCCTCAACCAGAGAAATTGCAGACTCCACTTGTACAATATTACCGAGTTGATCGCGAGCGATCGCAATCAATGGCTGACCAATTTCTCCATAAACCTCTACATCAATCGGACGCTGAAATTGGGGATTCTCGCCTGCAAAACTTTGACGCAGTTGCTTATCTAATTCTGGATCGCTGGTTTTCCAAATGCGATCGCCTATATGCACTCGGCGCAGGTTCAAGTCATTTCGTCCAAAGGACAGGATAGATTCTTTACCTTTGGACACCACAGCATAAACCCGGCCGCCTTCTTCCTTCGCCTCTGGATGACCGCAGTCAAATACAATTCCATCTCCCGGTTTTACAGGCGCTTCCAGTTTCACTGTTACCTGTTCGTTATGAATGCGGCTGACCTCACCTAAATAAACCCCACGTTTTTTACCAAAGCGGGCGTGAACTAGTTCCTGATTATTAATCCCGCCAAACCAGCCTGTGTAGAGTCCGCGAGAAAATGCCATTTCTAGGTTGTAGTGTTCTTGATTTGATTGACCTCTCCCCCAACCCCTCTCTGAAGCGGAGAGGGGAGCTTTTATTCCCTCTTCTTTTGTAGGGAAGGGTCTTTCCAATTCCGTCATCACACTATCCAAAGCTTGCCGATAAACACGGGTGACATTAGCAACATACTCTGGAGCTTTTAGGCGACCTTCAATTTTGAGACAAGTTACTCCTGATTTCACCAAATCTGGCAAAACATCTAACCCTGCTAGGTCTTGAGGACTGAGTAAATATTTGCGTTCTTTTAAATTCACAACTTGCCCATCAGCGATTAACTCGTAGGGCATCCGGCAAGCTTGGGCACATTCACCTCGGTTTGCAGAACGTCCGCCTAAAGCCTCGCTAGTCAAACACTGACCGGAATATGCCACGCACAAAGCACCGTGAACAAAAACTTCCAAAGGTAGCGAAGTTTCTTGTTGGGCAATCTGCTGCTGAATTTTATTGATTTCCTGAAGAGAACATTCACGCGCCAGCACTACCAATTGACAGCCGAGGGACTTGGCAAATTCCACCCCAGCCGCACTGGTGATGGTCATTTGGGTGGAAGCATGGATGGGAAAATCAGGCGACAGGTGACGGATAAGACGGCATATACCAATATCTTGGACAATCACCGCATCCACACCTGCTGCAATAATTGTGCGGAGATATTGCTGCGCTTCTGCTAATTCTTTGGGAAAGATTAGTGTGTTGACAGTGACATAACCCTTTACACCACGACGATGCAAGAATGCCATCAATTGGGGTAAGTCTGCCTCAGTAAAGTTTTGTGCCCGCATTCTGGCGTTGAAGCGATCCAAACCGAAGTAAATCGCATCTGCCCCATTTTCCACAGCAGCTTTAGCACAGTCCCAATTACCTGCTGGCGCGAGTAGTTCAGGGCGTTGAAGGGAGGGTTGGGAAGGGGAGCGATCGCTTTTCATCAGATTTAGGGAGGGTTAACTAGCACCATAGTGATTTTATCGAAGTTATTAAGGGATGGTGCGTTTTGCCGCAGGCATCGCTATCGCCACGCTAGTGTTTTAGTTCACCTAGAGGTGATGAAAAAATGATCCTGGGTTCAAATATTGTGTGTACATTGTCCACTAATATCAGTTATGCTGTAGATAGAGACTCAGCTAAAGGTAAAAATTAGCCATGTCAGAAATATCATCTGCCAAAGATTGCCGTATCGATTTACGAGTTACCCAAGAGCAAAAAGAACTATTAGAACGGGCTGCGAGTCTCAAAGGAATTTCTTTGAGTGCTTATACACTTTTTCATGTTTTGCCAGTCGCCAAGCAAGATATAGATGCAAATGAAAGGCTTGTGCTGTCTAATCTTGATAGAGATTTGTTTATGTCAGTAATGGAAAATCCGCCAGAACTGAAGGGAAAACTCAAATCTGCTATTCACAAATATAGACAGAAGTATGACAAGTGATAGCGAGGCAAGATGGAATTTTGTACCAATTGATAAAAAGCATCAAAGAGATTCTTTTGATTGCGGTTATGCAAGTTTGAATGATTATCTTAAGAAATATGCACGGCAAAATCATAATAAAGGAATTGCTAAAACATTTGTAGCAATTCCAACATCAGGAAGCTTGAAGATTGATGGCTATTATACTGTCAGTGCCAGCATTATTGAGTATGAATCCTTACCAGAATCTTATCAAAGTGGAATGCCAGCCTATCCGATTTCAGGAATGCTGATTGGGAGGTTAGCTGTAGATAACTCGATTAAAGGACAAGGTTTAGGAGGTGAATTGTTAGCTGATGCTCTCTATCGTGCTGTTCGTGTTTCTCAAGAAATTGGTATGTACGCCGTGAGAGTTGATGCTATCGATTTGCAAGCAAAAGAATTTTATCTCAAGTATGAGTTTATTCCTTTTCAAGATAATGAACTCTCGTTATTTTTGCCAATAGCAACGATAGTTAGAGAGTTTAGTTAACAGAGCTATATAAATTTTAAAGGTTACTGTGAAAAGAGCGATCGCTTTTCATCAGATTTGGAGAGTGCTAAGTAGCATTAGCTAATTAGCTTATCCTGTGATCTTGTACTTACTTAAAAAGTATTCTAATTCTTCATCACTACCATACCTACTTAAAACTTGAAGTCTTATCTCAATCCTATTATCTTCAGGCCAATCTTCTATATCTGTGTAACCTCTAGGAAAGCCTAATGCTTCCTCCAAATCTTCGATTGACCATCCAAGTTTTTCAAGCCCTCTCATAGTGAAAATTATTCTAGGATCAACATAAACGTCAAATTTTCGATAGCATTTACAAATAATTTCTAAAACTTCAGTAAAATAGTTATGACAAAGTTGAAGCACTTCACCATCAGGAATGTCTTTTACATTTAAATCTTTTGCAAATTCAAATCTATAAGAATAGACAATCTCAAGAGGTTGTCCTCCAAAGAAACCACTGTGAGTAATAGGAATGTTTCCTGTCTTCTGAACTTGATTTCTTAACTCCACAAAATATTTAGCAAGATTACTACTTTTTAATTTCTCTTGCTGTTGAGGATACCATTCATTAAAACCAGGGTATTTAGACATGACAGCTTGCAGACAGAAAGTAATGCTTCTTGCAGCCGAAGCAAACGCACTAAATATATACTTAAATTCTTGGTAGCTGTCTTGTTTATTTTTCAACATATCGAGAAAATAATCTGTTTCAGCTACTTTATCAACTACAAGGTAAAACCCTTTCTCAGGAAAAATAAATTTATCTGTCTTTTGATTCATAAACTCTACATATTTAGTAATTTATATTTCGTTCAAGATATTTTTACTAAACAAAATAACAACACAATCGCCTTTTAAAAATAGCAAAGTTTTATAAGTTATATAGGTTTTTAAACCATGTTAAAAATGTCTGCACTTTTGGATGTTGAGGATTCAGAATTTCATACTTTATAGCTTGATGCAGTTGTCTTACTGGCTCTTCTTGCCATGCTAGCCAAGTGTAAATTTTAGCTTTATCAAGATAAGAATCTTTGAATGATGCTCCTTTGGTTTTTGCTTCTTGCGCTACTTCCTGAGCATATTGCCAAATAGTTTCGCTCTCATCTCTAATCATATAAGCTAAAAAGCTCTCTAGCATACCTCTCATTTGGTTATCTGGCATAATCCAGATACCAAACTTAATTCCATTTTTTGTAACGTGAATAAGTCCTGTCTCTGATATTTCTTCAGGAATGTCGAGAATACTTGGCAAACAAGCATTTCTTATGCTTATCCAACGTGCAGGTAAATCTTCATCTGCGTCTATTATCACGCCTAAATGGGTGATCCTGATGCTTGTAATTCAGTAGAGATAAGGTTTGCATCAATCTTTTCGTAGCCTCCGCAATCTCGTATTGATACAATTGCTTCCCTTTTGTTCTCAGCCCAACGAATTCCGTTTTTTTCTATTAATTCTGGTATAACTCGTAAATCTTCTTGTCCTTCTACTAACAGTTTTTTGGGATCATAACCTTTTGTCATTACTAACGTACCTCAATTTCTCTTTCAGCAGCAATGACAATTTGAGGTTCAGTGAAGACTACACTTGTTTCTTTACCTTTCTCAATTCTGTGAATTCTAATACCATCCTCAGTTGCGTCTTCCTGCTCTGCAATACTAGCTAAACTTGTCCAACAATCACTATTGTGTGTAGTTGCGAAAACTTGCACATTTAATCTTTTGGCTGTTTCCCAAATCAGTTTCCACATATCAGACATCGCCGTAAAATGGAGTCCGGTATCAATTTCATCAACAAATAAGTATCCATCTTTAGCACACACTGTAGCGAGTGCGAGTCCTAAGATACGCCAAATACCATCACCCATACTACCAATTGGTACACGCTGATTACTATCAGAAAGAAGTACAAAAAAACCGCCCCGCGAATCTAAGGAATACCTGGACTTTCGAGAACTAACTGGAGCAATCCGTTGAATTTTAGAGTCTATTCTATGAAGTGCCTGCTCTACAAGTTTTTCTTCAGGCGTTAGTACTATCTGATCAAATAGTTCAATCATCTTCTCAGTTCCTAAAGAAGATGATGTTATAAATTGTATTTTTGGTGATGAATTTTTAGGTTCTCTACGCAATTGGCGAGTATAATCCTCTATAGGAAGTCCGCCATTAGCTGATAGCGGTAGTCTCCAAGGCTTTTCTTCTCGCCCATAATTCCACTTAATATTGAAATCTATTTCTCTTAATGCATCTGGGACTTCATCATATAGAAACTCAGGCGATGAGCTAAGTGGCTCTTTTGAAGAAATTTTGCGTTCTTCTATTGATACAATAAGCTCCTCTTGAATATTCCCATTAGTACCTGTTATTGAAAATTTACTCCCCAGTTCAATCTCGTGACCATAAAAAAGGTGACGAACATCAAGGTCTTGAGCTTGAGGTAACCTTAACCTACGTTCACTACGCTCATCATCAAAAAAATATTCACTCCGGTTAGTCATTGTCTGACGTAGTGGATCAAGATTATTCCGTGAGCATAAAAGTTGAATAGCTTCTAGTATTGATGTTTTACCGATATTGTTTTTACCAACGAGCAGGTTGACTCTACCAAGCTGCTGAAGCTCGAAAGATTGGAAACTACGGAAATTATCTATTTTTATCGTCTTCAACATAATGAAAGCTAGCCGGAGACAACAAAGAGTTAATGACTAGTATTAGTATAAGCACTCTTAACACTTATCACTTGAGCAAAAACAAGCGATGCCTGCGGCGGGCTACGCCTATGCCTTTGTCAAGTCAGATAAATTACGCCATATCTTGTCTGCGAGACGCGAACGATAAGCTATGCCTACACACCTTACCCCAATCCTTCAATATCAGCACTTTCCCCTTCCGACTCAACAGGCTCAAACTTCACCTTGTTGTATAAATCTTGTAGAGAAATCTCAAAGGGTACAGTTACAAGTGCGATCGCTTCATCTTCTTCATCTTCTTCATCATATTCACGAAGCGCCCATTGCTTTTTCCCGGTTTTGGAAAATTGATCTACATGAATCTGAGTTTGGTCAATTAATAGATATTCTTGAAAGGTAGAAATAGTTCGGTAAGCCTGAAATTTATCTTCGCGATCGTAGCCTTTCGTTGATTTTGATAAGACCTCAACAATAATCTGTGGATTCAGAATTACATCCTTCCGGTTGTTAAAAAACTCTGGTTCACCTGCCAGAATCATCACATCTGGATAGGTATAGGTAAGCTTTTGGGGTATCCACAGACGAACATCACCCATGAAAACTTCGTAATCTTGCTGGCAAAACGCAAAATTTAAGGCAGCACTTAGATTCAACGAGATTCGATTGTGATTTATCGTTCCACCCGCGATAGGAATTACTTGCCCGTCAATGTATTCACTTTTGTAGTCAGCAGCTTCCTCTAACTCTAAATATTCCTCTGGGGTATAGTATCGCTGTTGTGTTATTTGCATAGTTCTATCGGGTAACAATGTTTAACGATACGGAGCGTCTAGGCAATAAAGAGATTTTACCCACGTTTACCGAACAGGTTAACATGGTTTCATAGAGGTGTTATGTGCTTTGTACAAAGTGAGCGTAGGCGCAGCCCAACCTAGGCATCGCTATCTCAATTTACAAAGATTTTTAGGTTCTTTTCCTATTGATAACCGGCTGCTTGTAACAGAAACAACTTGGCATAACGTCCTCCTAGCTGTAACAGTTCTTCGTGAGTTCCCTGTTCTATAACTTCCCCGTTTTCAATAACTAGAATTTTGTCAGCCATTCGTACTGTTGAGAAACGATGGGAAATCAAAAGTACCATCTGATTTTGAGTAATAGCGCGAAAATGATTGAAAATCTCAAACTCAGCTTGGGCATCTATTGCTGATGTTGGTTCATCTAACACTAAGATATCTGCTTGCGATCGCATAAAAGCACGAGACAAAGCAATTTTCTGCCACTGTCCCCCAGAAAGTTCCTGCCCTCCCTTAAACCAACGACCAAGCTGAGTCTGGAAGCTTTGGGGTAATTGGTCAATAAAAGATTGGGCCATGCCTTTTTCAGCAGCAGTTTGCCAACGGTTTTTGTTTTCGAGATGTTCTACATCTCCCACGCCAATATTCTCACCCACAGTGAACTGATATCGGACAAAGTTCTGGAAAATCACACCAATGCGACGCCGCAGCACATCCACATCCCATTCCTGCAAGTCCAAGCCATCTAAGAAAATTCGCCCAGAATCTGGCGTGTAGAGTCGGGTAAGTAGTTTGATTAAAGTAGTCTTACCCGAACCATTTTCACCGACGATTGCCAGTTTCTCTCTAGGTTTCAAGTGCAGCGAAATATTTGTCAACGCTGGCTTGGAACTTCCTGGATAAGTAAATGATACGTTCTCGAAACGGATACCATCTTGGGGATTTAAACCAATGGTTGCTTTACCCCAAGACTTTGGTACTTTCTCTTCCAGGAAATCGTAGAGATTCGATAGATATAGGTTGTCTTCATACATCCCTCCAATAGAGGTGAGGGCATTGGAGAAAGTAGACTGTCCTTGGCGAAATACAGTGAGATACATTGTCATATCTCCCAAAGAAATCCTACCTCGAACTGTTTCTAGCACAATCCAAGCGTATGCTACGTAAAAAGCGCCAGTACTAACTAAACCTAGGAGATATCCCCACACTCCTCGCCGCAGAGTTAAATTGCGGTCTTCGCCATAGAGTTGATCAAACAAGTTGCGATAACGCCCTAGCAACATCTCTCCCAACTGGTAGAGTTTGACTTCTGTGACAAAATCTTCTCTTGCTAGCAGATTTTCTAAGTAGTGCTGTTGACGAGTTTCTGCCGCACGCCAACTAAACAAGCGAAAGCCTTCCCCAGCAAACTTTGTTTCGGCAATAAATACAGGGATAGCTGCCAAAATCAGCATTAGCACCGCCCAAACTGAGAAATTTACTAGCAAAATACCGTAGGTGAACAGGGAAAGAGCATTTTGCACTAACCCAAAGGTGCGGTTTACTAAAGAAAGGGGACGAACAGATGCTTCTCGTCGGGCATTGGTCAATTTATCATAGAATTCTGAATCTTCAAACTGCCTGAGATCCAGTGTCAGCGCCTTTTCTAAAATTAGTACATTTACCCGTTGACCCAATAGCGCCCGCAATAACGATTGACAAATGATGATTCCCCGTTGACCGCCTGCTAGTAAAATTACAGCGATCGCTTCTAATCCTACATAAAATAGGGAGGGATAAATATTGACAAAACCATTATTTTGTGAGTTAACTTGAGATGCAAATACCACTGCATCAACAATTAACTTACTGATGTAGGATATCGCCGCCGGTAAAAGGCCAGAAACTATTGTTAAACTCGCCAGAAGAATAGTAAGCGATCGGCTAGTAGTCCATACTAGGCTTATAGCCCGTCCACTGTAGCGGAAAACCGTTAGTGATTGGCGTAGGATATTTCTTTTTTTTTAATCTTCATCTTTCTTGCCGCGAGATACCCCAGCTTGGGCGGATCTTCCTGACTTTATTTATCTTTATAAATTTTACCAATAAATAACTCAGAAACCAGAGGTCAGAATGAGAAGTCTACGACTGCGTGATGACTCCCATGTTTAAGTTAGAGACTTCGATAAGAAAACAGATAATTAGAATAATTATCATTTTTACTATTTGTATACTTTATTTTTTGGAAGCCTCTTATCGATTTCATTCAGGGGTATTGAGGGTAAGTGAGCAATAGTAAAGATAGTTAAAGCATTGAGTAATTATTAATTTTTGGAAAAAGAATAACTGTTTATTTATAGATTGAAATTCTGTGCTTTAAAGCTTAAGTTAATTGAGAGCTAAAAACAAAAAATAGTGCTTTTCAAGCACATTTTATAAAAAGAAGTAAAGAATTTTAAAATAGTTGGATAGATTCTATAGCTTTATAGCTAACATTTTAGTTAGCGGGAGCAGTGCTCCAAAGTAAGGTGCTAAAAATTAGGCGTATAAATCACCTATTTAGTAGTGTATGGGCCACCAGGAGCATAGCAGCGAAATAACTATTTTTATTAAGAAAATAGCTATGTAACTGTGAATGAAAACCCGATTAAAATCTGGAGCATTGCTCCCTTGGTTTTTCTATCTGCCTCGCATTTTGTATCAAAAATTCACTTAGAATATCTAAGGAAGTAAGAAAATGGCAGCAGAATTTAGCCTTGGTACACTCAGTGGTAACCCAATCATTGTCAATAACTTTGTTGGCGACAGTGACCCCCAAGACACCTTTAGTTTCAGCCTAGCTAGTAGCGGTAACATCAACGTGGCTCTCACGGGCTTGAGCGCTGATATTGATGTCAGTGTATTCCAGGACTTTAACGGTAATGGGATTGTTGATACTGGTGACACACAGCTTGCTACTTCATCTCGTGGTGGCACCTCAGATGATTCAATTAACATTGCAAACCAGGTGGCAGGAGCTTACGTAGCTGAAGTTAATCGGTTTTCTGGTAACAATAGTAATTATGATTTGAGCCTATCAACCACTACCTTTCGTTCAGCTAGTAACCTCCTGCCCAGCGATGTCCTAGTTGGCTCTCTAACGAGTTTCACAAGCTTTAATGACTCCTTGAGCAACAATGATACCTCTGATATCTATAATTTTGTTGTGAACACGGCTGGCAGTTTCACGTTTACCCTCGATCCGGTCGAGTCTGTTGATCCTGATCTCCGACTTATTCAGGATATTAATAACAATTTAGTGGTTGATTCTGGCGAGGTCATTACCATTTCATCTTTTGGTTCCGGCTCAAATGATGTAATCACCAATTTTTTGAATCCTGGTGATAACTACTTTGTCCAGGTCTATCAATTCTCCGGCGACCCGATCAACTACAGCCTGACTGCGACTCCTGTATAGCTAACCGTGAGATGATGTTTGAAAAGTAATAAAAAAGCCCTTTGGAATCACCTATTTACATCTCAAACATCGCAAGATCGAATTACCATGAATTTACTAAAAAAAGGGAGAGATTGCCGTTGCCAATCTCTCCCTCCCTCATCATTAATAATTATCATTTTAATAATATTAGGAGTTACGCTGATATAAGCTCTATATCTGTAGATTTTATTTTCTGGAAGTCCCTTAACGGATATTCAGAATTCAGAATTCTGAATTCTGTTTACATTTTCATCCCCACAATCTCCTACCTACTTTCCCACTTAATTTTTGGTGAGCATCTTCCAATAAAGCTGGAATATCTAACTTTTCTGGACACCGAGGCAAACAGTCACCGCATTCCGTACACCGATTGGCTTTCATTCCAGGGAACCAGTGACCGGCATTTTCAAACATTCCGTAACGATATTGCCCATAATCTTTCATGTCGTATGCTACTACAAGATTACGTAACCGCAAAACCTCTGGAATATTGATATTTTCTGGACAGGGCAAACAAGCATAACACTGGCTACACTTATCAGCTTCCAAAGTAACTTTTTGGTGATTTTCTAACCTCTGGAAAGCAGAAATTTCTGCTGATGTTAACTCTCCATCATCGTCAGCGACTTGCAAAGGTTCCCTCAGTTCATCTGGGTTTGCTGGCCCTATACTCAAAGTAGTAATACGGTTGTCAGAAAGTAAAAATCGATAATTTAACTCTAAGGGTAAATACGGGTAACACAGGTCTTTTAGGGTTTGGGGTGGTGTGTATAGGCGTCCTCCCTTGTCAGCAGGGGAGATTATAAAAATGCCCATGTCCTTATCGGCAGCTAGTTGAATCGCTGGTGCGTGCCGTTGGAAAAAATAGTAATAATGCAGATAGACAAATTCAAAAAAATCTGTATTGATTACTGCCTGAATTAACTCTAATGGGCCGTGGGTGGAAAAACCAACGTGTCGCACTCGACCATCAGCAACAGCTTCCTCTACGGCTTGCATACAGCCATTTTTGGCTTGCACCCACTCTAAATGTTGCCAAGTGTTCAAGCCATGAACTCCCAAGCAATCCAAATAATCTAGCTGTAATCGTTCTAGAGATTCGTCGATGCACCGACGCATGGTGTCAGCATCTGCTGTCGCTGAGATTTTGGTAGTGATGTGAAGCCTCGTTCGGGGTACTGACAACCCAGCTTTTAATGCCCTACCAAGATACTCCTCACTTTTGCCGTAACCCCTGGCAGTTTCTAGATGATTAATTCCTAACGCTAAGGCTTGTTCAATGGTTTGGTGAGCATTTTCAAAAGAAGCCAAGTAGCGCATTGTTCCTAGAGAAAAAACGGAGAGGCGCAGATTCGTTTTCCCAAAACGTCGGTATTGCATCTTTAACAAAGAGTTAGGAGTTAGAAGTTAGGAGTTAGGAGTTGGAAGAAGTAATTCATAGCTCCTAACTCCTAACTCATAACTTTTTTAGCTGTCGTCATTACCAAAGCGCTTGATCAAATCTTCAGGACGGAGATTGGAAATAAATTCACGGAAGGCTTGCTGTTCGGCTTCATCTGCATCACGATCAACAGGGATAGAAGCATCAGCAATCACTTCTTCCATTACCCAAATAGGAGTATTTGTGCGGAGGGCAATAGCGATCGCATCACTAGGACGCGCATCAATTTCTTTTTTGACCTCGCCTTGCTGGACGATTAAGGCTGCATAAAATGTATCCTTTTGCAGGGAATGAATAATCACTTTTTCTAGAGTCATGTTCCAAGTCTCTAGAATATTCACAATCAGGTCGTGGGTTAAGGGTCTGGGAGGCTTCTGATTCTCTAGCGCACCCATAATTGCCCTAGCCTGTTCCTGACCGATGTAAATTGGCAAAGCCCGCCGATCTGAAGAATCTTTCAAAAGGACGATTGGGCTGCGGGTTATGGCATCTAATGCTATGCCAGCGACTTTCATTTCAATCATTGCCTAAGCCTCTACAATGCTTTGAAAGCCTTGGATGCTGTGTAACAAATAGCACTCCTTTTTAGGCGGTTTTTTGACAGTAATAAACATAAGCATTCGTTCTCTATAATTGCTTCTATTAAACTCCGAACTTGTGGTGAAAACCAGAGTAAGTCAAATTGGTCTTCTTAGACAATAACCTTCTTACCCAAGTATGCCTTGTGAAGGATGCTAATGTGTTAATATTCCTATACGAAAAAAAGTCAGAAAATATACTTGAATGTTGGAGATTTATGTGATAAATACCAATTGATTTCAAGCAAAAATAGGCAATAAATAGAGATAGTTTGACAAAAAAGCCGTGTTTACAGGATTAATCCAGGCATTAGGAACGATGGAACCCTTGGGGGGCGATTCTTGGCAAATTACTTGTGTCAGCCAACCGGGTGAAGTAATTATGCAAGATTTGGCTTATGGTGACAGTGTTGCAGTAGATGGCGTTTGCCTGACAGTAGAAAAAGTTTTAAAAGATGGGTTTATCGCCACGGCTTCACCGGAAACTCTACGCCGCACGACGTTGGGAGGTGAGCAAACGCAACAAAGGTATGTCAATTTAGAAGCGTCGCTAAGGGTAGGCAGTAAAGTTGGCGGTCATTTTGTGATGGGTCATGTAGACGGCATCGGTCGATTGCTAGTGGCAGAACAAACGGCTAGTTCTTGGGAAATGACCTTTATTGCATCCGAGGCGATCGCACGGTACATTGTCCCTAAAGGTAGCATAGCTGTCAATGGCATCAGTCTCACAGTAGCCGCATATGAACCAGAACTGTCTCAATTCAAGGTGGCAGTAATTCCCCTCACATACGCCGAGACAAATCTTCGCTATTTGGTTTCTGGGAGTTTGGTAAATCTAGAAGGGGATATTCTCGGCAAATACGTTGAAAAATTCCTTGACCCTGGAAGCTCACACACCACCACTGATGAAACTAGTATGGATGGCATTACACCCGCATTCTTAGCAGAACACGGGTATTTGTAACTAAAAAAGTTAGAAGTTAGAAGTTAGGAGTTAGGAGTTTTAAATTCATAACTCTTCACTCCTCACTCCTAACTTTCTTCTAACTTCCTGGTTTTTGGCTTACCTGAGTGGTTTGTGAGCCTAGCACTAACTGACTGAGGCCGCTTTGTAACTGCACGCCTGGGTCAGTAGCAACCCACCCATTCGGTGACAAGTGACGGACTTCAAAGTGCAAGTGAGGACCTGTAGAGTTGCCGGTGCTACCAACTCGCCCAATGACAGTTCCAGGTTCTACCCACTGACCGGGTTGAACAAAGATTTCTGACATATGACCGTAGAGAGTTTGTTGAGCCGATTTGTGATTCAGGGTAACGGTTAAACCATAACCGCCTAACCAGTTAGCTGTTTCCACTTGACCAGCAGCAGCTGCCAAAACTGGCGTACCGGCAGGCGCACCTAAGTCTGTACCAGCATGGAAACGTTGATTACCTGTAATTGGATGAACTCGCCAACCAAATACAGAAGTAATGGAAGCGGGAATAGATAGTGGATACATCATTCCCGTACCACTATAGGCGACTCTCCCCACGTAGGGGATTTGCGGTAATACAGATGCTAGGGAGAAGTCATAAGCTACGTTGCTGGGGCGGGGTGCAATGTTGCCATCTGCCATTGGTGGCGGTAAAGTTCCACCAAGGGGTGCGATGGGAGTTGCACTCACTCTTGTGGGGCTAAATTCACCGGGACTCGGGATAAACCGATTAGGGCGAAATGCACTCTTGCTGACACCGCTAGAACCACTTTGAGCAGCACGCCATCTGCTGGTGTTGCCAGTAGTTGCAATTTGCCGCACGGGTGGAACTACTGGTAATTGTGCGTTTTGACTTCTTTTAAGCCAATTAGGTGCTTTACCATTAGAATTAGCTACACTTCTTTGCGGTGCTTTAGCGCAAACGCCGCCTAATACGCTTTGTCCTGACGGCAAAATGGCTCGACAACCACTGGAGCGTTCTGTAAGAATTACGGAATTTGGTGCTTGATAAGTAGCTGTGGCACCACTGTCATAACTATTAGGATCAATATAGGCGTTACTATAATCCTTGGTTTTCCCGGCCGTTGCACTGACAGCGCTGTTCGAGTTATTTGATGGTTGAGCAACTTCTGGGAGTTTTTCAGGTAAAGAGCGGACAGGGGTATTGGGTTTTTCCTGTCTTACCCTTGCAGGAGTAACCTGGGAAGCTTCTACTTTGGGTTTTGACTGTCTGATAATAACAACAGGTTCAGCAGCTTCGATTTTGGGTGTAGCCTGCCTAACTGGCTGTTTTGATTTAGCAACCTCTGGCTTGCGTAATCTTTGTCTGAGTGTGGTTCGCCGTTGGGAAAATTCCGGTTGCGCTTGAGCTGCTTCGGGTGCAACAGTCTGTTTTTTAATTGGGTTTGTAACCGCTGTTGGCTGGAAATTTTCAACTGTGGGAACTATGTTGTCTATTTGTGTTTCCGTTTGAGCAAACACAAAGCCGCCGCTAAGGAGGCTGACGCTACTCAGCCAACAGAGGCTCTGGGCTGGTAGTGTTGAGGCAAAACGTTTTTTTGTTAGACCTTGCTGCCATAAGTAATGCAAACGATGATGGGCAGAATTATTGCGCTGCGTCATTTGTTCTCTCAGTTGTGTGTAATTAGCCTAAAGAGATGATGCTAGTGGTTTGTCTTGCCCAAAGAAAAGAGCGAAATTTTGAACAAACCTCAAATTTAAACGGAAGATTTATGGTACCCCAAACTGATTGTACCGGGTTCAATATAAATTTCCGGTGTAATTAGTTGTTTTGTATCCTCTGTTTCCAAATCAACTCGTAAATTTCCTTGAGGAGTTACCCCAACTACTGTACCTGAAATATTATTGATGTACACCCGATCACCCATGTTTGTAAGCAAATCTAAATAGCGAGACAACAGTACCTTTATTCCTTCTTTGGCAAGGCACTCCATACCGGATTCTATTCCCAGTAAGACGATAGAGGTGAGCATTTCCAGACAAGAAATTGATCTGAAATCTTGCAAAGCTTGCCACGATTCCAGATTTATTCCAGTTTCGGGTACTGGGTTTGTCCAGTTAATACCAACACCAATTACTGCTTGGGTGATTTGTCCTTTGTTTACTTTTGTTTCTGTCAAAATGCCGCCTAGTTTGCGACCATTTAAAACCAAATCATTGGGCCATTTTATCCCAACATCTACACCGCGCTGGCGCAATTGAGACGCAATTCCCCAAGCAGTAGCGAAGGTTAGCTGGTAACTTTCAGTAGCCTCTATTTTGTGATCGAAAGAAATTGCCACGGAAAGATATAATCCCCCAACTGGAGAAATCCACTCGCGTCCCCATTGTCCCCGTCCAGCAGATTGCACAGTTGCAATTACTACTGTTCCTGAAATAGCTCCTTGGTTGAGTAAGTTCCAGAGGGTTTGGTTAGTTGAGGAGACGCTTTCAAAAAAGTGGAGGGAAAATGGTAAATATGTATACTTTTGCCCTGCTTTCAAGGCTGCTTCCAATTTTTGCAGATTAAATCCCACAGCAATTAACCCAAATTCCGTTGTTCAAGTTAGCATTGATTGGCTAATGAGTGATTTCTGTTTAGGTTTGGTTGAAGATGCACACTTGGCACTGGCACAATTGGGAAGGACTACCCTATCTAACTTGTAGTATTCTAGAACGTTGGCATCACGGCTTCTTTACCCAGCAGTTTTGGCCGCGATCGCCACAAGTTATCACAGAAGTATTGCAACCAGAGGCATCAGTCTATCGCTTAAAGCAGGTTCATGGCAATACTGTTCTCACCCCCCAAGAAGTTGAAAGCTTCTTAAGCTCTGCTGGGGAGGATTTAGCATCGGCGGATGGTTTAATGAGTGAGCAGCCCCTACAAGCCGTTTGGGTAGCTAGTGCAGATTGTACACCCGTGCTGATTGGAGATGCGAAAACTGGACGGGTGGCAGCATTACACGCAGGCTGGCGGGGGACTGCCAAGAAGATTGTTCCCTTAGCGATCGCTCGATTACAATCTCAAGGCAGCAAACTCGATGATTTACGCATTGCAATGGGCCCTGCGATCGCTGGTGAGGTTTACCAAGTCTCTGTAGAGGTCGCTGCCGAAATCGGGGCTAGCATTATACCAGATGATGACGAACAAAAAATTGTTCAAGCATTGCATGAATTACCAAATTCACCCTTACTGGAAGATCCTAATCCGGGAAAGGTAAGGTTAGATGTGCGGCGAGTGAATACCTTACAACTGGAAAACATGGGGATTAGTGCAGAACAAATTGCGATCGCCCCTTATTGTACTTTCCAAACTCCAGAGCATTTCTTTTCTTACCGTCGGGAAAAAGAGAAAAAAGTTCAATGGTCAGGAATTATCAGCTTGGCTTAGTTCAATAATCGATTAGCCTTAGCATACAAATCCTGCACAAATTTGCTCATCTTGGGGTTATTTTTCTCCCACACAATTTGATCAGCACTAATGGCAGCAAAATGGGGTTCAATCGTCTCTGGAGTCAGCAGTACTCCAAAATCTGAAGGCACAGTTTCCAGATGGTACTGAAACATTCTGTTCAAAATCAAATCTGCGATTCGATACTGATAATGAGCGCCATCTACGTAATTTTTCATCTCGCCATTGATAGACTCTGTGTTGATTTGACTGTAGCCAGTGAAATCCCAAGTTGGGATAATTTTGACAACTTGTCGCTGCCAATCTTTATAAGCTGACGACAATCCAGCTACGTGCAAAGCTTGCAACTGCACAGCGTGTGTCGGTGAAAAAAAGACTTTGACAGCGATCTTTCGCTGACGACAGATATCAATGATTGTCTTAAAGTCCTTGAGTCGCTCATTTGAAATCTGATAGTTTTTATATCGTTCTTCTTGTTTAAAATAGCTGGATATAACTACTTCGAAGTTCTTCAGAACTCTACTATTGTCCTGGTCTGGAGCGCTTTGATTTTCCAAGCCTGTCAAGGCAGAAACACCAGTCTTTGAGGCTCTATTTGTAGCTAGGGTGTCCCAACTAGATTTAAAAGCACTCAAGGAAAAAATGGCATTCAAGGCGTCTTGAGTAGTAATTCTGTTTTTTTGCAGTCTGTCCTCAATAAAATCGGGTGCTTTTTTAACACCAACGCCAAAAGAAAAAAAATCTAAGCTAATTATTAACTGTTTCAAGTCAGGCTGATTAATCAAGGCGTGTTGGAAATAAAGTAACTCTTCTTGCATACCTGCTCCTGGTAAGCCTAAGTTATAACCAGGCTGGGTATTTACAAAAACTGGATGAACTGGAGATAGCCTGAGTGCGGTAGATGAACCCAACAGAATTGTTTTCGGTTTAATGTGAGTCACATCTACCGCTTTTGTTAGTCTGGCGTGATTAAGTCTTGTCGGTTTTATCTGATTAACACCCTGCATCCTATAAGTGTTGAACACACCATAGGGGTCTATGAGAATATTAAAGAGACCAACAGCGAGCAGATTGAAAGAAACTAGGGTCAGAAAAATCGAGTTGAATCGCTTATAAGCTTTGATAGCCATACCTAATCTAAAATTGGAAGTAAAGGAATTCTGAGACTTTATTGAGTGATAATAGGCAGTAAAATGCGATCGCACTCACACCTACCGCCCACCACCACTTAGGTTGAAACCACTGCATAACTTGCTGTGTATTTGGTAGCAAAATAACCCATAGCATTAGTCCCACAAGGATAATCAGCTTGTCTTTACTTGGCATATAAGGGTAACTCTGCTGAAACTTGACCCCGAAAGCCCTTAGCCATTGCAAGCTAGTCTGGTATCCTTCTGTTAATGCCAGTCCCTTCATTCCCGCCATTGTCCCCAACAATTCCCCTGCATCATGGATACTTTGAGAGCGAAATAACACCCAGCTAATCATCACAGCAATAAATGTAATTGCCCAAGCCAGGAATTTTGGCAATGACTTACCCAGTTTGCGCCACCCATGATTGATACAGAGATACAGTCCATGCAGTCCACCCCAGACTAAATATGTCCAGCCTGCGCCATGCCATAGTCCACCTAGTAGCATCGTGATCAAAAGATTGATGTAGCGCTGCACTGCCCCCCGACGATTACCGCCAAGAGGGATATAGAGATAATCACGCAGAAAATTAGAGAGTGTAATGTGCCAGCGACGCCAAAAATCAATAATAGAAGTGGCTTTGTAAGGGGAATTAAAGTTAATGGGTAGCTGAATGTTGAGCATCAACCCCAAGCCAATCGCCATATCCGAGTAACCAGAAAAATCGAAGTATAGTTGCAGGGTATAACTGACTGCCCCCACCCAAGCTTCTAAAAAACTGACTGCACTCGTATTGCTAAAAACAGGGTTAACCCAAGGCGCCACAGTGTCAGCAATAATTACCTTCTTAAATAGCCCTAGAGTAAACCACGTCACACCTACAGCCATAGCCTTGTGGGAGAAGACCAGGTTTCGCAAGCGATAAAATTGGGGAATTGTATCCCTATGGTGCAAAATCGGCCCAGCAATTAAGTGCGGGAAAAAAGTAACAAATAAGCTGTAAGTTAAAAAATTATAATTTTTAGTCTCACCACGGTAAGCATCTACTAAGTAAGCTGTTTGAGTGAACGTGTAAAACGAAATACCCAGCGGCAGAATGATTTGGGGGATACTCCAGTTCGTGTTGAGTATCTGTTCAACAGAATTTATGAAAAAGTTAGCGTACTTGTAATACGCCAGTAGCCCCAGGTTAAAGCAAATACCTGCCCAAAGTAAATTTTTAGCTTGCTTACTACCAAGGTCAGATTTGCTGATATGTTTACCAATTTGATAGTTGATCCCAATTGAAATCAACAGCAGAGGTAGATAAGCAATACTCCAGTAACTATAGAAACCTAAAGAAGCAATCACCAACCAGGCTAAAGCGACTTGAGTTAAACGCAATCTAGTCAAGCTGAAAAAGCCGATGAGGGTAATTGGTAAAAAACAAAAAATAAAGGCGTAGGAGTTAAATAGCATTTCAGTGTTACTGCTGAGAAAAAACCAGTGCTAGCTAATTTGATTTATACTAATCCTGATGAGATTGGCAACATGATTTGATTCGTTAGATGCCAGCTAACCCCACCATTTTTCTGGTAAAGTTAATCACCTGTTTCTGACAATTTCCAAAGCTAGATTTCAACTCCTGATGTTCTAAGTTTCTACCCCATTCAAAAGTCCAAATTTCATCATTTGTTTTTGACGCAGTGAACTAATTGCTAAAACTAAAATACTTAGTGTGATTACTAAAACTCCATAACTCGGTAGGGCGAAGATAGTTACTTTCATAATGTATGGCAATTCCCCTGCTTTCACGTTCCAACGGTTTGCTAAAGAGTGGATAAGCCAGCCATGAATAACTGCTGTTTGCACTGCAAGAGCGCAAACCCCTGCTAACCAAACAAAGATTCTTTTTCTAGAGAATTTACAATGCCTAATCTGATCCAGTAAATCATTTAGCAAAAAAACAACAGCAGGTATTAACATTACAGAACTAGTTTCTTGAGAATAGATGATCGCAATACTCAAACAAGAAACAAGTGCCATTTCTGGTAAATATATTTTTTTGGACCAGCTTGTAAAAGATTGTTGTAGATACCAATACCAACCTACCAAACCAACAATTATCAGAACAAGTAAGTTTGACAATAGCTTGGCAAAGAATGGGTTATTGGGAAATAATCTCGGCCCCACAACCATCAAATCGATGCGACTAATTGAAATATAGGGGCTAACTGATGGATCATTTAGCCAGAGTGAAAATCCACGAGCGACATCCGACACGAATTGAGTCAAAGAATTGCCCGTCAAGGCTAGACCTATAAATACTAGAGAAGTTACTGTGACAACAGATACAAAAACTAGAGAGAACCGTCTTTTAAGTAGAAAATACAGAACGAATAATGCAGCTAAGGTTGGTTTACAAACGGCAAGTCCCAAGCAAATTCCTGCTGGAATATCTTGATTTTTTCTAGCCAAGATAAACATCCATAAGATAAGAACTGCAATAAAAATGGCAACATTACCAACTTGAAGATCGCGAACTACGCCATAAATTAAGGCAACCGAAATTGTGCAAATAGTTCTGAAGGCTCGTGACTTAGACTCTAGTAATATATTCGCTCCCCATAAGGCCAAAGCGATTGCTAATACATGCATTACAACCCAGATTTTAAATGCAGTATTCATCGAAAAATAACCCAAAAACCAGATCAGAGGAATAATATTAGGTGGATAGACAAACGGTGGAAGAGAGCCACACACCGTAGTTATGTTACAGAAATTCTGATTAAAAATCTCGACATTAAAAGGACTCAAATGCTGATGAGCCAATTTACTCGCCACATAATACCACTGGAAATCCCATAAAGGTGGATTTGGCTGGTTGAGGAAATATATTAGCCAACCTGTATAACAGAGGAATCTTGTAACTACTAATACAACACCTGCTTGAACAAGAAAGTTAACAATTGGTTGGCGAAAAAATCGTATCAGCCTTTGGATCACAGGAGATTTCAAGAATGAAGAATTTTTCCAGGCTGCCTTTTCATCATCTAATCGCCAATTATTTTTGAGAACAAAAGCAACTACAATTACTATAATTAAATTCCAAAAGCCAAAGCTTATCATCGGAATAATCTCAATAATTATTTCTGTATTTTGCAGATAATATCACTGAAGTAAATCTTGATAATAGATACTTAAGTATTTTCATCGCTACTTTACAAAAATTTGATAATTACTCCCGATTATTTTCATAACAACTTTATAAAATTTTGATAATTACTCCCTTCCCGCCATAAGATTGGCAAAAAAGATGCGTCTTTCTATGCCAGTTGCTTGCCTGTAGGGGTAACTAGAAACTACCCTTTAACCTTTTAACTCTGCGTTCTCTGTGCCTCTGTGGTTAAATAAAAGACTTTTTAGCTGCTCCAGACGTGGAGGACGCAGAGGGAAAAAAGGGATTTTACCAGTCAACTTCAAAGGGCTAGTCTTCAAAGTTTTGCATTCTCTTCGCTCTACATTTTTTGGTCTTACTTATTACATAAAGCGTCGCTCAACAACTCGCGGTGCATTAATGCTCTATCTACTAAAGATTGTATTTGCTCTGGTGATAACGGCTCGCCATTAGCATAATGCTCCATCCAAGTCAGACTAATCACATTAGGGTCATCTGGTAAACTTGCTAAATCCCATCCAGGCATTTCCAAGTCTTCCATGAGACGATTTACCTTGGGGTCATAACTGAGAGCAAAGCAACGACATCCAACAGATGCTGCCATAATCAAGCTGTGTAGACGCATCCCTATTGCCATTTCCACACCGCGAAACACACCTTTCAAAAGTTGCGGATCTTCCAGACATAAAATCTTGCTGACATCTTTAAGGTGTGGTTGAATAGCTTCGGCAATACTTAAATCTTCACTTTTTTGAAACGGTAGTAGTAAGATAAAAGCCTGTGTAGCTTTTTGAAAATCAACCAAAGCACGAGTTAAATTTGCTAGACGTGTTTCTGTAAGTTGAGGATGCGATCGCAACGTTACTGCAACTCTCGGCGCAGGTAAATCCCAAAGTCCTGGTACTGGTTTCGATTCCAACGCCCAAACCGGGTCAGGAGCTATAATACAAGGAATTTGCCAATCAGATAATAAAGCCGCACTGGCGCGATCGCGGACACTAACTTTGCTACAATTACCAAAGGTTTGCCGTGCCAACCAACGAGTTTGCGGACGCACTAACGGACCAATACCCTGCGCCCAAGCAACCGTTTTCAAACCCATTTTCTGCGCCAATGCCATCAGTCCCCCATAATAAAATGGGCTGATAGTGCTTGTAACATCCTGAATGAGACTCCCGCCGCCCCAAATCAAGGCATCACTTGAGCGTAAAGCTTGCAGTACAGGTAAAACAGCCATGCGATCGCAAGTTTCTACATTGTAGCGATCGCGCGTTTCCTTTGGATTACCAGAAAGCACCACAGGCGTTACGTGAGATGGTAACATTTGCAAAAGCGTTGCCAATAAAGCTTCGTCACCACCATTACCTTTACCGTAATATCCAGACAATAACGCCCGCATCTTGACCATTTTAGATTTTGGATTTTAAATTAACAACTTTTTTTATACAGAATATCTGTAATTGATACAGATAGTAGACTCATTCACAAGCTCTATTTTCAAACTTCGTAAAAAAGGAAGATAGAAAAAACTCCTAACTTTTAACTCCCAACTCCCAACTTTTTTATGCACGCCCTATCAGTTCCCACCTGGATTATTCATGTTTCTAGCGTTATTGAGTGGATTGTCGCCATTTGGTTAATCTGGACTTATGGTGAACTTACTAATAACCGCAATTGGTGGGGATTGTCCCTTGCCATGTTACCAGCTTTAGTCAGTGCCATGTGTGCTTGTACCTGGCATTATTTCGACAACGCCGAATCTCTGGAATGGCTGGTAACGCTTCAAGCTACCATGACCTTAGTTGGTAATTTTACGCTTTGGGCAGCAGGGTATTTGATTTGGCGTTCTACCAAGTCTGTTAACACTGTTGAACCAAAACCTATCAAATCAGAACAATGATTTCTAAAGAAACCCTGTTTGCACTTTCACTGTTTCCCTATTTGGGTTTCTTGTGGTTTATCAGCCGCAGTCCGCAAATGCCGCGTTTAGCGCTGTATGGATTTTATGGCACTCTCGTCTTTGTTGCCATCACCATCCCAGCCGGAATTTATGCTGTATTGCATTATGGCAAGCCTTTGGCAGATGTGGATTGGTTGCACGGTGGTGCAGAAGTATTTTTGACGCTTTCTAATATTTTGCTTGTGCTGGGTTTTGGACAGGCTGTAAGGCAATTAAAAATGAAAAATACGAACCCCAGCGATAGCTAGGGTTTTGATTGCATTGAGTTATGAGGAAGAGTTAAATGGATGTAATTCCAGCAATTGATTTACTAGAAGGTCGCTGTGTGCGACTGTATCAAGGAGACTACGATCGCTCACAAGTTTTTAGCGATAATCCTGCTGATGTTGCCAAACAGTGGGTAGATCAAGGTGCTACCAGATTGCATATAGTTGATTTAGATGGTGCTAAAGCAGGTAAAGTAGTAAATTTGGGGGCAATCGAAGCGATCGCTCATGCGGTGTCAGTGCCCATTGAAATTGGTGGAGGATTGCGCGATCGCACCAGCGTGCAACAAGTATTCAATTTAGGCATACAGTGGGCAATTCTCGGAACCATCGCCGTAGAACAACCCCAGCTAGTGCAAGAACTCTGCCAAGAATTTCCTGAACAGATTATTATCGGTATTGATGCCCGTAATGGCCGCGTAGCAACTCGCGGGTGGTTAGAAACCTCAGAAGTTTTAGCAACCCAACTGGCTGTACAAATGCAAGAATTGGGTGCAGCCGCGATAATTTACACAGATATCCACCGGGACGGTACACTTATAGGCCCCAATTTGGAAGCTTTGCGAGAACTTGCAGCAGTAATTTCTATCCCGATAATTGCTTCTGGTGGGGTAAGTTCTGTCACCGATTTGTTGAGTTTGTTGGCGTTAGAACCTCAAGGCGTGACTGGTGTGATTGTCGGACGTGCCTTGTATACTGGGGATATTTTACTCAAAGAAGCGTTGCGAGCGATCGGGCCTGGGCGGATTCAGGATATTCCACCGAATCTAGATTTTTCTACCTTTGCTTGACATTTTCAACTTTTGCCTGTGTTTAATGTACAAGATGTATCTGTATACAGAGATACATCTGTGCTATTCTATACGCCCACACCCATAAACTCACACCTCCCACAAAAGTCTAGAACAAGCACTGATATGCGTTAAAAAATTCTTGTGCTGACTGAAAGGATTTTCCTCTCAATGCATAACGCTTCCAATTTATCGTTAGTGGAAACATGACTAGTAGAACAATTCTACAAAATCTGTATAACTTGATTCTAAATTAAGTATCGTTCAGAGTTAAGATAACAAAATTATCTAAAATTGTGCTTCAAACTACAAAAATTGTTAAAACAACTAACTAATACCATATTTCCAGCCTCGATCTTCCGACTAGACAGTGGTTTAACTTTTATTCATCAAGAAATTCCCACTACTCCTGTAGTTGTGGCGGATGTTTGGGTGCGTGCTGGAGCAAGCCTAGAGCCAAAACCGTGGTTCGGCATGGCACACTTTTTAGAACACATGATTTTTAAAGGTACGGCGACGCTACCCCCTGGAATGTTCGATTCCAAAGTTGAAAACCGGGGTGGCGTGAGTAATGCGGCGACAAGCTATGATTATGCTCATTATTCACTCACCACAGCTGCCCCTTATTTAAAAGATACTCTGCCCTACTTGGGAGAACTACTGCTCAATGCGGCAATTCCAGAAGATGAATTTAGCCGCGAACGGGATGTGGTGCTAGAGGAAATTCGCTCTTGTCAGGATGATTCCGACTGGATAGGATTTCAAGCTTTGATTCAAAGCGTTTATCCGCATCACCCTTACGGACGTTCGGTGCTGGGTACTGAACAGGAACTGATGCAGCAATCACCAGAAGCAATGCGCTGTTTTCACCACGCCCACTATCAGCCGGAAAACATGACGGTGGTAATTGCCGGGGGTATAGCCCAGGAATCAGCTTGGGAAATGGTAAATGATTCATTTGCTGATTTTGCCGAACGCTCTAATTGTCCGCAGTTTGAGAAAGTGGCAAAGCCAACGATAACAGGAATTCACCGTCAAGAACTGTGTTTACCACGCATAGAGCAAGCGCGATTATTGATGGCGTGGCTAGTACCCGGAGTAGAGGAAATCCGCACTGGCTATGGTTTAGATTTGTTGTCGGTGTTATTGGCAGAAGGTCGAACTTCGCGTTTAGTGCGCGATTTGCGAGAAGATTTGCAATTGGTACAAGGAATTTGCAGTAATTTTTCTCTACAACGGGAATCAAGTTTATTTACAATTACTGCCTGGTTAGAACCAGAAAATTTGGAGGAAGTTGAGTCCTTGATTTGCGCTCATTTAGATGATTTGCAGACTAGAGGAATTAGCGAACAGGAACTTGCTCGTACACGCAGGCTGTTATGTAACGAGTATGCGTTTTCTACCGAAACGCCCAATCAGCTTACAGGGCTTTATGGCTATTACAATACCATCGCCCAAGCTGAATTAGCTGTGACATATCCGCAGCAGATTCAGTCTTTTGATGCCCAAGAACTGCAAAAATTAGCTAAACAGTATCTCTCGCCGCAGAATTATGCGATTACTGTACTTAAACCGTGTT
The DNA here is from genome assembly GCA_019359245.1 of Nostoc desertorum CM1-VF14. Classification (GTDB taxonomy): domain Bacteria; phylum Cyanobacteriota; class Cyanobacteriia; order Cyanobacteriales; family Nostocaceae; genus Nostoc; species Nostoc desertorum. The sequence goes on along the minus strand of JAHHHR010000002.1, from coordinate 142,990 downwards.
AGGGATTGGGGATTGGGGCATTAGTTTTTGACAAATGACAAATGACAAAGGACAAAGGACAAATGACAACCTTGCTGCAAAAATCACCTATCCACCGCACCGTATTAAATAATGGCATTGTGGTGCTGGTGGCAGAAAATCCTGCTGCGGACATTATTGCGGCACGAATCTTTGTGCGTGCCGGTAGTTGTAACGAAAACCGTGAGCAAGCAGGGTTGGCACATTTGCTATCAGCAGTGATGACAAAGGGATGCGATGGACTTTCTAGTTTGGAAATTGCTGAAAAAGTCGAGTCTGTAGGGGCGAGTTTGAGTGCAGATGCTGGCACTGATTATTTTTTACTATCTTTCAAAACGGTAACATCTGATTTTGGGGAAATTTTAACATTGGCTGGGCAGATTTTGCGATCGCCTACTTTTCCCGAAACTCAAGTGGAATTAGAACGGCGTTTAGCACTCCAGGATATTCGTTCCCAAAAAGAGCAACCGTTCAATGTCGCCTTTGAACAAATGCGGCAAGTAATGTACCAAAATCATCCCTACTCCATGTCGGTACTGGGAGATGAAACCACCATGAGTAGCTTAACTCGTGCGGATTTAGTGGAGTATCACCAAACTTATTTCCGTCCAGATAATGTAGTAATTAGTATTGCTGGTAGAGTCACAGCCACAGATGCAGCCGCGTTGGTGGAAGAAGTTTTTGCTGATTGGCAAGCGCCAGCCCAAGCACTACCAATATTGAATTTACCTGAGATTAAGGTGGAACCGCAGGTAAGGATTAAGCCAATACAGACACAACAATCAATCGTGATGCTTGGTTATTTGGGAACCTCGGTGAGTTCTGTTGACTATGCCGCCCTGAAGTTGCTGTGTACCTACTTGGGAAATGGGCTTTCTAGCCGCTTGTTTGTCGAATTGCGGGAAAAGCGCGGTTTAGCTTATGAAGTATCCGCCTTTTACTCTACGAGACTATTTCCAGCCTCATTCGTGGTTTATATGGGTACAGCACCGGAAAATACCACCATTGCCTTAGAGGGACTACGTACAGAAGTAGATTTATTGTCTACCGTCGAAGTATCCCAAAGCGCACTCCAAGCTGCTAAAAATAAGATATTGGGGCAGTACGCCTTGGGTAAGCAAACAAATGGGCAAATTGCTCAGATATACGGCTGGTATGAAATTTTGGGTTTAGGAATTGATTTTGACACCAAGTTTCAAGAATTGATTGCGGCTGTGAGTGCCAAGGATGCGATCGCTTCAGCTTGTAAGTATTTAAAATCACCTTACTTGTCTTTAGTTGGTCAAGAAGAAGCAATTAATCAAGCGATCGCGTAGCTGAAAATGTGGAATCGTAAAATGCAGCAGCTGTTTTTTAGAGCAAGCGGCTGTACCATTAGCATGAGAATATTCTGGGAGTAAATTCCATGCAAAGCAGCCTGACAGCAAGTATTTTGAGTTACTTAAAATTACTAGATCCAACTGTAAATCGCTGTAGAATGGAAAAACGGCAAAAGGGTTGGTGGGCAAAGAAGTCTAAATCGTTATCAGCCATCGAAATACTCTTGTTCTGCACTACGCCTCTGCTTATTGCCTCAACGGCTGTAGTATCAATAGCAGCGCCACAAAAAATTGCCCAAGTAAATCCTGGAAATACTATCAACCGCCCTATCCTCAAAGTTGGTAGCCAAGGCGAACGCGTAGCTGAACTTCAGGCAGCTCTGAAACTTTTGGGTTTTTACTCTGGTGCCGTAGATGGTACATATACTGAGAATACCGCCAGTGCTGTTTCCCGATTTAAACAAGCAGCTGGCTTAAATCCAGATGGCGTTGTTGATGCCAACACTTGGCAACGACTTTTCCCTAATCAACCAGAAGTAGCATCAACTGTCCCTTCTTCCCAGCCAAGATTTAACTCAGCTACGAATTTTCCTGTTCCAACCCAGGCTAACAACCTCACCAATGTTGGAAATCCCAACCCCCCAAGACAAGCTGTAACACAAGTTCCGACTAACCCCGAACCAAAACCTACTACCACAAGACAAGTTGCGACTAGCCCTGAACCAAGACCTACTACCCCAAAAAAAGCCGTAACACGAGTTACGGCTAACCCTGAGCCAAGACCTACTACCCCAAGAAAAGCTACAACTTCAAGCACACAGAAAACGCCGAATCGTCCTACATCAAATACTAGAACTCAGTCAACTAGACGGACTGGGCAAACTACTCGAACTCAGTCAAAGACAACTACTCAGCCAACCCCTGGGATTCAATACACCTCAGAAGGATTGCCAATTTTGCGTATAGGATTACGTGGTTCTGAAGTTATTAAGTTGCAACAACAATTGAAAAAGCTTGGTTTCTTGAAAGCCGATGCCGATGGAGACTTTGGCGAGACAACTGAGGCAGCTGTGAAAGCTGCACAAAAGCGCTACGGTTTAGAACCTGACGGCGTAGTTGGTGGCTCTACCTGGGAAATTCTTTTGCGGCGTTAGGCTTATCCCTACTCTTAAAGCTTTGAATAGGGTATGAAAGTTAATGTTTTAAAAATTTAAAATTTAGATTCTTAGCGCCTTGGATCGGCAGTCGTTCATGGGGAAACCCGTAGCTCGCTTCCGCTTAGGGGTACGGGCATCCTACAGCGAGTGTCTTCTTCTCTGCGTTCCCTGCGGGAGGCTTACGCGCAGCTTGCTTCCTTAAAGGGGTAGGCGCAGCGTGCTGTAGGCGTAGCTTCTCTATGAGAGGCTACGCGCCGACAGCAGCTGCGCCATTAATATACCCCGTGATTTCAGTCACTTCAAACAGCTGTAACCCTCATTTTGTCATTCAAAGGATTGAGCTTGAAAGTTTTTGAAAGCTTCAATCTCAGTAAAAATGTTTCAAAATGCGAATTGCTATTTATGTTCAGCCTCAGTCGTATTGTTACAAAACTTGTGAATAATGCCTACAAATATACGCCAGCAGAGGGAATCATTACAGTGTTAGCCAGAGTTGAGAAGTCAGCATTCAGCATCTCCTCACTCCCTGTCAAAGTCAGCAACACCGGAGTTTAAATTGACTTGGAAGAACAATCCCGCATCTTTTATAAGTTCTACTGCATTCCCAACTATGATCCCTAGAAATATAGCGGTACCGCCTTGGAACTAATACCGATCAAGAAGTTGGTGGAACAAATCTCTGGCGCGATCGCACCTCAATTAAAAAAACTATGAAAATTCCTGAATTATTACTTGATTCCATGCTCTCCTGCACAACGATGCCCTGCACCAGCGAACTGACACGGCTCAAAGCAGTGTATCAGTTTCAGGGTTTGGATACTTCACCCAATCAGGCATTGGATGAATTGACGGCACTGGCGGCTGATCTGTGCCAAACTCCAATGGCGCAGGTGAGTTTTATCGGAGCTGATCGCCAGTTGGTTAAGTCTAAGGTGGGAATCACATTAACAGAAATTCGACGAGACCTCACGTTTTGTAACTACACCATTCGCCAGTCAGATGTATTTGTGATTCCAGATACCTTAGCTGACCCCAACTTTGCCACCAATCCCTTCGTTATAAATGCTCCCAATATCCGGTTTTATGCCGGAGTCCCCCTGGTAACATCTGGCGGTTGCGTTTTAGGTACACTCTGCGTCATGGACTTTGAACCGCGTGATCTGAGCCAGAAACAACAGAAGGGATTGCAGACACTCAGCCACCAAGTAGTAGTGCAATTGGAGTTAAAACGTAACACCACAAAGCTGCGTCAAATAATCCCGGAAATCAAACAACTAAAACAGCAATTGATTACTCAGGAATTGGTTGGTCAACAAGATTCAATTCTGTTTAATCTGGCAAATCAAATTCGTAATTCTCTGGATCTGGACACGATTTTACAAACGGCGGTGAATGAAATTCATAGTCTGTTGCAAGTTGATCGCTGTGACTTTGTATGGTGTCTGCCCAACAAAGATCAGTTCAACTTTATGGTGACTCACGAAGCGACTAACCCAGAGATCCAGATGGCGCTAGGGGAACTTTCCCTTGGGCATGGTTCTGTTCTGGCAGAAACTATCTTAAATCTAGATATGCTACGGATTGAGGATGTTTCTACGACCTCAGAGCCACTCACCTCGGAGGATCGCGCCTTGCTGCGTCAACTGGCAGTAACCTCGGTGCTGTTGCTGCCACTCAGAACCCACTCTGGTCAATTGGGTGCTATTGTTTGCCATCACTGTCGCGGTTCGCGCCAATGGACTGATGGCGAAGTTCGGTTACTCAAAGCTGTCACCGATCAAGTAGCGATCGCTCTCGATCAGGCAGAACTATTTGCCCAAACACGAGCAACCGCCTTTGCCGCTCAAACTCAAGCCACCTATCTAGGGAACGCACTGAGCCAGTTACAGCAAACCCAAATGCAACTGATACAGCAAGAGAAGATGTCGAGCCTGGGACAATTGGTGGCCGGAGTTGCCCACGAAATCAACAATCCGGTCAACTTTATTAACGGCAATATTGCTTATGCAACCGACTATGTTCGAGATTTGCTGGAACTATTGCATCTTTATCAGGCAACCTATCCCAATGCGACTGCTACTATTCAGGAAAAGATGGAGACCATCGACTTTGATTTCTTAACACAAGATTTGCCCAGTCTATTGTCGTCGATGCGAATGGGTGCAGAACGAATTCGGCAAATTGTCCTATCTTTGCGGAACTTCTCGCGCCTGGATGAAGCCGAGATGAAACCTGTAAATATCCATGAAGGGATTGACAACACGTTGTTAATTTTGAAGAGTCGCTTGAAATTAACCAGTGCCAAGTTTGAGATTCAAGTGATTAAAGCGTACGAAAATTTACCGCCTGTTGATTGTTATGCGGGGCAATTAAATCAAGTATTTATGAATCTTTTGGGTAACGCGATCGATGCCTTAGATGAAACGCCTAATCCGATCATTACCATTCAAACAGAACTCATTAGTAAAGAAAAATCGGGTAGTTCCGATCTATCCCAACCTTCCCACGCAGATAGTGTAGTGATTCGGATTCGAGATAACGGTTCTGGGATGACAGAAACAACCCAGCAAAAACTGTTCAATCCATTCTTCACAACCAAACCGATCGGCAAGGGAACCGGGCTGGGACTGTCTATCAGCTATCAAATCGTGGTTGAAAAACATGGCGGCATTTTAAAATGCTCCTCAGAACTTGGGAAAGGCAGCGAGTTCTGGATTCAAATTCCAGTTGAGCCTCTGGTTAAAAGTACTTGAAACGTGTAAAAAATTATCAAAATATCAATTGTTCAAGTCTTCCTTTGGGAATGCTAGGCTAAACGCCAACGATGATTGACTCATCGACTTGTAAAGTATGTCAAATGGTACGACAAGCTCACCGATTGTTCTCGCGCTTGATGATAGCCTTGTGATTCATCAAATGATTAAACGAGCGTTAGAACCGGGCTATCAAGTAATAACAGCCGCTAACGCGGTTGATGCCCTGTCGATCATTTATCATCAACGGATTTCAGTCTTGCTATTAGATGTGCAGATGCCGGATGTAAACGGGTTGGAGTTTTGCCGCACGGTGCGGAGCCTGCCCCAGTTTCAGCATTTGCCCGTGATTATGGTAACTTCTCAAAATTCCCCCTTCGACCGGGTAAAGGGTCATCTGGCGGGTGCAACAGAATATCTGATCAAACCTTTTGATGCTGAACAATTGCGCGAAGCTGTACGAAAATTTATTGGTTCTTGATCTGCTTGTTCATCATCCAATTTGGGATTGCCAAGTCTGCTGGTAGGATCTGTGAAGCACAACTGTAACGGGTTAACCTTCTGAGCCAGATGGGTTATGGCTGCACCTAACTCAGCCTATAACTGGAAATTCGATTCAATAGCATGGGAGCAATTTCGCCGATCGCCAAAATATGTTGGGCGGCTCCCAGAGCGATCGCTTCTTTGGGCATCCCGAAGACAACGCAGGTTTGTTCATCCTGGGCAATGGTAGTGCCTCCGGCTTGGGCGATCGCTTGTAATCCATCTGCACCATCCCGTCCCATGCCAGTCAGCAAAATACCAACCGCCGATCGCGGGTAGGAGGTGGCAACGGCTTGAAACAAAGCTGTGACGGAGGGACGATGCCCGGAAACGGCAGGGGTGCTGACGGTGGTTAATCGCCCTTGAGTGTCGAGTTGCAGGTGTTGTCGTTCGGGAGCAAAGTAGACAGTACCCGGTTTGGGAAATTCTCCCGGTTGGGCGATCGTCACGCGCAGGGAACATTCTGCTGCCAGCCAATCTACCAGTCCTTGCAGAAATCCTTCGCTGATATGTTGGACGCACAGAATGGGTACGGGAAAGTTTGCAGGCAGTTGTTTTAGAATCGTGTACAATGCTTGGGGACCGCCTGTGGAGGCTCCGATCGCCACGACTTTGGGCAGAGACGGGGAATTACGAATGGGGAATTGTGAGACCGGTTTTGGGTTGAATGGTTCTGGCTTACTTTTGGGGCTAACAGGATGCGTTCTGGGTTCTACCGTCGCACGGGAAGTGTGGCGAGTAAAGACTGTAACCCCTGCCAGAACTTTGATCCGGTTAATTAATTCGTGCTTGACGTGTTCATAGTCTGAAAGTGAGTCAATGCTAGGTTTGGGAAAAACATCCAAAGCACCCGCTTGCAGCAGTTTAAAAACATTACGGGAATCTTCTTGAGTGTTGACGGAGGCGCTGATCACCAGAATAGGACGGGGATAGTCTGCCATAATCCGGCGGGTGAATTCCAGTCCATCCATTTTGGGCATGTGTAGATCGGTGCAGATTACCTGGGGCTGTGCGGCTGGAATTCGCTCTAATGCTTCTACGCCATTGGAAGCAGTTCCCACCACATCCACTTCCGGGGAACTTGCCAGAATCCGCTTGAGGATGGTTAAGGCGACGAGCGAATCCTCCACCAGAAAGACGCGAATCGGGGCATTTTTCATCAATTGATAGTAAGTTGAGATTTTACAAGAAAATTATTGTTCATTCATCCGCAAACCTCTACACTAACCGTTTGAGGGTTGACAGCAAAGCTTCTTGATTAAAGCTGCCTTTGATAATGTAGGCATTGGCTCCGGCTTCCGCACCCCGACGTTTATCCTCATCGCTGGCAAGGGAAGTAACCAGGATAATTGGAAGTTCGCTATATTCTTGATATTGGCGGATTTTAGCAGTTAACCCCAAGCCATCGAGATTTGGCATTTGCACATCGCTAACAACGGCATCAACGGTGTGCGATCGCAGTTTGTTCAATCCATCCAAACCATCCACAGCAGTAATCACTTGATAACCTGCGGTTTCTAAAATCCGCTTTTCTTGAGTGCGTGTGGCAATAGAATCTTCAACTAATAAGACGGTTGGTTTTGTGGATGCAAGTTGACGAGTGTGGGTAGAAGAAATGGACTGCGATCGCGATCGGGCTGACTTTACCAGATCCTGGGGATTCAGCACCATACACACATCTCCAGTGCCTAAAATTGTTGCCCCAGAGACATTGCGGACTCGTTTAAGTAACTGACTTTGAGGTTTAATCACTACATCTTGCTCATCCACTAAGGCATCTACCACCACACCCAGTTGTGCTTGCCCAACCTGGAGAATAATACAAGAAAGCGCCGTTTCTTGAGTTAATCCAGATGGCATCGGGGGGAGTTCTAATAGATCGGCCAACTGCACAATCGAAATGGGTTGGCTATCCCGAATTATTGTGTCCCGTCCCTCCAAAGGAAAAATCTCTTCTGACTTGATTAAACAAGCGGTTTGCACAAACTCGACTGGGATGGCGTAAGGCATTTGATTCACTTGCACAATCAACACATGGGCAGTTGCCAAGGTGATACCGAGATTGACGCGCAGTGTACATCCCAATCCGGGAAACGATTCTACCTCAATCGTACCTTTCAATTTCTCGACATTGGTTTTCACCACATCCAGCCCCACACCCCGCCCTGAGACTTCTGTCACCAGGGGGGCTGTTGAAAACCCCGGTGCGAAGATCAACGCCTGGATCTGGCTAGGAGTCATTGCTGCTAATTCTTCCTCGCCGCAAACGCCCCGCTTCACCGCTATTTGTTTGATTCTATCCAGATCAAGCCCCCGGCCATCATCACTGATTTCCAGCACAATGTTAGTGGGAGTCTGGTAAGCTTTGAGCCGAATCGTTGCCGTTGTTGGTTTTCCTAGCCGTTCCCGTTCCTGTGGTGGCTCAATCCCGTGATCGATCGCATTCCGCAGGATGTGCATTAGCGGATCTTTCATTTCTTCCAACAAGCGTTTGTCGGCAAGGGTGTCTTTGCCTTCTGTGATCAACTCCACCAATTTTCCCTGCTGCTGCGCCAGATCGCGCACCATCCGAGGGAAGAGGTTGAAAATCGTTGCAAAGGGCAGCAATCGCAGGGTACGAATCCCCTCTTCAAGATCGCTACTTAGTTGTTCCAGTCGAGTTGTGTCTTCTGAAAGAGAACTCCGCAGGGTGTTCACTAAATGACCCAATTGCTCTAATCGTTTTTCCGAGTGATGATGAAAAGTTTCTAGACGTTGGAGGGCGACATCACCTTGTTGCTCTCGGCTGAACGCAAACCGATTAGTGAATAAATCTCGATTCCATTCTTCCCACAGATTAGCGATCGCCTCAATTTCTCCCAGCCGATGAGCAATCCGAATTTTAGTTACAGTTAACTCCCCTGCTTGCGTCATCAATGTATCCAAGTGGCGAGTACCAACGCGGATGGTTTCGATGCGGTAGCTAGAAGAGTGCTGAGTGCTGAGTGCTGAGTGTGGAGTGTGGAGTGTGGAGAATGCAGAGAGGATCTTTTCATTCTCCGTATCCCCTTGTCCCCTTGTCCCCTTGTCCCCCTCATCCTCCCCTGCTCCCCCTACTCCCACACTCGCTCCCATCAATTCGGCCAGAGCATAAAAGGTATCAACCCTGGCAGGTTCTCCGGTGACAGCTTCATGAACGAGTTTGCGGATAGCAGCGATCGCATGAGCGAGGCGTTCATAGGGTGAATCTGTTGTACCATTGCCCAACGAGGACGCAGGGTTTTCTTGTTGCTTGAGTTGAGTCAAAACATGCTCAATTTGATGTGCCAGAGTGCCTATATCTTTGATTCCTAGCATATTGGCATCGCCTTTGAGAGAATGCGCCTCTCGCATCAAGGCTTCCAGGACAGCTAGATCGTCGGGATGGTTTTCCAGATGTAGTAATCCATCATCCAGGTTTTGCAGATGTTCTTCGCTGGCTACTTTGAAAACGTCTCTCAGTTCTTCATCATCGATCATCATAGTATAGTTTTAAGTAGTTACAGGTTGAGCGACTAAATGGTTGCCTTGAGTGCTTGCGCTGACTCGTTTAGTTGTTTAGTACCAGAGCGGATCTGGCTAATGCCACTGGCAGTTTCACGCGCAGCCATATTCAGGTCATTCATGGCAGAGACAATTTGCTGAATGGCGATCGCTTGCTGGTTGATATTGAGTGAAATCTGTTGACTGTTGATGACAATATTATTCACTGCACCTTCTACACCAGCAAAGGATTCTGACGTTTCCTGAGCAATTCGCGTCCCTTCTTCTACAGTTTTAGTGCCTTCATGGGTGACAACGACAGTGATGCTGATGGCAGATTGAATGTCGCTTACCAAGGTGCTGATCTTTTCGGTTGATTTTTTGCTCTGGTCTGCTAGTTTGCGAATTTCAGCAGCGACAACGGCAAAGCCTTTACCATGCTCCCCTGCCCGGACTGCTTCTACAGCTGCATTTAACGCCAGCATATTAGTCTGGCTTGCCAACTCGCCCACCAGACCAGAGATACTGTCAATCTGCTTGGTTTGTTCATTTAAGCGTGTGATATGCTCCGCAATGGCTGCAACTTTTTGCTGTAGGGTTTCCATGCCCTTGAGGGTGCGTTTTACAGCATCAGCACCGTTACCTGCAAGAGTCAATGCCTGCCGTGCGCCTGCTACCGCCGATTCTGCCTGTTCGGCTGACTGCTGCGATGAGGCTCCCAATTCATCGATGGTGGTAGTGGTTTGATTGATAGAAGTTGCCTGCCGAGTCGCAGTCCGTTCTTGCTGCTCAACCGTAGCGGCGATTTCATTGGTGGAGGCAGCCATTGTTTGAACAATTTGAGCAATTTTGCCTGTCAACGGTTTAGCAATTTTGTTGCTCAGAAACAGTCCTAGCAAGATTGCCCCCAGAGGCCCGGCAATGATACCAGTAATCACCCAAGCTACGGTAATTCGGGCATCGTCACTGGCTGCCTGAGTGGCATTATCAGCAACCGTCTGATTGATTTTGATCAGTTGCATTAATGATTCAGTTGTAACCGCAAATGAATCATCATTTTCTGCAACAGCGTTTTGGCTGATTTTTGTGAGTTGAGCGGCAGCAGCGATCGCCGCCTTCATTTCTGGAGAATTCTCTCGTCCCTGACTTAACAATTCAAACCGTCTGGCATTGGGGTTAATAATACCTAACCGGGCAAAGTCTTGGTAAGCCCGAAGATATGTAGAATGATCCTGCTTCCACTCCTGCCACTGTTGCTTAAACGTCTGGTAGAGCTTGTCTTCTTCGGGAGTGCGGGGCGCGGGTTCATATTCCTCAAAGCCTGCGTCGATTTGCTTCCAGGCTACCTGTATCCGATTTAGCTCAGACTGTCTGGCTGAAGGGGGTAGCTCAGGGTTGACAAGCGCCCGCTCTGCCGCCTGGATCTGGGTCTGCCCTTCATAAATTCTCCACAACCCGTTAATACTGGGTAGGCTGGTATGGCTGAGGGTGTCAATATGTCTAGTTAATTGATGGGTACCCCACCAGCCGACAGACCCTACAGCCAAAACGACACTACCCATCAGCAAAAATGAACCCATCAATCGTCCATGCAAAGACATATTTTTCAACATATCTGTAACTCCAATACATTTTTAAACAACGGCTTTTAGCTCCTGGGCGGCATCATTCAGTCGTTGGGTGCCGACTTTAATTTGACTAATGCCAGAGGCGGTTTCTCTGGCGGCAATGTTGAGCGAGTTCATGGCTTCTACCACCTGTTGCACTGCGATCGCTTGTTGATTAGAAGTCAGGGAAATTTGTTGACCATTTATCGCGATCGTTTTGATGGCATCCACAATCTTTTCTACAGTTTTCGTGCCTTCACCTGTCACCATAACGGTGGAATTGGTCGATTTTTGAATGTCTACGACCAGTACATTAATTTTTTCAGCCGAACGCTTACTCTGGTCTGCCAGTTTGCGAATTTCGGCAGCAACAACCGCAAAGCCTTTGCCATGTTCCCCAGCTCGCACCGCTTCCACTGCTGCATTGAGCGCCAGCATATTAGTTTGACTTGCCAAATCACTAACCAGGGTGGAGATCGTGCCGATTTGATTGGTTTGTTCGCTTAGATGGAGAATTTGGGCGGCAATGTCGCCTACTTTCTCGCGTAGACTCGATTGGCTAAACTGACCCTCTTGAGTGCGACCGTCTACCAGCAACAACACCTGCCGCGCCCCTGCGGCTGAGGCTTCTGCTTGTTCGGCAGACTGCCGCGAGGAAGCCGCCAATTCATCCATTGTGGTGGTGGTTTGGTTGACAGAACTGGCTTGTTGGATGGTGTTGCGTTCTTGCTGCTCAATTGTTGTGGTAATTTCGATTGTAGAAGCGGCGATCGCGCTAGCAGAGGCGTTCATCTGACGGGCAGTGCGGCTAATAACCCAGATGCCAATCAAAACAGATACCACGAGGGAGAGTCCACTAGCTAACATCACCGTGAGCTTGAGGACATTGAGCGCCTCTTGCTGCTGTTTCACGGCGTTTGCAACAATCTGGTCTTCTCGAAGCTGTATTTCTTCGATCAGGTCTACAACATCCTCAACCAGAGAGTGGACATTTCCCTTGATCCAGGTTTCAACGGCTTCTCTAACTTTGCCCTCATCTACCTTTGCAATCAGGTCATACTGCAAAGCAGTCAGGTTATTCAGCAGTCCCTCCAGTTTGGTTAAAGACTGTCGTTCCTTTTCTGATCGGGCAAGTGTCGTCACTTTTGCGAGAAATTCCTTGGAGTCCTTCTGAGACTGGCGGTAGTCCTCAAGCGACCGTTGATTTTTTGCCAACAAATAGCCTCGGATTGACTTAGCACCACTTTGCACATTAACATTAAGGTCACTAACGACTGAATTTACCTTGTAAGAAGCAACTAAGTCTTCCGATCGTTTGTTCACAGTGTTGATATTCATAATCATCGCTCCGGCAGAAATTAACAATGCCAGCACGGGAACGGCATACCCGCCAATAATCCAGTATCTTAGTCTCCAGTTTCGCTTGCTTTCCATCTTGTTGTTATCTTTTGTGAGTGAATGAGTTCAAGGATTTCCAGATATTGCCATCACACAATTTTGGATTTTAGATTTTAGATTGGCCCCATAAAGCTACGATGTACACACAAGTCTCTTGATCTGCACCTTTGTTGCATTGACCTGCACCTTTATTGCATTGACCTGCACCTTTATTGCATTGACCTGCACCTTTATTGCATTGACCTGCACCTTTATTGCATTGACCTGCACCTTTATTGCATTGACCTGCACCTTTATTGCATCGACCTGCACCTTTGTTGCATTGACCTGCACCTTTATTGCATTGACCTGCACCTTTGTTGCATCGACCTGCACCCTTATTGCATTGACCTGCAAAAATTAACCTCTTCTACGTTATGCAGTAACTCTAAAAAACTTGTGTGTACAGTAGGCTTCACAGCAGCAAGAAGGGGTCATTTCCTCCTGCTCCCTGCCCCCTGCGCCCTGCCTCTTACGTTGCATCAACAGAGATTACACAACACTCTGTAGTTTGTAGGCTGCGTCATTGAGTTGGCGAGTGCTAACGCGAGTCTGACTGATGCCGATGGCTGTCTCTCTAGCAGAGCTATTGAGTGCATTCATTACCTGTAAAATTTGCTGAACCGCCGTAGCTTGCTGATTGGCGTTGAGCGAGATTTGCTGAATATTCAACACCATCTGGTTGACGGCATCGGTGACATTGGTAAAGACTTGCACCGTTTGCTCAGTCATTGCCGCCCCCTGTTGGGCAGTTTTTGTGCTTTCATCCGTCATCACAACGGTTGAGTTGATTGCGGATTGAATATCATTGACCAGCCCATTAATTTTTTCAGCCGATTTCTTGCTTTGGTCTGCTAGTTTGCGAATTTCGGCGGCAACGATTGCAAATCCCTTGCCCTGTTCCCCTGCTCGGACTGCCTCTACTGCTGCATTTAGCGCCAACATATTAGTCTGATTTGCTAGGTCACTCACCAACCCAGAAATACTGCCAATTTGCTTGGTTTGTTCATTCAGGCGCAGCATCTGGTCTGCTACTGCACTGACTCTGTGGCTCAAGGCTGCCATTCCTTCCAGGGTGCGGGTCAGTGATTGATTGCCTTGATCTGCCAAATTCAAAACCTGTTGAGCGCTGGTGGAGGCAGTTGCTGCTTGCTTGGCAGACTGTTGGGCAGAGGCGCTGAGTTCGTCCATTGTGGTGGTGGTTTCGCTGACCGAGGTTGCCTGTTGGGTGGCAGTACGCTCTTGTTGCTCGACCGTAGCCGCAATTTCATTGGATGAGGAGGCGATCGCATTAGCGACCTGGGTAATCGGTCGCACAATTCCACGGGCAATGAAGAACAACACCAATGAGCCGAATAGGATCGCGATCGTGGTTCCTCCCAAAGAAACCAAGTCTGCGAGGAATGCTATCTGCTTTGCTGTCTGTTGCCTATCAGCCAGCAGCCGCTCCTCAATCTGCGTCATTTCTGCCAATTTGAGCCGAATCTCATCCATGATCTGCTTGCCTTTATTAGAAAGGATGAGATTCAGGGCTTCCTGGCGTTTTCCCTGCTGCGTCAACTCAATGGTTTCAGCAAGTTCTGCCATTTTGTCTTTTGCCAGTTGCTTGATCTGATTCAACCGTGCCAGTTGTTCGGGGTTGTCCTGAATCAGCTTGTTGACCTCATCAAAGGTTTTCTCAAAATTGGCAACGGATGTGTTGTAAGGCTCCAAATAGTTCGCCTTTTGGGTGAGAATAAAGCCACGCTGTCCGGTTTCGGCATCGACTAGAAACTTGCTAATATCCTCCAGATATCCCTCAACCTGGTAGGTATGGCTGACCCAGCCATTAGACTCCACTAACTTGTTGGTCGTGAGCTTAGAGACAATGCCAATCACAACCATGACTACAAATACCGAACCAAACCCAAACGTAACAACCCGACCGAGCTTGAAATTGTATTGCATATTAGACCTCTTCATTGACAACTAACGCTTCTGAAGTCAGCAGTTTAGACAAATTGATGATGCTCATCATCCGATCGCGATAAGGTGCGACACCCTGGAGATAGTCGTCTTTGGCAGAATGCAGGGCAATTGGAGCCGTGGTTATTTGAGAGGGATAAATATACGTCACATCAAAAATGTTATCCACGGCAATGCCCGCCACTCGTTGCTCCAGGCGCACGACAACGGCTTGCTGATGCAATCGCACCCCATTCATGGGCAGATCAACCACATTATTGATGTTAATTAAGGTGACAATTTCGCCCCGCAAGTTGATGTTGCCAACAATGTGCGGCGGACAGCAGGGAATCGGGGTAATCTTGTGAATCTCAGTAAACTCATGCACCGTTTCCAAGCCAAACCCAAAGTACTCACCCCCCAACCCCACAACAGCCAGAGGCAAGAGCGATGCCGAATCCTCGTCATTAATTGAACATCGGAGAGCTTCAGTTCGCTCTTGCAAAATCTGTCGTTCCTGCGAATCGAAATGATCGTATAAGCTTTGATTTAGGGCTGAATCAGATGGGTGTTTTAGTGCGTCATTGACTGAGCCGTTATTAAAATCAGAATTTATATTGAAAACAGTCTCTAGAAAGGCGTGTTGCACTAACAGTTCGGGATTGAGCAATGTAACGATGCCCTCCTCAACGTTGGCAATGCCAGTCACTAATCTATCCTGCAAACTCTCTTTTGATTGATCGCAAACATTGGCAGCGATCTGATCGGGTGCGATCGCTTGCACACTATCCACTTGATTGACGATGATTCCGATTCGTTGAGTTTGCCACTCCAGGACAATCATGCTGTCAGTCAATTGAAAAGGGGGACGCGCTTGTTCTAAACGGTGATATAAATCCATCACGGGGAGAAACTTTCCTCGCAGGTTAATCACGCCTAAAATTGTGCTGGGAGTTTGTGCGATCGCAGTCACTTCTGGCAGAAAGAATAGTTCTTGCACGGCTGTAGCCGGAATCCCATAGCGCGAGTGATTGAGGTTAAATATTAAATAAGATTCATGGCTCATAACTAGTTGAATTTAAGTGCTTAAGAACGTGTGCTTTTAGTTCAGCAGTGGTTTGCTGGCTATGGGAATCGATCGCTTGTTGGGGTAGATTTTGCAAAATCTCTAGAAGCGATCGCCAGATTTTTTGAGCCTGTTTTTCATTCCCCTCTCGTTCATATATAGAACCCAATTCCAGGTGAGCAGTAACAGAACTGGGAGCGAGATAAATAATACGTTTTAAGAATAATTTTGCACTGTTGTGATCTCCTTGCTCTTCGGCAATTTGAGCCAACAAATGATAGGGTTCGATCGCCAATGGGCTGATCTGGAGTGCCTGCTGACACGCCTGATTCGCCTGGGAGTAATCGCCAAAATTCGCGTAAGCTTCTGCCATCAAACAATATGCCTGAAATTGTTGGGGGGCAAGAGCAATCAGTTGTTGCGTTATTTGAATGACATCGGCATAAGCTTTTTGAATTAGCGATTCCTTGGCTGCATCTAAAAGAGTTTGAGTGTTTGCGCTCACGCTTAAGCGCGTCCCCAAGGTTGGGAGAGAGGGGGAAGAAATTTCGGTTTTCCTGCTCTCAATGGCAGCAGGTATTATAGTATTCAAGACTTTGCTCTGCTTGTTGAGTGAGCTATGTCTTTGATAAACGGTAGATTGTGGAAAATTTTTGACTTGAAACGGTTCAGTTTTTTGCCCGTGTAATTCCGTGTGTCCTGTAAGCAGAAAACCTCCCGGTGTCAGAGAGCAGTAAAACTTGCCTATAACTTGTGCGATCGGGTTGAAGTCAAAATAAATAAACACATTGCGGCAAATAATTAAATCGAAATCGTGAATGCTGGACGCGTAAGCGGGAAAGTTGTCTTGCATCAGGTTTCCAGGTTGAAATTTGACCATTGCTCGAATAGCAGAATCGATTTTCCAACCTTTTTTGTGGGATTGAAAGTAGCGATTTTTGATTTCTTGAGTGGTTGTCCGAAAAGACCAATCGCTGTAAATTCCTTGTTGAGCCAGTGCGATCGCGGGTTGATTAATATCTGTGCCTAAAATCAGAATGTCCCATGCCTGATTGTCAGGGATTAGTTCCTTCACCAGAATGGCAAGTGAGTAAGCTTCTTCACCAGTCGAACACCCGGCACTCCAAAGCCGTAATGTCGGCCGATGAAATTCTCCATTAGCAGCGTTGCACTGAGTTAAACTAAGCTCCCGTTTGCGCTCGATTAACTCTGGGAGCAGCTGATTTTTGAGCAGCGACATCTGCCCCTGATCGCGAAAAAAATAAGTTTCAGTGACAGTAAGTAAAGAGATTAGTTCTCGCCACTCTGTTGCACCAGGAACTAATTGATTTGCTACCAAGAACCGATAGTAATCATTGAGTGAGCATAATCCCAGCGCCCGGATGCGAGTTAAAAGATTTTTCTTTAATGTATCTTGATACTGTGGTTTGATGTGAATGCCGAATGTATCAGCAATCAGATCAACCATCTGTGACAAACTAAAGTCATCACTGTGTTGAGAATTAGATTCAAATAAAATGGGGCGATCGCTGCTTATCTGATTCATCACTACATGATTTTCGGGCGGATAGGGTTAGGGTTCCCATTTCAATCTCTTGATTGGGATTTTCCTGATATATTGCATTAATTATTTAACTACCGTTACATCTATTTGATGACATCAGCCTGAAAACAGGGTTTTTTGTATATCCCCTCAAAAAGCAGGGCTGCTTCATTCCCTTAGGGCTTTTTGCTTCACAGAATTTTTTATGAATTTAATTCGGTACATCCTGCAATACGATAAAGATATATCGATGAGAAGTATCTATATGCCAGAACAAAAAAATTACATTGCTTTTAGGCTGACAAAAGATAATGGTAACTTTAGGAGTCAAGTACAAAAGTACCTGATAGTGTTACAGATCACAGATGGCAACAGTGAAATTAATTAAACTTACTTCTAATTCTTCTAAAAAAACTTATGCAACACTTTTTATTAACTTGGCTTGGTACTGCGGTAGCGTTATTAATTACTTCTAGAATCGTTGATGGTTTCGTTGTCAATAATTTTGTTGTAGCCCTTGTTGCCGCACTAGTTATCGGGCTAGTTAATGCTTTTATCAGACCAATTTTGCGTCTTTTGACATTTCCTATTACCTTACTCACCTTTGGTTTATTTACATTTGTGATCAACGCTTTAACCCTTTGGTTAGCAAGTGCCTTAACTCCTGGTTCTGGTTTTGAGATTCGGGGCTTTTTACCTGCTTTGTTAGGTTCAATTGTGCTAGCTGTCGTTTCTAGCATAATTAACTATTTTTTAAGAGTTGTTGACTAGAAAAGTTAGTCAATTGTAATACTCATATTTGAGGCTTGGGCAACAGCTAGCGTTACCGCTCCTGGTTGCCCTTGTAGCTGAAAAATCTGCTTAGGAACTAAGAACCTTACTCCCAATGCCTCTATGGTGCTAAAAGAAGAAGCAGGCAACAACGGGATTTGAGTAGCTGCAAGAATAGCAGCTGCCTCTGCTACGCTAGATGTACCTACTTTGTGGTCGGTAATTGTGGTAGGGTTAGGGACACAGACAGAGCGAAGAATTTCCGCAGAAAAGGTTTTTAGGGGTAGATTGCGTAGACGACAAAGTTCTACTAAGCCAACTTCTGAGGCTTTAGTGTCAATGGTCGCAATCCCTGCGATCGCACTTTGAAAAAGTTGATTTTCTAGAAATATTTGCTCAATTGCTTGATCAATCAACTGCCACGAGGTTCCTCGTTTACAACCGATTCCTACCCATAAAACCTGTTGCACTTGGTGTATTTCCTTATTCAATTCGTCAGGATTTGGTTTACTCCAACAGCCAACCAAATAAATCTCCTACTGTCAGCCTCAACTCACTTGCAAAATCTGGTACAGGAAGTAAAGCTTCTAGTTTATCCAACATGATTGGCTGTTGATTGCGGATGTACACAAATACCGTTTGTTCTTCTGGATCAATCAGCCAACCCATTTGTGTTTCATAATTCAGGCAATGCAGAATATTTTTTGTAACTTTCGTTTGTCTTTGATCAGGCGATAGAATCTCGATAGTCCAATTGGGGGCTGCTTGAAAGACGTTGGCAACTTGACCATTTTCATCACGAGGAATTCTTTGCCAAGTAAACACAGAAATATCTGGCACTATTGATCTTCCACCAAAAGTACACCGCAGTTCTGGAAAAGCACGAGCAATCCGCTTGGGCTTCACTATTGAGTTGATAGTGCTAATCATTTCACCTCGAATTGTACTATGCTTTCCCTGTGGCATAGGTTTTTGAATAATTTGACCATCAATGTATTCACTAGCGGGCTTCGTTTCTGGTAGCATTAGAAACTCTGCTAAAGTTATGTTTTTAGATGGTGTCCGTACCATTGGCGATCGCCTCCAAGTCCAGCAATTCTGATTAAAAAACCGCAAAGTACGCAAAGAAAAAATCAGCTTAACTCTTACTCTGCATACTTTACGTTAAAAAAATTACATCCTTTCCAATACCTGAATTCCCAACAAATCTAGTCCCAACTTCAGGGTTCTAGCAGTCAAATCACACAGAATCAAGCGTGATGTCCGTTGCGGTTCCTCAGCCTCCAAAACCTGAACTCCCTGATTACGGTCATAAAACTGATTAAACTTTTTACTCAGTTCATACAAATACTCACATAAACGATTGGGCAGCAAATCTTGCTCTACACCACTAATAACTTCATCCAGTTGAAGTAAATATTTTGCTAGAGCTAATTCTGTTTCATGCTGCAACAAAACAGCATTGTTTCCCAACTTCTCAAAGTTGATGTCTCCCTTGCGGCTAATCCCCTGAATCCGTGCATAAGCATACAACATATAAGGCGCAGTATTACCTTTGAAATCCAGCATTTTGTCGTAGCTGAAAATGTAGTTACTGGTGCGGTTTTGGCTTAAGTCTGCATATTTAACTGCGCTGATCCCAACTACCCTAGCAACTTCATTAATGAATTCTTCAGTTTCTTGGCGTTCTTCTTCTTGTAATCTGGCTTTTAGGTCAGCATGGGCACGAGAAACAGCTTCATCTAATAAATCCCGCAACCGCACAGTATCCCCAGAACGAGTTTTGAATTTCTTCCCATCTTCTCCTAACACCAACCCAAAGGGCACATGCACTAATTCCACATCATCGGGAATCCATCCAGCTTTGCGTGCTACTTGGAAAAATTGGGCAAAGTGGTTTCCTTGTCCAGCATCTGTTACATAAACTATCCGCTTTGCTTCATCCTGCTGAATCCGGTAGCGAAGGGATGCTAAATCTGTTGTGGCGTAGTTATAGCCGCCATCTGATTTCTGCACAATTAAAGGTAAAGGTTCACCTTCTCTATTTGTAAACCCTTCCAGAAAAACGCATTTTGCCCCCTGGTTTTCTACCAGCAACCCCGATTTTTCTAAATCTTCCACAACTTTTGGTAGTAAGGGGTTGTAGAAAGATTCGCCCCGTTCATCTAACTTGATATCCAGCAACTCATAAATTACTTGAAACTCTTTTCGAGAAGCTTCACAAAGAAAAAACCAAGCGTGTTTTGCTGATAACTCATTAGATTGTAGTTCTACCACTGCTTTACGTGATCTTTCTCGAAAATCAGCATCTTCATCAAATTTTTTCTTAGCTTCTCTGTAAAACTGAACCAAGTCTCCTATATTTATAGAGGGAGAGTTAATGAAACCCGGTTGATTGTTCTCCTCATAATATAGACTATTCCAAAAGGAATTATTTTCAGAATCAGATTCACGAAGATGAGTAATTAACATCCCAAACTGCGTACCCCAATCACCCACATGATTTAACCGCAAAACATCGTGTCCTTGAAATTCTAAAATTCGGGCGATGGAATCACCAATAATCGTAGAACGCAAGTGTCCAACGTGCATTTCTTTGGCAATATTCGGACTGGAAAAATCCACAATTTCCCGCTTGGGCGTTTTTGCAGATGGAACTCCCAATCGGGGATCAGCTTGAATTTTGTTCAGTTGCGCTTCTAGGTATACCGTTTTCAGTTTCAGATTGATAAATCCTGGCCCAGCGA
Organism: Nostoc desertorum CM1-VF14; assembly: GCA_019359245.1. GTDB lineage: Bacteria > Cyanobacteriota > Cyanobacteriia > Cyanobacteriales > Nostocaceae > Nostoc > Nostoc desertorum. The sequence continues at coordinate 122,584 of JAHHHR010000002.1, read as the reverse complement.
TTTCCGGCGGTTCGCAGATTTCGGATACATCTAGTTTCAGGGCGATCGCACCTGCGATCGCTCTTGGTTGCAATCCTAACTTTTTACTCAGAGATAAAGCCACATTCGCCTGATAATCACCAAATTTAGGATTGCTAGCAGAAACCAAAATTGGATCTACTCCAGCAAAATCAGCGCCAAAAGCCGCAACTATTGCCTGCTCAAGCTGAACTTTTAGTTTTTCTTGTGTAGCGTTCATATATAAATTTTATCTGGGAGAGAGAATGTAGCTCTGGAAAAGCTTGATTATTAACTTTAGCATTTCATTTTGAGCCACTCGATTCATGAAGCGATCGCTCCCTACCACTTACTCCCCAACGTTAGTAACCTGGTAAGCCAAATGTGAATGTGTCAATTGGTACTCTTAAAAATATCCGGAGACAAGCTCAATTAGAGGAAGAGTAATGCGTTATACAGTTGTGATTGAAAAGGGAGAAACTAGTTACGGCGCTTATGTCCCTGATTTACCCGGTTGTGTAGCTGTGGGTGAAACCTTAGAAGAAGTCAAGCAGATGATTACAGAAGCTATTGAATTTCATCTAGAAGGAATGCTAGAAGATGGTTTACCTGTTCCTAAACTTACAAGCATTGCTCATGAGGTTGAAGTTGCAAACTACAGCAAAACATAATTATAGGAAACCACTCAATTAGCTCTAAACAATCCTTCTAGAAATTTAAGTCTATATAAAATGCGATCGCACCGCACTTTTAGGTTACATAACTCATTTATTGTGTAGCTGCAAGTCACACAATAAATGAATTAAGGCAGAGAAGATGAAAGAATCGAGTTGTATTGAAGTTTCTCTCCTTCTGCCCAAGCAAGGCACAACTGACGGAAGCGATCGCCCCGCACTTCAAAATTGGGGTACTGATCGAAACTCGCACAAGCTGGAGATAGCAACACTACAGGCGCTTCATACTCCTTGGCTAATTCCGCTGCTCTAGGAACTGCCCTTTCCATAGTTTCCACAATATGGTAAGAATAATACCCTAGCTCTTGGAGACGTTGGGCAAATGCGGGTGCAGCAGAGCCAATCAATAACACAGCAGCAGCTTTGGTTTGAATTTGTGCTAGCCAGCCAGTATCATCACCTGCTTTAGCTTCTCCACCAGCAATTAAAATCGCTGGATTTTTCACAGATGCTAAACCAACTTCGGCAGCATCGTAGTTAGTAGCTTTGCTGTCGTTAATGAAATCAATACCTTCCCAAGTGCAGATATGCTCCAAACGATGAGCAACGCCGGGGAATTCACTAATTGCAAGTGCGATCGCATCACGATTAATTCCCGCTAATCGTGCCGTTGCTACTGCCATCAAGAGATTTTGTTGGTTATGTTCTCCCACCATTCGCAAAGTAGATACTTTCACAATCGGTTCTGGTGCAGAGGTTGCAGTCAATTTCTCCACAACCCAGTCGTTCTCAATGTAAAAGCCTTTTTCGCTAATCAGGAAATCTTTTCCTTTTACACTTGTCCAATAAGCATCAGGCCAAGCACTTAAACCTTGTTGCCTCAAGTAGGGATCATCGCCATTGAACACTTGTAATTCGGATTGACGTAACAGCTTGGCTTTGATGTTGTAATAATTCTCTAAAGTCTTATGGCGACTCAGATGATCTGGCGTGAAAGTCGTCCAAACACCGATACGTGGTGCAAGAGAACTTGAAGATTCTACTTGATAGCTGCTAACTTCCGCAATCACCCAATCAAGTGAGAAGTTAGGAGTTAAGAGTGAGGAACTATCAAATGTTCCCCCTGCTCCCTGCTCCCTGCTCCCTGCCCCTCTACCCCTGTAAGATAGGGCAACATCACAAGCGGCGTAGCCAATATTACCGCAGGCGGGCGCGTCTAATTCTGCTGCTTTAAAAATGGCAGCAATTAAAGCTGTGGTAGTAGTTTTACCGTTAGTACCTGTAATTCCTACCCAAGGTAGCGAGCGTAAATTTCGCCAAGCGAGTTCCATTTCCCCGATGGTTTCAATACCTAATTGGCGTGCCTTGATTAATACGGGAATATCCCAAGGCACGCCAGGACTAACAACTATTAATTGGGGTAAATTAGCACCATTCAATTCTAGGGATTGGCCTAGTTTTACGGTTATTTGCTCGGCAGCGAGTTCTTGTTGTTGTTGTAGGAGGGTTTCGGAGGTGTTGCTATCACTTAGCTCTACCTCCCAACCTTCTCCTTTCAACAATCTCGCCGCAGCAACACCGGACTTTCCCAATCCAATTACAGTAGCTCTAGGCATAGATTGCAGCAGAGTCCCTGGTTAAGCACTCCCTATAGTAGCGTTTCTTGGCAAAAATTACACAACTTTTTGTTGACCTACGCTACAGATTTTTGACGATCGCACCAAAGTCAGCTAAAACACGGGCATGATTGCGAACCAATCCCAGTAAGTGCAATCGATTACGCTTAATTTCTGGATCGGAGTCCATAACTAATACGCTATCTGGGCCATCAAAGAAGTTACTAACTGTCGGAGCAATTTTTGTTAGTGCTGCTATTAACAGTTGATAATTTCGTGTCTGCTGTGCTGTTTTAGTTTGCGGTACTGATTCGATTAAGGCATTATACAAAGCTGGCTCAGAGGGCTTTTGGAATAATTCTGGACGAACAACAGTTATTGGTTCTAGCTGTTTTGTATCCAAATCACCCTGTGCGGCTAATCGTGTGGAACGGTTAACGGTTTCGTAGATGTTATCTAAGGTACTGTCGTTGCGGATTTGTTGTAAATATAAGGCGCGATCACGCACATCCAATAAATCCTTTAACGTCCGTTCTGTGTATTCTGGGTCATTTTCTCCCAAAACTGCATTTACCAAGTCGTAATCAATCTGCTTTTCTTCTTGCAGTAGAGTACGGATGCGTTGTAAGAAAAACTCTTGTAATGCTGCGGTTAATGATGCCTGATCTTTGCTATATTTCGCTGCAAAGTCTGTTGCTATTTGTGCCAATAAATCATCTAAATTTATCGGCAGATTATAAAACCAAGTAATTTTAACTATAGCATTAGCAGCCCGACGCAAAGCGAAGGGATCAGATGAGCCAGAAGGAATTAAACCTAAACCAAAGATACTTACTAAAGTATCTAATCTATCTGCCAGACCGACAATTTGACCTGTGAGAGTTTCGGGAAAATTATCACCGGCTCCCGTTGGTAAATAATGTTGATAAATTGCCTTTGCTACTTCTTTATCTTCACCACTGGCTAAGGCATATTTTTCTCCCATGATGCCTTGCAATTCGGGGAATTCATACACCATTTGAGTAACCAAATCTGCTTTACATAATAAAGCAGCACGTTGGATTTTTTGACTTTGATTTTCCGCTAATTCTAATTGGTTGCTTATTCGCTGGGCTACTTTGACTATTCTATCTACCTTGGTACGCACCGAACCCAATTCTTCTTGGAAGGTAACTTTTTCTAACTGGGGTAAAAAGCTTTCTATTGGCTTAGTTAAATCAGCTTCGTAGAAAAATCTGCCATCAGCTAATCTGGCACGAATTACTCTTTCATTCCCGACGGCAACAATATCTGATTTATTGGGATCAGCGTTAGAAATAGTGATGAAATTAGGCAATAATTCTTGCTCAGAACTATCTGGTTTGAATACAGGAAAATAACGTTGATGAGTCACCATAACTTCAGTAATTACCTCAGTTGGTAATTCCAAAAATTCTGGTTCAAATTTACCAACAACTGTAGAAGGATATTCTACAAGGTTGGTTACTTCCTTTAACAAATCGGGATAAATTACTGTATATCCGCCTAAATTCTCTGCTACTGCCTTTACTTGCTCTTTGATAATATTTGCCCGTTCTTCTGGGTCAACGTTGACATAGGCAGACTTAAGGGCAGTAACATAATCAGTAGCTTGAGCAATTGTCACAGGTTCAGGATGTAAAACCCGATGGCCTTGAGAAATGCGATCGCTCTGAATCGTTTTAGAACCATTTACTAATTCTAGAGGTAGCACGGTCTTATCTAACAAAGCTACCAGCCAGCGAATCGGTCGAGAAAATCTCCCATCTCCATCACCCCAACGCATCAACCGCTTACCTTCCAAACCCCAAATCCACTCTTGAACAAGTTCTGTCAAAATTTCTGCCACAGGACGGCCGGGAATTTTTTTTTGCACAAAGACAAATTCCCCTTTGTCAGTGGGGCGAAGGAAGAGCGCATCCAGTTCCACGCCTTGCTTTTTGGCAAAGCCTACTGCTGCTGCTGTCGGCTGACCATCTTTAAAGGCGGCTTGGGCGGGGGGCCCTTTAATTTCTTCTTCTCGGTCTGCTTGCTGGGATGGTAAACCTTTAATCAATACCGCCAAACGCCGGGGGGTACCGTACACTTGGACACTTTCACCCTGAAGGCTGTTTGCATCCAGCCTTTGGGGAATCCGTTCTCGCCATTGTATTAAGGCATCACTGAGAAAGCTTGCAGGTAATTCTTCTGTACCAACTTCTAATAGAAACGCAGGCATAGGTCACTGTTTTCAACTTTGCGTAGCTCAACTTTATCAGTTATTATCAGGCGATCGCTCGTGATTTTCAGGCAACTAGAGTTTGAATGTTTCTCGTGAGTCTTTAAATACCGCAGTTTCCATCTGCATGAAGTACAAAATGAATGGTTTTGAAGTGGGGGGTCACTGAGCGTCTTGCCCTGAGCGTAGCCGTAAACAGTTGACCAAACTGGAAAATCAGTGAGTAAGCCTTACCAGATACATCCCTAAAATGGATAAAGTCAAACTTAGGTTCGTTAGATAGACTCGGTATTTCTCCAAAACTTCACAAAAAAAGTGTTTATCTTCATTGATTTATTACATTTTTACCGTAACTTCATTCGGTATTTACTTATACATATTTTATAGTTAAGTTAGTGCTGTTTATAAACTGATATCTGCATGATTTAAAGCCACTTTGGAGTTATTGCTATTTTATATTTCTGAAGAGAGAAAAATAAAATACTGACCTTGAATCTTTTTCAAAGCCTCACTTGACTGGAACCAAGTACGCAAAAACAAAATAATGTTCTAAATATTCTTTAACTAAAGTAATAAAAGAGCGTTATGACAATAAAAATATTTTCGCCAAGATTGCCTTTACCACAGCAATTAGCGCTACTTTTAATATTACATAGGCTAGCAATAACTGCGGCATCTAACAATCTAAATCAAGCTGTTGATTTCAATTTTATCTACCAAGGTGATGTTGCGCTGCACTGCGTTTGATGCATTACAGCTTTTTCAGTCACAGATCCAAATACGAAGCTACTCAAGACACTAGCGCTAAAAAGTCAGTGCCTTTGAATTACTGAAAAAATTGGATGTTCACCCATGAATGCAATACTCATTACTTGGTTAAAAATACCTAATGTGCCACTTTTTAAGGCGGAATGCGGGTTATATGCATGATATTAAATATCATGTTACAATCTCCTAAGTGTGAATTTAGCGATTAAATTTGTTTTTAAATAAGTTAACGATTATTACATATATATAGTGGTATATAGTGCAAGCCTAAAATAATTGAACAGTTAAAAGCTATTATTAATAGTGGTAACTTTTTACTGTACGGTTAAGGGAATTTATCCAGGCAGAAAAATGAATATTTGAGAACTAATAACTGTTAAAATCTATCTAGAAAATTCTAAGTAGTGCTTATCAAAATTGTGATTTTAAAAAATTAAAATTTAATCACAATCTAAATTAAATAATTAAAGTAGCAGTCCCTGCTGAAATTAGCAATAAATGCGCTTATCTCAGGCTGTCTTCACCAAATTTATAAATAGCCTATGCACATTCTGATATATTCTTACAACTATCATCCAGAGCCGATTGGAATTGCTCCCTTAATGACTGAATTGGCAGAAGGATTAGTAAAGCGAGGTCATGAAGTGCGGGTGATTACCGGAATGCCCAACTATCCTGAGCGTAAAATTTACGATGAGTATCGGGGTAAATGGTACGTTACTGAGCAAAAAAATGGTGTCACTATTCAACGAAGTTATCTCCGAATTAAGTCTAAACCTAACTTAGTAGATCGGCTATTATTAGAGTTAAGTTTTGTTTTCACGAGCTTACCCCAAGCCTTTAAAGGCCGACGCCCTGATGCGATTATCTTAACAGTTCCGCCTCTTTTAGCTATTTTACCAGCAACAATATTTAGTTGGTTATACAACTGTCCAGTAGTTCTAAATGTGCAAGATATTTTACCAGACGCTGCCGTACGTATCGGGCTATTGAAAAACAAGTGGATGATCCGAACTCTTGCAGCCTTAGAGAAATTTGGGTATCGAACTGCACACACTATTACTGTCATTGCCGATGGGTTTCGGGAAAATTTAGTGAATAAAGGAGTACCTGTTAATAAAATCGTTTGTATTCCTAATTGGGTGAATGTAAATTTCATCTGCCCTTTACCAAAACAGAAGAATTCCTGGATATCTAGCCATCAACTTGATGGAAAATTTGTAGTCCTTTATTCGGGCAACATTGCTCTAACGCAAGGTTTAGAAACAGTAATAGAAGCAGCAGTTTGCTTACGTCATATTAGGGATATTGTCTTTGTCATCGTTGGTGAATCAATAGCATTGCAGAGGTTGCAGGAATATTGTCTTGTAAATGGAGCAGATAATGTTTTGCTGCTACCGTTGCAGCCGCGAGAAAAACTACCCGAAATGCTAGCAGCTGCTGATGTAGGGTTGATTGTGCAAAAGCGCAATGTGATTTCGTTCAATATGCCTTCAAAAATACCACTACTGTTGGCAAGTGGTCGCCCGATTGTGGGTTCAGTTCCTCCTAGTGGTACTGCTGCAAAAGCAATTCAACTCAGTGGGGGTGGGATAATTGTGAAGCCAGAATCACCCGATGCAATGGCTGCTGCGGTGCATGATTTATATGCTAATCCTACTCTAGGGGCAAGGTTAGGTAACGCAGGAAGACAGTTTGCCGAAGAAAACTATTCTTTGGAGCAAGCACTTGACCGATATGAAGGGCTGCTTTCTCATGTTGTTACTAATCGAAAATCAACTGTGCGTATCTTGCCGAAATTGAATTCCAAGAAATCAGTTGTCGATGGTTGAACATAGCTGGAGACTGAGAATTTTTATTACCAAAATGGGATGCTCTCTTAATTAGCTATTGTGAAAACAAAACCCTAATTAGAAAAAATTAAATCACCCAAATGGGTGAGTTAACAATCAACCGATCGGGTGACCTAAGTGTAGGAAGTTAAGATTGCTAAAAAATAGGAATGTAGAGAACACTGATTGATTACACGTCGTTCTTGGTGAGGATAACTCGATGAAACTTGCAACCTTGCTTAATTAAGCTGAACTAACAGCGTAGGCGTAGCCTGCCGTTGGCGGGGGGGTGTCGCAGACAAGCCTCTCCAAGAGTTGGCATTGCTCCATACTCTTCTCTTCCCTAAGATCAGTATTCACTATAACTTAAGAGCGATAAACTGATCTGTAATTTATACTAATCTCGCCTTTTATGTGGTTATAATGCAAGCAAGCACTTGCAAACACTTATGGAAAACTCAGTATCAAGGACGGCACGAACCCATGCACGCTTGATAAAGGCAGCAACTAAAGTGTTTGCAACGGCTGGTTTAGCTGGAGCTACAACGCGAGAAATTGCTCGCGTTGCTGCGGTCAATGAGGTAACTTTATTTCGTCATTTCCAGAGCAAAGAGCAACTACTAGCTGCTGTGATTACCGAAGCGATGCCAACTCTTGGAGAGGCTTCTCTTTCAGAGACGCTAACGCGAACGCCAACGGCGGGCTACGCCTACGCTTTACAGACAGAAGCTTTAGCCCATCAAGACAACTGGACTCAAGACCTATATATTGACCTCAAGAATTATGCAAGGCTTTGCAACCAGATCATGGAGGAGCATGAAGACCTGATTCGGACATTTATTGGGGAAGCGAAGCGACATCCCCAGGCGGCCCGTCTGGTCTTATACGAAACTAACAAATCATTGCGCGAACAGCTGGTTGTGTACTTGCAGAAAAGTCAAGAGAAGGGCACGGTGTCTTCAGACATAGATTTGAAAGCATCTGTGGATAGTTTCACGGGTATGTTACTTCACGGTATCCTGCGTTTTAGCGATATCCCTAGCACACTAGAATACAGTCGTGAATGCTACATCGAAACTTGTATCAATTTATTTGTGCGCGGTATTAGCACTTTGCCATTGAAAGAGGCAGGATGTTCTGTTAATTTGCCTGCAACAAGATAAACCGTGTTTTTTCTTTGAGCTAGAGTCCTGGATTTGTGCTGACTAAAAAAGTTTTATAAATTACACTTTAAAAAATTGCTAGGAGCCAAGGAATGTACAAAATAACCATAGTGTGCTAGAAAACATTGGCTCGTTTTAAGTGCTACACAACATGAGCGATCGCCCCAATACTTAAATTAATATTTGTCACCAACATCAAGAAAACAGGGCTAAAAACTATTCAAACAATGCTTTTTTAGCAAAGAGTAGATTGCCCAAGTCTAAATCCACAAGACGAGAAACCGAAGATGTCCCATTCTGAGTTCCCTGATTCTCACCTGCCTGTTGAAATAGAACACTCTGCTGTTAATGATTCTAGCCAAGAGTCTCTCCCAAAACTAGAGCGATCGCCTAAGCCACCTGAAAAGCGGCGTTGGTCCCTCATATTAGGCATTATCTTGTTAATTGCAGGTGTTGGTTTTGGTTGGCGCTGGTGGCAAACTAGTAATGTTAGTAATGCACCGCCAAGTGGGCCAGGGGCTGGTCAACCGATGGCAATTCCCGTCAAACTAGCAACTGTGCAAACTGAAACTGTGCAGGAGAGTTCCGAGTTTATTGGCTCCTTAGAGGCTCCAAGTGCGGTAATTATCAAGCCACAGATTGAAGGACGAGTTACTCAGATTTTTATTCAAGAGGGTAACCGTGTTCAACAAGGGCAAGTTATTGTTAGTCTGGAAAGTGATGATGCCCAAGCACAATTATTAAAAGCAAAAGCTGGACTAGAACAAGCTCAAGCACGTCTTGCTGAACTTAAAGCGGGTACACGAAAAGAAGAAATTGCCCAAGCTAGAGCGGAGTTGGTTCAAGCCCAAGCCCGTTTTAGAGATGCCCAATCAGGATCGCAACCAGAAGAAATTGCTCAGGCTGAGGCTCAAATTCAATCAGCTAAATCTGATGTGGAACTAGCACAGTCACGAGCAAAACGATATGCACAATTGAGAAAAGAAGGCGCAGTCTCTCAAGATACTCTAGAAGGATATGTCAAAGAACAGCAAAGTGCTGAAGCTGACCTTGTCGTAGCTCAGAAACGCCTAGACCAATTCCGCCAAAGCAGAACTTCTAATGTCAATGAGCTAGCTGGAGCCTTAGAACAACAGAAACAAAAGTTAAGGCAACTAGAAAATGGTTCCCGCCCAGAAGAAATTGCCCAAGCGCGATCGCAAGTAAGTCAAGCAGCTGCTGAAGTCCAAGTTGCCCAAGTCCAACTGCAATACACAAAAGTTCTGGCACCTTTCACTGGTATTGTTGGTGATATTCCAGCAAAGGTGGGAGATTTTGTAGAAAGAGCAGATCAGCTCACTACATTAACTAGAAATGACTCTTTAGAACTGAATATTTCCGTTCCCCTAGAAGAAGCCAAAAAGCTACGCTTGGGATTACCAGTGCAAATGCTGAACGCCCAAGGCAAACCCACAGCAAGGGGTAAACTGAGTTTCATTTCTCCAGATGCAAGTTCAGATTCACAGACAGTTTTAGTTAAAGCCAACTTTGGTAATTCTAGAAGTCAATTGGTCAATCGCCAGACAGTGCAAACCAAAGTAATTTGGAACGAACGTCCAGGAATTTTAATCCCAGTTACAGCAATATCTCGCCTGGGTGGGGAAACTTTTGTATTTGTGGCTCAAGCACCAACAGAAAAGAAAGCTGAAGCGCCAGCAGAAAAAAAAGCTGAAGCGCCAACAGAAAAGAAAGCTGGAGCGCCATCTTTAGTTGCTCAACAAAAACCTGTGAAATTGGGAGCTATTGAGGGGAATAATTATCAAGTTATCGAAGGACTAAAAGCTGGAGACAAAATTGTTATTTCTGGTATTCTCAACCTAACTAATGGCGCTCCCATCACTCCAGCACCGGAACAAGTGGGTAGTATTCAGAAGCCTTAGCTGAAGGGGGTAGGGAGCAGGGGGAGATGAGTCAGACAAGGAAGATAATGCCCAGTTCCCAATGCCCAATTCCCAATGCCCAGTTCCCAATTCCCAATTCCCAATTCCCAATTTTTAAATTATGTTTGTTGATTTCTTTATTAAGCGACCAATTTTTGCATCGGTCTGCGCGATCGTTATCCTTTTAGTAGGATTAATCAGTATTCCCTCACTACCGATCGCAAGATTCCCAGAAATTAGTCCCACCCAAATTACTGTAACTTCCAACTACAGCGGAGCTAGTGCCGAAGTCGTAGAAAGCGGAGTGACAAATATCTTAGAAAGGCAAATCAATGGGGTTGAGGGACTAAGATATCTCACTTCCAGCAGCAGTAACGATGGTACTAGTACCATTACAGCCACCTTCGATTCATCGCGTGATAAAGATATTGCGGCTGTGGATGTGCAAAATCGTGTTTCTGTTGCCCAACCACAACTACCAGATTCTGTACAGCGCACGGGAGTGCGAGTATCGAAAGAATCTAGTAACATCCTCTTAGCGATTGGTTTATTCGCTGAAAATAAAGAGTACGATAATACATTCTTAAGTAACTATGCCGACCTTTATTTAGCAGATGCCCTAAAAAGAGTCAAAGGTGTGAGCAACGTTCAAATTTTTGGCGAACGCCGCTATGCAATGCGCCTGTGGCTAGATCCAACTCGCCTTGCTAATCGGGGGCTAACGACCAAGGATGTAGCGAATGCTTTATCTGAACAAAACTTGCAAGTTGGTGCAGGGAGAATTGGACAAGAACCGGCTCCTGAAGGACAAAGGTATCAACTTGATGTGCGTGCTGCTAGCCGATTAGCAGAACCATCAGAATTTGAAGAAATTGTCCTTAAAACTGGAGATGATGGCACATTAGTCAAGCTCAAAGATGTCGGTAGAGCAGAACTGGGTGCAGAAAACTACAGTTCATTTCTACGATTTCGTGCTAAAGATGCTGTCGGTTTAGGGATTTATCAGATTCCTGGTAGTAATGCCTTGGATGTAGCCAAGGGAGTCAAAGCCGAAATTGCGCGATTGGCTCCAAGTTTTCCCCCAGGCATGAAATATCAGGTAGCTTTTGACACGACATCGTTTGTCGAAGAGTCGATGGCAGAAGTGCTTAAGAGCCTGATTGAATCGGTGGTGCTGGTTGTAATTGTAATTTTTGTGTTTTTGCAGGACTGGCGAACTACTTTAATTCCCGCAATTAGTATTCCGCTTTCCTTCATTGGGATATTTGCCTTCGTCAAAGTTTTTAACTTTTCGATTAATAGTTTGACTTTGTTTGGTCTGACTTTAGCATCAGGGATGGTGGTAGATGATGCGATCATTGTAGTAGAGCAAATCAGCCGTTTTATTCAGGATAAAGGAATTAGTCCTCGCCGAGCCGCTAGTGAATCAATGAGGGAACTGTTTGGCGCGGTTATTGCCACTTCACTAGTATTGATGGCGGTGTTCATACCAGTGGCGTTCTTTCCGGGAACCACAGGCGCACTTTATCGGCAATTTGCGCTGACTATCGCCTTTTCCATTGGGATTTCGACTTTTTTGGCTTTGACTCTGATACCTTCTTTGTGTGGGGTGTTGCTGCGTCAAGGACAAAGACCTTCAGGCTGGCTGGGTTGGATTTTTGGCCAGATAAATCGCTTTCTCGACTGGTTACAGCATAGTTATAAGCGATCGCTTACCTTTCTCGCACGCATCAAAGGTATTGTGATTGGGTTGTTTATTGTTTCCTTGGGAATGACTGCTTGGCTGTACATGACAGTACCGACAGCTTTTCTACCCGATGAAGACGAAGGTTACTTCATCACAATTATCCAAGGGCCGCAAGGGGTTTCGTTGCAATATACCAGCGATGTGATTGCACAGGTAGAAAAAGAAATTCTGCAAATTCCTGAAGTAGTGGGGACTTTTGCGATCGGAGGATTTGGTTTTAGTGGTAGCACCGCCAATAGCGGCATCATATTTACCACTTTAAAATCATGGGATGAGCGCTCAAAACCCGATCAATCAGTACAGGCGATTATTGGCAGCTTGCAAGGGAAGTTGATGGCAATCCCAGAAGCCAGAGTTTTCCCTGTGAACCCGCCCCCAATTCAAGGTTTAGGCAACTTTGGCGGCTTTGTCTTTCAACTGCAAGACCGCAGAGGTAGCAGTGGCTTAGAAAATTTAGTGCAATCGATGGGTAAGTTGCTAGGTAAAGCTAATCAAACACCAGGATTACAAGCTGTATTTAGTACCTTTGCCGCAGATACACCACAATTGCTTGTGGAAGTAGACCGCAATAAAGCCAAATCATTGCAAGTTTCTATCGATGATGTCTTCAGTACTTTACAAACTGCTTTGGGATCGCAATATGTAAATGATTTTAATCTCCAGCAGCGCAATTATCGCGTGTATCTCCAGGCAGATCAGCAGTTTCGTTCTAACCCAAAAGATATTGGTAAACTATACGTTCGTTCTCAAAAGAATCAAATGATTCCTTTGAGTAACTTAGTCACAGTTACTGAGACTGTGGGAGCGCAAACTATCAATCATTACAATCTGTTCCGCTCAATTGAAATTAATGGTGCCGCCGCCCCTGGCTCTAGTTCGGGAGACGCAATTAAAGCAATGGAACAAGTTGCTAAAGAAGTTTTACCAGCAGGTTATGGCTATGAATGGTCAGGGACTGCATTAGAAGAAATAGATTCTGGTAGTTTAGCACCCCTGATCTTTGGATTAGGATTGGTATTTGTATTTTTGGTACTAGCTGCTCAATACGAAAACTACATTGATCCCTTTATCATTCTGTTATCAGTTCCCTTAGCTATTTTTGGAGCGCTTGTAGCTCAATCGTTACGGGGTTTTTCTAATGATGTTTACTGTCAAATTGGTCTAGTAATGTTGATTGGTTTGGCTAGTAAGAACGCTATTCTAATTGTGGAGTTTGCTAACCAATTGCGAGATCAAGGTCTTTCGATGACTAAAGCAGTAATTGAAGCTTCACAAGAACGGTTACGTCCAATTTTGATGACTGGCTTTTCTACTCTTTTAGGAATTTACCCCTTGGCTAATTCTACAGGTGCTGGTGCAGGTAGTCGCCAATCTTTGGGAACAGCAGTTTTTGGTGGAATGTTAATTGCGACTTTCTTGAGTTTGTTTGTAGTACCAATTGTGTATATCGTTATTAAGACGGCGACAGAGCGCTTTATCAAACCAAATCGGCATCAAGAACTGCAAACAGAAGATATGTCATTGGATGGTAAAACTGTTGCATATTCAGCAAAAACTGAGGATTAATTCGTAATTTGTAATTAATTGTTCTCTGTCGTTTAGATACAGTTCGGTTAGCTTGTTTATCGAACGAAGATACCCCCCAACCCCCCTTAAAAAAGGGGGGATATTTTTTACTATTTATTACCGTTAACAAAGTTTTAGGGATATGTGCAGCATTGTGCGATGATGCTGACACTGCATACGGGGCACTGGAATCATGCGAATGTCCTTGTATTAAGTTTATGTGCGACTACAGTAGCGATCGCAAACAAGAGGTTTATATTTTAACAAACCGCAGAGAACACAGAGAAAAGAGACAAAAGTGGTTTATTTCAGCAATCTTAGACCACTGAGAGTAACTAATACTGTAGAACCTTCATGTCCAATCACGCCGATGGGTAGGTTAATATTTCCTAGAAAGTTGCCCACCAAAAGCAACATAATGAAACCCAACGCTACGACTATATTTTGTTTGACTATGGATTGCGATCGCCTTCCCAAATGCATCGCCACGGCAATTTTTTCTAACTTGTCTGCCATCAGTACTATATCTGCGGTTTCTAATGCCACATCGCTACCAGATACACCCATCGCTATACCTATAGATGCTTGCGCTAGGGCTGGTGCATCATTAATCCCATCGCCTACCATTGCTACAGTTTGATACTTTTCCTGTAGACGGCGGATAACATCTAGTTTATCTTCTGGTAAAAGTTGAGCATATACCCGATCAATTCCTACTGCTTTGGCAACACTGTGAGCAGTTTCCTGATTATCCCCAGTTAACATGACAATTTGTTCAATTCCCATTTTCTTTAACCGGGTAATAGTTGCGGCTGCTTGCGATCTTACTTCATCTGCGATCGCAATTACACCCATCACTTCTGCTATATTTCCCTGTGCTACCCAAACCACAGTTTTACCTTCTTGCTCCAAAAATTGAGCCATTTCTCGCAATTCTTCAGGTAAATTTGTTACATACTTTTGCACAAAAACGGCATTCCCCACAATTACCTGTTGTTCTTGGGTAATTCCCACAATTCCTTGTCCAGGTATGGCTTGTACTTGGATTGCACCAACCAAATCCAAATCACCCTTCGGGTTCAACAGTTTCGACTCGACGGGAACCGCCTTCTCTGCGAGAGGCTTCGCCAACGCGGAGCGTCTCGCAGAGAAGACTCGAACTGTTTCACCAGCCGCCTGCACAATTGCCTTACCGATGGGATGCTCTGAATAGGATTCCACACTAGCGGCGGCTTTTAATACATCTTGTTGGGTGTATTCACCAACTGGGATTACTTGAAACACTTGCACCTGTCCTGTTGTCAGAGTACCAGTTTTATCAAATGCGATCGCTCGGACTTTGCCAATTTTCTCCAACTGCGCCCCATTTTTAAACAAAATCCCTTGTCTTGCACCATTGGCGATTCCTGAAAGCAGCGTGGGCATTATTGCAGCCATCAGCGCACAGGGAGAAGCTACCACCAGGAAAGTAAGCGCCCGATAAATTGTTGTTTCCCAATCCCATCCCCAAAGAAATGGCGGTAAAGTTGCCAGTAATATCCCGGCTACTACAATTACTTTGGCATATCCTTTTTCAAAGCGATCGATAAACTCTTGCGAAGGCGGTGCTTCTGTTTGTGCCTGTTCTACCAAGCGAATCACACGCTGAATCAAGCTGCTTTGGGCTGGTTTGTGTACCTTAATCTGCAATGCACCATAGCCGTTGAGTGTGCCGGCAAATACTTCTGCACCCACTGTTTTCTCTACAGGTAAAGACTCGCCTGTAATTGCAGCTTGATTGAGAGTGCTGTATCCAGATAAAATTATCCCATCAGTAGGAATTAGCTCTCCAGGTTTGACGACAATTTCATCACCCACCTTTAGCTGACTGATAGGAATTTCCTCTTCTTTTCCCTGAAGCAAAACCCTTGCTGTATCTGGTGTCAAACTCATCAAACTCCTGATACTCCGCTCAGTTCGCTGCATGGCATAGCCTTCTAGTGCGCCACTGATGGCAAAGATAAGAATCAAAATTGCCCCATCAATAATTAGATGATATTCTCTTCGCCATAAGCCGAGACTAGCAGCACCAATAGCCGCCACAATCATCAGCAAATCTACATCGAGTTCTTTTTCTTTGAAGAGGGTAGTCAATCCTTCCCGCGCACTTTCGTAACCACCAATTACATAGGCAGCAGGTAGCAGCAGGAATGCCAATCCCAAAGCGCCAAGATGTAAGGCGAACCATCCGAGAAATAATAGGAATCCACACAAAAGGGCGGCTACAGTATCTGCGTGTTCTCTGGTGAATTGGCTAAAACGTTGGGGGTAGAGCATGAGAGGTGAATTAACGGGGACTCTCTTACGCTAAACCTTGACATTAATGTTAATGTCAAGGTTTATAATGATTTTGAAACGCAAAGGGGCGCTGAGGGAAGCGCAAAGGTACGCAGAGTTAAATTTTTATCTATGTTCTAGGAGCATTTTTCAAAAGCGGTATATGGGTAAATGGGACGATTTAACTGTTAGCTTTAAAATTGCACTAGGAGGAAAAAATCATGCTAAAGCGAATATATATTGATAACTTTCGCGGCTTGGTAAATTTCGAGATGAATTTTGACTCAATTAACCTGTTTCTTGGTGGTAATGGCACAGGTAAATCAACTGTATTTGAAGTCTTACGGAAAATTCAAACTTTTATAAGTGGTGGTGAAAACCTAGAAGAAATTTTTGAATCTACTGACTGTACTCGCTGGCAGACTTTACAAAATCAGCGTTTTGAGCTAGAAATTGCCGGGAATAGTGGTAATTATAAATATGAATTGGCTATTAAACATAATCAAGATAAGAGTCATGTTGAATATGAGCGTCTCTGGTTTAATAATCAAGTTTTGATAAAATTTGAGGAAGATGAAGTCCAAATTTTTCGAGAAGATACTTCTGAATTAGCGAAAATTTCTTTCTATTCAGCATTTTCAGTTTTGAGTTCTCTGGTATCGTTATTTTCAGTCGATACTAATAGTACGAAGCTAGCGTGGTTCAAAAAACGAATGCAGCAAATCATTATTGTACAAATTCTCCCCAGCCTTATGAGTGATGGCAGTATTAAGGAAGAAATAAGTCTAAATTCTAACATGACAAATTTTGTTTCCTGGTATCGTTATATTTCACAAGATCAAGGAAAAGTTTTTGAACTTATGAAAATTCTACAAAATGTGTTAGAAGGTTTTGTAAGTTTTAAATTTGAACAGTTCGGCGAAAAATATATAACTCTAAAATTGCGATTCGCAACAGGTGAAAACAGAAGAAATATTATTGATTATCGTTTGAGTGAATTATCTGATGGACAAAAAGTGCTAATTGCTCTTTATACGCTTCTGTATTGTACTCAGTCTGAAGATTACACACTGTGTATAGATGAACCAGAAAATTTTTTAGCACTGCCGGAAATTCAGCCTTGGCTAGTTCAACTATATGATTTTTGTAGTGAAGGAAAATTACAAGCTTTGCTAATTTCTCATCATCCTGTATTAATTAATTATCTTCTAGCTTCACCTATAGGTTATTGGTTTGAGTGTCAAAGTAATGCACCTGTACGAGTGAAAAAAATTAGTAATGAAGTTGCTGAAAATACTAGATTACCCATTTCAGAACTGATTGCGCGGGGTTGGCTTTATGAATAGGCGTAGAGTACAGATTGTAAACCCTATGTAGAAAACTTGGTAAATCAGTGTTACCAAAGTTTGGGTGAAAATGCACCGCCATCTCTCCAGGCGGCTTGTGGAGAATTACAAAGAATTTTACCGTTGCTGGAGTGAATCATGAATGCTGGTTGCTTAACTATTAAAGAACTTACCGATGCAGTAGGAGGCGGTTTAACTCCGCGCATGGTGCGCCATTACCATCAATTAGGACTGTTACCGCAACCAGTGCGATCGCACAGCAATTACCGTCTCTACACTAAAAAAGATGTTCTCAGGTTGCAACGGATTGTAGCACTCAAGCAGCAAGGGTTTCAGCTAAACCATATCCGCAATATTTTAGAGGTGGAACCAGAAGCCGACACAACTGTTAATCTCATGGGACAACTCCAGCAGCAATATCGCGCAGTGATGCAACAAATTTCTCAACTGCGACAAACGGCATCAGCATTAGAAGGATTATTGGGGCGCGATCGCCATTGTCAAATTATGCAGGCGGAAGTTTTAGCACAACTTAAGTTACTCGATGTCGAAACTCAAGCTGGATTGGGGGGATTGGAAAATCTGTGGAGTGGCTTGGATGCCAAAATTCATACCCACTCGGAAGCTTTTTCAGAATCGTTACAACGCTTACTACCTGATTTGTCTCACCGTTCGGAAATTGAACAACACTTAATTTCTCAATTGGTTTTGGCTTGTGGCGATGTCAGTTTGGTTTCCTTTATCAAGTTGAGCCGAGGTGCGATCGCAGCTAGTCGAGAAGCTTTATCTTCTGGTTGTCAAATTGTTGTCGATACCCAAACGGTTGCTGCTGCTTTAGATCAAACCCGATTACTTCACTTGGGATGCCACATTGCAACCTTGATCGATAATCCCCATATTACCACTGCCACAGAGGCAGAAGTTGCTTTTTGGCAACATCGAGAATGGCGAGAAAAATTGCTGCAAGTAAGCAAGGGTTGTGTGCTGGTAGTTGGTTATGCTCCCTCAGTACTTGTAGAAGTTTGTGAAGCCATTGCTAACCAGAAAATTCAGCCTGCATTAGTAATCGGAATGCCCATTGGCTTTAGCCATGCTCCCGCAGCCAAGCGACAACTGATGCAACAAGAGATACCTTTTATTACAGTCGCAGGGACTTTGGGAGGTGGCGCTTTAGCTGCTACTGCCTTAAATGCCTTGGTGGAGTCACTGATTGATAAGCCAGATTGTCATTGTTATCTCGAAAATGTAGTAGATTCTGATGAATGCTGAAAAATTAGGACTTACTTAACACAACAGGACACTCAGTACTCAACACTACTGAAAATAATATTGTTAAATAATATTGAATTTACTGCACTTTACCAGTTTTAGTAATTCAATAATTCATAATTGTGGCCATAAGCTACAAACTTGGTATAAGTTGCAATATAAATTAGAACATTTTATAGTAAACAGACTCTAGCAATCAGAGTATAAATTATCATGCTATACAAGCTAATACAAGGTATAGTTCGATACAAGTGCGTTGAAGGAACTTAGAAGTAAAGATAACTCAGATGTATAATTAGCGCGTCTCCTCCATAATCCTTAAAAAGATCGCGATTTAGGATTGGCAGGCTTTCTATTTTTTACTTTAATAAGGGGCTTATGTGGCAACAAGAAAAAAAAGATATTTCGATAGTTAGACTGGTATTATGGCTTGCCTTAGCTACAACCCCTATGGCAGCAAATCTACTGATGTCAGAACCGATGCTGGCACAATCTAAACCTGATTCTCCTGCTTTTACACTGTCGCAAACATTGCAAAATGAAACGACAGTAAGGATTGATGGTTCAAGTAGCTTGGGCGCAATTAACCAAAGCTTGAAAGAAAGTTTTGAAAAACAGTTTTCTGACAAAAAGGTTGAAATTGCTACTAACGGCACTGATACAGCACTGAAAAACTTGCTAGATGGCAAAATTGACATAGTAGCAATGGGGCGTGGATTAACACCAGAAGAAAAAGCCCAAGGACTAGAGCAAGTTCGCTTTTACCGTGAGAAGATTGCGATCGTGGTTGGTGCTGATAATCCTTTCAAGCAAAGCTTAACCAGTAGGCAATTCGCCCGCATTTTTCGAGGACAAATTACAAATTGGTCACAACTGGGAGGGCCTTCAAAGAAGATTCGGTTTATCGATCACCCTAACACGAGTGAGACTCGCAATACTTTTCGTACTTATCCAGCCTTCAAGAATGCCGAATTTGCTACAGGGGCCAATGCTACTCAACTGAGTGAGCAAAATACCGCAGAAATCATCAAACAACTAGGCAAAGATGGTATTAGCTATGTCTTGGCTAATCAGGTGTCGAAGTTGCAAGGTGTGCGAGTTCTGCAATTACATCAAGCCTTACCAGATGATGAGAAATATCCCTTCTCGCAACCTTTAGTTTACGCTTACAAAAAAAATCCGAGTTTAAGCACAGTAGATTTTCTCGGCTTTACCCTTGTAACTTCAGGACAGCAAGCTATAGAACAAGGTAGAACGGCTGAAGCTGAGGCGATCGCAACTAGCGTATTACAACCTGCTGTTACAGCTTCCCCTGATGTCCAGACGACACCTGATGCTACGCCTTCCCCTGGTGCAACTACTTCTGCATTTGGCGAACAGCCATTTGTGGCTCCTGCTACTGCACAAACCAGTCCAATTGTAAATAGAGAAGCACCATTTTGGTTGCTCCTACCTTTGTTTTTTGTAACTGTAGTTGGATCGTTTGGATGGTGGATTTGGGGAAAACGCCTATCGCCCACAGAGAAAACAGACAATTTACCAGAATCAGATCCTCATCCACCCAATACAGAAGATGGAAAAATGGCGGCGCTCAACGCCAGCACAGATCCCTCCATTAACGGAGCAATGCATGAGGAGCAGCCAGTGCAGCAGTTCCAAGAGCCAGAAAGTCCTGAGCGCACTCCTTTCAACATCTATGCTCAAACACAATCTGACCTGACGGAAAATGCTACTCAAGGGACATCAAATTTAGTACAAGAGGGAACTAATGGTACTTCTAACTCCTATCAAGGCACAACATCAGGTGTAGCTAATGGCTCAGAAAATAACAAATTGGGAGCCGCAGCTTTAACCAATGGTGCAGCTCTGGCAACCGGCATCGGGGCGGCTAGCTGGTCTGCTTTTACCAACAAAGAAACAGAAACAGATGCCATTGATGAGACAGTTGAGCTAAACAATTATACGGAAACGAACAATCCTGAGTCTGATTCTGATGAAATTGCATGGGACATAGAAGCCCCAGCAGCTGTAGTCAATACTTCATATCCTCACCTGGCTAATATTCCAGAAGAGGCATCTGATGTGGAACTGCCTTTATCTGAGGAGAAAACCCCACTCACGGAATTACCAGATGTAACAGAAATAACATCTAAATTTGGATATTGGGATACAGAAGTTAGTGAAGATCAGATAGATGATGAACTTCAGGCAGAATTGAACTGGCTAGAGAGTATTACCTCAACTGAAGATGTAGACTCAGTAGATGAAGTAACCTTACCAGAGTCTGACGAAGTGGCAGCCGATGTAGAACCCCCGGCTGCACAAACATCCTCAGCGCCGGATTTCCCAGAATTGCCAGAAGATGTATTGAATGTGGTAGCGGACGCAGCTGAACCCACAGTAAATTTGCCAGAAGAAGAATCTCAAGCAGAGCCTACTGTTGAGGAAAGTATTGCCGAAACTGACTCTACAGATTTTGCCGCTGCTTTAGCAGCAGGTACAGGGATTGGAACCTGGGCTACTATTTCTGCATCAGATGCCGAAGAACAAACCGATACTACAGTTGACAATATAGCCATTGCGGACGAAACAGCTATTGACTCCACAGATTTTGCCACTGTAGCAGCAGGCGCAGGGATTGCAGGCTGGGCTACTATTTCTGCATCAGATGCCAAAGAACAAACTGATACTGCGGTTGACAATGTACCCATTACGGCCGAAACAGCTATTGACTTAGTAGATGTAGAAGAAGAGAGCAGTATTGTCTTCACACCACATACTTCTACATCGGCTCATGTCTCTTGGGAGATTTCCGAAGCCAAGAAAGCAGCGCTACGCCAACAGGGCGGCTCTCAATTGGTAGTGCGGCTGTATGATGTCACCGGAATAGACTTGAGTTATCAAAGTCCCCAGCTTGTCCAGCAGTATGAATGTGACGAGACAGCACACGATCGCTTTGTAGAAATTCCCATCAGCGATCGCAATTACATAGCTGAAATTGGCTATGTCGCTGATGGCGATGCCTACGGCGGTAAACAACGCTGGTTATTCATCGCCCGTTCAGCAATTATTCGTGTCTTCAGTGCATTTTTTGCAGATCGCATAGTTGATGATATGCCGATTGCTGGTGAAACAGATATTGACTGGGATGTAGAAGAAGAGATCAGTGAAGAAGAAAGCAGTATTGTCCTCACACCTCACACTTCTCAATGGGCTGATGTCTCTTGGGAAATTTCCGAAACCAAGAAAGCAGCACTGCGCCAACAGGGCGGCTCTCAATTGGTAGTGCGGTTGTATGATGTCACTGGAATAGACTTGAGTTATCAAAGTCCCCAGCTTGTCCAGCAGTATGAATGTGACGAGACAGCACACGATCGCTTTGTGGAAATTCCCATCAGCGATCGCGCTTATATAGCTGAAATTGGCTATGTTGCTGATGGTAATCGCTGGTTGTTCATCGCCCGTTCAGCGATCGCTCATGTCTTCAGTCCAGTTCTTCCAGATTCCACCGTTGAAAATGTCGCCTTAGCAAGCCAAACAACTATGGGTTTGCTAAATGTAGAAGAAGAGATCAGTGAAGAAGAAAGCAAAATACAGATCACCGCTCGCACTCCTAAGTGGGCTTATGTTTCTTGGTACATTTCCAAGGCTCAGAAAGAAGCACTGCGCCAACAGGGCGGCTCTCAATTAGTAGTGCGGTTGTATGATGTCACTGGAATAGACTTGAATTATCAAAGTCCCCAGCTTGTACAGCAGTATGAATGTGAAGAGGTAGCACGCGATCGCTTTGTGGCCATTCCCGTCAGCGATCGCGACTACATGGTTGAAATTGGCTATATCGCTGATAGCGATGCCTACGGCGGTAAACTACCTTGGTTACTCATAGCCCGTTCACCTAATGTTCGGGTTTTCAGTCGTTCCCACGAAGATTTTTGGTTTGTGGCAGATGCTGAGTTGATTATTCACGGAGCAACCCAACCAAATACAAGCGTAAACATTAGTGGCCATGCCGTCAAAATCAAACCCGATGGTACTTTCCACCTACGCCTTCCCTTTTCAGATGGTTTAATGGACTATCTCATAACGGTAGCTGCTGATGGGGAATCCACTAAAACTATCCATAAGAAGTTCTCTCAGGAAACTTCAGAAAGCTAGTACCGCAAGGCGGAAGTCAAAAGTCAAAAGTCAAAATGATTACAGTGTAAGCATTTAGTTGATTTTGAATGGGTTGTTTATTTCCGCCGTTGTACTAGTACTTACCTTGAGTTATTCCCTCCTAAAAGGCTACGGTGTACACACATCCCTGTACAAAACCAAAGTAGATCCTCCTAAATCCTTCGATAAATTGGAGGACTTTGAGAGGTTTTTGCCCCCCTTAAAAAGGGGGGTTGAGGGGATAAAAAGGCTGTGGGGCAACTCTAGAAGACTTGTGTGTACACCGTAGCTTAAAAGGGGAGAATAGGGAGAGGGTTAATTTATTTGCTAAAAGCCTTGCTGTATATAAGTCAATACGCTTGGATTGTAGCAAGATACCGCAGCGTACGAAGTGAAACTGATTTTACACTTGCGGAAAACACCAAAATGAATAAATCAAATGACATTTTGAGAAAGCAATTGCCTCTACAGCGTGTAGTTTTAGTTTTGCGTAAATCTTGTGAACTTATCCCATTATTCTAAAAGTCTCTACTTAAAATAAAAACTAAAAAAACTACTTTAATAATTGCGTATGAAACGGCTAAATCATTTACTACTAGCGCTGTTGACTGCGTTTCTATGCATAGCCTTATCCCCTGTTTTGGCAAAACCTCCTGTTGTCTACTCTGCCATGCAAAGTTTGTTCGAGCAAGAGAAGTGGGGAAAACAAGGAAATGCAGAAAACAGGGAATTGGTGAATGCTGAATCCCCTAGTCCCTACTCCCTACTCACTGTTAAAAGCCAAGCATCCCAAGCAGAAAGTTTAGTGGAGCAGGGAAAAACATTATATGAAACGGGACAGTTTACTGAAGCGGTCAAAGTTTTGCAACAGGCTGCTGCTGCGTTCACAGCCTCTAGGGATGAATTAAAGGAAGCGATGACACTGAGTAATCTCTGTTTAGCTTATCAGCAACTTGGCTTGTGGGCTGAAGCTGAGAAAGCGATCGCCCAAAGTTTAAAGTTATTACACCCAAGGGGAAAGACGGTCACTTCTGGTAACCAATCGCAAATTCTCGCACAAGCCCTAGATATGCAAGGGCAGTTACAACTGGCACAAGGACAAGCAGAAGCGGCTTTAACTACTTGGCAAAAAGCTGCTGATATTTATCAGAAAATAGGGGACAGGTCTAAATTAACTCGTAACCGCATTAACTCTGCACAAGCATTGCAAGCTTTAGGGCTTTATCTTCAGGCTAACAAAGTTTTAAACGAAGTACAGCAAACCCTTACAAGCCTTCCAGACTCACTTCTAGTAGCTACAGGATTGCGTAGTCTTGGCAACATTCGCCGAGTTGTGGGAGATTTAAACGTATCACGCTTGGTATTGGGGAAAAGTTTAGAAGTGGCAAAGCGAGTGCAATCTCCAAAAGCGATCGCTGAGGCTCAACTTAGTTTAGGCAATACAGCCCGCGCCCAAGAAGATATTGAAGCAGCTTTAAAATACTACCAGCAGGCTGCTGCTACATCTGTCACCTCAATTACACGCATCCAGGCTCACCTAAATTTACTTAATCTACTTTTAGAAAAAAAGCAAGATAAAGATACATTAGCGTTGTCGTCCCAAATTCAGTCAGAAATTAGCAGCTTGCCACCCAGCCGAACCTCAGTATATACTCGGATCAAGTTTGCCCAAACTCTTACAAAATTAAAAGAAAAAACTAGCATAGATACCCCTTCGTGGCTGAACATTGCCCAGCAATTGTCCACCGCTATCGAGCAGGCGCAAAGCTTACAAGATCAACGAGCAGAATCTTATGCTCAAGGTAGTCTTGGTGAGTTGTATGAAAAAACCGGACAGTTCTCTGATGCTCAAGACCTCACCGAGAAAGCTTTATTCATAGCACAAAGTATTGATGCATCGGATATTGCTTATCAATGGGAATGGCAACTAGGACGCATACTGAAAAAAAAGGGAGATATTAAAGGCGCAATCAAATCCTATAATTTTGCCTACAAGACTCTTCAAACTCTACGTAGTGATTTAGTAGCCATCAATCCAGACGTTCAGTTTTCCTTCAGGGAAAATGTTGAACCAGTGTATCGAGAGTTAGTTGAATTGCTGTTGCGTTCTGACGTTCGTGTTGGCGCAGTCTCTGCTAGAGAAGCGGAACGAAGTTCAGGGAGTATCGCTTCTTTTGAAGACGCTTCTAACGTCGCTACCGCTAACGCTCGTTCGCCCTTGGCATCTCCCCTTGAAAAAGGACTCGCTAACGCTGACGCTCGAAGACTCGCTAACGCTTCGCTATCGCTAACGCTATCGCGATCGCCCCAAGAGAGTATCAATCAAGACAATCTAAAGCTTGCTCGTGATGTGATTGAATCTCTGCAATTAGCAGAATTGGATAACTTCTTTCGGTCAGCTTGTTTAAATCCTAGGCAGGAACTTGATCCAGTCGTTGACAAACAAGACCAACGAGCAGCAGTGATCTATCCGATTATTTTGCCAGATCGCTTAGATATTATCCTCAAGTTGCCTAATCAAGACTTGCGCCACTACAAGACTGTAATAGCTCAAGCTGATATAGAAAACACAATAGCAGAACTAAGGAAAAACTTACTAAATGTCACTGCGACTCTTCGAGTTAAGCAGCAGTCCCAACAAATATATGACTGGTTAATTCGACCTGCACAAGCAGAGTTAACCAAAAATGGAATAGAAACCTTAGTGTTTGTACTAGATGGTGAGTTGCGAAATATTCCGATGGCGGTTTTATATGACAAACAGCAGGAGAAATATCTGGTAGAGAAATATGCGATCGCCTTGACGCCGGGTTTACAACTCCTTGATCCCAAACCTTTGCGACAGGTACAGCTAAATGCTTTAACTGCTGGAGTCAGTGAAAAACGCCCAGTCGAAGGCAGAGAATTTCCCGAATTGCAAAATGTCCCACGAGAATTAAAAGAAATCAAATCTGAGGTATCCAAGAGTGAAGAACTGTTAAATCAACAGTTTACCCAAACTAACCTGCAAAACAAGTTGCAAACAGTTCCCTTCTCTGTGGTTCACCTAGCAACTCACGGTGAATTTAGTTCTGATGCTGAAAACACCTTTATTCTCACCTGGGATAAACTGATTAAGGTTAAAGAATTTGATAATCTACTGCGAGTTAGCGACAAAAACAAGTCTAACTACATTGAATTACTTGTCCTCAGTGCTTGTCAAACTGCTGAGGGAGATAAACGAGCAGCTTTAGGATTAGCTGGGATAGCTATGCGGGCGGGGGTACGCAGTACACTAGCAACATTGTGGTCAATAGATGATCGTTCTACCACCGATGTGATGAGTGAGTTCTATCGACAGCTAAAAGCTGGGGTGAATAAAGCCGAGGCACTCCAGCGTGCCCAATTAGCAGTTTTTGCTAACGAAAAAGCTCCATATTTCTGGGCACCTTATGTTTTAGTAGGCAATTGGCTCTAATGTGCCCCAGAAATCCGGTTTCTCTAAACTAATACCAATTTTAAAGAGGTTCGGTTCCAGGGCTGGGTGGTAAGCCGCCGCGTCCGGCGATTGTAAAACGTTTTCAGTCATTGGATCAATTTTTCTTAAGAACAGTAATTATCCGGCACTTTTATGATATGTGGACAGCATAAAATATAAAGTTTTGTGAACAAATGGCATAATTGGCTGAAAAATTTCTTCTGCAACTTGGGTTATTACATAGAGGAGATTTTACCTCTAAGGAACAACAATCAATTGGATGATTACTATGCATTATTCCTTGAAAAGAAAAATCCTGGTTTTAGACTCTAGTAAATCAATTGTTGAGCAGGACATCACATCTGTGAAAGCTGAAAAAATGATAGTATCAGAAGGAAAAAAAGAGGAATGTGCTCCTGATGACTACCACTGTAGAATGAATGTACCTCCTATGGATGACCCTGGTTCTCCTCCCTGGCTTCTTGCTTCAAAGAAAACGCATCTAGATTAAAATTACTCTTGATCACAACTAAGGTTAAAACCAACGAAAAAATCAGCACTTCTCGTTTGGTTTAGTTTCCAAGAGTCAACGCGCAACAATTCGCGCAAAGGCAAATTCTAGCAAACCAACAGCTTTTAACAAATAGTCTAATTATCACTTCAGGTGCGATCGCCTGAATTAGTAGGGCACATATCAGCTAAAGTAATTACAGCATCCTGCCAAATAAAATTAACAGCATAGGCAATTTACTCCCTTGATTTTGCCGTATTTAAGTGGCTTTTAAGGTTACTCATTAGCAGCGCCCGTTGTACCCATGATCTTACATAACAATACTCAGATGTGATTTAGCGATCGCCACGATAAACTTCTAAATGCTAACGCAGGTATTTATATCATTAATTAAAGTAAAACGGTATAACCTGGTTTTTTTTAGAAACAAGAAACAGGAGTAAGCCAGGAACTATAAGGCAAAACTGTAGGCGCATCAGCCGTGAGTACAACTTCACCTTTAGCATTTCTCACCCATCCTTGCGCTTCCACAATCGTTGCTGGAGTCGAACTATTTGCCTGAGTTGAAACAGGTGCACTAGAGCGGTTTTCAGCCTTTGGGTTGAGAGTTACCCAATCTAGTTGAACTGCATCAGGAGTCAAGGGTTCGGTTCTAGGGTTGGGTGGTAAGCCACCGCGTCCGGCGATGGTAAAACTGCTTTGATTTTGTGCTGTACGTGCTTGACAGACTTGTGAGATTTGAGTATCGACTGGTACGACTGGTAAGCTGATTAATCCTCGATAGGGGTCAACATCGAGGGTATTGATATCTACAAAGCCGCTTAAATCAGGTCTTGTTTGGGAAATTGCCGTAATATCATTTGTCGGAAGTTGACGCGGGTCTGGATCATCGGGGCGCAACCTTCTAAGGTCTTCGCTAGTCAGTGGCGCAATTCCAAAAATCTTAGTAGCGTCGATTTTAACTATTCCCCCATTGCCATTGTAGGCATTGGCGGTGATGTCGCTGTTTTCATTTGGTTTGGCGACGATGAAGCCGTCAGGGGCATTAATGGTGATATTACCGCCATTTCCACCAGCCCCTTCAGTGCCTGCTGAGGTAGAAACTTCACTGTTTCGGCCCAGTAACAATAAGTCTTGCAGGTTCAGCGTAATATTGCCACCATCACCGGAGTTAGCTTGCCCAATGAGCTTACCTTTCTCATCCAACTTGATAGAACGAGCGGTGATTTCCAAATCACCTGCCTTTTTTGTGCCTTGACTGCTCACAGTTATGTCAGCGTTATTTAAAACATTTAATTCTCCAGCCTTAACTATGATGCTTCCCCCCTGTCCAGTAGACTCAGCAGAAGTGGAAGCTGAAATTCTTGCTCCATTTTGAACAATCAATTGCCCAGTTTCTATCTCTAAGTTTCCGGCATCTCCAGTAGCTGTAGTCCCAACAAATAAGCCACTGACACTTTTTAGCGAGGTTCCAATGAGTTGGATAGAGTCTGCGGTAACAGACAATGTTCCTCCCCCCCCCTGATTACGAGTATTAGCTGAAATCTGCGCTCCATCTTGAACAATCAACTGCCCAGTTTCAATCTTCAATTCTCCGGCTTTTCCAATGCCTTGTGTTACAGTAAACAAGCCACTAGCTCCAATTCGCGAGGTTCCAATTAGTTGGATAGAGTCCCTTGCCTTGACAGATAAAGTTCCTCCCCCTCCTGTAGATTGTAAAGAAGTGGAAGCTGAAACCTGCGAACCATCTTGAACAATCAACCGCCCAGTTTCAATCCTTAATTCTCCGGCAGTTCCAGAGCTTGTTGTCTCAGTCAACAGACGGCTTCCTCCCAAGAGTTCTACTGACTCCGATCCGTTTACCACTAATGTTCCTCCTGATTTTGAGACTACGGTATTAACCGCAATCTCTGAATCATCGAAGGTAACGCGCCTGCCTTGTACCTGGATACCACCACCGCCTTCACCACTAGCATTTACTGTACTTAGATTGGTAATAGATACATCTGCTCGCGCTACACTATCAGGAAAACTTAAACGGAAATTGTTGTTATCAATATTTAACCCTACCGTTCCTACTCCTGCCAATCCTCCTAATTCGACTCGACCATCTGGAGCGTTCAGTATCGCTCCTTCTAAATTCACATCGCCTCCCAATAACACTAAACTCTGACTTTCAGGAACGAACAGAATTGTTTCATTAACTTGAATCGGCTTAATAGGCTGAGATTCAATTTGATTGAATAGAAATGCAGAAGGATTAACTCTCAGCAAGGGGTTAAGCGGATTGACGGGTGAAGTCATGGAAAATTCTCCACCACCCGGAAACTGGATCGCACTAGCTGTTGTTCCGATAAATGAACCGTTAATATTTAATAGAGCATTTTCTCCAAAGATGATGCCGTTGGGATTTATTAAAAAGAGATTAGCTTGAGCCTGAAGTGTTCCCTGGATGTCAGAGGGATTTCCCCCTGTAACTCGTACCAAAATATTGTTGATGTTTGGGGCGTTACGGAAATTGACTGTCTCCTCGCTTGGAACACTAAAGTTGCTGAAACTATGGAATAAATTTGTATTACCAACGGTTGTACCCTCTGTAATATTCAAGGTAGTGTCGTCGATTCGCTTCACTTGAGTTCCCACAGAGGGATCAGGAGTCACCTGAGCAAATGTGCGATCGCCTCCTTCTATTCCAATCACACCCACTAGAATCACTAAGCCCAACAACCTTAAGTGACAACCGTTACCAAACCAGCTTCTTAAACTCACAAAACTTGTCTCCTAACCCTTGAAAGTTATTTTATTGCAGCGAAAACTCGAAGCGGCGGTTTCTGTCGCTCTGGTAGCGCAGCCTTAGCGGTAGCGTATACTTTCCTACAAAGAAGCAAGCTACGCACAGCGTCTTGTAGAGAGGAAAGAGCATCCGCAGGAGCGTCACTGTTAAAGACAGACATTGCAAAAAGGTAATTGAAAAATCTAATTAGAAGTCTTGAAAACCATACCTGCTATTTTGGCTTTTCTGTCACTGCGTAAGTCCTAAATCGTTAGGAAAGTAAAGGTTAGGAGGTAGCCAAGCTAATTGCCGATCCTGATAAAATAGAGCGCCAGTGCTTCCGTCATAGCTTAAATAATTAGGAAGTTTGATACCGCTACCAAATATTGCTGATACAGGTATTTTCGTTTGAAGTTCACTCAGAACTATTTTTGATGGCAAAGCATTAGTTTTAGACTTAGTAACTTTAATATCATTCTCAGAAGATTTAATAGAAGGAAAGGTGTTACTATCCTTGCCACCAGTGAGAATGTCATCAGTTTTAGACTTAGTAACTTTAATATCATTCTCAGAAGATTTAATAGAAGGAAAGGTGTTACTATCCTTGCCATCAGTGAGAATGTCATCACCAACTCCCTTTATTAAATAGTCTTTACCTGATCTATCTATTAAAATGTCATCGCCTTCATAACCTTTAGAGCTGGAGTTACTTATATTAGTAGAAGGGATAATAGGGGTAGTAATTTTCACAATATCGTTATTAAATGAGAAGTCTGTAATTGTATCAATACCACCACCTGAGTAATCCAAGATAAAGGTATCTCTACCACTACCACCAGTGAGAATGTCATTACCACCTCCTCCCACTAAGTAGTCTTTATCCGGCCCACCTATTAGAGTGTCATCGCCTTCATAGCCGTATATTTGCTCGTTTGCTTGAATCGTAGTTAGATAGTCGTTTCCAGGGGTGCCTTCAATTACCACGTTCTTTACTCCCGAAGAAATTAGTGTTTCCATTGATAATTTTAACCAGCAATTAGCATTGCAGATGAGATTGGTTAAGAAACAAAATAAGGCGATCGCAGCTAGAACATCAATTCCGTAATCAAAACGCGAATCCCTCGTTTTATACATAGCATAAGGGGAGTTTGGCCCACTCCAACATTAATAGAAAACTCTGCTGGGGAGTTAGATTTTTTATCTATTAATATTAAGCGAAGCCACTACAACAGTTGTATTCCAGCCAAGGTTACGAGGTAGCCAGCCTAGGTGCTGATTCAAATAAAATAGAGCACCAAGACTTGCAAAAAATAAATTATCCAAAATTATTTTTAGATTTATAGGGGCGCAAGACCTTGCACCCCGGAGATGGAATGTTTTTTAACTGTAAGTTTTTAAAGTGAAACAGTATAACCTGGTTATTTAGAAACAAGAAGCAGGAGTAAGCCAGGAACTATGAGGCAAAGCTGTAGGCGCATCAGCCGTGAGTACAACTTCACCTTTAGCATTTCTCACCCACCCTTGTGCTTCCACAATCGTTGCTGGAGTCGAACTATTTGCCTGAGTTGAAACAGTTGTACTAGAGTGGTTTTCAGCCTTTGGGTTGAGAGTTACCCAATCGAGTTGAACTGCATCAGGAGTCAAGGGTTCGGTTCTAGGGTTGGGTGGTAAACCACCGCGTCCGGCGATGGTAAAACTGCTTTGATTTTGTGCTGTACGTGCTTGACAGACTTGTGAGATTTGAGTATCGACTAGTACGACTGGTAAGTTGATTAATCCTCGATAGGGGTCAACATCGAGGGTATTGATATCTACAATGCCGCTTAAATCAGGTCTTGTTTGGGAAATTGCTGTAATATCATTTGTCGGCAGTCGACGCGGGTCTGGATCATCAGGGCGCAATCTTCTAAGGTCTTCGCTAGTCAGTGGTGCAATACCGAAAATCTTAGTAGCGTTGATTTTAACTATTCCCCCATTGCCGTTGTAGGCATTGGCGGTGATGTCGCTGTTTTCATTTGGTTTGGCGACGATGAAGCCGTCAGGCGCATTAATGGTGATATTACCGCCATCTCCACCCTGTTGACTTGTGCCTGCGGTAGCAGATATTTGGCTATTGCCGCTTAGTAACAATAAATCTAGGTCATGGAGTGTAATATTACCGCCATTACCGGATGCAGTTTCAGCAGTGATTTCCCCTCCATTGTCTAAACGAATAAAAGGAGATTTTACCTGAAGGTTGCCTGCACCCTTTGATCCTTGAGAGCGAACAAACAAGCCACTGTTAGCAGACTCATCCTCAACAAGGTTCCCATCAATTCCTCGGACACGCCGTTTGAAGGTAGCGCTGCCAGATATAGTCACCCTATCAGTAGCATTAACTGTGATATTACCTGCAAGCCCACTGCTGCCTGGAAAAGCAACATTAGCAAGGCTTTGGCCACCATTAACCGCTTCTAAAGTATTCGCGTTCACCGTGATATTACCAGCATTTCCATCACCTAGAGTGCGGGCATCTACAACCCCATTATCTGCTACCCGGAAAGCATTAGTCTTATTAATAATGATGTTTCCCCCCTGCCCCCCTTTATTGGTACGTGAAAATAATCCACTTGCGGTTCCATCTGTACCAACTCCAAAAATATTAACGGTATCAGAAGCATTAATATTTATGTCTCCACCTTTTCCTTGACCTAGAGTACCAGTAACTATCTGTGCGCCATTTTCTACAATTAACTGCCTAGTGTTAATCGTCAAATTACCAGCAGGTTCAGCATTCTCAGTCTGAGTAGATAAAGTGCTAGCGGTTTGCTGCCCATCAGATAATATTCCTGTTCCTTGTAATTCCACCAAATCACTAGCAGTTACAAATAAATTTCCTGCCTTTCCTTGACTAAGAACATTATTACGATTTAATATTTGCGCTCCATTTTGGACACTTAAGCGTTTGGTATCAATTGTCAAATTTCCAGCATCTCCAGCACCTTGAGTTTGAGTGAACAAGCCGCTACCAACACCAATAACTTCCACGGAATCGATACCAATTATAGTCAAATTTCCCCCCTTTCCCTTGCTTAAAAGAGAAGTAGAAGTTGATACTCGCGCTCCATTTTGGACACTTAAGCGTTTGGTATCAATTATCAAATTTCCAGCATCTCCAGCACCTAAAGTTTGAGTGAACAACCCGCTTGTTGTTCCTGCTAGTTCCACAGACTCCGAGGCGCTAACGGTGAGATTTCCCCCCTGTCCCGTCTTACCGAAGATGGTATCCAAGGTGCCAGCTCTGATAAATGAGAGGTTCCCTTGAATACTTAACTGTTCAGTTTCAATTGTTACATTTCCCCCGGTTACAGGTGCTGTTGATGAAATATCGGCTTTAATCTGCGAACCTCCAGTGAGAGTCACCGCCTTTGTTGTGCGGACAAGCACCTCTCCACCAGGATCTGTACCTATTGTATCGGCAAAAATCCGTGAGCCTTGAGTTAGAGCCAAATCACTGCTCTGAATCTGAACATCACCACCGCCAGCACTGGTAACAGCAATATATGCTTTATCTTTCAATAGAATATTGCCAAAATTATTGACAGAGGTGTACCCTAATTCCCAATCGTTATCTTTCTGGTTCAAGCTCACTTCTCCAATACCAGCCACACTACCTAGTTCAATTCGTCCTCCTGGAGCTTCCAGATTCGTTTGTGGTCGATTTAAAGCTGCTCGTTCACCTCCCTGCAACGTTACATCACCGCCTACGAGTGCTAAAGTTTTACCAGGTTGCACTTTTAGGCCAGATCCTTCTACACGAATCTCTCCTGCTGTTCCCTCAAATTGCAAGCCAATGGGAACATTTACTGTTAGCAGAGGTGTGTTTTGAGGAGGAAACGCGCTAAACAGAGCGCCATCTGCAAATTTGAGGCGGTTTGCTGTAGTTGCGATGAAAGAACCCTTAATATCCAATTGGGCATTAGGCCCAAAAATAATTCCATTGGGATTGAGAAAAAACAAGTTAGCAGAGCCATCACGATTGGCTCTAATCAGACCATCAATGAGAGAAGCAGAACCACCCGTGACGCGGCTGATGATATTTTGAATTTCTAAACGGTGGTTGAAGTAAGCCTCACTGTTAGGGGGTACAGAAAACTGCTCAAAACTGTGGAAAAGATTACTTCCAGCTTGAGTTCCTCCTTCAATAATTCTGGTATTCCCCTCTAATTTGACAGTGGAATTATCGGGTAAAGTGCTATCAGGCGTAATTTGAGCAAAGGTACAATCCCCAACATTGAGGTATGCGCCACTAATAGCTAAAGAAATCATGAGCCTTAAAAGCCAGCACGAACCGCGTAAATTTTCAGTCATTTGATGAATTTCCCTTAACAACAGAAATGATCAGGGCTTTTTGTGCTGTTTGGACAACATAAGTTATAAAGTTTTGTGAAGAAATGGCATAATTTGCAGAAAAATTTCTGCTGCAACTTGGGTTATTAAATAGAGGTGATTTTACCTTTAAGGAAAAACAATCAATTGGGTGATTACAATGCATCATTCCTTGAAAATAAAAATACTGGATTTAGATTATATTGAATCAATTGTTGAGCAAGACATCACAGATGTGGAGGCTGAAAAAATTGTAGGAGGAAGCGAATGTGCTCCGGATGACGTCCACTGTATAATGAATGTACCTATTATAGTTGACCCTGTTACTCCTACCTGGATGCCTGGCTCTGATATCAAGGAAATCGTATCTAAATTACCCTTGACAAAAACCTTGGCTAATGAATTAACGAAAAAATTAGATTTATCGCTTGATTTAAGTAAGTCAACGTTAAAAATCAACCTATTGAACGAAATCTAAAATCGGTAAACAGTTGCAAATAGGTTATTCCAGTGTTTTTACAAAACTAAACATAAAAGTTGCCACAGGGCAGAACTTAACACTTAAGGGAGTTTGAGACATTTAAATGCGATTGGCTTTGCCACTGCCCTTTGGGCGATCGCTCCAAATCCTGCACAATGGAATAATAAGCACTCTAGCAATCCTTTGGCAGACATTTTATCATTTAAAAGCGGTCACTTTATTCTTTAAACCACAATTTTATAAGTCATAACGCGCAACAATTGGCGCAAAGGCAAATTCTGATAAATCAATAGCTTTTAACAAATTAATTCAGGCGATTGTACCTTCAGCGATCGCCTGAATTAGTGCAGCGTAGATCAGCTAAATTAGTTACAGCATCCTGCCAAATATAATTACTAACATAAGCTTAGTTATGTGTGGTGCGATCGCTTCACATTTCACATTATCAGCTCATTAGTTAAACCGTCACCTCACAACTTGCACCAGTTCCCACGAACGCCTCAGAATGAATTCACCAACCAGGCTTATAGCTAAAGTCTATTATCTATTGAAGACTAAGTAACGGTTGTAGTCCACGCTTAGTGGACTTGGGCTATAAGAAAAGAGAATTTATTCTCAGGCGGGATAGGCAGGTGCAACATATAACTCACCCTAAATGCAGAAACTGTCTTGGCAACATCACGACTGAAGTGGCTCCCGTTAAGTCGGAAGCGACTCCCGTTAAGTCGGAAGTGACTCCTGTTAAGTCGGAAGTGGCTCCCGTTAAGTCGCAAGTGACTCCCGTCACGACTGATATCATGTCCGCTTGATTACTTACCAAACCACAAGAACCCCAAAGAGCCAAAGCTACGCTTCGTCTCCCCTCTACGGTGTACACACAAGTCGAAGTAAACTACGTATCTAAGCTTTGAGTGCAGGAGTCACTGAAAATTCATTTCTTTAGTTTATCTAAAGTCGCATCTAAGTTATCAAATTACCTTTCTAAGATAGAAGCAGCAACTATAAGTTGCCATATACGACTAAAACCCAACTAACAGCTAGTGGCTGCGGAGAACATAAAAATGACTAAAGCGCCAGAATCCTTAGACTCGTCTATCAATGAAATTACAGACTTAGCTTTAGATCGTGATTGTACAACCTTATCCCGTCACGTCTTACAGCAACTTCAGAGTTTTTCCCCAGATGCACAGGATTTAAGTGCGCTGATGAATCGCATCGCCCTTGCAGGCAAACTAGTTGCTCGCCGCATGAGTCGCGCTGGTTTAATGGAAGGCGTTCTCGGATTTACTGGGGAAGTTAATGTCCAAGGAGAATCCGTCAAAAAGATGGATGTCTATGCCAATGATGTATTTATCTCAGTTTTTAAGCAAAGCGGCTTAGTCTGTCGCCTAGCTTCTGAGGAAATGGAAAAACCCTACTATATCCCGGAAAATTGCCCTATTGGTCGCTATACCTTGCTGTATGACCCAATTGATGGCTCATCTAACACTGATAATAATCTCAGCTTGGGTT
Source organism: Nostoc desertorum CM1-VF14 (assembly GCA_019359245.1). Taxonomy (GTDB): domain Bacteria; phylum Cyanobacteriota; class Cyanobacteriia; order Cyanobacteriales; family Nostocaceae; genus Nostoc; species Nostoc desertorum. The sequence continues at coordinate 86,878 of JAHHHR010000002.1, read as the reverse complement.
CTATTTTCGCGATTCGCCAACAAGAAGGAACTGATAGCGATCATAAGGCAACTGACCTCCTGACCAACGGTCGTAAGCAACTCGCTGCTGGATACATCCTCTATGGACCTAGCACAATGCTGGTTTATAGTATAGGTAAGGGCGTTCATTCTTTTGTCCTTGATCCCAGCTTAGGAGAATTTATTCTCACAGAAGAAAATATTCGGATTCCCAACCACGGTTCCGTTTACAGCGTGAATGAAGGAAACTTCTGGCAGTGGGAAGAATCGATTCGAGAATACATCCGCTACGTTCACCGCACAGAAGGCTACAGCGCTCGTTATAGCGGCGCAATGGTGAGCGACATCCACAGAATTTTAGTTCAAGGCGGCGTATTTCTCTACCCAGGCACAATTCAAAATCCAGAAGGTAAATTGCGCTTGCTTTATGAAACCGCTCCTCTAGCCTTTTTGATTGAGCAAGCAGGTGGCCGTGCGACTACAGGACTAATGGATATATTGGATGTAGTACCGAAAAAACTACATCAGCGCACACCTTTAATTATTGGTAGCAAAGAAGATGTAGCAAAGGTGGAGTCTTTTATTCAAAACGGACACTAGTGCCGCAAGGCGGAAGTCAAAAGTCAAAAGCCACTCATGCTTTAATTTCCGGCTTTTTGGCTGTAATGAAATGGTAAGTTTATTTCTGCCGGACTTAATCAGTGTAAAAAGGCACAATTTAGGAGCAAATAAAGCTTGTAAATAAAGCTTTTTAAACTTTTTCAACTGGATAGTTATTTTTGCCATGCTGCACTAGAAGACGGTAATAAAAGGATCAAGGATGCGTCTAGCATCTGGCATTAATTAAAAGTTAATCATGGTGATTTAGGATTGGCAATGCAGAATAGCAGTTCTTGAAGATGTATTAAAGATTATCTCAGCTGGCCGATGCGATAAGTGATTGGCAACGCCACAATTCAAAAGTAAGCATCAAAATTTTGATGGTTTTTGCCAATTTACTTAGAAATATCACTATACAGGAGTGAAACAAATTAGAGCTATGTCTACCAATCATCTACTAGAAATTAACCAATACGGTCAAAGTATCTGGATGGATAATTTGAGCCGTGACATTATTCAATCAGGCGAACTCAAAGACATGGTTGAAAACCAAGGTATCTCTGGTATTACCTCTAACCCTGCTATCTTTGAAAAAGCGATCGCAGGTAATGTCATTTATGATGCTGATATCGAAACCGCAGTTCGTGCTAATTTACCCACAGATAAAATTTACGAATCCCTAGTTTTTGCAGATATCCGTTATGCATGTGATATTTTACGCCCTGTTTATGAAGCCTCGAATAGACTAGATGGTTATGTGAGTATCGAAGTCCCACCAACTATCGCCCATGATACTGAAGCAACAATAACCGAAGCCCGGCGATATTTTCAAGAAATTGGTCGGGAAAATCTGATGATTAAAATTCCCGGTACAAAACCTGGTTTGCCAGCAGTAGAGCAGGTAATAGCCGAAGGGATGAATGTTAATATCACGCTACTGTTTTCTGTAGAAAGCTACGTAAACACAGCTTGGGCTTATATTCGTGGCTTAGAAAAACGGTTGGCTGAGGGCAAGGACATCAGTAGAATTGCTTCAGTCGCCAGCTTCTTCCTCAGTCGCATTGATAGCAACATTGACGCCAAAATTGATGCTAAGTTGAAAAAAGGCGTTGATGATATTTCTGTGGAAGCAAAGCTAAGAGCTGTTAAAGGGAAAGTAGCGATCGCTAACGCTAAAATTGCCTACCAGGAATACAAGAAAATTATTGAGAGCGATCGTTGGAAAGCCTTGGCAGAAAAAGGGGCCACAGTACAACGGCTACTTTGGGCTAGTACTAGCACCAAAGACCCCAACTACAACGACGTGATGTATATCGAAGAATTGGTTGGTAAAGATACCGTTAACACTGTACCACCAGCGACGATTAAAGCTTGTGCCGATCATTGTAACGTAAGCGATCGCTTAGAAACAGATGTAGATAATGCCTACACGCTGATCGAAAATCTTAAAGATCCCGACATCAACATCGATCTTGATGCCGTCATGGATGAACTGTTAGTTGACGGTATTGACAAGTTCATTCAGCCCTTCCAGTCCTTGATGAACTCTTTAGAAGACAAGATCAAGGTATTGTCACCAGTGTAGGGGCTGGGTATTGGGGACAAGGGGACAAGGGGACAAGGGGACAAGGAGACAAGGGGACAAGGAGAAACCCATGCCCAATCCCCCATGCCCAATGCCCCATGCCCCATGCCCAATCCAAAATCCAAAATCCCTAATCCAAAATCCAAAATTCCTATGGTTAGTCTGCTAGAAAATCCCTTGCGCGTTGGTCTGCAACAACAAGGGATGCCCGAACCCCAGATTATAGTTATCTTTGGCGCTTCTGGTGATCTCACCTGGCGCAAACTAGTGCCAGCACTTTACAAATTGCGGCGAGAACGGCGTATACCGCCAGAAACTACTATTGTCGGCGTAGCACGACGAGAATGGAGCCATGAATACTTCCGTGAACAAATGCAGAAGGGCATGGAAGAGGCACATCCTGATGTCGATTTAGGGGAACTTTGGCAAGACTTCTCTCAAGGTCTGTTCTACAGTCCTGGGGATATAGACAACCCCGAAAGCTACAAGAAACTAAAAACCTTATTGAGTGAATTAGACGAAAAACGGGGCACGCGAGGTAATCGCATGTTCTACCTCTCTGTTGCCCCCTCATTCTTTCCCGAAGCGATTAAGCAGCTAGGAAGCGGTGGGATGCTAGAAGATGCCTACAAACATCGTCTAGTAATTGAAAAACCCTTTGGTCGGGACTTGGCCTCTGCCCAGAGTCTTAACCAAGTGGTACAGAAATATTGCAAAGAACATCAAGTATACCGCATTGACCACTACTTAGGTAAAGAAACAGTCCAGAATCTGCTGGTGTTTCGCTTTGCCAATGCCATTTTTGAACCCTTGTGGAATCGTCAATTTGTTGACCACGTACAAATTACCGTAGCAGAAACCGTGGGTGTAGAAGACCGGGCTGGTTATTATGAAAGCGCCGGCGCACTGCGGGATATGTTGCAAAATCACCTCATGCAACTTTACTGCTTAACAGCGATGGAAGCACCCAACGCAATGGATGCTGATAGTATCCGTACAGAAAAAGTGAAGGTACTCCAAGCTACTCGTTTAGCTGATGTTCACAATCTGTCGCGGTCAGCAGTTCGTGGGCAATACAGTGCTGGCTGGATGAAAGGTCAAGCAGTGCCAGGGTATCGGACAGAACCAGGTGTTGACCCCAACTCCGGCACACCCACCTATGTAGCGATGAAGTTTTTGGTGGATAACTGGCGCTGGAAAGGTGTTCCATTCTACTTGCGTACCGGAAAGCGGATGCCAAAAAAAGTGAGTGAGATTGCCATTCACTTCCGTGAAGTTCCGTCTCGGATGTTCCAATCTGCTGCCCAACAGACAAACGCCAATATTTTGACGATGCGAATTCAGCCCAATGAAGGTATTTCCTTGCGTTTTGATGTCAAAATGCCTGGAGCAGAATTCCGCACTCGTTCTGTTGACATGGACTTTAGTTATGGTTCCTTTGGCATCCAAGCAACATCCGATGCCTACGATCGCCTATTCCTTGATTGTATGATGGGCGATCAAACATTGTTCACACGGGCGGATGAAGTAGAAGCAGCTTGGCAAGTAGTAACACCAGCCCTTTCCGTTTGGGATGCACCCGCCGATCCTAATAATATTCCCCAGTACGAAGCAGGTACTTGGGAACCAGAACAAGCAGAACTCCTAATTAACCAGGATGGCCGTCGCTGGCGCAGACTGTAAATATTAGTCATTAGTCATTAGTCATTAGTCACTAGTAAAAACAAATGACGAATGACAAATGACAAATGACAAATGACGAATCACAAATGACAAATCTAAAACTACTATGGCTCTCCAAGCTTCTACAATTTACTCACTCCAAGCACCGAAAGATATTTCGCTTAACGAAATAGATGCCGAACTCAATCAAATTTGGCAAAGTTACGGTATTACTGGCGAGGACGGTGGACTTCCCAGTGCTACTAGGGCAACAACATTTACTTTAGTAGTCTACGAACCAGAAGAAACTCAGTATTTGTTGGCTGCTTTGGGATTTTACAACGGCCCAATTGATGGGATTTTAGGGCCACAGATGGTGGCAGCATTGCGGGAATTCCAAAAGAAACATAAACTGCCAGAAACTGGAACAGCAACACAAGAAACTCTGGCTATATTACGAGAAGAATTCGCTAAAGGTCAGCGAGGTGGGACTGGAGGTGAACATTCTGCTGCTGGGTTAAGTAGCGGTAGCCCCAGAATTGCCGATGAAATCGCTCTCCGCAACCCCTGCCGCATCATTGCGCTATTTCCTATTGCTGGCGAAGATGAAGGGGTTAAGGCTCAAGTTTCTGCCTATTGCCCCATCCAAAAGCAATCGTCAAGCACACTTATCTGCTGCGAATATATCACTCTCAGTGGAACTGCTGCTGCTTTAGAACGCATCGGTGGTATGATTCCAGCCTTGTTGATTGGCGGCTTGCCAAAGTTTCTCTGGTGGAAGGCAACACCAGATCCTAACAACGGCCTATTTAAGCGCCTAGCAGCAATCTGCAATAATGTGATTGTAGATTCTTGCAATTTTAACGAGCCAGAAAGTGATTTACTACACCTAGAAGAGTTGGTAGAAACGGGTGTACCTTTAGCTGACTTGAACTGGCGTCGCCTCGCATCATGGCAGGAATTGACAGCTGAAGCCTACGACTCACCTAATCGTCGCGCCGCTCTCAAAGAAATTGACCGCGTTACGATTGATTATGAAAAAGGCAATCCCGCCCAAGCTTTGCTGTTTTTGGGTTGGTTAGCAAGTCGGTTGCAATGGCAGCCAGTTTCTTATGAAAAGGAAAGCGGTGATTATGACATCACTCGCATCCGTTTTATTGCTCAAGAGCAGCGACAAGTAGAAGCAGAGTTAGCAGGAGTTCCAGTTGCTGATGTAGGCGATATTGTTGGTGATTTGATTGCCCTGCGCCTCAGCTCGACGAATCCCCAGGCAGACTGTGGTACAGTTATCTGCTCAGAAACTGGTGGTTGTATGCGGATGGAAACCCACGGTGGCGCTCAATCTGCCGGTCTGTTTCAACAGGTGACTTCACTTTCGGAACAAAAGGCAGAAGCTTTGCTGAGTCAGCAGGTGCAACGCTGGGGCCGCGAGTCACTTTTTGAAGAAAGCCTGGGAGTGACAGCGAATATTTTTAAATCGGCGAATTAAAAGTTAGGAGTTAGGAGTTAGAAGTTAAGAGTTATAATTCATAACTTCTCACTCTCAACTCCTAACTTTTTTTATGTCTGTAATCATTGCTGGAGAACGTAGTGGGGTGGGCAAGACAACAGTTACGCTCACCCTTTTAGCATCTTTACGTCGTCGCGATCGCCTGGTGCAATCTTTCAAGGTAGGCCCAGACTACATTGATCCGATGTTTCATCAACACGTAACTGGTCGTCCTTGTCGCAATTTAGACCCAGTGTTGACTTCCGAAGCCTACGTTCAGCAATGTTTTGCCCGTCATAGTCAACTGAACGAATATGCTCTAGTAGAAGGGGTGATGGGGTTATTTGACGGAATTGGGCATGGGCAAGAAAACCAAAAATCAACAGACTTTGCAAGTACGGCACACATCGCGCGGCTTTTAGATTTACCTGTGGTGTTGGTGATTGATTGTAGTCGTTTATCTGGTTCTGTCGCTGCGATCGCTCACGGCTACCAGTCTTTTGATCCCCGAATTAAAATAGCTGGGGTAGTATTAAATCGCGTCGGGAGCGATCGCCATCTCTCTCTACTGAAAGATTCTCTACAACCCTTACAATTACCCATTCTCGGCGTACTGCGCCGTCAAGATAACATCACAATTCCCGATCGCCATTTGGGTTTAGTACCTACAGCAGAACTTCCCGAACTCAATGCTTTAATTGATCGCCTCGCCGATTTAGGAGATACTTGCTTCGATTGGCAACGCTTATTACCTTTATTAAAATCGAAACCACTTCCCACCTCTGTCTCATCTTCTTTATCCACCTCATTACCAGTTAGGATTGCAATAGCCCGCGATCGCGCTTTTAATTTCTACTATCAAGACAATCTCGATTTACTGCAACAACTTGGCGCAGAACTGGTTTTTTGGAGTCCCTTAGAAGACGCTGCAATACCAAAAGATGTGCAGGGAATGTATTTTGGCGGTGGTTTCCCGGAAGTTTTTGCCCAGCAACTAGCAGAAAATACCAGCGTTCGTGATGCAGTGAAAACAGCAATTCTTCAAGGAATGCCGACAGTTGCCGAATGCGGAGGATTGATGTATTTATGTGAGCAAATCATCGATTTTCAGGGTAAATCTTGGTCGATGGCAGGAGTTTTACCGACATCTGCTGTCATGGGTGGGCGTTTAACTCTGGGCTATCGCCGTGCAATAGCTTTGCAAGATAATTTGTTAGTGAAAGCAGGGACAAATGTTTATGGACATGAATTTCATCGTTCCCATTTAACCTTAACTCCCACTCAGCCCCTATTTGAAACTTCTCGCTACGATTGTGACGAAAATATGGGATGTGAAGGATGGGGTTTACCTGCAAATGTTCATGCTTCTTATGTTCATTTACACTGGGGAGAAAGTATAGAAATTCCCCAGCAGTTTCTTAAAGAATGCCGCAAAATAACATCTATAGAAACGTAGATTTCAACATACGCAGAACCCAGTAGAGTAAATTAAAAACTATCAAATAATATTTTCTAAATAGATTTTTTAACCCACAGAGGTGGGTTTTGTCTGTGTAGCCGCGACTTCTAGTCGCCAGGGCTAGTAAAAATTAAACTTTCGACTGTTCAAGATTGACTTGATTATTAACTCCGTAAAGAAGTCACATTCATATCATCATTCAACTTCCGAATCAGACGGGATAATTCACGGATGATATTCACTGCAATTTCAGGAGTTTCTTCGATCGCATCATAAAGTTGCTCTTGCGTCAGTTCTAAAAATTCGCAAGGTTCCAAAGTCGTTGCGCTAGCAGAACGTGGTTGAGTATCAAATACTGCCATCTCACCAAAGTATTTTCCCTGTTCCACCTCTGCAAGTTGTTTATTGCCGATGTGAACTTTAACTTTTCCTGACACAACAATATAGAGCGATCGCCCTTCTTCTCCCTGACGAAAGATGGTGTAATTAGCCGGAAATGACAATTCATTCATTACTGAAGTGAGCCGCACAATAAAATCATCCCGCAATTCCTTAAAAATTGGGACTCGCCGGACAAATAATAAACGGTCAACACTGGTTAGCATAATTACAACTTAAACATCAAGTATTACTGTAAATTTTAAGACTTCAGCTAGAGCGCGATTAGTCATATTAACCGATGTTGAACACTAGCCGCTAAGAATATATCAAACCCACTAATTTCTATGTAATGACATTTTTTAAACCAAGTTATCATAGCTTGCGATCGCAACAATAGTAGATAAAGGCACTTGGGCAAAATACTGTTGCTGAAATTGTTCTTCTCGGACAGCAGCTAAAAATCTTGCTACTGCTGCATCGGCAAGGTTTTCTGCACTATCGCTTGGATGCCAGGTAATTTGTAAATAATTATCTTCTCGTTTGACTGTGAACCCTAAAGATTTTAAAGCTTTGATGCCTACAAGTAAGGTTTGGTCACTAATGCCGATTTTCTCTAAAAGTTGGACGCGGGTAACTGGTTGATTAGTGCGGCTAAGATATTTGGCAATTCCGACAAGAGTTAGCCAAATTTGATTAGGTGATTGGTGGTTAGGTTTAGACCAAGCGATCGCTAATTGTTGCTGATTGTAAAGCGATCGCCGCAACCACACGCGCAAATTATCCCAATTCGTGGGACAATCTTCAAGAATCAATGCTGTTAGTGGGGCGTTGAGCCTGTCTTGGCTTGTGTTAGCGTAGCAGGTCGTAGTCTTTTCTGAGTGTTCTTGATTTCGTAAGTCTAAGATGAGTGGCGAATGCTGAGTGCTTAGTGCTGAGTTAACACTTGCACGCACGGCAATTAATCTGATTTCATAACGTTTTTTGAAGGTGTTGTAATCTAATTCTGCTATGCAATCACACCTTCCTATGGGCAATTCATCTTTGTAGTGTCCCCACCATATACCAGGAAAAGCACTTCTGCCGGAATCATCTCGAATGTCAAACTCGGTTTTAATGTACTGTACCTTTTTCCCTTGCCAATCTTGCTGATTGCGATGCCAAGCATTTTCAAACCAGCAATTTTGAATTAGCAATTTCGGAACAGGATTACCCATTCCACAAGGTTCTAGCAGTTTCAGTTCTAAAAATAACTCTTTCCCCAAGTCTGCTACTGTTACCGTCAAGTCTGCTTGCACGGTTGGCGTTAGAGTTGTACTACCTAAAGATTGCCGTAACTGCTGATTAATCGCTGCTGTAAATAAAGGAATATTCTCCACCAACAAACTCAAACCTGCTGCAAAGGGATGTCCTCCAAAGCGATGTAACAGATGTGCTTGGTCTTTCAGCAGTTGGTATAAATCGACAGAATTCACCGAACGGGCGGAACCCCTTGCTAAGGGAGTAGGGAGTAGGGAGTAGGAAGTAGGGGCGGAATCTTCTTCCCCACTCCCTACTCCCGATTCCCCACTCCCTTCCGTACTTAACAAAATAGTCGGGCGACCTGTTTCTTGTGCTACCTGTCCAGCAACTAAGCCTAATACGCCCGCAGGCCATTGGGCATCTTCTAGGACTATGACGCTGGTGGTTGATAAGTCTAATTGAGTAAGTTTCTGTGCTACTTGTGCTTGCACATCTTTTTGCAAAGATTTGCGGCGGGTGTTTGCGAGTTCTGTAACTTCGGCTAGTTCGTTACAACGTTTGGTATCCCGGCTAGTTAATAATTCAACGCAAAAACTGGCATCGCCTTGGATGCGGCTGACGGCGTTAATTCTTGGTCCCAAACCAAAGGAAATATCTGTGGGGCGATCGCCATTTTTTTGGCACAATTCTAATAATCGCCCCACCCCCGGACGCCGACGCGCTGCTGACGGCTGTTGAAAATCTGCTTGCAGTCGTTGAATTCCCAACTGTGCTAAATAGCGACAATCTCCGCTTAACTGCACTAAGTCGGCAATTAATCCTACTGCTACTAAATCTAATAAATCCTCTAACGGATATTTTGCAATATTCGGCAGACTTTGATATAGTGCCTCAACTAATTTATAAGCTACCGCTACCCCAGAAAGATTAAACAGCTGATGTTCCTTTGGCAAATAGCGGGGATTGATGATTGCTGCAACGGGTGGGCGTTCGGCGGGTAAGGTGTGATGGTCTGTAACTATTACATCTATATCTAGTTGTTTAGCATAGATAATTTCTTCAATGTTTGTGCTACCTGTGTCGCAAGTAACAATTAATTTGCAACCTTGTTTTGCTAGGTTATCAATCTCTTGATTATTAAGTCCGTGTGATTCTTTCAGGCGATTGGGAATGTAGTAAATTAACTGAGTATTTTGTTTGAAAAATTGCCCTAATCCATCCCAAAGGACGGATGTGGCGGTAATACCATCAGCATCAAAGTCTCCCCAGATGGCAATTTTTTCTTTGGTATTATATGCTTGTTGCAACCGTGCGATCGCTAAGTGCATTTCTTGCCCAAACTCAAACGGACTCGCTGGTTGATAAGCTTTGTGATTGATAAAAGCTGTTAATTGTTGATGATCTTTAATTCCGCGTTGCCACAACAATTGTGCTGCATATATTCCACTTGATGCAGGTGTATTCTGTTTCACCGCTTGGATAAACCACTCTGGGAGTTGTTCGGTTGCTGCTATAGTCCACTGCTGTTGTTCTGGCATACTAAAGTTAGGAGTTAAAAGTTTTGATTTATAAAAAGGCGCAGTGAAAACCCAATATTCTCTTTCTGGGATAAGAGACGCCTTTTTAATCCATTGACGGTCAACAGTCAACAGTCAACCTAACTTTTAACTGTTAGATTGATGATTGATCCTTAGTTGTTTGAGATTCACCTGCTAGGGGATTGAGGACTACTTCATTGGCGATGCTATCAGGTTTACGGGCGCGAATTGCCGGGCGCGATCGCTTGTAACCTGCTCTTTCAGCTTTTTGGTGTTCGTAATCAATCAATCTGCCATAATATTCATGCTTGCTTAAATTCATCGACAAGAAAATATGCTGGCGAGTATTACCAAAACCTTTGCGGTTAAAAAACTTTAAGGCTGAAGTATTGGTGGGATCAGTATCTACCAGCATGAACCGCGCCCCATCTTCAATCATTCGGGCGACGACTTTATCAACCAACTTGTCTGCTACTCCCCGACGCTGATATTTCGGGCTAACTCCTAGCCATAAAATGTAACCGTAAGTCCAGGATGCTTTGGTGATGATGGTTCCCAAAATGAATCCTGCTAATTCTCCGTCTGTTTCGGCCACAAGACAGTATTCTGGATCGGTGTTGTAAAGCCCAATTACCTCCCATTCGTCCCAGGTGCGGTATAAATAAGGATATAAATCGCTGGTAAATAACCCTTCTCCCAAATGATAAATGGGAGCAATGTCATCAATTCCTAATTCGCGGACATAAATCGCTTCTGTTTCGTCTAAACTTGACATAAATTTAGAAATTGTAATTTTATACCCCTATTGAACTTGACAAACATCCTCTAATACATGGGATTGAGTAAGACTTCTTGAATGTTGTCAAAATTTGGCAATGAGTCTTTCACTGCTTCTTCAGTAGTTTGTGTGCGATTGCACCGTTTAACAAACTGACAAGAATCACAAGTTTTGCTACCCTCCACTACTTGAGGAAACTGCTGGTTATTTTGGTAATCTTCCAACCAACGCGTTAACTGACTTAATAGTTGATTAAGTTTGTTTGCTATTTGTTTGTGTTGAACAGTATTGTAATTAAATTTAATATTTTGCGGCTTCCCCTCAGATTGGACAAACCAGTAAGTCATGGAAATATTTTCTGGTAAATAGTCGCTAGTTTCTGCCAATACATACAGATAAAGCCGTGTTTGCCAGTTGGATTCTAACTTGCGTTTATTGGGTGGTTTCGGATAAGTTTTCCAGTCGAGAATTTGCGCTTGTTGGTTATCTGCAATCAATAAATCATAGACAACTGTTAGCAAATAATCTTCAACTTGCAGAGTTCGGTAGTGTTCACTCTCACGGAAAGTTTGATTATCAGATGCAGACGTTAAAATTTCTGGGGCTGCATCGGCAAAAGCTAGCATCCAGCTTTGCAGTTTAGCATCTGCTTGCAGGAAACTATCAATTGGCAAACCCATTTCTCGCTGCTGCATTAGCAAGTGAAAACGGCTACCCAAAGTTTGCCGTTCTTCTTGTTCTGGATTTGAGGGCGAATTGAGTTTTTCTAGATAGGTATGTTGGAATTTACGCGGACAAGCTTCTAATAAGTTGAGTTGTCCTTGAGACAGTCGCAGTAGTTGAGTAGTAGTTGACAGCATTCTTCTATTTTAGAAGTAATTTCTGGTCTGCAACTCACCATTGGTAGGCTATCTGTAAAAAACGGATATTTTTTACCGCCTTCACAGATATAGCAGTTTTGGTTTGAATGCAGGGTACAGCATTGCTTGTACCCCTACGAGTAGTCTGTATTATATGCAATTGAGAACTGTTATAGCTCTCATGTCTGCTATTTCAACTGTTAACTCCAAGACTCAATAATCATGGCGATCGCAAATAGGCAGATTAAGGAAATTGCTATCCTTGCAACCCATATCCAGAGAATTTCGGATAAAAGTATCCTAACTATCATGTCAGCCCTAAAAGTCTGAGACACAACAAAGACCACTGCAACGCCCAGTAGCGCTAGCAGAAAATACTTGAGTCCTTTGCAAAACCATCTGAACAGCAAATTATCGTTGTCTTTAAGACTGGGTTTCATAGTTTTTTTCCTGTTTTGAAAGTTGAATCTAGGTAGCAGGTAGTGCTTCCCCGACCACACTAAGGAAACAGCTAATACCCACAGCGTTGCTCTCACCAAGCCAAGCTAAACAACAGTCCTACTCAAGAGTTACAGTTGGAATGCTGCGGAATGTGGGCTTGATATTTGCAGATAATGAAAAATTAAGCTCCTTAAATCAATTGCTAGGGCAATCTTGATATTAAAATTAGGCGCTCAATGCCCGTAATCGCACATAATACGCACTACGCGCATTGAACCCTCGCAATTCTCCTTTTTAAGAATCGACGTTTTTTGCCTTTACTTATTACTCACAGGACTTACGCAAAATTATGAAATAAACCTAGTTTCCGTTCACGTTGGTGTTCGCGTTAGCGTCTCTGCAAGAGAAGTCTCTTGTAGAGAAGCGTAGAAATTAGAGTTTCAAAAAGATATTGCGTAAGTCTTTTGTCCGTAGCCTTACTAAGTTACCATTTTAAGCTGTTAGATTCACTATAAAGTAACTAAGTTACCTAGATCAAGGTAAACTAGAGAGAAAATTATTGAATGCTCACTTTTAGCAGTAATGTTGTCTCACCTAGTGAGGTAACATTGGTGTGTAGCGAGCGTGAGTGTAAAGGTGAGTGTGATTTCTGAAAAGGTTCTTTTAGCTTTAGCCCAAAAACGATGCTTGTCTAGCAGCGAGGTGGAGGTCTTTTTATATGCTGTTCAAGGACAATCGCCAAATGCGATCGCAAAGGAATTGACAATCAGCGCCGAGGCTGTACGCAAAAGATTAAGCGAAGTTTACAAGAAATTTAATGTTACTGGTAGCGGGCCAGGTAAACTCACTAAGTTACAACAAGTTATCGAATTTGAATATCAAGCATCTTCATTGAATGAGAAACCCATTGCCAAACACCACCAAGATTGGGGACAAGCGCCTGGTATCTGCGTTTTTTATGGACGTGTAGCAGAATTATCTCAGCTAAGGCAGTGGTTAATCAAGGATAACTGCCAAATGGTGGCAATATTGGGCATGGGTGGAATTGGCAAAACTGCCTTATCTGTGAAATTAGCGAAGGAAGTTCAGGAGAATTTTGAATACCTGATTTGGCGAAGTCTCCGCAATGCGCCACCCGTCTTAGTGATGTTGGCAAACCTGATTCGGTTTTTATCTGACGAAAGAGAAACGGAATTGCCAGCAACTGTAGATGATCGAGTAACACTGTTGATTAATTATTTGCGCGAGCGTCGTTGTCTTTTGGTATTAGATAATGCAGAGACTATTTTACAAGAAGGCGATCGCGCCGGAGAATATAGACATGAATATGAAGATTATAGTCAACTACTCCAACGGATAGGCGAGGAACCACATCAAAGCTGCTTGGTGCTGACTTCGAGAGAAAAACCAAAAGAATTTGCCCCTTTAGAAGGAGAAGCATCACCAGTCAGAACATTATCCTTAGTTGGCTTGGGAGAAACAGAAGGGCAAGAAATTCTCCAAGACAAAGGATTATTTGGTTCACAGCAGGAATGGAGCAAACTGATTGAGAAGTATTCAGGTAATCCTTTAGCATTAAAACTGGTTTCTGAGCCAATTCGGGAGTTATTTGATGGTGATATCGCTGCCTTTATTGCTGAAGGAGAGATAATTTTTGGTGACACCCGGAATTTATTAGATCAGCAATTTGAGCGGTTGTCAGAGGTAGAAAAAGAAATAATTTATTGGCTGGCAATCAAGCGTGAGTTAGTTTCTCTGGAAGAATTGCTAGATGATATTGTGCGTCCCTTGCAAAAAAGGGAAGTAATGGAGGCGCTAGAATCACTACGTAGGCGATCGCTAATTGAACAAAGAACAGCACTTTTCACGCTCCAGTCTGTGGTGATGGAGTATATGACTGATCGATTAGTTGAAGAAGTTTGTCACGAAATTACTAATAATGGGATTAAACTATTTATGAGCCATGCTTTAATGGAAGCAACGGCCAAAGATTATATTCGTAACGCTCAAATTACCCTTATTGTTAAGCAAGTTATAGATAGGTTGTTAACAATTTTTAGATTTACTAAAAATCTAGAAAATCACCTATCTAAAATTTTATTTTCTCTGCAAAATAAGACTCCACAAGCAGCAGGATATGCAGGTGGAAATCTGCTCAATATGCTTTGTCAGCTACAAACTGATTTAAGCGGCTATGACTTTTCTAATCTGACTGTTTGGCAAGCATATTTACAAAGTGTGAATTTGCATCATGTGAATTTTGCCAACGCTGATTTAACTAAGTCCGTTTTTGCAGAAACATTAGTGAGTATTTCGTCAGTGGCATTTAGCCCAGATGGAAAACTTTTAGCTACAGGTGATGCTGATGGCAAAACTTACTTATGGCAAGTTGAAGATGGAAAGCTACTTTTTACTTTTACTGGACATAGTAGCTGGGTAAAATCAGTTGCCTTTAGTCCCAATGGTCAAATTTTAGCTAGTGGCAGTGATGACCAAACAGTGAAGTTATGGGATGTCCAAGATGGTAAGTGTCTCACAACTTTGCAGGGACATAGCAATTGGGTAAGGTCAGTTGCCTTCAGTCCCGATGGTCGAATTTTAGCTAGTGGCAGTGAAGATCAAACTGTGAAGTTATGGGATGTCCACACGGGAAAATGCCTCAAAACTTTGCAGGGAAATACCAATCGAGTCAGGTCAGTTGCCTTCAGTCCTGATGGTCAAACTTTGGCTAGTGGCAGTGAAAAGCAAACAATAAAATTATGGGATGTCCAAACGGGAAAATGTCTCAAAATCTTGCAGGGGCATAGCAGTTGGGTAAGGTCAGTTGCATTCAGTCCCGATGGTCAAATTTTAACGAGTGGTAGTGACGACCAAACAGTAAAGTTATGGGATATCCACACAGGAAAATGCCTGACAACCTTGCAGGGACATAGCAATCGGGTATGGTCGGTTGCCTTCAGCCCTAATGGACAAATTTTAGCTAGCGGTGGTGACGACCAAACAGTGAAGTTATGGGATGTCCAAACCGGAAAATGCCTCATAACCTTGCAGGGGCATAGCAATCGGGTAATGTCAGTTGCTTTTAGCCCCGATGGTCAAACTTTGGCTAGTGGTAGTGAGAAGCAAACAGTGAAATTATGGGATGTCCACACAGGAAAATGCCTGACAAGCTTACAGGGGCATACCAATCGAATCAGGTCAGTTGCTTTCAGCCCCGATGGTCAAACTTTGGCTAGTGGCAGTGAAAAACAAACTGTGAAATTATGGGATGTGCGTAACGATAAATGCCTCAAAATTTTGCAGGGGCATAACAGTTGGGTACGGTCGCTTGCCTTCAGTCCCGATGGCCAGACTTTGGCTAGTGGCAGTGAAAAACAAACTGTGAAATTATGGAATGTCCGCACTGGAAAATGCCTCAAAAGGTTGCAGGAACATACCAATCGAATTAGGTCAGTTGCATTCAGTCCTGATGGTCAAATTTTAGCTAGCGGCAGTGATGACCTAACAGTGAAATTATGGGATGTTCACACTGGAAAACGCCTCAGAACCTTACAAGGGCATACTAGTTGGGTAAGATCGGTTGCTTTCAGTCCCGATGGTCAAACTTTGGCTAGTGGCAGTGAAAGCCAAAGAGTCAGGTTATGGAATATTCATACAGGACGATGCCTCCAAATTTTGGAGGGACATAGTAATCGGGTCAGGTCAGTTACTTTCAGTCCCGATGGTCAGCTTTTGGCTAGTGGCAGTGACGACCAAACTGTGAAGTTATGGGATGTCCATAATGGGCAGTGCCTCACAACTTTACAAGAACATACTAATCGGGTATGGTCAGTTGCTTTTAGTCCCGATGGTCAGCTTTTAGCTAGTGGCAGTGCAGACCAAACGGTAAAATTATGGGATGTCCATACTAGTAAGTGCCTCAAAACCTTGCAGGGAGCAAATTGGGTCAGGTCAGTTGCCTTTAGTCCCGATGGTCAAACCCTGATTTGCGGTAGCCAAGATGAGACAATTAAGCTTTGGGATGTATTGACAGGTGAGTGTCGAAAAACACTGCGATCGCTACGACCCTATGAAAAAATGAATATTACCGGGGTAACAGGGTTAACCGTAGCGCAGTTAGTGACGCTGAAAGCTTTAGGCGCAGTGGAAGATCCAGATTGAAGGGGGCAGGGGGCAGGAGGTAGGAGGCAGGGGGCAGGGGGCAGGGGGCAAGAAGAGCAAATGAAATTAGTAGGAGGTTCGACCCTGTAATTATTTGAAGTTACTGTTGCGTTAGCTTTCCGTTTTCTTGCGAGAGTTCAGTACAGAGCGCTGTTTTCCTCTTGCCTTTTACCTCCTGCCTCCTGCCTTCATTTATAAAAATAAAAGGTAAAAGGATAAACTTTACCTTTGTTTCACCCTTTTACCTTTTTTATATACCTGATGCTTATTTCATGTTAGCCCTTGCGTCCTTCACTGCGGCAAAGAAAAATAATCCTGTGAGTGGAATGCTCAATGCCAAGATAATCGCAGTGGCTGTGAAACCAAAATCTGGTCGTCCGTAGCTGAGTTCAAAAACAGAACCGACAGCTGCGATCGCACTTACACAAGAACCACCCAGAAATAAACCGCTTTTTGGAGTTAAATACACTACTAATCCCCTATACTATTGGTTTCACCGCTTGATACGAGAAGCCATTCTTAGATAGCTCCTGGGCTAAAGTCAAGGAGTTTTCTACACGGTCTACAAATACCACGCCGTTAAGGTGATCCATCTCGTGCTGAATGCAGCGTCCTAACAAGTCATTAGCCTTTAATGTCCGGGGACGACCATACTCGTCTTTATAGGCGATTTCCACGACTTCGGGGCGCTTTACGTTTAGATATACGTTGGGAATGCTCAAGCATCCTTCTTCAGCAACAGAGATGTCGCGGCTTACCTGTTTGATAGTGGGGTTAATCAACACCAAGGGCTGATTAGCGGCATTTTCTGGTTCCAGGTCGATAACAATTAGTTGTTTGTGAATTCCCACTTGGGGCGCAGCCAAACCAATGCCATCTTTGCTGTACATGGTTTGCAGCATTTCGCGCACCATCTGGCGAAGTTCGTTATCTACTTTCGCAATTCGCTTTGCAGCTTGACGCAGCACGCGATCGCCTAAATAATGAAGCTCCAAAGGTGGATTTTTTAACTTTTTTTTCTCTACAGCGATTTCAGAGGGCATGAGTCTTGATGGCTAGTGGTGAAAATTCTTACTACTCTAATTCTATCAAGCTGGGAATTGGGAATTAGGAATTGGGAATTATTAATTACGTTAGCGTAGCGTTAGCGAGTCATCGAGCGTCATTACGAATTACGAATTATGTTTAAGTCTTTCACCAAACTTGACTACCTGCTCAAAGAAACTTTCCTCGGTTTATTGCGGGGAGGTTGGATGAATTGGGCAGCTGTAAGTACTGTTACGGTGTTACTGTTTTTATTTGGCTTGAGTTTGCAAACCTCTTGGCAAGTTGAAAAACTCCTTTATCAGTTCGGTAGCCAGCTAGAAGTTTCAGTTTATCTCGAACCAGATACGCAAGCCGAAAGCATTGAGCCACTGATCGCAAAAATGCCAGAGGTGGCGGCGATACAAACGATTACCAAAGAGCAGGCTTGGACTAAGTTAGTTAAGGAAATGAGAATTTCTGATATTGAAGGTGCTACCCAGCAGCTAGGTGAGAATCCTTTGGTTGATGAGATGAAGGTGAAAGCGCGTAATTCTCAAGTTGTACCAACTTTAGCAACGCAACTGGCTAAGTTAACAGGAGTTGAAACGGTGCAGTATGTGGATGAAGCAGTCAAACGCATTGCCCAATTGCACCAAGGTCTGAACTGGATTACTTTAACAATTACGATTATTCTGACTTTAACAGCGATCGCAGTGACTACCACGACAATTCGGCTGATTGTCATGGCGCGACGGCAAGAAATTGAAATTATGCAATTAGTGGGAGCAACTTCCGTTTGGATTTACCTGCCGTTTATTTTACAAGGAATTGCTTTTGGTTTGGTTGGTGGTGCGATCGCTTGGAGTTTTATTTCTGTAATTCAACAGTTTCTCGGTAAGTTGCTAGCTAATCAACCTGAGTTTATTCAAGCTATCACCGACGGGGTGCAACTTACTCCAAGAGAAATATTACTATTGCCCCTGATTCTCTTAAGCTTTGGTGCAGCTGTAGGATTAATAGGAAGCTTATTCGCTGTCCGACGTTTTGCCAAAGGTTAATCATTAATCATTGGGCATTGCAAAGGACAAATGACAAATGACTAATGACAAAACCTTATGAAATCGCAATGGGAATGTTTTCTGCAAAATCTCGGTGTATGGGAAGGTTCATTTACCAACTTTTCTCCCGAAGGTACACTTCTGACCGATACTCCTAGCCATCTTTCCCTAGAAGGTTTGAACAATAACCAAACAGTGCGTTTAACTTTGTGCCGTTCGGGACGAGATGATTTAGTTAAAGAATATAGTTCCGTGGGAGGGGGTCTACTTTTTTTTGAAAATGGTTCATTTTCTGAAGGTGTAATTCAGCTAGGGCCATTTTCCGAATTTGGGGCAGAACTTGCTTTTGTTCATGAAAATCGGCGCTTGCGTCTAGTGCAACTGTTTGATAAGACAAGTCAGTTAAGTAGATTAGTTCTAATTCGAGAACATTTAGCAGGAACCCCAGCAACAGAACGTCTACCCTTGCAGATAAATGATTTGTTGGGTGAATGGCAAGGTCAAGCAATAACAATATATCGAGATTTGCGCTCGCCTGATATTTACTCTACAACTTTGAAAATAGAACTTGATGATGCTGGGCGATTAATTCAAAGTACCTCTTTTGGGGAACGTACAATTACCTCAACTGCTACTATCAAAGGTTCCATCGTTCTTTTTGACCAAGATCCCGAAAAGCAGGTACAAGTATTATTGTTACCTGATGGCGCTTCTGCAACTTCTACCCTCAAGGTGCAATTACGTCAACCGTTATTCTTAGAAGCGGGTTGGTTAATCCAGTCAAATCTGCGCCAGAGGATGATTCGCAGCTATAACGATAAAGGCGAATGGGTTAGTCTGACATTAGTTACTGAAGAAAAAGTGTAAGGGATTTGTAAGTGCGATCGCTTATCTCCGGTAACTTCTATCAACACTTTATATCGTAATCAGGCAATTTGCAGCGTGCTAGGTTCAGGAATAGATTCACCTTCTACTTGCCAAGCTTCCAAGTACATTTCAATCACTTCTTCGCCATTATGAATAGCTTCCTCACGGGTTTTGCCATGAGTGCAAGGCATAATAACGCGATCAGCAAACTCTGGAATCGTGATTAGGAAAAGCTGATCTTCATCAGACCATTGAAGAATCATACTGTATCGATTCATAAATCCTTGTCCTCCCTTAACTCTTGGAGTTCAGTCAATAAACTTGCTAACTGTTTTTCTAGGTAGATTGGCACATCGTCTCCATCCTTACCGGGAATTGTTAGTGTTTTTTTGAGCAAAGGATGTAGCCAACGCTCATGACTACCTTTACCACGCTTAGGCAGATAAACAAATCCTTCACGCCCAATTTGAGCTTTTAATTCCCGAATTTTCCTGGGCATGGATTTTGTTTACAATTACAATCATGAAGCTTTAATGAACAATACACAAATAGTTAATTATTATCGCTTATTTCAAATGAATGATAAATCCTGCGTAGGCGTAGCCCGTCGTAGACATCGCACTTCTCATGCTGGAATGTTTAAGATTGTGAGTGCAAGAATATGTTGGGTAAGTCCATTCTTCTACCCAACCTTATATTTTAAAAGTAAGAGGTAGAGCGTTCGCTGTAAAATTATTGTTAGCCTGCGCCTTGATCGCCACTGTTTTCAATGTAACGGCGTAAAACTGAGTTAATCAGTGTTTTGTACTCTGCACCTTGTTTACGAAACCACGTTATCACTTCTGAATCTAACTCAATCAGGTCACTAGCTCGTGTTGCGGGAATCCTCAGCGTGGCATTTTCAAAAAACTCATCGCTCAATGGTGGGATGTCTGAGTAATCAATGTCCTCATCCGTCATCGCCTCTAATGCAGCCCAATCAGTACGTGAGGTATTGTTCAAGTCGTTGACGCTCATATCGGTTTGCCCTTCGTGCTGAGATAATGCGGACTATGTTGTTCTGCCGTTCTGTCCAAACGACAACCGCTACACCGTTGCCTAAAAAACCGATTCCGATCCAGCGATCTTCGCCATAATCAAAACGCTCATCAAGCTCAATCAGCATGGAATTATTAAACATTCCGGGGACATCTGCAAAATCAATTCGATGTTTACGAATATTTTCAAGATTCTTTGTTTCGTCCCATTCAAACTGCATGAAGGCTTAATGAACAATAAATAAACAGTTAAGCCCATTATCGCTTATTACAGATGAATGAGAAATGCATTTATTTTTATAGTAAAAAACAGCGACATTGCAATGCTTGCTTAAGTAAATCTTGATATTCTTCATCCTCAACCTGATAAGCCCCAAATCTTTCCAAATGCGGATTCATCATTTGGGCATCGAAAAACACAAATTTTCTCTGGCGCAATCTTTCCACCAACTTTACCATCGCTACCTTTGAGCCTTCAGGAATCCTGTAAAACATCGACTCTCCAATAAAAGCCCCACCAATAACAATCCCTAAAATTCCCCCAGCTAATTCGTCACCCTGCCAAGTTTCAAAACTAAAAGCATAACCACTCTGGTAAAGTAGCCAGTAAATCTTTTGTAATTCCGGTGAAATCCAAGTTGTGTCTCTGTCAGCACACCCAGCCACCACAGCTTGAAAGTCCCGATTAATCGCCACACTAAAACGCTCTTGATTCAGGACACGCTGTAAAGACTTGGGGTAGCGAAACCGTTCATCCAAAGGAATAAAAGTCCGATCGCAACTTCCGTACCAACTCAGGCGATCGTGTTCATCAGCCATGAGAAAATAGCCTTGTGCATAACCCTCAACAATAGCGGCGATATCATATTCCATAAATAAATATAAAAAAAACACCAGAGAAACGCAATTTGATGTTAACAGTCAACCTCAGCGTTCCTCTGCGTTTCCCTCCGCGTCCCTTTGCGTTTAAAAAAGATGACTCAACCAATTCCACCCATTACCCTACCCCCGCCTGAAAACCCTTTGCTCGAAGGTGAATGGTTACGAGAGCGCCTACAAGGATGGCTAGATACAGAATTTATCCCCGAAGCAGTCAACCAAAATATTGCCCAACGAGCAGCACAGATTTTTGTGCGTCAACGGATGGAAGGAGAAAACGACCTTGGTTCTCTGGTAATTGCCATTGTCACAGAGATGCAGTCGTATGATTTTTCCAATAGCTTCTATGGAGAGTTTGCGATCGCTAACGCCGTCAGCGATCTACTCTTAGAGAGTCTGGGAATTGATAAATGTTGTGGTCAATAATTTTTGTTATTTGTCATTAGTCCTTTGTTATTTACCAATGACTAATGACTGTTGACTACCAACTAGACTTAACAACTCCAGGCAAAAGACCTTCATGTGCCCATTCGCGCAGCACGTTCCGAGACAACCCAAAATCGCGGTAAACGCCTCTAGAACGACCAGTCAACCAACAACGGTTGCGGTGGCGGGTGGGCGCACTGTTCCGGGGTAGCTGTTGAATCTTGCGGTGGATTTCCAACTTATCCAGAGGAGATGCTGCACTTTTGAACTCTTCCAAAAGAGCTTCCCGCTTGTCAGCATACTTTTCTATCAACCTAGTGCGCTTTTTCTCGCGCTCAATCATGCTCTTTTTTGCCATTATTCTCGAACTTATTTAAAGACACCGTTCTCTATTCTACAGTTTCTCCATCAATTCTGGGATTACTTGTGTTGCTTACCCTACAACCACTGGCTTATTCGCAGCAGGACATAAATCGGCAAGCTCACAAGCAACGCAAATGGGAGAGCGTGCTTTACAAATAGCACGACCATGATAAATCAGCCGAATTGACCAATTTTCCCAATCAGGCTGCGGCAGTAAAACCATTAAATCTTGCTCAATCCGAACAGGGTCTTTATGCTCAGTTAAACCCAAGCGTTCGCATAGACGCTTGACGTGAGTATCTACCGTTACGCCAACATTAATGCCGTAACCATGACCCAGAACTACATTTGCTGTCTTTCGCGCCACACCTGGAAGCTTTAACAACTGTTCCATTTGGTTGGGAACAACAGAATCAAACTCATTAACAATCATCCGACAGGCGGCTTGAATGTTCTTGGCTTTATTGCGATAGAACCCTGTTGAACGCACCAAATTTTCTAATTCTACCAAGTCAGCGATCGCTAAACTAGCAGCATCAGGAAACCGCTCAAATAAAGCTGGTGTTACTTTATTCACCCGTTCATCAGTACACTGAGCAGAGAGAATAGTTGCCACCAACAATTGTACTGGTGTTGAGTAGTTCAAAGAGCAAGTAGCATCTGGATAAAGACGCTTCAGGCGAGCTAAAACTTCTATCGCCCGTTGCTTTTTAGATAAAGATTTGCGGGTAATGCTCACTGGAACAATTTTTGTACCCACTCCAATTGGCTAGTTAATTGAGTAGTTTCTTTAACTATCAGAAAAATTCCTAACCCTAAGAGTAACACTAAACCAGTTTGCATTACACCTTCTTGAATGCGAGCCGGAACAGGCTTACCGCCGCGCAAGCCTTCAATCAGCAAGAAAGCCAGTTGTCCGCCATCCAAGGCTGGCAAAGGCAAAATATTGATAATAGCCAAGTTAATGCTGATAATTGCGGCAAAAGACAACAGATTTACAGTATTGTCCTCAGCTAATTTTGCACCAATTTTGACAATATTAACTGGGCCAGAAACTTGTCCAGCAGTTTGTTGAAAGTTGGTAATCAACTGTCCAAAACCGCTCAGTGTCCCAACAAATAATTGTTGAAACCTGTTAGCAGCAAGACCGAAAATTTCAAAAGGACTATTAGGACGGCGATAAATTGCTGTAGCATTGGGACTAAGCGCCACACCAACTAAACCTTTGCCATCGGCTCCCTGTTTTGGCGTTAATTTTATGGATTGTTGTTGGTTTTCACGCTGAATTTTCAGTTCGATTTGCTGATTTGGATGAGTTTGAATTTCTTTTGTCAGCAAAGGAGTTGACTTGTCAGAAGCCGGGAGTTCTTGACCGTTAACAGCCAGAATAATATCTCCTTCCCGAATTCCTGCTTGGTAGGCAACAGATTCTTGATTAACAGGCTGGACAACGACACCAGCTTTATAGTTGAATTCCTTGGGAATGCCGACGATGCCTAATTGTAGAACCAGCACCAAATAGGCAAATATTAAATTTGCTATCACTCCGGCACTGATAACGATCGCCCGGTCTAAAATTGGACGATTACGCAGCAGATTTGGGTCATTGGGTGGAACATCGCTATCGGGGTCATCATCGGGAAAGCCCACAAAGCCGCCCAAGGGAAAGGCGCGGACAGCATATTCGGTTTGTGAACCTTGATACTTCAAAAGAACTGGGCCAAAACCCAAAGAAAAACGGTTAACGAGAATGCCTTGAGAACGGGCTGCAACAAAATGTCCCAACTCGTGTACCAAGATTAAAACAGCCAAAACTGCGATCGCTGCTAAAACTGACATAGAGTAAATTAGTGAAAATATTAAGCTATAGTTATCTCCATTCTAATTGGGCATTGGGCATTGGGCATGGGGCATTGGTAAAGGACAAATGACAGATGACAAATTACAAATTACAATACTTCACGCCCCAAGTAAGGTTGCAGCGCTTCTGGTATCCTCACTGTTCCATCAGGTTGTTGATAATTCTCCAAAATTGCTGCCATTGTCCGTCCCACAGCTAAACCCGAACCATTGAGGGTATGTACAAACTGAGTGCCTTTCTTCCCTGCTTCTTTGAAGCGAATATCAGCTCGTCGCGCCTGGAAATCTATAGTATTGGAACAGCTAGAAATTTCGCGGTATTTGCCAGAAGAGGGCAACCAAACCTCTAAATCATAAGTTTTGGTAGAGGCAAATCCCAAATCTCCAGTACTTAAATTTACTACTCGGTAAGGCAACTTCAACGCCTGTAAGATTGCTTCTGCATTCCCCACCAATTTCTCCAATTCATCAAAAGATGTACTGGGTTCGACAAATTTCACCATTTCCACCTTATTGAACTGATGGAGACGAATTAATCCCCGCATATCGCGCCCATAGCTACCAGCTTCGCGGCGAAAACAGGGAGTAAAAGCACAGTGGTAGATAGGCAAGTTTTCAGCAGCGAGAATTTCGCCCCGATAAAGATTTGTAACTGGGACTTCAGCCGTAGGAATCAGCCACAAGTCATCATCAGCGCATTTAAAGCTTTCTTCAGCAAACTTGGGTAACTGACCGGTCGCCGTCAAAGACTCGGTATTCACTAACAACGGTGGACTGACTTCCACATACCCAGCTTGAGTATGAAGAGTCAGCATCAATTGAATTAATGCCCTCTCTAATGCTGCACCAGCACCTATTAATGTCACAAAGCGACTTTGGGCAACTTTTACAGCCCGTTCAACATTGAGAATTCCTAGCTTTTCGCCGATTTCCCAGTGAGGGAGAATATTCGGATTTTGGGGAATGTATTCATCACCCCAACGGCGCACCTCTACGTTATCTTCCTCATTTTTACCAAGGGGTGTAGAGTCGCTTGGTAAATTGGGAAGTGCCAACACAAGTTGGGCAATTTCAGCTTTGAGGTCTTTTTCCTGGGGTTCCAGTTCACTCAATGTAGCTTTGACAGAGTTACCTTCATCCCGCAAAGCCTGAATTTCTGGGTCTTGAGGATTTATCCCAGATTTAATCTTTTGCCCGACAATTTTACCAATTTCGTTGCTCCGAGCTTGGAGTTGACTGCGTGTCCCCTCTAGTTCTCGTTGCTGCCGATCCAACTGTAAAATCGGTTCAATGTCGTATTTACCACTACGACTATTCAATCGTTCTTGAACTAATTGCGGATTTTCCCGTATTTGCTTAATATCCAGCACAGATTTTTCTCAGTTTTTAGCCTAAAATCTTCCTGTCAATACAGTTAACATATAAGCATTTAGCATATAGTAATTTTGGTTGGCTGTGACCGGAAAAACAAAGTTTATTAGAAAAATTCAGTCTTAATCTCTGAATCAAGATTTTACCCTAGCATCACTGCCAGGGCTAAGAAATCATATAATAATCTATTTAGCTAATCATAAACTCTTATTTTGAGTTACTGTCGTTTCAGAAAACTGACCAAGACTCTGGCCATTACCATTACCATTATTATCAGTGGCTGCAAACGTCCTTTGAGTGATATTCGGTGGTTCCTTATCGTCTCTGGTTTGTCCAGGTGAAGGTAACCAGTATGCAAGCACACCTGATAAACCACCCCAGTAAAGCGCAATATTCTTATCATCCGCTGGTGAGCCAAGCTTGAAAATGCACAGTCCCAACACGATGCTACTAAAAAAAACCTGTACGCCAAATCTCCATACGTCTTGATTAAATTTCTGTGCTGATTGATTTCTCATGGTGTCATACTTCCAAAAAAGGTACATATCATCCCTGTGCTAGTTTTGGCATCACCAATACAACTTGGCGGAATTCGTAATTATGCTCGTACCCTTACAGGTATCTTGCTTGGCGCAGCGTGCCGCTTTTTTGACTCGCTAACGTAATTCGTAATTCCTATACCGCAAGCGTTCCATTGATTTGAATTACGCAGTGCTGTACTAGCAGTATGTTTTTCAAGGATTATGTAGTTGTCTTCACACCCAGCTTTGTCCGTTTCGGAAAAATATGATTAACTTCTTTTGATTCTTAGAAAACTCAGCACTTATATTAGGGCCGGTTAATCCGATTCAGTAGCCATAGCGATGCAATAAGCCCTGCAAAATGTGCTGAAACAGTGTTGGTGTTTGCCTGTACCACAAGCATATCTAGACCGCTAATAATCCGGGTTGGGTCAAAAAATTGGGTAGTTATAGCTTGAGGAGATATGGATCTTGCTACCAGTGTACCAACGATCGCTTGCGCCCCCAAAAGAGTTACCAACGTTCCCCCTAAATTCAGCCACAGCCCTAAGCGTAATACTTGCACAGTCTCGCTTTTCCGGGGGCGGTTACTGGGATTGGAAGATTCCAATTGCTTGCCAATTCTAGTGTAACGGTAAGCTAAATAAATGCCCCCACCCAAAATAACCAGTCCACAAATTGCTAAAAATACACCAAAGCCAGTCCCAGGATTATTACTAGGACTGCCAGTTCTTTGATTAAAGATGGCGAACAGCAACACAATTATGCTAGAAACAACGCCTAGTACTAGCTGAATCCAGAAGCTAATCCAACCTGTAAGGCGAAAAGTTTGGGCAATTGCCCGGAGAGTTGAGGAAGATGATGGAGCATCGGGAGTCTGTGACATACTGATCACTAATGTGCTGGGCGCTTGATTAAAGGACACGGGGACAAGGAGAACTTTGTTGAGAGGTATCACACTCCGCGTCTCTGGCTCTCCGAGAACACCAATTCAGTAATCCTGGAAGAACCTTTCCCTCAACCCTACAAGGGTTGTAAGCTAGGGGGTTACGTTTTTGATTCCTGAATAGATGCTCTAGTCTTTGCGTCTTCTTTGATCAATTTACTATCACATATACCAAATGCGACAAGAGATTATCTTGTCCAGCCAATCAGCAATGGTTACTACCTAAATAAATATGTCCACAGGCATAGCAGCTTTAACCCAGACATATTCTTTAGCTTAAGCTTTTAGAACCTGCATTGAGAAAATCACTGTAAAACAAAGTGTTTATTAAGTTCTACAGACAAAATAGCATTTTACCTGTAAAATTTCTTCGATGGCATTTTATTGCTTAAGCAGTTCTAACTAGCTCGGCATCACTTAACACCAAGGCAGTGACCTTGCCACTGTCTGTTCGCTCCTCACCACACCGTATCGACCTTGAGTAGGGGTACATTATTTTGTGCCCCTAAAACTCGCAAACTCGTCCCACAACTTCACAGGCGTGGGTAATTATTTCGTATTTACGCTTTGGAAATCTATTCTAAGTAGTTTTCTATACTTTGTTTACTTAGCTGTAGCACTGTATACTGACTACAAGGATTGTAGACCGTCCCTAAGGCATTTTTTAGCCATTCACTAACCATGAAACTTGAGGATATATATCAATTCTTTGAGAATCCTCCGCCAACTTACCTTTGTCAGGAAGTAGCAGTTTGTTACATACTGTCTGTTTTGTTACAAGGTGAATCCTACGGAACCGAGTTGATTGAGCAATTAGAAACTGAATATCCAACCTATAGGCTTTCGGATACCGTACTTTATAGTGCAATCAAATTTCTGGAAGACCAAAGGGCAATCACTGGATATTGGAAGAAACTGGAAGGACGAGGACGCCCTAGGCGGATGTACCAAGTTTCTCCAGAATGGCAAGTTCAAGCGCAAGCTTTAGCTTTTCAATGGTTTGACTACATCAGCAGGAGGACAAAGTAACGAATGATTGATAATGAATAAGTCTCCTCCAGTCAAACAGTAACAATTAGTTATGGATACTGCTATTCTGCCATCTACATTCCTGCTAACCTTGTTGTTATCGGTTGGGCTGTTTTTCTTTATTCGTGCCTCGACTAAAGACCGCATAGAAACAGCGCAACTGGTATCTGAGCAAGACGAAGCTGCTTTAATGTCTCAGTTACAAGAGTATTTTCGCTCACGGTCTTACCGAGTGGCAGAGGTAGACCGAGAACAAAACAAAGTGACTTTTGAAGGTAATGTTCGCCCCAGTTGGTTCTTAGCTATATTTTTAACTCTACTGGCTGCGACTGGTATTGTTTGTCTATCGCTAGTCGTGTATCTGCTTTTTCCTAACCTCAGTACCTTTGTTCTGGCTATGGTACTGCTGTCGCCTTTAAGTGGCCTATTTTATTGGAAAAAATCTGGGAGACTTGAGAAGGTGTCGCTCAAAGTAGAAACAACTCAGAGCAAACAAACCCCCTCAAGTAAAATCACTGTAGTTGCCCATCGGGATGAACTGGGCGAGTTACAAAGGACTCTACAGCTCAAGGCTGGGGAATAATTGTTGGTTTTTATGACGATCTATTAACTATGATATGCAGACTTCTGATCTGACCTACTCTTTAGGCAATGGAAAGTAGGAAGGAGGAAATCAAGACTTCTGCTTTGTCAGTTTTCCCCACGACAAAAGTTGTGGGGAAAAATTTAAATTCATTAACTTAAATTTGTTGACAGAGCTTGGTTAACAATTCACGGCATAAGAGCACAACTTCACTAGCGCTTTTGGACGCGCTTGGCTTTATACCCACTCCCTTCTGCATCGTCAAAATACCATCAATCCATGCAATATAGCGTGGTTTGAGACAAATTAACTTTCCAACTACCTGGACTAGCCTTAAAAAGCAAATCAACTCCAAACTAAAAAAAGATTAAATTCTGCATAAACTTAGCAATTTTGCCAGTTAATGATAGTCAGGAGCCATATTCAATGCCTAAGATGACCGTTTATGGTTCACCGACTAGCTAAAGCAAGAGGTTCTTGACCTGGCGAGGGTTCTAATACCCTTAAGCTAGGAAACAAGAAATGGTTTTCCTCTACGTATTGAGCACCAAACAGTCCCTTTTCTGCCCAGAAATAACGATCTGTAGTGTGTTCGTTTCGCTTTACGAGTAGCAACGCAGGTGGCAAAATACCTTCAGCTTGAATGAATCTTCTCGCTGCTGTCACAGGTTTTTCTTCGCCGCTTTCGATGCTATATTGAGGCACATGTTCCAAAATTCGCCGTCCTTCCTGACGACGACGACTTTTCCTTTTGCGTCTCCTTGCCAATCTATTGTCCTCCTCTTTCAAGCTATAGATTGTAGTGATAGCTACAAAATCCGTCGCCATTATATAAGTTCTAGTTCAAAATATCAATAGGTTTTAGCCTTTTAATGTAAAAAAATTAATACCTTTGAAGATAGAGAAAAAAATCACCCAAGAATATAATCCCTTGGTACAAACCATCACTAAGAAGATTTTAGTTAAGCTTTATTAAATAAGTGAGGTAAACACTAAGTATCTTCTCTTAATCATGCCTCAAAATCTGTAATCTTGAGCAAAAGCTAAAAAATGTTAATGTCTGCCAGTTCCGATTTTCTTGCTCTGTGTCGAGAGCAAATAGCGTTGCTAACCCAAGGGCTGGGAGCAACTTTAAGTATTGTGTACCTGACACAAGAATTGGTAGAGACTCCTTCAGGTGAGGCCAAACTGATTCCTGTAGTGATTTATCCGGAAACAGCATTATTACCGCCAGGGGAGGAAACTGCTGAGGCGACAGCATATAAGCAACTTCAAGTTGGAAATATGTTTATATTACCTAATCAACAAAGAAGGTTATTGACAGCAGGATCAGAATCTCCAACCTCGTCACAGGAGTTTGAGGCGTCTCAACCCCATCTAAAAGAGGAATACCTTTTTAGTGGCAACCAAATTGTTTTACCTCTGGTTTATGAGGGTGTGATGATGGGGTTACTGGTGACGGGTAGGCAAGACCGGGCATGGAATGAACAGGAGGAAAGTCAGATTCAACGGATAGCCCAAAGTTTAGCGATCGCTTGTATTTTAGATCAGCGGCGAGCATGGTTTGAACATGAGTTACATGAGCAACAAATTCTCCAAGAAAAACAGCGAGATTTGCTGGATAACCTGTTACATCAGTTTCGTAACCCATTAACAGCATTACGGACATTTGGCAAACTGCTATTGAAACGGCTCAGGCCAGGAGATGCCAACCGAGATGTGGCAACTAGTATTGTGCGAGAAAGCGATCGCCTCCAAGAATTGCTGCAACAATTTGATCAAGTAATTGATTTGACAGAGGCAGATTTAGCACCACTACATCTGCCCGGACATGAAGTATTTGTGGAAGCAACTATCCAAAAAGACGCTAATCCACCGCTATTATTGCCGGGAACGGGAGATAAAGCAGTTGACTGCTCTTTAGCAGATATATTAGAACCATTATTAATATCAGCCAAAGCGATCGCCCAAGAGCGAAAGTTAAAATTAATAACTGAAATTCAACAGAATTTATCTTTAGTACGTGCCAACATCAAAGCATTACAAGAGGTTTTAACTAACATCATCGATAATGCATTAAAATATACCCCCACTGGGGGCAAAATTTTAATTCAGGCGGGGCAAAAAAAGTCTAATTTTCAGGGAATTGTGATCAGTGATAACGGGCCTGGCATTCCACCCGAAGATTTAGAGCATCTTGGAGAACGACATTATCGGGGTGTACAAGCGCAAACAGAAATCCCTGGTACTGGTTTGGGGTTAGCGATCGCAAAACAATTAATAGAGCAAATGCAGGGCGAAATCGAGGTTTTCAGCCCTGCAATCAACTCTAAGCTAACTTCACCCGATGCGCCCGGGACTACGTTTATTATTTGGTTACCGGAAGTTTAGGATTTGTCCTTTGTAAAGACTAATGACCAATGACTATCTTACTGAAACCAACAGATTTTGATTGATTGTCATTTGTAAATCGGTATCTGGGTCAATCGCTACTAAGTCAACACTATTTCTACCGAAGAACAAACCAATCAACGCACCGATACCAGCACCACCCAAGACTTCTTCTGTGGCAATGGCGCGATCGCCTGTGACAGCAGATACCGCAGCAGCTGCACCTGCGCCCAATACAGTATTTTTAACAATTGACCCAGTACTAGTACCCTTGTTGACTCTTTCAGTTTTAGTAATCACTTCAGAGCTAGCGTTCAGTTGATACTCTTGGCCTGTAGTCAAAACCAGTTTTTCGGCAACGAATTGAGAACCACCTGTAGCAGGTTTTAGTTGACCAATAACTTGGCTACCAGCAGGAATAACTACAGATCCTTCTTGTGTAATTACGTTTTGGGATACTGTCAATGTCAAAGGCGCTGTTTCATCCTTTGTAACCAGAATTTTATCTGCCTTGTCATACTTCACGGGGATAGCAGTCCCTTGAGGAATTGTCACAGCTATAGGTGTTGGGGTAGTAGTAGACCCGACAGCGACGACATAAGGCGAGTTAATTGCTGAGGCTTGATTAGAACTAACTAATGCTTGGTAGATAAAAGCTGCTACCTGGGCGCGAGTGGCGGTTGCGGTTGGATTCAGGAACTTCACATTAGGATAGTTCACCACAATTTTCTTCTCAGTTGCTGCTGCGATCGGGCTGCGGGCATAGCTAGCAATGTTAGAGGCATCGTTGAAGTATTGCAGAGTACTTTCGGTATTACCGCTAGGAGCATATTCTAGACCGTTAGCGAGAGAAACCAAAACCTGCTGGCGGGGAATAGCTTGGTTAGGCTCAAAACGATTGCCAGGATAACCTGATAAGAAACCAATGGTATAGGCTTGTTGAATGGCACTGGATGCCCAATAGTTGCTGGGTACATCAGCAAAATTGATTCCTTGCCGTTGCGGTGCTTTTTGAAAAGCTTTGTTGACCATAGCGGCAAATTGAGCGCGTGTCACCGCTTCTTCAGGGCGGAAAGTACCATCAGGAAATCCGGCAATTACACCTCGCCCTGACAATTGTTGAATAAATTGTGCCGCCCAATAGTTAGATGAAACATCAGAAAAAGTAGTTTGAGCAAGAGATGGTGAAGCTGTTATCAAAGGCGCTACAGTACCGACTGTGAGGCTTAAAGCCATGAGTGCAGCTGTTCTAGATTGCAAACGATTTAAATTAAACATTAAATTTTAACCTTGAAAAAATCATTTTTTTTACTGTTAATTAATTAGACCTTTGCTGAAGTATTAAGTTCCCAATCATTTCTTATCTATTGTTAAATAAATTACTAAGGAGTGTACGAATAAATTAGATATCAAAAAGAATAAGCTAACTATCAATATAGTTAGCAATAGATAATAGCTTAATCAGCCGCGATGAACGCTATTAAAAAAATATTGTAAAAAACCTGAATACTATATGAGACGATACAGAGATAGAATAGTTGCTGGAAAATAGACTTTTTAGGTTTAAAAATGAAAGCGATCGCACACTATAGTTGAAGTGGCGATCGCCTATCAGAGATGATTAAAGTCACAACAGACAATTAATTCCTAGGGGCTGACACAACATAGGGCGAGTTAATGGCTGGGGCTTGATTAGAACTAACTAATGCTTGGTAGATAAACGCTGCTACCTGGGCGCGAGTAGCAGTTGCGGTTGGATTCAGAGACTTCACATTAGGATAGTTCACCACAATTTGCTTCTTAGTTGCTGCTGCGATTGGGCTACGGGCATAGCTAGCAATCTTAGAGGCATCGTTGAAATACTTCAGAGTACTTTCGGTATTGCCACTGGAAGTATATCCCAGACCGTTAGCAAGAGAAACCAAAACCTGCTGGCGGGGAATAGCCTGGTTAGGCTGAAAGCGATTACCAGGATATCCTGATAAGAAACCAATGCTATAGGCTTGCCGGATGGCACTGGATGCCCAATAGTTGCTGGGCACATCAGTAAAATTGATTGCCTGCCGTTGCTGTGCTTTTTTGAAAGCTTTGTTGACCATAGCGGCAAATTGAGCGCGTGTCACAGGTTCTTCAGGACGGAAGCTACCATCAGGAAATCCAGCAATTACACCTCGCCCTGACAATTGTTGAATAAATTGTGCCGCCCAATAGTTAGATGAAACATCAGAAAAAGATGAAACATCAGAAGAAGCAGTTTGAGCCAAAGATAGCGGAGAGCATCCCACTCTGATAGGTTTGCTTTGGAAAGTAAAAGTCATTGGCTGACAAACAAAACCTCCCGACTTAGGCTCTACATAAGGTCGTTTTGGCGGATTTTGTTTGTCTAGCCGCGATTTCCAACCGCTAGATATTTTTTTTAAAGTAGGATGCTTATTTAAAAACTCTGAGTCTGCAATAATATCGTTAGGGCCCTTAACACTTACCTTAGAAGCATTGATGTAGACATTATAATCATAAACAACGTTTTCAAGTTTATGATTACTGTTAATATTCTTGCCAGGAAAAGCATAGAGAATGTTTCTGAGAATTCTGACATCAGATGAATTATTAGCAAATATTTGCCCATCTTTAATTTCTGGACTCTGATTATTTAAAATAGCAGTGTTATTTACAATATCAACATGATCGCTTAAGAACGCATGAATACCTGAGCCACCATTATTAAATGTAAGATTGTTTTGAACTAAAGTCCGTCCTTTATATGCACCCAATTTTGAACCGTTACGATTATTTTTTGTAGTATCGATAATAATGCCATTACCGTCTGTGATCTTTCCGACTTGAATCCAAGGGATGTACATGCGATTGTTGTAACTCTTGTTGTTGGTTACAAACATTTTGTATCCCCGTTTGTTATCAGAATTCCAATTGCTCAACATCGAAATGCCACTGGAACCATAAACGCTGTACCAAGCATTATCAAACACCACGTTATTATCTATTGTCACATAGTCCGATTCAATAGCTGCAATGCCTACTCCTCCACACTTATGTGTTTTGTTGTTGATAATGCGTATATGGTGAGTGTGACCATTTCTTCGTCCATCTACGCTGATGCAGTTTCCATTCGTCAACGGGTTTAATTTGTTATTTTTCTCCCTCCTCGCATAATCAAGGCTTACATTGGCATTGTTCCCTATCACCTCAAGCCCGTTGATTTCGATATATGAAGCTCCATGTGAAATCAGGATACCATTCCATGTATTGTGCTGAATTTTGGGAAAATGCCCAGGATATGCTTTATACCTAATCCATGCATTTGCAGTACCAGAACGTTTAACACTTAATACACTCGCAGTTTTAGGCGTATTTTTGTATACTCCGTTCATAATTAATACTGTATCGCCAGGGTTGGTCAGGTCTGCTGCCTTTTGAATTGTCTTAAAGGCAGATGAAGTAGAGAGTCCCTTATTTGCGTCATTTCCATTACCACTAACATAGTATGTTTTCGGTGTTGAATTCTGGCTAATTAGCTGGCGACTGGATAGGCTCATTTCCTTGCTAGCCGATACCTGATTGGCATTTTCAACTAAAGATATTTTTATCCTTTCTCCCTGAGCCAAAAGACTTAATATTACGGGAATTGCAAGATATGTGCTTACACTGAAACCTTGAATTACCATAAGTAAAATCTCCTTTTTTTGCCACTATTTAACAAAAATATCAGGATACTACGTAATTTTGAATCCTCTTTTGGATTAAGAATAAAATAAAACCGATTTTCCTAGCTCCCCACATAGCTCAATTAAATAAGTATCCCAATAAATATTTATACTAATTAAGACGGTATAGAGGTAGAATTGTTGCTGTTGAATATAATTTTTTACTGTTAAAAATGAAGGCGATCGCACTCTATAGTTGAAGTAGCGATCGCCTATCACGGGTGATTAAAGTCACGATTTGAATTGAGTTAAATCTAGTAGCGGGATTGTGGTACTAAATTCAAATTAGAATTCAGTGTGAGCCTTAAATCTTCTGCGGGTCTAAGAACAAAGGCATCTCCTTGTTTTTTCCGCAACAGCACACTTGCTCCCGCACCCGCAGCCCCACCGAGAACAGGTTTTAAATCGTCAATTTTGCGGTTACCAGTAACTAGTGAACCTAAAAGACCAGCACCCGCACCGATAGCTGCATCAGTTAAAACCTGACCTGTGCTGGGTCCCTGTGAAACTCTTTGAGTTGTGCTGTATGTCCGAGAAGTTGCATTAATGGACAGACGCCGACCATTAGAAAATTCTAATTCTTGAGCTACAAACCGCACGCCTTTTCTTTGGCTATTATCTCTATCTCTTGAATAACTATCTAGATCAACAGATTCTAGTCGTCCAATTACTTTAGTACCAGCAGGAATTAAGACATTTCTATTCCTGTCAATAATGTCATTCGCTATTCTTAGCGTTAAAGATTGACTTTCCCCAGGAGCAATAGTAATTGTCTCTTTCTCATAAGTAACAGGTAAAGCAACCCCAGAAGGAATGGTAACGTTTCCATATTGCCCAATTCTGTCTTGCCCAATTCTGTATTGTGCATTAGCAGGAGCTAAAGTTAATAGTGGGGCAGTGACGCTTGTGGTAACAGCTATTGCCATGAGCGCAGCAGTTCCAGATTTCCATTGATGTAAGCGTGTCATAAGAGGGTTGTCCTTTGTGTATGTGATATATGTAATGACGAGGGTTCACTGAGTTTGTTTCTGGCTGTTTTGGAACCTGTCTATAAGCGTATTCCGAGGATAAAAGTACTTATTATGACGGGACGTTTATGCGATCGCAATCGCTTTTTAGAATTTGTATTCTGCTAATGTGCCTTATTAGAATCAGAGGCAAGACAATTATAGGACGCAAAATGAGTATCATTTTGTTCCCAAATGCTGTTTTATTACTTATGTCCACATATCTAAGCCATTGATATAGAGGCGAATGGGCTAACTGCGAACTCTTACTTCCATTTTAGATTGACTTTCTAGGACTTGGGAAATATTTTCACTTTCTTAACGAATGATTTAGCTGTGGGACTGAAAGAGCAACTAAGCTAATGCGCGCCTAAATTGTATAAACACTCTTTACGGTCGTTAACTGTTAACTGTTGACGCTTAACGTTTATCTATCAGTCATCAGCCTTCATGTAATATTCAAGTTAAATGCGTAACAGCTTACTATTTTTATCAGTAACCTTGAAAGAGTTAGCCCGATCGATTTTTGATGCGATCGCAGCAATTCTTGTGTTGGGTTAAAATTTATTCAATTGCCATTAAGAAAAATAAAATATGCAGGTTTATAACAGTTCTTAATTGCGGAAAATAATAGAACCAGTTGTGTGCAGGATTTAATTATTTGTAGAGCTTCCCTCAAGTACGAGAACCGCTATAAACCTCATATTGAAGCAGAAAAATTATCTAGTGTAATTACATTCTCAAGGGCAAACAGGAGCAGATGTTCTAACAGCCAAAGCTCTTATGACTTCTTTTCCAATAATTTTTTACGAGATATCAGGTATATCCCTACCAGGGATAGACCCGCTACTGTTGCAGGTTCAGGTATGGTTTTGGTTTTGATTTTGGCATAAATAGCTGTTGTAGTTGTGGCTGCTTCAAGAGCCTTAATACTTATCTGTCCAACATCTGGATTAAAGCCAGCTAGCTCAAGTGTGTATTCATTACCGTCAAAGCTAAAACTGCGATTACTCAAATTGGTGTCTATAAATACAAAATCAGCATTCTCTTCGGGATCTGTTGCGTTATTAGGTGTATTTACTAGACGCAAGTTAAAGTCAAAAACTTGGCTGGCTCCAATGGGAGGGCTAAAGGATAGATTGAGATTTAGAGGTACAGATGCAACGCTTGTACCTTCATTTACCGTTCCATTAAAGTAAGTTAAATCACCTACTTTGAATGCAGAGTTGATCTCAGTTGAAAATGAATTTCCATTAAAGTTAAGTTGATTTGAGCCTGTTATCGTACACTCACTAGGACCTGGTAGACACACATTAGGATCACCCCAAGTAAATGTGTTGCTTCCCACACCTGTGTATATGGGATTGGTATCGGTGCTTCCTGGAGTAGGTTCACCCCATGTACCACTAGAGATTCCAGAAAAAGTTAGAGCATATGCTTGGTCAGAAAAACCAAGTGTTGTGGTCGCACCTACAAAAAAACTAGATATAGCAGTCGCAAAAACCAAACTTAATTTCATAATTTAAGTATCCAAATCTCAATACTGGAGCTTTTTTCAACTATGTATCTAGTATAACTTAGTAAATTTACTTAAAATATGCCAACGTTTTCTTGTATTCTTTATACATTTTTAGTATTTTTCATAAAATATTATTGAAAACTTTATATATTAAGCTAAGTTTATGTAGTATTAAAATATTTTCCTAATTTGTTATTAGTACAAGAGTAATTGCAATCGTTACCTTACTTGGTTCCCTGATTAATTGTCAAGCCAATATAAAGTTCCTCTTTTTAAGCAACAAAGACTCATGATATAGAGCAACTAAATTTATTTATGAGGATTATTAATTTTGAATTTTGAATTCGGAACCAAGCGACGTGACACTCCCCGCACTATTGGGATGAATGTGATTCGTTGGTCGAATTCAAGGATAACCGCAAGGGATTCAGTCTAAGTGGACTTGTTGAGTCTACTAGTACAGCACGGCGTTAATAAGCAGACTATTGAAAAGCCCTAAAGAGCTTATTCCATAAAACTTTTGGTTTTTGAATTTTGATACTTCAACTTTGCTCAGTGTTAACTTTTGACTTTCGCCTTGCGGTGCTAGTGCCAATTGAGAAGTCCTTAATCAGGTTCATCCTCAAGGGTTATCGGCATATGTTTTATAACTTTGACAAAATCTCTGGCAACAACTGACTAGGAACTTTAGATAAAGCCAGATTTTGTCCCTGTATGCCTAACTCGTTATGAAAAGCACGAATAGTTTTTACCACATAAGTAAAGGTTGTTTGATAAGCCTCTGGTTGTTTGCTCAATCCGTTTAAGGCTTGCAAATGGTTGTCTAAAGATGTTTCTAGGTGTTGAGAACGTGTTGCTTTGTCACCATTAAACGACTTATCTATTACTAGCTGATAATGTGCCAGCCCCAGGTTATTATAAGAGGCTAGCAAATCAAAACTTAAAGGAGTACCGCTAAGTGAGCGAGCCAAATCTATGGCCTCTTCGTAAGCGCTGATACATAGTTGCAGATACTTTTGCCGTGCCTCTTTAGTTGTCTGAGATAGGTTTGCTAGATGCCAGTAAGCAGTACCTAGATTATTTTGTGTAGCAGCGCAGGCGCTAGGAACATTAGCTGGAGTGCGATACTTGAGAGCTTCGCTATATACATCTATAGCTAGCTGAAGATTTTGGGCAGGTTGCTCGTATTGTGCCAGATTCCAACAGGCAGTACCGATGTTGTTTTGAATCATGCCATACTTAAGCGGTTCCTGTTCGGGGTTGTAGTATACAAGTGCTTGGTTGTAAGCTGCGATCGCTTTCTTTAAATGCACAATCGGTTGGTTGTATTGCCCTAGATGCCAGTAAGCAGTACCCAAATTATTCTGGCAAGCCGCATACTTTAATGAGTCCATGTCGGCTGTACGGTAGCTAAGTGCTTCATTGTAAGCTAAAACTGCTTGCTGCCAGTTTTCAGATGGGTGAGAAAAACGAGCTAAATCACCATAAGCCGTCCCCAAATTATTTTGCACACGAGCATAAGTTTCCCGATGCGTCTGGGGTGAGATCATCTTTAACGCCAACTGATAAAATTCTATTGCCTGCTCTATATAAGTTTTTCCTTCCTCAGAATTGGGTGGTGTGCGGTATAGCATCCAGTAGAGTGTACCCAAATCATTCAAGATATCTGGGAGTTGTGGTGAGGTTTCGTCATAGCTAATTGCCTCCTGATAGGCAATAATTGCCACCATCAGATTTTCTAGGGTTGAATCTCCTTGCTCAATGCGAAGGCGATATAAGGTACCCAAGCGATGATAAGCTTCTGCCAGTACCTCCACTGGAACTTGTTTTTCGTGTAATTCTTCAATCTCCAGCAAAATCTGCTGCGGTTGCAAGTAATCCTCTGTATCTTGAGCAATATTTGTATTTATTGTTGCTATTACTAGCTCCGTTAACTCGCTACTGATATAAGACAAAGACGACAGCGATTGAGGATTACTCTCACTACTAGAACGATTAGGAGATTCCTGCTGTTGTGGCGCAGCCTTCAATAAATCCGCTATTGGCGGCGAAGCTTCTTGGATTTTGTGTACACCATTCCCTTGTGTTTCTGCCGGAAAATCGGAATTATTTTTAAACTTGAACTCGGTGACTGCGGTTCTGAGTTCTCCTGGGGTAACCGATTCATCTAAAATCGATTGCTCAATATTCCCTAAATCCAAGCTTTTGGAACTAGAAAAACGTTCTGGATAGCCCGAATTCTGAGTTGCTGGTGTGGGTTCTCCGGCAAACACAAATACACCAGTCCGACAACGCCAAAACTGTGGCGCTGATTGTTTGATAGCGGATAACCAAGGACGCGGTATCCATAACAGCAAGTTAGATTCTAGGAATCGGCTAGATTCTTGTACAGAGAAATATTGTTCGCTTAAGCGGAGATGGTGCAAAAATAACCGTTGTGTAGCGACTGGTTGTTTGGTGAGATGCTCCACGCCAACAATCTGAAATGCTGGTACTGGAAAAGGTTTTCCAGGGGTATCTTTTGATGCCCCAACAATTGGCGGTGGATAGTTTGCCAACCATTGATTTATTTGAATTATGGGATTGGGATCGTTTAAATTTAAACGCAACGTAACTAATCGCGGATAGGCTGGAGTGCTATTTTCCTGGGCATTTGATGGCTGAGATAGCACTTGTCCAATAGGATAAGCCAATGTTGAATGCAAACGACCCGCTATTTGATTTCTTAAGTATAAATTATCACATACTGCTATAAATAGTTGTCGTCGTAAGCCAAGACTTAGGGCAAGTTTCAAGCGGTGATATACTTGCCGATTCAAAGCAGAATTATCATTGTGTGCAGTATCATTTACGCTCATGGCAGCTAAAGAGCGAAAACACAGTACATATCACTTTTCTTGGCGTATTTAAGTGGTCTAAACTCATAATAGAAATGATTTTTAAACTAACGCTCTGCCGCTCAGGATAAACCAAGCTTTTCAGGTTTAGTAAAAGAAGACAGTATATAATTATACTCTAATTAATCATTCAATTTTAACAGGAAATAAAAAACCAGGCCCCTTTTAAAATCGGAACCTGAAATATAAAAAAAATGAAATTTTATTAAAATGTTTTACGATCAACTGCTTTGAGAAACAAAGAAGGCGACTAAAATCAAGCTGCCAACCAAAACTGTAGCAGCGATTCCTAGGAAGAGATAAGTTCGCTTTTGCCCTTCCGTGGGAGGTTCCGCTTGATAAATCTTTGGTTCGCGGGCAAAATTATTCAGAAGACCGCCTTCTTCGTTTGTATAGGGCATGAATTGATTCCTTTATCTTGATTGTTCATTTAATGTTACAGAAATGCTAGATCCGCTCTTAAACTGCTAGACAAATCGTTACATTATTGGAGATTGGGCATTGCAAATTGGGCATTGGGCACTTGTACTGAGCGTACTCCTACGGAGAAGCAAGCTACGCAAACGCTTAGGGCGCAGCCTCTTGTAGAGAAGTATTGGGCATTGGTTATTCCTTTTGTCTCTTTTGTCTTGCTTGTCCGTATATGCCCCATGCCCCAAACCCTAACTAGTAATCGTCCCAGTCAGAGGAGAACTAGGACTGGCGTAGTCTTTGATAGGCATCCTGCCAGCAAGGTATGCCAAACGACCGGCAACTGTTGCTAAATTCATGGCACGAGCCATTGCGGCTGGGTTTGGAGAAAGAGCGATCGCACTATTAATCAATAAAACATCTGCTCCCAATTCCATTGCCTGAGCAGCTTCTGAGGGTGAACCAATGCCAGCATCCACCACCACTGGCACATTCGCATTTTCGATGATGATTTGGATGTTGGCGGTTGTTTTTAGCCCTTGCCCAGAACCAATCGGTGATGCCAAAGGCATTACCGTAGCACAGCCTACTTCTTCTAAACGCTTGGCTAACATGGGGTCAGCGTTAATATAAGGCAATACAGCAAAGCCTTCTTTAACTAGTTGTTCTGCGGCTTGCAACGTCCCAATCGGATCTGGGA
Source organism: Nostoc desertorum CM1-VF14 (assembly GCA_019359245.1). Classification (GTDB taxonomy): domain Bacteria; phylum Cyanobacteriota; class Cyanobacteriia; order Cyanobacteriales; family Nostocaceae; genus Nostoc; species Nostoc desertorum. Next base: position 46,073 of record JAHHHR010000002.1, on the reverse strand, counting down.
GTAAATACTTAAGGTCAGGTATTACTTCTAACTTGACAAAGTTATTATCTTCCTGCCCTAACAATTTCGCCATTTCTCGCCCCAAACGCGCCACCCGAATCGCCTCTTCAGCAGTTTGGCAACCTGCGGTATTGGGCAACATCCAGATTTTTGTCCAATCTAAGGCTTCAGCTAAACCTTCATGTCCGGGGACCTTGGTTTGTACCCGTCGAACTGCTACGGTGACAATCTGGCAATCACTAGCGACGACGCTTTGCTGCATTTCTTCGATGCTGCGATACTTACCAGTTCCAGTCATCAAGCGGGATTGAAAAGTTTTGCCAGCAATAATTAGTGGTGAATCTTGAATGGCGAGTGGTGGCTGCTGAGGCGATATGGCAGGACGATGCCCGTTGGAGAAATTGGCAGAGTGAGTCAGCATTGGGGTAGAGGTAGATGGTTTGGACTGGAAGCGCGAATAGTGAAAATCAACAAGTAGGGGGTCAGACTTTTGTTCCAAGATCAAATCAGCAATCAATGCAGCTGTTACGGGTGCAAGTAGAATCCCGTTACGGTAATGACCTGTAGCAAAGGTTAAATTTGGACAGTGGCTAGTGCCAAGGATGGGCAACTCATCAGGGGTGGCTGGGCGAAATCCCCACCAGAATTCTTGGATGGGATAATGCTTTAGCTGGGGATACAACCGGATGGCAGCTTGTAATAGTGTTTGAATGCCTTCTGGGGTGTTATTAGGGGTAAAGCCAACATCTTCGCTGGTTGCGCCAAGAACAAGGCGATCGCGTCTTGGTACGATGTAAATATCCTGCCCAAACAAAACCCGCTTCAAGGGCAATTCCGGGGCAAATTCTGGTATCCGCACACTCAGCATTTGTCCTTTTCTAGGACGCACAGGTATTGGTAACAACTCATTTGACCAAGCACCTGAAGCTAAAACATAGTGGGCGGCTCGAATTACACCAGCATTGGTTTGCACGCCAACCACTTTTCCTTGCTGCTGTAAAAATGCTTCTACTGTAATGCCGTTTTTGAGTTCAACACCAACAGACTCAGCAACTGTCCACAATACGTGAGCTAGAGCTTTATTATCAACTACTGCATCTTCAGGATACCACCAGCCACCAACGACCTCTGCTCCCAATCCTGATTGATATTGATAAATTGCCTCTTTATCTAACCAGTAAGCAGGGGAAGAGGCGGGGGGGCAGGGGGAACGGTGCAGAGGAGAGAAATTTTGCCCATGCTCCCTGCTCCCTGCTCCCTGCTCCCTGCCCCCTGCCCCCTGCCCCCTTGCCTCTTCAAAGACCGGTGCGAGGATACCGCAGGGCCGGTAGCCAGTATTTAACCCAGTTAATTCTTCTATTTTGCGCGTCCAGTCGGGATATAAAGCACGCGATCGCCAACATAAGGAACGCATTGCCCCATTAGTGATGTTTTCCGCATCTGGTGCCAACATCCCAGCAGCGGCATGGGTAGCGGCAGCCTGAAAGTCACGACAAAACACGGTGACACTTGTCCCGCGCAGTTTTAGCTCAATGGCGATCGCTAAACCAATAACGCCGCCACCAATAATTACAATCTCACTAGTCATTAGTCATTTATTATTAGCTATTTATCATTAGTACATAACTAATAACTCATAACTAAAACTCATAACTTATAACTTGTAATTAAACATGGATGTATCGTTACCACAAAGCACGAATAGGTTCGTTGCCTTGATTTACATCAGTGGATGGTGTATCAGTTTGTGAAGTATCTGTATTAACGTCTGTTGTACTGTCAGTATTCTGGGCAACGCTACTCCTGTTGTCAGGTCTTGGAGCTACAATAGTGCGTCTAGGTTGGTTTGTTTCAGTTGTTTCATTTCCTTCAGTTCCTTCAGTTGCAGCTCCATCATTTCTGCTGCCAGCACCGCTATTAACATTGATATTAGCTGGCAGGACTTCTGATTTCCTGTCACTGGGATTGTTAGCAGTTTGTACGCCCATAGGAAAGTTGATGCCTAGTAATGTACCAAGCAGAATGGCTAAACCTCCAGCCATTAAAATTAAGGGTGTCCATCTACCCATCTTGTCTTACTCCTTTTTAACCTTTTGGTGTCCACACTATTCGAGAACCTTGTCCCCAAAATCCATCAAACTTTGTCACTTTCACGTCGCCTAAAACCTGAGTTTGACAGGCTAAACGCAAGTCTGTTGTAGGAGAATGGGGAGGAAGCGAACGCCGTGCTTGATCACGCCAATTCGCTGCTGATACTTCACCCTCTACCTTAACCGCGCAGGTTCCACAACTGCCAATGCCCCGACAGTTTATTACCTTAGCACCGTCATTGTAGAGGTCAATACCATTTTGCAGCAAAATTGTTCGGAGATTGCTTTTACTTACACACTCAATTGTTTTACCTTGAGCTAGTATCTTAGGCATTTTTAAATTGTCAAACTGGCGTTTTGTTGTATATTGACACATTGCCTCGAAAGTTGTCTCGTCGGTCCCAGTTTTATGACCACAAATTCCTCACCTCAACTTTGGCTCTATGACACTACATTACGGGATGGCACTCAGCGCGAGGGGCTATCAGTATCGATAGAAGATAAGTTACGCATTGCCAAAAGACTCGATCAACTGGGAATTCCCTTTATTGAAGGCGGTTGGCCTGGTGCAAATCCCAAGGATGTACAATTCTTCTGGCAACTTCAAGAAGATCCGCTAAAACAATCTGAAATTGTGGCTTTTTGTTCGACTCGACGCCCCAACACTACTGCCGCAACCGAACCGATGCTACAGGATATTTTGGCTGCGGGAACTCGCTGGGTAACGATTTTCGGCAAGTCTTGGGATTTACATGTTACAGCCAGCCTCAAGACGACATTAGAAGAAAATTTGGCGATGATTCGTGACACCATTGAGTACCTCCGTTCTCAAGGTCGTCGCATTATCTACGATGCCGAACATTGGTTTGATGGTTACAAGCATAATCCAGATTACGCTTTACAGACATTAGAGGCTGCGATCGCATCTGGTGCTGAATGGCTAGTCTTGTGTGATACCAATGGTGGCACTTTACCCCATGAAATTAGCCAAATTGTTCAAGATGTCAGTAGTCATTTGTCATTAGTCATTAGTCAAGAACTAATGACAAAGGATAAAGGACAAAGGACAATCCCTCAAATTGGAATTCATACTCATAACGATTCGGAAATGGCGGTTGCTAACGCAATAGCCGCCGTTATGGCAGGGGCAAAGATGGTACAGGGCACAATTAACGGTTACGGTGAACGTTGCGGTAATGCTAACCTCTGTTCGTTAATTCCCAATTTACAACTGAAGCTGGGTTACAGTTGTATCACAGAAGACCAGCTAACACAACTTACAGAAGCTAGTCGTTTTGTGAGTGAGGTGGTTAATCTTGCGCCAGATGAACACGCTCCCTTTGTGGGACTTTCGGCTTTTGCCCATAAAGGCGGTATTCATGTATCAGCCGTGGAACGTAATCCCCTGACTTACGAACACATTCAGCCGGAACAAGTCGGGAATCATCGCCGCATCGTGATTTCTGAACAGTCTGGACTTAGCAATGTTTTAGCCAAAGCCCGCAGTTTTGGGATTGACTTAGATCACCAAAAGGCAGAAGCCAAGCAAATTCTCCACCGCCTCAAAGATTTAGAGAGTGAAGGATTTCAATTTGAAGCAGCAGAGGCCAGTTTTGCGCTGTTGATGCACGAAGCTTTGGGAGATCGCCAGAAGTTTTTTGAAGTCAAAGGTTTTCAAGTCCACTGTGACTTGATTGAGGGAAAAGAAACTAGCAATGCCCTAGCCACAGTCAAACTCGCTGTTGAAGGGAAAAATATTCTGGAGGCGGCGGAAGGTAACGGCCCTGTTGCAGCTTTGGATGCGGCTTTACGGAAAGCTTTGGTAAACTTTTATCCCCAAATAGCAACCTTTGATTTGACAGATTATAAAGTGCGGATTCTCAACGGACATACGGGTACTGCGGCAAAAACCCGTGTGTTGGTAGAATCAGGCAATGGTCGTCAACGCTGGACAACAGTAGGGGTTTCTACCAATATTTTGGAGGCTTCCTATCAAGCTGTGGTGGAGGGCTTGGAATATGGTTTGTTATTGCATTCTCAAGCGGAAGCAGTGGTGAAAGCTTCTAGTTGACAAAAATATGATGTATTTAGGACTTACGCACTGTACAAATTAACCATAATATGTATAACCATATTTGGTCGTTTTAGGCGCTTCGCATAACCCTGATGTACTCGCATATTTGCGATCGCTAGGTGCTAAACATGGTTAAAACACCCAAATTGCGTATAGTACTTATGTACCATGCGTAAGTTCTAGTATTGTGAGTAAATTTTACGCATTGCAATGATTATGGGAGGCGATCGCCTCCCATTTTCGTGTAAAAGTTTTGTGTGAGCGTAGCTAATAAGCAGATCATTGAACGCTAACTTCCACCCTTGCATATATCAGTAAACCAAAAAGTTTTTTTCCAAAGAGCGATCGCTACCACATGAATCGATATAAAACCTTGAAATTCCAACCCTTGGATTTACTCAAAAAACTGGCTGATCTGGCAACTCATCCACAAGGCTGATCATTTTGAGTATATTCATCTTTAGGCTAGTTTTGACGTATCTGATTGAGTTTCTAGTGCCTAGTGCTGATATGGTTAAGTTAGTGGCTTCTGTGCCGTAAATGCAAACATAGCAACCCAATTGCCAATTCTAGACATGTTACTCCTATACTTAAAATGCGTAGGCGCAGTCCGCCGCAGGCATCACCAACATTTAGGTGCAGTCCTAGAAAACTAATGCTGCGACAAAAACTTCATCATATACAAGAGTTTAGGAGAACTTTTCCCAAGATTGGGCAACTAATTGGGTTAACCAGCGACGTTGTTGCTGATCCAACAGGGAATCATCTGCTAGCAACTGAGCGGTTAATTCTTCCAAAGATTGACCCTGAGCACGGACAACTTTAATTACTCCAGCGATCGCACTGGCAACCAGTTCTTCATCAATCGGCTGTTGTCGTAGGGCAAAAATTTCCTGGGGACTGTCTGGAATGGGATAATTCATGGCGTGGGTTTACAGAAATACAAAATGTACAATAAATTTGACAAATTCTTAAAATTTCTTTACTGAATCTTTACGAAAGTAATAGGGCGGAGTTTACTTTACTTTGTGCCTTCATAAAATCTGTCTTAGTGAGTAGATTGATCGGAGATGTCAGGAAACGATGAGAGAAATCCTTTATTTAGAAGTACCAACTCCAGATATAGCAACTGTGCGTAACTGGTTACAAACAGATTTTGAACCCGGAAATGGAGAAAAAGTGCTTACCTCCGAAGGCTTTCGCCTCCAAATTCCCACTGCAACTACAACTGCTGGGGTAGCTATTTCCGAAAACTTGCCTGCGGAACTTTCGGTATTTGTCTGGTCGGTGCAACGAACTACCTATCTGAAAGTGTTTCGTTGGGCAGAACAACCCTTTCCCAATGAAGGACAAATCTTACAACACCTAACCAAGGAAATCAGAAGCCGTTTTCCGCATCATTACCCAGAACCGCCAGCGATTGATTTATCTAAGCAATCAATATTTGCAGCACTAGCCTCTGCTTACCCCCTCACCGTCAAGTATTTTCAGAAAATGCCCAACGGTGAATATGATTTAACACGTGCCTACTGGTGGGAACAACGATGGCGCGAAGGAGTACGCAATCCGCAGCAGCCGCGTCAAGTGGTGTTTTCCAGTCAAGGGGACAGGGGAAGAGGAGCAGGGAGTAAGGAGCAGCGAGCAGGGAGCAGCGAGCAGGGGGAAAATTTCTCTCCTCTGCACCCTGCACCCTGCTCCCCTGCGTGTTCCCCATCATCTCCGACCTATGACATCATCTACATTGGTGGCGCACTAGGCGCGATTCATGCAGCATTGATGGCAAAACTGGGATATAAAGTCCTGCTGGTGGAACGAATGTCCTTTGGGCGAATGAACCGAGAGTGGAATATTTCCCGTGATGAGATTCAAAGTTTGGTTAACCTGGGTTTACTCACCCCCGCTGAGTTAGAAACCATCATTGCCAGGGAATACAAAGACGGATTCAATAAGTTTTTTGATGCTAATAATCCATCCAAACTGCGATCGCCTGTCCTCCACACACCCACAGTCCTAAATTTAGGCTTAGATTCCGAAAAATGGCTCCAAATGTGTGGGCAAAAACTGCAAGCAGCAGGCGGTGAAATCTGGGATGAAACAGAATTTATCCGTGCAGATATTGATATATCACAGGTTACTTTGAAAGTCAAGCACTTACCTAGTCAGATTGAAAAGCAAGTAAGTGGACGACTGCTAATAGATGCAATGGGGACTGCATCTCCCATCGCTTGGCAATTAAATGGTGGCCGTGCTTTTGATAGTGTATGTCCGACAGTGGGAGCGGCAATTGAGAGCGGATTTGAGCCGCAAGTCTGGGATTCCCAATATGGGGACGTTCTTTACAGTCATGGGGATATCTCGCGGGGAAGGCAGTTAATTTGGGAATTGTTCCCCGGAGCAGGTGACGAACTGACCATTTATTTATTTCATTACCACGAAGTCAATGCTAAAAATCCCGGTTCTTTGCTAGAGATGTACGAGGACTTTTTCGCGATTTTGCCAGAGTATCGCAGGTGCGATATGGACAAATTGGTGTGGAAAAAGCCGACATTTGGATATATACCGGGGCATTTTAGTGTGGGAAGTAACGATCGCACAGTTGCCTTTGATCGATTGATTGCGATCGGTGATGCCGCATCACTCCAGTCTCCCCTCGTTTTTACTGGTTTTGGCTCCCTAGTTCGCAACTTAGAGCGATTAACTACGCTGTTGGATACTGCTCTCAAACATGACTTGTTGAGCTTCCGCCACTTGAACCAAATTCGCGCCTACCAAAGCAACGTTTCAGTGACTTGGCTATTTTCCAAAGGCATGATGGTACCCACTGGGAAATTTTTACCACCCCAACGGATTAACTCTATGCTCAACACCTTCTTTGGACTGTTAGCAGGCGAACCCCAAGAAGTAGCAGATAACTTCATCAAAGATAGATGTGATTGGTTAACCTTTAACCGCCTAGCACTTAAAGCAGCTACAAAAAATCCTGCCTTACTTTTATGGATTTGGGAACTTGCTGGGCCTAGAGATTTAGTGCGATGGCTTGGTAGTTATTTTAACTTCGGTCGTCATGCCCTAATTAGCTCTTTGCTGAGTCCGTGGTTCCCCCGCTTCTTGAACCGGGTAGGTTTTTGGCTAGAACCCCGGAATCCAGGCTTGTGGCTGTGGCTGCTGGCGATTAATTATGCGATCGCTACAGGCAAACCGCGATCGCGCTCTCAAGTAGTAAAAGCAAACCCAGAAGCTATAATACCGAAGTCAGAAGTAAGAATTAGTCATTAGTCATTAGTATTAGACAAATGACTAATGACAACTAACTATTGACTCTTGGGGCGAAAATTCGGCAATTCGACAGATGCCAATGATTTACGCCCCTTGGGTGGACGCTGAGGATAAACCACAGGTGAAGGTGATGTATCACTGGTGTTCTCATCTAATGACTCTGGAGGCAAATTTGTCGCCGACAATTCCAACTGTGTTAATTGTGAAACTTCTGACCAGTAATCTTCAGTTCCTTCACCAAGCGTCTCAATATGAGGTGAAGTAGAAGAAACAGGTAAATTATTGGTTGGTGAAACCATAGAATCTGTCGTATAAGAAGTGGAGATAGTTATAAAGGGATTGATTTCTGGTTCCAACTGCTCCTCCTGTGGATTTTCTAATTTCTCATCGTCTTCTAGGATTGTTGTTAAAGTCTCCCAGATAGGCGCATCACCCTGATTGCTATCCACATCAGTTTTTGCAGCAGGTGATGATGATGCAGATGCAGATTGAGAGGTAAAAAACATTTGGATTAGACTATCTAATTGCTGATCTAAATTTGATGACTCAGAAGTTGAAACAGCTTCCGGTATATCTGGAGAATCATCAATCTTTGGAGATGGGCCGGGTTCTGCTGGTGTTGGGGTATTTTGCTTAACTGACCAGTTCCAAGAAGATGATGGCGGCGGAGTCGGTTCATTTCTTTGGAATGGGATTGGTGCTGACGGTTCGCCCCAAGAATCATCTAGATTATCCAAGGATTCTGGTTCTCCTGACCAAGGTTGAATCGGCTGGGCGTTAGGAAATAAAGACCGAGCCTTTCTAGAGAATCTTCCTTGTCCACTAGTTATATCTTTGGGGTGTTGTGCAGTATCTTCTAGGGAGTCGTAGCTAGGAACTGATGTATCTAAACATTTTTCTAGAGCTGCTTTAAATTGCAGCGTCTGGCGTTGTTGCCGCATCAATCTAGTACGTAACTCCCGACAAACAGTTTCTGATTGCAATAGCTGTTGAGACTGTTCGCTGTTGTTAGTGTGTAGTAACGTACATTCTCGCTCTAACTGGGCAAGGCGTTGTTGGCTAATTTGTAGCTGTGCTTTATAAGTATCAGTGAAAATTTCCTGGTGCTGAACAGTTTGTACAGCAGTTTCTAATTGTTGAAATAAGGATTTTATCTGATCTTGAGCCGCAGCCAGTTCTTGAACGTGTTGGTTGAGCATCGACTCAGTAACGCTAGAACGCGTTTTCTGCCACTGCAAAACCTTTTCTGACTCAGCTAAATTGTCTTTTAGCTGTTCCACTTGTTCATACAAGTTATTGTTAGCCACACGCAATTCTTCGTTCAATGCCAGCAGGTTTTGAAATTCTGAGTCAATAAGTGCTTGTTTGCCGCTTTCAGGCTCTGCAACCCAGTCCTGCTGGGTGGTATCTTTGGAAAATTGTGTATCTTCAGCTGGCATGAGGAGTGGCATTTTTTTTACTACCATATTGTCATTAGGCACAACTGAGTAAAAGGGACAACTCGCCTGCTCTGGTTGTGGCGAATTAGCAGAATTTAGGGATTCCATCACAGCCCCCTTGTTTGAGGTGTCAGCTTCATTCATCACTCTTGACCCACCTGCTTAAAAATATTCAGCAGTGCTGGCATTAGCATTGCTTATCAATTGTGTCTAATCAGGGTTTGCTCTAGAAGCTAAGTTTAACTCTCTCCAAGCACCAGCAATTAATCATCAATTGGTGTTCCCCATTTTGTATCTAGACTGATGCCGTTATAACACTATGATGCTCTTCCCCGTCAAGAAGGGACGCAAACAAAGGGATTAGGGCCGCCTCTGGAGATGGTCACAAAGGGGAAATCCGATGCTTAAAAACTAAAATGTATTGGCTGAGGAAGTTTTTCTACATGAAAAACTTCCTCACCACATAAATTATTGTCTATAATCGCATCTACCTTAATATTTAAATTATAAATGTATCTGTAAACACATTTATAACTCGGATATTTTATTACTAAGGATAGATGTTGGTACAAATATTTACTGTTTAGAGAGAATTCTGTTATTTTGGGCGATCGCTATATATATCAGCAAACAACCAAGAACTTCTGTCAGAAGCGCTGACTCTTCAAGAATACAAGGTATACTTTAATACTTGTTAATGATGTCTACAAATGTAGATTAATTTATAATACCTTTATAGCAAATCAGGTAGTATCACGGATACGTTTTTAACTAATTTATTAAAATAATTGGAATAACCGAGTTTTCTAGTAGTAAAAAAGTAAATATAAAGACTATTTAACTACGTAGTAACGTGATTATTGCGTTAGATAAAGCGTTGTAGCAGTTAGGCTTGTCCAAAAATTCAAACTTTAAAATAGGGGTTATTAAAAATGACTGATGTACTTGCAATGGGTGCAAACATAAAACGAGAAGCTTTCCAATTACCATTGATTGCAGAAAATTTTGACAGTTTTTGGGACAAAGAAATCAGACCGTTATTTACACATGAGTCTCTATCTTTCAAGGTAAAAACTCTTAACGGAAAATATGTCAAGTATATCAACTTGGATAATGGAGCTACAACCACTCCCTTTGCAAGCCTCAAGCAGTATGTGGACGAAATGCTTGACACCTATGGCAGTGTACATCGAGGTTCTGGGCAAAAGTCCATCATCACTACACGAGAGTATGACGCTAGTCGGAACGTGATTCGGGAGTTTGTAGGGTCATCTTTAGACAACTATGTAATTTTTGCAAAGAATACAACAGAAGCAATTAATGGAGCCGCTACACTTTGGGCAGAAAAACCTGGAAAAATCTTAGTTTCTGATATTGAGCATTCATCCAACCTGCTGCCTTGGGTTACTAGAGACGAAGTTGTGCAGTACAGAACCCAGCCGGACGGAAGTGTAAGTGTTGCAGAAATTGAAGATATCTTCAAGGCACATCAAAATCTTCCCAAAGCCGAGCAAATCAAGTTAGTAACTATTACGGGTGCTTCGACAATTACAGGTTACAGGCCCCCAATTTACGAAATCGCAGCTTTAGCACATCGGTATGGTGCTAAGATTTTTGCCGATGTGTGTCAATTAATTCAGCATGAGCGAGTAGATATGCGTACTGATGATGACCCATGTCATTTAGATTTTGTGGCTTTCTCTGGACACAAGATGTATGCTCCCTATGGAACCGGGGTTTTGCTGGGGCCAAAGGAATTTTTTGATAGTTCCTATCCTTATCAAATTGGCGGTGGAAACCTGCCTTATATCACTAGAAACCTAGAGATTAAGCGTTTTTATACAGAACGGGCCCATGATCCTGGAACACCAAATGCAATGGGTGCGATCGCTATTGCCAAGGCGATTCAAATTATCGAAGCGCTTGGACGCGATCGCATTGCTCAGTATGAACACTCTTTAGTTGAATTTACATATACACGCCTTCAAAGTATTCCTGGTGTTAAAGTCCATATTCCAGGAGATAATTTAGCCCATGTTATTCCCTTTGATATTGATGGGTTTGATGGACGTTTAGTGGCAGAGATTCTGGCACAAGAATACGGGATTGGGGTTAGGGCTGGGGCTTTCTGCACATACGAATACATTCGCAAACTTAAGAATATTTCGGATGAGCAAGACTGCGAGATTGCCAAAGAAGTAGACAGAGGAATTACGCGCAACATTCCTAGTATTATCCGAGCAAGCTTTGCTGTATATAATACATTGGAAGATTGCGATCGCTTTATTCATGCGATCGCTCAAATAGCTAGAAACGGATTTGCTCACTATTTGCCCAACTACACACAAGATGAAATAACTGGTGTTTGGACAGCGATAAACAGCTAGTATTACACCTTTTTCTCGCTAAAAAAATATATGGCAGTAGGGGCGCGGCATATCGCATTGATGTCAACTTAACGTGAAACGCTTGTCAAGACGTAATATTGAGTTCTCTGGCTTCCTATCACTCACCGCGTTACCCCACCCTAACCCTCCCCTTATAAAGGGGAGGGAACTAGATTTATTTATTTTCTCCCCCCTTTATAAGGGGGGATTAAGGGGGGTAAAACGCCTGTGGGATAAGCGTTTGAACTTAAGTTGACACGTATGGGCATATCGTGCCCCTATCCACTGAAAATTACAAATTATTACAAGGAGTTAATATAGCTTGAGCGATGAAAGCCTCTTTGACCAGGAGGATTATCTACAGGCACGGGTTGATCAGTATATCTGGCAAAAAAGTACAGATGCAGGTATTTCGCGCCAGCGCTTTCTGCAAATACTAGCCACTATGGTTGGTGCAACAGCTATCGGAGGGTTAGCCAAACCTGCGCCTGCTTACAGTCAAGCAGCTGTTAAAACTAAAGGCAGTAAAATACTCAAGCCATTACCACCAGGGTATATCTCTCATAGCAAAGGCACATTAGAGATGAACTGGGAAGCAATGTATGGGCGTGGTTATTTAGTACCAAATGATTGGTTCTATGTTCATAATCGCAGTGCACCGCCAACCTTTGACCCTTCTACATGGCGTTTGCAAATTCATGGAACCGGCGTTTCTGCACCCTGTGAGTTCACTTACGATGAAATCATTGCCATGCCGTCCATCTCAGTCACTTGTGCCATAGAGTGTGCTGCTAATGGTCGGCGTTTCTTTGAAGAGGCTTACAACACACCACTCTCTGGAACACGATGGAGGCTTGGCGCTATTGGTGTGGCTGAGTGGACTGGTGTACCACTGAGCATATTATTAGAGCGGGCTAAATTAAAGTCCACAGCAAAAGATGTACTTGTTGAGGGTGCAGATGTGGATTCGCTGGACTCTAAGGGGACGAATAAATCTAAGTTCAACAATGTAGTTCCGATTGCCAAAGCGTTAGCAGATAACTCGCTCCTCGTCTATGCAATGAACGGAGAACCATTACCTCCAGATCATGGTCAGCCATGCCGTGCCTTATTTCCTGGTTGGGGAGGAAACGCTAACGTTAAATGGATTGAGCGGATTGAGGTTTCTGAAACACCGATATATACCCAGTGGGTGACGGAGCAGATGGTGCTGGTTGGTGCAGATTACCCAGCGATCGCACCGTATAAAGGTAAGCTGATTACCTATCAAAATGTTAAAAGCGCTTTTGAGTTGGCTTGGCCCGCTACGCTTTCGGCTCGAACTCACTTACTGCGTGGGCGTTCTTGGTCTGGGAAGGGAAAGATTGTCCGTGTAGAAGTCAGCCTAAATGGCGGCAAAACTTGGCAATTTGCACGACTGCGAGAACCAAATTTTCCATTTGCATGGGTACGGTGGGACATCGAATGGAACCCAGTTCCGGGGGAATATTTTCTCCAGGCTCGTGCTACTGACAATTCAGGTAATACACAACCGAGTACAGTCCCGTGGAATGATTCTGGATTGCTCTACGGAGGTGTTGTTAGCCATCCGGTGACAGTAAAGGGATGAGGGGAGGGAGTTAGGAGTTAGGAATCAAGTGATTAATGCCTCATGCCCCATACCCACTCAGCACTATCAGTTCTCTAGAAAAAGACCTATTATATGATTGATTTTAGTTGGTTGATTTTAGTAACTGGGGGTCTAATATCTGGAGTCATAGCTGGACTTTTAGGAATAGGTGGCGGTATTATCACAATTCCTCTTTTAGTCACACTAGGTTATACTCCCGTTCAGGCGATCGCTACTAGTAGCCTTGCGATTGTGATTACTTCAATTTCTGGAAGTTTGCAGAATTGGCGAATGGGCTACTTTGACTTTAAACGAGTAATTTATTTAGGAATTCCAGCTTTTTTAACTACTGGAATAGGTGTATATTTCGCTAATAAAATTCCATCATACATAATACTATTTACATTTGGTATCATACTGCTTGCTAATATCTATTTGATTGAACTTCGTAAGCAACTGGTCTTCAAGGGAAAAGAGAATACAGCCCCAGTATTTAATCCCTTAGTTTCTAAAATTGGCACTGGAGGAGCAGCAGGAATTTTAGCAGGTTTATTTGGCTTAGGTGGCGGTACTATAATGGTTCCACTACAAATTTTGCTACTAGGGGAAGAAATTAAAGTAGCAATTCAGACTAGCTTAGGTGTGATTGTCATCACTGGTTTAGCTGCCTGTACAGGACACACGTTAGAGGGAAATATTCTATTTATTCAAGGTATAGTTTTGGGATGTGGCGGTCTTTTAGGCGTTCAAATGAGTACTCGCACATTGCCAAAACTACCAGATTATACTGTGAGTTTAGTACTTCGTATCTTCTTAGGAATACTATCAATTTATATTTTTTGGGAAGCTTGGATAAATTATCAAGTGATACTTTAAAAATCTTCGATAAAGGATAATTTTTCACTTTGCTACGAACAAAATTCCCGACTTTTTTAAGAAGTCGGGAATCTAAGATTTTTCAACGAAGAGGTAGTTCTTAAAGGGGGCAATCTCCATCTGAATTATTCCCCTTGCTCCCTGCTCCCTTGCCTCTATTTCAAGGTAACCAGCGAGGACGAAATCCGGCTAAGGGGAGTTGTTCTGGTCTAATTTCAACGGTTGCAGCATCGGCAATGGGTAACAGAGGCATTAACCACAAGCTACTGGTTGCGATCGTATCTCCATCATCAGTTTTTAAAGTGTTTGTGGGTAATGATGCTGGGGGGTTTGTCTGCGGTACTACTTGGTCAAATAACAAGCCCAAACCGTCGGCAGATAAACTCATTTGCACATTCCGTTGAGCGGGAGGTAGTACTAACAATGGTTTCTGTTGCCCGGTTTTCAGATCAATTGCCACCACATAAGGCTGTTCTATGTATTGTTCCTTGGATACTAGCTGTGTCAGCAAGCAATAGATAGTGGGTGAGGCAATGTCAAATTGGCAGCTGAGAATTGAGCCTGTAGTTTTTAATAGTTGTTTCTGCACACCTTGGTTTGTTACTAAAAACAAATCTCGCGTGTAATCTGTATTAAACTTTACCATCGCTGCTTGAGAGCCATCTTTAGAGAAAGCCTGTACCAAACCAAACTGCGGGAGAAAATCTAGGGGTTTACTGGCATCACCTTGCAGTGGTAGGATGGCTGCTCCCTGTCCTTGGGCAACTGCTACGGCTTGACTATCTGGTGTAATCATAAAGTCTCCCCCAGGTTGGCTTTCCAGACGTTTAGGGGTGGGTTTTTCTGCTGAACCGTTACTGGTTGCTGGCATAACCCAAAGCCCAAAGTCACCGGGATTAGTTTTATTGCCCCGTTGGATGACAATAGTTTGCCCATCAGGTGATAAATCAAATTTCAGGTTTTGATAATCTTTACTATCTAAAACCAAGTCAACTCTGCCTGCTGGTTCTACTTCTTGTTCAGATTTACCAGGAACGCCTGTTGTCACTGTGTACAGTTGGGCTGAAAGTAAGTCTTGGTTGTTAGCAGTGCGAGCAGAAAATAAAATTTTCTCCCCATCAGGAAAGGACTCAAAGTCCATTACTATCAGGTCTTTAGGCGTAAGTAGTCTTTTTTGCTCTTCGGTTAAGTTGTAAAGAACTAATCGCCCCTGTTCTTCTTTATCAGTTCCTATGTAAAGAATGATGCGATCGCGTGTGCGGAAGCTACCAACAAAGGGCTGTATTACCCGATTTTTGCCTTCTTGTTCCGCAAACTGATCTTTAGCTCCCTGTAACTGCACTTTATAATTCGTGCCATAGGGTGCTGGTGTCACCAGTGTATAAACCATCCGCCGCCCTGCCCAACTGAATTTACCTGCTAGGGGTGGCTCAATTTTTAAGTTCTCCTCTACGCTTTTTACTTCCATTGGGCGGCTGAAGGTGAGGGTGAAGGAGGTATCTTCTGCCCCAATTTGTTGATTTTGCCAGGTAAAGTCCCGGACACGGGCAGTGATTACATCACCTTGCATTATGATTAACCCAATCAGCACACTCAGCAGTAGCATTAGTGTGATCGCTATCCGATCCAGTGGTTGGATAAATGCTTTAGATTTAGTCATTTGTCATTGAGCATTGGGCATTGGGCATGGGGCATTGGGTATTGAGCGTTAGTCATCTACAAATGACTGATGACTAATGACTAATAACTATAAGGATTCTCCGGTTGAGGAATTTTTTTCAGAGAGGTAGCGGCAATGGTAAGTTGGCGTTTTTTATCTGCCAAACTTTCTGTCACCATTTGTCCTTCGACTTCCAGCCAGGTATCAGGGGAGTAACGCTCTTGATTTTTTTCTAGTTTGATGGGTAATCCTATAGGGTAAGCATCTGCTGCACAGCAAGTTAAGACAAATCGCGCTAAGAATAAATATTCTTTTCCCATGTCGGGCGGGTGGATGACAAATCCCTGCACTTTGACTTTTTGTCCTGTATATGCATCAGGTTCTGGATAGACATTGATAGTGCGTACCCAGTCTACAAGCGATCGCTCTTCTGGACGAACAGTTACCCGAAAGGCTTGGGGTTTGACACGTGTACTTCCCAATAAATCAGCCGTCACACCCCTTTGGAGTGCTTTGTCACTAGCAAAAACTTGTGGTGTAATAATAAAACCTAGAATTGCTGTAGTCAACAACAAAGCGCTGCCCCAACCAGGGGGAAATAAACTAATATGCTGGGTATTTGGTGTAACATTACGGCGACGCCGTTGCCAAAGTTCCTGTATCTTGAAGAAACCAATAATGATAAAGCTGATACCAGTTACAATTACCAACCAAAAATAATTTGGGTGAATCAACAGGTTCAGCTTGTTAGTTAGCCAATATCTCAACATCAAAATGCCCCAAGCTGTAATTGCTAAAGCATCCAGCCAAGGCAGTAACAAATTTTGGATTTTAGATTTGGGATTTTTGTTAGCCATTAATCAAGAGTCAAGAATCAACAGTCAAGAGTCAACATTTAAACATTCAATGGACTATTGACTAATGTTTTAAAAAACGTGTAAATTCAGGAAAAGAGTGAATACAAATGTCAATTGTGCTGCTAAAGCAAATAAGTAAAAAATAGTTTTGGGTTTAAAAATAGATAACATCAAACCAACACTTTTGATGTCAATCATTGGTCCAAACACCAAAAATGCCAATAATGAACCACTGCTAAAGGTTGAGGCAAAAGATAGGGCAAAGAAAGAATCGACTGTAGAACAAATTGACACAACTACTGCTAATATCAGCATGACCACAATTGAGCTAATGGGGCCAGCACCCAAACTGAGAATTAATTCGCGGGGAGCTAGGACTTGAATAGCAGCAGCGATCGCACTTCCTAAAATCATCACTCCGCCCAATTCCCGCAATTCTTGGATGCTATTATCCATCACTAAGCGCAGTTTATCTGTAAGCGGTTTATCCGGATTAGAAACTGGGGTAGTAGCCTGTACCAAATTAGGATCTATCCGCAAAGGTATACCTGCTTTTCCTCCTAAGATATAAGTCCCGGATTGTAACAGATTCGGTACTGTTGCTTCCTGTTGTACTTGGTAACCCTTACCACGGCGTTTGGTTTCAGGTTGTGCCGGTGGATTAAACTTCATATACCGAGCGATCGCAGGTTGGACTATGGGGTTTAAGTCCTTTTGAAAACTGAAAACAAAACCGATAATTGTGGCAATTGACAGGGAAAATACGACTCGTAAGACCACTATTTCTGGCTGATCTCGAAATGCTGTCCAAGTTGCCCAAATTACAACTGGGTTAATTGTTGGTGCTGCTAGCAAAAAACCAATTGCGACTGGTGTGGGTACTCCCTGAATTAGGAACCGCCGCGCTACCGGTACATTCCCGCACTCACACACCGGAAATAAAAAGCCGATCATGCTGCCAACAAAAGCACCCAGCAGCGGATTTTTGGGCATTTTTTCTACTAATTTGCGCTCATCAACAAAAAATAGCAGCAAACTGGAGAATAAAACCCCAAGAAGCAAAAAAGGCATCGCCTCGACTAGCAGACTTAAAAATAGCGTAAAACCATTGTTCAATTGATTCATGTGCGTCGCAGTCAAAAGCGGTTTTTAGTTTTAGGGTTCTGCCTAGTCATTCTATCGAAATGGGGATCAAAAGCAGTTCGGGAAAATTAAACATTATTTAAGTAGCAGTTTGTCTTACATTTCAAATAGCGTTTAAGCGCTACAGACCTTTGCTCCAGCCAAGATAGTAATATTTACCTGTGTGCATTTACTGACATAACCATTTCTAAGATTGTCTAAATTCAGAAATTGTTCCGAGCTAGAGGGCAAGTAGCTGCATAGATGATTTGGAATTACCTAAGTTTATACTTACAGTAATTTGTTGGATAAAGTATTAGCTCGGCTGTATTTTCATCAAGGATTCACAGTTATTCAACAATTGAGGTAGGCGTAGCCCGTCGTAGACATCGCTCTTGGTAGCTACTATCATTGATTCTGGCTAGTTCTGACAAAATTCGATCTAAGCTCTGGTTGATTTTTTACTATAAAAACTCTAAAAATGCAAGACAAAAGTTTAGCAAACACGGTAAATACTTGCAATACCCTGACTTTTCCTCTTTCTCATGTCGGGAAAGGGGTTAGGTTTCTTGTGGGTTTCCCAGATGATCTGAATTGCCAGGGACGGTAATCACTACAATCGAGAGGTTGCTCGGTGAGCTAGCAGCGTTTTGCAAAAACCTATAGGCGACTGGCGTCGGGTTTCCCAATTTATTACTAAATAGTTTGAATAGTTCTTAATGCCTGAATTTGCAAATTACGGGTAACTAGGGGAAGACTTAAACGATGATCCTATCTGGCATATCAGGAACAATAGCTCTGTCAATTTTTCTCGTTGCGCCCGAAATATTACGATCTAACGGTGCTAATACAATACCCATATTAGGGTCATCCAGAGCATTTCAAATTTGTGTTAATATTTCTTCTGCAAAGCGTCCCTTCTCAACCAAATAAGCAATTTCAACCACTGAAATAACTGAAACATAGATGTTAATTAGGTTTTTGTGGAGTTCCCCAAATCTTGATTTGTTGATCAAATCCACCACTGGCAAGAATTTGACCATTTGGACTAAAAGCGATCGCACTTACCCAATCTGTATGTCCACTTAGTGTATTTATTAACTCACCTGTAGTTAAATTCCACAACCTAATGCCATCTCTACCCGCACTAGCAAGGGTTTGTCCATCGGGGTTCATGGCGATCGCATTTACCCAGTTATTATGTCCTGTAAGGGTGCGGACTAATTCTCCAGTATTAATATTCCACAGTTTAACTGTGCGATCGCGGCTTGCACTAACTAATGTTTGTCCATCTGGTGTAAAGATGACAGCGCTAACACCATTAGAATGAGCTGCCAATTCACTAATTAATTGACCAGTACTCAAACTCCACAGCTTGATTACACCCTTATTATCACCGCTAGCCAATGTCTGACCATCAGGACTAATGGCTAGGGTATAAATCAAATTATCAAAACGTACTAGAGTCCCTAAAGGACGTTGCTGTAGCAAATCCCATATCCGAATTCCATCCAAAGCTCCACTGATGAGAACTTTACTATCAGGAGACACCGCTAAAGATAATACGTTGCTGGTATGTCCTACAAAAGAGCGGGTAAATTTAAAATTTTTCAGGCTCCAGAGGTTAATCGTGTTGTCAGTACTACAGCTAGCGAGGGTTTGACCATCTGGCGAAATCACTAAAGATTCTACGGCTGTTTTGTGTGCTTTGTTAATATCCGCCAACTTTTTGCCGTTTGCTGGATTCCACAGGCGAATCACACCCTCATTTTCTGCACCTCCACTCACAAGCATTCTGCTATCTGGACTGAAAGCGAGGGATTTAACAGTTCCTTTATGTCCTTTGAGTGTGTAAAGTAGTTGGGCATTAGCAAAGCTGCTATTAGTTTGATTTGGTGTTACTTCAATAGCAGCATGAGCTTCATGAATATAAAACCCTTCCCAGCTAATCACTGGAAGGGCAACAGCTGCCATAAATGCCAGGATAATATACGGGCGCAGAAAATTACCCCCACCTCTTCCCTCACTACTCACTCTTTTTCCTCACTTTTATAGATACGGTTACATCAATTTTGCAGAGTTATTATTTAACAACTCTGCACTTTCTAAAGAGGTGGTTTTTTCTTAGAAACGCTTAACATTGGTAAAGGCGCACTAGAAGAACGAGGAGGCAAATAATGTTGCACTACAGGCTCCTCTGGTAGAGGACGACGCTGCTGGAAACGCCACAACTTAAAAGCTAGTGCTATCCCTGTTGTTCCCAAACCAAAAGCGAACAACGACCAGCTATCATTCAATCCGCCAATTAGGGCATCTATAGCACCCATCGTAACCAATACACTAATTAGTGGCTCTTTTCGGTAGGTTGACTTCAAAAAACGAGGTAATACAGCATTCATCACAGCTTGGTTGGTTCCAGTTCAGCTTTTGTGTATATTTACCAAGAATACCTCACCCGTAATTTGCCTATCTCATTTAAGGCAGATACTAATTATGATTTTCTTTAGTAGGGGAGGAAGTCGACTCATTAATCACCTTGTATATAGTAGTAGACTGTGGCGGAAGTTTGCCTACCTTTATCTATGGGATTTTGCTACTTGCCAAGTTTCGTTAATTGACATAGTGGCTGGATTTCCGCCGTACTGTACTAGTTGCAAGTCTATAATATTTCTATAACTAATAAATATTTCGATTCCTCTCTTGTTTACATTCTAGGGCAATAATTTACGAATAAGTCTAATGAAAGTATCTAGGGCGAAGTACTTCGCTATCAATTGTTAAAGTCGAAACCAACTGGTTGTTCCAGCTGGTTGAAACTCTTTTAACTACTAGCTTACAACTTCTACCTTGTGTTTGTTGGTGCCACTACTTCAGACCCAGCCATGATAGCACTCCTTGATTGGTGACATATTCAATCACCAGCAGCAAAGCGAAGCCAATCATTGCAGCTCGACCATTCAAGCGTTCAGCATATTCGTTAAAGCCAAACTTAGGCTCCTCTAGTTTAGGTGTAATCGTTGGTTGTGTTTGTGTCATTTTTATGAAACCTTTTTTCGGCAAACGGGACTTGATATTAGACTTCGCAGCAATTGTCTAAGAAGGTGGGGATAAATGCTAAAGGTTAAAGGAATTATTTGCCCTTAACTTTTACCCTATACTTGGTAGCTTATAAGCTGATTGCAGGCTTGAATACCAAGATGACTTGAGGAATTCAGCAAAAGCTTCCTAGTAGGGAGCTATACAATCGCTCTTTTCATAAATTGTTACTATTCTTTATATATTGTATAAACACTGGGGTAATAGTCAAGGACTTGAGTTTGGGGCTACTCAGATGAAATTGAAAAACTGAGCATAAAGATTAGCTATCTGTAATACAGCTATCTGCAATAGATCAGTAGCAAGCTTGAGATTGGCAGGCTAAAGTTAAACAAAAAAATTATCAGAGGCGATATATGGAAATTGGCGTTCCCAAGGAAAATAAGGATCAAGAATTTCGGGTAGGTTTAAGTCCTTCTAGTGTGCGGGTACTGCGGGAAAATGGTCATAGCATTTTCGTACAGACGCAAGCAGGTAATGGTGCTGGATTTTCAGATGACGACTACAAAAGTGCAGGAGCCGAAATTGTCCCCACATCAGAAACGGCTTGGAATCGGGAATTGGTTGTTAAAGTCAAGGAGCCGCTAACATCTGAGTATAAATTTTTGCAGAAAGGGCAAATATTATTTACTTATTTACACTTAGCAGCCGATCGCAAATTGACAGAGCATTTAATTGATTGTGGCACAACTGCGATCGCCTACGAAACTGTAGAACAACCTGGGGCTAACAAACTCCCCTTGCTCACCCCTATGAGCGTTATTGCCGGTCGGCTAGCAGTACAATTTGGGGCCAGATTCCTAGAACGTCAGCAAGGAGGCAGAGGAGTTCTTTTGGGCGGTGTACCTGGGGTTAAGCCAGGCACAGTCGTAATTTTAGGTGGTGGCGTTGTGGGCACAGAAGCAGCTAAAATTGCTGTAGGCATGGGTGCTAGCGTACAGATTTTAGATGTGAGTGTCGAGCGCTTATCTTACTTAGAAACTCTCTTTGGTTCTAGAGTCGAATTGCTATACAGCAACTCCGCCCATATTGAAGCTGCCGTTAAAGAAGCCGACTTACTCATCGGTGCCGTTTTAGTGTTAGGACGGAGGGCACCAACACTAGTATCCCGCGAATTGGTCAAACAAATGCGTCCTGGTTCTGTAATAGTTGATGTAGCTGTTGATCAAGGCGGTTGTGTAGAAACCTTACATGCTACATCCCACACAAATCCGGTATACCTTGAAGAAGGTGTAGTGCATTATGGCGTTCCCAATATGCCAGGAGCAGTACCTTGGACAGCAACCCAAGCACTCAACAACAGTACATTACCTTATGTCGTCCAGTTAGCGAATTTGGGAATTAAGGCACTGGAAGTTAACCCAGCATTAGCTAAGGGTGTGAATGTGCAGAACCATCACTTAGTACATCCTGCTGTGCAAGAGGTATTCCCTGATTTAGTAAATTAAGGTCTGCAAGAATTAGGCGATCGCTTTCGCTTATTTTAATAGAGGTAGCGATCGGCAATCAGACTAATTTTCTTGCCAAATGCGCGGATGGGTAGGTGTACAAAATGAGCAGGAGCAAAAATTGCTGTATGCTCCCTCCATACAAGACTTTGAAGGCAATGGCACTTTTAAACCATCCGCGCACCTTATGGGGGCTGGTTTTGAGTTGTAATTTTTTAATGCTTTAGCAGAAATAGATGTTGGAGGATGAAGCCCATCGCTCTTAATCATTTTTTTGGAGATTAACATTGCGATCGCTAACTTTATTTACATAGAAAATAATAATTTTAATTGTTCTATTTGACATAGATTTTCTGGTTAAATCTATTTTTTAAAGCATCACTAAAGTACCTTCTACTTCTTCCTCTAATTCATAACCATTAGCCAATTTTTCAATTGCTTGGTCAATCATTGCCAAACCCTGATCTACCTTTTCAACTAAACTTAGCTGTCCTCGGAGTTCGGCAGCACCAACGAAACCTTTAGCATACCAAGTCATGTGCTTACGGGCTTGACGTACACCGCGATCGCCTTTATATTCCCACAAGGCTTGTAAATGATCTCTTGCACATTCCAAGCGCTGAATCGGGGTTGGCGACGGTAATATCTCCCCAGTTTTCAGGAAGTGATCAATTTCTCCCACCAAAAACGGATAGCCTAAAGTTCCACGGGAACACATCACACCATCAGCGCCAGTTT
Organism: Nostoc desertorum CM1-VF14; assembly: GCA_019359245.1. Taxonomy (GTDB): domain Bacteria; phylum Cyanobacteriota; class Cyanobacteriia; order Cyanobacteriales; family Nostocaceae; genus Nostoc; species Nostoc desertorum. The sequence continues at coordinate 23,401 of JAHHHR010000002.1, read as the reverse complement.
GTTCTAAACATCTTACAGCCGCTTCAACCGAAAAAATATCTCCATTCCCAATGACTGGGATAGAAAGCACTTCTTTCACACGGGTAATCCATTCCCAACGGGCATTGCCATTGTATCCTTGGGCGCGGGTGCGTCCGTGTACTGTGATCATTTTCGCCCCAGCATCTTCCATCCGCTTGGCAAAGTCGAGAATAGTAATTTCGTTATCATTCCAGCCAATACGGGTTTTTACTGTCACAGGTACATCAACAGCTTTTACCACTTCCCGCACAATTGCTTCTGCTACTTCTGGTTGCCGCAACAACGAAGAACCGCCACCATTTTTAGTGATTTTATTTACCGGACAACCCATATTAATATCTACAGTATCAGCACCTTCGGCAACTGCTTTTATTGCTGCTTCTGCCAAGAAATCTGGACGGCAATCAAATAATTGAACACTAATTGGGCGTTCATTTGGATCTACCTCCATGATTTTGGGTAACTGCTTGACATAATGCAACCCTGTAGCATTTACCATTTCGGTATACATCATCGAATCTGGCGCATAGCGACGCACAATCCGGCGAAACACCATATCTGTCACCCCAGATAGAGGCGACTGGAGAACCCGACTTTTTACCTCAAACGAGCCAATTTTGAGGGGTTGGGAGAGTCTAGCTTGGAGAATAGGAGAGAGCGAAATCATATAAAAAATAAAAAATTAATGGAAATGGAAAATAGCAGGAATATTTAGAGGTATCTGCGATCGGTGCTAATTGTAGGTTACGTATCCTGACTTGGAGGCTGTTTTTGCATTTCTTGCTGAATCTCTTCTAGGCTCAAACCTAACTCTTTCGCCGTTTCTTCAAAACTCAATCCCAATCTCAACAACAAAGGTATCATTCTAAACTTTTCTTCACGCGCTCCTTCTTGTTTGCCTTCTTGCTTACCTTCTTGCTTGCCTTCTTGTTTGCCTTCTTGATAAACTCGTGTTTGTTTCAAATCACTTAACCCAAACATACCTTCAATCTCCTCTCGACTCATTGTCGGAAACTTATAAACCAAAATTGTCTCTATTAATTCTAGTAACTGCCGCCGTTGTGGTTCAATGTTGATTTCTTGCTGAGTTCTCTCTATTAACTGCCTAGCAGATGTAATTGCTGTCTCCTCTTCATCGACCACTAATTTCATCGTAGCAATTCCAAGTGGCAATGATGCAGTTTCACCTAATTCATTAAGATAAATGCGACTGATGCGCCCACTTGTGAAAAATTCACTGTAATTCTTGATATCTGCTGTATCTAAACTGCGATTGGGATAGATAACTACTCCTCGCCAAGAATTTTTAGGTTTATTTTGGCGTAAGTATAAAGAAATTTCCGAAAATAAGCGTGAATAAATTTCTGTGTCGGTTTGAAACTGGACTTCAACAAAGAAAATCGGATTTTCTTCCCCTTGGGTTGGCAAAAAAACTCCATCTATACGGAATGCAGTTTGCTTAATTTCAATTGAAGAGAATTTATAAGCCTCTGCCGTTTGGGGTGGATTACCAATTAATTCAAAAAAGATGCCAGGAAGTTCTTGAAAAAGGCGATAAAAAATGCTGTCAGTTTTCACGCTTGATGTATTGCGGTGATTTAAACCGTTAGATTTTACCGTGAAATAGCTAGTAATAAATTTTGTTTAATTAGACTTAAGAAAATGGGGAGCGATTTCAGTTATATATAGTATGTTATGTCAATTTGTAGATAGTCTACTACGCCACTCTTTCAATACAAAACTAGACCACAGCAAAAAACCTATCAGTAACAGTCCCATAATTCCATCCAGCCAAATTAGACTATGCATTTTCAAAGACATGGGAGCAATTATCGGAAAGAGATAATGGGCTGGACTGGAGATACTAGTGATTGAGTATAAGGCTAATAAAAAGTACGCCAACCAAAACATACTTTTGGTGTAAAACCAATATCCCAACAGTCCTACTGGAGTCATCACAATCACAGTACTAATTACTCCAACAGAAGTGAACCACGCCGGGCCAGGATATCGACTCAAAAATAGTGCATTGTCTATGTAGTGTAGCCAAGTAGAAATTAGGTTGAGTGTGATGACAGCTAGCAGAATCGTCTGGCGAAACCTAGAAGTATTAATCATCATGTAAATATGCCATTAAAAATGCGTAATAGCTTATTAAGCCGACTGCGGAAAGCAATCGGCCTAACAAATTCATGATAATTTAGTTGCAATTTAGCCGTTATTTGCACCTTGAGGGGGACGCGAGACAACTTTTTTGGCTAAACCCAAAGTCTGCAAAACTAGAATGCTCCACCAAGTAATATCAATCTCCCACCAAGACAACCCAGATTTCGCCATATGAGGATAAGTATGATGGTTATTGTGCCATCCTTCTCCATAAGTGACGATGGATACCCACCAAAGATTACGAGCGCCATCATCAGCATCAAAGGTGCGATAACCCCACAAATGTGATGCTGAGTTTACAAACCAAGTTGAGTGCCAAAGCAAGACACATCTGAGAAACACTCCATAGAAAACAAAAGACCATCCCCCTAAGGCATAAAGCAGCAACCCGAAGGGTATTTGCAATAGCAAGAAATAGCGATCCAGCCAGCAATAAAAGGGTTGCCTTGCTAGATCAGGAGCATATTTTTTATAGGTGTCATAGTCAAAAAATTCTGGACGCGGGTAGAAAATCCATAGCATATGGCTCCACCAAAATCCTTTTTGGGCAGAATAGGGATCTAAATTGATATCTTCTGTATGGGCGTGATGCTGGCGGTGTCCACCTACCCAAAAAATTGGCCCACCTTGCAAAGCCAGCGCTCCAATGAGGGCGATCGCATACTCTAACCACTTGGGAACTTGAAAACTCTTATGGCTCAGTAGTCGGTGATATCCCAAGCAAATACCAATGCTCCCGAATAACCAGTGCAGAAACACTAGCAAACCTAATGCTGGCCAGGAGAAAAACCAAGGAGACAGAAGTGCTAAGGCATGAAATACACCAAAAAATACCACATTTATCCACCTGAGTTGAGGTGAATTGCCTCTCTCAGGAGCGATCGCCCCAAAATTTGCGGTCATAAAAATTCCTGTTGATGGATCATGAAGCGATTTGCTTTTTCTTGGGCATAATCCCACAGGGATTTCCCCGCCCTGTATACTAGTTCGTTACAGTACAGTAAAGCAAGTATCACTTACATTTGTTATGCTAGCAGAAATCTGATATCCGTGCAAGTGCCACTTGCATTTTTCTATGTCATCTCAACTCGTTTCAACTCGTCAACGCCTAATTCAAGCTGCACTTGAGTTGTTTTCTGCTCACGGAGTTAGCGCTACTACAACCCGCCAAATTGCTGAAAAAGCCGAAGTCAACGAAGTGACTCTATTTCGGAATTTTGGCAATAAGCATGGACTGCTTTTGGCTGTGCTGGAAGAGTCCGCAGCTTTCAAGGATTTAGGTGAATCGCTGGTACGGCGAGCAACACCTCCCAGCAATGTCTACCAAGCTCTGAAAGATTATGCAAGTGACAGCTTGCATGCATTAGAAAGAGTGCCAGAGTTCGTCCGGTCTGTGGTAGGTGAAGCCGACCAATTCCCGGCAGAAAATCGCCGCGCACTAGGCAGGGGAGTAACAGAGGCAAACCGCTATGTAGCTCAGTATTTAGCTACTGTAATCCAGCAAGGACACCTAAACACCTACTTACCGGCAGAAAAATTAGCCAGTTTACTAAATGGGATGATCTTGGGATATGCCGTAATTGAGTTCACCAGCGAATTTCACGAACTTTGGGAGGATCGGGATGATTTTCTGGAAAATTTGGTGGAATTGTTTTTACATGGAGCGATGTCATCTTCAGCAGAATCAGCAATAAACTCTTTACAAGGAGGGTTCATTACCACAGAAGTAGCTGATTTGCCTGCTACTTTAGTTCACGAAATTCTGCAACAAGCCAGAAAATGGGGAGTACGAGATTATGCCTTGGCTTATCTGTTATTTGGGGCTGGGTTATCCGCCACAGAAATAATTAGCTTGGAGCGATCGCACCAAATATACGATACTCAAGGGCACTTCTTGCAAATTACAATTCCCGGATTTGTCCGTCAAGTACCTGTGAATCAGTGGATTCTGGGCAAACGTTATGGCTCTTTCACTAATAATCCTTTAATCAAATGGCTGAAAAGCCGTAAAGATTCTCAAACAGCCATGTTTTTGAATGAAACAGGCAAACCGCTTTCAGAATCAGAGCTTCAGACACGTTGGCAAATATGGAGTGATGGACTCTTAACCCCCCAAGGACAAACACCAGCCATAGCACAAGCACAACAAACCTGGCGTGTAGAAATGTTAATGCGGGGGATTAGCTTGGAAAACCTGATTATTTTAACAGGTTGCGATCGTATGCAATTACAACCCTATGCCCGCCGAGCTAGAGAAAAAGCTGCCCTAGAGCAAGCAACCCGTTTAGATCATAAGCCAGGATAGGTAGTGGGGATGAAGGAGATGGGGATTTAGACCCCAACACAAAACAAGCTTTGGCATTGGGGATAGGATCTTAAACCCTAAAAGACAAGCGGTAAAACAACAGAGGTTTCTTTACCATTTTTGTTTGCACCATTCAAGGTTGTAGCTGTACTCTTTCATCTATGCTAGAGAGTAAAGTGTTGTAGGTAGATAGCTGGGTTTGCAAGGTTTGGATGTGGCTGTCGTAGTTTGTCAAACTTAATCCGTTGCCAAATTCTAGCGTAGGGCTAATGGATCGCATTCCTGCAATTCGGCGGAGAGCCTTTTCCAGAGTCGGTGAACTGCGTTTTAGTCGTGCCAGAAAATGCGCTCCTGAAGGAAGTTATAGGATTATTGATGTACTCTAGCCAATGCAACCATAAACTTCTCTGAGAAATAATTTGGAAAAATTAAAGCAAATTAAGATCGACAAAAGGTAATTTAGCGATCGCTCATTTAAAGTCTGACATTACAAAATCGCGTTGCTCCCTTAAGAAACAGCAATTTTTAGAAAGCTTTAAACCCGTGTAGGAGAAGGTTTTCAGGCTGACAATGAGGTGTACCTTTCTTGCTCATTCGAAGCTGACTGTTTATTCTGGTATCAAAGATAAAGAAATACTTAAGTAGAACTAGTCATCACCCTTAGGAGAGAAGTAAAACATTTTAAGTTTTATGAAACTCTAGTATGGGTTCGCTATTTACTTGGCTAGCTAGACCATGCAATATAACTCTTCGATGCCGAAAAAGGAGAAAGAAAAAATATTTCACACAGAACTAGTTAAATTTGGTGTGAAATACGACACAGCAGCAAAAGCAGCCTATATTTTAGCCTCTGGAAGACCAGACGAGTTTTTGACACAAGAAGAGAAGAGATTTGTTATGGAAGTTTGCAAAGAGTGGTCAAAGAATCACAAGCGCTATAAGAAGTTACAGCAGATTGCAGGTTCCTAACGTACAGTCAAATGCTGTTTATGATCTGGCACATACTCTTCACTCATGCGATCGCCTGATAATTTGACAGATTGTCCGTTTCAATTATGATTATTTGGATACATCCCGTGAACCAGATGGCTCCTGACTTCGGCTTCTGTTGTACTGCTGCTGCTGTTCCTCTCTCAAGCATGGATTCAAGAGCGAGCCGATCGGGCAGTAGTCCTCATTAGATGACCATTCGAGTGGCGATCGCCCTTAGGGACTTCCAAATAAAAAAATATACCATCCCTGCGGGACGCTACGCGTAGCTTGCTTCCCCAAAGGGGTACGCTATAGAGGCAGGGAGCAGAGGGAGCAGAAGGAGATGAACTATTGATTATTGACCAATGCCCAATTAATTCAACGGCTCCATAATGGCCCTTAAACCGTTGGTATAGAGTGTTTTAAGCATTTCTTTAGCATTATATTCACTGCTAAATACTCCTGCTTGCATAACTCTTTGACCATCCCAAACTGTGAGAAACGCACCAGGAGCAAGCGATCGCACTAAATCTTGATCCCTATCAGCCGCTAGTGGAACTACCACGCGATAACGCACACCAAATTGTGTCGCAGAGTTACCACCATAAGGAATACTTGCAGAACTTGTTCGCATATTGCGATTAGGAAGTGGTAAAAGTGCTGAAGCACCTGGGGCAGCAGCTTCTAGTTTTGGTAATGGCTGCTGTGTTTGCTCTCTCATTGTAATTTGTGGCTGTGCTACTAAATTAGATGGGTACTGAGGAGCAGTAAATTCAATTGTATTAGGCTCAATCCGCACATAATTCAACTGTCGCGGATCAGGTAGCTGTCCTGGATTGGGAGTTGCAACTCTTGAAGTGTTAGTTGGTATTTGTCTGGCCGACAAGCTGCTAGGAGTAGGAAATCTAGCAGTTCTAGAAGTGGATGGCTGTTGATTGGATACAGGTACGGGAAGTGGCATATTAGCAGGCAACAATGGCAACGGTTGACTGTTTAATTGCCTAGGAACACGATTATTTGCTGAAATGCTATTGCTGGGTAATGGTGCTGTTTGCCCATTAGTAGTTTCAGATATTTCGGGAGCTGAGAAGGTGATTTCCCCAGTTGGTGGTATTTCTTGTAACACATTGTTGGAGACAAGGGCAGGTTGAGAAGTTTGGGCTACTAGTACTGTTGTACCATTTATATCTACCTTGCCAGTGATGCGACTACTCACAAGGTTGTTACCAGCAGCAGAAATCACCTGTTTAGCAGCGCTGGCGTTAATGTCGTGGCGGGCATTATTTTGGAATTGATTGCCCCCAGGTTCGGATGCACTACCCAAATCTGGCATTGCTTGAGCGATCGCAACTAAACCATCTTCTTTATTATCTTGAATAATATTATTCCGTAAAATCGGGCGGGCCTTTGCTTGCACCACAATTCCCGATCTATTCTTTTGAATTTGATTTCCTATGACTACAGGAGCCGCATTTTGGGCAATATTGATGCCAAAACCCGTTTCGTGAAAGATATTTTCCTTCACTTGGGGACTGGAGTTACCAGCAATTGTGATGCCATTGGCTCCATTGCGATCAAAAGAATTCTTACTAATAGTAGGTGCAGCATTACCACAGACAGAAATCCCATCTTGGGTACTGCCAGTAAATGTATTTTCTGCGATTACTGGATTACTAGACTCAATCCATAAACCGTAACCGCGCCGATTAGGGTTGGTTATCGTTACCCCAGTTAGCAAGGTTTGGTTTGCTCCAACAATTGCGACATTTTGACCGGCAAAGCTCCGGCTCAGGTAATCACCACCTCCCTGAATTACAATGTCCTTACCTTGATTGCTAGGGTTACCTTGAATTGAAACACCCGGTTTCATAATTAAGGGAAATTCTTCTCCTGTATCGGCGCTATAAGTGCCCGTGGAGAGCATAATTACACTATTGGCCTTAGCTAATCGCAACGCTTGGGTAATAGTTTTCACAGGAGCGGATTCGCTACCATTGCCTGCACCGTCATCTCCACCATTGGGGTTGACAAACAGCACGTTAGCCTGAGAATTTGTTGTCTCACCCAGAGGTGCTGAATCTGGTTTCGATGGCATCTGAGCAATCGCACTACCCAGGAACGCCATACTTGCTGCTCCCATGCCAACGGTAAAAAATAATACTGAAAAAATAAAAAATAAAACCTTTGCTGATTTCAAAAACCTCAGCTTTGCAGACATAACATCTACTCTACGGTACTTAGGTAACACACGGTAGTGAATCATATTTAACACAACTCCTCAGAAGTAACAATAACTTCTTATACTCTTAGAGAGTATTATGTCGATAATATTACTCAAATATTTACCGAGTGGCGATTTTTAATACAGGGTAATAAATGATATTGTGTCTGTTCAACGATACCTTGTCCTAAAGGACACGCTACGCGAGCACCAAATTCGGTTAACAAAATTATCTCTTGAGGCGAGCAGGGGGAGAAGAGAAGCAGGGGAAGAGAAATTGCTTAACAAAAACTCTTTTTCTTCCCCTGCCTCAAGAGCTTATCGGAACCTTATTGTCACCACTCTAATATGTGTTGATCATTAGGCGATATATAGCGATTCTCGTTTGAATAAGGTATATGGGTAGGGACACGGCATTGCTCTTCTGTGTCAACTTAAGCGCAACCCCTTTTAAAACCTTGTTTCCACCCTATTGCTGGAAATACTTGACTAACCTTGGTGCGAAACTGTAGCCTCAAACTACCCTTATCACTGCCATTCGGAACATGAGATAATTTCCCGTAACCCTCGATATTACGTTATTTTGCGTGTATTCTGTAAAAATTAAGTAAAAAAAAGCAAATTAATTAACTTATGGTTACTAGGACATATGATAATTCACATTCCGATGAAAGCACTAACGGGGTTGTTGTAATGGTCGAGCCATACAGCCAAAAAGAGCAAATACAACAAGTTGTCTACCGCATTTTAGATGCCAATTTAGATCGCGCTCGTGAGGGCTTACGAATTATCGAGGAATGGTGTCGCTTTGGCTTGAATAATGGCCAGTTGGCTCTGGAATGCAAGCAGCTACGACAAGAGGTAGCTAAGTGGCATACCCCAGAATTGCGGGCGGCGCGAGATACACCGGGCGATCCTGGGACTGAGTTAACCCATCCTCAGGAAGAACAACGAGCTAGTATCAAATCGTTGTTGCAAGCTAATTTTTGCCGTATAGAAGAAGCATTGCGGGTGTTGGAAGAATACAGCAAGCTTTATCAACCAACTATGGCTAAAGCTTGCAAGCAGATGCGCTATCAGGTTTATACCCTAGAAAGTAGTTTAATGGGTCATCAGCGCCATCAATTATTGTGGCGATCGCATTTGTATCTTGTTACTTCCCCTAGTGAAAATTTGTTAAACAACGTCGAAGCTGCACTTAAAGGTGGATTAACGCTTCTACAGTACCGCGATAAAACCGCCGATGATTCTTTGCGTCTCGAACAAGCTAGAAAACTCCGGCAGTTATGCCACATCTACGGTGCTTTGTTCATTGTTAACGATCGCGTGGATGTAGCTTTAGCTGTAGATGCTGATGGGGTGCATTTGGGACAACAAGATATGCCCATTGCTGTTGCTCGGCAATTACTCGGTTCGCAGCGTCTGATAGGTCTTTCTACCACAAATAAAGAAGAAATGCAAGGAGCAATTGCTGAAGGTGTAGATTATATTGGCGTGGGGCCAGTTTATGAAACTCCCACGAAACTAGGTAAGGTAGCAACAGGTTTAGAATATGTCAGCTATGCTGCCAAAAACTGCTCAATTCCCTGGTTTGCTATTGGGGGAATAGATGCCAATAATATCAATGATGTGATCGATGCAGGAGCCAAACGTGTGGCGGTGGTGCGATCGCTCATGCAAGCTGAACAGCCTACCCTAGTAACACAATATTTGCTCTCACAACTCAATCGCATTAAACCAGAAATTTAAAAGAGTCATTAGTCATTTGTCATTTGTCATTCGTCCAAAGTAAGTAACCAATGCCCAATGCCCAATGCCCCATGCCCAATTCCCCACTCCCCACATATTATGTCTAATGAGATTACGGTTCAGGTAAATGGGGAAACCCATAGCTGCTCATTTGAAACTCTTTTACCCGAATTGCTCCAACAGTTGGGTTTTAACCCCCGTTTGGTGGCTGTAGAGTATAACGGCGAAATTTTACATCGTCAGTTTTGGGCGGAAAAAAAAGTGCAATCAGGCGATCGCTTAGAAGTGGTAACTATTGTTGGTGGTGGTTAATTAATTTGAGCTAGTAAGCCTAGATCCTTGAGGCTGCGTCGTGTAATTTCGATGCGGGCGGGTGCATCCTCTGCTTTATCCATATCAAGAGTTGTTGCGAAAAAGTAGACGTTTTTATTTTGCTCTAAATAACCTACGAACCAACCAACGTTTGGTTTGGTAGTCGTTAACCATCCCGTCTTCCCCCGCAGTGTGTAGTCTGGAGTTTGTTCGCGTACCATAATGTCTTGGACAAGATTTATTGTCCGTTGGGAGAAAGGTAAATCGCCTTGATATAACCGTTGCAAAAACTTAATTTGCTCTTTGGGTGTAATTTGCAATAGCTGCTGTTCTAGCCAAAAACGATCAATGTCTGCGGCGGTGCCAATTTGACGATTCCCGTAACCTACTTTATTAATAAATTGCTGCATTCGCTCATATCCAGCCCTACGTGCCAGTACTTGATAGAACCAAACAGTTGAGTCTTTAAAGGCTTGACGCAAATTTGTGTCATGATTCCAGGCATCAATTTCTCGGTGAATTCCATCCCAAGTCAGAACCGCCACATCATCAGGAACTACGCCTGTTTCTAAAGCTACCAGCGCATTAAAAATTTTGAATGTCGAAGCTGGAGCGATGCCAGTTGCATTACGTTTAGAATTGTGTTCATAAATGCGGTTATTTTTTGAGTCGTAAATCAAGATAGAACCTTCACGCCCAAATTCTTGAAAGTGTCGCCCTAAATTTGGTGCTTTAACAATAAGACGTTCAGATGAGGTTGAAGTCGGTTGAGCCAGAACATACATTGTCTTAAAGCTAATCACACTCAATACAGTAAGACATCCAATAACTGTGAAGATAAGTGATTTGATTCGGTAACGCCCAAGAAATCGCCCTATGCGAAACAAGATATTTTTCATTACATATTTAATCGAATCACAACTGAGATTCTACACAGCAATCTTGCTCATTTTCAAAACTATTTATGCCGTATTTTACTGCCATTAGTTTTTGGCGATCGCTAAACGTGAATTCATCTTCCAAAACCGCGTTTCACTCCTCTGATTTGTAAAGCGACCGATGAAGAGTTCTGCGCTTGGCTAATTCTTTACCTTTGCGGCCAAGCTGCTCACGTAGTTGCTGGTCTTTGCACAACCGATTGAAAGCTTGAAAAACTTCATAACCAGAATTGGGATTAACCAGTATCCCATTCTCTTCATGCTGAACTGTGTCTAGAACACTGCCTAAGCGAGGGGCAATTACAGGCTTACCGAAGTAACTTGCTTCTAAGTAAACCATACCAAAACCTTCCATATTATTAGGTTTAGTATCTAATAAAGTCAACATGGCAAATATGTCGCAAGCAGCATAATAACCTGCTAATTCTCGCTCTGGCACATATCCGGCAAAGTGGACGCGCTTATGTACTCGCAAACGATGCGCCAGAGATTTCAGTTCAGATTCACTTGGCCCTTGACCACAGATTATATAGTGGACATCTACCCCAAAAGTTAGCAATAGTGGGATATTATCAATTACTCGGTCGAAACCTTCATGTTTTACTAGCCTTCCTATGGAGACAATAACTATTGCTGATTCAGGAATATTGTACGCCTGACGCATACGAACACGTAAATCATCAAGGCTGCTGGGACTTGCTACATTATTACCAAATTTTTCTGGTCTGATTACTGGGTTAATGACATAGGTAGGAGTATCTAATCGTAAAGCAGTTCTGAGATAGTCTCGTGTATAAGAACTATTACAAACAATACCTTCGGCTCTATGAAGTGTTAATTTAAATAGCGATCGCAGCACGGGATTATGTAATGTGCAAAGAAAATCATTGCCGTGCAGATAGATAAAAAAGCGAATAGGTAGAAAATAGCTCAATAGCAACAGCGAAGGAAAGTCATAGCCGTGGCCCCACTCTATATAACGGTAGTGATAGCGAAAATAGAGTTTGATTGCTAAGACAAATGAGCAGACGATATTGACTAAAGGTTTCAGGATACTTCCCACAAAGCCACTGCGCCAGTATCTAGGATAAAACCAGCGATACACGGGAAACTGTTGACTTTCATCAAATACTTTGTCTCCTGAGCAACTAGCCGCCAGCACAATTACTCGTTCTGGATCTTGGAGACAGCGATTATAGATATATTCCCCAATTACAGCTTCTTTCGGCAGAAATATCCTGGATATGACTAGGATATCTGGGTACGCAGCTTTGTCTCTGATTTCGGCTGTTAGTTGAGAAATATGTTCCATAATCAACTTGATAATTTTACTTCAAATAATTTTGAATTTATTTACAATTAGGATTACTTTCAAAGCCATAAGTCTTATTTTATTTCTTTTAAAACCAATGTGGTAGACAATTTTGAAGGCTATTTTAGAAGATTAGCCAAGAAGATTATTTTTTATTGTGTTGAGTTTATTTTTGCTGCAAATTTGCCACTAGTTGAGGATTTCTGTGCATGATGAACAATAAATAAAAGTTAGCACTTGTAGCTAAGTTACTTAGTAAACAACTGTCGCGAAAATCACTTACATTCAATAGAATATCTTGAATAGTCTAAACTATTGTGCCAAAATGCCAAAATTTTGGATAAGGATTTGATGGTTACTTAGTGTCTGGCTGCAATTACTGGTAAGCATCACGGCTACTTGTTAGCCTGATCAGTATACGTAAATAATAACAGTATTATGTATCAAATAGTGCTATAAATTTAAAATATCCTTTTAGTCTTCTGACAAAAGAAGTAGAGTTAAGTATTAAAAAATTAGTCAAAATAATCATTAAAAATTAGAATCATCTGTATAATACAAGACTCTAGCCTAAAGTCCTAGTCCAAAACGTAGCAACAATTGCGCGTAGGCGTAGCCCGTCGTAGACATCGCAACTTTTTGTAAAGATGAACATATCTTAAGGTACGGTTCCCCAGCCGAGAAATCCCCCCTGCGATCGCTGCCTACCGAAGAGAAGACGCGGTAAATTGAATATGTAGCCTTTAAAAGTGAATGCTACGTGAATGCTACAAAGCAAGCTTTTACGGGCTGGCGTTAGCGACAGATTGAAACACTCCTACCAGCATGGGGAGAAATCATAAATAATTCCGTTTTCCAAGCGATTGTATTATGCGTAAAAAACTACAACAAACTATCAAACCACTGTTGAAAACCTTCTTAGCGCTAGGGCTGGTGTTAACTTTGGCTTTTAGTCACGCCGATGGAGCATTAGCGGCCCGCAGTGGAGGTCGAATCGGTGGTGGCTCCTTTAGAGTACCTTCTAGCCGCACCTATACACCGCGTACCTATGCACCTCCTGGCGGGGGCGGGTACTATCCTGGTGGTGGTTTTGGTGGTGGTTTTGGCTTTCCCTTCCTACTTCCCTTCTGGGGTATTGGGGGAGGATTTGGTGGTCTATTTAGCATCTTAATCTTCTTTGCGATCGCTAATTTCATATTGCAAACTTTCCGCCGCGTCTCTGGCGGTGAAACAGCAGAAGCAGATTACAGCAGTAACTCTCCTGTTTCCGTGACTCGTTTGCAAGTAGGTTTGTTAGCTCAAGCCCGTGAATTGCAAAATGAACTCAACCACATTGCTGAAACTGCTGATACTAATACCCCAGAGGGGAGAGCAGAAGTTCTACAAGAAGCCAGCCTAGCTTTACTCCGCCATCCCGAATACTTTGTATATGCAGGTGGCGGCACTCAACAAGCCAGTTTAAATTCAGCTGAAAGTCAGTTTAATCGGCTGTCACTGGCAGAACGCAGCAAGTTTAGCGAAGAAACTATTTCTAACGTCAACAACCAGCTAAGAGCGGCCCTTGCCAAGGATGCTTTACCTGCGGCTGGTGAACTCGACAACCCCACCCGCCTATTTACCGAAGGCCCTGGTGAATATATCATCGTTACCTTGCTAGCGGCAACATTAGGTAAGTTTGAAATCCCCACAGCGATTAACAGTGCTGATGATTTGCGTCAAGCTTTGCGGCAAATTGGTAGTATCCCCAGCGAAAGACTTCTGGCAATTGAAGTTCTTTGGACTCCGCAAGCTGAAAATGATACCTTGACATCTGATGATGTATTGGCAAATTATCCTGATTTGAGACTTGTTTAATCTTCAATAAGAAAGGCAGAGGGCAGGAGGCAGGAGGCAGAAGGAATACTGCCTGACGCTCGTTCGCCTTTGGCGTCTCCCCCTGTTTCGCGTTCGCGCTAAAACGTTAATACCTAAGTTGGTATCTTGGCGCAACAAATAAGTTCCCCCTTGAGGGCAATAACTAGAAAACCGTTTGTCAATCACAAACGGTTTTTTGTATAACTTAGATATACCAAGACTTACGCACTGAAAACCGAAACCTAGACACCCTATAAAAAAGGTGAACCTTAAAAGCGCCCTTTTTAAGGGAGTTGGGGGATCTCTTCTGCCTAAGTCCTATATACTTAACTATATTTTAGAAAAACTATTCCTAACCAAGATTTTGGTATATTATCAAAATGCATTATACGTAAAGCGTTATTTTATGCCTAGTGTTGAAGCCGACGAAAACCGAGAGCATCGCATTAAAACAGAGATCATTGTAGATGCTGAAGATAAAGAAGACAGGGCTATGGGTTGGTACTACTACCTTGAGGAGGCTCTGAATTTTCCCTTTATGGCTAAATGGGCTAAAAAGGGACGCAAGTCAGCTGCTGCTGAGGAGAAACAAGTCGAAGTGCTGGGAATGGCCCCAGATGATGAGTGTTTAAAAGATATGCTTGTAGAAGTAGCTTACATTAATGGTAAGGATGATGATGTATATTCTGCAAAGTTATCTGAAATAACAGCCATTGATGTTGACAGTGAAACTCAAGAAGCGATCGCAGACTGGCTCTATTGGATTGCTAGAGGATATAAGTTTTAAATTCTAGGATAAATACCGAATGACGCGGCAGGGATTGCCAGCGGCGACAACATTCTCAAGTATATCTTTGACAACTACACTGCCAGCACCAATGGTTGTGTTATCGCCAATAGTTACACCTGGACAAATAATTGCACTGCCACCAATCCAGACATTGTTACCAATGCTAATTGGGGCAGCTAATTCTCTTCCAGAAAGACGAATTTCTGGCTCTACAGGATGATAAGCAGTATAAATTTGCACATAAGGAGCGCATAAAACATTTTCACCAATGTGAACTGGATTACAGTCTAAAATTACACAGGCATAGTTCATATACAATCTGTCACCAGCGAATATATTACTGCCATAGTCACAGTGAAAGGGTGGCACAATTGATGTTGTGTGGCCTATCTTTCCAAATAATTCTTGTAAAATTTGCTGCCGTTGCTCTTGCTGTTCTTCAGTTGTAGAATTGTACCTTCGCAACAGACAACTAGCTCGCTTACTTTCGGCACCTAATTCTGGATCTTCCGCCAGATATAATTACCCTGTAAGCATTTTCTGCTTTTCGGTTTTTTCCATGACAGACTTATGGGGCTTCTTTTTGTTTAACTAAATATTGCATAAGTAGCTTTCCCCTGCCGTTTAGCTCGGTACATAGCAATATCAGCATCTCGCAGCAGAGTTGCAGGCTCCTCATAATTGTTAAAATTCCAAGTAATACCAATACTAGCTGTGGTAGATAATTGATATCCATTCAGGTTAATTGGCAATCGTAAGGAGTCTTGAATCCGTTTGGCAACATTGGTAGCGTCGGTAATGTCTTTAATATCCTCTAAAAGAACAGTAAACTCATCGCCACCAAATCGTGCTACAGTATCGCCACCGCGTAAGCACGACTCTAAACGTCTAGCGATCGCTACTAAAAAATCATCCCCTATTCCATGCCCAAAGCGATCGTTAATCTCCTTAAAGCCATCTAAATCCAAAAATAAAACTGCAAAATAATAATCGCTTCTGCGTTTACTACGCTCAATCGTTTGCCTGAGCCGATCTAAAAATAAAACACGATTTGGTAATGCTGTCAGTCCATCATAAAACGCATTACGGATCAGTTGTGCCTCTGTCTCTTTGCGTTTGGTAATATCTTGAAAAACTAAAACTGTGCCAGTAATATTGCCATTGTGATCGCGGATGGGTGCAATATTATCGCCAATCGCTATTTCTTTGCCATCTTTGGTAATCAGTGTACAGTTTTCTGGTAAATTGAAAACTTCATCGGCTTTAATTACATTTGTCGCCAAGTTCTCAATTTTTTCTCCTATCTCTTTGTCAACTAAATTAACGACTTCTATTAAATCCTTACCAAACGCTTCACTTTGCTTCCAGCCAGTGATTACTTCTGCTATGGGATTCATCATTTGAATACAACCATTTGCATAAGTTACAATCACTGCACAGCCCATACTGTTAATAATTGCTGTCAGCCTCTGTTTTTCTTCGTATAATATTTTTTCGCTCTGATGTTTATAAAGTGCCATTTCAATTGCAAAATGTAAATCGCTTTCAAGAAATGGTTTGGCTATGTAACTAAAAGACTCACTGAGATGATTTTTTTGTAATGTTTTATATTCAGAGCTATCCGTTAAATATACTACAGGCACATGGAACTGATTCTGAATAATATCCACTACGTCTATACCGTTGATTTCCCCAGCTAGTCCAATATCAATTAATACTAAATTTGGATGAGTTTCTGCTACCTTTTTTATTACTTCTTCACCAGAGTTAGTTATTTCTGAAACGGAATAACCTAATTTTTGTAAACTTTTTCTAATATCTGAGGCTAGGATTTTTTCATCCTCAACAACTAGGATTTGGCGAGCGAACATTTTACAATAACCTGTCTGCTAAGGTTAAGATTTTTGTTATGAGTGTTAACTTTAACTAAAAATCATTATTTTATCATAAACAATCTCTAGCTACCGTATCTGATTGCTTGATATAAATACTGACTAATCATCTAATAGCATCATGTTATTAAGCTGTCATAATTTCTGTGCTTGTCAAAGCTAATTTTTGATTGTTTAATATATTTAATATCATGTTATCAACATGAGATATAAATTACCAGCAATCAAAGACTGATTTTTAAAATATGCAATATTTTTTTGGAAAAAGGTATAAGCGATTATAGTATTTATTTAAAAATTAAGCAAGAAGGACAATTCATTAAATTATTGCATATTATTTCACCTAAACCAAAAAAATTAACAGAGTGTAATGTATGTAATATGATAATAATATCAATTCACTAACTTACTACTAAGAATCAATGATTATCTAGGATAAAACTGTTTAAAACTGCTTTGTCTACAAAGAACTTGGAGTACAAATTACTGTTTGAAACTGTTTTAAAAGTTTAATTTTGAATCAAATGGTATTAATTAAAAATATTCATAAATTCTAATTAATGCTTAATTACAAATACTGTAATCTGAAAATATGCAACTTAAATGCTCATTAGCAGATCCATGATTTTTTAGTTTTATGAGAACTATCTGGTACTGGGGGCGATGGCAAGAAAGGTTGTATTTGTCAGATACTTCCAAGCTCCACCTAAACCCCCTCTATTTGCTAGGTTATAGATATTGAGAAAAAACGTGTTTTATGCTTTAGTGATTGGACTTACTTTTAGTAAGTTCAATGCTAATTTTGCCACCAAAGTCTGGAATAGGTGCGGCAGGTTTGCTCAGAATGACTTGGACTTGTGTTACACGATCGCATTCTTGCAGAATAGAATCTGCGATCGTTGCTACCAATTTCTCTATCAAAGCAAACTTAGACGTTTTGACCAGATGTTGTATCAAGCTAATGACGCTGCGATAATCTAAAGTGTCTTCGATCGCGTCAGTCTTGGCCGCTGTGGAGATATCCAACCATAACCTCACATCCACCTCAAACCATTGTCCTAGCACCTGTTCTTCTGGTAGATACCCAGTGTAGCCATAGCAGCGAATTCCCGTTAAATGAATGCAGTCCATAAAAGTTTGAGAGCAAATTGGGCATTTTGTAGAAAGTGGAGCAAGTTTGCTTGGAGATTTTCTTCCCCACAAACTCGCGTGGCGGTGTTGGGTTCCATCTCCGCATTTGTCAAACTTTCCCAGATGGATTTTAAATTGAATTTCCCTAAATAAAATCTAAAATTTAAGATTGTTTTATAGCTATGTTTGATTTAATGCCGATCGCCTTTAGAAATGTTAATCAAGTTTGGGCCTATATTTTAACAGAGACGCTAAAGCGGTTGGGATTGAAGTGTGCCATCATTTGTCCTGGATCGCGCTCTACACCCTTAGCAGTAGCCTTTGCTCAACAAGCACCTGAAATTGAAGCGATTTCCATTCTCGATGAACGCTCCGCCGCCTTTTTCGCCTTAGGACAAGCTAAAGCAACCGGACGCCCTGTAGTACTAGTTTGCACCTCTGGTACAGCAGGAGCAAATTTTTATTCAGCAGTCATTGAAGCCTCATATAGTCGCGTACCACTGTTGATATTGACCACCGATAGACCGCCAGAATTGCGAGATTGTCACTCTGGGCAAACTGTAGATCAATTGAGATTATATGGAAACTACCCAAATTGGCAAACAGAGTTAGCCTTACCCTCTGCTGATATGGAAATGCTAGCTTACCTGCGACAAATGGTAATTCATAGCTGGGAAAGGGCGCAAACTCCTACAAAGGGGCCAGTACATTTGAATATTCCTTTTCGCGATCCTTTAGCACCTCTTCCTGATGGAACCGACTTGAGTTATTTACAGTCCCAGTTCCACCCAGAAGACTTTTTCGCAGGAATAGCAAACCCATGCCCCATGCCCTATGCCCCATGCCCCATACCCAAAGAATGGAAAGAATGCGATCGCGGCATTATTATCGCAGGTGTTGCCCAACCGTTGCAACCAGAAGAGTATTGTAGAGCGATCGCGCACCTTTCCCAAACTCTCAAATGGCCAGTGCTAGCTGAGGGACTTTCCCCAGTGAGAAATTATGCCGAACTCAACCCTTATTTGATTTCCACTTATGACTTGATTTTGCGAAATCAGCAACTAGCAAAGCAGCTAGCACCCGAAATGGTGATTCAGGTTGGAGAAATGCCTACAAGTAAAGAACTGCGAACCTGGATAGATGCAACGCAACCGCGACGTTGGGTAATTGACAAGAGTGACCAAAACCTTGACCCTTTGCATGGAAGGACGACGCATTTACGGATATCTATAGAAGACATAAAAGTAGAGGAGGGAAATTTATCTTTCTCCTCAGACTATGGCAAGAAATGGTGTGATGCGGAAGCTAAGGTTAGGTTAACTGTTGACCAGACGATGGAGAAAATAGATGAAATAATTGAGAGTAAAGCAGCTTGGTTAATTTCTCAGATTTTACCGCCAGAAACGCCTCTGTTTATTGCCAATAGTATGCCTGTGCGGGATGTGGAATATTTCTGGAAACCGAGTAATTTAGGAGTGCGATCGCACTTTAACCGGGGTGCAAATGGCATTGATGGCACATTATCCACAGCTTTAGGAATTGCCCATCGCCAGCAAAGTAGTGTGATGTTGACGGGAGATTTAGCACTGTTGCATGATACCAATGGTTTTTTAATCCGCAATAAGTTTGTCGGACATTTGACAATTGTATTAATCAACAACAATGGCGGTGGAATTTTTGAAATGTTACCTATTGCCAAATTTGACCCACCATTTGAAGAGTTTTTCGGCACTCCCCAGGATATTGATTTTGCTCAGTTATGTGCTACTTATAATGTGCAGCATGAATTGATTACTTCTTGGGAATATTTACAGCAAAAATTAAGCCCGCTTCCAACTAAAGGGATAAGGGTTCTAGAGTTAGCGACAAATCGGAAAGTAGATGCTAAGTGGCGACAGGGAAATTTGAGGAGATTTGCCGCAGATATTTAATATTTAAGTATGTCGTTACATATTGCTAAATAGAAGTATGAAATATACCGATTAAGTCAAAGACTTTATAATTCTAAATGTTAAGTTTATTCTTGGCATTACAGGCTTTGAGGTTTTAGGTATTTGGTGCTGCCAATATTCTTGTGTTTTACCTTTCATAATTAAAAGGCTACCATGAGTTAAAACCAACTCTACTTTTTTTAATTTTTTATCGAATTTATGCCTAAGTTGGAATTTTCTTTCACCTCCAAAGCTAACAGAATAAATAATTGGATATTTCCCTAATTCTGGCTCATCATCAGAATGCCAAGAAACGCTATCTTTGCCATCACGGTAAAAATTGAGAAGAACACTATTAAAAGAGAATTGTGCTATCTCTTCAACTCTCTTCTTTATTAATAACAACACTGGTGTCCAAGGTATTGGATTCATTTTAATTTTTGAATATGTATAACATTTACCAGTGTCGCCATACCATGCAGTCAGTCTGGGTAAGTTTATCTCTTTGCCATAGCATTTTATTTTGTCTTGTTGCCAATTAACTTCTATAAATAACCTCTGGAGTATTTCATCACTTTCCTCCACTGTAAAATAGCTAGGATAGTATGTAATTTCTGCATCAGATACAGAAAGTTGGTCTACCTGCAAGTGTGAAGAATGTGCAGATTGCTGCCACAAGTTCAGGCTTAATTGATTATCAGTATCATATTCCATTCAATAAATGAAATCTTTATTTTAGGTTATTGCTTAACGCCAATACTGGATACAACATTCCAAGTCAAATGCGGTTTTCTGCTTTCTTGAATAGCATCATAAATTTGACCTAAATTGCTTGGCTGTTCACTAACTAGTCTATCAGCCGTAGGAAGAGCGATACCTACGGTGGGCTACGCCTACGCACTTTTTCTTCCACTACTTCTGATATACCTGCGTGTCTGCAAATGCTTCTTCATTAAGAGAAACTTTATTTGTAGACATAATTATTTTACCGGGTGCGTAGGCGTAGCCCACCGCAGGTATCGCCTTATCCTCTACGTGAAACTTACCCGCTTACTTCACCTTGTAACCACCCTTCCAAATCAGCAAGAGCAGAGAAATCTAACAAAGCATCACCTAAAGTTTCCAACTGTTCCAACGATAACCCTTGAATCTGAGATAGAAGCGTATCAGGAATATTACCCACACACCGATTTAATAGTCGTAAAATGATCGTTCTTTCTCCTTCTTGCTTTGCTTCCCGAATAGCCCGTGGTTCTTCCAAATTCAGTCCCAACATTGCTACAATCTCCTCTCGACTAAGGTTAGAAAATTTGTAGACGATAATCGTCGTCACTAAATCAATTATCGCTTGCTCCGACTGTTGCCGTGCTTGCTCCAGCAAAAACCGCGCCCCTTCCACTGCTTCGGTTTCAGAAGTAACATTTGTTAGCAACATCAAACCCAATCCTAGAGGTTGTTCTCGCAAATCCCCCAACTCATCCAGATAAACCCGCCTAATTTGACCACTTTCCAGCAAAGCGCGGTGAATCGTTGAGTTGGAAGGTTCTAGGCTGCCAGAGCCAAAAATTATTACACCAAACCAGTCATCGTAACGAATCGAGTTGCGGTAGAGAAACAAAAACAATTCGCTGAAGAAGCGGTGATATAGGTCTTCGTCCTTTTGAAACTGCACTTCAGCAAAAAAGACGGTTTTGGAAACTGCATCAGCCGGAGGTAAAAATACTCCATCAATCCGAAACGCGGTTTCTTTCACTTCAACTGATTCAAACTGGTAGTTTTCTGCTTCTGGAGGTGGTTCATCTACTAATTCAAATAGCAAACCCGGAAATTGCTTAAATAATTTGTAGAAAATGGTGTCACGTCGCATTTTGATTCTTCCACACCCAGGCAATTACCAGATTGTAAAGGCTTGAGACACCAATTTTAGCGTAGGCCTAGCCCACCGCAGGTATCGCTTGTCCCTGCGTCCGCGATAAAATTCTCAAGCACAACACCGCATTCCATACCAATGCAAATTAACTGGCAAACTGCCAAAACCTACGAAGACATCCTGTATCAAAAAACTGATGGTATTGCGAAAATCACCATCAATCGTCCCCATAAACGCAATGCCTTCCGTCCTGAAACAGTCTTTGAACTGTACGACGCTTTCTCTAATGCTCGTGAAGATACTACTATTGGTGTTGTCCTATTTACTGGCTATGGCCCACATACTGATGGCAAATATGCCTTCTGTTCAGGTGGCGATCAAAGTGTGCGGGGACATGCGGGTTATGTAGACAATACTGGCATCCCCCGCTTGAATGTGTTGGACTTACAACGCTTGATTCGTTCCATGCCGAAAGTGGTGATTGCTTTAGTAGCTGGATATGCGATCGGTGGTGGACATGTCCTACACTTAATTTGCGACCTTACCATTGCCGCCGATAACGCCATTTTTGGACAGACTGGCCCCAAAGTCGGCAGTTTCGACGGTGGTTTTGGAGCCAGCTATCTCGCCCGCGTTGTGGGACAAAAAAAAGCTAGAGAAATTTGGTTTCTCTGCCGCCAATATGATGCACAACAAGCGCTAGAAATGGGCTTAATTAATTGTGTCGTCCCAGTCGAACAACTAGAAGCGGAGGGTATTCAATGGGCGCAAGAGATTTTAGAAAAAAGTCCGATCGCAATTCGGTGTCTCAAAGCCGCGTTCAATGCTGATTGTGATGGACAAGCTGGTTTACAAGAACTTGCTGGCAATGCCACCCTACTCTATTACATGACAGAAGAGGGTTCTGAGGGCAAACAAGCTTTTCTCGAAAAGCGGCCACCAGATTTTCGCTCTTTTCCTTGGCTACCTTAAAACTGCAAAAATCGCACCCTTTAGCGGGGTGCGATTTTTGTATATATCAACTTTTACAGCACTAAAAATCTTAAAAACAAATCTTATTTTAAGCAAACTACAAAATCAGTTCAGTAATAATGGATGACTAAATAACCATTGCTTTGGTCTTTACCTGTTCAGATACAGAGGCAGTTATTTCCTCTACAGGCGTAAGAGCAGCATTGTCTAAATCTGAGGCTAAGGAATGAGTTGATGTTAAAACTGGGGCTGCATCTGGCAAACTCCAAGCATCTTCCAAGGTTTCCCAAGAAGGTGCAAAAGGTGGAAGCGCTAAAGAGCAAGCTTTCCAAGTTCCTTGAACTGGCGCTCCCAATTGCTGGCACGTTCCGCCACGGCGACCTTCTGGCTGGTAATGACGGCAATATCTACAGGCAGATGCTAAAAATTTAATGGGTTTCATTTGGATTTATTTTTAGTGCCGTTTCCGGCTGAATCTCACCTTTATATTTTGCTTCTATATATAAAGACGGATAAAAGCCAAAAAGCCATTATTATCTATAGGTTTCAGCGATCCCGACGAAAAAATAAACTTTAGGATATTTTTATATTCTTGTTATATTTTTAAATAATGCTTAGAGTGGTTACCTATGGATTTTGGCTAAAACTTATTAGGGATCAAGACTAAAACCAAAACTTTTGATTTCTTTAGCCTTTTAACTTCCTTGTTAACAATAGCTTAAGGCATATAATTTCAGATAAATAGTCTGCTTTTATTACTACATTCGGCAAATTTTAGCGACAAAACACATTTTTTCTTAAGAATTAGAACTAGTTGATGTGGCAGCAGCAAGTTACTTAATACCAATTTAATATGAAGCTGCATAGAATAGAGCTTCCAGGATAAAGTTGTAAGAAGAGACTGAAATTACCTGCTCAAATGAAAGTTGGTCGAATATTTCTTGGATGCGTTCACGTAAAGCTTG
>JAHHHR010000106.1 GCA_019359245.1 Nostoc desertorum CM1-VF14 | reverse complement strand
CGAACGTAGTGGGTTTTTTGGACAACGTGACATATCTACATTGCCCTCCTTAGATTTAGCATTTCATACTTTTACTTTGCCATTAACTTTTTTTTATGGCTATAAGCGTGCCAAATGACCCACTAGTTCATTTGTTTTCATACAACGCCTGAGAGTTTTTTACTCAAATGCTAACTTTCAAATATCTTTGTTCTGGTGATAAGAGCTATTTCTTCTTGTTAATAGTAGTATTGCCTCATCCATCGCTGCTTGCAAAGAGGGAAGGAAACCGGAAGCATAACAGGACAGGTCTGCTGCGATCGCTAATCAAATACCAGAGCTTGTAGAACAGGGAAATTCAGCTTCGTTGGAAATCAAAGCAGTTGATAAGGGTCGCATGAGGCGATTGTTGCGCTGACTAAGCTATAAATCTTCTAGAGCCTCATTCTCAGTGAAGCTGATAAATTTGTGCAAAAAAAATCAATGCTTTTCTAGGATGCAAAAGAGTGCTTTGGGAAGGGGATCGAGTATCCCATGATAGACCGTTTGTTTGGCCAAATGCAGATGAAATCGTTCTTTGAATATTTGCCCAATCTCCTCTGGGCTAAAGCGGTAAGGACCTTGTTCTCTTGTTTCCTCTTGAGAGAAGCATTTCAGTAACAGGTAGCACTTAGGCTTTAATAAGCTTGCGACTGTTTGCACGTAAGTACCATAGCTTTGGGGTGGCAGAACATGGAAGCATCCTCTGTCGAGAATCAAATCGAAAGATTGTTTCAAACGACTGTTGAGAATATCATCTTGCTGAAACGAAATTTCTAATCCCTTTTGGTTTGCCTTTGCTGCCGCCTGACGAATGGCCGCCTCTGACAAATCTGTCGCCATCATCTGAAATCCTCGTTCGGCTAGGGCGAGCGCTTGAGTTCCCGGCCCTGTTCCCAAATCCAGCACTGAACCATTGCTCAATTCAAGGGTAAGGAGCGCTTCTTCGACATCTGGATCTAAGTTAGGGTTGAACCAGGGCATGGTTTCAACGGCTTGTTCTTGATAGAGTGCTTCCCAGTTCGGAAATTCTCGTTCGGTCATCATTAGTTACCCTTTCTATTGAATAGGTAAATATAATAGCTATGATGTCTTCCAAAAACTCAAGTGATTAAATAAAGTCAGCTAAATTGCTTTATGCTTTTGGCATGGTAGAGTAAACCGATTGACGTTGATGCAATAGCTCAAACCATTGCCTCAATTTGGGATACTCTTGCTGCCAATTATATCCAAATCTGAGGCTGTAGTAACCCAACCCTGATATAGCTGCAACATCAACAGCACTCAGAGTTTCATTGAATAGGTAGGCTGAGTTAGTCAACTGTTGCTCAAAAACACCTAAAAGGCGATTAATGCTGGACTGATATTTAGCTTGGGTGCCAAAATCAGTTTGATTTTCTTTACGAGTTTCGTACCACAATCCCACAACATTATCTATCAAACTGTCTGCTAACTCTTCCCCCTGACGACAGCACAAACTCTCAATGCGCGAACCTGGATAAAAACTCGGCTGAGGATAAGTCTCGTCTAGATACTCCACAATCAGCGTTGAATCCCAAAAAACGAGGTCATTTTCATCCACCAATACCGGAACTTTCCCAATGGGAGATAAACCCAGGAATTCTGGAGATTTATTGTTAATGTCTGTTTCTTTAGGTTCGTAAGGTAGCTGCTTCTCGGCCAGGACAATTCTCACTTTCCGAGCGTAAGGTGATCGCTGTGCATAGTATAAGATTCGCGCCATATCGCTGCTATAAATTCAGTATTGAGATTTCCTATTTTAAATCTAATTTTGAACTGATGAAGCTAAACAAGCGGCTACAAAAGGCAGGTGAATAAACCTAAAATGCCTCCGAAGAGTCTACCTTGATGAGTCTGGCATGGATGAACGCTCTGGGCTTAGGCTATGGATACTCCAGAGTTGATTAGTTGAAACATTCATTTTATGAAACGGCACAAAGCTTAATTGTGGAATTTGATTGATGTACGTCTGCTGCGACTTAGAAAAATTGCGAACTATGTTAGCGGAGCGGGGCGTTCGCTTTTAGCGTCTCCAAGAGTTGCCCATTGCGAATTGTTCAGTCACCGGAAGCCGTGTTTGTGGCAGCTTGCTTTGAAGGGAGGAAGCCGGAGGCACAACAGACCAAGTCTACTGTGATGACGCTGTTTCGCCCACCGTAGGTTTTCGCTCCCTTTGAGTGGGCGAGGCGGCAAGGATTGTAATTGCGCTGTCTGGGGAAACTGTATATACGCCCCAAGGTGAGGCAGTGGAATTGCAAGAGATTATGCGACGGTATCCGATGTGCGCGAAACTCACGCTTTTTCAGCGATTACAAAGCATCCGTGCAATGTATGGATTCAATTAACTCCTCAACTTCTTCTTCATCCAGACATTGTTTCACCTGGGTGCTGAACCACTCAAATTCTTCCGGTTCTGTGTCCTGGACTCGGTAGACGAGTAATGTTCCAGCAACGCGGGCAAGAGTAAGAGGTGATGGAGAAACGTGGCTCAGTAGATCGCACGCATTCTGGTATATTTCTATGACTGATGATTCGGACAAAGGAGATCCCAACTGAGCAGAAAGCTGTTTTAGATTCTCCTGAATAGATGAATGGAAGCCTGGATCTTCGGGATGGGAAAGAGGGTTACTCATAATTGTCGTTCAAATGCCATTGGATTCGGGCTAGAAGCAATTTAAACACTTTTACTGAAGTAATAGATGCGTTCAGAATAGCCATGTATGAGTCGATTTATTGATTGGTTGAACTTAAATTCAAAGTGAGACATGAGTTTTTGGTATCTAAAATCACAACCTTTTCGCAAAAATCCACTGGAGCAGGTATTCTTGACAGAGCGATCGCAAAACTTTTCGGTCTACTGAAAGTTATTCCTGGACTCTGTATGTTGACAAACATCGTCTGACTATCGAAGAAAAAGCAGACCCCACCCAACATCACCCTCTTCTAAAAGCCTTTTGGATCAGAATTAGAAGCATTCCAATTCCTACAAACACAAGTGCTAAAGTGTGACTTGCCCCAGAAGCAAAAGCAAACAAAACGAGATTGAGCAGTAACGCGATCGCCGGAACTATATAGGGAACCTGAAACCCGTTAGTTTCAACTTCTCGGCGTTTGATGAGTAGCAACGAAAGATTGACAAGACAAAACATTGCCAGAATCAAGGTGGCGGTGGTTCCTGCTAAAAGTTGCAGTGTTCCAGAAAGCGCCAAAAAAATAGCAATTGGTAAAATGACCAGCAACGTTCGATAAGGCGTAGCTCTGCGTTGATGTAATTTCCCTAACCAAGCACTTAGCAGTCCTTCACGCGACATCCCATACAACAGCCGTGATGCCGTGACAAAATTTAGCAGCGCCGTATTGAGTACGGCAAATAAAGCAATAATCGTAAAAATGACCTGGGGAAAATTGGGCTGCGCTCGACGAACTACATCGAGTAATGGAGCACCTGAAGCAGCAAGCTCGGAGGGATTGAGTACCTCAACAGCAAGCCAGGAGACGAGTATATAGACTGCTCCGGCAATCGCCAAGGACAGTAAAATTGCCCTTGGCACGTTCCGTTCGGGATTTTTAACTTCCTCCGCAACATTGACAATATCTTCAAATCCAATAAAGGCATAGAAAGCCAGTGCCGCTCCCTGAACAACTGCGTTCCAACCTATGGCTGGCTCATTAGCGACAGCAGCAGGATTAGCCGCACCATCACCGCTCAAAAATAAGGTTGAAACCAAAATCACAATCAAAAGGCCGGAAACCTCAATAGATGTGCAAAAAATATTTAGAGCCGAGGACTCCTTCATGCCTCTGAAATTGACAAAAGCCAGTACTGAAAAAAGCACCAGAATAATTAGCCAAGCTGGAATTGCTGGTACGAAAGCGTTGAAATAGCCAGCAAATGCTTTCGAGAGCGTCGCCATCGAAACTAAGCATGTACAAAACATTAACCAGCCAACCAATATTGAGAGCCAGTCGGTGCGAAATGCCTTATGGACAAAGTAGGCTACTCCACCGCTTTGTGGAAATCGGCTGCCAAGTTCTGCGTAACTTAAAGCCGTGAATGCCGCCACAATCATAGCACTCAAGAACGAAGCCCAAACCAAAGTGCCAGAAAGTCCGGCAATTTTTCCGATTACCGCATAAATTCCCGCACCCAAAATGTCACCCACCCCGTAAATCACTAGAGTTGGTAATCCAAAGACTCGCTTGAGTGAATCTGCTTCTAGTTCATTTGGTTTCATACAACGCCTGAGAATTTTTTACTCAAATGCTAACTTTCAAACATCTTTGTTCTAATGATGAGAGCTATTTCTTCTCGTTAATAGTATTGTCTCATCCATCGCGGCTTGCAAAGAATGCAGGAAGCCAGAAGCACAACAGGTCTTGGAATCTAAACAAACGCTGTACGCATCTAAGAATCACTCGTTAGTAGACCGAAAGGTTTTCCAGAAGCCTTAGGAGCGGTTCATTTGAGTTCAGGAACACAATCTGCCGTAATTTTGTTGGAGTTTGCTTTTCAAGGAATGGGCATTGTTGGTGGGTTAAAAGTGCAGAAGCAAAACATCTATTTCGTCAAATGAAATTTGATTCATTTAGCGCTCCAAAAGTTTGCTTTCCCTCTATATTTATTTCTGGCAATAGAGGGCGAATTTTATGCAAAAGAGTTTTTGTTGTTACAAAACTTTATATTTTTTGAATCTAAAGTTTTGTAACAAAATCCAAATTTTGCAGAAAAGCCCACCTAAAAAAGCTGATAGATAAATAGAAGTACTTCAATACTTGTCTAATACTCCACTAACTGCTTTGCTCATTTTTCCAACTAACAGGAATTAAATACTAGGAAAAACAATGACAAAGATTTTAGTTATTGATACAGAGAAACAAGCCCGCAATATATTTTTAAAATGTTCGGAGTAAGAAGGGTTCGATGTGATCGCTGTAGAAAATGGTTTTGTAGACATAAGATATGATTGCATGGACTGCCTCAATTACGCAATTACTTCTCAGATGCTTTCAAGATATTGCTTCCGAGCCAATTGTTCAGCATTACAACGAGTGAAAACTGACAAAATCAAATCAGGAACATGGTGGATGCCATGTCAAGTTATTTATTCAGGAATATAACTTTATGACCTCAATCACAACTTATACTTACGATGCTGTTGGTCAACTTATATCTGAAAATATAGACAACAACAGTGATGGGACAATGGACTCAGTTATTACCTACAGCTATAAGCAGACCTCCGAAAGCTATGACAACAACCTTGACGGCATAGCTGATTCTGTTGGCGAAATCTATACCTATGATGGCAACGGCAACCTGACATCCAAGGGTGTTGACGACGATGACGACGGCATAATTGATAGAAGAAGTTATACCGCTACTTATGATGCCAATAGCAACAAGATATCCGAAAGCTATGACGCCAACGGTGACTACCAATCTGATGTATTCAGAAGGTTTGCTTATAATGCCAACGGCAACCTGATATCTTCTACCTCGAGCGGTAGCAGCGACAGCGGCGGTATATTTGAGCGAGTGGTTACCTATACTTATGATACTAATGGCAAAGTAATATCCGAAAGCGAAGACAACCTCTACGAGCCTGATAATGTAACTATCTATACTTATGATGCCAATGGCAACCAGACATCTGCTAGCTATGATACTAACGTTGATGGCATAGCTGATTATGCTAGAACCTATACTTATGATGCCAATGGTAACCAAACATCCGATAGCTATGACTACAACCTTGACGGCATAGCTGATTCTATCGACACCTATACTTATGATGCTAATAGCAACCAGACATCCGAGAGTGTTGACTACAACGGCGACGGTATTGCTAATTCTATCAAAACCTATACTTATGATGCCAATGGCAACAAGACATCCGAAAGCTATGACAACAACGGCGATGGCATCGCTGATGTTGCCAGAACCTATACTTATGATGCCAATGGTAACCAGACATCCGAAAGCTATGATAACAACGGCGATGGCATAGCTGATTCTATCGACACCTATACTTATGATGCCAATGGCAACAAGACATCCAAAAGCTATGATAACAACGGCGATGGCATTGCTGATGTTGCCAGAACTTATACTTATGATGCTAATGGCAACCAGACATCCGAAAGCTATGATAACAATGGCGATGGCATCGCTAATTACACCACAATTTATAACTATGGACGCGCTACCGCCAGCTATGACTTTAACAATGATGATGTAATTGATGCGGTTGGTAGTTACATCTATGATTTTAGTGGTAAGGATTTTAGTGGCAAACTGAAATCACAGGAGTTTGACAATAATCGAGATAGCATCACTGATGAGGTGACTGCTTACAGCTACGATGCTAACAACAGACTAGCAGCACAGGTAGTTGACAAAAATAATGATGGCGTCGGTGACGAAATTACCAGTTACAACTATGATGTTAATAGCAAACTGACTACAGCAGATATTGACAATAACAGCGATGGTATTATTGATACAGTTGCCAGTTATTTATATGATGCCAATGGTCAACTGCTCAGTACAACCACCAACGATGCAAATGTACCGAATAAAACCCTATACGGTAGCAATGAAGATACACTTACTGGTGGAACTGGCAATGATCAAATTTTCGGGAAAAACGGCAACAATAAACTATTTGGATTAGCAGGAAATGACTTACTAGTTGGTGAGAACGGTAATGACATCCTCAACGGCGGCGCTGGTGGTGATATTTTTACAGGCAGTAGTGGCACTGATAACTTTGTATTTAACAGCCTGAGTGATTCGCTGCTGTCTAGTTTTGATAAAATTACTGATGTAAACATCTCTGAAGACAAAATTGATGGTCTGAATGCAGTTTCAGCCGATAATTTTGTTCAACTTGGCAATGTTGTAAATCTGAATCTTTTCGATGTACAACAGATATTAACTGCAACTGCTTTTGTGGCTAAAGGTGCGGCAACTTTTACCCTTGGTACAGGCAATAATGGGCGGACTTTTTTGGCACTTAATGACAATATTAATGGATTTTCTGCCCTCAGTGATGCCGTGATTGAGATTAGTGGCTACAAAGGCAATTTAACTGACTTAGCCATTGTCTAAACCATGCGTTATCGATTGAATGAGAACACCAAAATCCTGACCGAACAATTCGCAATTCGCAGTGACGCTCCTTCTCCCAAAGGGAAACGCTACGCGAACGTCGCTAACGCTGCGAAGAGAGCAATTCGCAATTGCGAACGAAATTGGTAATTAATTCATTTAGGGTACAAGCCCCTCAATTTATTGATGAAACAACAAAACACGTAGTATCAATATTCAACGGAACGCATTCATGCGTGGGGAAAGAAATTGCGTTAGCGCAGCGGGGCGTAGCCCCGCAAGGAATTGGAGATACGGGATGGGGGGCTAGCACTACAATCATTAAAGCATTGTGACAAATATAATTTCATTATCAATCCCTGTGGTTAGGGATTAATCATGGACATCGCTTATACCGAACTGCGATCGCTTCTCTACGGGATAAACTTGCCATCACTTCTATTGTTGAAGCTGCGGCTGCATATTTTTTATGCAATTGTTGTGGAGTGATGAAGGTACTTATTCCGCCGCGCCCGTCGTAAATCCTGAAAAATGGTCGCATGAGGCGATAGTTGGGCGGTTAAATATGCGGTCGGAGCGGATGCAGAAACTCACGCGTTGCGGCGAATTCGGGGCAGAATCCGGGCTTTGACTTCTTGCAAGAGTGTTGGGATGATCCGGCACTCGTGATACAGCACTTCCGGCTATTATGAAGCACAATTTTACCTATATCCCTTTCCTATCATAACTTTTGAGACTGTGTGCGTACCTCATAGCAGGCGGAAGTGCTGTATCACCGTTATGCAGGCACAGCACAGGTTAGTGGTGATGGCGGCAATATCACTAAGCTAATAAGCATTTAAGTTGCATAAACCCAGGGCTAGATCCGCTTACCACGAGCGAGTCAGTCTGGAAAAATGAATGACGATTAGCCTACCTCCTCCGGTATCGGCTGGAACTTGCCCAATAACTCTTGCGAAACCAAAAGCGATCGCTAGCACAGATAGCCGCAGAAGCGGGTTTTGGCAACCAGAGTCACATGATATCTGTGTTTCAACGAATTCTACATACAACTCCAAAGCGTTATCAGCAAAGAATGAGTAGTAAATTTCCCGCACAGTGATGGAAGAAGGTAGCCTTGTTTTGTCACTCTAGGCAGAGGAAAAGTAGAAATCAGGGTGAAACAGGAAAATAAAGATTGAACTGGTGAGGTTATAAATAATAGATTTAAGTTTAGAAAAGTTAGAATAGTTTAGATTCATTTCATCTAACACAGATATAAAGTTAGTTCTACTTTCTCGATACAAACTGTCTGCAAGTACTAAGCTAAATTTAAAGCCCATTGGCTTGAGCTTTCGCATTAGGATTGCTGCTATTTGTGGCTTGGTCAGGTATTTATCAAGAAAGGCAGAGGGCAGGAGGCAGAAGGGAATACTGCTTTCTGCCCTCTGCCTGTGACCAAAGGGAACAGGGGTCTAAAAGTCAAGTTCAAACACAACGAACTAAGCATCCTGTTGTCAAGAAGAAGTCAAAATCAATACTCGCTAAAGTAAAAGTCGCGTAAATTTTTTTAGGCTTTAGGCGTCTAACTCAGTCTGACTCAGTTTGTAAAATAACTCGGGTAATTTCTGATGACTAGTTTTTTGGTTCGCGAGTATGACTCGCGAACCAACTTCTTTTTGTCCAAAGTTCAATTTAAATATAATTACAATTCTTCTCCTTGCACCGCGACACTCTCGCAGCTTTACACCCTAAAGATCACCAGATTAGGAATTGTGGTTTACAAGCGTGCCATTTGGGTGGGAGTCAAAACTTGAGCAGCTAAACGGATCTGGAAACAATACGATAGTATCTGAATAACCTAAGTTTTGTTAGACAAAGGCGGATTCATGTTGCAAGAGATTGCTGGTCAAACTACTTTTTCTGACTCATTTCCATATTTAGTTGCAGCTTTAGGCACTACTGTCACAGTTGGAGTATTTGGTTGGCGGTGGTGGAAACAAAGGAACACTTACAAATCTCTACAGTCTCTTCCCTCTCCTCCCAAACACTGGCTATTAGGAAACATCCCTCAAGTATTAGCAGCAGTCAAAGATAAGAAATACTTCCAATTATTGTTTGATTGGAGCCAACAGCTAGGACCAATGTATGTTTACTGGGCTGGCGATCCAGTTCTCATTTTGAGTAAGCCAAAAGTTATCGAAGACACTATTGTCAATGGAATGAGAGACGGTAGCCTAATTAGGTCACAGCGAACGAGCAAAGCTTGGAACGATATTGGTGGGCCCATTCTTTTAGGTCAAAGTGGAAGTGAGTGGCAGTGGCGACGCAAGGCTTGGAATCCGGAATTCAGTTCTAGCGGTCTCTCCAAATACGTAGAAATTATTAACTTAGCTGGTGAACAAGTAATCGAAAAAATTCAGTCAACTGCCTCGCCAAAAGAAGTTCAGGTAGATCCTCTGTTTGTAGAATTAACAATGAAGGTGATTTCCTGTCTAGTACTAGGGATTCCTGTGGATAAAAACATTGCTAGCCATGAAGGACAACCCCTTGATGTTCCTAAGGTGTACGAGGCGATGTCTATTGTAGGCTATCGGTTCCTACGGGTAGCTACTGGCGAGAAGATATGGATGAAATATCTGCCAACTAAGAATTCACGAGATTATTGGGCAGCAAGGCGATATTTAGAGGAGTTTATTACTCCCCGTGTAGACTTAGCTTTACAGATGAGAGAACAAAATCAGACCGATTTAGCACAGGTAAGTCCTTTGTTCCAGCAATCTATGTTAGTGAAAATAGCTACCAAAGAACCGAAATACAATCGGGAAGCACTCATAGCAGAAGTGATTGAACTTTTAATCGCTGGTACTGACACTACGGCTCATACTTTATCCTTTGCAATAGCAGAGTTGACTTTAAATCAAAAGGTTTTTCAGCAGGCACAAGCTGTTGTTGACCAAGCTTGGGAAAATCAGGGCAGTATTAATGCAGAAAGCCTTAAGGAATTAAATTACATCCGCGCTATTATCAAGGAAACTTTGCGCCTTTATTCCGTTGCATCAGGCTCGACTTCATTGGAGGCTCAACGTGACATTGTTATTGAGGGCAAGGCTATTCCTCGTGGCACGAAAATATTTTGGTCAATGCTTGCTGCTGGACGAGATCCAGAAGTTTATTCCCATTCTGAGGAATTTCTGCCGGAGCGTTGGTTAGACAAGAATAAAGAAATTAGTCAATTGCCAATGATAGACTTTGGCTCAGGTTCTCATCGTTGCTTGGGAGAGCATCTGTCAATGCTGGAAGCGACTGTGATGCTGGCGCTACTGCTGCGTTACTTTAACTGGGAGTTGGTCAACGGTCGTTCATCTGTGTCACAGCTACAGCAGAA
The DNA here is from genome assembly GCA_019359245.1 of Nostoc desertorum CM1-VF14. GTDB lineage: Bacteria > Cyanobacteriota > Cyanobacteriia > Cyanobacteriales > Nostocaceae > Nostoc > Nostoc desertorum. The sequence continues at coordinate 6,543 of JAHHHR010000106.1, read as the reverse complement.
TCTTTTGATTTATCCCTTAGATAGAATGCCAGTGCGCTTTCAGTTGAGAAGGTAGTAATAATTACAACACTTGATAGGAGAGCAGGGAAAGAACGGCGTTGCTGAATCAAAATATGAATCAGGCGATCGCTGGACATTCGCCCTTGATTTCTTCTGAGTGGCACTGATTTTGAAACAGTGGTGGAAGAAAATTATCTTCCACCATTCTACTTACGCCGCTACCAACTCCTGACGAACTTGCGGCAGTTCAATCGGAGCAGTGACACTAGACAGTGCTTCTACAGCCTCCCTGACGCTCCAATACTTCATCCCATCGCTACGCTGCCAATAGTAAGTCTTGGGGTCGTTTTCCCATGACTCATCAATGTTCCTGACCTTGAAGACAATTCCTAAGAAATTACCATCTAGATATACGTTGTGAGCCGTCTGAAGGTCAGTGCGTCCTACATAGGTCAGTCGGTAGTTGTCCACTGGTTCGCACAAGTCTTCTGCACGAGTCCCGCGATATCCACAATTACCGCACCCATGTCCACCACAATCTGGACAGATGGCAGCAGGCATATTCCACTTCGGCAGTGTAAAATCCCATTCAGATGGTGGGGTTAATATTCGAGCCTTGTGAGATATATAACAACCAGCATGACCGATTACCTTATCAGAATGGTATTGGATGCTCAACGATAACCAATCACAATCACCCAACAAGCTAATTTTCTCAGCAGCTTGTTTCAATTCTTTATCTTCCTTGTGATTGCGCTCTACTGGAGCAGAAAGATTCGCTTTAACCTCTGCAACAGCGCGTTTGAAAGATTGTTTGTGGTAACGAGCATAACCGTGGGTCATTTTTACCCACACGATATCATCACTGTTGATCCAGATAGTCACTACATCTTCGGGCTGGCAGTTTTTGGAGTAGTCCGACTGATTGACGATGGTTGCAATGATTTGGCGATCGCGTGTGGTCAAGGGATCTTTTGTTGGCGTAGGGGCTAAATTTTGTGTCATCATTAGAAATTGCCTCTTCTTTAGTAGGTTGGGGCATAAGGGCGATCGCACAGTTTTGCCGACGGAGCGATCGTCCTATATTTATTAGTCAGTTTGTTGTGCTTTCAGCACAACACTCTCAATTCAGATTTGGCGAAGCCTCATATTTTATGCTCTAAGCCAGTGGCTAGAGCTACCAAGCAGGATACACAGTGGTCAAGTGACAGGCAGCTTTAACAGTTTTAAAAGCCAAGAGTCATCCTGTTTGGCATTTTTATTAACCGAACCCGTTTTTCCAATGTGTACCCCTCACCTTCTCTGGTTGTGCCAGTGCATCAGCTACCCCTCAATCGGTACTTCCGGTTCTCTTGTCATAGTTCAGTGATAAGCGCTGCTTTATTTTTTTGGGAGGCTAGCGCTTTTTCCTCCCTTACAATTTCTATTATTGCAATTCCGACTGGCTTTTGTCAAGTTGCAATGTAGCTTTTATCGGAACATGAAGAGCATATACTGGAATTAAGTCAGACAAGTTAAGAGAAAATCCTTCACAGATGGCAAGAATATGCTGGGTGTTTATCCACTTGGCCTCTCCTTTTAATAGCCGATCTACATTTTGTCTTGAGACTTCAATGCCCATCTCTCCAAGCTTTTCGGCTATAGAACGCCTAGTTTCATCTACCAACAGCATTCTTAATTTTTTGGCTCTCGTTTCGTCCCAATTAATGTACGGAACCTCCTGTATAGGCACTAGCACTATTTTTTCCTCGCTCATCTTTCTCCATTATGCTATTCCAACTTGACAAAAGCAATCGCTCCTAGCATAATAATAAGTGTTTGAAAGTGGAAAGCGATCGCTTGCTCAGATGCTATGCGATTACTTCAACCTATCTAACTGGAAAAATACAGCTATGTTTAAACAGTTTTGCAGCTAATCCTCCTAACTTGAGTGAGCATTTAGCTTTTCCAACAGAAACTCATTGCTACTGCTATAACAATTAATATCTCTCCCCTTTACCTAGCTGATATTCGACAGAGAAGCGATTCTGACTTTTCACGGGAAGTCCTCAAGCCTCGAAACAACGTGGCTTTTTCCACAGGCTAATTCTCAATAGCTCTAAGTTAATGATAATGGCTAACGTAAAAATAAGGATTTGGAAAAGCTAAAAATGGCGTTTTCCAGATGCCGTGAAAAGTCAGCTCAATTGGTGGTGCATCTGGTAATTGTTCGCCAATTTCTTTGAGCCAATAAATAATCGTTGTATGATAGCGAAGCGTTAGCGAGTCCGCGAGCGTCTGAACCCCTTTGTCTCGCTCAATTGCTCGGAATCCCATCCCATTCACATATAATCTTAAACACTCAAGTTTTATCTCATCTGAATATCCCTTTGGTGGGCTATAGACATCGATAAATTGACGGCCACAACTGACACAAATGTGATTTTGCGTACCTCTCCGTTTACCATTTTTTCTAATGTCAGTAGACTCACAGTATGGACAATGCACGGTAGAACTCCTTAATTCATCCCTATATTATGCAACGCCACAAATCCTTGTTGCAGGTGCTGCCAACATACTATAAATTTGACACAAGTTGAGTCAGGGGAATACGAATAATAAACTCAGCACCAACTCCTGGTTGGGAAATGCATTCTAAAGAACCACCATGTTTTTGTGTGACAATTTGGTAACTAATAGCCAGTCCCATCCCTGTACCTTGTCCAACAGTCTTGGTGGTAAAAAAGGGATTAAATATTTGTTTTAAAGTATCTTCTGGGATTCCTAGTCCATTGTCGGCAATGCTAATAGTGACTTGATCTGGTTCTAGTAATTGGGTGCGAATATAAATTCGGGGATTATCGAATATATTGAATTTTTTTGTTGTCCATCGACCTCTAAGGGCTGAATCTTCTAAAGCATCAAGCGCATTCACTAAAATATTCAGAAATACTTGGTTTAACTGCCCAGGATAACATTCAACTAAGGGGAGGGTACCGTATTCTTTGATCACTTCAATTTGGAGGCGCTTGTTAGCAGGGTTGAGGCGGCTTTGGACGAGCATTATCGTACTATCAATTCCCTCATGAATATCAACTGCTTTCATTTCAGCCTCGTCTAAGCGTGAGAAAGTCCGCAGAGAAAGAACAATATTTTTAATCCGCTCTGCTCCCATGAGCATCGATTTGAATAATTTAGGAAAGTCTGACCTCAAAAAATCTAGTTCAATGAGATTTGTAAACTCCTCAATTGCCTCGATTGATTGGGGATAATGGCTTTGGTAAATATCTAATAGTGAAAATAAATTTTGGGTGTATTCATCAGCCGATTTGAGATTGCCGTAAATAAAGCTAACTGGGTTGTTAATTTCATGGGCAATTCCAGCTACTAATTGCCCCAAACTGACCATTTTCTCATTATGAATTAACTGAGCTTGAGCCTGCTGTAAGTCTTTGAGAGCTGTAGCGAGTTCTTCTTTCTGACTTTGAGTTTGTTTGAGTAATTCTGCTTGCTGTAATGCTACACCTAGCTGAGAAGCAATTTGGCTAAGTATATATACTTCATCTGTTTGCCATTTTCGAGGTGCATCGTTTTGGTAAACTCCTAGCAGCCCCCAAAGTTGTTGACTTTGATAAATAGCAGCAATCACGTAAGCTCTTGCCTGGCATTGCTCTAAAATTTTCAGGTAGCACTTACTAAAGCCAGCCCTGTAAACATCGTCACAAACACGGTAAGTTTCATTTTGAGAAAAGCGCCCTCCCTGCGTATCTTGTAAATAAGTATCTACAATTGGAGGAATAGATAACTTTTTTAAGCTACATTCACTGATATTTTCTACTAATTGTGGTTGATGCGCTTGCTGCTGGATTAAAGGCAACCACCCTTGTGCTAAGGATTCAGAGACAACTTTGCCACTCCAATCTGGATTGAAACGATATAAAATTACACGATCAGAGTTGAACAATTGCCTAATTTCTTGAGTGGTTGTCTGAAAAATATATTCTAAGTCAAGAGATTGACGGATTTTTTCAACGGTGATAGCAACAATTTTCTGAGAATCTGCTGCTTTGAGTGTTTCTAGTTGTAGTAATTCTACAGGCTGATGACTGGCTTTTTCTAAGTATTTCTCGGGCTTTAACATAATTTCAATAAGAGTTTAAGGGAATTAAAAAGTAGTCTAGTTAAAGTTTAAAAATGATTCCTAAAAACTACTTACATTTTTTGTTAACAAGTACGATTTATAGCTAGGGTTTCAACTATTAATAGTCTCCTAGAATTAAGCCAATAGTGATTCTAAAAATTGCCATGCTTAAGGCAAGAGCATAGCTACATTTAATTTTGTTGCTAATATTTGTTGCTAATACTCGTATCATTAGTCATCCTTAATAACCATCTTTGGAAGTTTGACTCAATAACCAAACAATTCGCAATTCGCAGTTAAATACGAGAAATCGTTTAATTGCTTAATTGTTAATTAGTGGGTTTCAAGCCCCCACTGATTTTTTGAATCAGTGGTCCTAAATCAGTGGTGGTTTCAAGCCCCCACTGATTTTAATTGCGTAAAGCCTGCGGCATGGCTGCGCTTAGAGCGGAGCGGGGCGTTAGCCCATTGCTCTCTTCACAATTGCGAATTGGGTTGACGACATCGCTGGAAACTGACGGCAAATCTGAGCCTTGATTCTGAGAAGCCATAATGATACTAGACGCAACAATAATCAACTCTTACCTAGAGTTCCCTTGTTTTACTTCAAAATTAAAATTCTGCTGGAAAATTGCAGTGTAATTGACTCAGGAAGACTACAGATGTAAAATGTTCGAGTGCGTATACCAGTAGTAGTCAAGGTATCGGACTGAGCGATACCCTTATTTAATTGTATAGGTGCAAGCCTAGTAGCCTACCAACCGTTGCATCATTGGGTGATGGCTGGGAAAAGGGGTTCATGTTAAAGGAGAAAGGGCTAAAAACATTAGTCCCATTACCTCTTGTCCTTAAAAGAGCCAACTTCACCAGAGCAACTACTAGATCAATTTTGTGATCCATTTGTGGACATTGGGTTAGCCAATAACCCAATTTCCCCACCCCAGATTTCCGGTAGCATTCACGTTCGCAAAGCGTCTCTGAAAGAGAAATGTGCCATTCGTATCGCCCAATAATCTCCCACCAGACGATATAACTGTGACCATTAGTGAGAGGTTAGAATGATTACACAAACGTCTGTGAGGGTACGGAAAAAGGGGATAAATCCAGCGATTGAGACTGCTTTTAGTAGGGCTTTAACATCTTCTAAATCTTGATTCTCTTTTGTGACAGCAGTTTCAAGATTTTTGGTTATTTTTGCATAAAGCACAAAACTCTAACTGAAGAATATTACATAACAAACTTTTATATAAAGCAAGGGCTTTTTCGCAGTCGTAAGTTATAGCCGAATCCTGCGTTCATCAAGCAAGTAAGGCATCACTGAGTAACAGTCAAATCGGATTATGGTAGAAAATTTTGAGGCTGCACAATCTTCAGACCACAGAACAAAGATAGATATTATCTTTAAGGGATTAACAATACTTATAGTTGATGACGACAAAAATCACCTGAGTTTAATAAGCTATTTTTTTTGTAGATATGGAATTAATGTAATATTGGCAGATAATGCCTCGTTAGCATTGGAACTAATTCAACAACACGCAGTGGATTTATTAATTTGTGACATTGCAATGCCTGGAAAAGACGGCTATTGGTTAATGCAGAAGATTAGGTCACTACCACTCTCATCAATTAGAGAAATCCCGGCAATTGCTTTAAGTGGCGTTTCTTTTGAGGAATGCTATGAAAAAGCGCTTGCATCTGGGTTTCAAACTTATATTCAAAAGCCTTCAAATCCTAAACACTTAATGGAAGAAGTAGCAAAATTACTATAGTAGTTTGAGGTACACTTGTAGTATTTAAATACCGGCTTGGGAAGCAAGTGCATGATGTTGTTTACGCCAAGTATGAGGAGGTAAGCCATGATGTTGGCGAAACTGGCGAGAGAAATGAGATACATCTTGGTATCCTAATGCTTTGGCAATTTGCTCTACTGTCTGCTCGCTATTTTGAAGTAACAATCGCGCTCCTAGCATCCGACGTTTGACGATCCAGTTGTTTACAGTTTCTCCTGTTTGCTTTGCGACTCTATTAGTTAAATAAGCAGGAGAGTAACCAAGTGCTTGTGCTACATCACACAGACTAATTCCTTCATGATAATGGGCTTCTATAAACTCAAACATTGCTTTTAATTCTGGAGCGTTGGGAAAGATTGATGTTTCCTGGACAATTACTGAATTCTTCGTTGCAGACACGGAGTTAAAAGCTTTCTGAAATTTAGTAGCGCACCAGGATTGAAGAAAAGTCTGTCTCTGTAAGCGGATATTAATCGCTTTAAGTAGCTCGTCTAATGTTGATGGTTTGCCCGGATTTCTCACAAACTCAGAAAAAAGCGGAGCTTCAAACTGATAAAATGTATATATGGTAAGCATTTGAGCAGTTTTAACCGATGAATCTACCCGCAACGCGATCGCTCCCAAAACAGT
>JAHHHR010000105.1 GCA_019359245.1 Nostoc desertorum CM1-VF14 | reverse complement strand
GTATCGTTATACAAACAGATAGCTTGATAAGACCTGCGGATTTTTTCTACAGCCGCTAAGGTAGCTTTGCTCCCCCATACCTCAGCATCGGTTTTGGCTTGCCAGTCAATCTCTTCTTTGATGGGTGCAACCTTGGCAACTGTGGCAGTAACAGCAGGTGCTATAGCCACATTTTGAGTTAACTTGTTCACCACCTCAATAATTTTTTTCTCTAGTCGCGGTCAGCATTTTCGTCTTGGAACCACGCTATACCGAGTTTTTCAGGATGTTGGTTGGTTGCACCGTCTATTTCTTCGGTGCAACCCGTTGTAGTGCGCTCTGACACCAAGCACTTAGTTGATTTATCATTATTTGAGGCAGTTGATGCTTTCATTGAAGCTGGACTGACAACACAAGAAGAGATTGACCAGACGATTGCCCAAATAAGGGCATTGGCTGCTGACGAAACAACAATATTTTGCATCCCTCGCGTCACGCAGGTTTGGGCGCAAAAATAAGTTTATTGTTCCGGTTCCGGTTTCAAAAAATGCGATCGCTCTCCTAAACTCGTTAACAGCTTTATCTCACTTCAGTTGTGGGGGATAATCAGCTAGTCGGCACGCTCCCCGTAATACCCTTGGAAGACAACCAGCTAAACCTATTTCCAGAAGTGAAATCCATACCAGCACGTAAAGCAGAGACATTGGTGATGAGTGCTGATGCCCTGCTGAAGTGGAAATCTCAGATTTTGCACTATCAGCAAGGGGTGAGGGAAAGTCAGCCACCACAGCAGACGGCATTATTTAATCTAGCCCCGGCGCACTGCGACCCAGACCGGATTGATCCGTTGCAGTTACAGGTGCGATCGCTTTCGTTCTGGAGGATGCCAGCTGATAGCCCCGGCGATGCGTGTCTGTACTTCATCGTTGACTCTGCGGCTGACCTGATTTTATATGTGGGGGAAACTTGCAGAAGTAACAAGCGCTGGAAAGGGATTCACGCCTGCAAGGATTACATAGCAAGCTATCAGGACTTACATTATCGCTATGGGTTGCAAACAGCAGTAAACGCCGCTTTTTGGTGGGATACGCCTATTGAACGACGCTCACGGCAAGAATTAGAATTGAACTTGATTTTGAAGTGGCGATCGCCGTTCAACAAAGAGAATTGGGAGCGCTGGGGGCAACCGTTTGGGTAGAAAAAGTAAAGTTTAGTATCAAAGTAAATCCCCTCTTTTAATAGAGTGATAACTTATTAATTGAAGCCCTATAGCTTCATAGGCAGATTTGACAGCCTGTTTGTTCAATTTAATAAGAGGTAAAAACGCTGTTGTATTGCAATCTGTCTCGTCAACTAACAACAACACCCAACTCGAACGCTGATATTTCCTCCTAGTGGTAAACAGAGGGCGCTGTAACTGATTGCTTAGTAGACTTTAATCAGTACAACCCTGAACGATGGATGTGAGGAAATAACTAAGTGAGTAGAGCTTGGGTGTTGTTGTTTTGGGAATATATATAAGCAACGCTTAACTGCACTATCCCCTTCAACAGCAGAATAATTAGTTGATTATTATTGAATTTATATTCGGGTTTACCGAACCGCAAAAATCAAGTTAACCGTAATCTTCTTTTAGGTCTACTAAAGTGCGGTAATCATCCTTTTATTAGGTGATGAGAACCGAATGTACAGAGTTTTAACCATACTTATTATGAATACATAAGCACAAAACCAAGTGCAAAAACCATTAAATAATAGCTGAATTTTTCCGAAAAAGAGTTATGGCACTAGTTCGTTACAACCCCTGGCAAGAATTGAACACTTTAGAACGTCACATCAACAGCTTATTTGCAGATACCAGAGTCCCATCTGCACGGTTGGAAAAAGGCTTTATCAGAGTTCCGGCGGCTGAACTACAAGAAACTGATGATGCTCTGCATTTGAAGCTAGAACTACCAGGACTTGAAGCTAAAGACCTAGATATTCAAGTTACCCAAGACGCTGTTCACATTAGCGGTGAGCGCAAGTCCCAAACTCAAACCGAAAACAATGGTACTACAAGAAGTGAATTCTACTATGGTAAGTTCCAACGTGTAATTCCTCTATCTGCTCGGATTCAAAATACCAATGTCACCGCAGATTATAAAGACGGTATCTTGAATTTGACACTGCCAAAAACTGAGCAAGAAAAGAACAAAGTTGTCAAGGTGAATCTTGAACTTCCTGCTGCATAGTCTGAAACTTTTCTACCTCCAATGATTGATTGAGATAGCTAAGAGCTTGGTTCTAAGATGACCAAGCTCTTTTGTATGCGATGTCTACGACGGGCTATGCCTACGCTATTGGTTTTCCTCTAAGAATTTGGTAGGTTGGGCGATCGCTTTGCGCCATCGTCTACCAGCTATATCCCATCTCTACAAGTTTCCTCTAAGAATTACTGCTAAAACGGTGTGGTATTGAAATTAAGTTCTTGCCAACCACTTTCCAAGTGCTAAATCTATTAGTGATTCTAACGAATTAGAAATTTTACAAGTATCCCGCAAGTTGCTATACCAGTTAATTGGAAGAGGGATTAATGATTTATATGAAAGACTTTGCCTCAAATGAGGTCGTTTTTCTCGTGGCACAGCATCCCATTGGAATTGTAGCTTCATCTTGCCCAAGCCTTCCGGCACATGACCAACATCAGTAACAGAAGCACCGTCTGTCCATAATCTAATTCTGCCAATCACTTCTTTACTATTACCAAATAATGAACTTGGCACAGGCAACCACAGGAATATAATCAGCTTGCGAGTTTTAGATTGATAGCATAGTTCGGCTACTGGTTTAGCTTTACCTCTGCCATATCTAATAGTATTCCTACCTTCAATTTCTTCTTTGATTCGCCCATCAAAGCCAAGAACTTTCTCTCTAAGCCTGAGAATTGCTTGTTGTTCTTCTCCAGTGCAAGCACCAAGCCAATCTAAAAGTAATTGCGGTGGTGCTGGAATATTGCTTGATACAGTGCTAATGTCAAGTTCCTGATAGGGAATCGGAATTGACCAAGTTTGATTAGTATCAGTATCTTGCAGTTGTAAGTGAAAATTTTGATTAATCTGGGCAACAGTAACCTGCAAAAAATCGACTATCAACTTTGTGTGTTTGCGGTCAACCAAATTATGTCTGTGAAATGAGGGTGCGATCGCAAGTAACCGGACAGGCTGGCTGTAATCAATTTGCTCTGAAAATGGTTTCTCATCTAATAAATTGTCATAATACCGAGTTAGTTGTTGAACAATATATCTATCTTCAGTATTTTTGAGTTCTAAAATTACTAATTGTCTTATCTCGTTAAGTGCTAAGATATCGCAGATTTCGCCCTTAACAGCATATTGTCGTTTTAAAGGTTTTAAGCCTGATAATTGCTGTAGGTTATCCCAAACAAAATCCTCTAATGCTGCTTCTGATGCAAATTCCCAACTAGAACCTCTTTTACGTAGTGCTGCACCAGCTAACATATCTTCGTCACTGCAATATTAATAAAGTAATGAGTATTATGACATAACACTAGCGCACCCAAAACTGTTTCACTCAGGCACATTTACAGAAGAGTGAAATATGGGATGAAGTGCGTGAGTTGGAAATCCTTCTCGTAATAGCTGGTGTTCATTCATATAGTCATTATCTAGGATTCCATAGCATTTAGTTTTTTGGGCTATTTCCCTTAGAAAATCATCGGTGAAGACTACTCCAAAATAAGCACTACCTTTAAACCGCTCACCTATCCAAGTTGGATCAATTAATTCTCCATCATTATTTACTAGCCAAGCATGGGATACAGCTATATCAACATCATCACTAATAGCAAATCCCTCACAGTAGTTTAGGTTTGGATACCTCAAAAATCCTTTTAAGCAGTTTTCAAAGCAAGCTTTAAGTTCACCTTTAAACGGTGATTTTACTTTTGTTACAAAAGGCTGTCCATGTTCTAAAACTAATCGTTGTGTACTTTTGTATTGAAAGTCAGAACGTGTGTTAAGTTTATCAATCAATTCTGCTTGTTCTTTTAATATTGATAGCAGACGGTCTAAGTTACTGCTCATTATTTAAATACTTTTTTGCTAGTTCTTTTTCAAGTTGTGGATTTCGGTGTTCGATGATTTGTATGAGGCTGACTAGCCGATTGAACCAGTATTCACGAATTGCATCAATTTCTAAACAGGCATAGTTGATTGACAATTTTTCATCTGAGTTGGGTGATGTAGCTCCAGATGCTGCTGCTTTTTTAGCTTTTTTCATTTCCCCAGCACAAAGCGCATACTCAGCCTCTATCGTCTTCTGAAATTCCTGAGCAATATTTAGCTGTTCTGGGGTCATGTATCTCTGATTTTTAAATACTTCATTTATCGCTTCTTTATTACTCATAAACTTAAAATTTTTGTATCTACAAAACTCTGAAGATTGTAATTATTAGATTAAATAATACATCATAACTAATGTCCAAGATGTTATATTTTTATTATCTAAATATTAAACCACCAATACTTATGTAATCCTCTCAGTTTTGAATTTGCATTACTATGTTCATCCGCCCATGTTAGTGTACTATCATCACCACAAACATAACCAGAGCCACCAAATTTACTCTGTCCCTCATCTATTATTTCCATCATCACTTTAATAATTGCTCTTTCACTCACAGAAATTTCGTAATGTTCCAAGAGTAAATTTTTAATATCTTTAGCACAAACACCATCAAAAAATCTTGGCTTTTCGTTCAGAATGTTAATAATAAGGTTTTTCAGTTTTTCGGATTTCATTCTTTTGCATAGACATTTCTATATTTTTATTTTATACGTATTATTGTAATTCCAAAAATCATTCTATAGGTTTTAGCCAACCAACACATTTTTCATAATGAAATTCTTCATCTTCACAGTTAGCAACTCTAGTAACCTCTTCTTGATGATGAAGATAAGAGAAAGAGCCGAAATATCCTTGTTTTATAGAACCATCCTCTAATAATAAGAGATAAGTTCCATAATCTTCTGGTAGCCCTTCAATTATTTCAAATTTTAATATTTTATTTGACATTTTAATTTTCCTTAAAGAATCGCTAAAATCCTTTTTCTTCTAACTGTCTGAGTTTTTCTAACTTCCGATTTAGGAGTGAAGCATCACTTTCTGGTTCAGCATTGTCATCCACTGCGCGTTCCTCTTCCAGCCATTCCAACAGTTCAGCTTTCGGACGAAATGACATTATAGGGCGCTTCTGGTTGTAATTTTCTTGAGCTTGGTAAAGTGCATCACGATTGGCTTCATTCCATCGCTGCTGAGAAGATTTTTCTTTTCCATTATCAGTAATTTCTGGCATTACCTCAATTTTGAGATAGCCTCCTTTACTCTTAAACTGCCAATTTTTGTTGTAATAATCGAAGTGTTTTTTAGCTCCTTTTTCTGTTTTCCATCGCTTGCACAAATGGAAACTTTTATTGATAAAAGCATATTCAAGATTAGAGTCAAATGTGTATAGCCAACCCAAAGGCTTATCTTCTTTGGTATAGCAACGATATCCGTAGTACATCAGCCAAACTTTTTAGTATTATTCAATGGTAAACAGTTCTTTGTCATTTTCATTGCCAGAGTATTTGTTATTACGAAGTATTACTTTTATGGAAAACTCACTGTCTGCAAAATATTTTTTAGTTTTATCCAACAGTTGTTCTAAATCATTGTCTTCTAATATTTTTAAAGTTCTGACGTACTCAGAGCGAGTTTTGAAAGTAGTTGTTGGAACTTTTAGCATCCATACATTACTCCGAGCTTTCCTAGAATAGTCGGAGTAAATCAGAACATACCCCCATTTTTTAGCCAATTCTAGAATCTGATTTTTAAGCATGAGTAGTTATTCATGTCTGTTTTATATATCTGTTAATAAAATTTAAATTCCTAACACAACATATTTTAGCCATATTTAACTCAAGTACGGCTTAAATTTTTGATGTAAATCCTCATCAGATACACTAGTCCACTCCTTTACCTTTTTCCAAGCTTCAGTAAAAACTTCTTGGCATTGCTCACCATTAGTTTGTTTCCAAAAAATACATATATTTTTATTGCCAACTCTTTTGAAAGCTGTACTGGAAGGCATGGTTTGTGGTAAAGCGTAAGCTGAGATAGTTACTTTATCGCTAGATAATTTTTGTTTCTGGTCAATCGACCACTGAGGTTCTTCGCCTTTTTTCCATTGAGTTTCGCGTGGAAAGATACGCCAGTCCGTTACCTCAAGGAGGACGCGATATTGTTTACCGTGAAATGTATGTTTAAGGGTATGAGCCATAGTAATTTAATCAATAGGTTCGTGTTCGCTAAGATATTTTTTGATAATTTGCTTAATCTCTGACTCCATTACATCCATGTGACCATCGACATCAGCATACCAGCCGTATTTATTGAGTATTTGAATGGCAGCTTGTACTGCTTCTTGAATAGCAATTTGACGTTGACCTTCAGGAGTAGCAAGATATGCTTTATATTCTTCTTCTTTCTTCTGCTTAAATGCTAATGATTTATCTATAATTGCCTGTGCTTTTTCTACCGAGCAAAGAAATGTCGCGTCAATTATTTCTATTCCTACCTCATATCCTTTTGGGTTGTAGCGTTTACCGTTTTTTAACGTGATATACCCAGTGGGAGAAACTTTAGCTATTTCTTCAATTTTGGCTTTAGCTCCTCTATTATCATCGTGATAAAATACGCCTATTTTTTGATTTGGTTTTAGTTCTGTGGTGTTCATCAATTAAAGTCGTAAATATTTATTTGAGGAGTTGTAATTATGTCAGATTAGCTCATTTTTTTAACTTCTTCATCTACTACCTCTTCTACACTTTCAACTTTTCAATCAGGTGGTTCTCCAGATAATGCATATTGTGCCGCCTCATCCTTATTTTCAGCAGTCACCTCTATCTCGAAATATTCTTTCCTTGATACCTTTACAACAAAATTTTTCATATAGCAGTCGTTAATTTTAGTGTCAATTAGTAGGATTATTGGTCACGACATCAAACTCAGTTCCAACAGTGCTTCACTTCGGGTTAACAACTTGCCAGTGTAAGGAGACAGCCAACACAAACCCGGAGGTTGACAGTTTTCTTCCCGCCGCCATCCGGCATCACGTAATGTTTTCTCTTTGCGATCGCACTCCATAACCAAAGTAATAATTTCCTTTGCCTCGGTCAGCCTATCTACACGTTTGATGTTAGTTCTGTGATAACCGTTGTGAAACGGTGTAAGCCCGCTTTTATCTTCAATCAACCAGCCCGAACTGGTGTTACTCCGTCCGGGCATACCGTTTGAGTAATAGGTATTGCGGACGTAAAATCTACCATCAGGAGTAAGATATTCACCTGCCTCGATACGTTGCAGTTTCATGATGCTTCTAATAGGAATGGTCAGAATGTGTGATCGCTTACTCTTAATATTCTACATAGTTTACTATGTATTTACAAGCTGACAAAATTGTATTCATGGCAATCGCGGTTGAGTTGGTAGACCCAACCGCCTGTTACTTCTTGAATTGTTACTGCACCAATGTAGTGGCGAATGTGCATTGCAGTGTCGATATTGCCCCAGATGGGGTTTAGCATCGTTGCATCGGTTTGCAGGTATGGACCGCTATCATTTTTGATTACATAGGGGTAAGCCGTGTACATAACTTTTTTATTAACTCTTTATTTCTTGTTTGCTGGGCAAGATGATGCGATGTATTGACCAGATTTATATTTGGCATTGATTTTATCGTCAGATATCATTATGATTCTTTCCCACCCATTACTAAAACTGGCTCAATCCAAACTAGTTTTCTTTGCTGTCTGCCTTCACCGTAAGGCTGATTGCGTAAGAAGCCTCTGCGCCAATGGACGCTCTTAGTACCATGTGTACCGCTACTGCCTTCACTACTTTGCGTCCCTTCACGTTTGAGTCGATATCCAAGTCCTAGCCAAAGTGGTTGATAAAAATCTTGTGCTTGCGCTTTGCCAAAACCTCTATTCACCCTGACTAGTTCGCTTGTTGTATCTACAAGTTCCGGGCGGCACTCCATAATCAAAATCAATCGTAGTAAAATTGAGTGCAGATATTCATTAAATCCTTTGACTACCTTGGGGTCAATATCTTCAGAATCGGTATAAGTAAGTTTTTGGGCATCAAGTTTAAATCTGCGGCAAAAGAAACTAGATCCATCGGTTGCTGTCCAATAAAGGATACCAGCTTCACTATCGTAATGCCAAAAAACAGCATCAACGCTCTTATTTTCAGGAGAAAGAATTACTCCTTTGGGCAGCATAAACATTCCCGTTTTCATTGCCCAATTTAAGCTGTCAATTTCAACAGTTAAAACCGATTGCAGCAATGCTTCGAGTAAATCTTTGTTCACCCAATATGCCGGACATTTAGCTTGACCTACTTTAAACAAGGTGTATAGGGTGATGTACATCGATTCTGCGGGATTAGTCCTTAATTGACGCAGTAGCTTTTGTTCCTCCGCAGAGTAGTAAATGTCTGCAACAATACCGCACATCTTTTCATAGCTTTCGTAACCGTCTACAGGTAAGGTAGGACGAATAACAATTTCATTAAACCAACCTCTAGGTTTTTTGCTCATGCGCTGCGCTTTAAGAACTCCTGGCGATGCCATCTCATTGCATCAACTCTAGGATAATACTGTTGTTGGCTTGGTAAGATAATGCGATCGCCCTTAAATTCTCGCATCGGTCTAGCGTGTGGTGACACTTCTCGCAGATTCTCAGCAACAATAATGGTGTAATCGTCGTTGATGGTGAACCAAAAGCGGTCAAATGCCCAGTGATGATTTTTGCATAGTGACAGCCCGTTATCAATGCGGTCATCGTAGAACTGGGAGAATGGTTTGATGTGTGAGCCATCAACGATGTTCTGACCGATTGAATCAAGTATTTGCAATCCGCAAAAGGCACAGCGTTGGTTGTAAGTTGAGACAACGATTTTACGGAACGCACCATCCCGCACAATTACAGCTTGCTCATCTTCTAATTCCTCTGGTTGGTAGACCTTGCCACCAGTGCGCTGCAATTGGTCTTGTAGTTCAGCAAAGGCGTTGACTTGCAATAATGCCTCTATATCCTGTGTACGCTCGTTAAACCATGAATTAATGAGTGTGTGGGTTAGTACAGTCCTGTCCTGGGGATTTTGCAGCAGTGACCAGAGTTCATCATCGAGGTAAGCATACTCTACAGTTTGCCTAATGGTACTGGGAGTTCTGATTTTCACCTTGGCAGCAATCAATGATTCAAACCCCAGTTTCATCTCAAAATACCAGAAACCGTCACTAGTGAGATGGTAAAAAGGTAAGCCTATATCAGGCTTGCGTACTGGCTCCAGGTGGCTCCACAGTTTGAGAAATGTGGCGATGAGTTCAGCAGATAGAGGAATTTGGTTTTTTCGGATTTGCCCCTGAGATATCATCTCAATGACGGACAGTAACAAAATCGGTTTATTGGGCGCATCAGGGCTAACATTTAAGCCTAGCTTCCCAACAACAGACTTTGGAGAAAATTTCTTAACGTAGTAAGCTAAATCTTTGGCCATTCGCAGTTATGAGAGAATATCGCTGTACACGTAACGCATTATACTTACACAACTGCACTGGGCGCGATGACATTAGAGAACGGCAAGGTCATTATATCTGGGCTGAAAGCGAAGAAGAAGCTTGGCAGAAAATGGCAACTAGGTTTCCTGAAGAAACCGAGGCAGGCTTTACCGTTCAAGAATGGGAAAGTTTTGATGTCACTGTGGTAGAAATCAAACGGGATGAAAACGGGAACACTATAGAGTAATGTTTTTAACTCCTGTTATGTCATCGGGAAGCAAAATTATCAGCACAATTCTCAAGCACGATACAAAAGCTACAAGCTACAAAATTGCCTTGCTGCGTGCGATTAATGATGTTGTCCTCAGCTTCCCCGATTTGCGGAACCGAAAAGCAGACGTAGCAGTTCCTTTGCGTTTACTAGCACAGTTTTGGGTGGCTTACTACTGGCCATTTGTCAAACCCAGTGAACCTATCTTGCAAGGGCAACGAGCAACACTGAACGGTCAATTGCGAAATGATATGTCGTTTCGTCCTCAGTTAGAGAAACTACGCCGTGAATGGGAATCAATTGTTGGCGGAACCTCAAGCCCTAGCGATGGCTTTTTCCTCATGAACGAGTTGAGAGTCCCGCGAAAATATCTTGCCTACTCCAAAGCGTTACGTCAAGTCTACCAAGCTGCCCTCACTGCCATTAGTAAAGCAATTGAAATGCCTGTTAGATATGCAGGGTTTGGTGAATGGGAAGTATTTAATAAACCTAAAAAGTATGCAGAACTTAGCACTCAAGTTGTAGCAATTCCAGGTACTCAACTAGCAGACAAATGCTTAGTAATTCAAGCCGATCTCTGGCAAACTTTTGGGGAGATGTCATTGTGGATTGAAGCACTTTGTCTTCATGAATGGTGCTTGTTTACAGAGAAAGTCCAACAAGAAAATCATCTTAAAGTTCATCGAGGTTGCATTTATCAGCTGCTAACAGATAGACCAGACAACCGCAGACCTTTGAGTTGGGAGCGTAACCATGTTGATGTACTGTTGATGGAAGGAACAGAGTTTGTTTGCCCCTGGACACAAAAGCACATTTCTTATGGTATCAGATACGATTTAGACCACCTTTTACCCGTATCTCTCTACCCGATTAACGAACTTTGGAACTTAGTACCTGCTGACCCTAATTTTAATTCCCACATCAAGCGCGATCGCTTACCGTCTCAGGCCAAATTACAGCAGGCTCAACCTCATTTAGAATTAGCTTACAGAAACTACATCACATCAGTTTCACTCTCGCTAGCACTTAAAGAAGATGTGGCTATCAGATTTTGTACTGTATTTAGTGATACCGCTTCTTTTCCTGGTGTACTATCAACTGCTGTTGTTGACCTCATTAATATCTTTGCTGAGTCTCGCAACCTAGCTCGGTTTTGACAATATGGCAATAACACATTAAAGTTCAGTTTTCAGAAGTAGTAGAGTCAGGCTTTACCGTGAAAGGATACCATTTGGCTTAATATTACTCTGGTAGAGGTTCGGCAAGAGGAGTCCGAAAATGAATGAGTCACTAAATGCTGCTCAAAGCAAACTACAAGTTATGGAATTTTTTGCAACAGCCCTCCAAGATAAAGTGTTGTTAGACCGACTCATGGAAGCAATGGGTGCAAAAGATAAGGCTGCAATCATAACTATGGCTGCTGAACGTGGTTATAACTTTTCTCAAGAATCATTGCACCAGGGGCTAACGAGGATATTTCATTTGATTACGCCAATCATGGAAGAGAAAAACTTAGCCGTGTCCGAAGAAATTGATTAAGGAGTACGAAGTGATACCGAGGAAAAGAATTCAGCAACTTCTTGACCCCTATGACTCTTCTCAAACAGAGTGCGATGGTATGGTTCGCATCTGTCATACCGTACTAACTAATCACGGCATTGAACATCACCCGATGATTGGGGTTTTGACTCAACATCATCAACACATTGAGCCGCATTTCTGGATTGATTTAGCAAGTGGAGAACGCATCGATTACCGAGCTAAAATGTGGCTTAAAGGAGAGAATATTCCTCACGGTGTTTTCAACCCTCAAGACTTTTCAGAGGTCATTTATACTGGTGAACCTATAGAGTTAGAGGTGCTGTCACCAAAACTATTTGAAATACTGACTCTTGAGTTTGATTGGAAAAAGTTTCAGCAAGATGAAACACCTGACGCTTAATTTTGCTCAGGTTCTACCGTTATGATATATTGCCCATACGCTCGACCATTTTCCCATTCCCTAGCATCAACTATATAATAAGTGTTATCAAGCTTGAAGACTGCCATTCTTTTATTTCTTCTGGTCGCTACTTGGATTCCAACATTAACAAGTTCTTTGAAATTTTTAGATGCCATTTATAATCCCAATTCAATCTTGATAAACTACTAGTTTTTTTGATTAATTACCAAAAATGTAAACAAAAACATATTTAATATTTTCTCATCTACAGGCTATTTGCTCAACGACAAGATTCTTACAAAATTGCTTTATATAATAAAATTGAATAACATCCATATTTAACTATTAATGATTAGCTCATTACGGCTGCTAAATTTTAAAGCATTTGAAAATCAATTAGTTGAATTCAAATCGCTTACCCTACTCTCTGGTTATAATAGCACTGGTAAATCCTCTGTCTTGCAAGCACTATCACTACTGCATCAATCTCACCAGCAAGGTTTACTACAAAGCACTGGTTTATTGCTCAATGGAAACTTGGTAAATATTGGCACAGCTAATGATGCTTTGTATGAAAATGCCAAACAAGACTATGTAGGATTTGAGCTTAGTTTAAAAAACGGAACTAAAGGAATATGGCACTTTAACTACAATTCATTAGAGAGAGAAGCAGATTTTTTAGAGAGTGGATTCAACTCTGTTGATGCCGATATTTATCAGTCAAGCATTTTTAGCGGAGAATTTCATCACCTTCAATCAGAACGTGCAACAGTTGCATCAGGAATCTTAAATTACCAAAGTCGAGAACTTAGACAAATTGGGGCGCTTGGCGAATATACAGCACATTTTCTCTATACATACGGTAATCAACCAATTCCTATCGCCGAACTCGCTCACCCGCAAGCAAAATCAACAAATTTGCTAGACCAAGTTGAAGCATGGATGGGAGAAATAAGTTCTGGTCTACGCATCCAAGTTGACGCATATCTAGATATGGATTTGGTTAACTTAAAATTTAGTGACCATGTTGGATACGGCATTACCTACGTTTTACCCATTATCGTTGCAATCCTAGCATCCAGTCCAGGTGCATTAATTCTGATTGAACACCCGGAAACCGGACTCCACGCCCAAGCGCAAACAAAGCTGAGTAAGCTGTTAGCCCTGGCTGCTAACTGTGGCGTTCAAGTTGTGGTAGAAACTCACAGCGACCAGATTCTAAATGGTATTCGTCTTGCTGTGCTTGGTGATAAAATTGAGCCGGAGGATGTGCAGTTACATTACTTTCAACGTCAAGAAAACCAAGGTCAAGCTTTTATTAAAGTTGTGTCACCACGCATTGATAGAGACGGCAGAATTGACCGATGGCCTGATGGGTTCTTCGATGAGTGGGAAAACATTTTAATGGTTTTGCTAGAGCCTGCAAAAATATAACTTTATGAACGATTTTACACAAACATTTTTGCTTAGACAAGAAGCTCAAGCGAATTTAGATAATTTAGTTAACAATTTACAAACAATACAATCTTTATTACAAGAAAGTCAAAGCCCAAGAATAGAGAATATTATTAAAGAATCAATATATCTTATTGAAAAAATTATGCCAAATCTAGCATTTGATAATGCTTTGAGATTGACTGATTTAGTTAGATTCTTAGTAAATTGTCTATTGAATTTAGAAACAATCAGCAGTGATACAGATAAAATCAATCAGACTATTCAAGAAATTACTATTTGGCATGATACCGTTATCACAATATTCCAATCCAACTAATATATTTAATAAATAAATATGCACATTAACGTTTAATATCAATAAACACGTAAATGTGTGTAGCGATGCCTACGCTCATCCAGCAGTTCTATTACACTTCCAACTCTCGTAACAGTGCCTCATTTATCCTTTGTGCCTCTTCTCCACTGGTTTCTACCACATCAAAAGCTTCTTTGACTGCTGCTTGCACTCTAGGCGGCAGTGCTTCAAATTTATCGTTGTTGAGTATAACAATGCGACAACCGGGGTAAGGGGCAAAATCGCCGAAAGGTTCCATCCCCGATGTCATGAGCAATTTGCTAAGTTCTGCAATAGAATGGCGAGGCTTCTGGTTGTCCTCAGTGCTGTTAATTTCGGATGCAAAGTAACCACACAGCCAACTGAGGCTATCAATGTCTTTTTTTAAAGCTGCAACCGTACCATTTAACACTTGCTGGTTGAGCTTAACAGGCAGGTTGTCAAAAATTTGGTCTAATGCTTCTGGCTGTTGCTGTTGGCAATAACGTACCGCAGATTCAACAAGTTTATCGATTTTTGTGGGTTGGCGTTGTCCAAATCCTTTGCCAGACATGGTAGTTGATGTATTCAATACAGGAATTTTAGCAGGATTTTGGGTTGTGAGGTGGCGATGTCTACTTTAAGGGGCTGCGCCTACGCTTGGGGTTTCCTCTAAGAAAAAGTTGAAGTTACGATGCCACATTCATCGGTTTTGGCAATTTGGCATCACAACTCTCTGAATTGCGGTTTAAATGAGATGTCGACAGAACAGAACAGACACAAATCGCCAGTTGTTGACCCAACGCTGTAGAACTCAGCAACCAACCCACAGCGCTCGGTCATCGCTTCGCTACATACAACTGGCTAGTAATGTACTAGAAAACACATAGTAAAGGTGGTATGGCGTACCCGGCCACTTTATAGCGATCACTAGCTTACACAGTTAAGAGAAGCCATCTTCAAGTTATTCCCTGTTTGGCTCACACCTTGATTGCATCTAGCTAATATCGACGATTTTGATTTTGAGCCACCATCCAGATTTTTGATGTAGCCATGCTTCAGCAATAATTTCGTCTACTAAGTACCAAGTCCAATGACCTAAACTCCCTTCCCTGATTCCGTTCCACGAAGGATGGTAACTTAAAACAAGTTGATCGGCTTCAGCAATAGTATCAACTTTTCTTTTAAATCCCTTGAAATTAAAGCTTTCACGCATGATAGTGATGTCGCCCTTGGAAAACTGCTTCACCGACTTGAACAGATTCAATCGCGTCCAGCTTCTGCCAAACGCTGCCTAAGCACTATCAGCTTTGTATACTCTGTATCGGTTACGCCGAGGTTGTGGATGTTTGTCATGGGGGTTGGGGGCGATCGCAATCAAATTACTTTACCTAATACTGTCTCTAAACGGCTGGTAAATTCTGATGGGCGATCGCAAGTCATAATCAACTGCTCAATCGCCCGTGTCATCGCCACATACAATAGTCGCGCTTCTTCTTCTGGTGTAGCGTGTCCGTACTGGTCAGGCATATAACCAATACCAGGAATAAGCACCACTGGGAACTCTAGCCCTTTGCTGGAGTACATGGTTATGAGTTTGATGCTTTGTTCGTTCGGGTGATAGTTGCGGCTGTCACTATTGGCATTTACCCACTCTATTGGGATTTGGGCTTGTTGGAAACTGTTGTAAATGTTTTCGCCCATAAAGTTGGAGCGATAGATAATTGCTATTTCGTTCCAGGGGATATCTCGCTCGTGTAATTGTTGCACTCGCCCTGCTAGGTAATCTACCTCGTGTTTAAAACTGGGTAAACGGATCAGGTCTGGTTTGGGGCCTTGCCGTCCGGCACTAGCAGGTTCTACCAATACTACTTGGTCATCATCCCCGGTGGTAGGAGTCATCACTTCTTTAGCAAATTCATAAGCCACCCCTAACACTTGAGCAGTGTTGCGGTAGTTGAGTTTAAAAATAGTTGTGCGTCCCTGTGCCTGAATACCCACGCTCTTGAAGCTAAATTTCTTAGTGCGTTGTTCACCGTAAAGGTTTTGGGCATCGTCGTAGAGGATAAGCAAAGAGTTGGTTTCGGAGTTTACCATCTGGGCAATTAATTTGAGCCACTCTGGTTTAAAATCGTGACCCTCATCTAACATCACAGCGCCATAAGTGCCGGCGGGTATTAATTTGGCATCAACGGCGGTAATTACTCTTTGAACGAGTTCTTCTATATAAGCTTCACCTTGATACTCTCTAGAATCTGGTCTGGGGATGTCATATTTTTTGAGTAAATCCATACACCAGCCATGAAAATGTCGTACTTTAATGCGACTGATTTTGTGCGGGTCTTCTTGAACCACCTGCCGGAGTTTGGCAGCAAGAGAAACGTTAAAGCACAGCACCAAAATGGGTTTATTACTGACTTGTGCAAGGTGCTGACAACGGTAGGCTAAAATCATGGTTTTTCCTGAACCCGCTACACCATGAATTACCCGATGTCCATCACCTAAACTTCTTGCCAACTGTTCTTGCTGCAAGTCCATAATCTTGAGAATGTCGGGGATTTGCAACTGCGGCGTTTCTTCAGTATCGGTTTCTAAATCAAGCAAAGATAACTGTTTGGCACTAATGCGTAATTCTGGGAAAATATGCCAACGGATTCTGTCTATTTGACTGCTGGTGAGGGTCTTACCAAATTGATATGCCGATAAATCCCAAATTCGTTGCTGAAATTCGCCTGCATCGATGTTTTCATACATCTCATCTTTGCAGATAACTAAGTGTTCTTCAAATACTGCTGTTAGTTCACTTTCATTGAATGCTTTGCGGGTGATGTTGGTGAACACGGCCCCATAACCGTAGGGGATAACCAGCTTACCTTGATATTTACCTTCTTGCTGCACCAAAAGAGAATCTTTTTCTAGCATCTTGTTGACTGCTAGGGCATAATCTCTTGCCTGTTGTAGTGGGTGTTTTACTTCTTTTATCCCATCCTCAGTAATTATGGTGACTGTGGAGGGGTTGATATTTTGAATAGTGTCTAACTTCCAGTCTTTCACCTCAAGGATGAACAAGCCCCGGCTGGGGTGCAGCACGATAAAATCTGGGTGCAATTGCTTTTTACCCACTGGCACGTCATACCAAAGTAAATAATCATCCTCTAATTTCTCCTCCAAGCGCTGTGCTAACCTCCTCTCGCCAGAGGTCATCCGCATTGAGCAGCTATTGAATGAGGGAATTAGTGTGGACATAAATGGTAGATGTTTATATGGGTTTAGAAGTGATTGGGGTTTCCTCTAAGAATTGGGAGGGCGATCGCTCCTACTGTTAGTCTTCCCATAAGAATGGGGGCAGCGATCGCCCCCTCGCCCCCTACAACGCAAATTTCTCACAAACAATAAAAAATCAATTCACATCGCTTGATATAAGACATTTTTTGATACATCATCAATTGAAATGTATGATGGTAAACAAAGTAAGTACAAAATAGCCATTATCAAGC
>JAHHHR010000104.1 GCA_019359245.1 Nostoc desertorum CM1-VF14 | reverse complement strand
TCATTAACCGTGACCCAGAGATGCAGGTGATTGCCCAAGCCGAAAATGGTGAACAGGCGATCACCTTATTTCGGGAACACCAACCAGATGTAACGCTAATGGATCTGCGAATGCCTGAAGTGGAAGGAGTTGCCGCCATTGGTGCAATTTGTGCTACTGCTAAATCTGCTCGAATTATTGTACTGACCACGTATGATAGTGACGAAGATATTTATCGGGGATTGCAGGCAGGAGCCAAAGGATATCTGTTGAAAGAAACTGAACCTGACGAGCTTCTGAATGCTATTCGTACCGTTCATCGGGGTCAGAAGTACATTCCGCCCGATGTGGGAGCA
Source organism: Nostoc desertorum CM1-VF14 (assembly GCA_019359245.1). Taxonomy (GTDB): domain Bacteria; phylum Cyanobacteriota; class Cyanobacteriia; order Cyanobacteriales; family Nostocaceae; genus Nostoc; species Nostoc desertorum. The sequence goes on along the minus strand of JAHHHR010000104.1, from coordinate 16,831 downwards.
AAGTTGGTACAGCGCCTCAGCAATCCAGAACTGAGTGAACGAGAACTAGAAGTACTCGGCTCACTGGCGCAGGGAATGAGCAATGCCGATATTGCGGCTGCTTTGAGTATTGGTGAAGGTACTGTTAAATCCCATGTTAATCGGATTTTGAATAAGTTAGATGTCAGCGATCGCACCCAAGCGGTGATTGTTGCCGTTAAGCGCGGCATTGTCAGTTTGTAAGGTGTACTTTCGATCAAATTCGGATTCTAACTTAAGTTATAGCTAGCCTTCTACTTTGCGATGGCACGGTTACTCTATCGATTTGTACTGTAAAAATTTTAACTTGCTATAGACGACAGCTTGAAGGCGATCTCCTATATTGAACTTATTCCGAAAGAAGATAGAGTCTCGATCGCCCTCTATATAGTTGATCGAGTGACATACTGGCTTAATAGACAATTGGTGAAATTAATAATCAGAAAATTTGAACTTGATATCAGGAGACATATTTATGTTCAAGCAAAACTTTAATATGCATATTTTTTGGTGGATTTTGGTTTCTAGCGTCAATATTTTACTTTTAGTTATTTTTTACGAAACAATATATTTAAATGACATTTCAATAGCAATTTTTAGTGTCAGCAATATACTAGTAGCTGTTTTAGTCCGTAATGAACTGATTTTGCATTTATTGTACCGTTTGGCAGTATGGACTTCGGTAAAGATTGTTTATGGCAAATACTATCTTAATAGTGGCGTTCATTACATCGGTGGGGTTCACGCCTCATGTGCTACTTGGGGTTTTCTCTGGGTAATTGTTGATGTATTCCAGCAGTTGGGAAACCCAAGCGATCCTCTATCAATGGCTACAGAGAGCGATCCTATATCAATCGTTACATCCAGTATATTGTTAACACTTTTATTTATTATTATCCTCACCGCTATTCCCCCATTCCGCCATAAGTTCCATGATACGTTTGAAATCAGCCATCGCTATCTGGGATGGACTTGTTTGAGTATTCTCGTCTTGCATCAAATTAGATTTCAATTTATCATCGCTCTCAACCAAGCTTATCCTCTAGAAACTTTATTAACTAATCCAGTTTTACTCATGATCGCGCTGATGATTTTCAGCATATTTTTGCCTTGGATAAGCGTGCAGTGTTTTGATAATTTTAGGATGGATTGTCCATCTGTTGGAGTTTTAGTTGTGACTCTTCCAGGAAGGGCTGACGTAGGAACATTTGCTCGAATTAGTCTAGATGGTATTGAATGGCATTCTTTTTCTGTTGCAGGAACGAGTTTCAGCAAACAAACGGGCGAATCAGAAATTCATTTAATAATCGGCGCGGTAGGTGACTGGACTAAAAATTTGATTCGGCAAGTTGAAAAAGGAAATTTGCCCAAACGATTATGGGTTCGTCGAGTCAAGCCTCCTGGTTTTATGTTCTCAATTAACGCTTATTCACGAGTAGTTGTAATCGCAACTGGAGCAGGAATTGCACCAGTCATACCTCATGTGATAGAAAATAGTCACAAACTTTGTATTGTGTGGATTGCTAACGAACACAAACAAACTTATGGCGAAAAGCTTTGGTCTTTGCTTGACTCTCATCCTCGTTGCAATATTCTCGATACAGGAATGCATGGTAGACCAAATGTAGAGCAGCTAGCTCTTGGCGCCGTTCGAGATTTTAGGGCGCAAGCTGTGTTTTGTGTATCCAACAAAGCGGTTACTGAAAAGGTGGTCAAGGCTTGTTTAGGGAAAGGTATTCCAGCTTATGGAGCTAGCTGGGATTCTTGAGATTGCCGAAAAGCAAGTTTGTTGCTTAAGGAATGAGATTACGTCCTGTACTTGTCTAGACGCTGGTTTCCTAAATACCCTAAATAGTCGCGCATAGTATGCGCGAAAAGTAACTAAAATTTAAAGCGCTTGCGGATTTATAAGCAAAAAAAGTTTGATATAACTTACTTTTTAGTAGTGCTAATTAGAATAATGCTTCCGATATAGAAAAGATTTTCTACAATTTGTTTCATGAAATTAATTAAAACAGCTTCAGGAAAAATTATCCTTTCGATTCTAGTCCTTAGCTGTCTAGCTATTATTGGAGTTAGGCTGAGACGCAGCTTCTCTCAAATTCGCAGTGTACAAGCCTATGTTAATGGTGAAATCATTTTGGTGCGGGCATCCATTCCAGGCGAGCTAGAGTTGAAAAGCGAGAAAATTAAGTTGAGTAACCAACTTGAGAAAGGTACACAAATCGGTACTATTAAATCTACTGTCGAAAATCCACGAGTATCAGTCCTCAAAATTGAAAATCAGCAATTTAAAACTCGCCTACAAGATGCTCAACAGCAACTCTCTGGGGTAAAACAGCAAATTCAAAATCGAACTAAATTGATGAACTTGTTTAGACAACAAACTGTCACCCAGAAAATGCTTCAAACCAAATACGCCGATCAACAGATAAAACAACTTGAAGAGGAAATCGCTGGAGAACAAGTCAGAAAAAAAGTAGCGCTTGCTGACGCTCACCGCCTTGCTAGTTTAGCAAAGGAGGGGGCAGAAACCATTTCCAGATCTGAAAACAAAATTGCAGAAGCGCAGCAAGCCGAAGCTGTAGTAAAGGAAGCTCAATCCAGAATTGAGCTAGCTAAACTCAACTTAGAAGCAACGAAAGCCGGACTTCAGCTAGAAGGAACTCGCACCTTAAGCTATCCTGAAACTCGCGTTCTCGAACTTGATGTAGAGTTAACAGACTTAAAGGAACAAGAAAGAATCCTCTCTAAACAAATCCAGAGTATTCAGTCACAGTTATCCATTACCAGTAAAGAATTGCTCTCTCAACAGAACGTCTTGGTCATAGCACCAACAACAGGCGTGATTTGGTCAATTGATTCCCAGCCCCAGGAAATAATCGAAGCTAATAAATCGATTATTCAGTTACTCAACTGTCAGAATCTTTGGATAGAGGCATTCATAAATGAGACTGATGTGTCGAAACTTGTCGTTGGACAAGAAGCCCAAATCAACCTTAATAACTCAAGTAATATCCAATGGAAAGGACGAGTAGAGACAATCAGAGCAGGTACAGGTCGTTTTGAAGTTGGGCAATATGTTGTAGAACCACCACCAGAAATTGCCCGTCGTCAACTACCAGTACGGGTAGCGACAGTGCGAATCAAAGTTGATTGGCAGAAAACTCCTAGATTTGACGATTTTTGTCTGGCAGGGAGGAGTGTAAACGTTCGCTTTCTCGAGTCAAAGTCATAAGGGTTACAAACGAAATTGCGGAATTTTTCACGAATAGACTTGTCCGAAATATTAGCTTAGGAAAATAAAATGGTAAAATTTTAAATTGTCGATTGCTTAAGATATTCCGCATAGCCTCACAAAGATTTCGCTTAAAGCTTGAGACGTATGAGCAGATTATTTTAACAGTTTGCGGATTAGTTAGATTAAGGATTGGTAGCTTGGTTCTCCCAACTTAGCTATTAGTAATAATCATAAGTTTTAATAAATTAGGAGTTAATTTTTATGCCTCTAAACTATCACTAACTATCTCAAACCCTTACAACTCCGTTTTTACGAAGATATCAAAGTTTCGTCCCAAAGCTTTGAACAGTCTGGCTTTGGAACTTTCGGACAAGTCTAATCATTGCAATACCTCTTATTTCGTTGATGCAGAGTATATGCTCTACTCTGTACCACCTAAACCCAAATTACACGATTGTCGGATCAACGCCACATCAATATATATAGCCACTAATTACACGTAATGGCTCGAACGTGTAACTTGATACGGTCGATATGCAACGGGATTGTTGGGTTGCTCAACTGACAAATTCAAAGTACTGCCCAACCGATAACTTAAGCAGGCTAACGCCCGGCATCACCCGCCCACAAGATTGCGTTATCTGCTTTTTCAGGAAGATTACTGCGTACCAAAAGCGGTTGCTTTATTTGGATACTTGAGTTCGTAGACGTAAGATTTGGTTCCTTTTCAATTAATCTGCGAACTGATGTATTTCCTAAACGAATCGATGCGCCCGATTCTAACTTAAGTTATAGCTAGCCTTCTACTCTGCGATGGCATGGTTACTCTATCAATTTGCACTGTAAAAAATTTAACTTGCTATAGACGACAGTTTGAAGGCGATCTCCTATATTGAACTTATTCCGAAAGAAGCTGAGTACTAGAACTGGACACGCCCCAGATAGCTAGGAAAAAATGACATTGATTGAATTTGAATAAAAAAGGAGACAAACCCATGAGCAACACCATCGACACAATGATCGATCCCAACGACGCCGTGCTGCTGCTGATTGATCATCAGAGCGGACTATTCCAACTTGTGCGTGACATCGAACTCCCAGTCCTCCGCTCCAATGTCACGGCGCTCGCCAAGATTTCCCGACTCGCCAAGATTCCGACCTTCACGACTGCTTCGGTACCCGATGGTCCCAATGGTCCCCTGATTCCCGAAATCCACCAGCACAATCCTGAGGCGGTTTACATTCCGCGCACAGGCCAGATTAACGCCTGGGATAATCCGGCTTGGGTAGACGCGATCGAGAAGACTGGGCGAAAGACTCTTCTCATCGCCGGAACTCTCACCAGCACCTGCATGGCGTTTCCGACGTTGAGCGCACTGGCCGTCGGTTACAAGGTTTTCACGATTATTGACGCTTCCGGCAACTGGAGCCAGATGGCGACCGACCTCACTCTGGCCCGCGTCGTCCAGGCGGGAGCCATGCCCATCGACACTTACGCAGTAATCAGCGAACTCATGAACACGTGGAACCGTCCGGACGCAATGGAGTTTGCCACTGTCGCAGTTGACCACATCGTGCCGACTTACCGCGCCCTGATGGAGAGCTATGACAAAGCTCAATCTGTGCAACGAGATGGACGAGAGACCAAGCTCGATCGGCAAATGGCACCTGTGTAAAAGCACCTAATTGCAACGTGCACGCGCAAAATAAAAAAAGTGAAGGCGAGGAGTTGGTTATCAGTTCCTCGCCTCGCATTTCCGATAAGAGTGTCCGTAACGCCCCAACAAGCAGGCTAATCGGCATTGTCAGTTTGTAGGGTGTACTTTTGATCGAGTTCGGATTCTAACTTAGAAGAAGAAATCTACGTTGATTGGCTACTAATTGTTGCGGTCGCGCAGCGTGTGCATAGCACGTATCGCCTTTTCCAACCAATCTAAATAAGTCTGTTCCCGTTGCTTCACTAAGTCCAAAACCAGTCGGTGCAGTTTTTGTTCACGCGATGCAGTCGGATTACTCAAAGATAGAGCCTCGATCGTCTCACACTGGGCTAGCTTTTCTTGCCGTGCTTCCAGTTCCTGCTCTAGCAGATACACGATCGCCTCGTTAGGCAACTGAGCCGCAAAATAGAGTTGCACCAGCAACGACTCTCGCAACACGGGCAGCGGATGATGCGTCTGGAGCCAGTGGGTTAACTCTGCTTCACCTGCTTCAGTAATCTGGTAAACCTTGCGATTGGGGCGATCGTGCTGAATCTCGACGGTACAGGTAATCCACCCCTGTGACTCCAGTTTGTCTAAAGTCCGATAAATCTGTGCCTGATCTGCTGGCCACAGATGGGAAATGCAATCGTCAAAGCACTCGGTTTTGAGGTCGTAGCCGGTCCGCTCCTGTTGCTGGAGCAGACCCAGAATCACATGGGCAAGAGACATAGGCGGTTTACCGAACGAACAGGGAGGACAAGCCCTACCCATAGAATTTATATCTTTCTATGTTAATATATGATTAATCACATATAGGATAAATCTTATAAACTATCTGCCTGGAGGCAACTGTATGACAACTCAAACTCAAACACTCCGAACCGTTGCTGGAATCATTAATAGTGTAGAAACGTTTGAAGGAGCAGGCTTCCTGGTGCGTCGTCCTTTTCCCAAGAGTAGCTTTTCCGAGTTTGACCCCTTTCTCCTCCTCGATGAATTGGGTCCCGTGAATCAGAAGCCCGGTCAAGCAAAGGGCGCACCGGATCATCCTCATCGTGGCTTTGAAACCGTCAGCTACGTCCTGGATGGACGGCTGGAACACAAGGACTCGGTCGGTCATGCCGGACTGCTCAATCCCGGTGATGTGCAGTGGATGACCGCTGGGGCAGGCGTAGTGCATTCCGAAATGCCAGAAGCTGAGTTTACCCGCACGGGTGGGCGACTGCACGGCATTCAACTGTGGGTCAACTTGCCGCAGCGAGACAAGATGATTGCTCCTCGCTATCAGGAAATTCCATCAGCGCAGATTCCGGTGGCTCAGACCAAAGATGGGTCTGTGACGGTGCGCGTGATTGCGGGAGAAGCGTTGGGAGCGAAAGCGGTGATTGAAACCCGCACCCCGATTATCTACCTGCATTTCACACTACAACCAGGAGCAAGCATTGTTCAGTCGGTACCGAAAGAGTACAACGCCTTTACCTATGTCCTCGATGGGTCTGGTTTGTTTGGCACTGAGCAGGAACGGGGTGAGGATGGGCAAATGGTGATTTTTGCACCTGATGGTGAGGAAGTGGCGATCGCCAATCCTGCGGATGCCACCCAGCCTCTTGATCTATTGCTGATTGCTGGAGTGCCGCTGAATGAACCTGTGGTGCGCTATGGTCCTTTTGTGATGAACACTGAAACCGAAATCTTGCAAGCGATCGATGATTACCGAAATGGAAGGATGGGACATATTCATGCTTAACACGCTTCAACACCGCATCACCCAACATCAACTGCTGACCGATATACGCATCAAGCTATTGCATCTGCATAAACTGTTGTTGGATACAGAACGTATTCGTTACGAACAGGTGCGCGGACGGGTCTCTAAAGGTGAATTGCTGCAACTGGCGATCGGTCACGATCAATTTGCCTGGTTGCATCGCCTCTCAGAATTGATTGTGCAAATTGATGAGTTAATCCACTCTGATGAGCCTGTCACTTCCGAGGCGATCGCTGCTCTCATTGCTGATGTTCAAATTCTACTCACACCTGATGAAGTTGGAAATGACTTTGCTGTGAAGTATGATATGGCACTTCAGCGTAACCCCGATGTGGTGCTAGCTCATGCTGATGTGGTCACACTGCTAGCGACTAAAGTTTAACTATAAATGAGCAGTTCGTCCAGTTTAATTTTAATCTGGACGAACTGTTTTTATGCATTATATTTACCGAATCGTAAGCATTCGCGGCGTGTTCAGGTGTTTATTAATTTCCTAGTTCAGCGATTTAGGAATCCGTCCTATTGGGAAAGGAACGTTCGACGAACGATACTGCCTACTCTGACAGTTAATCTACGAATTGATGTATTTCCTAAACGAATTGATGCGCCCGATTCTAACTTAAGTTATAGCTAGCTTTCTACTCTACGATGGCATAGTTGCTCTATCAATTTGTACGGCAAAAAAGTTAACTCGCTATAGACGACAGCTTGAAGGCGATCGCCTATATTGAATTTATGCAAACAGTCATCCAGGCAATGAATTGAGCAAGTTAATTGCAAAGTTCCATGCTTGATGCAGATTTAGAAAGATGAACGACGATCGTAGCCGCAGTTCCTTACTTGTACCACCTTCAACTCAAGAGCATATTCAAGGTGTGTTGAGTGCCAAGGTAGTGCTGGTGATGTATGGAGACTATCAATGCTCCAGAAGTGCGGACGTTTACAAGATGATTAAAGCGATCAAACAAGAGCTGAATACTTGTTTTGGAAAGGATTATTTATGCTTTATCTTCCGTCATTTTCCGCAAGCACAGATTCATCCCCAAGCTCAACGGGCAGCCGAAGCAGCCGTTGCCGCCGCTGTCCAAGGACAGTTTTGGTTAATGAATGATACTTTATTTGCCCATCAACAAAAGTTGGAGAATGGTTATCTTGTCGAGTACGCCAATGATTTAGGGCTTGACATTCCTCAATTTCTCAAAGAGTTGTCTAAACAGGTGCATATCGATCGCATCAATGAAGATATCGAAGGCGGAATAGAGAGTGGAGTGACGACTACCCCAGCCCTGTTTATCAATGGAATTCAGTATACCGAGCACTGGAACACAACTGATCTGATGGCAGCCATGATTGCTGCAAGTCATTAAGTTCCCCGATCTTTGCTCCCAATTCATGTCTGACTTGCCTGTAAATGCTGTAAGCTATCAAATTTCGATGGCTAGATTTTGCCTGTTTCACTGAATAAAATTGCCGCTTTTTGAACCATGACAACAGTTACCATGCCAACAACTGAATTCCTGCGTATTGATTTAGTCAATTACAAATCAGTATTTCATTGAGGATAATTCTATGACGCATTCACTAGTACAAGGCAAGAATGATTCTGGGTATGAAGGTACACCTCAGACTGATTCTCTTCAGGAGTCCTCAGTTAATCATGCCCTGATTGCGATCGCGCAAGAAGTCACTGAGTTGCTCAGACAAACTTACCTGAGACAAACCGATGAAATTAAAACAGGATAAACAGAATCATACTGCAAGATAAAGTGGCGTTAGTCACTGGCGGAACAGCGGGCATTGGTCGTGCAACGGCGTTAGCGTACCCCTACGGGGAAGCAAGCTACGCGCAGCGTTCCGTTGGCGCAGCCTCTCGTAGACAAGGAAAGCTTAACGTTCGCGTAGCGTCTCGCAGAGAAGTTATCGTATTTGGTGCTGCTGGAGCAAAGGTAGTATTCTCAGGCAGACGCGACGCAGAAGGTGAAAAAACCGCCAAACTGATTCGTGAAACAGGCGCTGAATGCTTATACGTCCATTGAAACAAGTTCACTAACATCACAAGAATCTGACAAATCATTTTAAGAATCTGAAAGCAGTCAAGCATTAGAACTCAAGACACTTTAGATAGATAGAACCAGGAGTATTTAATCATGGTCAAAGAGCAAACTGTAGACGGACAAGCTTCTTTACAAGCAACTACCAATTTGACACCAGCCCAGGAGTATTTGCAAGCACTTTGGGAAGAGCATTTACAGTACGAGTTTGGCACTCACAGTACTGAAGATGCCGTCGCTACGATGGTTGAAGATGCTTACGTTAACCACATCCCGGTAATGACTGGGGGAGTCGGGAAACCAGCAGTGCGCGAGTTTTATTCCAAATACCTCATTCCACAGATGCCGCCGGACATGGAGTTGACCCCAATCTCGCGCACGATCGGGACAGATCAACTCGTGGATGAAATGGTGGCTAAGTTCACTCATACTGTTTGGATGGAATGGATATTACCCGGCGTTGCTCCCACCGGAAAACGGGTGGAAGTGCCAGTAGTAGCGATCGTCCAGTTCCGTGATGGCAAACTAGCCCACGAACACATTTACTGGGATCAGGCAAGTGTATTGGTTCAAGTCGGCTTGCTCGATCCGGGTACACTTCCCGTCGTGGGCATTGACAGTGCGCGCAAGGCGATCGATCCCAACTTACCTTCAAACACACTAATCGATCGCGACTAAGTGTAGGAGCCAGCAAATATCAATGCCTAAACCCGCCATTTTGCAACCAGGATCGCAACTCGCCTGACCCAGCCACGTTCTATAGCCGTGGTGAAAAAGGCTATCTGGATTATCCAGCCCTAGCAAAAGTTTAGAAACTTAAAAAACGAAATAACTCACATGAAAGTTTTGATTGTTCTTGCACACCCAGAGTCGAAAAGCTTTAACGGAGCAATGTTTCAGACAGCAATTGACACGTTCAAAGACTCTGGGCATGATGTTCAATATTCAGATCTCCATACCATGAGATTTGACCCTGCATCCGATCGCCGCAACTTTACGTCTGTCAAAGATCCTGACTACTTTAAGCAGCAACTTGAAGAGATGTATGCAACTGAAGTTGGAGGATTCATTCCAGAAATTGAAGCTGAGATCCAAAAACTGGAATGGTGCGATCTGATGATTTGGCAATTCCCTTTGTGGTGGTTCAGTGTCCCTGCAATTTTGAAGGGGTGGGTCGATCGCGTCTTTGTTATGGGGCGTGTTTACGGTAATGGACATATTTATGAAACGGGCAGATTTCGAGGTAAGCAAGCAATGCTCTCGTTGACCACAGGTAGCACAGAAGAGGACTATCTTGCAGGCGGTTTTAACGGTGATATCCATGCTATTCTGCGCCCAATTCAGCGAGGGATGCTGCAATTCGCTGGTTTTGACGTTCTTGCTCCGCAGATTGTTTATGCCCCCGTTCGCCAAACAGATGCAGTTCGTCAACGTATCTTGAATGATTTTTCGCAACGATTGCGAACCATTGAACGTGAGTTGCCGATCGCCGTAGGTCAGTATTGATCGGCATGGAACTGGCGAGACTGGATTTATGGGGCACGCAGCCAGGATCGTAGTCATCCTGGTTGTAGGAGGCGCTTCTTATTGCTGGCTCCTACACGTATTGCTCATTGAGTTTTTGACAAAGTGACACAGCCATTCACAACAAGAGGTAACTATCATGATGCTTAAAGACAAGGTGGCATTAGTCACTGGCGGAACTTCAGGAATTGGTCGTGCAACCGCGATCGCCTTTGGTGCTGCGGGTGCAAAAGTTGTGTTCTCCGGCAGACGCGATGCAGAACGCGAAACAACGGAGAAATATTAACAGAATGGGAGTAGTATTTCTCAATAAGGAATTCATCATGCAATATCTTTCACAGGACTTAATCCTTCTTGCACTCAATCCCCAAACTGGGAAAACTCGCTTCTCTTTCTACGCAGCGCTCGAATATGGCTTGGTCGGTTCTTTGTTACTAGACTTAGTACTGCAAGGCAAACTTGAGATCGACAACAACAATCGTGTGATCGGTGCGATCACAGGCAACACAGGCGATGAATTCTTAGATCGACACCTCAATGAGGTTCTGGCATCGTCTCGACCTCGAACTGCAAGGTTCTGGATTACTCGTTGGAGACGAAGATACAGATGGTTTCAGCCGGTTGTGTTGCAGAACTTAGTCGATTTAGGTGTTTTGCAACGACAAGAGCAACGCATTCTTGGACTGTTCCCAACGCAGCGATATTTTCTAACCGATGAATCCATTCAACGCCAGATTGTCCAGCAAGTTCGTGAAGCCGTGTTAGAAGGCATTGGACTGGATTCTCGGATGGCAGCATTGATTAGTTTGATGCAAGCCTCTGACCTGACCGATGCGGTGTTCAGACCTGAAGAACGTCCTGAAGCGCGATCGCGAATTAAAGCGATCGCAAGAGAGGAGTTGGTCGGTCAAGCCGTTTCAAAAGCAATTTTCACCGTTCAAGCAGCCACGCTTCTGGGTGCAATCAATGTCCGATGAAATCGTTAGGGGTTGTATAGAACAAACGAATGGTCTTGTTGCGCTTCCGGGCATATCTCCTTACGTTGCTAGCAAACATGCAGTGATAGGGCTGACACGCTGCCTTCGGCTGCTAGAACGTCAATTCTTCTTAGACGACTTTGACTCCCTGAGTGCAGAGGCTCAACGTCAAGTGACCGACCTCGTTGCAGGTCTCAAAGCGAGTGGAGTAATCACTCCGACGCAAATTGATGCGAAATAGAACCAATCTCCATCAGGAGGACAATCATGAAACCTCAACTCATTTTCGGAGTACTAACGATCCCAACAGGATTGCTCGGAGGTTCATTCACTCATCCCGCGATAGCGAAGCGCAGATCGCACACAGCATTCCTCCACAACAAACCTCCCCTATTCTGGTCGCCACTGCCTACACTGATTTAACCTTACCTACCTTGCGCCAAGGCGATCGCAGCAGAAACGTGCAATTGTTACAGCGCATCCTTCAAGACAATGGCTTTTTAGGAGCCGCAGGTGTGAGGTTAGGCAATCCAAGAGGGGCGATCGTCGATGGCATCTTTGGTGCGATCACAGTGTCTGCGGTACGCGATCTCCAGAGACGATACAGAATCCCAGTTACAGGGCGAGTCAATCCAACCACCTGGGAAGTCCTGGATATGCACGAAAACCCCTATCGATCCCCGCTTCCCTGGAAACAACAGAACATTACACAACCACAAGCCACAGGAGATTTCTAATGAACCGAAAGATTCTTTCAACCAAAATCACAACCACAATCGCAATCACAATTCTGTTCGGCGTACTCCTACTGTTCAATTTTCCATCCCTGGCTCAAGTCAGTTCACAAGTGATTCCTAGAATCGAAGTGATCGAAAGTTCTGAAGGGATTCCACCCAGCTACCGTTTAGTCATTAGCCGATCTCAGGACAATGTTTATGTCGTCTGTCCGACTGACTTCGAGCCACAGTTGAACTATCTGCGAAATGTGAAGGCGATTCAATGTAAGCCGTTTACCAGTCCCTAGAAGTAAACCAGTGAGGGGCAACAGCATAACAACTCACACCACTTTTTTGCTTTGAACAGAGGAGAGATTCAGATGTCAGAGAACAATAAAGCAATTTTAGAAGCGGCAAACGCGGCGATCACTGAAAGCAATAATGTTAATTGAGATTGAGGCAACAGCAGCCCTTAAGTAAGGATCTGCTGACTGAGTTAGCGAAGACTCTCTAATGGGAGATGCATTGATCGCGCATCACGCTGTAGCGTACACTAGTTTTGGATTTTTGGCTGGCAACTGTTCTTGCTGCGCCAAAATCAGGCTGAAAAAAGCTAGAACGTGTTATTCTGCAACTGCAAGCAATCGGTGAGAGCAAGCTCTATGACTAACAACCTGCTCAACTCGCTCGAACTCAGCCAACATTTAAATAAAATAAATAAAACGCTGATGTTTTCCAGTCGGCAGATGAACTGGAATGGCGTTTTGGTTGAGCAGTGTCAAAATCCTGCTTCAGCTTTTGAAATAGAACTTCCTGCTCTCTCGGATCATTGGCTCAACTTACACGTAGGGTATCCCACCCCTCTAATTCAGAAACGAGACAATTGCGTGCATGAATCAATCCTTCACGAAGGTGACAACTTCTTCGTTCCGGCTGGACAACCAAGCTACTGGTGTCGAGATAAGAGTGATAAGAGTGGTGTCATCTGCACTCCGCTACAAATTTGCTTAAAACCGGAATTGATTCAACAAGTTGCTGAAGCCTCCGATATTGACTCAAAACGGTTCGAGCTTGTGCATAGTTTCGGTCAGCAAGATTTGCAACTTCATCAGATTGGAATGCTAATGTTCGCTGAGTTGCAATCGGGTGGGATAATGGGTCAATTATATATCGAATCACTTACTCAAATCTTAGTGATTCATCTACTACGACACTATTCAACCTCAACGCAACCGATTGCATCACAGAACAGCAGCTTAACTTATACCCAGTTGCAACAAGTGATCGATTACATCCACGCTCATCTGAATCGAGATTTATCCTTGGCTGAACTGGCAAGTGTTGTAAACATCAGCCCGACTTATTTTGCGAGTGTGTTTAAGCAAGCAATGGGGATTTCGCCCCATCAGTACGTGATTCAACAGCGTGTGGAACAGGCGAAATTGATGCTGTTGAAAACAGATTTGACGATCGCAGACATTGCTCTACAAGTCGGTTTCTCCAGTCAAAGCCATCTTACGCAACAGTTTAAGCGCCTCACTGGAATAACACCTAAGCAGATTCGCTAACACCATAAGAATCTGATAATTTACCTTAAGAATCTGAAAGACACCAAGCATTAGAACTCAATACACTAAAGTCGAATCAGACAAGAATCTGATGCAGTACTCATAGGAGAGTTCAATGTCTAAAAATCCAGAAATCGGACTGGAAGGACTGCTTCGTCCAGAAGATAGCATCCTGGTACTGATTGACCACCAGCCTTATCAGTTCACCAACTTGAACAGCCATGAACCGACCATGATCATTAACAATGTTATTGGTCTTGCCAAATCGGCAAAGGTGTTCAATGTACCAACAATCCTGACCACAGTAATTGAAGAAAGAGGGGGTTACATCATCAAGGGACTACAAGATGTTTTTCCTGATCAAAAACCGATCAACCGCACTTTCATCAATACCTGGGAAGATCCAAACGTTACAGAGGTTGTGAAGAAAAGTGGTCGCAAGCAACTTATACTTGCTGCGCTTTACACCGAGATCTGTCTCGCAATGCCAGCAATTCAGGCGCTTGGTGAGGGTTATGAAGTATTCATCGTTACCGATGCTTCGGGCGGCGTTACTGCGGAAGCTCATGACATGGCTGTTCGCCGGATGGTTCAGGCTGGTGCAGTTCCAATTAACTGGATGGCTGTACTTTCTGAATGGCAACGTGACTGGGCACGCACAGAAACATCTGCGGGTGTATCAGAGATTCTTCTTGAGCATGGCGGTGCTAGTGCAGTGGCCCTTGCATGGGAACTTCAGCTCCTTGCAACAACCCCTCCAGTGAACTCAGGTGGACATTAATACTTGAGGTTTTCTCTACGGAAGCAACAAGTAAAATAGGAGGCAGCATTTTGAAAAAGATAAAATGCTGTCTCCCTGATGAAAACAGCAGCGATCGCAGACATTACCTTATAAGTCGGTTTCTCCAGTCAAAGCCACTTAACACAACACTTCAAGCGATTCACTGGAATGACACCTAAGGAAGTTCGCTAACTCCATAAGAATCTGGCAATTTTCCCTAAGAATTGGAAAGAAATCGAACATTAGAACTTAGTGCACTTTAGATCGATGAAACAAAAGTGATGCTGAGAAGAACACAATCGTATTTCAAGAGTAGCTATGAAACCTATCTGGTGGCAACCACCCCGATTGCAACTTCGCTGAACTCACAAACTAGTTCAAACCACTACTACTGCTGACGAGTCCGCAATCCGTACTTTCCATCACCAGATGATTGATGCTTGGAATCGAGGTAGTGGCGAAGGCTTCGCTGCCCCGTTTAGTGAGACTGCCGATTTCATCGCCTTCGAGGGAACGCACCTCAAAGGTCGAAAAGAAATCACTGCATTTCATCAGCAAATTTTTGACAACGAAATTAATGCTAGGAGAAGCACAATGATACTTCAACATAAAGTGGCGTTAGTCACTGGCGGAACTTCAGGAATTGGTCGTGCAACGGCGTTAGCGAAGCTTAACGAAGTTATCGCTTATGCCCAACAACAAGCAAAGGTGGTGGTGGTGGGTCGTCGAATTGATGAAGGTGAAGAAACGGTTCGATTGATTCAGGAAGCTGACCGAGAGGCGATTTTTGTGCAAGCAGATGTCACGAAAGAAGCCGATGTTAAAGCAATGGTTGATAAAGCGGTTGGCGTTTTTGGTCGGTTAGATATTGCCTTTAATAATGCAGGAACTGTCGGCGAAACTCCCTCTTTGATTGAGCAAACAGAAGCGGAATACGATCGCATGATGAATGTCAATGTCAAAGGCGTTTGGTTGTCGATGAAGCATGAAATCGCTCAGATGTTGAAACAGGGAAGTGGTTCGTTCGCCTCTGGCGGCACTATGTGCATCGTCAATACGGCATCTGCGAATCGAGTAGTTGCACTTCCTAGCGTACCCCTCTACACCGCGAGTAAACATGCGGTAGTAGGCTTAACAAAAGCTGCTGCGCTTCAATATGCCAGAGCGGGTATTCGCATCAATGTCGTTGCACCAGCGGCAATCGAAACAGATATGTTTGAAGCAGCTACAGGTGGGCAGGATGAAGTTAGAGCTTACATGGCAGGACTTCACCCGATCGGGCGAATTGGAACACCGCTTGAAGTTGCAAATGCAGTCCTGTTTTTATCATCTGACCTGGCATCGTTCACAACAGGTGAAACGTTGATGGTAGATGGTGGGTCTGTAGCACAGTAGTCGAACGACAGTGCGAGATGACAACACTTGCAGGCAAAGTTGCACTGGTATAGCTGTAGCCAATTAGATTAGGACACAGACTATAAGTCAAGATAGTCGCCGTAAAACAATCATCATTAATCACGTAACTAAAAAGGAGTTTGATCGTGCAGAACATCACACTTGACACTATCACTGAAGCCGTCATTAATCATGGCGATCGCGGCAAATCTCACCCACGACTGTATAAAATTTACACGAGCTTGGTTCGACATTTGCATGACTTTGTGCGTGAGGTGAATCTGACTGAATCAGAGTTGCAGCAGGGACGTAATTTTCTCAACCAGGCAAGTCATCACACTCAAGAGATTCCCACTGGAGAAATCCATCTGTTAACGGATATACTTGGGATCTCAGAGTTGGTAGAATTGCTGCACGATGTCCATCGCGGTACAGAAAGCAATTTAGAAGGACCATTGTATGTACCGAATGCACCAGAACGGCAGTTGAACGATCGCTTGGGTATTGATGCAGAAGGAGACGCGCTTCTCCTGTCAGGCAGAGTTTTCAATTTGAACGGTCAACCGATCGCCAATGCTGTGATTGATGTTTGGCAACCCAACTCCAAAGGATTATATGACATCCAAGATCCATCTCAGCCGCTGGGGAACTTTCGGGGACGTTTCAAAACGAACGAGAGTGGAAAGTACATGTTTGAAACCGTGGTGCCAATAGGTTACAAGGTGCCAGCCAGTGGTCCATCTGGCGAGTTGTTGCGACTGTTGGGACGGCATCCCTGGCGGGCAGCTCACATCCATTTCAAAGTCAGTGCCCCAGAGTACACGTCGCTGACAACACAAATTTTTATTGCTGGTGATCCTCACCTGGATTCAGATACAACCTTTTCAGTGCAATCAACGATCGTTGAATTACAAAAGCACGAAGCACTAGACGAACTTAAGGCACGGAATCAAAGTAAACAGTTTTACCAATACCTCTGCCAATTTACGAGGGTTCAACGCCTGTAGAAACCGTATGAATACGTCCTAGAGAAGTAAGCTTGGCAAAAATCTGGGTTAATAAAATAGGCTCAGGCATTTCAGGAAGCATTTT
>JAHHHR010000103.1 GCA_019359245.1 Nostoc desertorum CM1-VF14 | reverse complement strand
TGAACTGTTTTGGGAGCGATCGCGTTGCGGGTAGATTCATCGGTTAAAACTGCTCAAATGCTTACCATATATACATTTTATCAGTTTGAAGCTCCGCTTTTTTCTGAGTTTGTGAGAAATCCGGGTCAACGTATAAGTTCCAGCGTAAGCATTGAATGTTGTAAATGCTTGAGCAAGCTCTTCCACGGGTAAAGATTGCATCTGGGGAGTCAGCGGTGATCTGACCTCCTGACTCAGCGCTGAGCGTTAGCGAAGCTCTTCCGAAGGAAGCTCGCTCCTAGAAAACATCACCATCATGTGACCATCTGATGTGTAAGTGATGTAGCCAACCGGATGAGTTCCATACACGTCTGGAGTCACCGTTCCATCAGCGTAAATGGCGGTTGCAGAAATTAACTTCCAAATGCCAATTAGCGGATTGTTCTGGATTGATGGTGTAGACATAATGTGCAGCCGTTGCTTTATAATTCTCTGCTAGAGAGAGTAACGGGTTTCAACACAAAATCAAATTCCGTTGTGTAAAACTGTTTACTTTGATTCCGTGCCTTGAGTTCGTCTAGTGCTTCGTGCTTTTGTAATTCAACGATCGTTGATCGCACTGCAAAGGTTGTATCTGAATCCAAGTGAGGATCACCAGCAATAAAAATTTGTGTTGTCAGCGACGTGTACTCTGGGGCACTGACTTTGAAATGGATGTGAGCTGCCCGCCAGGGATGCCGTCCCAACAGTCGCAACAACTCGCCAGATGGACCACTGGCTGGCACCTTGTAACCTATTGGCACCACGGTTTCAAACATGTACTTTCCACTCTCGTTCGTTTTGAAACGTCCCCGAAAGTTCCCCAGCGGCTGAGATGGATCTTGGATGTCATATAATCCTTTGGAGTTGGGTTGCCAAACGTCAATCACAGCATTGGCGATCGGTTGACCGTTCAAATTGAAAACTCTGCCTGACAGGAGAAGCGCGTCTCCTTCTGCATCAATACCCAAGCGATCGTTCAACTGCCGTTCTGGTGCATTCGGCACATACAATGGTCCTTCTAAATTGCTTTCTGTACCGGGATGGGTATCGTGCAGCAATTCTACCAACTCTGAGATCCCGAGTATATCCGTTAACAGATGGATTTCTCCAGTGGGAATCTCTTGAGTGTGATGACTTGCCTGGTTGAGAAAATTACGTCCCTGCTGCAATTCTGATTGGGTTAGATTCACTTCACGCACAAACTCATGCAAATGTCGAATCAAGCTCGTGTAAATTTCATACAGTCGTGGGTGAGATTTGCCGCGATCGCCATGATTAATGACGGCTTGAGTGATGGTGTCAAACGTGATGTTCTGCATGATTTAACTCTTTTTTAGTTACGTGATTAATGATGGTCGTTTGACAGCGACTACCTTGGCAGGGGCTTCCATGTCGAGAAGTCAGCAAGATGTACCCAGTAGGCAGTCAATCCAATAAAACCAAAGATGAGGGCTGCCACAACTAACAGAATTGCTCCAATAATTCGCAAGAAGCGGTTTTCTTTGAGATAGAGGGTTGGTGCAGAAAAAATTCCACCTAAGCCAACGAGAATGAACCCAATACCTGCCACTAATGGAAGCTGTGTTAGTCCCAGGTTGATGATGCGAAAACCAATTAGAAGCGATACAAGCCCTGCAAAGAATCCATAAATGCCCAAAGCAAGTAACTCCCAGCCCATTGCCAAAGTTAATGAAGTTCCGACAAATAGAATACCAAACAGAACCGTTGTTTCACCAAAGGCAATATTGAAACTACCAATAACAGGCCAGGTAAAAATCATGTGTAAGCCAGTGACTAAAGCAATCGCACCGACTACACCGAAGCCTGGAATCCAGCGTTTCTGATTTGAACTACTAAGACCAAAGTACACATAAGTAGCTAACAGAGTGAGTCCAGCTGCTAGGTTAATGAGCATGAGTGAAATGTAATCGATAAACATTAGATCTCCCTGCAAATGTTCGGTTTTGTCACCGTTCAAGCTCCTGAATATAATTGGACAGGAAACGAATGACTCAACGCTTGTTGGTAGACATTCGCCAGATCGCTATCTGCCGAGATCGCCATTATGCAGTGCTTCACTAGGTCATACAGCGGAGCACAACCGAAGGTTATATCCTTCTCTAAACTCAACCGCAGCACCTCTCCTTGTCCTGCGATAAAGCCTTTGTTGGAAATGTAAATGTCACCATCAGAACCGATTTCTAGACCTGTCGGATTAATTAGCTCATCATCCGCGATCGTGGTGCGAGTTTTACCATCTGGAGACACATAAATCAGGGCACCTGCGTCACTTCCATTCAAGATTCCATCCGCATCATATTCCAGGACATACAGACCGCCAGATTTATCAAAGGCCAGATCGGCGATATGCGTAAATCCCCCTGCATAGACTTCCGGTTGACCTTCAGCATTGATGCGATAAACTTGTGCAGTTTCTGCTTGAAAAGGAAACCCAGTCAACTCGCCAACATAGAGAGCGTTATCAGGGCCAACGGTAACTGAGGTGGGGACAGGCTGCCGCACCACGGCTTCACCTGTGAGTGGATCAGTCGTGGTACGAGTTGGAAAGACGGTTTCTAAAGTCGGTTCGCCACCAAAGGCTCGCTGAAAGAGCAAAGCATTGGCACCTGCATCTACGAC
Organism: Nostoc desertorum CM1-VF14; assembly: GCA_019359245.1. Taxonomy (GTDB): domain Bacteria; phylum Cyanobacteriota; class Cyanobacteriia; order Cyanobacteriales; family Nostocaceae; genus Nostoc; species Nostoc desertorum. The sequence continues at coordinate 14,820 of JAHHHR010000103.1, read as the reverse complement.
ATAGGCTATATTATCTGCAATCAGCAAGTCATAGAGGTTGGTGTCTACGTTTTGCCCATCAGGGTTGTTATTTTGTTCATAAGCACCAAAATCGCTCAATCTTGTCCAGGAAGCACCACCATCAAAGTTATTGATCGCGAGCAACTGGCTAAAATCAGGAACTTGTAGAAGGTTATCTCGATTAGCTGGATTACCAGCAAGACCAACGATCGCATAGGCGTTTCCATAGGCATCAAACTCAATGTCATTCACACCTGCTGCATCCGATCCATCGGGTAATGCCAGCGATGGTAGTCCAGTTACGACTCGTTTTACAACACCGTTTTGAATCCGGGTAATTGCACCTGTTGCACCATAGAATACAGACGCACCCGGTTGAGTTGGAGATGGAATACTGGCACCTGTCCCCCCTCGTCCTGCTTCGGCAACATAAAGTGCCCCATCAGGGCCAAAGTTCAGCTTACGTGGACTATCCAGACCGGATGCCAGCACTTCAATTCGCGATATCTGTGGCGTTTCTACTATTGCAGACATAATTTTCCTCCTTTGAATTTACGATGCTCTATCCTCAGTAGCGGACAAAAACTGAAGCAAAAATGCCTGTCGCATTGCTTTGTAGCCCCAGTTTTGGCTTCAGAAATACTCTTTCACAACAGCATCTATTTCATATCCTGACGACGACTTTGCTCCTGGAAGGAATGGCACTAAGAAAAGGGAAAATCGTTGAGGCAGCTCTTGTGCAGAGGAGCAAAGGAGCAGAGGAGAAAGAAAAAATTTTAGGCATTGCGTTCAGATATTTAGAAATTCCCCTCTGCACCCCTGCATCCCTGCAATCCTTACGCCACCTACCCTTCAGCTTAACTTAGTGCCATTCATGTGTATCATTTGAGCCTGACTCAACTTATGAATCACAGCGTTTTTTCACAGGACAGGAATCCGGCAGGTCACTGATTATTTCTGCTGAAGAAAGTCCAGTAACAAGGGATTGACCTGATCAGCATGAGTCCAGTTGATGGCGTGCGGCCCGCCGGGAATGACAACCAGTTGACTGTTTTTAATCAGCTTTGGAAGTCTTGCTGCGGTGGACTCAAGCGGCAGAATCCGATCGCTATCTCCATGAATAATCAGAGTCGGCACATCAATGCGGGGCAGATCATCGCGGAAATCGGTGAGCCAGGAGGGTACACAGTCCAAAGTCCCTTTAGCAGAAGCCCCTGCTGCTACATTCCAACTGGCTTGAATCGCTTCATTGCTGATACGGTCGCCAAGCAATACATCAACATTGAAGAACTCTTTGAAAAAGGCAGAGAAATAAGCTGGACGATCGTCAACAATCGCTTTCATAATGCCATCGAAAACGCTTTGATCAACACCCTCTGGATTGTCGTCTGTCTTTAACAGAAACGGTGGAACGGGAGCCATCAGCACGGCTTTCTGCACCCGCTCTGAGCCGTATTTGCCAAGATAACGTGTGACTTCACCTGTTCCCATTGAGAAACCGACCAGCACGGTATTTTGCAAGTCAAGCTTGGTCATGAGTGTATTCAAATCGGCGGCGAAGGTATCGTAGTCATAGCCAGATGAGGGGTGACTGGAGTTGCCAAATCCTCGGCGATCATAGGTAATTACTCGATATCCTGCATTCAGTAAAACTAAAACCTGCTTCTCCCAGGAATGTCCGTTCAATGGAAATCCATGAATCAGCACAATCGGTTGACCTGCCCCAAGATCTTCGTAGTAGAGATCGATGGTTGCAGAGTTTTCTTGACCAACGGTAATGTAAGGCATGAGAGGTTTCTCCGTTGTAAATTGATGATGTGTTTTTGTCTGTTGCATCACAATTGTGATGCAGCGATCGAGCACCGTCTTAACAATGCTGCGTTAAGCAGACTTCAAAAATGGGGCAAGCATCCATTGCGTATCATCGGTTCAGAACGACAAGAATCCTTCATTGTTGCCTTCAGCGATCGCCGCCTCTAAGATGGCTTTAATTCTGCTTCAGTAGCCAGCGCGGTACGCACACCAGCATCGAGATTCATACGGTCTACAACGACCCAAGCTCAGCGACCCGGTCTGCGGTGACAGCGTGGATTGCAACCGGAGCGCGAGAGTCGGGTTCGCTGCAGCGCCTTGTTAGGCAGCAAAATCACCGCGCACCCCGGCTGACGCGACGAAACCAGGCCCCACTTGCTGCTCCTGCTAAAGCGATTGTGGAGTAAGCCGCTAAAATAGCGACTCCAACAGGAATTAACGGACCCCCGGGCAGAAAACAAAGCATATACGTCAGTTGACCAAGAATAATACCAGCATAGTGCGACCAAACATGTTTAGGCCGAGCAAGGCCAACGATAAGGCCAACAATAAGAAGTGCTGCGGAATAATAAAAACCTTTCGCATCCCACGGTTCGACCTGCCCGAATAAAAATGGTGACAAGGCCCAGACCATTGCGCCGCCCACAAACGAGAACAAAAAATTTATCGCTAACTCTCTTTTCATTCTTCACCCTCGCTGCCTAACGACCAAGCTCACCGGACGCAGATAACCTTGAAAACTCAACCGACCAAATTGTAGCGTTCCGGTGCAACGCATGGTTAGGAGTTTCTTATGAAGTTAGCGAACCGATTTCAGTGTTTCTTTAGTGAGTCGCTTGAAGTGCTGTATTAAACATTTCGCACTGCCGATCGACTACTGCGCTACATACCCACCATCTACCATCAATGTTGTACCTGTTGTGAACGATGCCAGGTCAGATGATAAAAACAGAACTGCATTTGCAACTTCAAGCGGTGTTCCAATTCGTCCGATCGGGTGAAGTCCTGTTATGTAAGCTTTGGCTTCATCCTGCCCACCTGTAGCTGCTTCAAACATATCTGTTTCGATTGCCGCTGGTGCAACGACATTGATGCGAATCCCCGCTTTGGCATATTGGAGCGCAGCAGCTTTTGTTAAGCCTACTACCGCATGTTTACTCGCGGTGTAGAGGGGTACGCCAGGAAGTCCAATGACTCCATTCGCAGATGACGTATTGACGATCGCACCACTTCCCTGTTTCAACATCTGAGCGATCTCATATTTCATCGACAACCAAACGCCTTTGACATTGACGTTCATAATGCGATCGTATTCCGCTTCTGTTTGCTCAATCAATGAGGGGTTTTCGGCGACAGTTCCTGCATTATTAAAGGCAATATCTAACCGACCAAAAACGCCAACCGCCTTATCAACCATTGTTTCAACATCGGCTTCTTTTGTGACATCTGCTTGCACAAAAATCGCCTCTCCGCCAGCTTCCTGAATCAATCGAACCGTTTCTTCACCTTCATCCATTCGACGACCAACCACCACTACCTTTGCCTGTTGTTGGGCATAAGCGATCGCCGTTGCTCTGCCAATTCCCGATGTGCCACCAGTGACTAAAGCCACTTTATCTTGCAGTATCATCCTGTTTCTCCTGTCCCAATCAATATTGACCTTCAGCACACAATCAAACTCCGATCCGTTTAGCAATTACCAATGCCGTAAAGCTGGTCTAGTCTTCTGTAAACTTCAGCACAATTTTGCCCCGTGTTCCTCCCTGCTCTAGACGCTGATGTGCCAGAACGACCTGATCCCAAGAAAATACTGAATCAATCACTGGGCGAAGCTGATGACGCTCGATGAGTTTTGTCAAAGCCTCTAATTTTGCTCGGTACTGGGGTGAAAAAACAAAATGAATCGTTAGATTCTTACCCCATGCTTCAAGAAGCGATTGCGGTATTGCAATGTCTACAATGCTTGTAAGCCTACCAAAGGGACGAATGATTTCTAGACTACGCTGAATTGTTTCTCCGCCGATTGTATCTAGAACTAAATCCACACCCAGTCCATTTGTTTCTTGACGAATGACTTCTACGTAATCTTCATTTTTGTAATCAATCACTCGATCTGCGCCCAGTTCTGTCACGAAATCTCGGTTTCTAGAACTACACGTCGCAAAAACGTATGCCCCTATTGCTTTGGCGAGTTGAACTGCGATCGAACCCACTCCACCCGCACCCGCATGGATGAGAACTGTTTCACCAACTTGTAGATTGCCCCTAGTCACTAGACAATCCCAAGCCGTTCCACCTGCAAGTGGAAAAGAAGCAGCTTCAATGTGCGATAGATTTGCAGGCTTCAATGCAACAATCGCTGCATCAGCCACATGATACTGAGCGTAACTACCGAATTCTCCAAAAATTTGCGGCGAGTAATACACGTTGTCTCCCACCTTGAAATCAGTCACAGCTTCGCCAATTGCCTCAATCACCCCTGAAACATCGACTCCAAGGATGGCGGGTAATTGAACCAGCTCCTTGTAATCACCACGACGAGTTTGGTAATCGACCGGGTTAATCGAGGTTGCACAAACTCTGACTAACACCTGATTCGCCTTTAGTGTTGGTGTGGGAACAGTTTGAATCTCGAACTTCTCAGCATCACCAAACGCAGTTAATACGGCTGCTTTCATAGATTCCATCTGTGGTAATTATCCTTGTTGTAGAGTAAACAGTGCCGTTGTACAACCCGGCCTTCACACGACCAGCACTCAACTGTTTAGAACATCGTGTTATCGTTAGCCGACGCTTGCGGGATAGTCTGTAGCACGTCCCAATGCTCGACTATCTTGCCTTTATCATCCAGGCGGAAGATGTCGATGCCTGCCCAGTCGTTGTCGTCCGGCCATTGTTGGTAGCAATGCAAGACTACATAATCGCCTTCAGCGAAGACGCGCTTAAACTGGACGCACTTGCCCGGATATTCTTTCGCTATCCTCTCGAAATATTCGATGAAAGCCTGCTTCCCGTCGGACACCGCTTTCTTTGTGCTGGATAATACACGTCGCCGACATATTTCTCGATGGCTTCTACGGGCTGACACTGAACGATCCTGGTCGCAAAATGGCGGGTTTGGGTATTGATGTTTGCTGGCTCCTACACTTAGTCGCGCTCGATTAGTGTGTTTGAAGGTAAGTTGGGATCGATCGCCTTACGCGCACTGTCAACGCCCACGACGGGAAGTGTACCCGGATCGAGCAAGCCGACTTGAACCAATACACTTGCCTGATCCCAGTAAATGTGTTCGTGCGCTAGTTTGCCGTCACGGAACTGGACGATCGCTACTACTGGCACTTCCACCCGTTTTCCGGTGGGAGCAACGCCGGGTAATATCCATTCCATCCAAACAGTATGAGTGAACTTAGCTATCATTTCATCCACGAGTTGATCCGTCCCGATCGTGCGCGAGATTAGGGCCAACTCCGTGTCCGGCGGCATCTGTGGAATGAGGTATTTGGAATAAAACTCGCGCAGTGCTGGTTTCCCGACTCCCCCAGTCATTACCGGGATGTGGTTAACGTAAGCATCTTCAACCATCGTAGCGAGGGCATCTTCAGTACTGTGAGTGCCAAACTCGTACTGTAAATGCTCTTCCCAAAGTGCTTGCAAAGACTCCTGGGCTGGTGTCAAATTGGTAGTTGCTTGTAAAGAAGCTTGTCCGTCTACAGTTTGCTCTTTGACCATGATTAAATACTTCTGGTTCTATCTATCTAAAGTGTCTTGAGTTCCAATGCTTGACTGCTTTCAGATTCTTGTGATGTTAGTGAACTTGTTTCAATGGACGTATAAGCATTCAGCGCCTGTTTCACGAATCAGTTTGGCGGTTTTTTCACCTTCTGCGTCGCGTCTGCCTGCGAATACGACCTTTGCTCCAGCAGCACCGAAGGCGATAACTTCTCTGCGAGACGCTACGCGAACGTTAAGCTTTCCTTCTCTACGAGAGGCTGCGCCAACGGAACGCTACGCGTAGCTTGCTTCCCCGTAGGGGTACGCTAACGCGGTTGTACGACCAATTCCTGAAGTTTCACCAATGACTAACGCCACTTTATCTTGCAGTATCATTTTGTTTCTCCTGTTTTAATTTCATCGGTTTGTCTCAAGTAAGTTTGTCTCAGCAACTCAGTGACTTCTTGGGCGATCGCAATCAGGGCATGATTAACTGAGGAGTCGCGAAGAGAACCAGTCTGAGGTGTACCTTCATGCCCAAAATTATTCTTGCCTTGTACTAATAAATGCGGCATAGAATTATCCTCAATGAAATACTGATTTGTAATTGACTAAATTAATACGCAGGAATTCAGTTGTTGGCATGGTTCAAAAAGCGGTAATTTTGTTCAGTGAAACAGGCAAAATCTAGCCATCAAATTTAGATGGCTTACAGCACTTACAGGCAAGTCAGATATGAATTGGGAGCAAAGATCGGGGAACTAATGATTTGCAGCAATCATGGCTGCCATCAACTCCGTCGTATTCCAGCGCTCGGTATACCGAGTTCCATTGATAAACAGGGCTGGGGTAGTCGTCACTCCACTCTCTATTCCGCCTTCAATATCTTCGTTGATGCGATCGACATGCACTTGTTTAGACAACTCTTTGAGAAATTGAGGAATGTCAAGCCCTAAATCATTGGCGTACTCGACAAGATAACCGTTCTCCAACCTTTGTTGATGGTCAAATAAAGTATCGCTCATTAACCAAAACTTTCCTTGGGCGGCGGCGGCAACGGCTGCTTGGGCTGCCCGTTGTGCCTGGGGATGAATCTGGATCTGTGGAAAATGGCGGAAGATAAAACATAAATAATCCTCTCCAAAAGAAACCGTAAGCTCTTGCCGAATGATTTTAATCAGCTTGTAAACGGCTGCACTTCTAGGACATTGATAATCCCCATACATCACTAATACCACGGCGGCACTTAGCACACCTTGACTGTGATCTTGGGTTGAAGCTGGCACAACTAAAGAACTAGAACTATGGTCGTCGATCATCTTTCTACATCTGTATCAAGCATGGAACCTTGTGATTCACTTGCTCAATCCACATGAATTCAATATAAGCAATTGGCTTTTAGTTGTCGTCTACAGTGAGTTAACATTTTTAGGCTGTAATTTGATGGAGCAGCCGCTCCTTCTTAAGATAGAAGGTAGGCTCTAACTTAAGTTAGAATCCGAATCTGATCGAAAGTACACCCTACAAACTTACAATGCCGCGCTTAACGGCAACAATCACAGCTTGGGTGCGATCGCTGACATCTAACTTATTCAAAATCCGATTAACATGAGATTTAACCGTGCCTTCACCGATACTTAAAGCAGCCGCAATATCAGCATTACTCATCCCCTGCGCCAGTGAGCGGAGTACTTCTAGTTCTCTTTCACTCAGTTCTGGATTGCTGAGACGTTGAACTAACTTTGCTCCCACATCGGGCGGAATATACTTCTGACCCCGATGAACGGTGCGAATCGCATTCAGAAGCTCGTCAGGTTCAGTTTCTTTCAACAGGTATCCTTTTGCGCCTGCCTGCAATCCCCGGTAAATATCTTCGTCACTATCATACGTGGTCAGTACAATAATCCGAGCAGATTTAACGATCGCACAAATTGCACCAATGGCGGCAACTCCTTCCACTTCAGGCATTCGCAGATCCATTAGCGTTACATCTGGTTGGTGTTCCCCAAATAAGGCGATCGCCTGTTCCCCATTTTCGGCTTGTGCAATCACCTGCATATCTGGGTCACGGTTAATAATCGTGGCTAATCCTTGCCGAAAAATGGCGTGATCGTCCGCAATCAGAACCCGAATGGTCGTAGCTTGGCTCATTGTAATGCTCACTCAAGGGTTGACGGTGACAATAATTTCTGTTCCTTGTCCAGGTTGACTCCTAATCGTGAGTTGTGCGCCGATGCGCTCTGCCCGTTCGCTCATGCCGAGTAAGCCAAAACCCTCAGAGGCTGAAATACTTCCAACTCCAAAGCCCTGTCCATTGTCTCTCACGCGCAAGCAAAACTGGTCGCGATCGTAGACTAGCTCCACTCGAATTTCGTCAGCATTGGCGTATCTAATCGCATTAGTTAATGCTTCCTGCCCAATTCGTAGTAAGTTATTCTCGACTTCAGTCGGTAGAGAATACACTGCACCCTCAATCTCATAATATAGAGTGACATCCATTGCGGCAGTTCTGATTTGAGCGATGAGACGATGTAGAGCGCTCTGTAGGCTGCCCTCCTCCAAAAGCTGGGGACGGAGTGCCACGACCGATCGCCGCGCTTCAGTCAATCCAGTTCGTGCCAATTCTTTGATCAGATCCAGGTGTGCCCCAGTTGCTTCTACATCATCTGTTAGCACCTGTTTTGCCGCTCCCACCTGAGCCAGAATGCCTGTAAACGCCTGAGCGAGTGTGTCGTGAATTTCGCGTGCCATGCGGTTGCGTTCTTCCAAAATCGAGGCTGCTTCTGCTTGCTTTTGCAGCGTAATATCTCGCGCCAACCAAATCACCTGCTCGTGGTCGATTGGTGCAATGCGAGCCGAAAACCAGATCTCTCGTTCAGCTATCCACTGGCTGTATTCAACTGTAAGTACTTGTTGGGTTCTCAGCACCTGCTGAATGTAACTCAGGAATTCATCAGCTTGTTCCGGAGCATAGAGTTGATGCAGTGTTTTACCAATATACTCCTCCCTATACTCCTCTCCATAGGATGGATTTCCTGAGATTGCATCGATCACTTGCCCTTCAGCATTGTAAACACACAGCGGATCGGGAATGGCTGAAAAGAGCGCTCGCAGTTCTGCTTCAGAGGCTTGCAGCGCTGCTTCTGCTGAGACGCGATCGCTAATATCCGCAATCACCCCTTCGATGTAGTCATCGTCTGCATTCAAATAACAAGAGGAAAGTACCCAAAACACTGTACCATCTCGTTTTCGCATCTGGAATTCATAGCTTCGCAGTTCCCCATCACGCTTCAGCAACTCATGGGCTTGTTGGCGATCGCTGGGATTTATAAAATAGTCGATGCTGTGTTCCAGCCCAATGATCTCCTCTGGTAAATCAAAGCCCAACAGATTGGCAAGGCGTTGATTGGCATTGAGAATTAATCCATCCGAGAGGCGGTTTCGGAAGATGCCGACCTGCGAGTTTTCAAAGATAGCTCGGAACTTGGCTTCACTGCGTTGTAATGCCTCTTCTGCTTGTCTGCGCTGGGTGGTGTCATTGCCCACCGATAAGATTTCAACGACCTCTCCCTGGTCATTGAAGATGGCTTGATTCGACCAGACCATCCAAACTCGCCGACCATCTCGACACAGGTTTTCACCCTCGCCTTGCGGGTACGATTGAGGATTACGAAGTAAATCACGGACAAAGGGTTTGACATCCCGCCCAGAGGTTTCGATGTCTGGAATGATGGTTTCAAATAAGGTTCGCCCTACAATCTGATGTTCTTCATAGCCCAGGAGTTTCACCCCATAATCGTTGATGTATCGAATTCGTCCTTGCGTGTCATAGCAAATGATGACGGAATTCGCGGTTTGTAGCAGGTTGCGGTAATTGGCCTCACTTTGTCGTAACGCAGCAGTTCGTTCTGCGACCTGTTGCTCTAAAGTGCAGTTGTAGTCGGCTAGGAGTTTTTCGGCTTGTTTGCGCTCTGTAATGTCCTGAAAAGTAGCGATCGCATGAGTGATATTGCCCTGTTGATCAAAAACTGGTGTTCCCCGTGCCTCAAGTAGAATTGTGACATGATCTCGACGAATTTCTATATCTTCAGTCCTGATGCGTTCGCCCCTTAATGCCCGCACAGCAGGCAAGCTCTCCGCTGGATAGATTTGATCCGTTCCCGCTACATAAAGCTGATAAGCCTCTGATATCTGCTCCGGTGCTATGGAAGTATCAGTTTCTTTGCCCAGGAGTTGATTGCCGCATTGGTTGGCATAGTAAGGACAACCCGTCGCATCCACGATCGCAATTCCTACCGGAATCGCTTCGAGGAACTGGGTGATCTTGCTTTCCTTAGCCTGCAATTCTGAGTAAAGGTTGGCATTTTCGATGGCGATCGCTGCTTGGGTCGATAATAGCTGCAAGACCTGCGATCGCTCTGGTGTAAATACTCCAACTGCTAACCGATTTTCTAAATACAATACACCGACCAGCTTGGCCTGATTCAGCAGCGGCAAACAGAAAATAGATTGAGGCTGGTTCTGTTGAATGTATGGCTCATTAATAAAAGCACCTTCACGAGTCGCATCATTTAAGGTGACAGGCTTTAGAGTCCGAATTACATATTGAATGATTGATTCTGGCAATTGATGGGTAATTGGAATAGACTGTAACACCTGAGTCGCACAAGCATTCTCATCGGCATTGAGTTCACAAGCCGCTTCAATCGACCATTCTCCTGAGTTTTCTAAAATCAGATATCCGGTTTGTGCGCCAGCATTCTCAATTAAAGTTTGCATCAGTGATCGCAGCAATTGCTTCAGTTCAATTTCACGAGAAATCGCCTGTGAAGCTTTCATCACTGCTGCTAAATCGAAAGCCGTATGGAAGGGATTAGTGATAGTTTCAGCAGTAATAGGAATTGATGTGTAAGCGGCTCTAGACGACTGAGAAAATAACTGTGGATAGCGAGTTTCTAAGTCTTTAACTTTAGCGGTTGCGCCCCAGCGATCGTAGCAATAGTGCGCTTCTTTCATGTAGGTTTGAGCAATTTTTTCTCGGCCTCGCGCTAGATAGTGTTTAGCCGCTAATTCATAAGCTAATGCTTCTTCCTGGATATACTCATTTTCAGCAGCATCTGCGATCGCTTGTTCATAAAACTCTTCAGCCTCAAGAAACTGCCCTAAAACTCGCGCTTTCTCTGCTTCGACTAGATGAAATCTATGTAGATAATTCATTGGAGCATGTTCTGCCCATTTCTGCATCTTTTCTTGGTTGGTGTTAACAGAGTTTAGCCAAGCTGATTTTTCAGAGTTTGAAGCATCGAGCAACAGGCTCAAAAGCGCCAGCGAATGATAGAAACAGAATACAGGTAAAACTCCTATTGCCCTCGCTTCTTCAAAATGTTGCCTTGCCAAAATAGCAGTCTGTACAGCTTGATGATATTCTTCAAATAGATAAAACAGTATGACTTTGTGCAGATATAGCATTTGAATTGCAGTTCCATCTTTAACTGCAATAGCGTGTGATAATGCCTCCTCTTCATTAAACACCCGACCAACTAAACGACTGGGATTAAGAGACCTATCTAACAAATTAAGAATGGTCTGCCACACCATTGCAATCCAAGTTGAGGGGCTTTCCCGTCTGATTCGATCAACCGCTTTGCTGTATGTTGCCGTTTTCTGTTCCAGTTGGGTGAGTTCCTCACCGACAAAAAACGAGTGGTAGCACACCTCATATGCAGCATAACCAGCAGATTCAAAGTCTCCGGTTTCCACTCCTTCCTGATAAACCTCAACCAGCAGTGGTATCGTCTCCTTAAGATGTACTTTCCATTGCATAATCTGGTCACTAAATACGTGTAATGCTTTAGCTTTGCCTTTTTTGGTATTCAATCGTTCCGCTAAGCTAAGAGCCAATTGACCAAATTTATAGCCGAGTTCAATATCTTGAACAACTCCACATAGAACCAACCCGTAGCAGGCATAATACAGTGATGACCAGATAGCATTCCCGTAGTTGATTGATAAATTTACCGTTTTGAACGTAATCAGTATCCACAGTGCTGGTGATACTATGAATGCAGCAGACCCTATATTCGCTAGGATTGACATTGCTGCTAGCGGTTCTGGTGCAGTCATCTCTGGTAAATTAATCAAGTCTTCAATTTCTCGTTGGGCAAGTAGTGCCGCCGTTGACTCCAATCCGCCTCGAACATCTAACTCACTTGGATTTTCTGGTAAAATCACTCCCAGGAGCTTCAACACTTCCAAGCCAATTTTGAGTGCTTCTTTCAGGTTGCCCTGTGACAAATATCTTTGAATGCTGCTATCGTAAACTTGCACTTTGTCAACCACTGTTTTGGCACGAGCGAGTACCACTTCTACCAACTGTTCCATCTCATCAAAGCAACCCTGGAGATACGCCGCTTCTGCTGCTTCTGAGTACAGCGCTAAGGTGAGGTCATACTCACTCTGCCAACTCTCTGAATTGAGGAGTTTAAGCCCTGTAGTGAAATACTTAAAAGCTGCTTCATAAGCCGTTGCTGCCTTTGCTTTCTGACCTGCCATTAAATTCAATCTGGCAATTTCAGTTCGTTCTGATCGAGCAGTGACTAGCTCAAGTCCTTGATTGAGATGATCGATGATTTCAAACAACCGATCGGATCGTTGCTCTGGTGAAGTTTTTTCGAGCAAATTGCGACCGATTTGGAGATGAACAACCTGTTTCTGCGATTCATCAATCAAAACATAAGCCGCTTGCTGAACGCGATCATGCAGAAACTTATACTCTTGAACCAACAAATCTTCGTCCAATTCAGACAGAGGTTGAATTAATCCCGCTTGTATTACTGCTAGTAGATCCTGGAAAATTGCTTTCGGTGATTTTTCGCAAACGATCGCCAATGTTTCTAAATCAAACTCAGACCCAACACAAGCAGCGATGGAGAGAACTTGCTGTGTTGCTGACGGTAATTTTTGCAATTGACGCAGCAGCAACTCCACCACATTATCGGTGATATCTTGAGCTTCAATTTCAGTTAAGTTCCACTGCCAACTCAACTGTTGGGCATCAAAGGTCAACAGGTTTTCGCTATGCAGCAGCTTCAAAAATTCACCAACAAAGAAAGGGTTGCCCTCGGTTTTACGCAACACGACTTGGGCTAAGGAACGAACGGTATCAGGATTGCGATGTAATGTCTCAGCCACCAGTTGAGTCAACGGCAAGAGCGTTAAAGGAGTCAGGGTAATTTCTTGAAGCGCTGCCCCCTGCTTTCGCAAGCTCTCCAGCATCAAAATTAATGAATGCGTTGGAGATACTTCATGATCTCGATAGGCTCCGATCAAAAACAGAGATTGAGTTTGCTCGTCAAGCAATATGAGTTCAATTAACTTCAGCGTCGCAGAATCGATCCACTGTAGATCGTCTAAAAAGACGACCAGGGGATGCTCTTTTGCACAAAACGCCCGCACAAACCTTTGAAACGTGAGATTGAAGCGATTCTGTGCTTCTGTTGCTCCAACTTCGGGCACAGGTGGCTGCTTGCCAATAATGAACTCAACTTCGGGAATGACATCTACGATAATTTGTCCGTTGCTTCCCAAAGCAGTGAGTAGACGATCTCGCCACTGTTGCACTTGTTCATCCGGTTCCCCCAGAAGTTGCTGCACCAACTTTTGCAGGGCATCCACAATGGCGCTGTAGGGAATATTGCGCCTGAATTGGTCAAATTTACCCGATATGAAATAGCCGTGCTTTGCTGTGATGGGTTTATAGAGTTCTTGCACCAATGCTGTTTTGCCAACGCCAGCGTAACCAGCAACGAGCATGAATTCGACATTGAATTGAGCATTTTCTATGCCTGACTCTAGTTGACAAATTTCGCCAAACGTCTCTTTTCTAACCACTCTGTCAAACGCCGCCAATAATGCTTTAGTCTGGGCTTCTCGTCCATACAGTTTCTGAGGAATGCAAAACTGTTCTGAAACATCTTGCAGTCCCAACGACATGGCGTTGATCTGACCCATTTCTGCCAGTTGCCCGGCGCAGCGTTCTAGATCCGCTTTGATGCCCCAGGCACTTTGATAGCGATCCTCCGCATTTTTCGCCATCAACTTCAAAATTATGCCTGAAATGGGTTTGGGAATCGTGGCGTTCAATTTATGCACAGGAATCGGCGGTTTGGCAATATGACAATGAACTAGCTCCAGGATGTCTTGAGTGGGGAACGGTAACTGTCCAGTTAACAGTTCGTAGAAGGTTACGCCCAGCGAGTAGAAATCGGTGCGATAGTCGAGCATCCGGTTCATTCGCCCGGTTTGCTCTGGCGACAGATAGGCAAGCGTGCCTTCTAACACATGGGGACTTTTGAACGTCGGATTCGTGCGGTTAAATTGGGTCGCAATCCCAAAATCAATAATTTTGACAACGCCAGTATCCAGATTAAAGACTATGTTTCCAGGGTTGATATCTTTATGAATGATATTGGCTGCATGGATTCTGCCTAAAATTTCGATCAGAGCGATCGCAAGACCTAGAAAAGTGGATAAAGGCATGGGGCAAAAGATATCTGGGCGCTTGTGCATCCATTGCTCTAGGGACTCTCCCCCAAAATCTTCTAAGATAATCACCAGAGTGCGTTGATAGTCTTGCTGGCTGTATGCTTTAATAACTCCTTCCAGATTGAGGGAACGAATAATTTTATATTCCTGTCTGTAGCGAGTCAGTTCTTGAGGTGAGGGATAATCAAACTTTAGCATTTTTACGATGATCCCTACTCCATCCTCTCTAATGCCTCGATACACTAGAGAATTAGAACTTTCGTATATTTTGTTTTGGATAAAAATACCAGGTAGAGCGATCATAGAGCAACTCTTTAGAGAATAATCTGGCATAATCCAAACTATACAGCAATCTAGCTATCTACATCTTTCATCTTCTGAGGTTTTATTTGGTTTCGTTCATTTCTAGCCAGTTGCAGAGTGATGGCGTTCACTTACGAGCGCTGTATCAATTATGTAGAGCGTTTCTACAGCACTCATTTTACAACTGGCATAGCACGGAACACCAGAAGCGCAAAGTTTTGCCCTATCCCTCGTACAACTTCTTCACTGTCCCGTTATGGTGATATGGTTGAGTCGATGGGGGATATTATTCCCCGCACCTCCCAGTTAGATCCGTGCGTGCAGTAGGGTAGGTAGCCAGCGAGTTACCAGTATTGGCACTTTTCCAACCACCCCCCTCCAAACTACGCATGACCGTTTCCGTATCACGTAGCTTTCCAGTAATCAAAACGTTTGAGAGCTTCACCATCG
>JAHHHR010000102.1 GCA_019359245.1 Nostoc desertorum CM1-VF14 | reverse complement strand
TAAGCTAAATTATTATTTCAGAGATAATTCATTTATTTTATTTATAATTTTGTCATTTTTGCAATTATCTATGTCATTTTGAAATTTTTCTTAGATTTTATTAGTAAATAAGGTGCGTTTCCCCTATCTGCTATATTAGATGCTACAGATACAGAAGAACGTCGAATTTGGCTGGTTAAACCATACAATTCAGACTGAGGAAATAGGCGAGTAAATTTATAACAATTGATAGCAAGTTGAACCGCCCTTTGCCAGATAAACTGATTTCTATAACTCATATCATCAAGTGTAAATTGTCAAAATTTTCTCCTCAAATAGCCAACAAAAATCGTCGTTCCAGTAAGTCTATCTTGGCCCGACCATACATCTGCCGCTTTAACATTTTCAGTCGATTAATATGCCCTTCAACTGGGCCATTACTAACTGACATAGTTACACCTGCTTTCACAGCATTGTAGTCAGACTCTAAACTAACAGCAAAGGAGCGCAACAAAGAAACCGAGCTGTTTTTAGCTTTGTTTAACCAAGCATCGAGCTGCTCAGGCAGGCGTTGACGCACAAGGAATGCAAACTGTTGCGCTAGTTCAATAGCTGACTTCAAATCCGAATGGGCTGTTTGTAGTTGAGCGATTGCTTGTACTGATAAGCCAATAGACCGTAAGCTCCAAACTTGCTCATGGATGTCCCTCCGTCTGGCCTGTGCCTTGGCGGATTGGACTTTTCTTTTTAAAGATGTGTTTTGGGGAAACCTTGGCACAACTGGGTAGGGATTAGCCTCCGCAATCAGGGGGTTGTGTGCTGTTTCCACCTCTTTTAGCACTTTAGTATCAGTACTAAAGACTTGTTTTTCCACTTCTTTAAGTGCTTTGGCGTGAGTACCAAAGACTTGCTCAAGCGTTTGAAATAAGTTTTGCAATAGATGAAAACGGTCTGCAACTTGAATGGCTTCTGGTGCACCTTGACGAATACCACTTTCATAAGTTTTTGACCGATCTCGTGAAACGACTTTGACACCAGGGTGAGCTTTTAACCATTCTGCCAAGGTTTCAGCCTTAGCATCTTTTAGTAGCGCAATTGGTCGTCTGCGCTCCAGGTCAATTAGTGCTGTGCCGTAAGTTTTACATTTACGAAAACAGAAATCATCTACCCCAAGAGTATGTGGCGTTACGATTGGTGGTAGTGGGATGGAGCGGACTAAATTTAATAGCAGCAACGCAGGTGCTATGACACCAGGCACTACGCCGGAAACAGTGGATGGGATGTCCCTGGAGAAAATCAACGCCATCATTGAGGCTCTGAGATATGAGCGATATAGATGGACACCAGTGCGACGTACTTACATCCCAAAGAAAAACGGTAAACTACGACCCCTTGGTATGCCTTCCTGGTCAGATAAATTACTTCAAGAAGTAATTCGTTCTATCCTCGAAGCTTACTACGAGCCACAGTTTAGCGAACATTCTCACGGTTTCCGAGCAAAACGTGGATGCCATACAGCCCTGTTAGAAATTACCCAAAAAGGTCGAGCTACTAAGTGGTTTTTGGCTTGCGCCGAGGTATCTAGGCGATGAAAGCCCCGGAAAGCGGAGCGTCTCCTTTGGAGACAGCTGGGCATTTTATTACGGGTTCGGACCTTACCTCTCACCCTGACAAAATGAGCGAACATACAGTAATTATACTGTTACTTTGATTTCTCCAATTGCTAAATGCCGCAAAAACACGGTTGTCCTGATTAGCAATCGTGAGCAAAACTACATTCATTAAAGTTAGTTATCTGCGTGCATCTACAATCCTAATGGAAATAGGATATAGCTCAATATATCCTAGTGCAAGATCTTGGTGTAAGTGTCAAAGTCTCGGTGGCACTTACGCCTTTATTGCCAAGCGTTTATTTGGTATTGACCGAGTGGTGAAGAGGGCGGCAGCAGCAGAATTAGAGAAAGATATCGATGACAATTTCACTAAAGTCAAATTCATCATCCACGTTCCCTAAAATTGTTTCAATCTCTCCGACCACTAGTTCAAACATATTAATTTTGTCATGCAAGATCTGCAGAATATACTCTTCGATACTGCCTTTTAGACAAAAGTTAAAAATAAAAACATCCTGGGTTTGTCCAATGCGGTGGATACGTTGTCTTACTCATCTAATATCTTTTAACCCGGTTTTCCGCGCGAATGCTACTCATACCCCAGAGACTGGTTTCGTAGCGCTTTGACAATCCCTAAATCTTGATTTTCTTTTGCAGCAAATTTAAGTAGATTCACAGGAGACATAGCACCATCGACAAACTAATCTAGGGATCAACTATTTTGCTGGTAACGCACATCAGGTAATGAATTACTGAAGTTAAAGTGAGAGCATTATAGTTATTAATAAATCGTCGTTTTCAGTAATTTTCGTAACGGTACTCTAAGATAATAATATCTAAGACACTTTAATGAATAGCATACACGCTGAAATTCTCACTAAAATTCTTACTGATAACGGGTTCACTTCTGGTACTATTGCTGAAAAATTCATCCAGTGCCGGACGCCTGGGCATGATGATTACTTACTTAGATTTAGTTGGGATAATAATTCCGAATTAGTTGGAATTGAATTATTAGACTGCTGGGCAAATTCCATAATCTCATCATGGAAGACTTCTTCGGTCATGATCCATTTAGTTTTGAGGCAGGTACAATTTTTTGTTAAAGAATATGAAACTATTTGGCACTCATAAGTGTAGCTAATAATTAAAAGCTTACGAAAGCAGGCGCTTTGATTATTTGTTTATTTAAGCCAAGTAATCACAATGCCCTACTGCGGATATTTCACCAGCAATTTCTTAATCATTATCACAAACGCAGGCTCATCATTTCAGCATTCCTGTAAGAAATCAAATCCCGGATTTTGCCCTTAAGTCGCTGCAACGCGTGAGTCTCTACGTTCTAGGTCGCGCATTTGAGCTTGCAACTATCGCCTTACAGTAGCTTTTAATTGAGTAGATTACAAATTGCATAATCAGAGCTTACCTTTGGTCGCTTGGGCATGGTGATAAACCAAACTCTTCATTACTTCACTTGATAATTGAATTTACTTAAGAGATGAGCCTCATTTTTAACAAAGCTTCTTCTCTCGTTACAATACTTTTTTATACCCTATTTAAATTGTTAAAGACTTTAAAGATAAAGATTAGGAGCAGTCAAGCTGCTACCAATAAAGTCCAGTTACTCAGATGTGAATACAGAGAGAAAGTCAGAGATATAGAGCCTAAAAATCTCGTACTTTTGGATGAAATGGGCTTGTTACTTGGGTTAATGCGTACCCATGCTCGCAGCGAAAAAGGATGTGTTAGATTGCCAATGGTTACAAAAGTTACATAATTATGGGCTACTGTCTGGTTCCTTTCGCCCAGAAGACCAAGTTTGTGTGCTACGCAGTTGTATCCGTCAACGAGACAGCTTAATCAAAAGTGCTAGCACTCATGTACAACGAATGCAAAAGGCACTCATCCAAATGAGCTTACATCTCCACAAAGTCATTCGCAACATCAAAGCAGACTACAGGGCGTTTAGGATCATAAGGCTCATTGTATAAATCCAGCACATCTTCCATCCGGAAAACATATTCTGCGTTAACTTGGCTGAATACACCATTGTTCTTTCAACCAAGGCTTAATTTCATTTTTTTTAAAGTTTGACGTACTGTTTCATCTGAGATTGAATCTATAATACCAACGTTCACTAAATGATCTGCTAATAATTGCATT
Organism: Nostoc desertorum CM1-VF14; assembly: GCA_019359245.1. Taxonomy (GTDB): domain Bacteria; phylum Cyanobacteriota; class Cyanobacteriia; order Cyanobacteriales; family Nostocaceae; genus Nostoc; species Nostoc desertorum. The sequence continues at coordinate 13,934 of JAHHHR010000102.1, read as the reverse complement.
GTCCACCGCACTCTCCCTTCTGGCGGATTAGAACAAGCTGTTGCAATCAAAAATGCTTCTTGCTTTTCATCTAATTTTTGAGGTTTTGGTGGATGCGGTTCATCCTTTAAAGCAAAATCTAACCCACCAATGACAAATTTTTCTCGTATCCGTTGTACTGTGGCAGTATGCGCTCTAACTGTGTCAGCGTAGGCGTAGCCCGCCGTAGGCATCGCTTGATCCGTTTCTCCTTCAGCAGCCATCAAAAGAATGTTTGCACGGGTTATAGTTCTTGCCTTGTGCCTACCTTTCTTTATTATTGATTGCAGTTGAACAACTTCATCTTCACTCAAGTCAACGATGTACTTCTTTGCCATATTATTCCCTGTTTTTGGCTATTTTAGCAATTACAGGTATTACTTAGCAAAGTTTGCTTGGCAGACTACTAGTCAGCCCAGGTACATTTGCTAACCTCAAAGGCGTAAAAGACAAAGAACGGAGCTTGCGTTCACGAGTACTGACCTTGCCAGTAATGGCAGCAATATTGCTGAGTATATCGTATTAAAAGATACAGAATTTTACAGATGTATTGCGATGCCTGCGGCGGGCGTAGCCATCGCTAGAAATAGAGGAATTAATGTGGGTGAAACCAACAAGAGTAAGTAAGCGTTGAAAGACTCAATAGTTTGCCGGCTACACTATTTGCAAAATTATTCGAGCAAGTGATAGAGCGTCTGGCAGCGAAAAGGAGCACAAGAGAATTAGCCCCAGCTTGGTCATCAATAGCACAAAGATTTACCGCTATCTGGATTGGAGATGCCTCAACACTCGAAGCGATGAAAAAACACTTCGGACAACTGCAAGAAAAAACAGGTGCGGTGTTGGCAGGAAAAATACTGATGGTTGTAGAAGCTTTCACTCACACTCCGGTAACAATTTGGTATGATGCTGATGCCAAAATCTTTCTATGCTGTTCTGAATGACTTGTGTGCTGATGTAGCCATCGCTCTACGACAGCCTATTGAACGTATTTCCGTAGAAATGGTATTTCGCAGGTTATATTTTTTCACCGCGCACTTTTACTTGACCCTAAGTTACAACTTATTCCTTGGCTTGTCGAACATTATCGTGCGATGGGCTTGATTAAAGCCGTCCGTCAACGCCACCGACGAACGGCTGCTCGCTCTCTTGACATCTGGGCTGATGCCTCCACGCCCTGCTTTTTCCCAAAGCCCCTCCACCCCTAGCTTTTCCCATCTATGCAAAACTTCTCGCATCGTTTGTGCAGTCCAATTAAAGTGAGCCGCTATTTTCTGTACGTGCCAACCATTTGTGCTCAATCTAATCACTTCTGCTCTGTCGTTCACTTTCTGGGGTACATTTGTCGTTCTCAAGTTGAAAAGAGTTTTTTCTTATTCTCTGTTCAGAAACACCCTTAGACGGCTGCCCATATCTCTGTTACCTTCGTAGACAGATTATACGTACTTACTTATCTTTACATAGTTTGATTTTTCTACCCCGTGTTCTACTTACGTAATTATACTGCTAATTTTATAGCGCCCAATTAATAAATTCCGTAATAGCACGCTTACATCAGTAAGCTAAATAATAGCAATATGCTTTTTTGTATTAAGAAAATAAATTTAGAAAGCAAACTTGAGTTACAAAGGTACATTAGGTGTTGAATTGAAATTAAGATAAATCGTCTTTTTTGATGAGAGTTTGCTAATTATAAAAATGCCAATTATCAAATATAGTAAGACTATTCTTACAAATTCAAGCAAGATTGTAAACCAGCTTATACACTCAATTTCTAAACAAGCTTTGACTAACTAAGCTCCGGAAACCTAATAAATGAATAATCACCATGAACACATTACTAATTGGGGATAACTTAGTTGACTTATTATCACGTATTACAGGTCAGAAGCTCACTCAACGAGATGCTACGCAGCCTTTAATATTCCTAGCTAATTTGATTATAATATTGCTGGGAGTGATGTTTGCTGATGGCATAGTTACAGAGGAAGAAAAAAAAAGGCTGCTAGTAATGTTATATCGCTTTAGTACACCAAAAAGTGATGTACGCCAACTAACACATTTAATGATTAAAGGAATTAAAAAAAATCAGCTTTATTCAAAATTTAATAATGAAGTACTAGCTTTGATAAGTCCACTTACGCAATCAGAACGACTATTATTGATTGGCTTTGGTTACGAAATGTCGGCAGCTAGTGGCAAGGTTAACTGCCGTGAGCAAGAGTATTTGGAAGTTTTTGCCAAGTATTTAGATGTTAAGCCGCAACATTTACTAGTTTTAGCAGCTGCATTTAAACCTGAAAAACATTTTGATCAAGCAGTTTTAAATGAGGTATATATGCTACTAGATCCGGAACTTTTCCAAGGACAAAATACTGTGTTTGTTAAAGAGCCTAGCGATAAAGTGCCGATTTTACCTGCTAAAACCAGAATAACTGAGCCGCATGTATCTGTATCCTACGAAGGGTTAAAAAAATTTCAGGAGCTTAGTAAGCAGTTAGATAATTATTGCCAGCAGATTTCCCAAATAGTTCAAGCCTGTTATGAAAGTAATTTTGTACCTAAAGATTTAATTGATGAAGTTAGTACATTCGCAAAAAATCTTCAATTAAAGCAGTTTCGATTAGCAGTTGTAGGCGAGTTTAGTCAAGGAAAATCTACTCTGCTCAATGCTCTACTTGGTGAAGAAATTCAACCGACACGAGAAATTCCCTGTACTGCTACAGTAACAATTTTAAAGTACGGGATGCAAAAACGGATAGTCTGTCGTTATAAAGATGGAAGCGAAGAAGAAATTCAATTTGACGAGTACCAACAAAAAGCAAGCATTTCTGAAGATGCGGCAATTGGTTGTCTAAGTGATGATCTGCTAAACTCTGAGATTGAAGAAATCATTTTTGAACATCCAGATTTAGAATTATGCAGTAGCGGTGTAGAAATTATTGATTCACCTGGATTGAACGAACGTCCTGAACTCACAGCTGTTACTCAAAAGTTACTCCAAGATATTGATGCCGCTATTTTTATTACTAATGCCTCACGTTCACTAACGCAAGGTGAGCGCAATTTGTTACATGAATTGAAAATCAAATTGAACGATGGTAAAGATGACATACCTGCAAATAACTTGTTTATTGTGGGAAATTTTATGGATTTAGTACGTACGCAAAAAGGTTGCGAACAAGTTAAACAGAGGATTCTTAATTTTGTTCAAGGTGATAATCCGATAATTACAGATAAAAACCGTGTTCATTTTATTTCGGGGCAAGCTGCACTTGATGCAATTTTAAACGGATACGAGGATGAGTATAGAAAAAGTTTTGATAGCTTTACTAAATCAATAGAAAAGTTTTTAATGTTTGAACGCGGACCATTAAAAATTGAACGAGCAGTCAATGAAGCTAATAGGTTAATTAAAAAAATTATCAATATACTAGAGAAAGCTGACTACGCCTTAAAAGGTAATCTAGAGATTAATCAAACTGAAAAACAGAAAATTTTAGAGAAAATTGGAGAAGCCAGTGGACGTGATGTAAAAATATGTATGGTAGCGGTTAAACTTATAGATCAAGCACTTGAAAAAGCGAATACTTCTTGGGATAAGTGGTACGAAGATTTAAGCGAACATATGTTATCAAGAAGCAAACATTGGTATCTTAAACATAGTCCAATTTGGAATCGAGAAAAATTAATTTTAGAGTATGTCCAGTACTTTATAAAAGACTTATTAGATGAGATTAATGAATGGAATAATAACCAGCTTAATGATATAATACTACGAGAAAACTTACAAATTTTAGAGGCAAATATTAAATATGAATTAAATATAATACAAGCAGATTTTCAGCAATTAGATATAAGATTAGACACTACATTTAGTAAAGAAATGGAACTTCCCAGCCGTGATATTACTAGTGATTTTATAGACTTTGGTAGTATTGGTATTAGGAATGCTTTAGTAATAGAATTAGGACAATTGACAGGAATTGGTTTTATAGCAGCCTTCATCGCTAACGTTACTGCTATGATTACTTCTATGATTACTAGTAACTTTGGATTAGAAAATGCAGATAATGAGGAATTGTATGATCCAATCAAGATGAAAGTTTTAGAGATAGGTCTTGAAAAGTTTGAGGAATCTATTGATATAGTTTATAAAAAATTATGTGAAAATGTTGAGACAGGATTTGATAGTGAAGTTGAATCAGCAAATCGAGTTATCGAACAAGCTATATCGCTTTACGAAAAGCTTTTAGACCAGCATGAAAAAACTGAACAAGAAGCGGTAGCAAAATATAATATATCTAAAAATTTGATTTTGCAATATTGTCAAGATCTTAACCAAATCCAAAATAAAATAAATACAGATATTGGACTCTGGTACTCAGAGATAATTAATAAAATAATTATTAAAAGACAATACAATTAATCTTTTTCTAAGTAACTATAGGGATCTGATTTGATTTCTGAAAAAAATACGAGAAAATACGCAAGAATTTTTCCATTCCATTCTGTGATGTTCGTCAATTCTAAATATTTTGTTACCTGCGAAGAAAAGTTTGATAATGATTTACTCAAATCTAATGTTGCACATATATATTTTTCCATTAAGATAGATAATTCCTGTCTCGAAATTATTGCTCAAAGGGAATCCTAGCTTTTTTTGGGTTAAAAAAGAGAGTCTTGCAACTTGTGACTCAAACTCATCTTTCCTTTTTAAGTCTTAATACGGTTTAATAAGTATAAATTTATTTGCATTACGGAGAAAATGATTTAGCGATCGCAGGATCTGACAAAACCGCATAGCTCCCTTAAGAACTTGGGTTGAATATGGATTAAAGCAAATTTTAAATGAATTAGGTTGGGCGGATTATCGTTTCACTTGCTATCAAGATATTGAACGATGATGGGAAATTGTATGTAGTACATATCTCATGGTAGCCTTCATCCAGAACAAATGCGTCCTTCTGCCCCAGAGCCTCAAACACGATTCGCTTCTCATCCGGAGTGGGATACAGCGCTTCCGGCTATTATGCAATACAGTTTTTCTCCTTGCCCTCTCCTATCAAAGCTTTCAGATTTAGGAATGTACCTCATAGCTGCCGTAAGTGCTGTAATGGAAAAGGTTGGAAAGATATCCTCAACAATCTTCGTCTCATACTTCAACCTTTTACCTTATTTAACTTAATTCAGCCTTGGCTTACAGTCTTTTCTATTCCTCAATTATCTTTAGAATTTACTAAACTCCAATCCATCGTTTATAGGCTTACTTCCTCAATCTTTATATTATTGGCTTGCTCTAATTTCTATTTTTCTTCTGGCTGGAGTGACACAAGCGGTTGACGGACGAGGCTATGTCCGCAATGGATGAAAGAAACCAATAGATATCTCCGAAATAGGTTGTGACGGCAATCCCTGACTGTCTAATCAGTATATTTAACCTTATTTACCAACGATTTTGCTAGGATTCAAGCTTTCAAATTTATTGTTATATACCGATAAGACAGCCAGGGGGTTCTCATCAAACTTGCCTAGAGTTCAACTGAAGTCTAGGCAAGTTTGATGTATGTAAATTTCCACATCGCATAAATCTTTACCATTTTTAGTGTTTCCAGGCTCTAAGTGTGGAGTAAAGAGTTTCTCAGAAGAGGGTTAATAGGGTCATCCCCTCCCCCACACACGATTATCATTTTCATTTAGGTTATTTTGAGTATTTTACCTAATTGACAAAATGCATTTTACTTTAACCTCTTACCCATGCAATTTCATCGTTCGCGCTAGCGTCTCCAAAGGAGACGGCTGGGCATTTTGTCAGGGTTCAGACCTTACCTCTCCCCCTGACAAAAAGAGCGAATGTACAGTAATTATACTGTTACTTTGATTTCTCCAATTGCTAAATGCCGCAAAAACACGGTTGTGCTGATTAGCAATCGTGAGCAAAACTATATTCATTAAAGTTATCTGCGTGCATCTACAACCCTAATGAAAATAGGATATAGCTCAATATATCCTGGTGTAAGTGCCAAAGTCTGCGTGGCACTTACGCCTTTATTGGGGTAGATTCAAGGTACTATTGGCGAAATATTTATTCGCATTAAAAAGTGATAATAATAATCAATGGCTTGCTAATAGCTCTGATAGTCCGAATCCTAAATCTAACCAACATTAAGTATTATCTGCCATTTCATTGACCCTACTGATTAGTGATCGCATTTTAAATTTCGCCATTATTTCAATTCACATATCACTATTTTTGTCAATGCGTAAGTTCTATTCAAGTTGGATAGCTTTAAATTTTTCCCTTTTAACGTGAGTTCGACGGTTAGAAAACGGCAAAAAGCTTGCTAGATATGAAATATAAGAAACTGGGCAGGTGTTGCGTGCGAGTTTTACACGTTGCATGTGTTACTCGGCTAGATTTCCACACCTACATGGATAGTGAGTTGTCATTGATTGAGGATTAAAGTGTGAACTCTACCCCAACAACGAACTAGAGCGTCGGTCGAGTAGAGAGTATTGACAAATTAAAAAGACTATGAAGCAGGAATGAGCGACGAATTTTCTGGTGTTGTAATGTGGGACATACGAGCCAGAACATAAAGATTGTGAACAACAGCCATTCTGCGGAGATCAAAAAGGTTTTTCCGCAGACCAAGATAGCGAGCTTGGTCTCCTTGCCAGTGACCAATATGAGAAGACAGAATGCTCAACACTGACACGTTGGCGGAGTTGAGCGCGTCCTGCTAGTGAAGTTTGACGCTCTCGGAGTTCTACTAATAAAGATTCATCAGGATGAATGGAAATGGTTCGACCATGTTTGCTGGTAGTGCATTGAGCACGTAGGGGACAAGCAAGACATTCATGTTCCGGAAAGTGGACAACACCGCCTTCATGAAAGGGTAAACTGATACCATTTAGGCAGAGGATGAGAGAATTGTCCCAATCGAGAACAAAAGCATTTTTATCAAAAAGTTTACCGTTGCGGACTTTCCAAGGCTTACAAATAATGATTAGATCAGGTGTGCGCTGTTTCACCAAATGACTGGTCAAATAAGCCCGGTCAATGTGCAATTCTTGAATAGTAACTTGTTGCTGTTTCAAATCTGACTCAATATCTAAAGTCACTGATGCTTCAGGTGCATTAGCGCTGGTGATACCGACAGCCCTGACTATTCCTATGTCTAAATCCTTAGCAATATGACGTTTAAAACCATCAAATTTTTGACTGCGGCTTTTACGTCCATGACGCATATCTTCATCTTCAATGGAAATACGTCTATCCTTGGCAACCCCCTGACGCAGCTTTGGGGAACCATCTGCTGCCTCCTCAACATCCTGGATTTCAATTTGTCGTGCAATTGCCAGATTTGACTGTACTTGTTGAGCCGTTGAATCGTTCAAATCGGTTTTTTGGTTAATCTGTGATTCAACTGAGGAGAGGGTTTGTAGAATGTTTGATAGTGCTATATTTCTGGCTCCTGGATCATCCCAATCTAAGTCAAGAGCTGCTTTCAGGCTGGTTTTAGCGACGAGATCAGCACTAAAGCTTGATGCCACTTTTTCTAAACTATCTTGATTACTTTCAGCTATTATTGATAACGCTTTTCTCAACGCATGACCTAATAAATTATAAGTATCTTCAACTCTTGCTGCTCCCCATAATGGACTTGAATCTAGGGCTATTCTTAGTGAAGTTGAATTATAGCCTCCGCGAACTTTAGCCATTTCAACTGTCTTTTCGATTAACCGTCTATCAAAAGATTGTGATATTAAAAGGGCACGGAATTTTACTAGCGTCCCTTTGCTGAATGGGGCTTTTTCACAATCAAGGCAATCTAAAACTAGCTGCCATCTTCTATCCATTTCTATTGCCTCTATTGCCTCATCATCTGAACAGGGCTGTATATGCTTGAAGGATAATGAAAAGTGCCAATTGTGCTGGTGGCACTGGGGATAGTCCAACGCTACTATCTTTAAAAATTTTGGCCAATTCTACTTGACAATCTGAATCAAATAGTTCGTGGCGGATCTGCCGCAAAAATACAAATAGCTTGGCTTTACGTATACGTTTTACTACCGTTGATTCTTTGGGTGATAACTCGATGGGAGGTTGCCAGATTGGTGGACGCATTTTATACCCCTTATGCCTTGCACCCCGGATATTGGGCACAACAAATATTGTATCTTTTGTCAACTACTTTTACTCGACCGGCGCTTTAGGATCGACGATTGCCTACGACAGGATAAAGCCGATTGGCTTTACCTGCGCCTTCCTTGCGAAAGACAATAGCGATCGTTTTCATGTGGCAAAAATTACGTATTAAATTAAATTAAATTGTATAGACGTCAATAAGTGATAGTTTACTCATCTGGCTCCGGCAGTAAACCAAGCTTGGCGCGAAATCTCTTGTCGTATTTTGATAGCTCCCAATTGCTGGCAGATTTAACTTGCTCAGGAGTTAGCTTTTTAGCACCTTCGAGGTTGGTACTGCTGAGGTTGGCACCTTCGAGGTTGGCACCTTCGAGGTTGGCAAAGCTGAGGTTGGCACGGCTAAGGTTGGTACTGCTGAGGTTGGCACCTTCGAGGTTGGCACTGCTGAGGTTGGCAAAGCTGAGGTTGGCACTGCTGAGATTGACACTAGGAGCAATCAAGTACATACCTTTTTTGATAGGGTCAAAACTCTTAGGCATTTCTGTGTCGTTATCGTAGACAGAATTTTGGAAATAGGCACGGCTGAATTTGGCGCCTTTGAGGTTGGCACTGCTGAGGTTGGCAAAGCTGAGGTTGGCACCTTTGAGGTTGGCACGGCTGAATTTGGCGCCTTTGAGGTTGGCACCTTTGAGGTTGGTACCGCTGAGGTTGGCGCCTTTGAGGTTGGTACCGCTGAGGTTGGCGCCTTTGAGGTTGGTACCGCTGAGGTTGGCGCCTTTGAGGTTGGCGCCTTTGAGATTGGTACCGCTGAGGTTAGCGCCTTTGAGGTTGGCGCCTTTGAGGTTGGTACCGCTGAGGTTGGCACGGCTGAGGTTGGCAAAGCTGAGGATTGCAAAGCTGAGGATTGCATCTTCGAGGTAGGCACCGCTGAGGATTGCATCTTCGAGGTAGGCACCGCTGAGGTTGGCACCGTTCAAATCCAGATTGTTTATAAGTTCTGCATCAACTAGAAAACGAATAATGCTTCCCTTTCGTTCTCCATCCTGATCCAACCTTCGCAACACTGATAATGTTCTGGCACGCACTATATCAAGCGCTGCATCTAGCTTCTGGTATTCGGGGTCTGATTCTTTTAATTTTTTGCCAATCAACAATTTTAGCTCTTTATCAATCAGCAATTCTGACATTCGGTCAATATAACCCTCCAGAGATTGCTCACGTAAGTTGTTGTCTGCTATTTGTTTCTCAGTTTCAGCCTGCTTTTCAGATCGCCTCTGCTCTGCTTGTTGAAAGGAGAATAATACAACTGGAATAGCAATCATGCTACCCAAGCCCAACCAATCCCACAACGTCTTTGCTGATTGAGAACGCGTAGTTGTTTCTTTAAGCTCGGTAATTTTTCCGTCCTTGGGGTTTATGACTTCCTTTGTAGTTTTTAATTTTGATTCTTCGTCATCTGGTCCAAAACCAGCCCACTCAAGGTTGTATAGTTGCGAGTACAGCAGGCGTAGTTGTGTAAAAATTTTAGGTATGACAATAAAGGTGAGTAAGGTAATGCTGATAATGACTACGAAGCTTTTGACTATAATTTTTTTCATTGGATACTTTTATCTTGCTAGATACAATCCACTGCTATCATTCGGTTTCGCATGGGCATAGCGACTTGTAATATCCAAAGATTTATGTCCCAACGTATGTTGTACCAATTGAGGAGCCGCACCCCGATCCAATGATGTGAGGCATGGCTGTGCCTTAGCCAGTGTGGGCTAACACCTTTGATTCCTGCCCGAACACCAGCGTTGTTAACAATTTCCCTGATATGCCGATCACCCAGTGGTTTTTGACCTTTGCGGCTAATAAACACGGCAGCATTGGGGCTGTGGTCATCATTGAGAGATTGCAACTCCTTATACAAATCCTTGGGGATAATGACTGTCTTGGTTTCCTGACCCTTGCCGAACAGTGTCACTTGTCCTTGCCCATCCCGGTTAAGGCGAATGTCGCGCCAAGTTAACCGAGCAACTTCACCGACTCGCGCTCCAGTATAGTAGATGAAGATGAATTTAATAAGTGAGTGATCGCGTCCTGGTAGGGTCAGCGCAATCATTGTCATCACTTCCATCTCACTCAAAATCCTTTCAGCCAAAGTTTGTCTAGGCTTGGGGGCTTTAATTTTGATTGTAGCGTTGTACCTGAGATATTCAACCTCATGTCCAAAACGTAGCAGGCTCTTAACTGCCAGGGTTCTACGCTTGCGGATATCAGTGCTTAAGGGGTTGCCTGTACTGGAACTGATGACAGTCTCCAGATAATCACAGTACGCTTGTACGTCATTCATGGTGATAGTCCGCAAGCCCAAATCATTGAGCCTCACTTCATCCGGCTTTTGAACCAGCAGGAACGCAACAAAGCAACGGATGTTTGATTCATAAGAACGCTGAGAAGCTTTAGACTTGCCGTGCAGCCAGAAGGCTACTAGTTGGGCTGTACCAGAAACATCAGCCATTTTTTGGGTGGCTGCAACAGCGATCACACCCGTTTGAATGGGAATTGATAACATTGAGGAAGTTGAAAAACGACTTGAGAGGGGAACGGATTGCACTCGGCCCTTCTTAAATTTAGATAAGAATCACCGAAAACCTTAATTTTCCGAGATTCAATAACACCATTCTCCCTCAAAACGTTACCTGTATTGACTCGTGCTGATGCTCTAGAAAGTTTGATTCCTCAAACAGTCAAGTTGCACTCCTCTGTTTACGCAAGTGAACTTTAACCGCAAGTTTGTCTGCCTATGATTCAATTACTTCCTAAATTCTATTTAACTGCTCCAACTCTCCACTGAAAACATAAAAGCCCTCGCCTCCCACAGCGCACCGGCACCAAACCCCCCCTAGCTCCCAGTAGTCTTTCACTACTCCCAGTTGCCATTGCCGGAAAGTAAGGTTGTAAACTTGTACTGGAGCGACAATTATCACATCTGCGATTGCCTTTGGCTTAAGCTTCCCCTATTGCCGCCCCCTCATCCCTGCCCGATTAGCAAACGCCCTCTACAGCCTATGATTGCTCCTTGGGGTAATGGTGCATTTATGGATTAAACAGCAGTTTAGTCTAGAACTCTTGAATAAATATTTTGTGGTGGGATAGAAGGTTATTTCAGTTTAAATTTTTAGGCATTAAAACAGTAAGAGATTATCATTTTTTTCGAGCAAGTATTATAAGCGCAATCACTAGCTGAAAAAAGGCAGCAAACTTCGTTTCGGTTATTAAAAAAAACGAAATTATTTGATTAATTTAATTTTTTGACCTGATTTATAGGGCTAATTCGTAATTATAAATTCTCGCAATTAAACTCGACCTTAAACCAAAGCGTCGGTGACGATTTCGATATCTATAATCCAAGATTTTAAAGATTTTTAGACGATGATTTACGTGTTCAACAGTGATTCATAATCGATTGAGTTCTCGATTAGATTTCTTTTGTTCTTTTGTCAGCCTTCCACCTCTTGGTTTTTTAATCGGTGTTTGACTCAACTGATGGATTTTATTAATTCCTTGATAGCCTTTATCTGCTATAACCTTGAGCAATTCTCCAAATTTAATCCCACTATTTTTAAATAGCTTAAAATCATGAATTCTGCCCTTGCCATGCCCTAAGCAAATGATAGCAGTACTTTTTTGGTGAATTACTACTTGCGTTTTTAAAGTATGCTCTCCCTGTTTCCCGCTAAAAAACTTTTTTGATTTCTTGATGGTTTTTCAATTGGACTTTCCGTGACATCCATCACTACCAAATCTTCTTGGGATGACATTTTCCATAATTATTTTTTACCAGGTAAACGAAACTTTCTGGACTTGATTAATATGTTTTCAATTTTATACACTATCCGACAGACCGCAGATTCTGAAAGTCCCCACTCTAACCCAATATGGTAATAAGTACGGTATTCCCTCCAATATTGAATAACCATTAAAACTTTGTCTTCAATAATTAATTTAGGACGACGACCGGATTTCTTTTTCTTTTGCTCATCAGCTAAGTCTTAGAAATGGAGGGTTATGAGGTTGAAACTGTGGATTCGGGAGCAGCAGCACTTGCTTTTCTGGAATCTATAAGACCTGCCCTACTTCTACTAGATGTAATGATGCCTGTTATGAATGGGTACGAAGTAGTTCGCCGCATTAAAAGTAATCCTCTTTTAGAATCTTTACCTATTGTGTTGATCACAGCTGATGAAAAAGCATTTTTTCGGCAAAAACTTGATGTGAAGGTGCATGGAATTATCCGAAAGCCTGCTGATCCCGATGCATTAATCGGATATGTTCAAGCAACCTTATACCAATTTTATATGAAGCTGCATATAATGGAGAAAACAAACTCGATAAATTAAAATAACCATGAGCCGCCCTTTTAAGATTGAAATCGCAGAGAGCGAAGAAGAACTTAAAAAACGTCTACAAACAGCGAATTTAGGAAACCAGAAAGAAAAGCTTATTATGCTGTGGTGGATCAAAAGCGGGCAGGTTTTGGAGCAGCAAGAAATCGGAAAACGCTTGGCAAAAGATACTTCAACGGTCACGAGATGGTTGCAGAAATACAGAACTGATGGGCTGTCAGGCTTATTAGAAATCAAGAAAGCACCAGGGGCAAAGCGGAAGATCGATGATGCTGCGATGCCTACGGCGGTAAACTACGCAGCACTCGAGGAGGAGTTAAAAACAGGGAAAGGGTTTGCCAGCTATGGTGCAATAGTTGAATGGTTGAAACAAGAACATGGGCAAGATATTGAATATGCAACTGTTTATGCGTTGGTTCGATATCGATTGGGTGCAAAATTGAAAGTACCTCGCCCTCAAAGCCATAAACAAGACGAAAAATTAGTTTCTGAGTTTAAAAAAAACTCGGTACCATACTCAATTGTCATGAAGTTCATCTAGCACCCGGCAAGTGTGTTCGCTACCTGTGCCAGGATGAAACTAGGGTTGGACTGAAAACTCTTACAGGAAAAGTGATTACAGCTTCCGGAGTCAAGCCTACTGTTAAGGTGATATGGCCCAGAGATAAATGCGTGGATTTATGGTGCAGTTGAACCATTGACTGGAGATCATTTCCTGTATGAATATCCAAAACTAGATGGTGAGTGTTTTCAACAGTTTTTGGACTGGCTATCTGTGCAATTAGGTAGTGATTACGCTATTTTACAGATTGATCAAGCACCTGCTCATACAAGTTCCGCAATTCGTTGGCCAGAAAATATTATTCCTTTGTTTCAACCAGCTTCAGCCCCGGAACTCAATCCCATTGAAAGGCTTTGGCAGCTCCTCAAGAAACCACTCAAAAATCAGCTTTTCTCTTCTTTACAAACTTTACGCGTAGGCGTAGCCCGCCGTAGGCATCGCATCCAAGAAATATTCGACCAACTTACTTTTGAGCAGGTAATTTCTGTCTCTTCTTACAACTTTATCTTGGAAGCTTTATTCTATGCAGCTTCATATTAATTTGGTATTACCTGCTAATATTGCAGGCTCATCCTGTACTCCAATTCTTTTTCCTAACGCTAGGGCAAACATCGGATCATGACGTAATTCTTCATGGTCATTTAAGTTTTCGTATCCCATGACCAACCCATAGATTCGTTGTCTAATTAGGGCTTGCTGAAAAAGAAAGAAAAGGTGACAGTCTGTAGATAAAAAGACCCTAGAAGTATATTCAGGTGCAAGGAAAGAAGGTAAAATAGCCCAAAATCCTTGCATGACAGTGGTCAGC
>JAHHHR010000101.1 GCA_019359245.1 Nostoc desertorum CM1-VF14 | reverse complement strand
TGTGTAGCGAAGTGACGCAGCAGGTACTAGGGGAGCGCCGCTTACGCTTGCAACGCGATTTGGCAGCCAGGGCGGAAGATACACGCAGCGTAGAGGCAACGTGTAAAGATATCTTGTCCACGATAGCGGAATATCCCTTAGATGTGCCGTTTGCGCTATTGTACTTGAGTGATGAGTCAGACGCTAAAGCAATAAAATTATTTGGCAGTGTGCGTGTGGTTGAAAATGATCAGATCGCACCAACAAGTGTCCTAGTTCAGAAATCGGATGGTATATGGCCATTTGCCCAGGTGATGGCAGGGCAAGCAGTTGTAGTTGAAAATATCAAGCGCTATATCACCATTACTGGTGGTCCTTGGGGGGAAATTGTAGATCAGGCATTAGTGCTGCCGATTCCGTCATCAAATATTACTGCACCACTTGGGGTATTAATAGCAGGAATCAGTCCGAATCGTGCTTTGGATGAAGGCTATAAGTCGTTTTATGAGTTGTTAGCTGGACAGATTTCAATTTCCCTCCGCAATGCAGGGGCATACGAAGAAGAACGCAAAAAAGCCGCAGCCCTAGCCGAGCTAGATCGGGCGAAGACAGCATTTTTTAATAATGTTTCTCATGAGTTCCGTACACCTTTGACATTGATGTTAGGGCCATTAGAGGATGTTTTAAGTAAGCAAAACGCTTCACTAACAATAGAGTCACGCGAGCAATTGCAATTAGTACAGCGCAACAGTCTGCGTTTGCTGAAGCTAGTCAACACATTATTAGACTTTTCCCGGATTGAAGCAAATCGAATTCAAGCTATTTACGAGCCAACAGACCTAGCTGTATTTACCAGTGAACTAGCGAGTGTTTTTCGTTCAGCGATTGAAAAAGCAGGTTTACGTTTAATAGTAGATTGTCCACCATTACAACAACCAGTCTACGTAGACCGCGAAATGTGGGAAAAAATTGTCTTGAATTTGTTGAGTAATGCTTTCAAGTTCACCTTTGCTGGAGAAATCACTGTTGCCTTGCGCTGTGATGGGGAACGTGTGGAAATGGAAGTGCGAGATACAGGTACAGGAATTCCCCAAGCAGAGTTACCACGCTTGTTTGAGCGATTTTATCGTGTACAAGGGTCACAAGGTCGGACTTACGAAGGCTCTGGTATTGGGTTATCACTTGTACAGGATTTGGTTCGACTTCATGGTGGTGAAGTTCGCGTCACCAGTCAAGAAAATCAGGGAAGTTCTTTTATAGTTACACTGCCGTTTGGGGTAGCTCATTTGCCCGCAGAGCGTATTGGAGCTAATCGCAATTTGCCTTCGACTGCTTCGGGCGCAGTTGCGTTTGTGGAAGAAGCATGGCGTTGGCTACCCCAAGCTCCCAGGGAGAACTTGTGCAGGGGAGAACTTGTGCAGGGGAGAACTTACAGCAGTTCCTCTCCTCTGCCCCCCAGCCCCTCTACTTCTCTGCCCAGTTCTGCTCGTATTTTGTTAGCTGATGACAACGCAGATATGCGCGATTATTTAAAGCATTTACTCCAAGGAGATTACGAAGTAGAGGCAGTCACAGATGGAGTAGCTGCCTTAGCAGCAGCCCGCAGACAAATACCGGATTTAGTACTTAGCGATATTATGATGCCGGGAATCGACGGTTTGCAATTGTTACGCGAATTGCGCTCTGAATCATCCACTCGGGAAGTACCTATTATCCTGCTATCTGCCCGCGCTGGTGAAGAATCTCGCGTTGAAGGCTTAGAGATGGGTGCGGATGATTACCTGATCAAACCTTTTTCGGCGCGAGAACTGCTGGCACGGGTGAGAGCAAATTTGGAATTGTCGCAACTGCGTAAAGATGCGTTAGCTGAACGAACCGAACGAATTCAACAGCAGGCAGCGCGAGTTGAAGCGGAGGCAGCTAATCGGATGAAAGATGAATTTCTGCAAGTGCTTTCCCATGAGATTCGCACACCACTCAATGGAATGCTTGGCTGGGTTAAGATGTTAAGCCAAGGGAAATTGGATTCATCTGCGACTGCTCGTGCTTTGGAAACTATTGAGCGCAATGCTAAAGCGCAAGCGAAATTAATAGATGATTTACTGGACGTGTCACGCATTATTCAGGGAAAACTGCGGCTGGAGAAGTGTCCAGTATCTCTGGTTTCAGTAATTCTAGAGGCGATAGAAACTGTAAAACCACAAGCCCAGGCTAAAGATATTACTATCGAGTTCATGCTTGAGGAGAGTGCCAGTTATGTTTGGGGAGATGCTAGTCGTTTACAGCAAGTAGTGTGGAATCTGCTCTCTAATGCAGTTAAGTTTACACCATCAGGAGGACGGGTTGAGATAGGGCTACAAGTCACAGATACAAATGCGCTCTTGGTGGTCAAAGATACAGGAGTCGGAATTAATGCTGAAGTATTACCGTACATTTTTGACCGTTTCCGTCAAGCAGATGCAAGTACAACTCGAACTTACGGGGGGCTAGGTTTAGGGTTGGCAATTGTCCGCTATCTAGTGGAAATGCACGATGGAACAGTAGAAGCGCAAAGTGCTGGCAAGGGACTTGGAGCAACCTTTAGTGTGCGGTTGCCCTTGATGAATAAATCAAACAATTCTACTGGCGCAGAATCAATTTCTGCAAAAGCTGATGATCAAGTTTTACTCAACGGTTTACGAATATTAGTTGTTGATGATGAAGCTGATGGACGTGAGCTTGTTGCTTTTATCTTGGAGCAACATGGTGCTTTGGTGAATGAAGCAGCATCAGTAGCCCAAGCCTTGTCAGCGTTAGAGTCGGGAATACCACACATACTGATTTCGGATCTTGGTATGCCAAAGGAGGATGGCTACAGCTTTATTCGCAAAATCAGGGCTTTACCAGTAGAAAAAGGGGGAAAAATCCCAGCGATCGCTTTGAGTGCTTATGCCAAAGAAGAAGACCGAAAGCGGGCGCTGATGACAGGCTTTCAAATGTACTTATCCAAGCCATTTGATCCAGATGAGTTAATAGTCATGGTAGCAAATTTGTCAGGTCGTTTTCAGCAGACTTAACCCACAGAAAACAAGATTACTTTCCTTTGCCACTCACAAAGTACAAATACAGTGGTTCAACCGGGTATTGTCTGTGGTACTGTAATTGTCTACGATCTGAGTACAAACACAAAATAAGATACAATCTTCATCTACTTTTAATAAGTAAGGCATTGAATCCCTGCAAAAATAGTAGTAAGATTTAGCTTTTGCTAGTTTAATTAGCATAAAAAGCTACTTATTCTCAAAAAAGGGCAATGAAGAGTGTTATTAAGCGGATCTTGATTTGTGACGATGTGGCTGATGACTCTTTTCTTTTAAAAACGATTTTACAAGCAGAAGACTGTTTGATTGAGATCGTTGATTCGGGTACAGCAGTGCTAGCTTTTCTTGAAACAACTGCTAACCCACCGGATCTGTTGATACTAGATGTAATGATGCCAAAAATGGATGGATTTGAAGTTGTTCGTCACCTCAGAGAATCGACGAAATTTCAATTTATTCCAATTTTGCTGGTGACAAGTTTCGATGAAGATGATGCTGATAAAGCTCTTGATATAAAGATAGATGGGTTCATCAAGAAGCCGATTGACCCTGATACAGTAACAGCTAAAGTTCAAGAAATTTTAGCTCGGAATTCCGAAAATTTTCCTAATAATAAGAGCTTTATTCAGAGATAATGGTTATAAATGATGCATTTACAACAGAGCAGCCTGAACATACTTTATTAGTACATCCGGCTCAACTGGCTTTCGGATAACTGCTCTGACTCTTACATCAGGCTGCTGATTGAAAAACTCGTCTCCATGTGCCGTAATGAACAAAATAATCAGATTTTGTAGAATCGGGTTGTTTTGGATACGACGCGCGACTTCATACCCATCCATGCCAGGCATCATCACATCAAGTAAAAGTAGATCAGGTATTTTGGATTCAAGTCTAGCTAACGCTGCCGCTCCTGAATCCACGATATCAACTTCATAACCTTCCATTTGTAATACAGTTTGGAGGAAAACACTATTGTCTCTAACATCATCACAAATTAGAATAAGCTTATTAGTATTATCTTGTTTTTCTCCTTTTTTAACTGACATATTTAAATGAAGCTCATACTGTTGTTTAGTCATTTTTAGCTAGAGAAGCAATTTTTCTCATCATTCAATGGGGTTACTTGCTAGCCAGATATGAAAAGCTAACTCCAATTATTTCTAAGTTACTACTGAGACTAATAAAGATTAGGAGCAACGCTTTTTGGTACAAGAGATTTGTTTATATTTTCGCTACAATCTTGAGGTTTTGTATAAATAAATACGCAATACATTTATTTATACTATTAACTCTGATGCTTGTGTGTTATGAGTTGCAGGAATAAGTTATGGATTGTCACCTGAATCAAGCAATCAACAGTTTAATCTGATGATAGAAAATTTCGAGCTTGGACATTCTTCAGACGAGAGAACAGGTATAGACACAAATATATTCAAAGGATTGACAGTTATTATAGTAGATGATAACAAAATATTCTTCTTGTCCTAACTAGTTATGTCCTTAAAAGATATGAAATTCAAGTGATGGTGGCAAATAATGCTTCGTCAGCATTTTGGCTAGTTCAAAAAATCGCAGTAGATCATATATTCTGGCTTCTGACTCCTGGGTGCTGAATTCTTACGGAAAAACTACCTGTATTACTTCTGGAGTAAGCTAGTCTTGCATTTATAAAATGCATTAATTTTATAGCAAATCTTCTTAAACACACTCAGCTCACGCTCTACCCCCAACAAGATAGCCAGCAAGGAGATTTTAGCTTTTCAATCGTGCCATTCTCGCTAAGAATTTGAATTATTGAAATTGTTAACGAGCCTGTTAAAAAACAACTTGTGTCTTGAGATGCATTGCTTTTTTGTTGAAATTACCCAAGACTGTAAAGGACTTTATAAATTGCGAGTAATATGGCGTTTCATCAGTAATACGTTAGTATTGAGCAGCCAGCCGTCAGTCAATTGATTCGAGAACTCCGGCAAAACTTGAAGCTGACCCAGGAGAAGTTTGCGGTTCACCTTGGAGTATCCTTCCCAACAATTAATCGCTGGGAGAATGGACATACTACTCCCTCTCCTTTAGCCCTTAAGCAAATTGAGATGCTTTTGAATCAGCTTTCGGAGTCAGCCGACACCCAATATTTGTCGGGTTTTGGGGAAAAGGGGAAGGGGAAAGAAAAAACCTTTAACCTTTTTCCCAAACCAAATTCCGAGTTAAAAATGCAAAAAGCGAGCAGTATTGAGCCGACACCACGGTACGAGAACGCAGCCAGGAAATACGAGGAAAATATTTTTTTTGAAGAATTCAGAAGTCAGAATTCAGGAGTCAGAATCAATGAGTGGCGGGTTTGAATCCCCCACTCATTGTAGACCGCTCAATCATCTCTTTCAGAGACGCTCTTGCGTTCGATTTAGCGGGGGTGTTAAACCCACTTATTCATTCGCTAAATCGATTCAGAATTCAATTTTGTTAGCGGATAGCTAAGGTTTAGCCCATTCTGGTGACTGAAGCATGTATTCTGTTTGATAAAAAATTAAACGCATCAGGGCAGAGGAATTGAGGGCAATGGCTGAGAAGTTGTTTGGTGGAAGCGGTAAGTTGGGAGCGTTGCTGCGAGCGCACGATTGGTCGCAAACGCCATTAGGTGCTGTGGAAACCTGGTCAGACGACCTGAAAGCGGCAGTGCAGATTCTACTGACTGAACTTGAGCAAAGTAAGCCATCCAAAGAGACGCAGCCAGAGGCCCAAGGGCAAAAGAATGGCTCTGCTGAAGCCGCCTTACGCCAAGTGAATCAACTCAATGCGTTCCGAGTCAAACTTGCCGATGCCCTTCGTCCGCTCACCGATGCTTCAGAGATACAAATGATCGCTGCTCGCATTTTGGGTGAATCTTTAGGGGCAAGTCGTGTCATTTACATCGAAGTGGTGTCGGCTGGTGAGGAGGTCTTCGTTCATTGCAACTACACCAGTGGTGTAGCCCAGTTAGACAGACGATACCGTTTAGAGGACTACCGACGCAACCTAACTGCTGACCATCAGGCTGGACATACCCAAGTTGTAACCGATATTCCCAATGATCCAAAATATACCCATGCCCAGAAAACGAGATACCGTGAGATTGATATTGCTGCACACATTGATGTACCGCTGATCAAAAACAATCAATTCGTTGCCCTGCTTGCGGCTCAACAATCCACGCCGCGTCAGTGGACACAAACCGAGGTCAAACTGGTTGAAGAAACCGCAGAACAGACGTGGGCAGCTGTTGAACGTGCTTATGCTGAAGCTGCCCTGCGCGAGTCGGAAGCAAAATATCGCACCTTGTTTGAGTCAATCGACGAAGGTTTTTGCATCGCCAAAATACTGTTTGATGAGAACGACACGCCAGTTGATTATCGCTTTTTAGAAATTAATTCAGTGTTTGAGCAACAAACCGGATTGCAACAAGCCGTCGGGAAAACAGCACGTCAGTTAGTGCCAGATATAGAAGACTTTTGGATTGAAACCTACGGCTCAGTTGCATTGACGGGTGAACCCGTTCGCTTCGAGAATCGTTCTGCGCCGTTGAAGCGATGTTTTGATGTTTATGCCTGCCGTACGGGGAAACCGGAAGACCGAAAAGTAGCGATTGTATTCAAAGATATTAGCGATCGCAAGCGCATCGAGTCCGAACGCTTGCAGGCGGAAGAAATTGTGGGGCGAGCCGCTCAATTGGATGCTTTCCGCGTTTACCTCACCGATGCACTCCGCCTGCTGGCTGACTCCGTGGAAATTCAGGCGACCGCTAGCCGTGTGTTGGGTGAATATCTTGGCGCAAACCGTGTACTGTACTTCGAGGTTCGTGGCACGGATTACGTGGTTGAGCAGGATTATGTCAATGGAGCCGATACAGTTGCTGGTCACTACTCGATTGATTCCTTCGGTACCAAACTGCTGGCGGCGTATCGGGCAGGGCATACTGTGTCCTCGCCCAATGTATCCGCCGATCCATATCTTTCCCTAGAGCAGCAATCCGCTTACGCGGCAATTCAGATTGGGGCATACATCGGCATTCCCCTCGTCAAGAAAGGGAAATTTGTGGCGGGACTGGCGGTTCACGCTGCCGCACCACGGGACTGGAAACCGGAAGAAATTGCCCTGACCGAAGAAGTTGCCGAGCGGACTTGGGCCGCCGTCGAACGCGCCCATGCCGAAGCCGCTTTGCGGAGGAGTGAGAAGCGTTTCCGGCTGATGGCGGATGCTGTGCCGCAAATTGTTTGGATTACAGATGCAGAGGGGCGGGTTGAGTTCTTCAACAAGCAATGGAGCGACTACACAGGCGTTCCTTACGAACAGACGATAGCAGCGGAGGTAGCTGCTAATTTTGTTCACCCGGAAGATGGTGATCGCACAATGGGGGCGTTTAACGAAGCGCGACGCAACGGCAGCCTTTTCTCAGTCGAACACCGGATTCGCTCGGCGGCGGGAACCTATCGCTGGTTTCTAGTTCGCGCCGAGCCTTACCGAGATCCGCAAACCGGCGAGATTATTCACTGGGTCGGTGCATCCGTCGATATCCATGATCGCAAGCAGGCAGAACAAGCCTTGCGTGAGCGTGAACAACGCCTGGTTATTGCGACCGAAGCAGCACAGTTGGGAATATTCGAGTGGAAAGTACCAGAGGATGTCACAATCTGGGAGAATGATCGACTGTACGAAATGTTCGGACTCACGCCCGCCGATGGTTCAGTCTCGGCGCAAGAGTTTTTTAACAGCTACCTGCATCCAGACGATGCTCAAGCCTTTGGAGCCAAATTTACCCAAGCGATGCAAACGGGCAGTTTGCGCCAAACAAGTTACCGTATTTGTCGCCGAGACGGGACAATACGCTGGATCGAAGTCAACGGACAGTTTGAATTTGCCGCCGACGGTTCACTGTTGCGATTTATTGGTGTAAATGCCGACATCACCCAGAGCAAGCAGGCAGAAGCGACAATTTTGCAACGAGAAGCGCAATTTCGCCAACTGGCGGACGCGATGCCGCAACAGGTTTGGATTACCGATGCTCAAGGCAAGACGCAATACGTGAATCAGCAATGGACAACTTACACTGGGTTGACATTGGAGCAGACTCAAGATATTCATTATGCGACTGGAGTCATTCACCCGGATGACTTTGAGATAGCAAGTCAACTGTGGAGTACTGCGCTGGTAACAGGGATACCCTATCAAGCTGAATTTCGCTTGAAACACTCCTCTGATAATACCTATCGTTGGTTTCTCTCCCGAGCGATCCCCATTCGTGATCAACAAGGACAAATTGTGCAGTGGTTTGGCACTAGCACAGACATTGAAGAGTTCAGACGCGCCCAGACCCAACGAGAACAACTCTTACAACGAGAACAAACCGCACGAGAAGCCGCCGAGAACGCCAATCGGATCAAAGATGAATTTCTGGCAGTGCTGTCACATGAGTTGCGTTCGCCCCTCAATCCAATTTTAGGATGGACACGATTATTACAGAACGGCAAACTCGATGCTGCCCGTCAACGAGAAGCTTTAGCAACCATTGAACGTAATGCCAAACTCCAGACGCAATTGATCTCAGATTTGCTCGACATCTCCCGCATTATGCGAGGTAAACTATCTTTAACTGTAGCTCCTGTCAGTTTGACCTTTGTAATTTCTGCTGCTATAGAAACTGTGCGATTAGCAGCAGAGGCAAAAAATATTGGCATCGTGCTGGATTTTGCTCCAGCGATTGCTCCGGTTTCTGGAGATGCCGCTCGTTTGCAGCAGGTTGTCTGGAACTTGCTGACCAATGCCGTCAAATTCACACCCAACGGCGGACTAGTGACTATTGAACTGCGGCAACTCGACGAGCTGGCACAAATTCGAGTTATTGACACAGGCAAAGGTATCAATGGGCAGTTTTTGCCTCATGTGTTTGAGTATTTTCGACAAGAGGATAGCTCAACCATACGCCAATTTGGCGGCTTGGGATTGGGACTGGCGATCGCGCGGCAAATTGTCGAAATGCACGGCGGCATGATTCGAGCAGACAGCATTGGTGAAGGGCAAGGCGCAACCTTCATCGTTCAACTGCCGACGATACCACAGCCACCATCGCTTGCACCTCAACCTATCCAGACCCCAGCAGATGCTTCCCTGCCGCTAGCAGGGATGCAAATTTTACTGGTAGATGATGAGCCAGATACTCGTGAATTTCAGGCTTTCGTGTTAAGCCAGAGTGGCGCAAGGGTCAGAGCCGTTGCTTCTGGCTTAGAAGCATTACAAGCACTGGAACAATCTATTCCTGACGTGCTAGTGAGTGACATTGGGATGCCCCAGATGGACGGTTATATGCTACTAGAGCAAATTCGCTCGCGCCCACCTCATCAAGGTGGAACGATCCCAGCCATTGCGCTCACTGCCTATGCCACAGAAACGGATCAGCAACGGACACTTCAGGTCGGATTTCAAACTCATATCACAAAACCTGTGGAGCCGGAAGTGTTAGTCAGAGCAATCACAGTTTTGCTCTATCCGTCTGGCCGTTGAGGAAGAGGTCAGAACAGAATCAGCGCTTAAAGCGTTTGAAAGCTGTTGTAAATCAAATTTAGTTTAAGTTGAGGGCAAGCTTCACGCATTACTCAGTGATCAATACGATGCAAGAATAAAATTAGTTCGACTCAAAGTTCAGCCCAGATGCGACTAAGGCGCTGGCTAATTTACTATTCAAGGGTTTGGAGAAAAAATATCCTTGTGCATATTTGCATTTGTAAAGTGAAAGCTGTGCGAGTTGCTCAACAGTTTCTACACCCTCTGCAACCACATCTATATTAAGACTGTGTGCCAAAGTAATGATTGCTTGAACAATCTCCAAGTTTTCTCCATTAACACCAATGTTCATTACAAAAGAACGATCAATCTTTAAAGCATTAGTGGGGAAGCGGTGTAGGTAACTCAAAGATGAATAGCCTGTGCCAAAATCATCTAAGTGTAACTGGACACTCATCTGTTGCAAGTGTAAGAGCATAGCAGTAGCAGATTCGGTATTTTCCATAATTGCGCTTTCAGTAATCTCCAGTTTCAAACTTCTGCCTTCAACTCCAGTCTCTTGCAAGATTTGTTGAATTTGTCCAATTAAATCAGGTTGTGAAAACTGTTTAGTGGAAATATTGACACTGATTGTTAAGGGTGGGTTAGTAGGAAATTGCTCCTGCCAAACACGCAGTTGACGGCAAGCTTCACGCATTACCCAGTAACCAATAGGGACAATCAGCCCAGTCTCTTCAGCTATGGGAATAAACTTCTCTGGAGAAACAAATCCCTGTTGGGGGTGCTGCCAACGTACTAAAGCCTCGAAGCCAATTACTTTGTAAGTTTCTAATAAAATAATCGGTTGATAATGAATTATAAATTCCTGGTGTTCAATTGCGCGTCGTAAATCCATCTCTAACTGCATTAGCTCTGTAGCTTGGGCGTACATGGTTGAGTCAAATAGCTCGTAGCGTGCTTTCCCCAATGCCTTAGCACGATACATAGCAATATCAGCATCACGTAGGATTTCTTCAGGCAGATTGTAACTAGTTTTACTAAGGGTTACACCAATGCTGACGTTAGTAAATACGTCGCGTCCATTGAGGTTAAAGGCAGATGTGATAACTGCATTTATTCTTTCAACTACGAGCGTTATGTCATTCAAGTTTTTGAAATCATTAAGCAAGATTGTGAACTCATCTCCTCCAATACGAGCAACTGTGTCTTGAGAGCGTAAGCAGGTTTCTAGTCTTCGTGCGATGGCATTTAGTAATTGGTCGCCAATTGTGTGACCGAGACTATCGTTGACAACTTTAAAGCGATCTACATCAAGGAAAAAGACAGCGAACTTATAATCTGTACGTCGTTTTGTCAGCGCAATAGCACGCTCCAAGCGTTCGATAAATAAAGCACGGTTAGGCAGTCCGGTTAGAGAATCATGAAAGGCATCATGGATTAATTGTGCCTGTGCAAGTTTTAGAGCAGTAATATTACGAGCAATACTCATAACAAATTCTACTGAACCATCGGCAGCAAACTCAGGCAATAAGCGAGTATGGTAGTATTCTGTACCTGAATTTTTGGGAAAACTGCATTCAAACTCGTTCTCTTGCTTAGTTTGAATAACAGACTGAATTTTATATTCCCATATTTGATAAAATTCTTCTGGTAAACTCAACTGTCTATTAGCTTTACCGATAAAAGTTTGGGGTAAAATGTTTGTAAGCTTTTGAAAAGCTGGATTAACATAAACGTAGCGTAATTGAGTATTAAACCTAGCAATAATGTCAGGTGCATTCTCAACTAGTGCTTTAAATTCCTTTTCTCGAAGTGATAATGCATTGAGAGTGTGTTCATGCTGATAAATTTCAGTTTGCAATTGTTGATTAGTTTTTATAAGTTCATCTGTGCGTTGCCTAACTATACTTTCTAAATATTCACTAGTCTGCTGGAGAGAATTCTCAACCCGCTTGCGTTTAGCTAGTTCTTGGTTAGTGAACAACATTGCTAAACCAACTAAAGCAGAAGCTATAATGCTGGCAAAAATAGTAAATGCATTTGTGTTGGCAGCGCTGAGGTTCATCTCTATTGTTCGCTGTTTCAACAAATGATTTTCTTCGCTTTCTATATCTTTAGCAAGCATTTGAATGCCAACAAAAAGCTTCTGACTTTCCTTACTCTCGAATCTCTGTAGCGCCAATGGTAAATTCTTATTTGTTGCTAAATTCACCGTTATTTTAAGCGAAGCCAGTTTTTTAGCAATTAAAGATTCAAAGATAGAAAGACGTCGCTGTTGATTAGGGTTATCTCTAGTCAATTGACGTAAAACTTGAAGTGTTTTGGGGATCTTGTTAGTTGCAATATTATATGGTTGGAGATATTGC
Source organism: Nostoc desertorum CM1-VF14 (assembly GCA_019359245.1). Lineage (GTDB taxonomy): Bacteria > Cyanobacteriota > Cyanobacteriia > Cyanobacteriales > Nostocaceae > Nostoc > Nostoc desertorum. The sequence continues at coordinate 5,994 of JAHHHR010000101.1, read as the reverse complement.
CCTTTACCTGTAATCAGATAACCTCTTTGTCCAGTCTCTGCATTACTAATTTGTAAAATTACTTCTTTCGTGTTTTCAATGACTGTGTATGTGTGTGTTACCCATCGAATATTTTTTTTATATTCCAGCAGATTTCGATAGGAGATCATACCAATGCCAGCCATAATTCCTACTACTATTACAAAACTGACTGTATTTCTTTTGTAAGTAGTTAAGTTCATTTTTTCCTTTGAATCTAATCAACTGGCAATTAAGATACATAAATCCTGTACTTATACCTAACAATTTAAAATCAATTTTCCGCCCGTAAATCTACTGAAGAATATGAAAATATAGATTATTGTCCTTCAACCTCTATCGAAAATGTACGGATAAGTTAATTACCAATTATACCTATGTCTGAAATCGCTTTCTTGAATATTGATACTGCCAATTGTTCGCTGAGAAATTAATTACTGTGCAACTACAACTAGATCCCGTCCAGTAGCTTTAGCTAGGGTTAGTGCAGCATCAGCAGCTTGGATTAGAGTTTCAGTAGTATTACCATGTCGAGGAAAGCTGGCAACTCCCAATGAAAGGGAAACAGCGCCAAGTGGTTGACGGCGATGTTGTAGATTGAGATGTTTGGCTCCAATTCGTATTTGCTCTGCTCTTAGTTGAGTGATTTGCAATGAAGCCTCTGGAAGAAGTAGGATGAATTCCTCCCCGCCATAGCGACAAGCAATGTCACAGCCGCGAATCATCCTCTTGAACAATTGCCCCAACTCTCGCAATACAATATCTCCGGCAACGTCAAGGAAGAACGTTGTATAACCTCCCGCAAGGGCGATATACCATTGGGCAGAAATCCCCCATTTTCTCGAAACAACACAGGGTAATATCTGCGCTCGCCTGCTGCTATCTCCGAACCCAAAAGTTAATCAAATGCTGCCGAAGAGTGAAGAAGCAGGAGAAACTGAGGCTGGTATCAATACTTCTTGGTTAAGGCCAAAATTCATTTGTCCTATATATCAACTGAACAAATTAGAACAGGTAAGGAATTAATCGTTTTGTGCATTGCTTGTAAACTTCATACTCATCCCCAAAGGTATCAAGTAACATCTGTTCCTCCTGTCCAATTCGTGTTGCATATGCAATACTAAAGCCAATGAATCAGCCCAACGGACTGACGGTTATTTTGCCAGAGGATGCGATGCCGTTCGCGGAGCGTCTCGTAGAGAAGGCGGGCGCGAGCGCCATCGCCTTTGTAGAGAAGCTAGCGATTGAGAAGTTTCACGGTATAGGAGAAGTTACGGCGGCGAAGCTGCACTCACTGGGCATTCATAGTGGTGCGGATTTGAAAACGCGTTCGTCTCTGACGTTGCCGCAGGCATCGCTGACTGAGCTAACACAGCATTTTGGTAAAGCAGGTCATTATTACTACAAGATTGCCAGAGCAGAAGATGACCGCCCAGTTGAAGCAAATCGGGTTCGCAAGTCAATTGGTGCAGAAACCTCGTTTGCACAAGACTTAAGCGATGTCGGTCAGATGTTGCAAGAACTCGAACAGATTGCCCAAATTGTCGAGCAACGGTTGGAGCAGCATGAAACGCGAGGCCGCACATTAACTCTGAAAGTCAAATTTTCTGACTATCAGCAGTTAACCCGTAGTAAGACAATGCTTGCTCCCATCAGTGAACTCTCTACGATTTTTGAGATAGCCAAAGCACTGTTTGAGTCGATTGACTTGGAGAATCGCAGTATCAGATTACTAGGTATTTCCTTGTCCAATCTAAATAACGCCAAACAGACCCAAGTGATTCAATTGCCACTATTCCAAAATGCAGATATTACTTGGGAGTGATTAAATCAGTGAACAGTGAACAAACAAGAATCAAACAGCTAGCTCGGAAGACAATTTGCTTTTCTAAAACAGAGGAGATGCACGGCATAGTTATAGGTTCATTCATCAACCGCTATGAGTTTGGTTTACTAGTTTAAGGACATAGCAACCGATCTAGAACATTGCCAATTTATCTTTATGGGTGCAGTCATTAGCAATATTGCCCCTCTATAAAGAGCAAATCTCTTTTACAGCACTTTGCAACTAAATGAGGTGCAGAATCAAGGATTCACAAACCAAATTATTCTTCCTCCTGCCTTCTTCCTCCTGCCTTCTGCCTCCTGCCTCCTGCCTCAAAACCAGTGACTTTGTACCTCATGCAAAAGAAAACTGCTGTATCTTACATTTTATTCTAGCCGCCTACTTAGCTGAGAACCACCCAAGCGTAGCTAATGACTCCTAAAATTGCTATACCAACAATTGCTTCTCCTTGCTCATTCAAAAAATGGTAAAAGCTATTCAAAACGTAGTTTAATGCTGCCTGGCGACTTTTACCTAATTCAGTCATCAGCAATTTAACCCTCGCATCTACCTCTTCAATAGAGACTTCACCTTTTTGGTAAGCAACTTCTAACTCATTTAACTTGCACCAGTATTCTTTGGTATCTTCCACAAGGTTAGGAAACATAATTGAAGATATATTTAACAATGTTAACTTTCATTACGATTCTATCTTGCCAGCTAAAGCAGATGGTTCTGTCGATTTGGTGATATTTTCTCGAAGATCAAGGGTTGAGCTATATAAGTTGAGCTATATAAATAGACGCAACAAGCGTAGAGGATATTATTGTTTCCCAAGGTTTCCGTCTGCTGTAGGCTAGGGCATCGTTAGTTGTCATTACCAGTAGCAATCTCGTATTTCCAACCCTGTGGTGACCACTCGACACCAGTGCAGTAGCCGAAAGCATTGGCAGATTTAACATAGACTCGCTCTAACAGACTGACCAGTAACGGTGGGATTTGCTGACCCCACGGCAAAGAAATGTACCAGCACTGTTCTAAGTTTTGAACAAGGTTAGTCATACAGTCACTCCGAATAATTTGCTCTGTGCAGATATAAATAGTTGTGTTGCGAAACTGGGAGGGACAGAGTAGCCGATGATTGACCCAGCCGTAGCAGTCTCGTTGGGAAACTCATACCAAGACGGAAAACCTTGCAAAATGGCTGCACCTTGAATTGACAAAGACTTGACCGTACCATCAGGCAACCAAATATCAGCGAACTTACTACGGTTGCAACCTTTGTGATCGGTGAAGTGGGTAGGCGCAGCCCGCCGCAGGCATCGCAGAATGGTATTAGCGGAGTGCGATCCTGGCTTGTACTTGGGTAACTTGCGTCCCCCCACTCTTTCTATTAGCAGTGGTGTCGGCGCATTCCCGGCTAAAAATTTCTCCAAAGCTTGCTGTTGTTTGGGGAGTAGTTGTGAATCAGACATCATGGGGATGAGATGGGCGATCGCCTCGTACCACTCTATTGGTTTTCTGTGAGCGGGTATTGCAACCCGAAACCCCCTACTGGCAGCCAGAACTAACCGCCGCCGTGCCTGGGGTAGTCCGAACTTGTCCATGCTGACCACGCTGTAAGTAACCGAGTACCCCTCTTGCTCCAAAGCTGACAGAATGATACTGAAGCTCTGACTGTTCTGATAGCGCGGCACATTCTCCAGCGTAAACACCGGTGGCTGCAACTGTCGGATGGCTTCAGCTACTGCGATGGCGCGAGCGCCCGCCGGAGGCGATCGCTGCGGTCAGGTCGTCAGCCGTTTCAATACCCTTACCCGAATAGCTGTGTGGGCAAGGCTTACGTTGGCGCACACCGGGGAGGCGTGGAGGTAATCGGGGCGCCGGGGAAAATCTAGAAATCCTGACTGTGCTACTTCTTGCACTGTTAGCTGGACGATTCTACACCCGTATTCGCTAAAGTTGTGATGATGAGTTTTGGCGATTGCCTTGCTCAGTTCTGGTTTACTTGGGTCATGTTCCACTGCAATAACTGGACGAATCCCGGCTTCAACCATCCCCGCTTCAATCCCGCCGCCACCGGCGAAAAGTACTATGGCGATCGGTGCATTATCTGGAAGAACTGGTTTTAATTTTGTGTTATCAAAATTTTTGCAGACATCTAATTTTGGTGATGGCTTTTTGGATTTCGCTTTTTTGATAAAGGCGGTAATATCTTTCCTGGTTGCCAAGAGTTGTTGCAGTGTCCGAATCATCGTCACTGCACTGCAAAGAATTGAGCCAATACTTCGTCCTTTCCATACTCCATCAACTTGTTCTTCCCGGTTGTAAGTAAACTCAACGAGGTTGTCACCAACCCCGTCGGTCAGGTGCAGCGCTTAGTTCGGCGTGCCTTGCTCAGTCGATGGCCATGACTACTGAGATCACCTCGCGTGACTTGTGGAAGATGGCGACCAACTCCCTGAATTCCCAGAGTACGGAACCCCACTCGTGAATAGCATCCGGCAGATCGCGGAGCCGATACCATGACGACCGACCTAGCCAAGACAGCACGACGGCCTCTACCTGTGCCCGGACTTCGGGACGGGGCGGGCAGTCGAACAGCCCGCAGAACTCCTCGACCACGCCAATAGCCCCCTCCGAGCCGATTGGCGTGAACTCGACCGGGGTGATGGCCGCGACCCAGTACGGACCGTGGATGTTGCCGGCATCCTCCTCGTGTGAGTCCTGTCCGGCGTAGTGATCCCGATACCGCCAGTGGCCGATCAGGTCCTCTAGTACTGCGACCTCATCGCCTGCCCCGTCCCACGCGAACCGCTTGACGCTAAACCAGCGGAACGAGTGGTCGTCGAACAGGATGAGGGTATGCCCAGTGTATTCGAGGACCGCACCCACATTGGAGTAAGATTTCATTCTACATTTACTTAGACGTTAATATACTTCATTATTCCATAGTGTATTGTGCTAAATCAGGAACCGCTATATTACAAAACGGCTACGACATCCGCACAGTGCAGGAATTACTGGGACACAAGGATGTAAAAACGGCAATGATTTACACCCATGTTCTGAATCGGGGCGGTAAGGCTGTGCGTAGTCCCCCTGATTAGAACTACTGGTATATATTCTGCATGAATTTTGAACACCTAAAATGGTACAAAGTTAACACCCTACACCGCCTCTGACGGGAGATGTGTAGACTTGTATTGAAGTTCCTCTGCCTACGGCGGGTGGTCGCGCGATTTTGGGCAAAAGATTCAAACGATCATGTATCAGGAAATTCTCGGCTTAGTGGAAGAGTAGAGTATTACCGCAGGTAACTTGAGTGCAAAGAACGGCTTGTGTTCAATCTGGAGAAGACATGAAATGACGAATATTTTGGTGGTCTACACCTCGACAATGGGGAACACACGCAAGATGGCCGAAGCGGTCGCTGATGGTTCGCGCTCGGTGGAAGGCGTAGAGGTCGTTTTACGTGAAGCGACTGAAGCGACTCAGGGGGAAGTACGCGAGTGTGACGGGTTACTTTTGGGTACGCCAATGCGCCATCGTTCGGCGGATGCGCGGGTTAAAAAGTTCATTGAAGACACTATCGAAGTGTTATGGCTCAGAGATGAACTGGTTGGCAAGGTAGGCGGCGTTTTTAGTGTGGGCGGCGGTTACGGTGATGCAGGTGCGGGTGTCGAAATCGCCCAACTTGGTCTGCTGGCAGCAATGGCGGGCGCGGGGATGATTTTAGTGTCGCTGCCTAAAACCACGCCTGGAGCTGGAGTTGCCGGAAGCCATTGGGGAGCGCATGGCAGAAGTGGCGGCCCAAACATGGAGCCACAGGGCGTTACGGTCGAGATGCTCCACTGCGCTTATCATCACGGAGCCAATGTTGCGCGTGTGGCTGTTGCGCTCCAAGGTAAAGAGCTAATGGCGCGTGGCAATCAAGCGCCGTCTCAAGAACTTATTGCTATGTTCGCTAATGCCGAGCCACAAAACACACCGCCTAGTTAAGCAGACCCAAACGGCACATTAAAAAGCATTATTTTGTCTACAATTTGTGGACATTTGAGCAGTCACTAACCCAACTTTTCCGCCCCACATCAAAGGAAGCGTTCGCGGTGCGTCTCCCAAAGAGAAGGTATGGCGCTGCGCTGCACTAC
>JAHHHR010000100.1 GCA_019359245.1 Nostoc desertorum CM1-VF14 | reverse complement strand
ATAATATAATTGCAGTTTATCATTGTAAAATTTATAGTCAACAAAAACTTATGATTGACTGGGGCTGAACAACTAGTCAACCCTTGAAATTGCTTCTTTCTGACTTTTTCAGCAAGCCCTAATTAAGCCAATATTGCTGCGGGCACAGTTAGAGTGCCTTACCATATCTGCCATAAGCTGATGCGCGCCTAAATTGTATAAACACTCTCTATGGTCGTTAACTGTAAACAGTTAACAGTTATCGGTCATCAGCTTTCATGTAAATATTCAAGTTAAATGCGTAACAGCTTATATTATGTCTAGACAATCAAAAACAGCCACGAGGCTACATCGTGACTGCTGATAATTATTGTTAAGGTCATCTCACCCCAAAAAGAGGATGGGATAATACGAAAGACTGTTGACTGTTGACCGTCAACCATCAACGGCGTCGGGGCGTCTCTCATCCCATCTTTAAAATATTGGGTTTTCCCGATGCCTTTTTATAAATTAGCTGGTTGTCTTTGCTTTACATATCTGGTAAAGGCTACTGTTACAACCGATCCAACACTGGTAGGTGATTAAGCTTTGGCCAAGTTTTCAGCAGCAAAGTCCCAGTTAACCAAGTTTTCTAGGAAATTCTTGATGAACGCTGGACGGGCGTTTCTGTAGTCAATGTAGTAAGCGTGTTCCCAAACATCCAAGGTTAAGAGTGCCTTTTTACCATGAGCTAGCGGATTTTCGGCATTCGGTGTCTTAATCACTTTCAGCGTACCACCATCATCAATCAACCAAGACCATCCGCTACCAAATTGAGTTGCGGCTGCGTTCGAGAACTCTTCCTTAAATTTGTCCAAGCTACCAAAATCTTTATCGATTTTGGCTGCGAGATCACCGGTGGGTGCGCCGCCACCTGCTGGTTTCAAGGAATTCCAAAAAAAGGTGTGGTTCCAAACTTGGGCAGCGTTGTTGAAGATCCCCGCCTTAGAGGAATCTTGGAAGGAAGTTTTAATCACCTCTTCCAGAGACTTATCAGCAAGTTCTGTACCTTCAGTGAGCTTGTTGAGGTTGTCTACATAAGCTTTGTGATGCTTACCATAGTGATATTCGAAAGTTTCAGCTTTCATGCCATGTGGCTCTAGAGCATTAATGTCGAAGGGTAGTGGGGGCTGTACAAATGCCATTGTGTGAAATCCTCTCTTTACCGGTTTCCAGTCTTAAGCTATTGCAGAAGCTTAGAAAATTAACATCTTTTATTTTTGGGGTTTTATGTCTTTAATGATGAAACATAAAACTTAACATCGTCATTTTACTACCAAAGTGAAGATAAAAACAAAGTACTCGTTTAATAAGTAAAATAAGTCAATTCACTAGGAAATAATGACTATAAATAAAAATGGCTAATATTTCTTAGCTAAAAACTAATAAATAATTAAGTAGGTAGGCATGAAAAGGTTTTCCATTTAGATCAACTATTGTCCTTCTGCCTCCAGCAAAAGCTGCCTTTTACTTAGCATTTAGCAATTAAAGGTTTCCCGCTTCTACCTGTAGCAGGATTAATTGTAATATGAGGATAAGCCGAAAGCATGATGATTTAGCAATTAAACTAAACTAAAATTTATAATGCCAGACTAAATTTAAAATGAAAATAGCCAATAGCAAAATTATTTAATTTTTTGCTTTTGGGCTGTTTCTAGGCGCTGTTTTAAGGATGGTAAATAAATAAATAACTTCTCTACCACCCTTTTGAAATAAAAAACTAACAGCAAATATTGGTGATTACTACTGAGATAAACGTTGCTGGAAGTAATCTACAATTTGTGCTGTGACTTCAGAAATATTCAGGCCATCGGTTTGAAGTTCTATCGCATCGGCTGCTTTTTGCAAAGGGGAAACTTTGCGTGTACTATCTTTCCAGTCGCGCTCGGAAATATCCCGTTCCAGCTGCTCTAAACTCACTTCAGGTTGACCTTGTTTGCTAAAGTCTTCCTGGCGGCGACGGGCACGTTCACCCACAGAAGCAGTTAAGAAGATTTTCACTTCAGCGTCGGGGAATACATGAGTACCGATGTCTCGACCTTCAGCCACTAAACCACCTCTTTTCCCCCAGCTTTGCTGCTGTTTAACCAGTGCTTGACGGACAGCGCCTTGTGCAGCGATCGCAGATACTTGAGATGTGACCTCAATGGTGCGAATTGCCTGGGTAACATCAGTACCGTCAATCCAAACGCGCACAGACGATTGTAAATCCTGGTTAGGAGTCAGTTCAATTTTACACTGGTTAGTTAGTTCAGCGATCGCACACTCATCATCAATAGCAATACCCTTTTGTAAGACTAACCAAGTTACAGCACGGTACATTGCTCCTGTATCTAAATACACTAAATTTAGATTTGCTGCCACTTGACGTGCCACTGTGGATTTTCCAGCCCCGGCTGGGCCATCAATGGCGATGATGGGTTGACGATCGCGCAATATGATATTGTCAATCAAACGTGTAGACCCAAGACGAGCTGCGATCGCCAACATTCCTTCCTCCTGAACTTTTTCTAAAGACATTAACGTAGTCGGTTCAACCAATTCAATATATTCCACTGAGACTGTATTGACTATTGCCACTTCTTGCTGTACCAGTTTTATCAACTTGTTACTATTGCGATCGCCTGCTTTAAACGCAGCTTCAGCTCGTCGCAAGCCGCGATATAATACGGCTGCTTGCTCTTTGGCTGTTGCAGTCAAATATTGATTACGAGAACTGAAGGCAAGACCCGACGCTTCCCGCACTGTTGGACAGCCAACAATTTCTACTGGCAAATTTAAGTCAGCTACTAAGCGTTTAATAATTGCCAGTTGCTGACCATCCTTTTGACCAAAGTAGGCACGGTCAGGCTGTACCAAGTTGAAAAGTTTGGTCACAATCGTAGCGACACCCTGAAAATGACCTTGCCGAGAACGACCACACAAGCCTGTTATCATAGCAGATGGGGGGATAACTTGTGTAACCTTTGATTCTTGTATACTCTTCTGAGGAACTGCCATTTCTTCCGGAGTTGGCACAAAAATTGCATCTACCCCAGCTTGTTTGCAAAGTTGTTGGTCTTGCTCTAAAGTGCGAGGGTAGCGTTGATAATCCTCGTTAGGCCCAAATTGCAAGGGATTGACGAAAATACTAACAATCACCGTAGAATTTTCTTGCCGCGCCCGTTTAATTAAGCTTAAATGACCTTGATGCAAATTTCCCATCGTTGGCACCAGACCGACTGCTGTCTGATACCAGCCTGTGATCTCATCTAGTCTCAGATCCTCAGTAACTGCAATTAGCTTATTTTCTGAGTAGCGTTTAGTTAAATAGCAGCGTAAAGCTGCAACTGTTGTCAGCAGGCGCACAAAAATACCCCTAGTTCTTATCGATCCCTCCCCCGTTAGTTTATATCTGAAATAGAGGGAAGAGATGATGAACTAGGGGAATTGTTATGGGCATTGGGAATTGGGGATTAGGAAGAATGAAAAATATTGGCTAGTCTTTATTCCCCAGTCCCCAGTCCCTAGATTATTTCCCTAAGACTTCAATATGTACTGGTGCCACACCACTACCCATCATTCCTAAAACCCGAGCCGCGCCAGTAGACACGTCAATAACTCGACCCCGAATGAATGGGCCTCGGTCATTAATTCGCAGGACTACAGAACGACCATTGCGGGTGTTGGTTACACGGACTTTTGTACCAAAGGGTAAGCTGCGATGAGCGGCAGTCATTCCTTCAGGGTTAAATCTCTGACCGCTAGCAGTGCGATTACCAGCAAAATCATAGCCATAAAAAGAAGCTATACCCCTCAAGGTAGCTCGCACTGCTCCAACGGCAATTTGTTGAGGCTGCTTTGGCATTGCTATTGGCGAACGCACAGGTAAATTAGCAATTTCTTTTAAGGGAGATGCATTGCCTAGTAGCCTCCGTAGGCGATTGGTTGCTTGCAATGCATCTTGCGCCAGATTGTTGGTGCTATTTGCTAGTCGCGTACCTTCGTTGATTTCGACCAATTCTTCGTCATCAATTTTGATTACATAGCGATCGCCATTTTGTTGGACTGAGGCGCTTTTGTTTTGCGCTTGATTGTCAGTCGGTTTTTCCCCTGCTTTCCAACTTACGGTAATCTTACTCCCATCTACATTTTCTCGATTCAACTGGTTGATCTTAGCTGCTACTATACCAGCTATCTGAACCGGGTCATTGTCAACAGGACTAATCTGGTTACTTACATCTGTTACGTTCCCAGTATTCAGTGCATTTGATGAATTGCTAGCAATAAGGGCGTACGATTGCACGCCCCCGGTATTCCCAACTTCACCAACTTTTTTACTTTCAAGATTCGTATCTGATGCAGAACTTAAAAAGGTGAGAACAGGTATATTTCTGATAAAAAGGGTTGCCGCCTTACGTCCTTCAATATTGTGAGGATGAATTTCTGTAATCACAGCATCCAAGGTTTGTTTCCCTGCTCTGGATTGGTACTCTCCCACCTTCACCACATCAGGGGCAGGTGATTTCTGAGAAGCTAGTGCATTTCCTTTGGTGGTTTGAGTGCAACCAACTGAGGGTATGCCCAAAGCAGCCATAGACAGGGTAACAATAATCCACAAATGTCTTTGATTCATGCGTCCGTTTTTTAAAGCGACTGTAGAACTTAAGTTTTATAACTGGCGGGATTTTTCACTAGTGAAAGTAACTTCCCTTCTGAAAAACTCGAATTCGTTTCGTTTTCACTTTTTCTTTATAACTGCAACAGACTAGCACGAACTTTTTGGCTTGGGGATCAGGGTTTTAGCGTAATTATCAGCTGCTTTCTCAAATTTTAATTCCAATTTTATGGGCGAAACCTTTCTCAAATAGGGACTTCGGCTATGTAACGCTTTTTTCGACAAGTCAAAAATTTTTTCAAAAAACTTTATGCTTATTTCACACCAAAATGACGATACCCTATTCACATCGGTTCTAAAGGTTCGCAACTACCCGTGTATTATATATTACATTTATTCTGGTATTTTTTGTAAGAAGATAATATAACTTTAGTTAATTTGCATCGGCATTAATACTTAAAATTACTTATTTAATGAAATATTTAGATTTTCCTATGAATAAGCCGTGACATGAGTTACATCTTAAATAATTATGTAAATTAGTTTGAGCTTAATATCTTTTTTAAAAGTTTCTTCTACTTAGATTAATCATGACTTTTATTCTCCATAACTAGACTAAAACTAGTAATATATATAACTTCTTATACGCGTATTACTGAGTATAAAAAAAAGAAAGATACCCAACTTAGTATTTTTCAAGATTAATGATAAAAAAATTAATAAAACTTCGCGATCGCTTATAAACCAAACTTGCTCAGTATCAAAAAACACAATAGGCGTTTTATGCCCTAAGTAGTGGTTCAGGTATGATTTTTCAGAGCAAGCTATCTTTTCCAAAATCTTTGCGGCTGTAGGGATGTACAGCTATACCCCTACTATATATAGTAGGTATTTTGGGAAATGCTATCAGCCTGATGACAAACCAAGCACATCAAGGAAATTTAGAAATAGATCCATCCCCATTATTAGCTGTTCTCAACGAGTTGCATTCTCAGTACAAGTTACTGCAAGAGGGTGCAGTAGCTAAATATATTCCGGAACTGGCAAAGGCAAATCCGGACTTGTTTAGCATTTGCATTGTGACAGTAGATGGTCAGGTTTATAAAGTTGGGAACTACGATCACCTCTTTACCATTCAGTCAATTTCCAAAGTGTTTGCTTATGGACTTGCCTTAGAAGATCATGGGCTAGATTACATTTTGACTAGAGTTGGCGTGGAACCGACGGGGGAGGCATTCAACGCGATTGTTTTGGATGAGCAATCGAAGCGACCTTATAACCCAATGGTAAATGCCGGAGCGATCGCAACCACCAGCTTAATCAAAGGTTCCGGCCCAACCGAACGCCTCAACCGAATGCTGGATATGTTCAAGCGATATATTGGCCGCGACGTATTCGTTGATATTTCAGTTTTTACCTCAGAACGGAGTACAGGACATCGCAACCGTGCAATGGCGCATCTTATGCTCAACTTTGGCATGATTGACCGGAATATTGAAGAGGCGTTGGATCTTTATTTCCAGCAGTGTGCTGTGATAGTTAATTGCCAAGACTTAGCAGTGATGGCGGCTACCCTTGCTAACAGAGGTATTAACCCCATCACAAAAGAACGGGCGGTAGATAAGCGTTACATCAAAGATATTCTGAGTGTTATGTACACCTGTGGGATGTACAACTTTGCAGGTGAGTGGGCTTATAAAATTGGGATTCCGGCAAAAAGTGGTGTTACTGGCGGCATTATCGCCGTTGTACCCAATAAGATGGGCATTGGAGTTTTTTCACCGTTGCTGGATGTGCGTGGTAATAGTGTACGAGGAGTAAAGGTATGCGAAGAACTTTCCCAACGCTTAGGTTTACATCTATTTGATTGTTCAGGTCAAGAGGCGAAATTTGATTGAAAAAGCCAGTATGCCTAGTTTTGTTTACCACGATCGCAGCAGGGAATAGTTTGTTCGCGTATAGAATCCATTTGACATTTTATGAGGTTTTGAATTAGGGTACTTCTGAGCATCTACAATTCAATACTATGGAGTATTCCAGCAATCTCACTGATGCAGAATGGGAAATTTTTGAACCCTTATTGCAAGATATCTTACCGACTAAAAAGCAGACTCGACCGACCAACCCGACAATAATTAAGAGGCTTGCAGCACCTTCTTAGATGTCAAATGGGTTCTATAGTTACATTTGCGAGTTTATCATCAAATTTACTATGAAATGGTAAGACTTGCGACGCTTAATCTATGAAAAATCATGAAGAGATAAATCTTAGAATCTTGAGATGAACGACATAAAATTTACTGAATATAACAATTCGCAACTAATAATTTGTGAAATTTGCATTGAAAGAAGGTCTTGGTAAAAATGAATAAGACCCTTGTTTCTAAATGGCTTTAGCCAATCTTTAACGACATTGAATTTGTGAATGTACATTTGATTTAAAAGAGCGATCGCTGTGCCTTTCTTTGTAACTCTCGGTTCACCCATTTCTTGATGAATAAAAAAGATAATAGTAGATAAAGATATTTTAAGTATTTAAAAAAACTAGTACCCCTGAGTTAGCTTTGTGCAAACTATCGGTACAATCAGCTAGTCGATAGTTATGTGTAATACAAATCACTACAAAGCTAGAGGGAAGTTCAAGATGGTTGCATTTGCTTTAAAAGCAAGACAGATAGTTGGAGGCATACTATCCACATCGCTACTTAGCCTGACGATCTTAGAGGTTTTTACCACCACAGCGTTTGCCAACCCGCCAGCTGCGTCTGTTGAAACTAAGGTGAAAGTGCCTGGTACAATGACCTCTGGGCCCTTTAATATTAACCGTTACTTAAAAGTGCCGCCCAATTTCTCGATCTCTGTTTATGCTCGCATTAAGAAAGCTCGCTTTATGGCAGTTGCTCCCAATGGGGATCTTCTAGTGTCACAACCGAGTACGGGTAAAGTACTAATTGTCCGGCCAAATGGCAGCAAAGACCCAATTATTTCTGACTTCGTGACAGGTCTACGCAGACCACACGACATTGTGTTTCATAAAATTAACGACACCACATACGTTTATATCTCTGAGACTCATCAAATTAACCGCTTCATCTACAAGTCTGGAGATACAATCGCAAAAAATCGCCAAATCGTTATAGCTGGTTTACCAGACAGCAGCACATCAGAACTCAAAGGCTCTTATGGTCACGAACTAAAAAATATCGCACTTGATGCCAATCACAAACTGTACGTGTCGATCGCCTCTGCATGCAATGCCTGCAAGGAAGATACTGTCAGTAACCCAAAGCGTGGTGCGATTTACCAATACGACGCTAATGGAACTAATCGGCGGCTTTTTGCCCAAGGGTTACGCAATGCCGAAGGATTAGCATTCTTACCTGGCACAAATGACCTTTGGGTAGTCGTTAATAATCGAGATAACATTGCTTATCCGTTCAAGGATAGCACTGGCAATTACGGTAAGGTTATCCTTTCTTACGTAGACAACCACCCGCCAGAGGAGTTCACAAAAGTTCGAGATGGCGGCAACTATGGTTGGCCATTCTGCAACCCCAATCCTGACACATCAACTGGCCTCAACAATATGCCCTTTGACCTCGACTATCAGTGGAATGCTGATGGAAGTGTTAATTGCAATGCAATGGACAGGATTGATAAGGGTATCCAAGCTCATTCGGCTCCCTTGGGACTAACATTCTTACAAAATACCAAGTTTCCCAGCCTGTACTCAAATGGGGTAGTAACGGGGCTGCATGGTTCATGGAATCGGCAGAAGAAAACGGGCTACAAAATAGCTTACTTTCCCTGGAACAGTAATACAAAGACTTTAGGGGAGGAGATGGATTTAGTTAACGGTTGGTTAGTTCCAGCAACGCAAGAAGTCTGGGGGCGACCGGTGGATATGGTAGTCGATCAGCAAGGTAATTTGTTAATTTCGGATGACTATAGCGGCACTATTTACAAGCTTTCCTACACGCCGTCAGTACAGGTTAAGGTCTATAGAGATTCTAATTTGACTGGAGTTTCTCAGTCTTTCCCTGCAAGTCCAGGAGTATACAAAGCCATCGAAGGTGACTTAAATATTGTTGGGAATGACGCTATTAGCTCATTAAGTGTACCACTGGGTAAAGTGGTACGTGTTTGCCAAAATGAAACCAGTGGTCGATGCCGTGAGTTTAGTGCTGGTGATTATAAATCTGTTGGAGCTGACTTAGATAACCAAATATCCTTTATAGAGGTTAAATAGCACCACTTACTGAATTTTAAATTTTGGATTTTGGATTAAATAGTTTAAAATCCAAGATTTAAAAAGGTTTGAGAGCAAGCGAATTTAAACGGGAGAAAAATTCTATTATCCAAAATCAAAAATTGAGTTACCTATGCTGCTTTTGGTTTCTTGTCCTCCAATCAACTAGAAACTGCTATGTCTACGATGGGCTGCACCTACGCAATTTTCCCACTGCACGCTCATCGCTACAACCATGATCTGCGGCTAGTTCTTGTAAGAGATATGTGCGATCAATCACCACACGAATTTTACCCGTTTCTGGTGGCGTTGAACCCTCGTAAATTGGCAGAGGTATTGGTAGATTGCACAATATTCATCCACGAATTTGATGCTGGGTTTGGGGCTTCTTGGCTGTGTCATCCTCCCCTCCTGGCTTTCAGCCCTTCTTTCTGATTTTACTCTTCCCGGAGTGACAAAAGAAGGATATTATTTTTTGATCCGCTTCAACTCAACTCAAAGTAATAGCAAGAGGGTGCAATACCATTTTATTTTCACTTTTTGGCATAGAAATACTTAATATTTGCAAGAATAATTAGCCTAACGTTTTAAACATTTAAAACGAGTTAATCTTAGGAGTATTTGACAACAGGAAGTTTTGAAAGAGGTTGCCAGACGATAAGATTTACGGATTATATCTAAGGCAGAGTATGGCACACGGAGTCGAAGTGGGCATAACACGGGGAGATATAACCAGTAATAAGCCTTTTTCAAGTCATTCCATTTTGAGCAGGCTTCAAGATGCAGGAAATCTGAGATGTCTACAACTAATCCTCTGCCTTGGTGCATCATAACATTACGTCCGTGGACATCATGAGGGTGGAGGGAGCAACGTCGGGCATAGTCAAGAGCATCATCAATGTCTCTTATTACCTGCTTGGGAATCGGTAAACCTAAGTGCATACAATCGTACAGAGTTGTTCCATAAAGCCGTTTCAAAATTAGAAAGTTATCTTTGGCGTACAAACACTCAGAAAATGCCGGATGAGAACCTAGACGACGGTAGACTTCTACTTCCTCTTCAAAGCCCGGTCGTCCTGGGGCATAAATTTTAACTACACACTCAGAGTAATCGGGATGATACACTACTGCGGCGTAATTTCCTTTGCCAAGCAACTGCCAATGTTGTGGAAGATAACTGACCTGAATGGGATTACGGGGATTGACACTTTCAATTTGTAATCTAGGCAGTAGTTCCTGATAAATTGTTTCAAGCAGATGCTTTGGGGGCGATTTGTCCATAGAAAATAAGTATCTGACACCAAAGAACAAGATAAACTACTTCACTCATCTCAACTATTACAGCAACAGTTGCAATTAAGCTTAATCTTGAAATGGCAATCCCTATTATATGATTCCCAAAAATAAAAGTGTTTGTGATTTTTTAGCTAATTCTCAATTAATCTTAGCAATCGCTTCGCTCTTTAGTATCCAGTTTCTCGCGCTTCATATCTAGCAAGCTTTTTACCTTTGAACCAGCTATTAAATAATTCACACATCGGTGAGTAGATCCAAGCCGAGAACGGCGATATTCCTTGAAGGTTTTATGCGTTGAACGGTACAATCTGCGATCGCAAGAAGGCGGGGCATAACCCATCGTGCAATTCTGCCAGTACCTTACCCGCCTCAAAAAACGCTCTTTCCACACGGCGCTCTAGATGTAGGCGGTAAGCGTAGCCATGCCATCAGGCTTATCACTTTGCTTTGCTCGGTTAATTCTGGAACTGTAATAACAGTAATGGTGATTGTTGCTATCGCTGGGTTTTCCTCAAGAGGAAGATTATTTGATGGTGTACTGTCAGTGGATAATGTGCTTGCCCATCATTTATTGTGGACGCATTTATGCTCTCAATCTTCAAGAGCCGAAAATTAAGTTAACTCATATTGGTATAGTCATATTATTGAGGCGCAATGTAATAAACCTTTATTGGTTTATCGTAATTTAACGCCAATTTTTTACATGGAGGTACGGCTCATGGCTACTCTGCACCGTTCACCCACTGATAACTGGCTTCCGTTACCTGTTGCTGCATGGCAGGATACTTATGAAACACTGCATCTGTGGACTCAGATTGTGGGCAAAATTCGGTTAGCATTAACTCCCCAAATCAATCATTGGTGGCACTCAACTTTGTATGTCACGCCCCGTGGACTCACAACCTCGACAATTCCCTATGGCAGCCGCAATTTTCAAATTACCTTTAATTTTCTGCTTCATCAACTCGTCATTGAGACAAGTGATGGTACGACAAGAATCATCGAACTGGCTCCCCAATCTGTGGCCAACTTCTATCAAGCTGTAATCAATGCTTTAAAAGAAATCTCCATCGACGTGCGGATTTGGACAATGCCCCAGGAAGTTGCTGCTCCCATTCCCTTTGAACAAGATGAGAAACATACCGCTTACGACAGGGAATATGCTCAACGGTTTTGGCAAATTTTAGTTCAAACCGAGCGCATCTTGACCCAATTTCGCTCTGGTTATGCTGGAAAATGTAGCCCAGTACATTTTTTCTGGGGCAGTTTTGACTTAGCAGTGACCAGATTTTCCGGGCGACGCGCTCCACAACATCCAGGTGGTGTACCAAATATGGCTGATTGGGTAACGCGGGAAGCGTACTCGCATGAGGTCAGTAGTTGTGGTTTTTGGTTTGGCGGTGGCGGACAAGAAGCTTTATTCTATGCCTACGCTTACCCAGAACCTGAAGGATTTAAAGATTACCCCATTCAGCCACAAGAAGCGAGTTATAGCTCAGACATGAGAGAATTTATCCTGCCCTATGAAGCAGTGCGCCAAGCTAACGACCCAGATACAATGGTACTTACGTTTTTACAATCCACATACGAAGCAGCAGCTAATATAGCACAATGGGATCGTGCTGCATTAGACTACGCTCCAGTACTGAAAAGCTAATTTCAAACAATCTTTATCAGTAAATCTGTTCAAAATTGTTTTGTTTATCGATGCAGTAATTGTTTGTCCTTGTTGATTGCGAACTTTTAAGGTATCGCTATCACCCACGCTAACCACTGTCATGTTTGGGAGGGGGAGCAATGCGATTTTGCGAGGTCGGACAAGAAAGGTACGATGCCTGCGGCGGGCGTAGCCATCGCTAAAAATTATATTCAAGTACGGTGTGGTTTTATTTACAAATTCCATACTGCTTTGCACGAGAATTTATCTTGATGAGATATCTCAAAAAGATTGCTAGTAAGTCATTTGACAATTATTTCCCAAAATATCTGTAATCAGTCTTTGATACTTAGTATTAATTAAAGAAATAGATAGCTAAAGATGAAAAGCAAGCATAAAAATAATCAAGCAGTTTGAGGTTCAATAAAGGAATTAAAGATAAAAGTATAAAAATTATCCCAACTTCCAGCGACCCATTGACAACGCAGACATAACATAATTTCTGCATTTTCTTTCAACCAAAATTTACTATTACCCTTGATTCTTAAATTAATAACTTGGCGGATTAAACTCTCAAAGCAAACAAGCCGTTTCACGTCTACGCTAATCAACTGCACGGGCAAGTAGAACAGAGTTATTCTGCTTTATTGATGGTTGAAAATTCAGTTTCAGGTAGAAAAATGAAAGCGGTGAATGAGGGTGAAAGTTCCGCCGCACCTCTGCCAAATGCTGAAAAATGGTCACATGAGGCGATAGTTGCAAGGGCAAATATAGGACCGGAGCGTATGCAGCAACTCAAAGTTGCGGCGAATTCGGGGCAGAATCCGGGGTTTGAATTCTTGCAGGAATGTTGGTATGGTCCAGCGCTAGTGATCTCAAGAAATTACTGGTGAAGTTTCCGCAGTGGGGATTGCAATTGTGAATGGGGTGTTGATGAAGTGGGATGAGTAACAAATTCGTCCGTCAACTAAAGCACATATTTCAGCAATCGTTTCCATTCTCAACGCTATGCTGTCTCTACCGTTATTTCTTTCCGTATTAACTTGGTGCCGTTTAGTAGCAGTTCTGAATCCCCACTGGTTGCATTCTGACAGATGTATTCACAATAGCTGAATTCTTCTTGAATCATTCTGAAAATTGTAACAATTCGCCAAAAAATTTATATAGATGATAGTGGTATGATTTTTCTGTATTTGGCAGCAATTTTCTCAACTCTTATGTTAACAAAAGTTTTAAACCCTTTAATAAAATTTAAAACTCCCATGAACAAAATATCACTTAACTACAAATACTCAATTATTCCCCTATTAGGTGCAATAATAGTCACCAATGCATTTTTCTCCAAAGTATCTGCTCAAAGCACTTCTACTCCAGACACTACTGATTTTGTTGCCGTCAGTGTCGAAAATCAAGAGTTTCACCAATGGGGATATTACACGATACGGAGAGATTTTCGCAGATGTGCTTCTCCAATATGCGGTGGATATTTTATCAAGCAAGTCAACTTGAAAACTACTCCTTGCTTAGATGGTGTTTTTCGCTCCGAATGTTATGTGTCTGCAATTGATTGGAGTTCGCTGAAAGTCTCACCTTACGAACTGGTAAAAATTCAAAATGATGATGGTAGCCGTGTGATTCTCAGAGGTAACATCGTTCCAGTAACATTTCCTGGATTCGGTGAGTTTGGGAATTTGAGAGTAAAAGAAGCTTTCATTGCCGCTACAAATGCCCCGGCAAAAGGTACTTTTGTGGCACTAAAAGACAATGGCGTTCGCTGTATCACAACTCCTTGCTTCTCAACAAATCAACTGGTTTTGAATAAACCGAGGATTTCTCAAGTCTCGTCAATCGATTTGAGTCAAACGGGTGCAACGCAAAAACAACTTGACGCAGCAACAAACGAAATTTTCCGTCAAGGTTTGATTGCTGTAGGTAAAACTGAGGTAGTAAGCAACTCAGATCCAACCAAGAGAGATACTAAGTTTGTGGCTACACAATTTTATTTGAGAGTGGAACCGAACTAAAGAAATAAGGTTATCTTTGCCACTGGCTCATCTTGAAACTGTGCGATCACCCTACAGATCTTCGGGCATCCTACGGCAGGCATTGGCGCAGCCATCGCACTGCTATACGAAATGGGCATTATCTCTAAGCAGAAGAATTCCGGTAATGCTCAGGATCGGACATGGCAGTATAAATTAAATTTTGACACTTTTAAATCGGCTGCTTGAACTTGGCAGTTTTGAAGAACTTATTGAGTGTTGCTGATGATAGACATGAATTTATAGTACGTATGGGGATGAAAGGGGACAAAGTTAATCTGATATGGATTACTTAAAATAAAAGATTGTTGCGTTGAATAATAGATTGAGGATCACCTAAATCAACCTGAATTGCTACTACAAATTAAATTATCGCTTTCGCTATTTACCAATTTTAAAAAAGCCTATGCAAAACTTCATTAACTATATTGAAAAACTACCTTTTATTACAGATAAAATTGGTTTTAAGACCCCGAACAATTGCTTCCATTTCCTTCAATCTTATTATTAATTTCCATTAATTCTTTCTTTTTCCACTTTAAATCTTTCTTCCTGCATAATTACCTTTTCTTTAACATTATTTACACGATTAATTAAGTCTATAATCTTTTTAATTTCATTATATTTATCATAATCCTCAAATATATCATAATAAAATTGTATATCCTGCAATTGACTTAATAAATTAGCATTATTATCTTTTTCATCGTTAGTAACTTGATCCTGAGAAGCGAGTTCACCAAGCGAACGCATTTCTTCAACAAGTTTATTGGCTCTTGTAATATATTGATTCTTTGTTTCTATAGTTTGTGTTTTATCATAATTAAAGCCAAATATAATCCCCTTACATTTAATCTTCGCAATCTTTAAATCCATCTCTGCTAAATCTGTAAATACTGAGCGATTTGATTGACTTGATTTAGTGGCTGCATTCTTAGCTACCTTTTTAATTTCTTGTTCCTCACCCTGACTCATGCTTGTATCTTTTACATTTAATTTTGCAGTAGATGCTTTTTCTTTAGTTTCGTCTACTACCAAGGCTGTTATTGCAACATTAGCAGCATTAATATCCTCAACCATACTAGCTTTTGCCGCCTTTAATAGAGACGATAATGTTTTATCTAATTTGTCTTTCGAGATTTTATCAGAAACATTTAACTTAGTAGAGGTACTTTCTTTAAAGAGAATTTCATCATTTGAGTTTAAAGGCACAATATTCTTTTGGCTTAACATATTCCATTCTCCCTCTCCTTTCTTCCAAATAATATTTGTAGCTGCTAAATTAGTTTTACCATCTCCTATATAATAATCATTTACACCAAACCAATCTCTTATAGCTTTTGTTGCTCTAAAATGAGATGCCTGCTTCCAGTTATCTGTTTCGCTTTGAAAATGCCATGCCTGAAATTTCTTAACAGTATCTCCCTCTACTTCTGTAATCGCATATGCACATCCATTCATAGCATCTGTAAAAACAAAATTGGTTACTTCTGGATCAATTATAGCACTCCCTACATTTTCAAATGAATTTTCATCTAGATTTCCATTTTTCTGTAAATTAGGATTATTAAAGAAATAAGGAACATAACTAGCTTTTATGTAACCTCCACCTTCTTTAGCTTTAAAAGCTTTAACAAAATCCTCTACATTTGGATGAAAACTATTGTTTGGCAGTTTAAAAAGTTTTTTAAGTTCATTATCATTTAACAGACCTACCGCTGGCGCAACGTAGTAAATAGGTTTTTTGTCTACTGCCTGATTACCAGAATTTTCTAATGAAAATGATAGATCAGAACTATTATCTTGCATTAGTTTACCAAGATTATTTTCAATATCCTTTTGCGCTACGGCATCACCAATCTTGCTAAAAACATCATTATACTTTTTCTTTAATCCTGAAAAATAACTAAATAACACAACATTATTCGCCATAAAGTTTTCTGGATCTTCCTGAAATTCATTTTCTCTTTCCATCTGTATCGAAATTTGAGAATCATTCGTTGAAAAAACAGATAGATTTCCCACATTGAATTTGAGACGAACAGGTACATCAGTTTGATTATGCTGCTCCTCAGATAATATTTGGCGATTAGGTACCATTTCGCCTTTGGTTTGGATTGCTCTATCGTCTCCGAATGTGTTAGGGATTTCTGGGGTTGGGTATAGCTGGGGTGAGCGCTGCACCTCACCACCATTCTGCTGTATTACATGGGTCAACTCGTGCGCCAATAACTCCTGCCCGCCTTGACTCCCCGGCTCATACGCTCCCTGCCGAAAGAACACATCCCGCCCCGTCGTAAACGCCTTCGCCTGTATCGACTGATTCAACTGATCAGCCTGAGTATCAGTGTGAACCTTCACACTGCTGAAATCAGACCCAAATGCTTGCTCCATTGGTTGCCGGATTTTTGCTGCTAGAGGTTGCCCACTGCCCCGTGCCTGTTTAATTGACGCTTCCACTTCCGGTGCGGCAGTCATCCCAACCTTAGCCGACCGAAGCTGTAACATTGGCTTCATTTGAAGTTTTCTCTCTTCTTCTGATACCTCCCCTCGCTGGACAGGATGACTTTGACCTGCTTGCCGAGAAACAGGTGCATTAATCTGCTTGACGACTTGTGCTGCTACTCGGTCTGCCTCCTGTTCGTACTTATCTCCCGGCTCTCCAGTCGTCAGTTTCGTTTGAACCGCTTGCTGTAATGGTGCATCAGGACGACTTATGGGGATATTGGCAAAGTTGCTACTATTGCTCGATGCGTGTTGGAGTCTCCTGTGCAACGTGCCACTCATTTTCGCCTGTAATATAGTGAGCCGTTCCTGTCCCTCTGGGGTGATAGTGCCATACTTCGCTTGGAGCTTTAGTTTTGTAGCCTCAGAATAATGCTGTTGAAATTCTTGAGTCTCTATTTCCGTTTGCGTAAGATGCTTATCAGATTGCGGTTGAGCTTGGAGAATTCTGGAGCGCGACTGCAAGTTACTCAGCGCTGGGTTTGAAGCGGACGACTCAGCTTTTTTGTGGATGTGCGATCGCTTGTTCATTGCTAACCTCAGAACTCAACTGTGGGTAATCAAAATATTATCTCACCCATCATTACCTTAATTTATGACCAAGTTAGCTCCCCGTTAATTCCTCGTATGTCTTAGGGTTATACAACTACTTATTTCGGTGATCTCAAACAAGGAGAAACTCAGACCTATTTGTG
Organism: Nostoc desertorum CM1-VF14; assembly: GCA_019359245.1. Classification (GTDB taxonomy): domain Bacteria; phylum Cyanobacteriota; class Cyanobacteriia; order Cyanobacteriales; family Nostocaceae; genus Nostoc; species Nostoc desertorum. Next base: position 1,235 of record JAHHHR010000100.1, on the reverse strand, counting down.
GAAGCTGAGTTTTGCTGATGATGGACATGAATTTATAGTATGTATCGGGATAAAGGGGACAAAGTTAATCTGATATGGATTACTTAAAATAAAAGATTGTTGAGTTGAACCCAAAGCCCTTCATGTTCTTTGCGCGTCTCATAGAGACGATACCTGTTCTCCTGCCTCTGTGCCAAATCCTGAGAAATGTTCACATGAGGTTAGTGCTATCCGTGCCTTCACACAACTAGAATTAATGCGAACCGAAAAGCTAATTGAAAACTGGTATGAAGTCCAAAGGAATTTGTCTCTTCAGGTAGCTCGTGACTTCATACTAGAACATCTTGAACAAAGAGTAGGCTTGAATGCACATAGCCAAATTCCTGTCAATGCGTAAGTCCTGACCATGCTTCAATTGGTACAGGTTTCACCGTGGCGATCGCTTGGGTTAAAAGCGGCTCATCAAATCCAAACGCGTAACTTTCTGTACGGATGCTGATGTTGTTGGCAACATATTTCTTCACATTTGAAAACCCTTGGGTTTAGTTTGCCATTTTATCGATGATTGGGAGCCATATTTTCTCGGACGAGGAGAAATTCATTCTGGTGGAACTGCTGGTCGCGAAATAGAAACTTCCTATCAATTTGATGCAAAAACTAACCTTAAACCCCTACAGCGCAGGGGAAATATACCAAAGACTCAAAAATACTTGAAACCTAGATATATCAGTAAACTAAGCAAATCGATGCCAAGCATCTGTCTATATCCCTGTTCTGTCACTTTGGGAGAAGCCAATGCCTGAAAGCCTTTGAGAGCTTTATTTTTTAGTTTTTGGCTATAAATTTTAGTTTCTTTTAGAAAAGAAAAGCTCAAAACTTTATTAAATCAAAGTTTCAGAGTTTCGCTCCGATTATTCTTTTCCGCAAGTGACACAAGCGTCCGAGGAAAGCGATCGGATTCCCAATGGATGTAAAGAAACATTTCTGTTTCTTAGAAGCTGTTTATGAGCGGATTGCCCACTATGGATGGAAGAAACCATTCTGTTTTCTTAGGAGAGGGATATACATTTAAGGTCTTTTTCTGGTTACTTTTTGTTTAAGTCCCACTATTTGGTTGAGCTTATACAACCCAGGGTAAGCGCATTTCAAACCCTATTGACAAGAGGATTTGAAAGCATCATTATGATGAGATAAGCAAGCAGCAAGAATCGTCAACATATAATTATTATCCATAGCGGCACGATTGGATTTTTGGC
>JAHHHR010000099.1 GCA_019359245.1 Nostoc desertorum CM1-VF14 | reverse complement strand
GCTTGATAATGGCTATTTTGTACTTACTTTGTTTACCATCATACATTTCAATTGATGATGTATCAAAAAATGTCTTATATCAAGCGATGTGAATTGATTTTTTATTGTTTGTGAGAAATTTGCGTGTCTGACCTCAATCTTTGAGAAGCCGAAGCAACGACCATATTACCCAGTTTTTATCCTGCAAGAAATCCACTGCTATGAATGCAAACAACGGTATCATCAACCAGAACAGCCCGTATGCAGTGCCTGCAACCATTGATCGATTAGAAGCCATCCTTCAAGCAAAAGGCATCACCGTTTTTGCCTGCATCGATCAACAGGCTGAAGCCGAAAAAGTCGGACTTAGCCTACCTCCGACGCAATTGTTGCTGTTTGGCAACCCGAAAGCCGGAACTCCCCTCATGGTGGCAGAACCAACGATCGTCCTGGATTTACCCCTGAAAATACTGGCATGGGAAGCGACTGACGGCAAGGTTTGGGTGAGTTACAACGATCCCAATTACTTGAAACAGCGGTTTTCTCTCTCCGATGAGTTGGTGAAGAACATCGCTATCATTGCACCTTTAATCCATCAAGCACTTCTTTAATTAACTTATTTGTTGACTCAATTTAAATACTTAACTATTGACCCAATTTAAAATTCTCATGAAACTCATCTCTGTAAACGTCGGATTGCCGCGTGAAGTGACCTGGAAAGGGAAAATAGTTAGCACTGGAATTTTTAAAGAACCAGTTAGCGATCGCATCATGGTGCGCGTACTCAATTTAGACGGTGATGGGCAAGCCGATCTCACCGTTCATGGTGGAGCAGACAAAGCAGTTTATGTCTATCCGTTCGAGCATTACGATTACTGGCGAGATGAATTGTCCGGCACAGATTTGCCATTAGGCATCTTTGGTGAAAATTTCACGACCACTGGGCTGAGAGAAGAAGAACTGAACATTGGGGATTGCTTTCATATCGGCACTGTAAAATTGATGGTTACACAACCTCGCCTACCCTGTTACAAGCTTGGGATTCGCTTTGGACAACCTGATATGGTTAAACGATTTCTTACAAGTCGTCGAACCGGATTTTACTTTCGTGTTTTGCAAGAGGGCGAAGTCGGAGCCGGAGACACTTTAGAGTTAGTGAGTCGGGATGACAACAATATTACTGTTGCTAATATCACTCAGCTTTATACTCGTGAGCAGAACAATCCAGAATTACTTCACCAAGCTGCTCAACTTGAAGCCTTACCCGAAAGCTGGCGCGATTACTTCCAGGAGCAAAGTCGTCGGCATGATGTGAAATAGATGCTGTTGTTTCGTGAAGCCGAAATTGGTGTAGAAAGCAATGCGACAAGCATCTTCGTTTCAGCTTTTGTCTAAGTTTCAATAAAAACGAACATTTGCAGGATATCTAATGAGCAAAATTATGCCGTACTTGCTTTATTTTCCATCTCTTCATACTTGCATTCAGTGATGCTGTTTAATTTGGTCAAAGTCTAAATAGCAAATTATTAAAAAGGACACCATGACAACTCAAAATGTAACCATTCCAGCCTTGTCCGGGGGCAGTTTTAACGCCTATCTAGCAACACCCAGTACTCAGCCTGATGCAGGGATTGTGCTGATTCAAGAAATTCTTGGGGTAAATACTAATATGCGTCAAATTGCCGATGATTATGCTAAGTCCGGCTATTTGGTGCTTGTACCAGATTTGTATTGGCGACTGGAACCCGGTGTGCAACTTGATGCTGACGATAAGGATCAGTGGGCTAAAGCCTTTGAGTTACTCCAAGCATTTGATGTGGATAGCGGCGTAGAAGACCTAAAAGCAAGTCTATCTTTTCTGCGGCAGTATCCCAGCAGCACAGGCAAGGTCGGCAGTGTCGGCTTTTGTTTGGGCGGCAAACTGGCATATTTCATGGCAACACGTACTGATGCAGATGCCAACGTTAGTTACTACGGTGTTGACATTGACAAGAACTTAGCAGAGGCAACAAAAATTCAGAAACCGCTGATATTGCATCTGGGTGAAAATGACGAATTTGTGTCATTAACTGCTCAAGCGTCCATTCAGCAGGGACTGAAAGACAACCCCCTGGTAACAATCTATCGCTATGAAGGAGTAAGTCATGGGTTTAGTCGTGTGGGTAGTTCCGCTTATCGCAAAGAAGCCGCAGAATTAGCGCGCGATCGCACCTTGGCGTTTTTGAAACAGCATTTAGGCAGTGGTGTCAAAGTTTGAAGCAGGGCGACTACTGCCAGATAATTTGCCCACCGCGATCGCTCTGGCAACCAAGATATTCTGATTCTGAATCATTGGGAAAACGCTGCATATCGCGGGTGGTTTTTAAGAAAGAGAACGGTGAAAATCAACAAGCAACGAGAAAAACCATGAACATCAACAAGAATGACACCGCAGTAGTTGTCATCGATCCGCAAAACGATGTCTTGAGCGAAAAAGGGGTTTCCTGGGATTTGGTGGGTGAGAGTGTTAAGGATAACAAGACCATCGAAAACATTGAGCGAATCTTCAAAGCCGCGAAGCAGAATGGATTTGAAGTTTTTATCTCCCCTCACTATTACTACCCCACCGACCATAGTTGGAAATTTGCTGGAAACCTAGAGCAAATGATGCTTGAGGTTAAGGAGTTCGATCGCCGTGGTGCGTTGAGCCTCGATGGATTCCTGGGATCGGGTGCTGACTGGCTCGATCGCTATAAGCCCTTCATTGAGGATGGCAAGACAATTGTGGCCAGTCCTCACAAAGTCTATGGGCCGCAAACCAACGATCTCGTTTTGCAACTGCGTAAACGCAAGATCAGCAAAGTTATTCTACTTGGAATGTTGGCAAATCTTTGTGTTGAAGCTCACCTACGCGAATTGCTCGAACAGGGATTTGAGGTTCTTGTTGTCAAGGATGCAACAGCAGCCCCTCGGCATCCGGAATTGGGTGACGGCTACAAGGCAGCACTGATCAACTTTGGCTATATTGCCAATGCAGTCCTTTCTACAGATGAAGTTGTAGCAGCAATCAAGTAATGTCCAACTCATTAATTTTACAACACTTATGAAAATATCCGCGTTACTCCTGGCTCTGCCAATCAGTATTTTAGCTAATTTTTCTTTAAGAGCTTCTGCTGACTCTACAGCTGGCCTCATCCTAAGTACGAAATGCCAGGGTGGCTACAACATCAATATTTGGCAGAATTATAATTCCGGTGAATTGCTCTATCGCGCGACCAGTCCCAACGGTAATTTAAGTTTAGGCAAAGGAACTAGCCAAGCGACAGAAGGTGTTCGAGTGTATAAGTTTCGGAGTGGAATTTATGAATATTGGGTGTGGGATGGCACGTTGGATAACCCGCAGTCTGGAACTTTAGAGGTGTATAAAAACAACCGTATCTTGATGAAGCAAGCTTGTAGAAAAAGTTGAATCTTCTAGCGGGTGTTAGCACTTTTTGGAAAACCAGCTAGGGCAAGCAAACATCTTGAGTTACGCTTGTCAAATACGTTATCACTAAAACCCTCTAAGGTTGCCAGTTTTTTCTAAAATTCATAACACCTTCTAAGAATCGTATTCACCCGATCAAACCCAAAGGATATGGAAGTGGACACTCAACACTATGACGACATTATTATCGGCGGCGGCAAGGCGGGTAAAACACTGGCACCAGCGCTGGTTGCTGACGGACGTAAAACCGCTCTGGTTGAACGCAGCTTAAACATGATTGGTGGCGGGTGCATTAATATTGCCTGCATTCCTACTAAAACTATGGTGGCGAGTGCCAATGTAGCAAACACAGTGCGAAAAAGTTCCGCTTATGGGGTTAAAACCAATACACCCAGCGTTAATTTAGCAGAGGTGATCCAACGAAAACGATCAGTTGTGCAAGGGATGCGTGAAATGAACTTGCACAATTTAGAAACTGCTTTGGGTCACGAACTGATCATTGGTACAGCCCGCTTTGTTGCTCCCAAAACGATCGCAGTAACGACAACTGAGGGGAACAATCGCTTACTTACCGCCGAACGCTTATTTATTAATACAGGCACACGACCGTTAATTCCATCTATTTCCGGACTCACAGAAGTTGAGTTTTTAACGAGTGAGTCGATTATGGAGCTAGAATATTTGCCTGAACACCTGATCGTTCTCGGTAGTAGCTATATTGGTTTAGAGTTTGCCCAGATGTTTCGGCGCTTTGGCTCTGGCGTTACTGTCATTGGGCAAAGTGAGCAAATCCTGTCACAGCAAGATCCAGATATAGCGATCGCAGTTCAAACACTGCTAGAACAAGATGGTATTGAATTCTTGTTGAAAGCGAAGGTGTTGAGGGTTGATCGCACTGGTAATGAAACCATCCTGCAAATCCAAGTTGGCGATCGTGAAATCACCCTCCAGGGGTCGCATTTGCTCGTCGCCGTTGGTCGTGCGCCCAATACCGATAGCTTAAATTTAGCTGCTGCTGGTGTGGCAACCGATATACGCGGATTTATTCAAGTCAACGATCGCTTAGAGACAAATGTACCCGGAATTTGGGCGTTAGGAGATATCAATGGCGGCCCGCAATACACGCATATATCGCTCGATGATTATCGCATTATCAAAACTAATTTAATTAATAAAGGCGATCGCAGTACACGGGATCGATTGGTTCCATCGTGTCTATTCATCGATCCAGAACTGGCTCATGTGGGTTTGACTGAAACTGAAGCACAGCAACGAGGATATGCGATCCGCGTGGCGAAGGTGGATGCATCAGCCGTTCCTAGAGCGAAAACACTTGGTCAAACTGATGGACTGCTAAAGGCGATCGTGGATGCAGATACAGGTCGTATTCTAGGATGTTCCCTGTTGTGTCATGAAGCAGGTGAAGTGATTTCAACGGTGCAGATGGTGATGCAAGCTCAGATGCCCTACACCGTTCTGCGCGATGGTATTTTGACTCATCCCACGATGACCGAAGGATTAAATATATTGTTTTCCAAGTTGTAAGGAGACAGCAATTGCAGACCCAAGGACTTACCAAACAAACGACATTTCACTCTTGAAAAAAGTAGATATAGTATCATGAGTAAAACATCTAAAGTCGGTATTATTGGTGCAGGTAATGTAGGTGCAGACGTTGCAAATGCTTTAGTTCTTCTCGGTAGATGTGTAAGGGTTGTCCTTTATGACCGAACCTTATCAAAAGCTGAAGGGCAAGTATGGGATATCGAAGACAGTATTCCCCTACTTAAAGAGATGGAGATTATACCATCAAATCAGTATGAAGACTTAGCTGATTCAGATATCATTATTGTGACTGCTGGAGTGCAGCCAAAACTTGGACAGACCCGATTAGATACATTGAGCGACAATGCAGAGATTATACGTTCGACAATCAAAGAATTGGATCGAGTTGCACCGAATTCAATCGTAATTATCATTAGCAATCCAGTGGATGTACTCACGCGGATTGCTCAAGCTACTTCCACCAGAGCAGAAAACCTAATTTTCGGTTCGGGAACTGTTCTTGATACTGCTAGACTGAGATATCAACTTGGAAAGCAACTGAATGTTGCAAAACAAGACATTCATGCTTATGTGATTGGAGAGCATGGAGACAGTCAATTTGTCGTTTGGTCTAGTGCATTTATTGGGGGAATTCTGTTAACTGAATTTCCCATACCACAAGGAGCAACGCTAGAACAAATTCAGCAAGAGTACGCACAGTTAACTCGGAAACGAGGCCATAACATTTTTGAACGCAAAGGAAATACAAGTTATGGTATATCAACAGTAGTTTGTCAGTTAGTTGATACCATTTTGCGAGATGAAAAGCAGATATTTCCAGTATCGGCTAGAGCAGATTCTAACTATGGAGTTGGCAGTGAAGTTGTTCTTGGACTTCCATGTATTATTGGCTCAACTGGTATTGAGCGCCAATTGCTGTTATCAAGAAATTCTCATGAACAACGCTTATTAGAAGAATCAGCCAACAAACTCAATGAAGCCTATAATTTTTTGCATAATTAAAATCAATTGAGTGCGGCTATTGTCAGCAAGTTTTTTGTATCTCACTCAACTGCATACCCCTATAGACTTAAACTTAACATTCAGTGCTTGTTGATAAAAATAGCGGCTAAAAATGGCTAAGTCTACTTTCGTTCTAAAGTTTGAGAACCCTGCCAATAAGGAACCTTGTAATGATTAAGTTTTTAGTACGTTTGCTGTTTGCTACATTATCTCTAACAGTACTTTTGAACTTGTCCACTTCTGTTGCTCTTGCACAAAGAACTTATGAGCCAACAACTGAATCACTATCGAAGCATGAAGTTCCAGACTGGTTCAAGGATGCGAAACTCGGAATTTTTATCCATTGGGGGGTATATTCTGTACCTGCCTATGCACCACTAACTGGGGAATTGAACAAGGTTGTTGCAGAGCGTGGTTGGGAGTATTGGTTTGAGAACAACCCTTACTCGGAATGGTATTACAACTCCATGAAACTTGAGGGCAGCCCTACCTATAACTACCATCGTACAACCTATGGTGAAGCCTTCACCTATGATGACTTTATTCCCAAATTCAATGCAGCCATAACAAATTGGAACCCCTCAAAATGGGCAAAATTATTCTCTAAAGTAGGTGCGCGGTACGTTGTACTAACAACGAAGCATCATGATGGCTTTTTGTTGTGGCCTAGTAAAACTATAAACCAGCCAGGGCGAGTGGCAACACGCGATGTTGTAGGCGAACTAACACAAGCTGTTCGCCAAGAAGGTATGCGTATGGGTGTGTATTACTCTGGTGGTATTGATTGGTCTTTCAAAGACACAACAATCACAGACTTCAACACGCTGGTAGGAGCAATTATTCAGGAATAGGTAAATGGCTAGATGTGAATGGTAAAGCAATCTTTGGCTCACGCTATTGGATACGAGCAGAAGATTTAACTCCAGAACGTATTCGAGTGCGTTACACCACTAATAAAGGAAAATTATATGCGATATTGCTTGATGAGCCAACGTTTGGGAAGGTTACTATTCCAGGAATAATTTTGCCGAAAAAAGCAAATATTACGATGCTAGGTGTTGGAGGTAAACTGAAGTGGCAGCAGTACAGTCAGAATTTATCCATAACACTACCAGACAAGTCTTTAGTCAAAAAATCACCAGCTTACACATTAGAGATCAGCTGTATGCCTCTATAATCTGATTCAGAAGTTAGAAACAGTGAACCTACCTGCGTGATGCGATCGCCTCTTTTGCCAGCTGTATAAACTGAGTAGCAGCTGCTTGTGTGAGACTGTTAGGGTTAGTAAAGATTTGAATATTTGAATTCACCGATTGCATTACTCGTTACCTCTGTGTTGTTAGAGTCCATCAGAACTGATTTGAGGTATCCCCCAAGCCAACAAACCCAATTTTTAGGCTGTTTTGATCGATTTCGATGGCAAACTCATCAAAACAGTCTTGATAGACAAATTAGGTCAGTGCAGGAGTGCGAATGGTCTCAGACTGTTCACTGTAAATATCCATGATTGTGTTGAGCAATCGCAGTGCATCTGGCTTGGAACGCTGGAAAGAATTGCGTCCGATAATCGAACCAAATCCATGTCCGGCATGAATGGCACGAACTTCATTGAGGAAAGCATCATCACTGTCGATCCACGCTGCCAGTGAGTGCTTGCGTTGGGTCTGACTCAGCTAGTAACACATCGTGATCATTGGCTTTCAGAATTAGGGGAATTTCACCTGCAAATTCTCGCGCTCCCGCTTCCAAAAATCCTAAAGGTGCAGCATAGGCATTGCATCCTGCTGCGATCGCTAACTCAAAATGATAGCGAGGATCATAGGCTGGTGGATTGGGCGTAAAACTGCTAGCTGACCCATGCTCAAAGCCTTGATCCACAGGTAGCATGACAACTTTGCCAGTTCCAGCTAGTTTGCCATGATTCAGCAGCCGGGCTAAATTAGTCAACGTTCTGGGATTGTCGCTGCCATACCAACTGAGAATTTCTTTTACTCGATGAGTCATTGTGTTTCTCCTAAAATTATTGTTTGGTAAAACTTTTTTCCTTTGGTGCATAGAGTCGGTTCTGATTAGAGATAAGATTCTGGTTCATTAACAGAACAGCAATATTTCATCCTTCCTTCTCAAGTACATCACCTGTGCAAAAGGGAGGCGATGGGCTTAAGCCTCGCCACAGGAAGATCGCAACTTCGTTCGATGTATTGCTTTATCGATTTATTTCTCAAATGTATATAATTGTGAGTGACCCGTTCTAGTTGGGGCTGAGATGACAAATCGACTCACCCCTTGCTCCCACTTTGCGGTTGCATCAACGGTGTAAGGATTAGCAGTGCCAAACTGGTTAAGGCTGCTGGGTGGAGGGGTGAAAACCAGATGAAACTTACTTCCGCGATGATAACCGCTAATTTGAGCAAAGTTCTCACCATCATTAGACTTCAAACTTCCGTACAGTTTGCCGGCAGGATCAATAAATACGAGTATCTGCCCCTGAGAACCGACAGTACGGAAGGTTCCCATCCAACTGCCCCGGTAGGAAAGTACATAGTCTTGAGAGGGATTTGGTTGAGCTTGGCTGACTGTAAGCGCGAAGAGAGGCTGCGAGTGTAGCAGTCCAATCATGCCAATCGTTAAGATTCCACCAACCAATCGTTTTGTTGTTCGTGTCTTCATCAGTGCTTCTCTTTCAATAGATAATCGATCAACTGTCAATCTGTCAGATTCCCTGTAAACATAGGGTTCTGAGGTGATGGTGGGAACTCTTCAAAGTTTTCGCTTGGCGGCGGTGAGGAGGTTGTCCACTCTAATCCAGTGGCATACACAGATGGATGAGCGATCGCTCTCATTGTTCAACCGAAGAAAGAGGCTGTTTTGCGGTGGTTTCTGGCTTCATCTTGGGTTTGTGATAGCGATGGAAAGTTTCTTCCTTCAGCCATTCTGTGGTTGCCTTAAAGTCATGCAGTGGGGTGGGCAGCATTTCAAAATACGCTGCACTGCGAATTAGATCGCCAGGTTTGCCAGTTATCTGCACTTTGTGAAACAAGTTTGCTACCCCATTTCCTAAACCCAATTTCATTAGCGTACCCCGAAGATTCACATGGGCTGGGCTAGGGGATGCTCCTTTAGCAAGGGCAATCAAATTGTGGGCAATGCTCGCACCTTGCTGATATGCGACCTGGGCTAGAGCTGGTAAGGGTTGTGGCTGCACGGAAGCGCAATCACCTGCGGCAAACACTTCTGGAAAATCCAGCAGTTGCAGAGTTGAGGTGACAAGCGGTAGCCCATGCTTATCCAGGTGATCTGCGGGAATTTGGGACTTGAGATTTTGGATAAGTGGGTTCACGGCAGTCCCGGCTGTCCAAATAGTGGTTTGAGTCAACAGCGTTTTTATCTCAGTGCTGTTGGCAGGTTGATACTCCAGGTGGTCTTGAGCAACCGCTTTCACCCCTACATCTAATATCAACTCAACAGGTACTGTTCGAGTTCTGAAAGCTTGGAGAGCCTCTTCCTGCAAACCCGTGTTGACATCGCCTGCGAGAATCGTCTTGCCATGATTGATTAAGGCAATGCGAATCTGACGAATATCGCCGCCGAGTTGGGCGTACCAGTCGGGTAACAAATCTGCCAGGGTTGCTGCCATTTCTACCCCTGTCGGGCCTGCCCCAACGACAGCAAACGTCAGGAGCGATCGCCGTTGTGTTTCGTCATCCGTTTGGCTAGCACGTTGTAAACATTCTTGTAACTGGCGTTCTAGAGCGATCGCATTCTCTTGTGTCCGAAATGCGAATGCGTTTTTTTGTGCGCCCTCTGTTCCTAAATAACCCTGAATACTGCCAACAGCTAAGACCAGATGATCATAGATATAATCTGAGCTAGAAGCTAACTTAAGACGTTTTTCTTGTAAGTTGATCGCCACTACTTTGTCCTGTACAAAGTTGATATGACTGCCTTGCAGCAACTCTTTATAAGTCGGACAAACGGCATCTTCTGACAATTCACCTGTCAATAGTTCATACAACATTGGCTTGAAGACAAACCGTTCTTGTGGATCAATCAAAATGATCGAGCGCAGGTCTTGCTGATGACGCAGATGCAACGCTGTAAAAAGACCTACGAAGCCTGCTCCGACAATCACTGTAGGGCGAGAAGAATTCATTTTAGGAAGTGGTGGATAAACAGCAGCAAGGAATCATGCACGGGTAGCATTGGAACCAAAATGTACGCTAACAACTGATTCCTGTGATAAAGATAAAGCTCTGATCGTTCTAGAGCTTTAGAGACGGCATAATTAAGAGATTAGATCAGAAATAAAATATGACATTACAGGGTGTGGCTGCTGTTAATTTAAACAACAACTTCTTGAGCAACTTTAGGATTTACCCTAGTTAGAATCTGTTGCACTCGATCAATTTGCTCATCTGTGCCTGAGACAATCACCATGAACTTACCAGCTTTGATTTCTGTCTCGTACTTCAGGGCTTGCTCTTTGGGAATTCCCAATCCTACAAGGGCACCTACCAGCCCCCCTGCCACAGCGTTGAGCATACAACCTTCTTTGCGCTCTATTTGTGTCAAGCAAACTTAGATATTGCAACTAAATTGCTCTCAATGCTTGCCTGAATTAAATATATGCAATTAACTCTAACTTGTCGTCCACTCAGAGTTGAAACTTTTGTACAATACAATGATTGATGAATCAGTCCATATATCAATGGAAAGTTGGCTCCAACTAAGGTTGGAATCTAAATTCAAACTTTAGTACGAATTAATTACAAATTGACAATCCCTCATTTAACAGCAATAATCACGGCTTGAGTGCGATTGCTGACTCTTAATTTACTTAAAATTCGATTAATGTGAAATTTGACGGTGCTTTTAACGATACTCAAACTAGTGCTAATTTCTAAATTACTTATTCCTTGTACCATTAAACTGACTACATCCAACTCTCGCTTACTCAGTTCTAGATTGCTCATCCTCTGCACCATTTTTGCCCCTACGGATGGCGGAATATATTGTTGACCGCAATGAATCATGCGAATAGCATTCAGAAGTTCGTTGGGTCAGCATCTTTGAGTAAATATCCTTTAGCGCCTGCGTGTAATCCACGATAGATATCTTCATCACCATCGTAGTAGTCTGCCAAAAAAAGTTTGCTATGTTGTAATACTTCTGGTTGATAAACCGCATTGAATTAGAGTAATCATTCTAACAAGGAGAATTACTGTATAGTTTGAGGTATGCCAGATCATACTATCAAGAGTTGCTTTATGATCACTCTGCCTGGTATTGCTATCCAAAACAAAATATACGAAAGTTCCAATTCTCTAGTGTACCGGGGCATCAGAGACGATGGAGTATCGCTCATCGTAAAAATACTAAAGCTTGATTATCCCTCACCTGTTGAACTAACCCGCTACAGACAGGAATATAAAATTACCCGCTCCCTAAAATTAGAAGGAGTTGTCAAGGCATACAGCCAGCAGGACTATCAACGCACTCTGGCAATTATCTTAGAGGATTTTGGGGGAGAGTCGCTAGAGCAATGGATGCACAAGCGCCCAGATATATTCTGCCCCATGCCTTTATCCCAATTTTTAAGTATTGCGATCGCTATTTGCGATATTCTAGGCAAAATCCATGCAGCCAATGTCATTCATAAAGATATCAACCCTGGAAACATAGTCCTAAATCTGGATACTGGCGTTGTCAAAATTATTGACTTTGGGATTGCCACCCAATTTAATCGCACAAATCCAACCTTCAAAAGTCCTCATGTTTTAGAAGGGACACTCGCCTACTTATCTCCAGAGCAAACCGGGCGCATGAACCGTTTGCTCGATTACCGCACCGATTTTTACTCGCTCGGTGTGACGTTCTATGAACTGCTAACCGGACATCTGCCGTTTCCCACAACGGACATCTTTGAGCTAGTCCATTGTCATATTGCCAAACAGCCACCTTCCCCTGATAAGTTTAATGCGGCGATTCCCAAACCAGTTTCAGATATCATTCTCAAACTGATGGCGAAAAATGCGGAGGATCGCTATCAGAGTGCCTGGGGAATCAAAGCGGATTTGGAAATCTGTGCTAATCAATTAGCCCAAATCGGTCAAATCTCTAGCATTCAACTGGCGCTTCAAGACGCTTCGGGTCAGTTTCAAATTCCCCAAAAACTGTATGGACGGGACAAGGAAGTTGCAATGTTACTGGCAGCATTTAATCGCATAGTGTGTCCAGAGTCAAATCCCGTCGCTGCTTTACCAAACAATTCGGAAACAACTTCGCAAAGGGGACAAGCGGGCAATCCAAAATTCCAAGTAGAAATGATGTTGGTATCTGGCTATGCTGGCATTGGGAAATCTGCGTTAGTGCAAGAAATCTATAAACCAATTACCCAAAAGCGCGGCTATTTTATCTCTGGTAAATTCGATCAATTTGGGCGCAATATTCCCTACAGCGCGATCGCAGATGCTCTGCAAAAATTGGTGCAGCAATTGCTCAGTGAACCAGACGAACAAGTGCAACAGTGGCGATCGCGCCTGCTAACGGCGTTGGGAAGCAACGGACAACTCATTGTTGATGTCATTCCCGAATTAGAACTAATCGTCGGCAGACAGCCGCCATTACCCGAAGTTGGATCAACGGAGGCACAAAATCGGTTTAACCTTGTCTTTCAAAAGTTCATTCGAGCCTGCTGTTCCTGTGAACATCCTTTGGTTATTTTTCTAGATGATTTGCAATGGGTGGATTCAGCCACGCTTAAACTTATTGAGTTAATCCTGAGCGACCGTGCGACGCAATCCTTGCTTCTGATTGGAGCCTATCGGGATAATGAAGTTACCCAGGCACATCCGCTTCTTGCAACAGTAGAAAAGCTAAAACAGGAAGAGGTCGTAATTAATCAATTAACGTTAGCTCCTCTGGGACTGGGGGCTGTGGCTCAACTGACTGGTGAGACACTGCACACATCTACTGAATCGATCATGCCTTTAGCAGAGTTGGTATGGCGGAAAGCAAACGGCAACCCCTACTTCACTAATGAGTTCCTCAAAACATTGTACACCGAAGATCTCATCGTCTTCAACGTTAATCAACAACGCTGGCAATGGGATGTTGCTCAGATCAAAGCCAAAAATATTACCGACAATGTGGTGCAGTTGATGATCGGGAAGTTGAAACAACTCCCGGAGCAAACTCAATGGGTTTTACGTTTAGCGGCTTGTGTTGGTGCTGAATTTGATTTAGCGGCACTCTCAGCCATCTGCGAACGATCAGTGGCTGAAATTTTTGCAGAACTGACAACAGCGATTCAGTCGGAATTGATTCTAGCTATTTCAGAGCTAGATGAAAACCTATTAATTCAAAATTATAAGTTTTCACATGATCGTGTGCAGCAAGCTGCCTATACTTTGATTGATGAGGAACAACTACAAACTGTTCACTTGAAAATTGGTTATCTCTTGCTGAAAAGTAATGAGTCTAAAACTATATCAAACAAATTATTTGAGGTAGTTGATCACCTTAATATAGGTCGTAATCTAGTCACGGAGCAACAGGAGCGCGATGAAATAGCCAGGTTAAATCTAATTGCAGGTCAGAAAGCCAAAAAAGCATCAGCTCATAGTGCTGCACTACAGTATTTAACAATAGGAATAGAATTACTACCTGCTGATAGCTGGCAGTTTCAGTACGCTCTAACTCTAGCACTGCACGAAGAAGCAACAGAAGCAGCATACCTATGCGGCGACTTCCAACAAATGGAACAACGGGCGATCATTGTTCTAAAATATGCAAACACTGTTCTAGATAAAATAAAAGTCTATGAGACTAAAATTCAGACTTGCATGGTGAACTATAGGCAAACAGAGGCAATTAAGATTGGTTTAGAAGTTTTAGGGTTGCTGGGTATATCTCTGTTAGAGACACCAACAGAAGTTGATGTTCAAAGGCAATTAAAAGAAAAAGTAGATTACTTTAATACCATAAATACAGAAGATTTGCTGGAGCTACCATTCATGAGGGAGCCAGATAAACTGGCTGTTATGCAAATCCTATCCAGCTTAGTTTCAGCTGCATTTCAAGCTGCTCCTTCACTACTACCACTAATTGTGTTAGAGCAGATAAATTTATCTGTTAAGTATGGAAATACTTCTTTTTCATCTTTTGCCTATGCTACTTACGGTGGCATCATTCTCAATGGAATAATGCAAGATTTTGAAAGAGCTTACCAATTTGGCAAACTGGCATTGAGCTTGACTGAACGATTAGATAGTAAAAAACTTCAGCCGAAGGTCATAGAGATGGTTGCGGCGCATCTCATGCATTGTAAAGCTCATATTAGACAAACTTTACCCTTACTTCAGGAGGCATATGAGACTGGGCTAGAAACTGGAGATATAGAATTTAGTATGTATGCTGCGGGTTTTAGCTGTGTATACTCGTATCTTGCTGGTTTAGAATTAACAAAGGTTATATCGGCAAGCAGGATCTACAGTGATGTTTTCGCTCAGTTTAAACAAGAGAGCATTTTAATTTATTTTCGCAGATCGCAGCAAGTTATCTTTAACTTACTAGAACAAGTTGAAAATCCAGACCGATTACTTGGTGACCATTATAATGAAGCTCAATTTTTGCCAATTCACCTTGAAGCCAATGATAGAACTAACCTTTATAATCTGTATTTTGACAAGCTTATTTTAAGTTATTTGTTTGAAGATGTTTTACAAGCAGTAGAGTATGCTTCTCAAGCTGAACTTTATTTAGATGGAGTAGGAGGAACTTTTTTAATATCTGTATTCTATTTCTACGACTCTTTAGCTCAGATACAATTATACCAATCTGTTTCTTTTTTAGAAGGAGATCATCTGCTGTTCAAAATAAATAATAACCAGGAGAAAATGCAGAGATGGGCAGATTCTGCTCCAACTAATTTTCAACATAAATATGATTTAGTTGAAGCTGAAAAAGCACGAATCTTAGGTCGATTTTTTGAAGCAGAAGAATTGTATGAACAAGCTATTCAAGGAGCTAAGAATAACGAATATCTTCAAGAAGAGGCGTTAGCTTATGAATTAGCTGCTAAACATTATCTGGTGCGAGGGCGGGAAAAAATTGCCCAAACATACATGAAAGAATCACACTACTGCTATAAACGCTGGGGAGCAACAGCGAAAGTCAAAAATTTAGAAGCTCGCTATCCGCAGCTATTTCCTCACTCATCGAATGTATCTCATACGCCAATCCGTACCACTTCTGGAACCACCTCTAATTACTCAGGCATCGGTTTTGATTTAGTGGCGGTAATGAAAGCATCTCAGGCGATTTCGAGTGAAATTGAACTGGAACAACTCCTTCACACCTTAATGCAGATATTAATCGAGAATTCAGGCGCACAAACGGGCTGTTTGATTCTAAAAAATGCAGGGACATGGGCGATCGAAGCTGCTTGTGAACTCAACAATGGTGAGAAGGTCTGTGCGACGCGAGTACTGCAATCGCTTCCAACGACAAATCGCTTACCCGAATCGATTATTCAGTATGTCATTCGGACTCGTGAATCTGTGATCTTAAATGATGCAACTCATGAAGGTAATTTTATCAATGAGCCATATATTCAGCATCATCAAACTCAATCACTTTTGTGTTTACCACTGCTGAATCAAAGCAAGCTCGTTGGCGTGTTATATCTGGAAAATCAACTGGCAGTTGGGGCATTCACACCAGAGCGATCGCAAGTTCTGAATTTACTATCCACTCAGGTAGCGATCGCGATCGAAAATGCCAAACTCTACTCAAAGCTCCGCGCTAGCGAAAGTCAGATGGCTCAATTTCTAGAAGCGATTCCCGTAGGAATTGGCATCATTGATGCGACGGGTCGCCCTTACTATGTCAATCAGCGGGGAATTGAGCTTATGGGTAAAGGCGTTGATCCTGCCGCCACACCGGAGCAACTTTCAGAGACTTATCAATTTTATGTGACGGGGACGGATCAAATCTATCCGTCAGAGAGACTGCCAATCATTCGAGCGTTGAGCGGCGAACGCGCCAGGATTGACGATATGGATATTCACCAAAACAACGCAACTATTCCAGTTGAAGGGTGGGGAACTCCAGTCTTTGACGAACAGGGCAATGTAGTTTATGCGATCGCAGCCTTTCAAGACATTACAGAGCGGAAACAAGCAGAACACCTCTTAGCAAATTACAACCGCACTCTAGAGCAACAGGTCGCTCAAAGGACAGCGGCGTTACAGCAAAGTGAAGCCGCACTGCGTCATCAAGAACAGGAATTACGACTGATCGCCGACGCACTACCAGCATTGATTAGCTATGTAGATGCCAATCGCTGCTATCAATTTATCAACCGTACCTATGAGATTTGGTTTAAGCGTAGTCGTGATGAAATTTTGGGCAAGCCTGTTCATGCGCTTTTAGGTGAGACAGTTTATCCAATATTTGAGCCGTCTATTAATCAAGTGTTTGAAGGGCAAACTGTAGCCTTGGAAGCAGAAATCCCTTCTTCGCTTGGTACACGCTGCATCAGCGTGACCTTAATCCCCGATTTCGATCACAATGCTCAAGTGAGAGGCTTCTACAGTCTCATCACAGATATTAGTGATCGCAAACGCGCCGAGCAAGCCTCAATTCTGGAAGAGCGTAACCGCATGGCGCGAGAAATTCACGATACCCTAGCCCAGTCCTTCACAGGCATTCTGCTCCAAGTAGGAGCTACAACGCAAGTGCTAGCGGAAGATATAGAAGCAACCCAGGTACATCTGGAAATGATTGATGAACTGGCACGAACAGGGCTTGCTGAGGCACGTCGCTCAGTGGCAGCGCTACGCCCTCAGCTATTGGAGGAGGGCAATTTACATAGCGCCCTTCATCGCCTTGTAACTCAAATGAGATTTACTGCCAATACCGATGTTACCTACCAAATCAAAGGCACAGCTTATCCAATGCCTGCCGAGGTTGAAAATAACTTACTACGAATTGGGCAAGAAGCATTAACCAATGCCATAAAATATGCTGATGCTGGCAAAATTCGTGTTGAGTTGGTGTACGAGAATGCCCAATGTATTCTGCGCGTTAAAGACGATGGACGGGGTTTTGGGGTTAGTAGCATCCCAGATATTGGCGGATTTGGATTGCTGGGAATGAGCGAACGGGCAGAACACCTTGGAGCGCAGTTAGTAATTCAGAGCCAACCTGGGCAAGGCACAGAAATTGTTGTAATTGTCAATCGAGAGTGAGAATATTATTAAAAATGCACTGGTTACAAACGCAACCTGTAGTAGATCAATTTCTAATTCTAAATAATTATGAGCCAATAAACAAATATTTGTAAGTAATTTGTACTAAAGTTGGAATCCAAATTTCAACTTTAGTTGGAGCCAACATTCCATTTTGAGATAGACTGATTTATCAATCACTCTATTGAGCAAAAGTTTCAACTTTTAGGGGGCGACAAGTTAGAGTTAATTGCATATATTTGTATACAAAGCCGCCAAAGCTTCAACACCCCCCTAGCCCACCTTCTCTACAAGGGAATGGGAATTTCAAGGACTCTCTCCGTTTCGGGGAGAGGAATGGAAGTGGGGTTTCTGGTATACTTTATTACATTTAGTTAACGCACCATCTAATTTTTTTCTGAATGACTTAGACCTTTCCAAAAACTAGATTTTAGCTCAGGTAGTACAAGGATTTCAGAAGAGATCACTGACGATGAGCGTTTTCTTCTTCGGAGGTCTCAGTAAGTTTTGACCGCGATCGCAGTTCGTTATTCGTCCTATCTTCAACACAAGATCACGTAAAAGGTACGTTGAATGCCGCCGTGGTGCTGGTGATGTATGGGGACTATGAATGTTCTCAAAGTACGGGCATTTACAGGCTGATTAAAGTTATTGAGCGGCAGCTTGGTGTTTCTTTGGGGAATGACGTTGAGTTTCATTTACTCTATACCGGACATTTTGTTTTGGAATAAGATGTGGAGACAATCGTAAAGTATATCGCTCAATATTCGGCACTCAAATTGCTTTTCATTCCTTTGTAGCTCAGGCGTAGCCCCCGAAATTCCATATCCGGTGTAAGCTTGTTTCCAGCTTGTTATTCAGGGTTAGCGCGTCTCAAACCCTATTGACAGGGGGATTATGGCAGAGGGTCTGAGTTTGAGAAAGCCGCAGCCAACACAGAAAGCATGTAGCGATCGTTCATAGCCGCTCGCCGTGATTTTTGGCGAATACTGCGATGAAAAGATGTTTCTCGTTCTAAGGCATTGAGAGCAATCCGAGGTAGTAAAGCAAAATTCTGTGGGCTGTGCAGAGAACGAATCCGACATTCATCCT
>JAHHHR010000098.1 GCA_019359245.1 Nostoc desertorum CM1-VF14 | reverse complement strand
ATAATTCGCAGCAGATTGTGACTTTCGCTGATGGTGAAAGGCTGTTGGTAAACAACACTGATTTGGATGACGCAATTGTGTCCGAATCGACTGAGCGAACTTATCCACCAGAGTACTCCGAAGCGATCGCGGCACTTAAAGAGCAACATAAGCTTGAGTTAGAGCGACTCTCTCAGGAATTGAGGATTGGACTACAAGCAGAGGTTAAGGCTAGAGCCGAAGCCCAAGTCAGTGAGCAAATCCAATCTCTGCAAAACCTGTACAGGCAACAGAAGGAGGAAAATATCCAGTTGCAGCAGCGTTTAGACGAGATGGAATCGCTACGGCACCTGGAAACTGAGAACCAGCAGCTAAAAGAGCGCATTCGGGATTTGGAAAACGCTCTTGAGCCGCATCAATTACAAGACTGGGGGAATACTTACACTAAACTTCAAGCTAAAGCATTAAACAAGAAGGTTCAGGAACCACTGGAGAAGACAATTGATTTGAGAACTCTGGCAGCCGAACCACCCAAAGAAAATGCGACTGAATGTCTGCGCCTCATGGGTATGGCATTGAAAAACCTAAGCGTTGCCATGAACAATACCCAAGCTCTTGAGGCGGCGGCTCTCATTTTGGGTACTAGTCCCACACAGTCAGCCATCGCAACAAGGACGGAGCAATTACAACTATTACCCCAGGCTATTAGGGAAATTAGGCAAGTACTTGCACGTACTGAGTTTACATGGCTTGACTTTTGGGCTGTGGCTGAGAAATACGAAGTGATAAAACTTGACTACTGGGCTGAACTTACCACCCAGGAGACTGATTTAATCACACAAGCCCAAAAAAACAGTGAACAGTTAACAGTGATAACTGATAACTGATAAGCTAATCGTCATTCATTTTTCCAGACTGACTCGCTCGTGGTAAGCGGCTCCAGCCCTGGGTTTATGCAACTTAAATGCTCATTAGCTTAACTGATGACTGATGACTGCGGCATAGGTGCTGCAAGTCGCTCACAAAGTCATGGAAAAATTTAGGAGAAAAGTGAATACAACAACTTATATTGCACTTAACGGTGGCAACAAAGAGTTCTTTGAGCCTAAACCAGATTGCAAGGTATCAGTTGAGCAGAGGGAACACCCGATTGAATATCCAAACAATCTCACGGCTGCCCAATACCATGAGTTGTTAGCTGGTAGTGCCATTCATCCGGCGTTGATTAAGCGCAACTTCTTCCACATTGAAGGGGAAACAATCTACGACTACCTGTTTATCTCCAATAAAATCCCTCGCAAAAATGCAGGTCGAGTCACGGATGCATATATAAGGCAATATCAGCATCTATTACTGGGTGGGACGTGGATTCAATCACTTGACCCATTCAACAATTGGCAAGCAATGGAGTGGGGGCGGATTAAGCCCAACTTCCCGCGCTTTGATTGGCACTCCTGTAAACCAGTTAAATACGAGTCGCCACCCAAGACAGCCAACCGCGTTACCTATTTCGATGTTCCCAACTGTATTTTGAGTAAAATTGCACGGCGCTATAACGTTTCCGATATTCAAAGAGTGCTTTTTGCAAAACGTGGGAAAAAGCTAAAAGTTAAAAGTCGAAAGAACTCTGCTTTTGTCAATGGCACTCTCTTGCCTTTGCTATTGCAACTAGGACAATACCGGGGAACGCTAACGCAAATTTCGGAGTATAGTTCCTTTTTAGGACTGTGCAGAAAAAGCATACTCAATCCTCTAATATTTTGGTCATGGGTAAAGCAGCACAAACTGAATTGCATCGACTCTCAGCACAAAGATATACAAATCACCTTCTGGGAGTGGGTAAAGCAGCATTCAGAGATTCCGATTATCTTATGCGAGGGCGAAAAAAAAGCGGCCTGCTTGCTTAGTTTAGGGTTTGTAGCGATCGCACTGCCGGGAATTTGGAACGGGCGCGTGGGCAAACAAGATTTTGATGAACGGTTGCATCCTGACTTAGTACCAATGGCTCAGGCGGGACGCAAGTTCATAATTCTTTTTGACCACGAAACTTCTTCTAAAACCAGGTGGTCAGTTTACCAAGCCACTGTTCGCACTGCAAAAGCAATTGAATCGGCTGGTTCTAAATGTGAAGTTGCATTACTGCCGGGGCCAGAAAAAGGCGTTGATGATTTCGTGGTTGGTCGCGGTGAAGATGCTAACGCTCTACTGACCGCAATCATCGATGATGCTAAATCACTTGCTGATTACAAGCGCTCGTATCGGGCTAAGAAATGGGGACTTAGCAAATACAAACCAGATGTCACTATTAATATCAAGTATCTCTCTGAGGCTTTGTGCATTCCTGAACTTGAAGAAAAATGCTTGAGAGTGCCTGAGCTTTATGAGCTTGAAAAGGAACAACTTTTCACGCCATCTATAAAAGGACATCCTCCAAACAAGGAGTCTACCGATTCTGGCGGAGTTGATTCAGACAAATCGAAGAAATCCCCTACCTTCAATTTCCCAAAATCAGGGCTAGTCGTACTCTGGAGCGACATGGGTACAGGCAAAACTGAACTTATGCGCTGGTGGCGTGACCAAAATCCTGATGCCAGATTTCTCAACAATGGACATCGGGTTAACTTGTTGAAAAATCTTGCCGAACGCTTGCGAACGGCGATGTATTCCGACTTGGGTTACACAGGTTTAGCCCAGGCTCAAGCCCTTAGTATTACTATTGACAGCCTGCATAAGCTGAATACTCAGTCTCTCACCTACGGCTGCATATTTATAGATGAAGCCTGCCAATACCTCACCCACTTACTGCACAGTAATACTTGCAAACAGCACCGTGCAGCAATACTTGAAGTACTGGAATATATAGTATACAACGCGCCGTTAGTGGTGATTGCCGATGCACACATGGATGATTTAACGGTAAACTTCTTTCTTGCAATGCGACCAAAAGGTGAAGTTCCGTACATTATCAAAAACGAGTGGCGAAACGGTTCACGCACAATTTATTGGTACGAGGGGGATAATTCAAGCGCCCTAGTCGCCCAAATCTCGGCAGCGCTGATGCTTGGTGAGAAAGTCATGGTTGCCAGTGACAGTAAGCGTTTCATCAAAAAACTCGACAAATCCTTTAGTATCAAATACGAAGAATCTAACTCCGAAAAATCACATACACCACAAAAATGGCGCATTTGGTCGGTTCATTCCGATAATTCTGGCAGTGATGAGAATGTTGCTTTCATCAAAGATATCACCAACGCCGTCAAAAACTTTGATGCCTTGTTCACCTCTCCCAGTCTCGGTACTGGTGTCGATATTTCCGAGTATCATTTTGATTTAGTATTTGGTGTCTTTCACGGCGTTTCCCAAACCGCTACTGAGTGCGCCCAACAGCTTTACCGCTATCGCCCGAAAGTCCCGTTTCATATCTGGGTGGCCCCACGTCCTCCCTTTGGTTACAAGGATACAAACGCATCCAAGATTAAAGAGCGCTTGCTCCAAACCAATGAAATGACCGCTTTTCTGTTGCGAATTGACAGAGAAACGGGTAAGCGGGGTGCGGAGAAAGATTGGGCGCTTGAGGCTTACTGCCAAATTATGGCTAACCGCCACTATTCTCTCAATAATCTGCGCGATGATCTGCGCTCGCTTCTCACCGAAATGGGCAATACATTTATATGTGTGGGCAGTAACGATGATACTCAATCCTTTGAAAGTCTGAAAGCAGCAGCACAAGCTTTGGATAGTGCCCACAATTCGGCTGTTGCCAGGGCTAAGAATATTACTTTGAGTGAGTACCGCGCCCGTCAGAGCAAAGATTACCTTGACCCTAATGAAATTTTTGAATGTGAAAAGTTCCGCATTTCTGATTCTTACGGCATCGAAGTAACCGAATCACTCGTAGAAATGGATAAAGGTGGTCGCTTAATAAGAGCAATTGCTGGACTTGAGGCCATTTTAGCCCCGCCCGAAGAATCGTTTACTGACCCCAAAACTGGGCAAAGTTATCCTACCCCACCAACAATTGTCACCCAAAAAGACCGCACCGAGCGGGACAATCTACCTTTGTGCATCGACTGGGGTAATTACTCGGCACGGTGGCTTGCTAGATTTAACCTGGGACTGCATCAAATTCTCTTAAGTTTAATGAAGGGTGAAGAAGTTACCGCCGACGATTCCACCTTACTTAAGATGAGGGAGATCGCTATACATTGTGCAGCTCACGTCAAAGCAATTCTTGGGTTTACTATTCCCAGTGATTGTAAACCTATTTGGTTGCTAGCCACTTTAGTAGAGCAGCTGGGGCTAAAGTTGACTTTCCGTAAAATTGGCAAGCGCGGTCAACAGGTGAAACTTTTCTCTTTATCTAAAGAGGAATTAGAATTTGCAATGCATGTAATTGCTCATCGCGTGGAAAAGCGTAATCAAAAAGAAAATCGAACCTATTATGCCCCCAAAACCCCTGCTGCGTATAGTGTAAACCCCAATCAGCAGCCCGTATCCACACCCCCCCTTGATGCTATAGGGAACTCCCATTGCCAAGGGGAGGATACTACCGAATTTGAGTCGCCTCCGACCGATCGCGTTACGCTACTCCATTGCGTAGAAATACTTCGCTCTGGTATTTCTCGTGGAGTAGACGCAATTAAAGGCATTCTCAAGCGATGGGTTGAGGATTTGCGCTGGGAGACGGTGCTGGAACTTGAAGCGATTGCCGCGGGTGAATTGCGACTTGTCGAGGCTCAAATCCCGGAATTTTATGCCTTGCTGAATGAAGAAGTGTTGCCAATGGAGGGATAAAGCTTACGCCGCGACTGAGCTACGTAAATAAAGAGCAATCCATGCCTCATTTTATCAGTGGCTATCGCTTGAGGCGTTGCCGATAAAATTGTCAATGGTTTTTTGGGAAAATCCTTATAGCCTTTATCTGGCAATGTCTCTGTCTAGATCGTCTTTGCTACATTTTCCGATCTAGAAATCTGTGAATAACTCTGTGTGATTCTCACTTGCCTTGTCAAAATTAGTGCTGCTAACTGATGGTGGTGTCAGCATCGACAATGCCGCGATCGCACCCCGAACTTGCGACGGTTCCACGTCGAGATACTCTTGCAGTTGCTCTAAATTTCGATGTCCGCTGATCTGTTGAATTACTCTCAGTGGAATTCCCGCATTGCTCATCAGCGTCAGTGCAGTTCTCCGGCAACTATGAGTGCTTGCGCCTTCAATGTCTACTAGTTTGCACCCTCTCCGAAAAATCAGTGCTGCATAATCCTCATGCAAATGACCGCGCCCCCAGCGTCCAGGAAAGAGATAACTATCACGAGAAACTTTGGGTTTATACAATTCCAGGTGATGCCGCAGTTCATCCAGCACAGGAATTGTACGAGTGGACAGCTTTCCCTTCGTGCTGCCTTTGCGAATATTCAGCTCTGGTCTGACTTTGCTTCTGCTGTCATAAACATCCTGAATTTTGAGGGTGACGCATTCGGAGACACGACAGGCAGTGTACAGCATCACTGCACCAAGTGTTCTATCCCGGACTGTGGTCAACCCCGAAGTGAATAGACGCTGGATTTCTTCCGGCGACAAAACTTTTGCCTTTCCGTGACGGTCAATTTTCACAGCCCCGAACCCCCGATAGTTAATCATTATCGCCGATGCTCCCGTCCCAGGATTTATTTCGGTGAAAAAAGTGTGGAACTGTACTGCAATGTGTACTAGTTTCTCTACCGTTTCCCTTTCCCTGTTCACGGACAAAGTGAAAATTGTGGCACTTTATCAGCAACAGAATACCCCCGTCACCTGTAGCCAGAACAGTGTACTAATGCTGTACTATTCCCCTGCCATTTAAGCGCACAGGAGAAAAAGCCGATTACTATTCGGGACTGCCATTGCACAAGCAATAATCACCTTTATCATGATGAGCGGGCTGACTCAATCACTCTTCGTCCCAGTTTACCTAGACACTACCTTTCTTCATGCCATTGGGCTATAGCCAATGCCCCTAAAAATGCACCTATATTGAAAAACCTAAAGATAGGTGAAAAAAATAAACTAAAAATGGCTTTATAGTTAATAAGTGATATAAAAAATAAAGAGTATACTCTTAACAGTTAACTACACAAATATTACAGGTGTAGGTTTGGGTTAAAGAAAACGGGCAAAGGTGCTTATTTTAAGAAACTTGTACAAAATTCTTCCCTGCTTCTGTTGCTTTCATGCCAAATCAAGCTTATCGGAATAGCCCGCTTTTTAATCGCTATCACGCCATAAAACTATAGAGTCATTTTTAGTTTATTTTTGAGAGTGGTGTGATTGCTCTATAAAAAATTCTTCAAGAAACGGGTAAAACTTGCGTGCCAAAAACTCAAACTTTTCTGCAATTGATTCCGAACTTGTCCTGAATCAATTTTCAGGGTGAACGCCAAGATGCTCCCTGATGGGCGAAGGGACTTTAAGTGATTGCGAGTTAGTTTATGTATGATGTCGTAAATTACACAGTTGAAAATACAACTTTAACATCGAACAAAACCCCCGTGCTGTATCATGACACTTGTCTAGGTAAACAAATAAGTTGATGGTAGGTTCATTTAGCCTATTTACCTAGATGAGTATAATGCAGAAAACTTTACTGCATAGCGATGCCTACAGTAATTAGAATTGCGTAAAATGAAGTATTTTATATTACAAAAGACAGTGATGCAGAGGGCATAAGGGAAGGCACAGACATCGTTTGGCATGGTGGTCTGCAAATTCCCGCTCTTTTTAACACCCTCGATCTTGGCTCATATAAAGAATTAGTTTTTCAGAATCATAATTAAGTTTTTGCCGACCAATAGTCGGCAAATTGCGATTTTCATAGAGCGATCAGCTACGCTCTTGCGGTTACGCCATCGCTTAGTATAAGGCACAAGACACGAATAAATCAGCCCAGCCGTATCAATAATATTTTTGGCAAAATCGAGATATCTAGGCGCTTTCGCCTTGAGGGCGAAAGCGACGGCTGGGCTGATTTATTGGATCTCCCTAAGCATGAAGTAATCAGTGACTGGGAAACTTAAGTATAAAAAACTACAGAATTTTGCTAAATAAGTGATGTGCGTGAGCAAAACTATTTACTGGCTGAACTAACTTAGAAACGGCGATCGCTGTTGACTGCGCTGCTCACATCAAAAATTTTGGGTTTCACTGTTCCCTCTGACCCCAAACCTGACTGGTGGTGCTGCAATGGGAAGCGATCGCTGCGCTGGACTATTTAGATATCTGTGGCTGGTTGTGCTGGAATGGGAAGTAATTGCGGAGGTTGAATTGCTCCCTCTCTAACAACTAGTGCCTGATTTTTACTATGATTGCGTTTTCTTCCATTCGTCTAGTGTTAAGCAAGTTTTCCCAGTGGGTATTAATCCTGTGGTTGCTGACACACCGAAATTTGTCAGCGCATAATTTTCTGCTTCTGCGTCCTTAAAAGCCTGTTCCACTACCTTTTGCTTCTCTTCTTTTGACAAAACTTCAACTTTTACATTCTCTGGCGTAGGAGTAGTGCCTGTTTTCTTGAGCATGAAATTTTTCACATTGTACAAGCCTTCTTCTCGCGGCTTCCCTAAATTTAAGCACCCTCTTGATTTCACGAATAATCCTGTAGTCCAAAAATTTCTTACAAAGTCCTGTTTGTTAACAAATTGGACTCCATTCGCTCCCCACACATAGACAGGCTCGAAATATCCCTTAGTTCGAGGGATTTTGGTTTCGTTGCACCTTGTTCCGTTTTTGTACGGAGCGTTCCCGTCTCCGCATACCTTCCAAGTTATTCTATATAAGTTAGGTGTCTCTTCTACATATTGCCTTATTTGCTCCTGCACTTCCTTATCTTTTTGGCTTTGCTCATCATCACTTGCCGCCGCATAAGCCTGTTTTAAGTCATTCTCTGCCTGAGCAACCTTGTGTCTTTCAGACTGGCAAGCTCCTAAGTATAGTCCTATACCTATTGAAACAAGTGCTGCAAATATTTTTCTTTTATTCATAAATACTCCAACAAATGATTATGAAAATTAATTCCCAATTTCCTTGCTTGACCAAATATTTACTTCTAACAAATGCTGAAGTACAAGCTGCAAGTATTATACATATTTGTTCTATACATGCAATCAAGTTTTAACAGTTTTTAGTTATGATGCAAAACATGGTGAGGTATCGAAGGGAAAGTTCAATTTATGGAGAGCAGGGATACTTAAACAAGTCGGAAGTCGGAAGTCGGAAGTACAGTTTTGTAACGGGGATTTTAATTAGGCTCTTAACTTAAACCCCCAAACTTTGTTAAAGCTAATTTTGACGTTTTACATCATAAAAATAGTCAATAGTCAATCCCCTATATTTGACACTTACTGAAGATGTTGCACAAAGATTTATACTAATTAATGATTAAGGATGTGAGTATATCAAGCACAAAGACTGATAATACAAGAAAGAGATTTTTATCTACGTAGATTATTGCTGTTAGAAATGTTTATACAGTACTACAGTTCTGTTTTTTTCCGTACCAGGGTACGTGGATTTTGGGGTTGACTTATTTAAGAATGTGCCTATCCCTCAAGACATCGTTCAGGAGAAAGAAAGCAGATGCGTACTGACTACGGATACCCAGATTTTGCTGCTTCAGCAACAGGAACACTTTTACCTGAGGAGAAGAATGACAGGGCGAAAAAAGGCACACTCACACTGATGGGTGTGACTGGTGTGTTGATGATAGCAGAGATGTCCGTCCACAATATATTGATGGGTGGATTTATGATTGCGTCTGCCATCGTGATTGCCTTGCCGAAACAGTCACAAGCATTATTTACTAACTTCGACAAAGTACAACGAAAGTATGGAGTTAATCTCTATGCTGTGTTGTTTGCGCTGTTAGCAGTAATTTGTCTAATTGATTTTGCGGCGGCTCCAGCTAATGCTCAGTTTTTCAATAATGCTCAAACTTGGATGACCAACACTTTTGGTAATGCCGGTAATGGACAAACATCAGCAGTTATCGAACTTTTTTTCAATGTATTGAGAGCTTTATTCCTATTATATGTTGGGATCAGTCTAGTTCAGATTATTCAATCTGCCCGGAACGATGAAGATTGGCAGACACTAGCAAGAACTCCATTAATCATAGTTATGGCAGTTTTCGTTGGAGATTTAATTACTGGTTTGATTGTTCAGTAAAAAAGCTTTATGGGTTATCAGTTATTGATGAAGAAGGCAGGAGGCAGTTCTTGCTGAGGGCAGGAGGTAAAGAAAAAAATAAGAACAAAAGGGAAAGAGAAAAGACTTATAGAATTTTCTTCCTCCTGCCTCCTGCCTCCTGCCCCCAAACTCCTGCCTTCATTGATAACTCTCTGTTAAATCAATAAATATGTCAAATAAACATGATTTTCGGACAGTAAATCGGATTTTAGGAGAAAGACCAAGACTAGGGCCATTCCCTGCCGATCAAATATTTGCCTGGACATTAATAGCAGTAGTCAATGTTTTTCTGTTCAATTATCTACTGAAAACAAGTTGGTTGGGTACAGGATTAAGTATTGCTTGGGGATGGGCAACATGGTGGACAATTTCTACAAATAAAGACTTTTTCGGTAAGTTCGTCAGCGTCCCTCGGATTAGTAGGGGATATATGAGATTTCAGTCAATACAACAGAAGTCGGAAGTCAGAAGAGAAATAAGTTCTAAGTTCTGAGTTTTAGTGAGATTTCAGTTATTAATATTATGCCAAATTCTTCTAATCAGGTTAAAGATAAATTAGGTAAAGTCGCATTAGAAAAGGAGCAGATTAGTGTTGTCAAAATGCTCACTCCCTTTGAAGATATTATCCATTTAGCGGGCATTTGTGACCTCAACTTAGGAGGTAGACAGGGCGTAGGCGCATTAATTCTCAAAAAAGGTGAAAATATTCAAATCAAATTCTGCTTTGATTGTTTAGGAATTCATCCGAATTTAGAATCATCGCAAATGCTGCCTATCTTTGAGGGCATAGAAGCGGGGTTAAAAGAAATTCCCGAAGGGGAAAACTTAACAATACATTTAGGTTCTTTTACGTCTGATTATCACCGACAAGAAGAACTGTCCAAGCTAGAGAGTAATTGTCAGATTGACCAATTAAAATTGTTAATACGTAGTGAAAGATTAAGGACTAAAAAACTAACGGAAAGTGGAGCTAGGAAGAATAAGTTTTTGAGACTCTGGTGTACTTACACTGTTATTGATGACGATGAACGGTCTAAGGATTTTATAGAATCTCTGATTAGAAAATTAGAAAAGGGCTGGTTTCGCTTTACAGGTGAAATTCACGCCCATAACAATACTAGAATTGAAAATATTCTGCAAAATTCATTTAACGATGGATTTTTACAGTGGTCAGCTATCCTGGGCAACAAGATGAAGTTGGGGATTAGGGTTTTAAGTGCTGAAGAAATTTGGTCAACAATTTGGCAACAGCTTAATCGCTCTACTCCCCCGGCAATCCCTAATCCATTAAAAATTGACCCAATAGATGGAATAGTAGAAACTCAGACGAGCGATTTTCACATCCGTCACCAGATGTTAGAGAATGAGGAGTCTGTGCCATTTTTCGATAGGAAATGGGTAAAAATCCAAAATAAATATATTGGGGCGCTCAACTTCAGCCAAAAGCCAGGGGGATGGTATGACGAACAAGCCCAATTACGTTATTTGTGGGAATTAATCTCTAGAGATAGTATTTATGATACAGAAATTATTTGTCAGGTAACAAAGGCAAATCAAACTATCTCTAAAACAAATCTTCAACGTATTACCAAGCAATCAATTACCAGCACTTCTTTATCTACAGAGAAAGGAAATATTGATGTCAAGTCAGGCATGAATATTGAAGAAGCGGTAGAGGCGCAGAAGACAATATATAAAGGTAGTGTAGTAGTACATACCGCAGTTGCTTTTCTCATCCACCGCCCAACCCCACGAGAATTAGACGAAGCTTGCCGATATCTTGCCAGCTATTTCTTGCGTCCGGCGGTAGTTGACCGGGAGATTGAATACGCTTGGAAGACATGGTTGCAGTGTTGTCCATTTGTTTGGGAGCCGTTGTTAACCAAGCCTTTTAACCGCCGACTGCCATATTTTAGTTCGGAAGCACCAGGGCTGATGCCATTGATCAGGACTGCCACAGGCGATCGCGCTGGCTTTGAGTTAATCGCAGAAGAAGGCGGCACACCAGTACATTTAGACTTGTACCAAAACCACAAGAATTTGGCAGTCTTCGGCGCAACTCGTTCAGGTAAATCTGTACTGGTGGCAGGTATTCTTACCCCGGCACTTGCACAAGATATTCCGGTGGTGGCACTAGACTATCCCAAGCCAGACGGGACATCCACTTTCACCGACTACACCAATCTACTGAGTGAAGATGGGGCATACTTTGACATCTCCAAAGAATCAAACAATCTTTTTGAACTTCCTGATTTGCGCTCTCTGGATGCAGAACTGAGAAATGAGCGATTGAACGATTTTAAGGAATTTCTCAAATCAGTGCTGATGACAATGGTGATAGGGACGAGCATGATTGGTGTCAGCCCAACGATTACCACCAATATTGAGTCAATCATTGCTTTAGCTTTGAAAACATTTTTTAATGATGACGAAATTAAATCACGCTACAAGTCAGCAATACATTTTGGATTTGGGACTCAATATTGGAGCGAAACTCCGACGCTCAAAGATTTTTATAATTTTTGTTCTCCAGCTTTCATACAATTAGATTCTATTGCTAGTAAGAGTCAAGAGATTTCCGAAGCCTTAGAGCAAATCAGGCTGAGAATAAATTATTGGTTGAGTACCAGGGTAGGACAATCCATTTCACGCCCATCCAGTTTTAGAACTAATGCCAAATTGTTAGTATTCGCTTTACGTAATTTATCGAGTGAAACTGATGCTGCCATACTCGCTCTTAGTGCCTATGCTGCTGCATTACGTCGCGCATTATCATCAAAAGCTTCGATATTCTTCCTGGATGAAGCACCAATCTTATTTCAATTTGATGCGATCGCTGATTTGATTGGGCGATTGTGTGCCAATGGTGCAAAATCTGGTATCCGCGTCATTATTTCTGCCCAAGAACCAGAGACTATATATCAGAGTGCATCTGCACAAAAGATATTTGCCAATATTACTACACGTTTAGTAGGCAGGATTCAATCATCAGCTGTTGACCCGTTCATTGTTCGCTTTAAATATCCAACTGAAATCATCAGGGTCAACAGTACAGAAGCTTTTTATCCAAAAAAGTCGGGCATTTACTCTCAGTGGTTGCTTGATGATAATGGTAAGCTAACTTTCTGTCGCTATTATCCTGCCTACTGTTTATTAGCCTCAGTTGCTAATAATCCAAACGAGCAAGAATTACGCACTTTATTTCTCAAATACTATCAAGATAATCCTCTGCTTGGATTAGTCAAATTTAGTGAGGATTATATCAGAATGATTCAGGGGGAAGAGTTATCAGAATTAGCGAAGAATTTACTTTCAAAATCACATACAAGACAGGTAGCTTAAATGAAAAAGCGGACAATTGGGGTAATACTTTCTGCTACAGTTGGCAGTTTATTGATAGCTGCACCTAGCTATGGCATCAGCATCAACGATTTTTTTAGTTCTATCGTATCGGATCTTCAAGGAGAAGTTTCGGAAATTCAAGCATGGGCATCCGATGAGATTAACAGTGCTTGGGGTGACATCAAAGAAAATGCTAATGCGGCAATTGATAGTTCTATTGGACAATTGGGTGCGCCTGACCCAATCGCTTCGGCTGAACAATTGAAAAATACGCTCAAGGATGATTATTCTTATCCTGTCGCCCAAGAAAAAGCACAGAAGCTAGAGCGTGAATTGACGCTTGGCTCGATTGCCAGCGTGATTGGAAAAAAAGGACAGCAGCAAACTCAAGAAAAAATTGATACTACTGCACAAATCGCTAAACTTGCAAAAGGTATTGCTGATGAGGCGCAGAATATGGACGCTTCTCAGAATGTTCTCAAAGTGATCGCGTCTCAGAACGGCTTAATTGTGTCAATGTTGGCACAGCAGCGTACTGATTCTTTATTAGCCCGACAGGACAATGCTTACTCTAACTTGATGCTAACGCAAGTAGCGGAGCATCTTGATTCCCAAAGGCAAAAGGAGAACTCCCAAGAAGATGGCAGATTGTCTCTAGTACATGAAGTCGTACTTAATGCACGGTTAAATGCGACATCTGCTGACGACTAAAGGTTTATCAAGAAAGGCAGAGGGCAGGAGGCAGAAGGCAGAAGGCAGAAGGGAATACTGCCTCCTTCCTCTGCCTGTGACCGTTCGCGCAGCGTCTCGTTCGCGCTAGCGTCTCCGAAGGAGAAGAGAAGGGAACAAGGGTATAAAACCCCACCGTCTATACGGTGCTTACAATTGGTTGGGGTCTGAATCCCCAACGAAAAAGTTCCTTCTGCCCTCTGCCCTCTGCCTTCTGCCTTCTTCAAGAAGAAGAATTCAGAACTCAGGAGCGGAGCAGGAGTTGCTCCGCCTCCGATCAGAATTGCTGCATTAATTCTGTACGAGTGGTTGATAAATATTGGTCAAAAAAGGATATTAACTATGTACTATTTACTAGCCAAACTAGATGGTGGCGATTTAGCTGATTTAGCAAAAGAAAATTCAGCTTCAGTAGCGAAAGGATTTGACGAATTGTGGGTTAATACTCTTGATGGAGGCGTATACTGGGCAGTTTGTGACGTTGGTGCTTTATTCGCTATAGCAACACTAACTTTCTTTGTTGTTGAATGGACAAAAAGGATGATGGCGGGGGAAGAACAAAGAGCTTATACTGATTTTGTTTGGCCGTTAATAGTAATTGTTTTACTATCTAATAACGGAAAAGCTTTAGGTAATTCAACATTAGGAATTAGAAACTATATTAATAATGTAAACAATATAGTTCTTAGTAAAGCGGCGGCAGGAACTGATCTTAAGAAAGCATACGAAAGTGCATTAGGCACTGAAGCTGCACGTAGCGCTATCGGACTAGCTGTTAGTAAGTGCAAAAATTCATCCTTAAGTCAACAAGAGCAGATAAACTGTTTAACAAAAGCGAAGGAAGATTTAACGAAGACATATCCCGATAAATTTAATAAAAATAATGGGGTATTTTCTTGGTTTATCGATGCGATTGATGGCGCTATCGATTCTTACAAGGACGTAGCTCAAGGAAAAGCTACAGTTACAGATGTAATTATGTCTCCCATTAATGCTTTTGTTGGGTCTGCTGTTACTGACATAGTTACGATAATTTTAGTCGGAATGAATGGGGCTTACCAATGGGGAATTGAATTGACTATGCTCGTAACAGCACTGCTGGGTCCTATAGCTGTTGGTGGTTCTCTGCTACCTTACGGAGCTAAATCAATCTACAGTTGGTTAGTAGGATATTTCAGTATAGGTTTTGGCAAACTTTGCTTCAATATCATTGTTGGTTTCGCCGGGCAATTAGTCGCTGATTCTAAATCTTATCAGCCAATGTTGTTCCTATTTACAATTGGTATAATTGCGCCATTCTTAGCTACAGGTTTAGCAGCTGGTGGTGGCATTTCTGTTTTAATTCAAATCAATAAAGCTGCTGAAACTTACAGTGGGATTGCCATTGAGGTTGCTAAAGGTGTTGCTACTAAAGGTGGTAGTTTAGTCGGAAAATTAGCTAAATAAAGCGTAAGAATTCAGCACTCAGGATTCAGAAGCCAGAATTTGAAAGCAATGAGCGCATAACTCTTCTATTGATTGAAAATAATTCAATATTCTCCAACATTCTGACTCCTGAATTCTGACTCCTGAATCCTTACAATAAAGCCTATGCTGAATCATAAAAAAGCCTCTCCTGCTAATAAAGAGCCATTACAATTACTCAGATACAACAAATATGTGACAACACGAGTTGGAATAATCTCTTTAGTTGGGTTTTCAATGGCTGGGTTTTCTCTCTTGTTGCAATTCCTCAATTATGGGGCAATCAGCATACTAAATCAAAAGCAATTAGCCCTGGTACAATTATCATCAGGTGAGACGATTTCCGCTAAGGCAGTAGACCCTCAGAAACGCTCTGATGAAGTGATTAGAAAGTTTATTTCTGATACCTTTATTAAGATGTTTAATTGGGATGGGATAGTACAAGTTTTCAATGAAAAAGGTGAGCCGATAACTAAGCAAGATACTGGGGTAGAAGTAGGCAAGATTAATAATAAATCTAATAGCCGAGTCACAAGTAAAGCTTATGATGCTGCCTTTGCGTTGAGTGAGAATGGAGGATTTAGAACCGCATTTTTGAAAAAATTAGCCTCAATTACTCCCACGAGCATCTTCAATGGTGATACGCAAGTATCTTTAATCCCTAGATTTATTTCACAGCCACGGCAACTCAGAGATGGTCAATGGGAAATAGATTTTATTGGGACGCTGGTAACTTTTGAACGTAGTGATAATTCCGGCAAAGGGATTACTTTTAATAAAACCATTACACTTTCATCAATTTCTAATCCAGAGTATATCCCAGCTAATACTAGTGAACTAGCTAAGAAAATCTATGCAGCCCGTCGCGCCGGATTAGAAATTACCGAAATTGTCGATTTAGATTTGGGCAAAAGAAAATGAGTAAAGAGAATAATAAAAATGGGTCTGTATCGACTTTAGAGGATTTGCTTAAAATAGATGATGTTAATAAAACTAATGGTAATAAAGCATCAGAACCGGAAAGTTTATTAGTACCGACTAAGCACACAATTGTCACTTCTCCTTGGTCAAGACTAGCAATAATTGCTGTCCCTTTTGGAGTTGGATTTTTAGCGATATTTCTGATGCTCAATGGTGTTTTCAATCCCGCACCAGCGCCAAAGATTGGTCTGAAAACGCAGGAAATACCGACCACTGAACAAGCGGGGCAAAGTGATGATGGAGATGGTGATGCGCGTGCAAAACTCGCTCTGTCGGATCAAGAAGATGAGTTAGGTCGCATTAACAAAAATAAATTTGACCAACCAGCGCCAGTACCAGTTTCAGTAGAACAAAAGGTCGTGCCATCTAACCCACCATCTCCACGACCTGCGCCACGTCCTGTTCAAAATACACAACCACGTCGCGTAACTCAGACTGCACCACAACAGATTAGAGCCTATACCCCTCTAACACGCACGAGTTTTTCTCCAAAATCCTCTATATCTGCACAGACACTCACGCCCCTAGATCCCCTTGAGC
This sequence comes from Nostoc desertorum CM1-VF14, assembly GCA_019359245.1. Taxonomy (GTDB): domain Bacteria; phylum Cyanobacteriota; class Cyanobacteriia; order Cyanobacteriales; family Nostocaceae; genus Nostoc; species Nostoc desertorum. The sequence goes on along the minus strand of JAHHHR010000098.1, from coordinate 2,192 downwards.
AATTAAACAAACTCCGCGGCAGCGGTTCTTACGGCAAAATCGCATACGCCGAAACTAGCACCAGCAAACAATCTTCATTAGATCCGGCTCAATCTCAAACTCAAGCAATTCAAAATCAACCGAATGAACAAAATGAACAAACAGATACAAATAATTCTGACCAGACCACGCCGCAAAACTCAAGCGAGTCGATTGAAAAGATCCGCCCCAGGTGGCAAGCGACTTCTAAGGTTAACAAGATTACTTTAGCTAACAATTATTTACCTCAAGAAAGCCAAATTCTCCAAGGTAAGCAAACTCGCTACCTCACCGTTGGCTCATTTGCTAGTGGTGTCCTTGTTACATCTTTAGTTCAAGCCACAGTTAATAATTCAGGGCAGACACAGACACAAACACCAACCTCTAATAACACTAGGTCTGTTGCTGGACTGCAAGAGGATTTACGCGATAACTATGGGCAAGTGGCAATCCCAAAAGGTACAATGCTAGCAGTCGAGTTAGCTTCAGTTGATGGCGGCAGTTACGCTGTTGCTTATGTCAGAGCGATCATCAAAGATAATACAGAATATCCTATTTCTGCGGGTGCGATTTCCGTGACTGGGGAAGGTGGTAGACCCTTAATAGCTCGGAGATTTCAAGACAGGGGTGGCGAGATTGCACGAAATGACTTGTTTGGCGGTGCTGTGTCTGCACTCTCGAAGGTTGGGGAGATTATGAACCAACCGGATAGCGAAGAAGAAATTCTTGATGAATCTACAGGCAGGATTCGCACACGTAGTAGTGGCAATCAGCGCAATCTTACTGGTGCGTTAATAGAAGGTTTTTTTGGTAACGTCAGTCAAAATCTTAGTCAACGCAATCAACGTACTACTCAAGAAATTACTGCTCGCCCTAATACTTGGTTTATTCCACAGGGAACCAAAGTTACCTTTAATGTAAATCGCTCTTTGGAGTTGCCATGAAAAGCGTAATTAACACAGTTACAAGCGGCACTCTAGCGTTGGCGATTGCGCTGACTCCAATATCCACAATTGCCGCCCCAGTTGTCCGCACCATCAAACAAACTCAAGCTAGTGGTACGCAAGCCAAACTACAAACTATCAACGTCTGGAATGGTCACGGTGTAGCAATTTCTTTCTATGAAATTGGCGAGACAATTAAAAAAGTCTGGTTAGATGATCCGTCGCAAATTCTGCTTGACACAGATGGTTGCTTAGAGGGACTAGATCAGAATTGCTCTAGCCCCGGCGCTGGGCTGATTCATCTGCGACGGATATTGAGAGTAAACATTCCCGGAATACCGCAAACATCTACCACTTTGTTAACAGTAATTACGCAGTCATCTTCTGGGGAGCGTAAAGCTTACAGTTTTCGACTAGCAACAAGTAATGGCACTCCTAAATATAGCCAGGTAACGATCCAGCATGATGTCCCACAAGAACAAACAGCCCCGAAACCTCAATTGCAATCATTAGTTAAAACACAGCAAACAATTAACCAAATTCGAGGCGGTATTGTTGTCGCTATTAAAAGTGGATGGATGAATCAGCAAGATGAACTACACCAACGATTGCAAAAGTTAATCGTTTATATACAAGCAGGTGATGACATTTCTACTGCTACTAATAAGGCTTCTGTCTCTCAAGACTTAGTTAACAAATTAATTGCTTTAAATAATAATTCTGATAATTTAAGACAAGGTAATAGTTTATGAAATCATCTTTTCGCCTCAATGATAACGCCTTACGTTACTTAATCTTTTTTAGTTTAGTAGGTAGCTTGTTTCTTCATAGTTTCATAAGATATGGGCTATTAAACTCTTTTGTAGGCTTTTTGCTGCCCAAGGCTTCAGCACAAGTACCCATTGTAAATTCTCCTAATGGGTTTACTCCTGATTGGTCGCGCTTGCGTTTTAGCGACATGATTATTTCTGAAAGTAACAGTGTTACCTACCCAGGTACAAGAGGTACAGAAAGCAGAACTTGGACGGCAGGACAAAGCATTAGCGAGTTTATGGAACTGGGAGATTTTGAAACACCTCAATTAGCAATAGAAAATTTAAATATCTCAACCATAGCTTCAGTACAAGGAATCAATTTAAGTGGGTTAACATTAGATGATTTTCAATTAACTCAATGGCAAACCTTACCAAATTTGGTCAAAGCCGTTCCTAATTTGGGTAATAGAAATGT
>JAHHHR010000097.1 GCA_019359245.1 Nostoc desertorum CM1-VF14 | reverse complement strand
TCTTTGGCTAACCTCAAAAGAGGACGGGCTTGGCGCTCATTTTTAATCTGTGACCCCAACTCCCCTGCTGCAACAATAACTTTTGAAGCCCCTAAGAGTTGATTTATACGCCGATAGCCGCCATATATATGCAATTCGCCTTGGCAATATTGTTCAAAGTTTTTGTACCCAGCGATTCTGTACATCCGTTCATGATGCATGAGGCGACAGAGTTCTACTGCTTGCAACTCAAATTGGTCTATGGCAGCGAAGGTGTCTTTGATACTGCTATTAAGATCATCGTAATGAAGTGCTGATTTGCTTTCTTCTCTATCTAGTGTCAGCATATTTCTCTCCTGTCATTATCACTAGGAGAGGCGTTTGAAAAAAATTTTGATGTCACCTTAATCCCGACATCAAGGTGTATTGAGCATAAGTTATTTTTCACGGTATTTTTCCCTGATAACTTGGTTGACAAGCTTTGCTAGGGGGTTGCATCAGTTATAAGTCAACAGTTGACAGTTATCAAAGACTGTAAATTCCAACTGATAACTGATAACTGTTATTCGCGCTGCTATTGCTTTTTGCTACGAAATTCGGGATATTTCTTAACCAAACTTAACTTTCCCTAAAATTGATGAATTTCGACAGCCAAAACACACCGCAAGGAATGGACTTTCCAAGCGGCAGATCCTATAATGGATCTTGCAGCGCGGATTATACTCTCGGACAAATTTGGTAGTCGTCTCCGTCGCCAAACTTCAACGGCCACTTATTTTGTTCCTTTGAGATCAACCCCGCTCTGAGGTTATATGGAATTTAAGACCCGCACAAAGCGCTACTCCTTAGTGGCGCTTTGTACGTTAAATTCTGGTACTGTTGTATCTTCACCTCCATACCTCCTTTCAATTAGCTTGATTTTACATAACTTGTGGTCTTTCCGTATCTAACGAGATTCTGATTTTGTTTGATTCCTCCCTATTTACCAGTGTTTGTTCCAGCTTACCCTGATTGGGTAATCACTTTTTCAAGAAGCAGCACCTAACGCAGAGGTCGTTTCTGCCTTGGGCTTGCACTTAAAAACTTGTATGTTGGGTGACTTTAACACGAACCCAAGCTCATTTGACTGACCAAGTTTGCCAGCAATCGCTGCTACCGAGTGCGGGTAATTCCTGGTTACATCGGTCAGTTTATTGTAAATCTTTGGTTTAACTGTGATTGTTGTGATGCGTCCGTCACAGTTTAGATCAAACTGCTGCCAAACGTTCTCTACGTCCTTGGGCTGTGGCAGTTCGTTGATTTTAATTGTGATTCCTAGTTTGCCTGCAATCATAGTTACCTCTTTTAAGATGCAATAGCTAATGTTGGTAAAGTATCAGATGTATGGACTAGCCCCATCGGATCTGTCGTAATATACTTTTTAATCACTGGTTGTAGAGTGAAACTAATTTCTTTTGTAACTGGGTCTTTGCTGCTTTCAATTAATGACTGTCTTTCCAGTTGTTCTAATGCTTTAATCACCTCTGAAGTAGATACAGATGTTTCCTGGCTTTGACTTGTATCACTTAATAGTTGTTCAAAACTAACGGGTTTTAAATTTAAATTTATTTTATCTGCCAAATAAATCATGATCTGCCTCTGAGTTTCACTCAATATTTCGCCAAACATTTCGTCAAGCATTGCTTGAAACTCGCTGCTAACAAATGTAGTATACTTTCTAAAAAATTTTTCCGTACTACTAGCAAAGTAGTGGTGAATTTTTTCCACTAATGTCTCTAATTCCAAAGGATTGCCACGATATGTATGAATTAATTTTTGACACTTATCTTTATCGGTTAGTCCATTAGCAGATAAAAGCTGCATTGCTGCTTCTGAATCTAAACCTTCAATTCTAAGATACTCAATTGGACGTTTAGCCTTCATTAAAGTACCAAACTCTTCAGGGAAAATTCGATTGGTTAGAAGCAGACAGCTTTGGTGTTGCTCCTCCAATAATCGACGAAAGAGTACTTTATACTCTAGCCTCTGCTCCAATTTATTTCTATGGAACAATGCATCAGTCTCATCTAATACCAGCAAACAATTACGTGATTGCAATTGCTTCACCAACACCGAAATCATTGCTTGCGTATATTCGGGTAAATTTGAGGATGGTTCTAGGGGATCAATTAGCTCAATCAAATCAGCTACTAAGTCTTGGACTCGTGGTGCATGAGTAACTGATTTCCAAATTAAACAATCAAATCTAGGTTGAGATTCTGTAGTAAGTTCTGCTAATAGTTTTGCCGCTAATGCACTTTTTCCGATTCCTGCCACTCCTACTAATGATACACAGCGTTGCTTTACTATTAATTCTTTTAAATGAGCCAGTTCCTGTATACGTCCATAAAAAGTAGATACATTAGGCGGTTGACCCTTAATTTTCTGCATAAAACCAGTGTCAAGAGGGACTTGCCCTCGATTTGAAGCAGACTGAGCAGGATACTTTTTAGCTACTTGCTCCAAAAAATATCGAAGCTTCCTTTTTCCCACTCGTTGTCCATCTCCAATTATTTCGGAGAGCAAATCCCATAACTGAGGAGCTAAACGTCGTTGCAAATAATTAACGCTATAAGGTGAGTTTTCTGCTATCTCTACAAATTCACGACTATTCCAAGCTCCTTTCATGACAATGATCTCAGCTTCAGATAGATGTCTACCCAGTTTGGTAAACACTAAATCATTCACTGCTACCAAAGCTTCCTCAAAAGTCATTGTTTCTGAAAACCTTTGCTTTGGAGGTTCTTCTTCTGTTGTGATGATGGATGAAAAAGAAGGGGCTGAAACTTTTAGTTCCCGTAAGTCACCAAAATCCATGATTATACTTGTCCTGTTGAGATAGTGAAGTCCCGTAAGGGAAGTTCCATAGATTCAAGTTAATTTAGATAGTATCTTGGATTACACTCAATATTACTAGATTTTTTCAGTTTTCATTGTCTAACTTGAAATAAGTATCAATACAAATTTCTGATGATGTTACTTGTAGCTGAATGAAGGCAAAATGACGATTCGTTTGTTGAAGTAACATTATTTTATAAGTAAATTAAATGAAAAAAGGTAATTTATTATACTAAAATTTTGCATAATATTACTAGAATAGCTTATTTTTTTTTACTTGCTAGCAGTAATTAAATAACAAGGACTAGATTAGTGATAGATATGTAGAATAAGGCTTGGTATCGGTTCGCAGCGTTATTAATTTACTTAAATAGCTAAGATTTAGTTATTGAATTGTCCACAATTTCATATAAAGCTATGGTTAAACAATTCATACTTATCTAGTAATAAGTAAGCAATACTTATGTATAATTTTTCTTAATATGTCGTCTTACTGTATTAATCCCCTTTGTGACCATCGTCAAAATCCTGATGACATAGAACACTGCCTCTCTTGTGGCACTTCGCTGCTAATTAACGACCGCATCCGTCTAGTGAAACCATTAAGGCCACTTACCGATGATCCGTTTAATTATTTTGAAGTTTTTGAAGTAGATGATGCTGGTACTCGTTGGAACCCTGTACGTAGGCAACGAGTCATCAAAGTTCTGAAATGGAAATCGCCTAAATTAGTTAAATTAATTGAGCAGGAATCTCTTACTCTGCAACTAATTCAGCATCCAAATATTCCTGAAAGTACTTTAGATGATTTTTTTACTTTTGTTCCTAAAAATAGTCCCTTAACGCTGCGTTGCTTAGTTATGGATAAATTTGAGGGACAAAACTTAGAGCAATGGATAGAATTTAATGGGAAAATTTCACAATCTCTAGCATTAGAATGGCTTAAGCAGTTAGTTGAAATTCTTGATACAGTACACCGATCTAATTTTTTTCATCGAGATATCAAACCTTCTAATATAGTTCTGCAACCAAGTGGTCAACTGGCATTAGTTGATTTTGGTACTGCACGGCGAGTGACTGACACCTACTTGGCAAAAGTTAGTGGAAGCGGGGGAACTAGTGCAGGTAGGGAAGGAATATATGAAATTACCTCCGTCATCACGCCTTGTTACACTCCAATAGAGCAAATCAATGGTCGGGCAGTACCTCAATCGGATTTCTTTTCCTTGGGTTGTACTTTTGTAAATCTAGTTACTGCGACTCCTCTAAGTAACCTACCAACAGAGGAAAAAACAGGAAACCTGATTTGGAGAAAAGATGCACCGCAGATTGACAAACCTTTTGCTGATTTCATTGATGAGTTGATGGCTCCCTTGCCGGGGCAGCGGCCGCAAACGACTGAAGTAATTTTGCAGCGGTTAGAAAAACTGCCTAAGCAAATTAAAAATTATAAATTAGCTAATTCTAAAATTTTTAAATATAGCAAATATACATTGATGGTTTTGGGATTTGTTGGGTGTGTCTTTCTATCTATACCTCTAGCAGCTAGCTATCTAGTAACTCAAGGGCAAAAGTCAGAAGCAGCAAATAATTCTCAGGAAGCACAAGAGTCTTTTGACTCAGCTATAAAAATTTATCCTCAAGTTAAAAATTATATTTCCAAGTTTTATTTTGATAAAGCATCTCGTAGTACTCAAAACCTGCGCTCTGCGAAAAAGTATTATGAATTATCGATAAAATATAATAATCAGGATGTAGACACTTATAATAATTTAGCATTTGTTTGCCAGTTATTAAATGAGTTTGAATGTGTAACGAATAATTATGAGAAAGCTTTGAAGTTGAAGCCTGATAGTTGGTCAGGACATTATGGATTAGGAACGTTTTATGATGACCAAGGAAAAAAAGATTTGGCAGAGCAGCAGTATCAGTTGGCTATAAAAAGTAATAGCCAAGCAATTCCAGTTATTAATAATCTATCAAGATTGAAAAATCTAAAAAGTGACTATAATGCGGCGATTAATCTTGCACTACAAGGGTTACAAAAAACTAAAGAACCAAAATTACAAGCTGCATTATATAAAAATTTAGGTTGGGCAAAGTTACAGCAGAAGAAGCTGGGTCAAGCAAAGGAATATTTAGAAAAAGCCGGAGAATTAGATCCTCAAAGAGCAGACACTTACTGTTTGCTAGCACAAGTTCAAGAAGCTTTGGGTGATAACGATAATTCCTGGCTTAATTGGGAAGCCTGCTTGATACTTGACTCGAAAGTGCCAGAAGTCTTTCGTTGGCGGGGAGATGTATTACAAAGAATTAGGTTTAAGCCTGATTCTCGACAGTTCAGGACAAACCCATAACAGACTTTGACGCTATCAACTAAATTTTATGCTTTATTTATTCTCTACTTAGATTAAACTACAAAAAAGTAACTAGCTTTTTAGGAAGTTGTAATGTTTACCGTATCTAGTCTAATTAAAAGAGTCTTTGCAGTCCGACTTACAACCTTGGTATCAATACCAACATTAATAGTTTTGTTGGCTAGCAGTGCATGGGGACAGCAACGAATATTACAAAAGAATTTATGTGATGAACCAAGTGGTCGAGTTTATAACACGGGCGATCGTTTCCTAAAAACAGGAAGATATTTGTGTTTGGGAGAGCGGATCAATCCTCAAAACGGAAGTGCGGTCAAAGTTCTCTGTTTCTTAAATCGAAAAATTCTGTATTTGAAGCAGAGCACTGTTTTTAATACACAAATATGTGCGCCACCACCTAACGAAGCTGTACAGTGTTCAGTATTAAATATAGTTCCTTGTCCACATGACTATAAAAGGCCAGATGATGAAAAAAATGCGCCGATTGTAACTAGTCCTTACGGCAGTTCAATTATAAATAATAGACCACAAATCTCTTGGCGCTCAGTGGCAGGCGCTGATAGCTATACAGTAGTAGTAAAAGGCAATGGTGTTAATTGGGAAGCAGATGTAAAAAACGCTGCAACACTATCATATCCGAAAGAGCAAAAAGAATTACGGTATGGCAATACGTATACAATCACTATAATTAGTAACCAGGGTGATCAACCTTTGAATTTTAGTCCTTTAGTAGTCCATCTTTTACCTGTTAATGATGTTGAGAAAATTAGGGAGCAAGTTAAGCAAATTAATGAGTTGGGATTGCCAGATGATGAAGCCGCTTTCCGCGATTTGGATACTATATATATGTCCAAACTTCTTTTAGATGAATCAATGAAGACATTAATTGCACGAGTCGCGGCAGGTAGTCAAAATCCGAGTATCTATAGACTACTGGGTGATCGCTATTTAGGAGCCTTATTACCATTAGAGGCCCAACAAGCCTATACGAGGGCAGAGCAATTGGCTAAGAGTAGTGGTAATGTATCTGAATTAGAAAAGGTACGCTCTGGGTTGGAATTGTTGAAATTATTCAAAGATCGTTGATTAAAGAAGAATTGAGAATTTAGGAGCATCTGGCTTCTGAATTTTTTCTATTAGCCACAGTCATTTAAAGCCAGCCGCCAATGAGTAAAAATGCTGCCCAATGGAAAGGGTGTTGGTATTTAGGGTTTGATATCATCTGCAATTGTGCTTGTCGTAGTGCCTCGGCTTTAGCCAAACCGTCTTTTAATCCTTGATAAAATTCTTTCATAAGTAAAGTGCTGGAATCAGTGTCTACTTGCCATAGAGTGGCTACAGTACTTCTAGCTCCGGCTTGTGCTGCCACTCCAGCCATTCCTAGCGCTGATTTTTTATTACCTTTGGCTGTTTGACAAGCGCTTAAAACCAATAGCTCAATTCCTTGTTGGTTGTATTGAGTTTTTTGTTTGATTAAATCATTGATTTCTGAAACAGTAATTGGTTTATCCCAAGCAAAAATCATTGTTAAGCCAGCCACAGAACTAAATTGGGCATGAGTGGTTAGGTGAAATATTGAAAAATCATCTGTACTCAATTCTTTGTCTAGTGTTGGGCTGAGAAACTCCTCGTTCAATAACACTTTTGAAGAAGTAATTATTTCTTTTATATTTGCTATTTCTACTTCCACCCCTGGTAATGCCTTGAGTCCTTTGGGAGCATTGGGAGCGTCAAAACTAGGGCTGATCTTGCTGAGTCCAGCAGCAAATAAAGCTCTTAACTGTTTTGGAGTTAAAAGTTTAGGTGGTTGCATTCTGGAACCCAAAGTCCCTGTAATTCCATAGCGCTCGATTAAATAATTTTTTCCATCATGAAGCAAGCCCATCGGTAAACTTTGGAAAGATGCATCCAAAGTAAAAACTAGTGTTCCTGATGTCGGTAAATATTTTATAGGTGCAATCAATAAATTATAAAGTGCTTGAGAACGAGAAAGAATTACATTTGCACTAACATAGGCAAGATTCTTATCTTGTAAAGTATCTACAAGATTATTAATATGCTCTCTAATTAACTGAGAATCTATAGAGTGGTGATGAAGAGGTTGTTTGGGAGATTGAGAGATTACTTCTACACTATCACCCAGGTCAATTGCATGAATAATAGTCGGGCTGTAATCTAAGTCTTTAATCTCATTTAAAGTTACAAGGTTGAGTTTGCCACACTGAAGATAGTTCTCTAATTCTGTTGTTTTAAATGCTTCGTTTATTTTGATTACTTTTTCTATATTATTATGAGGATCTGCTAATAGCAATTTTAGATAATTACGGTAAACAGGTTCTACTTTTTCATAAAAAAAGAATTGTGTATCAGGATTACTGGATACAAGATTAGCACGAACTCGCGTTAGGTTACTAATAGCTGCTTCGTAAAACTTGGTAGCAAGTTCATATTCTCCTTTTTTTCTGTATAAATCACCCAACTGATGTTGCCATTGATAGGCGATGTCCCATGCCTGAATTGATTGAGCAGATCCTAAAGCTTGTTTAAAGTATGCTTCTGATTTTTTTGGGATTAATTTGCCTAAGCTACCCCAACTGTGCGATTCTAAGAGTTGGTTGTTAATGTCTTTAGCAGTTTGCAAAGCAGATTCAGTATACTGTATGGCTATAGACTGCAATTGTTTGTTTGAAGTTTTATTGAGACTGTCAGCAAAATCTAGCTTGGCATAAGCAGATTGGCTAACAGGTAATTCATTAAAATCTCTTTCTTTTTTGATGATTGAATTTACTAAAGGTTCAATTTGATTAATATAAGTTTGAGTTGATCTAAACTTGTTATCGTGTTTTAATTCTGTTTTTAGCCATTCACCAATATCTAATAATAAATTTAAACTATATAATTGAGCTAGTAACTTTACTCTTGCTGGAGCATTTGCTAGATTATTCACTTGTTGGTAATACTTAAGTGATAAAAGGGAATTTTGCTGAATTTCAGTAACAGTTTCTTTTTTGTAAACTAATTCCTCTATCCACTTGTATTGTGCGCGTGATCGCTCATACATTGACTGTCTAGTATTTCCCAGTGATAGTAAAATTGAACTAATGTCTGGGCTTGGTATTATTTGTTGAGTCAGCGATAAAGTTTTTTTTAAAGCTGTTTCTGATTCATCTAAGTTGCCGAGTAAACGTAAAACATCCCCCAAGTTTTGTAACCCCAACAAATTGACTGGAGTAGGCTTGATTCGATTAATTGCTGCATAGAGCGTTTTGTTACTCTGATTTCGCGGAAAATAACTCGAGTTTTCTATTTTTAAAGCTTTTAAGAGTACGTCGTAAGCATTCAAATAGAGTCCTAATCCTTGTAGGGCAAGACTCTGGTTAATTAAATTTCCAGCAACACCTTCATCTGAGTGGAGTTGATGATAAATCTTTGTGGCTTCTTTCCAAGTCTCAAGAGCTTCTAAATACTGTCCTCTATTTAATAGTTCATGTCCTTTTTCAGTCAAAAATTGTGCTTGTTGTTGTTGCGTGATTTTGTTGTTACTAATAGCCATTAGTCGGGATGGTTTGCCGACTGCCACAAAGAAACCTACAACACCACAAAATAAATATCTGCGTCTGGTAATTTTCACTTATCGCTCGAGTTTACGGAATAACGTTGACACGGAAGTTGATTTAGGTTCTGTAACAAAGCAAGAACCATCAGACGATGCTGAAGCAACAGCAGCTACTTGATTAGGATAAGCTAGTAATTTGATTTTCCCTGATGGTTCTGTCAAAATTGATTGTGCTTCTACAATCGGTTGAATTTCTTGATTTGGCAAGTTTGTTTTTTGTAAATTGTTAGAAACCGGAACTATAGCTGAATTAGCGTGCCATCCACTATTATTAGACATTTGGGTTTCAATAGTACGTGGTACGCTACCAGTTGCAATAATTACGAATTTGCTGGATGCTGTGCCGGAGTTACCTTGGCAAGCTGAAGTAATTTCAGGGGCTATCTGAATTGTTTCTGTTACTGTTTTGGTAGGTACAATATTATCGGTTGAAATGTTAAATTGAACAGTGCCATTAATTCCTAACTGGGAACTGGCCGTAAATTTACTGGAGGGAGAGGCAAAAAACCTTTGAGCATTAACCTGAATATTTCCACCTTTCCCTGTAAAGGCGTTGGCCGTTATGCTACTGTCTCCCAAAGATAATAAGTTTTCTGTATTAATAGTTAAGTTCCCGCCGTCACCATTACTACCTTGCTGCCCAGCAGTTGCTGAGAGACTGCCGTCGCGCAGTTGCAAAAAATTTGAATTGATATCAATGTCACCTCCCTGACCAATAGCAGTAGTTGCAGTAACACCTCCTTTGTTTGTGATGTTGATTCGATTGGCGTTAATTTCAAGTTTTCCTGCATCACCTAGTCCGTCATTCCGAACACTAACTTGAGCACCTTCTGTGATATTTAACTGATTAGTATTAATTATCACATCTCTAGATGTTCCAGAAGGTATCGGAGGGAGCCTGAATAATTTTTGTAAGGTTGGGGCAACGATATTAGCACTAGAGTTCACTAAACTAGGTGTTTTAGAATCAGCTATCGTACCACTAATATCTACGGAGTTGGAGGCATTGATAGTAACACTTCCACTATCGCCGCTTGCCAAGGTCGAAGCATCAACTCTTCCACCATTGCGAACTATTAGCTTTGATGTGTTGACTGTTAAGTTGCCAGCTTTGCCAGTATTGAGAGTTGTGGTACCAATAGTGGATTGCTGAAAAATTATTGGTGCATATCCTGTTACTGATATGAAATCAAATGCATTCGCCGTTACATTTCCTCCTGTCCCTGTTCCAAACGTAGAAGATGTCAAAACACCTCCTCCTTTAATAATCAATCGTCTCGTTGATAATGCAATATTGCCTGCATCTCCAGAGTTGAAAGTTGAAGCACCAATGGAACTAAAAACACCAGGATTACGAGGCGAAACCCCAAGCAATTGTATAGAATCAGAGGACTTCACAATTATGTTGCCGCTTGTTGCAGCACTAAAGGTTAAAGCATTTATTTGCCCTCCATCCCTAAGGATTAAATTTTTGGCCGAAATTGCAATGTCTCCAGCTTTGCCCAATCCTAAAGTTTCATTCCGTAAGCTACCAGCAATCATTGCAACTGGATCTGTACCGCTGATATCCAAAAACTCAGAAGCATTTACCTTTAATGTTCCTCCTGAGAGTGACCCTTGGTTTTGAATTAAGGATACTGAGCCATCAGTAAATGTAATGTTATGTCCTTGTATCTGTATAGAACCAGAAGTAATCCCACTAGTGTCGGCTAGAGCGCGTTTTGATAAGGAAATATCTTGAAAAGAAAATACATTTTTGTACTCTAAATTCCAGCCAAAGGTTGTTGGATTAATATTGACCAAACCGTTATTGCCAACACTACCTAGTTCAATCCGTCCTCCTTCTGCTGTAATCGTACCACCCTCTAAAATCACATCACCTCCAACAAGCGCTAGAGTCCTTCCTGGCTGCACTCGTAAACCTATTAAGTCGTTACTCCTGATAACTGGCGAAAATGGTAAACCAATTAAATTGTGTCCTGTGCCTTCAACGCGAATTGGTCTTGGATTAGTACTCAGTTGTAAACCTATTGGTATATTAACGCTCAACAGAGGAGTGGTTTGAGGATGTATAGCACTAAACTCCAAACCATCTCTAAATATCAGGCGATTCCCTGTACTGGCTAGGAACGAACCACCGATATCCAAACGTGCATTTTGTCCAAAGACGATCCCATTCGGATTAAGTAAAAATAAGTTAGCTGTACCATTGGCACTAATCAAGCCATCAATATTAGATATATATCTGCCGGTAATCCGGGTGATGATGTTCTGGATATCTAACCCATTATTAAAATGAACGCTAGTTCCAGTAGGGATAGAGAAATCTTTAAAACTATGAAACACGTTACTTCCTACTTGAGTGCCTCCTTCAATACTTCTGGTATTGCCATCTAATTTAATAGTTGTGTTATTAGGTAAATTATCATCTGGAATGATTTGAGCTTTGACGGAAAAATTTGTTGAGCAAATAAAAAGTAATGAGGTAAAAGTAATCAAATTATTGTATTGCATTCTTTATAATTATTTAAGATTATTTTTTAGCGAAATTCTCTTTCTATGTTGCCGTCCAAGCCAGCTTGGTATTTCATGAATACCACAAACCCATTCAAAAATTTCTTTCGGGCTTGAGATAGTCGAAATTTATATTTGAGTGAAGACGGTAAATCATTAAATTCAATAGGTATAAACCCTTTTTTGGCGTAAAAGTTAACAAGTCGATGATTTACACATTTTAAGTAAAGAGGTTGAGTAGCTTGAGAAATTAAATGTTGCACTAAAAAACTTCCTAAGCCTTGTTTGCGCCATTTTTTTACAACATATAAACTGCCTAGCTCTTGCGCCAAGTGAAATTTTCGTAGCTGTCCGAGGGCTACTAAACACCCATCAGATTCAATTACCCAAAATTGCTGCCATCTTAGTTGATTAGGGTCAAGTCTTGCTTTAAATACCGCAAAGACAATTGACAATCTATCAAGGGACACAGCTTTGCGAAGAATACATTCAGGCGGTAACAAAAAATCGTAGTGCATCATTTATCTAAGAGGTTGTTTGAAAAGGGTTTGCTTGAGCCTCAAGTGCGACTCAGGGGCGCGAACTCAAATTCCACAACTCCAATTCTCTCGTAGCAGTTTCTCGGTAGTCAGAATAGTTAAACACACGGTTGAGTAATTTTCAAACATTCTCTAAGTCTCATCAAGCAGCCTAATGTATCAAAAAAATAGATATAAAACCGGGATTTTACTACACAGCAGTAGCGGATGTTGCGCTAATACCCTGAAAATAATACTGCCGCTTTATCTTATCCAGATGTGTTTTGTGATCATATTTTTGGGAACTTAGGGAGTCATTAACATGGGAAATACTAATCGATTTCAGCTAAAAATGCAAAGTCTTTTTGTTTTTACAAAAGCTATGCAAGTCAAGTTTTATACTATGATTAATAACTTCATGATTGCTGCTAACTACAATTTATTACGATCAAGCTTTCTTTGACTACAATTGCTAATTTAGGACTACCTTCACAACAGAAAATCAGGATTTTAACCTTGAACTTAAGTTATTGACGCTTATTTGCTTGATATCAATTACTTGAAGTTTAAAAAAATTGAGATTGTGCTTGTTCTGTTGAGTTTTTCAGTGAAGGAGTAATCAAACACGACTTCCTGTACAATTTCAGAATTTGCGGCAATATCATATCCAATTTGATGACTGACAACTTCCCCAAAAAGCGCACATTGACTTGGCTGCCTTTAAGCATAGCAATACTATTTGTTACAAATATCAAACCTATACACGCACAGATTGCACAACGACCAAACCTCCCGCTCCCACAAGGCATCCAACCCCCTACACTACAACCAAAACCATCGCCTAAACTACCCCAACGACAACCCTTACCAGAACTACTCCCGCCATTGCAACCAACCTCACCAGAAGAAATCCCAAGCAAGCCAACAGGAACAGTCACAGTTAAACGCTTCGAGATTGTTGGTAGTACAGTTTTCAGTCAAGAAGAGTTAGAGAAAGTCTTGTCCGACTTTCTCAATCGACCACTAACGATAGATGAGTTGTATCAAGCGCGTTATACAATCACTAGTCTGTACATCAGAAATGGTTATGTGACATCTGGCGCTTACATTCCACCTCAAGAAATTAGTCCGGGTTCAGGAGTCGTCAAAATTCAAGTGGTTGAGGGTAAGTTAGAAGATATCAAGACCACAGGTACTCGACGACTTTCTTCTAATTATGTGCGTGATCGCCTGAAAATAAATACGACAGGACCTGTAAACGAAAAGCGTCTGTTGGAAGCGCTGCAACTGTTGCAGAACAATCCTTTGATTAAAAGACTATCTGCTGAGTTATCGCCTGGGGGGAAGCCCAACACACCTGTCTTAACAGTCAACATAGAAGAAGCCGATACATTTAACGCCAAAATCCTACTAGACAATGGACGATCGCCTAGCGTGGGTAGTTTCCGCCGTCGTCTTCAATTGACTGAGGCGAACTTACTGGGATTGGGAGATAGTTTGAGTATAGGCTATACCAATACAGATGGTAGCAATTCGTTTGATGCCAATTACACAATACCTATCAACCCCAGAGATGGGACAATTTCTTTTACCTATGGGGCTTCAGCAGCCAATGTTACCGAAGAACCTTTTAAGATTTTAGATATCCAAGCAGAATCTCGTCAGTATGAACTGACGTATCGCCAACCAATAGTCCAAACTCCTAGTCAGGAATTTGCGCTTGGCATCACTGCTTCTAAGGAGGAAAGTGAGGCTTCGTATGTAGATTTTGAATTTGGGCGAATCCCGTTCCCCTCTGATGGTGCAGATGACAAAGGGAACACGAGGGTATCGGCGCTGCGATTTTTCCAGGAGTGGGTATCTCGTAATAACAGTCAAGTATTTGCAGTGCGATCGCAGTTTATTTTGGGACTTGGCGCATTTGATGCGACGATAAATTCAGACAAACCAGATAGTCGTTTTTTTGGTTGGCAAGGAGAAGCGCAATGGGTACGGCTGCTGGCTCCAGAGAGTTTACTATTGCTGCGTGGCAATGTGCAGCTAGCCACTACGACGCTTGTCCCTTTTGAACAGTTTGGTGTTGGTGGACAAGACAGTGTACGAGGTTATCGTCAGGATTTTCTACTAGCTGATAATGGGGTGTTCGCTTCAGCAGAGGCGCAAGTACCAATAGTGCGCGCTGGTGGAACATTGCAAGTTATCCCATTCGCAGACTTTGGTGCGGGGTGGAACGCAGGTACAGAAAATCCCAGCTCGAATATATTGGCTAGTGTGGGATTAGGTTTGCAGTGGCGCGGGGGCGAAAACTTTAGAGCGCGTTTGGATTGGGGGATTCCGTTGATAAACGTAAAATCGGACGGAAGAACTTGGCAGGAGAACGGGATTTTATTTTCTATTCAGTACAATGCGTTTTGAACGTGTGGCTATGCCGCTTGTGATTGATGAACTGCTGCAACCAAAAAATAATTTTCTTTCTTTTATCAGTAGTGGCTTTGGTGCTAGCGACGCGTAGTGTTTGTTTGGGGAATATTTGTCGTAAATATACTAACATATCGAAGCTTTTGTAGGACTCTAGGTACTCAGTTATATAGTAAATTGAGCCGAGAGCTAACCATTCCTTTGTTGCCTTTGTCAGCAGGTCAGGCGCTGATGGAGTTGAGAGACAGACGGCTATACCGTTCCACGCACCAGACTTTTGAAGAATACTGCCGTGATCGCCTCAATTATAGTCGTGACGCAGCTTACTTGAAGATTTCAGCGACTGTGGTTTATGGGAATCATAATTAAGTTGTTGCCGACCATTGGTTGGCAAATTCCAATGCGCTTAAGAAGAGCTTATTGCTTCCAACAACAGGTAATTCAGTACAATCTTGAGTAGAGCCGGAGTTTTGAGTGGAGAAACCAATTGAGGCAAAGTTTGACTACACCAAGCCGGAAACTGAAGATTACGATCCTAACAGTAGGTTCAAGAGGAGACTTGCAACCATACTGTGCTTTGGCTATTGGCTTGAAACGTGCGGGGCATGAAGTAACGCTCGCAACGCATGAGAACTTTGAGCCACTTGTGAGGAAATTCGATTTAAAGTTTGCGGCGATCGCTGGCAATATGCAAGAGTTTCTGCAATCGAAACAAGGGCAGCGATTGATTGCGGGAGAAAAGTTGAAGCCAGAGGAAAGAGATAAGCTTTTGCTTCAACAGTTGCAGTCGGCTTGGGTAGCGTGTATTGGAAGTGAGGTGATTATCTACACGCCGCTAGCCAATTGGGGATATCATATAGCAGAGAAATTAGGCGTACCCTGCTTTTTTGCATCAGTTCTGCCGTTGAGTCCTACAGGGATGTTTGGGTTTTTGAGATTTGCTCAAATAGCTAAAAACCCGCTAAAGAAAGCGATAAACTATGGCAGCTACTTCATTGCAGAGTTCTTGTACTGGCAAAAGCATCGAAAACTGATAAACTCCTTCAGAACCGAGACATTGAAATTGCCGCCTTTACCATATTTAGGCAGACGTTTCAGGCAGAAGACTCCGGCAAACGTATCACGAATCCCTGTATTGTATGGATTTAGTTCGCACGTTATCCCAAGACCCCGCGACTGGCCTGCATGGGCGTATGTGACTGGTTTCTGGTTTATTGACCAAGCCTCGGAATACGAGCCACCCCTGGAACTAGAGGATTTTCTGGGACGAAAGAAATTACCTTTGTGTTTTGGATTTGGGAGCATGACGATGCCCAATCCAGAATATCTCACACACTACATCGTGGAAGCTTTAAAGAAAACACGTCAAGGCGGGATTATATTGTCAGGCTGGGGAGACATTGGAAGAACAGTGAATATAAAAGATTCGCTACGAGTGTTTGTGATCAAGGAAGTCCCCCATGATTGGTTATTTCCTCAAGTGCCAGCAGTAGTACATCACGGAGGAGCTAGTACAACTGCGGCAGTGTTACGTGCAGGGACACCATCAGTTACCGTACCTTTTTTTGCAGATCAGCCAGTTTGGGGTGAAAAGCTAACCCGGTTGGGAGTCAGTCCTGCACCGATACCGTACCACAAGGTATCAGAAGAAACTCTAGCGGCAGCGATTGAAGTAGTACTGAGCGATGAGGTGATGCGGAAGAAAGCACAAGAGTTAGGTGAGAAGATTCGGGCTGAGGATGGTGTAGCGAATGCAGTTGAAGCATTTCATCGGCATTTGGGTTTAATTGGGTAATGTTACTATTTGGATGAGAAATACCAGACAATTGCTCTTGCATTATCACACCCAATAGGGTTCGGACAAGAAATTTACTCGTGTTCGCGTAGCTTCTCTGAAAAGAGAAGGCAAGCTCTTGAGCAGAGGGAAGAGATAGATATCTTAACCGAACGGTATTGAGGCGACTCCAGATTTAGGGGCTTCTCTCTTTAAGATGTTTCATATTTAGTAGTGCTTTAAAACTGCAAAATATGAAAGGTAATGAAAAACCCCAGCCTACTTGAAGGATGGGGGTATAAATAAAAAACTCTATTTTCATGATGACACAACTCAATATTGCTACGAGCCAATTTGTTCTGGAGGTGGAATAATGAACAAACCACCATCTAGACGCAAGAAAATTACCCCCGCGACATCTGAGGAATCAAAGCTAGCAACCGACCCTGCTCAGGAAAATACTTCTTTGCACGAAAACCCAGCTTCAGCAACTATCACGGTTACGGCTGTTGAAGTAAAAGAGTTGACCGACCAAGAACAAAGCTTACGCTTGCAATTGGAACGCCGTGTAGAACGTGCATTTTTAGAAGCGGGTCAGGCGTTAATGGAGTTGAGAGACAGACGGCTATACCGTTCCACGCACCGAACTTTTGAGGAATACTGCCGCGAACGTTTTGGTTACAGCCGTGATGCAGCGTACTTGAAGATTTCGGCTACTGCTGTTTACGAGAATCTTCAAAAGTTTTTGCCGACCATTGGTCAGCAAATTCCAATGCCGACCAACGAACGACAACTGCGGTTTTTGGCGAAAGCTGAGTTGGAACCGGCTGTACAAGCGGATGTATGGCAGCAGGCAGTAGAGCAAGCTGGGAATAAGATTCCATCCGGTCGGATCGTGAAAGACGTGGTGGACAGGATACGCGAAAGTACGAAAGTACCCAATCCTTACCACCTTGGTGAAATATGCATTCTTCTGCCCAAAGATAACCCAGACTTGAGAGGTAAAGCGGGTTATTGGGGAGTAGTCAGCCACGTTGGGGAATACAATTGTACAGTCCAGACATGGGACGGCGACTACACCGTAAAAATCGAACACCTGAAATCACTCGAACTGCTTGATGAAGATTGCCAATTCATGCAGCAGCTATGTGTGAGGTTACGGCAGTTGCATCAAGTGGCTAGCCGTGATGAGGTTGTAGATTGGCTGTTGCAGGGGTTGGGGAAACAAGCCAAACCGTATCTATCATCCTTGCAGGCAAAGCTGCTGGTGGCTGTGGAACGGGAGTACAAAATCGAGTGGAGGCAACAGAAATGATGGTGCAGCTAGGAAACAATAATTTAATACAACAAAGTTCACTAAACTCGTTTAGTTTCAAATATTTCTCGCCACAATTTAAATTCCGGACAATTGCACCAAAGGGTAACGAACCCATCAAAAAGTTTAGTTTCTGAATTTTTAACTCCCCTTGGGAGAACTTGGATCAAGATAGGAATATCCAAATCACATTTCCAATTTTCTATTTCTTTCTGAAGTTGGGCAATAGTGTCTTGATGGAATCCTCGGTCGTTGTTGGAACACTGAACAAGTAAACATCCATTATCAGAATCTTTGACTCGCTTGATTGAGAAATTAATCTGCGTCCACATTGATTGGACTTCATTGAAAATATTAGGCAAACCATATTGATTGCCTAATATTGCCTTTCGGCGTTTCGATTCACCCATAAGTCCCCCTCAGCAATACAAATTTTGACAAGGATGACGAAGAAGATAAAGAATCTTCTGACGAGGAGTAAGCTCAATAGCGCTCAAACTAACCTTCTGGGAGCTATTAACTACTAATACTATTGTAACGATAAATCAAGGGTTTCAAGTATTTTGCAGTTGCAAGGATTGGGGATTTTGCTCGCACCGTATCTGTAATCCTTGCACGCTTTGCTGCTAGCGACTGTTGAGAGAGTACAACCTTGTTTGGAGACAGCCAAAGTGATGATATAGCTAGTAAACAAGAGGTTAATCCAACAAATCCACAATGCAACAATGCAATAAATAACTCATTTCAAGATCCGCCAGTTAAGCGCTGAGTTAACGAAGTTGGAGAAAACTGGTGGGTTTAAGTTGAAGGAGGCAGGAGGCAGGAGGCAGAAGGCAGGAGGCAGGAGGTTTTTTTCAGAAGGAGATTCAAACCCCTCCTGAAAAAGAGCCACCAAATTGAAGATTTGGTGGGGGTTTTAAACCCAAGTTCCCTCCGGTCACGGGCACAGAGCAGGAAGCAGTATTCCTCCTGCCTCCTGCCTCCTGCCCTCTGCCTTTCTTGATAAAATAGCCGTCTTCGATTCAAGTCACATATCTTTTTGCGGGTAGTCCTAAACAAGTGAGGATACGCCGCACTCGTGCAGCACATCCTCACCCTAAGACTATTTATTAATTTTAGAGCGCTAAACTGAATGCTTTAGTAAGGGCTAGCTGTAGGTCTGACAATAATTTCA
>JAHHHR010000096.1 GCA_019359245.1 Nostoc desertorum CM1-VF14 | reverse complement strand
CCCGAATAATATAATTGCAGTTTATCATTGTAAAATTTATAGTCAACAAAAACTTATGATTGACTGGGGCTGAACAACTAGTCAACCCTTGAAATTGCTTCTTTCTGACTTTTTCAGCAAGCCCTATCTAAATAATCACTACAGCAGTTTACAGCTAAATGAAGTAGAGAACCAAGGATTCACAAATCAAATTATTCTTCTCCCTCCTGCCTCCTGCCTCCTGCCTCAAAACCAACGACTTTGTACCTCATGCAAAAGAAAACTGCTGTAATAGTTTGATAAGCAACTATAAAGCGAATTGTTTGCTTAATTTTTCCTTGGGCAAGTAACGCATAGATAGAGCCTCCTCCACAATGGAATGCTTTCTTTTCTATGCTTAACAAAGCTTGCTTACGTAATTCTTGATTAGGAATCTGTTCAGCTTCCTTCTTCCAGACTTCTAAATGCTTACGAATTTGAGTAAGAACATCACGATGAATTCTTAGTATCAATATCCAAGACAAGATGGAACTGGCATAAATAAACCTTAATTTTATCTATCTAATATTTATGATAAATAGCTCAAAACTATTTATCATCATTTAGCTGATAAGCTTGATGTTAGTAAATAAATATATTTGAATCGATTTTTTGTTTATATGTAAAACCAAGATTTAATCTATTTAAAATCCAATATTTGGTTACAACTATCTCACGGTTATAATTAAAATAATCATAATTAAAATAATTTATTTTATAGCAGCGCTTCTAATAGAATAAAAATAATAAATATAAATTATACCTACCATTTGGAGGATTCTTTATTTTAAATTAGATGTAATTTTAGATACAATAAATTGTTAAAATTGATTAGAAGTTGTCTCTATTTGTTTTACTATTGATTATATATTTCTGACTTTTCACGGCATCTGAAAAAGGTCATTTTGAGGGTTTCTCAAGCCCTGATTTTTTCATTAGCGGGTAAAAGTCACAGAAAGTTAGAATAAAATGTCATTTATGGAACCTTCTGGAACTCTTGCTGGTTTAGATATTCTGGTAGTTGAGGATGATGATGATACTCGCTTCTTCATCACTACTGTGTTGGAAATGGATGGAGCAAAAGTTATCGCAGTGATATCAGCAGATGCGGCACGCAAAGTATTGTCAGAATCGCAACCCGATGTTTTAATTTCTGATATCGGGTTGCCTGGAGAGGATGGCTATACTCTCATCCGCAAAATTCGTGCGCTCAAACCAAAGAATGGTGGACGAGTCCCGGCTATTGCTTTAACAGCCTTTGCTGACAGTGAAGATCGTATCCGTGCCTTGGAAGGTGGCTTTGACACTCATGTATCTAAACCGATTGATCCTGAAGAACTAGTTGAGATAGTGGCTAGTTTAGTTGGTTCTTGTAATTGGTAATTATGAAGCGTCATCGTTCAATTACTTCCTCACTTACCTAAAAAGTCAAATTGCTTTGGTGCTTGAGTGCTGCATTGTAAGAGTGGCAGTTATGAACTTACTTTGTTGGCTTTGGCTTTCGTGAGCTGGGTAAAAGTAATAAAAGAATTAAGTATAATTTACTATTTTTCCCGATTGGTGCAACAACGCCATTTTTAAGCAGATAATTTACTAATTTTTAAAACTTCTCTAGTTCAATATTTTACTGAAGTCTCCCTAATGTCTCGATGCCATCGTCCATCTTCACCCAGCCCAGGAATTTCATTGATTCCTAAGGTTTTTCTCAAAGCTAAATACGATTTACCTTCTTCTGTAATTTGAAAATAGTTTTTTAAATCTCCTTCTCCCTCTTGTTGAAGCTGTTCAATTCCTTTGCCCACAAAATTATTAATAAATCCCATAGCTCGAAGATGCTTCAGTTCTTTTGCTAAATCATCATCAAATTTAAAGTTAAATTCTTTTTGAGAATTAAGCTTAATCAGATGCTTAAGTTCATTACCATCAATTAGATATCTAACTAGAAATTGCAATGTTGCTGATTGTTGCTCTTGAAGCAAGTCAATCCGCTTTTGTTGTCTATTTAGTTCGTCGATTTGCTCATCTTGCAACTTATTGATATCGTCCCGAACTTCTTGCTTGAGTCTTTTTAAGGCAATTCCTGTACCTGAAATTGAGATATCATCTATATTATCTAGCAAACCTGAGTTAAACAGCAAAATCAAACTAAATATAATAACTTCTGTATTTCCAATCCTACGGTTTTCTTGAGGAACTGGGGTAGGAGCAAGTACGATAAAAAGTAAATAGAATAATCCTGTAATAGACGCTATCTTTAGAACCCACCAGTTCATATTTCGCTTAGGCTTTTCTTTGGGTAAGCTAGCGCTGGAGTCTGCTGGTGACAACGGCTGTTCTGAACTGCGTTCAGATTGGCCAAAAGCTAGTTTTTTGAGCGTTTCTAGCTCTTTATTAGCCATTTAGGTTTGCTGGTGAGATAGGGGACATAAGGGACTTCCAAATAAAAAAATAATCAATCGCTTTGGTAAGCAGGGGGAACAGGGGAAGCAGAGGAAGCAGGGGGAGAAGAAATCGGACAGTCTTATTGAACGCAGGAATTAAGTAATTTAATTTTTGGATGTCCCTAAGATACTGACTCTGGGTGCTAGATAAGGAAGCGCTGCCTTGATATGAAGATAATGCAGCGCTATCTACTCAAAAACTAACAATTTTAAACACCAGCAGGCTGCTCATTGAGCAATTCTTCTATCACTTCATTCACTGTTTTTTTCAGATAAACGGCTCGTTCATCTACTGCCCTTACCCAGTCAATAGGAAACCAGTGGTGTTGTCCATCAGGAGCATTATTCTTTGTCAATTTGATGTATTTACCTCCTTCCACGGAGTCGATATTCCCAATATGCGTGTCAGATGCACCTGATAAACCGCCTGGGCCTTCTGCATAAACTGGTAGATGCTCTTTAATTTGTGATAAATCCATTTTGTACCTCTTAATTGAATTGGTAAAAAGTCAGACCTGAATCTTACTGAGTAGTTTTGTTTGTAAGCAGATAGGTTTTTATTCAATTACATTAGAGAATACGCTGCCTTCTTAATGATGTGCTTCATTCTAGAGACAGATGGTGTTGGGGGTAGTGAAGGCAAGCAGGGGAGGCAGGGGAGGAAAAAGAGTTATTGTTCAGTAGTTCTTCTCTCAAGAACAGCTTCTCTTCCCGAACTGCAACGCCAGCCTGCCTCAACCAATAAATTTCTTAACCGAACCGTATTGTCAGCGGTCTAACAAACGCACTGCATTAGAGCAAACAAATTATCCCAAATTATTTGTACATTTGATAGCTTTAGAGACGTTGCATTACAACGTTTCTACTAAATGCCGGAAAACCTTTAGTACAATTCATCCAAGCTGGTTTTAGCACCTCGCCACCCATGCAATATCGGCATAGTAAACAATCCCCACGCCAAACCCGTAATTAAGCCAAAAGGCATAACCAAATAATTATTAAAACTCCATAAACCGAAAATCTGTGCCGCCAATTCCAAAGGATAAGCCATCATCAGCACACTAGCGATCGCTGCACCACTTAAGCCATACTGGCTTAACCAGTAAAATCCCTTACCACCAGTTACGCCATACAGCAGACGAGTAATCAGCAAACCCGTTACAGTGCCGTAGCAGCGCATACATACAGCCATCATAAACGGTGGTGCTAAATCTAACCCCATAGTTGGTTGCGGACAGACATGATTACCCATGAAATAAATGATGTCCGCAATCCCAGGAAACAAAGACACCCCAGACGCAGCCAGAAAGGGAGCCACTGGTGGGCCAAAAACCATTCCCACCAGCATAAAATCAGCAATCAAACTGACCCAATTAACCTGCAACTCTTCATTAAAAGCTACTTTTGTCATCTCCCCTTCTTTGCGTCCTTTGCGTTCTATGCGTTCTTTCGGTTCCTCTCTTTAACCTACCTTATTCACATAAGGACTTGTCAACTTATCTAACTGCTGAATCAACAGACTGAGAAACAATCCCACATCCGTCACTACACCAACAGATTCAACAGAACCGCGATCGCTTAACTTAGTCACTACAGCTGGATTAATATCCACACACACCATCTTCACCCCTGCCGGTGTCATATTTCCCACGCCGATGGAGTGCAGCATTGATGACAGCATCAAAATCATCTCCGCACCTTCTAAGTGTTTAGCATATTCCTCCTGTGCCTGAATCAAATCCATTTGGGTATCAGGCAAAGGCCCGTCATCTCGAATCGATCCCGCAAGTATAAAAGGCACATTATTGTGGACACACTCATACATCACGCCACTTTTTATTGCCCCCGCTTCTACGGCTTTGGGAATACTGCCATAACGGCGGATAGTATTAATTACCTTGAGGTGATGGCGGTGTCCACCACGGACGGCGACACCCCGCTTCATATCTACACCCAAGGAAGTGCCCATGATATTTTGCTCAATGTCATGAACTGCGATCGCATTACCACCCAGTAGCGCCTGTACATATCCTTCCCTAACCAGTTGCGCCAAGTGTTCGCCGCCACCAGTGTGAATCACCACTGGCCCAGCCGTGACAACTACCTTACCGCCAGCATCGCGGATTTTTCGTAATTCCCAAGCTACTTGCTCAACGACCAATTCCACGCGCCGTTCGCTGGAAACTCCCGCCGACATAAAGCTGAATTCTTGGGTGTTTCGGAGTTCGCGCGATTCAGTTTTGCGGATGGTACGGATACCTAGCACGTCTACAATTACCTGTTCGCCAATTTGTAAGTCGCGTAGTATTTTACACCGAGCGACTAAGCCATTGGCAGTTTGGGTAATTGCGATCGCGCCGTCCATGCGCTGATTTTCTACCTTCACCCACTGACCATTAATTCGCACTTCGGTGGGATAAATTGTACTGACGTAGAAATCATCGGGTGCAACACCATCTTGGATTACCGGTTCCAAGATAGCGTCTCGCTCATCATGTGGTAAATTTACTGCACCCAAATCAATCAACATTGAGATGATTTCTTCCATCACCTCATGGGATGGTGCTGATACCTTCACCTCGGCGGCTGAGGTACTTTGCCGTTGTTCTCCCAAGTTGAAATTCAGAACTTGGAAGCTTCCCCCGGCATCTATAATCAAATCCAAGGCGCGGTTAATTAAGCCTGCATCAAGCAAGTGTCCTTCCATGCGAATGACGCGGCTTTCTACCGAGACATTGGCATGAATTTCATCTCTAACTGGTTCCGTTACCCGCAAAGTTAAACATTTAGCCGCACCACCAGCTTTAAGAAATTCGGTAAGTGGTGTTTCCAACACTTGAAAACCTACATCTGCAAGGCGGGTTTTCAAAGCATCGCTCGCCTTGTTCATGATGACGATGTTATCCACATTCACCGTATTACAAGCGAAGTTGACTGCATCGGCTTCTTCAATTGCAATCCGCTTTTCTGGTGCGACTCGCATTTCAATTAAGCGGTTGGAGTAAGAATCAAAAGCGCCGGGATAGTAAAGCAAATAGCCATTTGCTAGGGGACAAAAACACGTATCCAGGTGATAGAAACGTTCGTCTATTAATCGTAGGGATAGCACCTCAATATCTAGCCATTTAGCTAGATAAGGGTGAGAATCTAATTCCGAGCGGAAACCGTATCCCGCCCATAACCAGCGTCCTTCTCGATCCAGCAGTGCGTCTCCTGCTCCCTCAAAGGGCAAATCTTTGGGAAGTTCATTGACTGTATAACCATTTGCCTCAAACCATTGTTTGAAGAAAGGCTCTTCTCCCTGACGTTCTTTGTGCAAAAAGCGACTGAGGACGACATTATTCCCCAGTACCAAGCCAGCATTAGCGGTAAAAACCAAATCTGGCCAACCTTTTTCAGGTGGTACTAAGTCTACGATGGCGTGTTGTTTAAGGATCTGGTGTAGTCCTTGCCACTGTTCCACGGCGCGATCGCGCGATGACTTGTGAATATTCCCTTCCATCCAAGGATTAATCACATAGTCCACGTCATAGTGGTCAGGAGGGCACATCAAAAAGCGAATACGGGAAGTCATAAAAATCTTACAAGCGTTTTATATGCTACAAGCCTACTTTGGATGCAGATTTTCGATTTACTAACATTTGGTAAAATCTGCTACTAGAGCTTCTATCTTTTGATAGTTGAAGGCTTTACAAAGGCTTCGTTCTTAATTCTATTACTGGAAGATGGGAATAAGTTGAGAAGGTGACAAAATGGGTCAAACGGCTTCCCTTGGCTGTATCAGTAGTGTTGAGTAAGGCAATCTTCGCAAAGGAGTGCAGAAATTTAAAATACTTGCTCTGAAACAAGGACACATTATGGTTTGTGTCGTTTCTACTCAACAAATATGTTCTTTTCTTGGTAGGTGCGATCGCAACTATAGGAACAATACTGTCGTAGCAGCTTATGTCTTTCATCGCGGCAATCGGCTAAGTAAGCCATGAATCAGAAATACCTGCGGGGGCGATCGCTAGCTTAGTCTACTCGATAAACCAAACTCAGCATCTTCCGCTTGGTTTCAACAAAGCAGAATAGACGCTCCTGAATTCTGGCTTCTGAATTCTTCTTCAAGAAATCTTATTGTTTTTAATACAAGTATTTTACATTTAGCTTAATTTCTACTATAGTATACCGTAAAAAAAATAAACAAATCGTATTTAGTGTAGTATGTTATTGTCAAAAGCTGCAAATACCTTGAATTTCATATTATAAGGTACTTTTCACTCAAAGTAGTGTCGGAAGCAAAAAATGCCAACTAAATAAACAATTCTGACGATAATACAATTTTGCCACCGTTGATTAAAACTTTGAGGAGATTGAAAATTGTATGAAAAAGCGATTGTTACAAGATTGGGCTATTTCTAAATCATGGTTACGTTTTTTAATCATTATTATATTAGTAATAGGTGTATTTTTTCGCTTCGTCAATCTTGACAAGAAAGTTTATTGGGGCGACGAGGTTTTCTCATCATTACGCATATCTGGCTATACGCAGTCAGAAATGAATCAGCAGTTAAGTAATGGTCGTTTGCTCACCATAGAAGATTTGCATAAATATCAGTATCCCAATCCTGAAAAAACCGTAGTTGACACAATTAAAGGAGTTATTTTAGAAGACTCACAAATCTTGCCGCTATACATTGTAATGGCTCGGTTTTGGTTAGAGTGGTTTGGCAATTCTATAGCAGTGGCGAGACTTTTTTCGGCATTTATTAGTCTGCTCACCTTTCCTTTTATTTATTGGCTATGCCTAGAATTATTTGAGTCTTCACTAGTAGGGTGGATAGCCATCGTATTAGTAGCTGTTTCACCTATTCATGTCGTGTATGCACAAGAAGTACGAGCATACAGTTTATGGATAGCAACCATGTTGATATCGAGCGTAGCACTGCTGCGAGCCATGCGCCTTAAAACAAAGGTTAGTTGGTGCATTTATGCGGCAACATTATCAGTAGGGTTTTATACTCATCTATTTTTTACCTTGGTCGCTTTTGCACAGGGAATTTATGTAATTACAATCGAACGCTTCCGATTGAGTAAGACATCGATTTATTACCTAATTTCATCGCTTGCGGGGTTTATCACGTTTGTACCTTGGATTTGGATTATTATTACCAATCCTCAGCCAGAAGCAGTAAGTTGGGCAAGTGCTAAACAATCAGTATTTGCGTCAGCTACAAGGTGGGCTGGGATTTTTAGTCGTACATTTATTGATTTAGGTATTAGCCCTAGCGACCCAGGAAAACTTAAGATCGCCTTAATTCCTTTTATTTTAATTATTGTAGTTTTAGTACTCTACTCAATTTATTTTCTCTGCCGAAGAACCTCTAAGGAAGTTTGGTTATTTGTTTTAACCTTGATTGGATCTGTAGGGCTTCCATTACTGATAACGGATTTCGTTTTTCAAAAGCGATATACTACTAGTCGATATACACTTCCTTCAGTTTTAGGTATACAGTTAGCTGTTGCTTACTTGTTTAGTACTAAACTCACGTCTATTTCTACTAAAATTTGGCAAAAAAAGCTCTGGTCATTTGTAGCTTTGATGGTAGTTTTGAGCGGAATCATATCTTGTACAATCAGTTCTCAAGCCCAAATGTGGTGGAACAAATTACCGGAAAACTATCAACCATTTCCCCAAGTTGCTAACATTATTAGTCAAGGTAATAAACCGCTTGTGATTAGTGATACTAGCATAATTCCATCAATACAAGTTCTTGGTCACTTACTTGATCCAAAAGTGCGGCTTCAAATTGTAAAGAAAAATCAGTTACCAGAGATTACTAATGGCTTTACTGACATATTTTTGTTTAGTCCTTCTGACTCCTTAAAGGCTGGAATTGAGAAAATTTATAACTCAAAGTTACAGCAGATAAACAAGTTACTTTGGAAAATAACAAAATCCACCTAAATAGAAGCTACAGGCGCATAAGTAAAAGTTGGTGAGTAATTAATTTTACATTGTGTAACATAGTTTTATATCCTTTGTAGGTTAAGAATTAATTTCAATTACCCTCATAAGTGGCACAATTGCAGCCAAAATATACTTTAATTAAAACCATAATTAAAGTATATAGTTATACTGCTGTTGTTTATGTCATCGCCCCTTGAGCGTCCACTAAAATTTGAAATCAAGCTACCGTCTTCTCATCCTCATTTATTAGAAGGACTAGATATATGGCTGCGCTTAGGTTTGATATCCGATATCCAAGTTAGGCAGCTATGCCGAGAGTTTCTGGTGTGTACGGTGGTATTGCAACCCCAGCCTCAAGCTGAAACAAATGTAGCGTTTGTAACTTCCGATCCTGTGCAGCAGTTATCCGTAGCAGCTTTACAATCTAATAGCCGTAGACAACCGCAACAACAACTACCAAAACCCAACTTTATCAGCACAATGTTGCAGTCATTAGGGGCAGAACTGAGTGTCCGTTGGCTGCTTTTTCTCGGGGTATTTCTAGTAGTGGTGTCTTCTGGGGTACTAGCTGCGAGTCAGTGGGAAAGGTTTCCCGCTTCTGGACAATATGGAGTTTTATTTGCTTATACTTTGAGTTTTTGGGGTTTAAGCTTTTGGGCAACTAGGCAAAACAATCTCAGATTGACGGCTCAAACTTTGTTGATTGTCACGCTTTTGTTAGTCCCAGTGAACTTTTGGGCAATGGATAGCTTTCGATTGTGGCAAAATCCTGTGGATTGGATTGTAGTTGCGATCGCCTGGCCAACCCTGACTGCTATAACTGTTTTACTCTACAAAAATCGGACTATTTTTCCTAATTTATATAATAGAGCGAAATTACCTTTAGCAAATATTCTGGGGCTGAGTTATCTGCATTGGGGTTGGCAATTTCCAGGATTTCCCTTGATTGCCGTTTATGTAGCAATGCTCGGCACAACTATTATTACGGTTTATCACAATCTTTTCCAACAGCCTAATCCTATCAGCGAGGAAGATAGGCGCAATCGCCAAAGGTTAAATATTAGCTTACCTGCTACTGTAATTATTTATGCTTTGATAGTGCTACTAGTGCGGGCAATTTTTGTTGCTCATGTAGATGTAACACAGTTGGGGTTAGCTATTGGTATTTGTGGCTGGCTAGTAACTTGGTTAGCACAGGGGGCGGGGAGAGCGGGGGGAGCAGAGGGAGCAGGGGAGGCAGGGGGGGTAAATTATCCTCCATTACCTTCATCGCTATTACTCTGGGAAAGACTTGGTGGCATTTTACTCTTTCTGGGTTGGCTGGTTTCGGTAGTAAATTATCCTTGGCAAGCAATTGTTGTCAGTGGTTTGGGTTTGTGGTTTGTGGGAAGTCGCTTGCGGCGATATAGTTTCAAGGCTGACTTCGCAGCAGTTTTCGCCATTGGCTTACAGACGATTTGGCTATTTTGGCGATTATTACCTGATAGCTTACAGAAATTAGCGATCGCAACTGGTACTCAACTCACGAATTCTCAAAATGAACCTTGGGCGTTGCTGAGTGTAGCGTTGTTTCCCTACGTAATTTTAATGGTGGCGCTCACAGATAGCCTGCACCGTAGCCAAAAGCGAGAATTGGCTAAATTTGGTGAACTGCTCACCCTCTTATTTGGAACTTTTTTAACAACGATAGCTCTAGTAAATCCTATATTGCGATCGCTAAATCTGCTACTTTCCACAATCACTCTCGCATTCGTCACTCAACGCCGTCCCCCCTTATCCCTTCCCCTGGTATATCTAACTCACATCATGGGGGTGCTGACATTTTGCTCTACCATTAATTGGCTAGCACCAACCCTAAGTCAACAAGTCTGGGCAAGTATTTTGTTAGCTCTGATGGTTGCAGAATGGCGATTCAGCGTCGAAGAAGGATTATGGCAACGTAGTGCATGGGATATTGGTTTAGGACTAGCCGCCGCTAGCTTTTTCCTATTGTGGATGAATGCAGAATCATCTTGGTATGGTGTAGCTGATAGCCAAGCTCATTGGGGAGCCTTATGGCTAGTTACGCCTATAGCTCTCACGGGTGTTGCCAATTGCACAATAATCCAACGGCGGACTACTACCCGTTACTTAAGTATCTTAGCTGTGGGAGTTGCCCAGTTACTTACCTTACAACTACCAGAAATCAGATTAATCGGTTTGGCAATAGGTACGGGATTGATGTTCGCAAATACGCGCTATTTGCGAAACCAACCATCTGCGGTAATTACAGAAGGATTCGCTTTAAGTTTCATTGGGGCGTTGCTGTGGATAGGTGTGCCTGGTTTACCTCGCCTGGCGCTGGGAGGTTGGTTAGTCGTAGGAGCGATCGCAATCCTAAGTCTATGGTTAGCGCGGACAGTTTTGAACAGACGCGGTAACGCATTAGGAGTTATATATGCAGACGCTAGTGATAAATGGGCGATCGCCTTGTGTGGTTTTGAGTTGTTTGGTTTAACGGTACACTCAATACTGATTTACTCAGGGTTTATTACTTCAGGATTTTTGTACTTAGTTGCCACTGCAATCACCTTGGCAGCCATTGTTTATCGCAGTTGGCGACAACCGACAAATTGGGCATTTTATGGCATCGGTTGGTGTTTAGAATTGTTGACTGCCCAGGTGTTGGGATTTGGGGAACGCTCAATTGTTAAAGTTGCAATCGCAAACATTGCCTTGGGTTTAATTGCTCAACTTGTCGGAGAGTGGTGGCGACAACGACATCAATTAGAAAGGCTTCCTAGCAGCTTTCACATTTTGCCATTAATTTATGGCCTATTCAGTGTATTGCTGCGTGTAAACACCTTCACCGAGTGGACAGGTTTGTATTCCTTGGGTGTAGCTTTAATTATCATTGGCGTGGGGCGACGGCGTGAGAGTTTTAAACCCCTGCTTTACTTAGGCATCATTGGCGTATCAATTTCTGCATACGAACTTTTGTTCTATCAAATGTTACAAGTTTCAGGGGGAGCATTAGGTGATGGATTGATTGCCATGTCTGCCCTTGGCGCTAGTATTATGTATGCTTATCGCATCCTATCGCCTTGGCTGGTAAGTTACTTACGCTTGACTCCCCAAGAATTGAAAGGAATTGCCCATATTCATTGGGCTTGGAGTAGCTGTTTATTAATGGCTGCCATTCCTCTCCCCATTGGAGTTAACCGTTTGGTGGGATTGGGAACTGGAGTATTTTTAATTCGTTATGCCATTTTCCAAGGACGAAATTCGCGCACTTCCCCCAGCATTTTCGGAGGAATCACAATAGCCGAAATGTGGGTTTATCTCGGCTTATTAGAGGTAGCCGCCATGCGAGTTTATTGGCGCGAGACAGCAGTAGGAAGATTTTGGGCTGGGCCGTTAGTTCCTTGGAACGGTGCGATCGCTTGTGTGGTAGCTTATTTTCTGTACATTTTACCTTGGGAAAGTTGGGGTTGGTCTAAAAGACCTTGGCAGCAAGCCGCATACATCATACCACTGATAATTTTATGGGAAACCAGACTGCAAACTTACCCCATTACCTTGATAATCGCAGCTGGATTTTACATTTTTCTCGCCAAGGTGGGCGAAAACATTCGTTTTACATATATTAGTGTGGCGTTGATTGATTGGGCACTTTACCGATGGTTTGATTCCTTACGCCTGACTGATGCTTTGTGGTATGTAACGCCAATTGGGTTATCACTGCTTTATATTGCTCAAGTAGATTTTCAACTGAAGTTACCAGAGTATAAAGCCGCTCGTCATCTTGTTAGATTGCTAGGTAGTGGTTTAATTTGTGGGTGGGCAATTTTATTTAATCAGAATACACCCTGGATACCGGGAGTTTTCAGCCTCATCGCTATCTTTGCCGGATTAGCTTTGCGAGTGCGGGCTTTTCTCTACATTGGTACAGCCACTTTTTTAACCACTACAATCTATCAATCAGTCATTTTTAGCTTACAGTACTCCTTTTTAAAATGGGTTGTTGGCTTGCTAGTTGGCATTCTCTTGATTTACATCGCCGCTAACTTTGAAACCCGTCGCGCTCAAATAACTTCTTTAATTCGCAGCGCCATTGATGAATTTCAATCGTGGCAATAGTAAGCTAAATGTTGAACTAATTAAATAGGCGATCGCCCAAATTCAAGATATCTGTAAAATTAAAAAAGAGCGATGGCATAGAAACACAAAACAATGACACGAATTCCATTAACAGAAGCTCAACTTCGTTTACCTGAACTGATTGCAAGTCTGCAACCCGGTGAAGGAGTGGAGATTTTTTCCGGTGAGCGCACTGTCGCCAAACTGATTGGCGAACTCCAATCACCCCGGAAACCTCGCCAGCCCGGTAGTGCAATTGGAACCCTAACCATTCTGTCCGAAGATGAAACCCACTTGGAAGACTTTCACGGCTATATGCCATGAGTTTTGGCTTGATACTAAGGTATTCCTCTGGTTTTGTTATGATCAGACTGAGAATTTGAGACTTTGCGAGGAGCTATGCAATCAATTGAGCAACTGATGAAAGAGATATTATCTTTGCCCAGTGCATCAAGGGCACTTCTGGCAGATAAGCTAATAGAGAGTTTGGAATTTGACACCGACTCAACTATTCAGACAACTTGGATAGCTGAAGCTAAAAGACGCAGAGACGAAATTCGGGAAGGTTTAGTGCAACCCATACTAGGGGAAGAAGGGTTGGCACAAGTAAGGCGACTAATTGAACTATGAGGTATGTTTTTCACCCTGAAGCTCTTGCTGAATATGGTGAGGCGGTTCAATACTATGCACAACAACGGACTGAAGTCGCTCAGGCATTTGTTAATGCGGTTGAGGATGCAGTTTATCGGGTTAGAGAAGCTCCGACTCGTTACGCCACAATAGATGAAGACATTCGGCGATGTATGACCGATAAGTTTCCCTATGGAATTCTCTACATAATCGAGCCGGATTACATCCTCATTTTGGCAGTTATGCATTGCAGCCGAGAACCTAGATACTGGAAAGATCGTAGATAGTAGAATCATCAGCATAAAGCAATACCACCCTTAAGTCGGCTCTGCTGTTTAAGCTAAGAGTTGAACTAATTAGACAGGCGATCGCCCTGTCGCCAGACTGATTGGCGAACTCCAACCATCCCGGAAGCCTCACCAGCCCGGTAGTTGCAATTGAAACTCTAACGATCGCACTATAATAAGATTCGCTATAATAGCCTGATCAATCCAGCGAATCATGCACGTTATTTCTCGTAAAACATTACGTCAATTTTGGGAAAAGTATCCTGATAGTGAAACTGCGCTGATTCGTTGGTTTAAACTCATGAACTCGGCAAATTTTCAGACTCTTGAGGAATTAGGCTCGGTTTTTCCTAGTGCGATCTTGTAGGCAATTTAATTGTGTTTAATATTGGTGGCAACAAATACCGATTAATTACTTCAATTCACTTTAATCGTCAAAAAGTTTATATCCGTGATATCTTGACCCATTCAGAATACGACAAAGACCAATGGAAAACTTAAGGACACTTCACCCAGATATTAATACCCATTGGAGCGCGATCGCACCCCTGCTTACGATTCGCAATGAGCAAGAGTATGACCAAGCGATCGAACGATTAAATGATTTAATTGATGAAATTGGCACAAATGAACAGCATCCTCTTTATAATTTTCTTGATACTTTAGGGACGCTGATTGGGGTTTATGAGGCAGAGCATTATTCTATCCCTAATTGTAGTGGGAGTGATGTATTGGCTTATTTAATAGAGGAACATGGACTAAGTTTCTCAGATTTGACTGAAATTGGTACATCGGAAACAATAGAAGCTATTTTAAACAAAGATCAAGCCTTAACGCTGAGTCAAATTCAATATTTAGCACAACGTTTTAAGGTTCAAGCTCAAGTATTTCTAGATTAAAATCAATAAACGTAATTGCAAATTGCGTAAAGCCTGCGGCATAGCTTTGCTTAGAGCGTAGTGGGGCGTTCGCTTTTAGAGGTTGTTTGAAAAGTAGTTAGCTGTGATTTTAGACACTTCTTAATCCCCTCTAGCCCGCCTAAAAAAAGGAGGGAACTGGAATTAAAGTCCCCCTTTTTAAGGGGGATTTAGGGGGATCTAAAACTTTTTGTTACCGAGAAGAGGACTTTTCAAACAACCTCTTAGCGTCTTTAAGAGTTGCCCATTGCGAATTATTTTAATCCTTCTCCTGTCTTACCCAATTGATAACTCTTATATAAAATCCGTTAGTAAGCTATTACGCCTTTGAATTACACAATAACTCATGAGGTTTGTTGGCTGCTGACAGTTAACAGTCAACGGTTAGCGGTCAACAGTTAACACAAAAAAATGTGCAAGTTAGATGGGCGAAAGCTTATCCATCAAAAAATATTGCTCCAGGGTTGACGTTTGGGTGTTTCGCGCAGTCTGTAGCGACTTCCGTCTTCCCTGCAAGAACTTCTGTCTTCACGTTTGGGTGTTTCGCGCAGTCTGTAGCAACTTCCGTCTTCCCTGCAAGAACTTCTGTCTTCACGTTTGGGTGTTTCGCGCAGTCTGTAGCAACTTCCGTCTTCCCTGCAAGAACTTCTGCCTTCACGTTTGGGTGTTTCGCGCAGTCTGTAGCAACTTCTGCCTTCCCTGTAAGAACTTCCGTTTTTCCTGTAGCAACTTCTCCTTTAACTCAGTCCTAAATCGTGAGTCGTGAGTAAAGAACAACTGCGGTTATAAAAAGGAACAGGGGAGATGAAAATTGCTGAAATTACTCAAATTTTAGTTTTCTGAAAAAAATCAACAATTCTACGCAGGACAACCTTTTAAAAAATTGTCCACTATAGAATTACTAAAAATTTAAGTTATTTTTCAGGCGAAGGAGTATTAATAATGGCAAGGCAAAAACGCGATTCACGTATTCTTAGCAAAGCTGAGATGCGGTTGGCAAGTATTAAATCTATCAGTTCTAGTCTAAATGTCGGAGATAATTTAACGGTTCAAGATTATACAGGCAAAATTGCAAGTCTCCGTCAATCTTTAGAAGCCTACAATACCACTCTCTCTACTATTGATGTTTTATTAACCCAAATCACCGAAAATGAAAGAGATTTGGCAGACTATTCTGAAAAAATTTTGCTTGGTGTTGCTCATAAATTTGGTAAAAATAGCCATGAGTATCAGATGGCTGGTGGTACTCGTAAAAGTGATCGCAAGCGTACTGTGCGCTAAGGTGTTGTTTTGACTCCCAGCTAAGGGACTTCTAACTAAAAAAAATATCCCAACGCTTTAAAGGCAGGGGGGCAGGGAGCAGGGAGCAGGGGGAGGGAAAGTCGTAGTAAAGTTCAGAAATTGGATAGGGAATACAAAGATTTCACCCACTCCCATTCCTGTATCAAACCTTCTCTCAAGGAAACTTGCGGCTGATATCCAAGAATTTTCTTGGCTTTAGATACATCAGCAGCCGTGTGGCGGGCGTCTCCCATCGCTTTTTCTATGTGGTTTCTTTTGATTGGTTTCCCAACAATTTCTTCAATCGTATCCAAGACTTCTGCCAAAACTACCCTGCTACCGCCACCGATATTAAAGATTTCTCCCACTGCTTCTGGTGCGATCGCGGCGGCTAAATTAGCGGCGATAATATCACTAACAAACGTAAACTCCCGCGTTTGCTGGCCATCGCCGTAAATAGGAATCGCTTCATCCTGTAAAATCGATTTAAAGAACTTATGAAATGCCATATCTGGGCGCTGTTTGGGGCCATAGACTGTAAAATAGCGCAGTGCCACACAAGGCACGCCAAAGTTTTTGTGATACAGCTCACACAAAAACTCTGCTGCTAGCTTCGTAATGCCATAAGGAGAAACTGGTTGAGGGCAAATGCCCTCGTGGGTAGGTAAGGTTTCTGCATCACCATATATACTTGATGAAGAGGCAAACACTAACCTTTTCAAGTGTTTAGCATCCTTAGCTGCTTCCAGCAAAACTTGTGTAGCGTTAATATTTCGTTCTGTATAACCTCGAAAAGCTTTACCCCAACTTGCTCTTACCCCTGCTTGTGCCGCTTGATGGTAAACTACATCTACATCTTTTAGGAGTTTCTGCCAATCCAAAAACTGAATATCTCCTTCAATTAATGTAAAACTAGGCAACTGATGTAAGGGTGCAACATTCTTACGCTTTAACATAGGATCGTAGTAATCATTGAATTCATCAATCCCGATTACTTCTTCTCCTTGTTGCAGCAATGTTTCTGCAAGATGAGAACCAATAAAACCGGCGGCTCCAGTAACGATAATTTTAGCCATGTTGCCTATTTTTTTATATCCTGATTAATCTTTATATTCACAAGTTAATAATTATAATCAATAATACGTTCTTAATTGATGATTTTTTTAATTGATTGTTATAGTGTTTTTAATATGACAAATAATTAAAACAATTTATTTTTGCTTGAAAAACATGGTTAGATAAATTGACTAATTCCTAGGAATATAAATCATAATTTTACTAATTAGTGAAATTTAATTTCTATAAAAAATACAGTCAAAATTTAATAGCTAAAACAGGCAGCAGATCAAATTTAAGCTCATCCCACCCGTAAAAGGGGATGGAATTTCAAGTTGATTGTCGACTGTTAACCGTCAACCGTCAACGGCGTCGGGGCATCTCTCATCTCATCTTTAAAAAAAGTGGATTTTCCCGACACCTTTTTATAAGAGGCTTGCACAAGTGTGAGAATTGATGAAAAGATTGATCCGCGAGAACCGAATTAGGTATTCTCGTTTTGCAAGGAACTCACGAGGAAATCAGTGAAAGTTTTAGTTGTAGGTAATGGGGGGCGCGAACACGCTCTGGCATGGAAGCTGTTGCAATCTAAGCAAATTGAGCAAGTTGTCTGTGTACCAGGGAATGGGGGCACAGCAAGTATGGAACGGTGCCAGAACTTGCCCTTAGCAGTCGATGATTTTGAGGGCATAAGCCGATATGCTCTAGAAAATGGCATAACTCTAGTGATAGTTGGGCCAGAAGTACCTTTGGCAAAGGGAATCACAGATTACCTCCAAGACAAAGGATTGATGGTATTTGGCCCAGTTAGAGCGGGAGCGCAAATTGAGGCGAGTAAAGCTTGGGCAAAAGCCCTAATGCAAGAAGCGGGGATTCCGACGGCACAATCTGCGGTATTTACGCAGGCGGCAGCAGCAAAATCTTATATCAAATCTCAGGGAGCGCCAATCGTCATCAAAGCTGATGGCTTGGCGGCTGGTAAGGGCGTAACGGTAGCTGAAACAGTTGCACAGGCAGAAAGTGCCGTTGATGCAATTTTTCAGGGACAATTTGGCAGTGCTGGTGAATTTGTTGTC
Organism: Nostoc desertorum CM1-VF14; assembly: GCA_019359245.1. GTDB lineage: Bacteria > Cyanobacteriota > Cyanobacteriia > Cyanobacteriales > Nostocaceae > Nostoc > Nostoc desertorum. Next base: position 1,202 of record JAHHHR010000096.1, on the reverse strand, counting down.
ATTGAAGAATGTTTAATTGGGCAAGAGGTATCAGTTTTAGCTTTAACGGATGGACTAACAATTCGATCCTTGCTACCAGCTCAAGACCATAAGCGGATTGGTGAGGGCGATACGGGCGAAAATACTGGTGGGATGGGAGCCTATGCCCCAGCACCCATAGCTACGCCAGAGTTGATGGCGCGCATTCAAACAGAAGTATTGGAAAGAGCGATCGCAACCTTACGAGCTAAAGGCATTGATTACCGAGGCGTATTGTATGCTGGATTAATGATTGCACCCGATGGGGGCTTGAAGGTTTTAGAATTTAACTGTCGCTTTGGCGATCCCGAAACCCAGGTAATTTTGCCACTATTAGAAACACCCCTGGAAGACTTGATTCTAGCCTGCGTACAACAGCGATTAAGTGAATTGCCGCCCATTGCTTGGAAAGGGGGAGCATCTGCCACTGTAGTTGCAGCTTCAGGTGGTTATCCCGGAGAATATAATAAAGGCCAGGTTATTACTGGCATTGGTGAAGCAGAGGCAACAGGAGCAACTGTATTTCATGCAGGTACAAAATTGAACCAGCAACAAGAAGTAGTAACAGATGGGGGTCGAGTATTAAATGTGACTGGAATCGGAGAAAATTTTGAGCAAGCGATCGCCCAAGCCTACGCAGGGATCAAACATATTCAGTTTGATGGGATATATTACCGGAGAGATATTGGGCATAGAGTAGCGAGTGCGAAGCAGGGGGAGCAAACGCCATAAGCGATCCAAATGCAGCCTGATGTAGGCTTTAAAGCTGTACTGATTTTCATTACAGCTGCAAGGCTGACTTATACTTAAGTTATGCCCAAGTTAGACATTATCCATAACGCGGTAAAAAACGCACTAATAAAGGACGGCTGGGCGATTACAGACGATCCATACATAATTCAGTATCGCAGAACAACGTTATACGCTGATCTCGGTGCTGAACGTCCCATTGCAGCTGAACGAGATGGGCAGAAACTTGTTGTTGAAGTGAAAAGCTTTGTTGGCGCATCAAAGATACAAGATTTGAAAGAAGCTCTCGGTCAGTATGACATCTACCCAATACTGCTCGGTTAAGGAGGAATAGAGGGTAAAACAAAGAAAAATGTGTTCGCGGATAAGTTTCGCGAACAAAATAATGAGACTTACTTTTTCTCTTTAAGACTGTCGTATAAGTCAACCCAGTT
>JAHHHR010000095.1 GCA_019359245.1 Nostoc desertorum CM1-VF14 | reverse complement strand
GAAAATGCTTCCTGAAATGCCTGAGCCTATTTTATTAACCCAGATTTTTGCCAAGCTTACTTCTCTAGGACGTATTCATACGGTTTCTACAGGCGTTGAACCCTCGTAAATTGGCAGAGGTATTGAACCTTAGTAACCATTTTTTGATAGAGTGATGCTTTGTCGAACGCTCTCATCTCCATGTCGTCCCAGGTATTGCTCCCTAAAGCGCTCCAGAAAGACCTACCCCTCACCGCTCTTGCGCCCATGCAGGATGTGACAAACCTCTGGTTTATGAAGGTCATTGCCCACTACGGCAGTCCTGATTACTTTTTCACCGAGTATTTCCGCGTGAATGATACTTCACGGCTCAATCGTAGCATTCTGGCAGCAATTACTGAAAACGACACGGGTCGCCCTGTTTTTGCTCAAATGATTGGCGAAAGCATTCCAGACTTAGTAAGAACAGCAAAGGAACTCTGCAACTATAATATCGCTGGAGTTGACTTGAACATGGGTTGTCCAGCACCTAGAATCTATCGCAAAAATGTTGGGGGTGGATTGCTACTCTCACCAGAAAAAGTGAATCGGATTTTGGGAGAACTACGGCAGGCGGTCAACAATCAACCTTTGACTGTCAAGATGCGCGTAGGCTTTGAAAATACAGATAATTTTTACGAAATTTTAGATATCATCAATCGCCACAGCATTGATTTGCTGAGTTTGCATGGTCGCACGGTGAAAGATATGTACCACGGGGCAGTGAAATATGATTTGATCGCTGAAGCGGTGAAACGGGTTGATTGTCCAGTGCTTGCCAATGGCAATATCTACTCTGCGAAAACTGCTCTTGAAGTGCTTTCTCAAACCGGCGCGGCAGGTGTGATGGTGGGACGCTGGGCGATCGGGAATCCTTGGATTTTTGGTCAAATTCGGCAGGCTTTGCGGGGAGAGCCGATCGCGCCCGTTCCTTTAGTGGAGGTACGCAACTATGTTGATCGTTTATGGCAGACCCCAACCGCAACAAGTATGCCAGAGCGATCGCGTGTGGGCTACCTCAAAATGTTCCTCAACTACATTGCCTTGAGTGTTGACACTGAAGGTCATTTCCTGCGGCTGATGCGACAGACACAAACAGAACTAGAAATGTTTAACCTCTGCGATCGCTTTCTCCTTGTTGATCTGACGAAAACTTTAGCCTTAGCACCATATTCAGGTGTGTAACACGGATTTTGTGTCAGGAGTCAGAGGACAGGAGGTAAGAGATAGAAACTTATTCATTTAACTAATGTCGTTCATCAAAGTCAGGCTAAATGCCCAGTACTTCTTTGATTTGCTCTGCTAGTTTCAATGGACGGAAAGGCTTGGCAAAAATAGCGGCGACATCCAAATCAGTAAAACTCTCTCTATCTGATTGCTGGAATTTGGCTGTTAATAAAATTACTGGAATTTTTTTAGTGCTAGGGTTAGCTTTCAGTTGTTGCAGGGTGGCACGCCCATCCATATCAGGCATCATCATATCTAGTAAGATGACATCAAGTATAGAGTTGGCGGCTATATTCAACGCTTCCCGACCAGAACAAGCAGTCAACACGTTCCAACCAGCACCCATTTCTAATCCCAACTTTGCGATCGCCCGCACATCTTCTTCATCATCAACAATCAAGATATTTCTGTTCATACTGATACTTTTGCACGATGTACGTGTTGATTTGCTTGATCGCTCTTGAGATATTGATATTCTAAAGCCAGATCGGGGAAAATTAGGGGAGAACTAGGCAGTTAGAAGCCGTTTATTGCAAAGCTGGTAAAGGTAACAGTACATAAAAAGTGCTACCTTTACCCAAAATGCTCTCAACCCAGATTTTACCGTTATGTTGCTGGACAATATTTCGGCAAATAGCCAGTCCTAAACCTGTTCCTCCTTTGTTGCGGGAGTCGGATGCATCTACCTGCTGAAAACGCTCAAAAATTATTTGCAATTTATCTTCAGGAATTCCTCGCCCTTCATCTTGGATAGTAATCAAAAGGTATTTGGGTAATGAAGGCTGATTTTCTTCAGACTCAACGCTTCTGGATTCTGAGAGAGTAGCACTTATCCACACGGTATCGCCTGGTTCAGAAAACTTAATAGCGTTGCTCAGTAAGTTAATCAGGGTTTGTAGGAGGCGATCGGGGTCTGCCCAAAGTTCAACTTCTACAGGATTTATAATCAGTCTGACTTGTAATTTATCTGCCATTGCTTGCATTGCTTCCGTTGCCATAATTAGCAAGTCTGCGGTGTTGCACTTTGTCTTACGCGTGAAGATTTTGCCCGATTTCATCCGTTCTAAATCGAGAATATCGTTTACCAAACGAATTAGGCGTTCAGTATTAGTGGTAGCAATGCTTAAGACTTTTTGCCCCTGTTCGCTCAGAGTTCCCAGTTGCCCTGAACCCAATAAATCTAATGCTCCCATTGTGGAAGTTAAAGGTGTACGTAATTCATGACTAACTAAAGAGATAAATTCGTTTTCTAGACGTTTACGTTCGGTGATATCATTGGCAATTAATAAAGCACAGGGTACTCCACCTAAGTCAATCAATTCGAGAGATATCAGTATAGTTTTGAGTTCTCCAAACTTAGTAGAAAATTCAAATTCTAGATTGTATAGTGATCCAGTTTCCGGCAAAAGTTGAATTGTTTGAGCGTAAACGCCTAGCGGCTTGTCGTTAGACATAGCGATTGTGTTTTTACCCAAATTAAGTTCATTTGCGGTATCTCCAATTACTTCCTCTAGAGAATAGCCGCTCATCTTTAAGAAACTGGGATTAACATCAATAAAACGAGCTTCCGAAATTGTGGCGATCGCAATCGGATTGGGGCTAGAGCGAAAAACTTTAGCAAACTTCTCTTCTGCTTTGGTGCGTTCAGAAATTTCTTGCTGCAACCGCTCATTTTGAGCTTGGAGTTGTTGTTGCAGTTTCCAAATCGTCAAGTGATTTTCAATTCGTGCTAAAACCTCTTCTAGTTGAAAAGGCTTAGTGATATAATCTACCCCGCCAACTGCAAACGCTTTCACCTTATCCAGCACATCACCCAAAGCACTGATAAAAATTACCGGAATTTCGCGGGTGCGATCGCTTGCCTTCAGGTGTTGGCAGACTTCATAGCCATTCATCTCAGGCATATTCACATCCAACAAAATCAGGTCGGGCGGAACAGCATTTGCTCCCCGTAACCCCGTAGAACCTTTAGTTACACTCCGAACTTTATATCCCTGTTCTGTCAGCATGGCAGATAGGAGGTTCAGATTTTCTGGTGTATCATCAATCACCAATATATCTGCTTTAGGCAAGTTGAGCGGTTCATTAGGCATGGCAATATCGACTTTAGCCAGAATAGCTACTAATTATTCTTAGAGATTTTAACCTTAGTTCAGTGTCTTAATAACCAGTTACAAAAAAATATCAATTACCCATTTATCTCCCCTAGTTCTCCCCGATTAATTTCTAATCTTACAAACATTAAATCAAGTTTGTGGCTCACACTTCCCAAATTACACAATAAGGAGTAACTTATATGCAAAGTTCAGCTATACGTAAACCAATCATTATTCCACCAGGAGAAGGTAATCAATTCTCAATTCTTGGCGGACAATTTACCATAAAAGCAACTGGTGAAGATACAAATCAAGCTTGGACAATTTATGAATTTACAGATACAGAAGGAAATGGGCCACCATTGCATACTCACCCTTGGGAAGAGGCATTTTATATTCTAGAAGGTGAACTAGACATCCAAATTGGTACAGAAACAATTTTGGCATCACCAGGATTTTTCGTTAACATTCCTCACAATGCACCACACGCCTTCAAAATTCGTTCTGCTAATGCTAAATTTCTGGTTTTAGTTTCACCTAAAGGCGCAAAAAACTTTTATGAAGAAATGGGTCAAGTAGCAGATAGTTCATCGCTAAACATGGAAAAAGTACAGCCTGTTTTGAACAAATATGGATTGCAGTTTCTCGCGTGAACCTTTCGTTTGGATGCAGGGCGCACAGGGGTGCGCCCCTAATAGGAATAACTATATATAAACACGCAGACTTCACGTTATAAATCGCTTTCGTCGGTAAATAAATCTATTTCTGCAAAAATCTTATGCACTCAATAACAAACAAGCAACTCTATTCGATGCCAAAAGCTGTCCGCCTTTTCGCTACTAGTGCCCTAAGTTTGGGACTCACCGCTAGCCTTGTTTTGTACCCAAGTGCGAGCCAAGCGGGTAAAAACGGTACTGGAGTGCCTGCCGAACTTCAGGGCGAATGGCGGTACGGTCGAATCTCGTCTATCCAATACCAAGACAGCTACACAGGGCAGTCAGCAGCCCCAAATGGTTCAAGCGATCAATTTCAACTCGCATCTAACGGTAACTACAAGCGAAATCGGCTGCTTCAAATCAACACCTATAACTGTGCATCCAACCTTTTTATAGAGGAAGAGGGCAAAGTTAAGATTGAGGCTCAACGTCTAACTTTCCAACCTAGCGACAGCACATCCAAAGGGCAAATCTGCAATAGCGGGCGCACCTACTCCAGCCGCAATACAGCAAAGCCTGAGACTTACGAGTGGTCGATTGAGACGAACGATTACGGGCAGCAAGTTCTGGTGCTTGCAACTCCCGATGGCAAGGGTCGATCTCATTACGGGCGACCTAACTAAGTAAGCTATTGGGCATAGAACCCTAATTACGCTTGGTTATGCTCCCCCTGTCTCCCCTAGTTCTCCCCGATTGTTTCCTAATCTACAAAATATCGAACTGAGGTTATTCCATGATTCACCATATTTCAATTGCTGTTAGAAACCCCAGCCATGTTGCTCAAGTTCTGGCGGAAATCTTAAAAGCACAAGCTGTTCCTTTTCCTCCTAACCCAGGAAGTCATATGGTTATACCTTTTGATGAATACGGTACAGCCATTGAACTCTATCCTTTAGGCTCTCAAATTGAACCTGGTGAAAATGATGAAGAATGCGTATTTATCCGTACTGCAATTACCTCTATTTATACAGATATTCATGCAGCTATTTCTGTGCCCATTAGCCAGAAAGAAATTGAACAAATCGGTGTCCGTGAAGGTTGGCGTGTAGTGCGCTGTAACCGCGATTCTTTCTTTGATGTGATTGAGTTTTGGGTGGAAAACAGATTAATGATTGAATTGCTAACACCAGAAATGGCATCTCAGTATTTGAAATTTGCCACTCAGCAAGAAAATCTGAAATATTTTTTGGCAGAACCAGCTTTAGCAACAAATTAATATTTAAGCGTGTAATATCATCTCCGCTTGATTGCCTATTAAACCCGAAGAACCCCACCCCGCCAAAGCTACGCTTTGTCTCCCCTCCCCGCAAGCGGGGAGGGGTTGGGGGTGGGGTGTAATGACTGTGGTTAACATAACTAATTATGCAGGCATAATATAATTTCTAGAGATTAGAACCTACAAATTACACGCTTCACTCTTTATTGGACATGATATTACGAATTATCTTCCGTTAGGTCGATAATTTCATCGAAGCAGAAGCTGCGGACTAAATTTGCCAACTTTTCTGCCAAAGCAGAATGATTTTGGGGAATTTGCTCAATTAGTTGGAAAATCCTTTCAGCATCCACTTCAACGGCTGCTTGATTAAGTTCTGTTAACCATTTGGTAGGCATAGCGGTAATTGCAGAGCGAAGATCCAAGATGGAAGATTGAATATTCTCTAAGAGGGTGTTTGTTGCATCTTCACTGCTTTCTTCTGCACAGATATAACGCACCTGCAAATATTCAGCTATTTTCTCAAAAATCACCTGCTCCCGGAATGGCTTGCGAACCAAATCGTCACAACCTGCGGCTAAGATACTTGCCTGTTGTTCTTCAAAAGCACTTGCGGTGAGGGCAATAATTACGGTGCGGTGATTTGTAGTTATATTTTTTTCCTTGGCTCTAATCTCTTTAGTTGCATCGTAGCCGTTTATTATAGGCATCCGCATATCCATCCAAATTAGATGAGGTTGCCAAGTTTGCCACATTGCGATCGCTTCTTGTCCATTATTGGCAGCCTTAATCTCAAAGCCAATGCTACCAAGAAGTTGCACAATTAAATCGCGGTTTTCTTTGCGGTCATCCACTACCAAAACCCGGTAAGATGGTTGGTCTGCTGCCAGCTTGATCACACGTCCTTTACTCAATTTTGGTGTAGCTTTTAAAGCTGCGGCTAAATTTACTTGGATGTCAAAGCTAAAAATAGATCCTTGTCTAAGGCTACTTGTCAAGTAAATATCGCCTCCCAGTAACCGCACAAATTGACGGCTGATAGTTAATCCTAGTCCAGTTCCTTCCTTGGTTTGGATACCACTTGTTGTCTGAACAAAAGGCTGAAATAAATTATTCATTTCTTCTGGTGCTATCCCTCGTCCAGTGTCTTCGACTTCAAAGTGAAGAGATGGGGAAGAGGCAGAGGGGCTGGGTGCGGGGGGCAGAGGGGAAAATTCTTCTCCCTTGCTCCCTGCTCCCTGCTCCCCGCTCCCTAAGCTCACTCGTAAGGTTATTCCCCCTGTTTGAGTAAACTTGACGGCGTTACCCAAAAGGTTAATCAGGACTTGGCGGAGCTTACCTTCATCTGTCTGGATGTAACGGGGGAGATTGGCAGCCATTTCAAATCTGAGAAATAATTGCTTTGCCTGTGCCCGCACTTGGAACATCTCTTGTAATGTTTGCAACAACAGATAAAGGTCGAAGTCTTCAGGATTGAAAGTGATTTGTCCAGCCTCAATTTTGGACATTTCCAAGACATCGTTAATTAGGTTGAGCAAGTGTTCTCCACTGCGGTTAATGGTGGCTAAAGATTCACGCTGATTTGATTTGAGGCTAGTATCTCGCTCCATTAATTGGGAAAAACCCAGGATGGCATTCAAAGGTGTGCGGAGTTCGTGACTCATGTTAGCCAAGAAAGCACTTTTGGCGCGGTTGGCAGTTTCGGCGGCTTCTTTGGCAATTCTCAGCGCTTCTTCTGCTTGATGTCTGGCTCGACCGATCGCAATTATTTCACCTATCAGCTTTAATAGATTCACATCCTCTTGACTCCAGGTTTTACACAAGTGAATCATCGCTGTACCGACAAATCCAACTACTTTGCCAGAGTGAAGCATGGGTACAGCAACTAAAGACTGAAACGACATTCTTTCAAATAGCTTTTTCTCTGCTGTATCAGGCGGCAGTTCTGCTACACAAGAGATTTGTATATGGTTGCCACGAAGGATCGGAGCATAAAAATAAGGAAAACTTTCAACAGGTGATCCTTTGGCAAGAGCAATCAATGGCTCGACACCTTCGCCACACCATTCATGAATGAGGTCGAATCGGCTTTGATCTTCGGATAATTCAAAGATACAGCTGTGTTCGGCACTAATAAACTGAGCGATCGCTTGAAGTGTAAAATTAATTGCTGTTTCTAAATTTTGGTCAATAAATTGCCGAGAAATACTACTGAGCAAACTTTCTGCTTGGGTACGACGTTGCAAGGCTGCTTCTGCTTGTTTGCGATCGCTAATATCACGAGCTACACCCACAATCTGGAAATTACCTTGGGCATCTTGTGTGCGGACTGCATTAGCAGTTAGCCAAACCCAGCCTTTAGTCCGATGTTTGGCGCGGTACTCAGTTCCCGAAATTCCCTCACCTGTTGCCAGGATAGTTTGGGCGGCTTCAAAACATATTGGCACATCATCGGGATGAGTAAACAATGCTAAGGAATGACCTTCCATTTCGCTGGGGGCAAATCCAGTAGTGTTCAATATATTAGGAGAAATATAGTTAAATACCCCATCAGCATTGATGACAAACAACATATCGTTGACCTTTTCAACGATAGTGCGAAACTTTAACTCACTTTGCTGTAGGGCTGCTTCTGCTTGTTTGCGTTCCAATTCGGCACCGGCACGGGCGGCAAAGATTTTGACAATCAGTTCCCGTCCAGGATCATGCTTCATTGGTTTGACATCTATCACTGCTAGATGTCCAATGATTTCGCCGGATGAACTGGTGAGAGGAACGCCAAAAAAACTCTCGGCATTCATCCTCACTAAATTTGCATCTTCGGGGAAAGCGGCTTGTACTGCTTGAGGGTAGTGACATATATTACCTTGCAAGGTGTGTTGGCAAGGTGTGCCCTGCAATTCATACTCCAAGTTATTGTTAATAGCCCCGCAACACCAAAAAGCTAAAGTGCGGACTCTAGTTTTTGGCTCATCATCAAACTCAGTAACTAGGGCATATTGAACTTGCAAGACTTCGGCAAGGTAACGAACGCAAGAATTGAAAAATTCATTGCCTGTTTTAGCAGCCGTACCCTCAACAATTAAGCGTAAAGCTTGTTCTTGCTGTTTGCGATCGCTAATATCTGTAAACACAGAATCCAAACAGGATTCTTCTGCGTTGAGACGGAGTGACAACAGTACCCAAACAAGCGAACCATCAAGCCGCCGCAGTGCTACTTCAAAATTACGAACTTCACCGTCCTTTTCTAACTCTGCTAACATCCGCGTGCGATCATCTGGATTGACATATAAATCAGTTGTGAAATACTTGCCAACTAATTCAGCAGCAGAGGTAAAACCTAATATTTCAGCACCACGTTGATTCGCATCGATAATCAATCCATCTTCTTGGCAGGTGCGGAAAATCCCCACTTGGGAATTTTCAAAGATGTTGCGGTATTTCATTTCACTACGACACAAAGCTTCTTCTGCTTGCTTGCGTTCTGTAATATCGCGTCCCACACCCGCGATCGCAATTCCATCACTGGGAGTATTGATTGTCGAAGTGTTAAAGTTGAACCATCGCCAGCTGCTGTCTTTGTGTCTTAATCGCACCTCAATATCAGTCAGCTTTTCTCCAGCCACACTCCTTTGTAAGGCTGACATACTAATTGTTGAATCTTTAGGATCGACGAACTCCATCATAGAATGGCCCTCCACTTCTGCCAGGCTGTATCCTAAAATTGGAGTTACATTAGGCGAATGATAGGTAAAGGTTCCGCTTGGGGTGAGGACAAATATCAGGTCATTGGCATTTTCGATGATAGTACGGAACTTTAATTCACTCTCCTGGAGAGCTTGTTGGGCGCGTTTGCGTTCTGTGGCATCAGTGCCGACTGAAAGAATTTCGATTAAGTTTCCTTGTTCATTTAATATGGGTTTATTTGCCCAGACTATCCAGACGCGATCGCCATTTTTGCATAAGTTTTCATTTTCATTAAATAAATAGTTTTCTGGGTGTTGACAAATATCAACCATTAATGTTTCTAAGTCGCGCCCAGAAGTTTCGGTTTCTGGGACAATTGTACCGACAACATTGTGTCCTATAATCTCTTGGGTATCGAAGCCAAAAAGCTTTTGACCGTAATCATTTAAATATATGATGTTACCGTTACTGTCCCAACGCAGAATAATGCAGTTGGCTGTTTGCACTAAATCGCGGTACTGTACTTCGCTTTGTCGTAATGCTTCCTCAGTGCGTTTGCGATCGCTAATATCCCGCAACATTGCCAAGATGTGTCGTTTGCCATTGTAAATGCAAGTCGTTCCTGTAACTTCCACATCGATCAAAGTGCCATCTTTGCAGACATCAACTGCTTGTCCATAAAATTGCCCACCAGCGCGCGTTGTCTCAAGAAACTCTTGCAAAACTGGATATGAGTCTGGGTGAATGTAGGCTGATGTCTCCAAAGCAATAAATTCATCGTAAGTGTAACCATGCATCTGACAAGCAGCAGGATTAACTGCGACCATTGCTACGGTTTCCATATCAGTAATAAATAGTGCATCATTGATGGCTTCAAAGATAGTACGGTATTGCAACTCACTTTGTCGTAGTGCTTCTTCTGCTCTTTGGCGTTGCGTGATATCGCGGAAACTCCACACTCTACCAATAATCTGTTCGCCGATGCGCTGAGGACAGGAGTAGCGCTCAAATACCCTGCCATCTTGCAGTTCTAACCAGTCGTAACTAACTAATTCCGGCTGTGAGTATAATTCTCGGACTCGTTGCAAAAAGCCATCAGGGTCTTTTAGTTGGTTTGCCAGATATGCTAGTCGCTGAGGATGATCTGGTTCCGTCAAAAGTTCTGTTGGAATTGACCACATTTCTAAGAACTTTTGGTTGTAACTAGTGATATTACTTAAGCTATCGACTACTAAGATACCGTCTTGAATCGATTCAAAGATAGCGCTTAAAAGAGATAAAGAGTTTTCTAAAGCAACTTGAGTTTGTTTGCGTTCGCTCAAATCCCGTCCTAAAACCACCAGAGCTTTGCGTCTACCATCCTGGTGAAATAGGGGAGCTTTAATCATATCTACACTGCTCACTGTCCCATCAGGTCGGGGTATAACTTCTTCTACCCGATGCACACATCCCAACTGCCAAGCTTGTTCATCTGTTTTGTCACAGTTGAGCAAAGCATCGTGATAAAAATTGCTAAATTCTGCTAGTTCTGAGTCTGTTTTACCTTGATAATCAACGCCTTCTATCTGTAAAAATTCCAGGTTAGCCTGGTTTGACAGCAACCATTTTCCTTCACCATCCTTCAAGCAGATAATATCGGGTGTAGCGTTAATTAATGTCTGCAAACGCTCCTCAATCTCTTGCAAAGATTCTTGAGTTTGTTTTGCCAGTGTAATATCTCGAATCACCAGTATTGCACATTGATCATCAGTCAGTCGGCTACAGTTCCCGGAAATTTGTAGTGTTAAAGTCTGCTCACACTGCTGGAACTGATAATTTGCTGTTTCGTACTCACCATTAAGTATCCGCACATCAGGATAGCAGGGTAAAGCAATTGGTTGTCCCGCTTGTGCTAATGGTAATAACTCAGTTAACTTTGCGCCGCAGGCAGTGTTATGGGGTTGATTCACCAAACGCTCAAAGCTAGGATTGCACCATTGAATGTGTCGATCTTCTCCTACCCAGACTACAGCATCAGCGATCGCACCTAATGTTACTTCCATTTTGGTGAGGGTAGTTTGCAATTGCTTCACCTGCTCCAATTGTTTAGCGCTCATCACCAACTTCTTAACTTCTCCCGGATAGATAGAACAACTTGGTATAGCGATTGTAACTTTAGTTGATTATTAGGATATTTAGCTACAGCACAAATACATATTAGCTTCAACTTTTACAGCAACAACACAGATATTAGCATCATAGATAAGTAGAGGGAAGAAATAACGAATGCCCACTCCTCAATACCCTAATTAAACTATGCTGAAAAATTTTTCCGTAATTGTAACTATCTCCCCTACTTCTACCCTATTTATCTCTAAATTCAAATCAGAAAAGCAGAGAACACAGCCCAAAACAAGCGCACAATCTCTGCCGTATCAATAAGTCAACAAGAACGGAAAACAAACCTATGCTACACCAAATTAAAGAACTGCTTCAAAACACCCAACTACAACAGCAAATCAAAGCAGCAGCTAACCAAGCAGAAGCTATCAAAGTGTTAGCGATCGCTAGTACAGAAAAAGGTTATAACTTCACAGTTGAAGCCATTTCTCAAATGCTGGCAGAACTCACTTTTGTGGATTCCAACGAACTGAGCGAAGAAGAATTACTCAGTGTTAGTGGCGGAGCGATGGCTGATAGTGCGCCTAAGCTATGTCATACAGTGGGCTGTGGTGGCGGACACTGCTCGGTGCAATGATGGCTGATAGTACGCCAATTAGAGGGCAGGGGTAGAAATAACTAATAGCTAGTTTTCAATCTTCCAATTAATCTGTGCTGAAAAATTTTCCGCAATTGTAACTATCTCCCCTACTTCTACCCTATTTATCTCTAAATTCAAATCAGAAAAGCAGAGAACACAGCCCAAAACAAGCGCACAATCTCTGCCGTATCAATAAGTCAACAAGAACGGAAAACAAACCTATGCTACACCAAATTAAAGAACTGCTTCAAAACACCCAACTACAACAGCAAATCAAAGCAGCAACTAACCAAGCAGAAGCTATCAAAGTGTTAGCGATCGCTAGTACAGAAAAAGGTTATAACTTCACAGTTGAAGCCATTTCTCTAATGCTGGCAGAACTCACTTTTGTGGATTCCAACGAACTGAGCGAAGAAGAATTACTCAGTGTTAGTGGTGGAATGATGGCTGACAGTGCGCCCAAGCTATGTCATACAGTTTCCTGTGGTGGCGGACATGCAGGCTGCTGCTAAGAAAGGTATGTAGCTTCTCTCTCTCTTTAGCATTGTAACCTCCAAGGTCAGGTTGTTTTTCTAAAACGACTTTTTAGAGCCAGCTTTTCCAATATTTTAATTTGGATAATTTCCATACTTGTTACTGAGGCTCAACGCAGAATAAGATGCTACATAACAAATTACCTTTTTGCTTTTACCAAAAGAAAGAGGAAACTTACTTAATAAGTATTACACCAACTTTAGGAGAACACAATTATGTTGTCACAAATTAAAAGCCTACTCCAAAATAACCAACTACGCGAGAATATGCAAGCCGCAGTTAGCCAAACAGAAGCCATCAAACTGTTGCTAATTGCCAGTGCAGAAAAAGGTTATACTTTCACAGCCGAAAGCGTAGCTCAAATGCTGACAGAACTAACCTTTGTGGACTCAAACGAACTGAGTGAAGAAGAATTACTCAGTGTTAGTGGCGGAGCAATTGCTAATAGTGCGCCTAAACTATGTCACACAGCCGGCTGTGGTGGCGGACACTGCTATCTTTCGTAATCCATACTTTTTGGTGAAATAATCCACCAAATTGCCAAGTTTGTGGTCTTTATCGGTTGGGGCTTGTACCCCAACTGATTCAATTAAGAATTAAAAATTATTTTAATTATGCTTACTTAATTAGTACTTAATTGAAAATTTATTTCAGGCGAACGCTATTGTTCTTAATGCCAACTATTAAAACGTAGACCAGAATTAATACTTCCCTTCTAATTTAACTCCATCATGAGGAATCCAGCTATGGTTCAACAAGTTGTTCGCTTATCCCAACAGAAAACATCAGACGATTTAAGAGCGATCGCTGCCAATGCTAGCTTTCTCTGGGAACGTCTTGATGAAAGCAGATTTGCAATTGATGTCGATCAAGTCAATGAACAAGAAATTAACCGTCGGCGCGATCGCTGGTGTCAAGTTGTAGCAGAAGGTAAATGGGACACTTTGCACAAACGCTTACAGTGGGAAGGACTAGACCTCGATACTGTTAGTCCTAGATTGGGAACTATCGAGTTGCTTGCCGATCAACCTTTGCCTGAGTGGGCAAGAACGTTGCAGCAAATCATCCAAACCGCTACAAAATTCGATTCTGCAACTGAAGTACTTCTACCAATCGATTCACAAAATCCTATTACCTTTGAGGATATCCTTTTGCCTGCTATCTTGGTAGCCAGACAGCAATTACTGACTCGCTGCAACGGTCAATTCACCCAAGAGTCTCTTCCATTATCGATTCTTTCCCAAGCTGCTTACAGTTCTCTAGAACGTAGTTTACTGCAACGATTAGCAGGACTTTGCACTAAGACATTAGATTTTGAATTTTCTCAAGTGCGTCCCTTTGGGCAAAACTTGCTCGGCTTACTGGGACTGGAGACACTAAACAATAACACTCACTACACCAAGTTCGTCAATCAACTCCTGGAAGATGGAATGCTAACGTTCTTCCAAAAATATCCAGTTCTCGGTCGCTTAGTGGCAACAGCCGTTAATTTTTGGGTTGAGTTCACTGCTGAATTTATCGAACGTTTAGTTGCAGATAGGACAGATATTCAGCGAACTTTTAATGAAGCGATCGCCCCACTTTCTCAAAATAAAGTTGCCAAAATTCAAGCCTCTATTTCCGACTCGCACAATCGCGGACGAACAGTAATTTTGCTCACCTTTGAGTCTGGACTTAAACTTGTTTATAAACCCAAAGATTTAGGATTAGAAGTTGTTTTTAACCAATTTTTGGATTGGTGCAATCAACACAGCGATCTCTTAGATTTTAAAGTCATTCAAGTGCTTGAGCGCAATGATTATGGATGGGTGGAAAATGTTGAACAGTTGCCTTGTGTTGATCAAGCAGCTGCGAAACGATTCTATCAGCGTTCTGGGATGCTGTTGTGTGTCCTTTATGCCCTCAGAGCCACAGATTGCCATTACGAAAACTTAATTGCTAATGGTGAACATCTGGTGCTGATTGACATGGAAACGCTGCTACACCATGAACCGAATCTCATTGAAGACTCACCGCTTACCCAAGATTTGGAAACAACCGCCACACGACAATTTTGGGATTCCGTACTCCGCACCGGGCTTTTACCGCGTTGGGACTTTAGTGGCGATCGCAGCGTCGCTTATGATATTAGCGGGTTAGGTAGCACAGATCCCCGACTATCTCGCCGCAAAGTGCCGCGCTGGCAAAATATTAATACAGATAATATGCACCTGTTACCTGAGTTGGTCACGGTGCCGATTGCGAAAAATGTGCCGTTTTTGGATGGAGTTGCTCTGTCTCCAAACGATTATCAACAACAAATCAACGATGGATTTGAGCAGATGTATCGCTTTCTGATGGCACACAAAGATTTCTTACTTTCACGCCAAAGTTTGCTGTCTGCTATGCAAAATCAGCAGGTGCGTTTTATCTTCCGCAACACCAGGATCTATGGCATCATCCTCCAAAAAACTTTGTCACCCGATTATCTCAAACATGGCGTAGATTACAGCATTCAACTCGATGTTCTCAGTCGTGCTTTTCTAGTTGCTCAGGAAAGACCAAACGCCTTTCTCGTTTTGAGCGCAGAATTACGAGCGATGGAACAATTGGATATTCCCTTCTTCACGGCTAGCGCTGTCATTGATGAACTCAGTTTAAACGGTTATCTAACTATTCCCAACTACTTCAAGCAATCCAGTTATCAAGACCTGCTCAACCAGTTACAATCTCTGGATGAAACCGACCTAGCTCGGCAAGTAGCGATTATTCAAGGCTCCTTCGATGCCAAGATCGCAACTACCTCCAGCCGCCAGGGTGGGCAATGGCAAGCCGAATCCTTACCGTTGCTAAGTTCAGAACAATTGATTGCCGAAGCCAAAGAAATCGCCACTCAACTTGAAACCAAAGCCATTTCTGACCCTGATGGAAGCGTTAACTGGATTGGCTTAGACTTTGTGCCTCGTGCCGAACGATATCAACTGCAAGTATTGAATAATTGTCTTTCTGACGGGCGCTCTGGAGTTGCCTTGTTTTTAGCTGCACTAAGTCAAGTAACTGGTGATTCCCGTTACCGTGATTTAGCATTTAGAACATTGCAATCTCTGCGTCGCCAAATCCACACCATTGATCCAGAAACTTGGCAACGCATGGCTCGTTTAATGGGCGTTGGTGGTGCAACAGGTTTAGGCTCAATGATCTATAGCCTGGTGAAGGTTAGCCAATTTTTGAAAGATGCAACGTTATTGCAAGACGCTCAAGTATTAGCCAATTTGATGACACCGGAACTAATTGCTGCGGATGAACATTTGGATATTATGAGTGGATCGGCTGGGGCAATTCTGGGGTTATTGTCCCTGCATCAAATCACAGGGGAAGCAGCCGTTTTAGAAAATGCGATCGCTTGTGGACAACATTTGCTCAACCGTCAAGTTAGCCACAATGGTGCGCCCAAAGCTTGGCATACTTTTTGGGACAAGCCTTTAACCGGCTTCTCTCATGGAGCCGCAGGCATCTCCTATGCATTACTTAGACTTTATGATGTTACCCTGGAGCGCAAATACTTAGAAGCAGGTTTAACAGGGATTGAGTATGAGCGTAGCGTCTTTTGCCAATCCACTGCCAACTGGCCTGACTTCCGCAGAATGGGACAATCAGGACAACCTGACTTTGCAAATAAGTGGTGTCACGGTTCAGCCGGCATTGGTTTGGGGCGTTTGGGCAGTTTGAGAATCGTGGAAACGCCGGAAATTCAACAAGAAATTGAAATCGCTCTCCAGACTACTCAGAACTTTGGCTTGCAGGCGATCGATCACTTGTGCTGTGGTAACTTCGGTAGAGCGGAAGTGCTATTAGTCGGGGCAAAAATCTGTTCTCGTCCTGATTGGCATCAAATTGCTCACCAGAATGCAACAAATGTTGTGGCTAGAGCCAAGCGAACTGGAGCTTATCAACTGTTCCCAAACTTACCCAATTCTGTATTTAATCCCGGCTTTTTACCCGGTATATCTGGAATTGGTTATCAATTGCTGCGTCTAGCTAACAATGACTTGCCTTCAATATTGTTGTGGGATTGAGCTTGTTATTCACATCCTGAGTGTCAAGTAATATTATGTCCACATAATTAGTTATGACTCCCACAGTCATTGCACCTCACCCCTTAATCCCCTCTGGGGATTAAGGGCAGACAAAGCGTAGCTTTGACGGGGTGGGGTTCTTCAAGTTTAATAAGTAATCAAATGAACATGATATTATAATACGCAAAATCGCTTTTGACCACACTCTATTACCTCACTAAACGTTAATAGGGTATGTTTACAGCTAAGGTTAATTCGTCATCCAAGGAACGCAAAGTTTTGCACTCCTTGGATGATTCAATTTAAATTACAGATTTAAATTGGTAGCTTTTTTTTAAAGAATTGCTTTAAGATAACAGACATTAAAACTACCACCCTGTTCTAATTTTATCTGATTTCTAATGCTTTTCCTTCCCTACAAAAAAGTTACGACAATTCAAATTGCAATCATGCTTTAGGCGAAAAACCTTTTTTTGTATAATCCCAGTAATCCGACTACACCAAGACCAAGTAATGCCGATGACTCAGGTACAGAAGTTGTTTGTGCTGTAAAGCCAGTTTCGTAAGAAATACTAGGTTGAGTAGCTGAAGTAACTGTGTAACTAGCCTCTATTTGTTGTAATCCTTCATCACCAATCGGAACCGAATAAGTACCATCTTGATCACCAGTTAACTTTTTGCCTAAATATTCTACTGTGACATCTTTCACGCATATCTGTTGTGCGTGGATGCCCTCCTTCTTTAGCTGGTGGAATCAAGGGAGCCAAGATTTCCCACTCCATATCAGCTAAATCTGTGGGGTAAGACTTTAGCGCCATACTGACTATCTATGTAAATACGCTGCATTTGAAGTATTTTATCGTTATCAGAACTCCTTTCTCTTGGCTTTTAGATTTACTTTATAAATAGCCTCTTACTAATGTTTATTTATACTTTATGATATTTATGCTTCTGTATAAGTACTGTAAATCTTGCCTACAGCGATCATCTCAGAAGAAACAAACTTTCGCCAAAATGTTTCGCATTCCCTGATAACTTACTAAAGTTTGTAGTTGAAAAAATACATTTAATATTTATTATTTTAACCTTAATCTCTATCTAAAGATAGTTATTCTCCAAATAAATAATTTCTAATTTATTCTGAATATCTAGGGAAACTTAAGAAAATATAAATATTTAAATTTTATCCCTGGCGGGGGGATTGTTCAGTCTTAAAAAAACTGGTTTTCTGATTACGTAATTAAGTATTAAGACCAAATACAACTTTCAGGAGAGTTAAATGCTGTTCAAAAAAATTCCCGGTCTGCTCATAGCGGCAGCTATTCTGCCATGCTTTATTCAACCAGCTTCCGCTCACGTTATTTGGTTTGAGAAAGAAAATGCTCAATACAATTTATTATTTGGGCATCCCGAAGAAGGCCCACAATTCTATGATGTGACAAAATTCACAGGATCAGAAGTTTACGATATAAACAAACAAACAATTCCTTTTAGCATTAATCAAACATCAGACCAGTTATATCTGACTGCTGATAAAGAAGTAGCCGCGATCACAGCATCATTGGATAATGGCTATGTTGCGGAAGTAGGTGATGATGCTTATTACGATATTACAGCCTCGGAAGTTGGGAACTACCAAAATGTTAGGCACTTGCTCAAGTACACTAAAGCTTTGTATAACTGGTCAGATGCCTTAGCACAATCCTTCGATCTACCCTTGGAAATCTTACCTTTACAAAACCCTTTTGCTGAGGATTTGTCAGGCAGTTTATTAGTTCAAATTCTGGCTCAAGGCAAACCAGTCAGCAATTCAGTTACTGTAGAATACCTTGGGCAAGAAGTAGCAAAAAATGCGGATGGCACTTTTTCTATTCCCATCGGTACACAAGGGCTAGTACAAGCAATTGAAGCCAGCTACTCAATATCAGCTGGAGGTATAACGACTTCTTACGAAACTGGCTTTACAGCACAAAAAACTTCTGTACCCGATCCATCAGCATTACTTGGTCTTAGCGTAGTTGGATTGCTGGGATTATACAGAAAAAGGTTTTTCGCCAAAGCTTAATTACGAATTAGTCTCAATGCGCTTGGGTTAAGCCAGAAAAATAAATTTGCGTAGGTTGGGGAACCACTGCGCCCTTGCGGTTCCCCAACTTGTTCGCTTTTAGCATTCCCGCAGGGTACCAAGTGGCGTTTGAGGAACAAAACCCAACATTCTCTAACATTTGTTGGGTAACATAAAGTTCAACCCAAGCGTATTGCACCAGCCTCTCTTTCCTTTGCTGCTTCAGTTTGGCGATGCCTGCGGCGGGTTACGCCTACGCTGGCGCTAGCAGTTTTCGATTAATTGCTTCCAGTAGCATGGTTTTCTGTAGCCCCAGGTATTGGTTAAGTTTCTCCCACAGTTGAGGTTACTTTTCGTCTTCGCTGTAATTTCTCTTATTCCCAGTGCTAAGGAGAATTTCTCCTTTTCAGTAGACACCCTGTACCTTTTTCCATAAGCGCACTTTTAGGTTGGCAGACCGCTAGTTCGCTACCTGTACAATAAAAACTGCGCTTTGTAGAACCAGCGCAGTTTTAACTAGTGGAATTTACATAAGGGACTATTAGGCTGTCGTCCCTGGCTTTACATATAGTAGATTCGGTATGTAATGGTATACAACTAAAGTTTTGGACTTTCCGGACAGTTGGCAAAAAATTTGAAAGTGGAACTAAATAATGGCTACGATAACAGCCCAATGCAATACCTTCAGCTGAATGCCTGACAACCATTGGTTGTCTGTCATTCGCCACTCTACGGCATATCATCACCACCCTGAATAACTTTACACAGGGGCAATTATGTGCGATCGCGTACCTGTCCACCTTCTTATGATCGCTCCCAAGAGTAAAGTGCGCTCAAGCGTTCCGTGAAGTACCGTAGACTACATTTAAGATAGGTTGGCGGGTTTTCAAATCAAATTTATAGCCCCGCGGTAAGATATGAAGCTTTGCCCCACGAATTGCTAAAACCTCATCTTTCCGACTAAATCAACATCGGCAAGCCAGATGAGTCGGCTTTGAGCCAATGCCGTTTCTTCCACAATTGGGGGACACCACTCCACGCCGTAAAGCCAATTGTTTTTAAGGCAAAAAAAACCTTGAATAATACGACGTGTCGATTGGAAACTAAAATCAACTTCAACTATGTCGCCTAATTGAAAAACCGAAGTAGGAACAGCAGCATTTTTGAATACATTTGTTGGATGAAATTCTTTAGAAGGCAAGTAAAGAATTTTACCGCGACAAACAATTGCATAAACCCACTCCTGCCCTTCCCAGTAAACACCACAGCAGTAACCTGACAAATTGGAGGTTGGCAGGAAAACTTTTTCTCGCATCTGAACTGCTAATGGAGGCATAGCTTGACCCCACGGAGGAGAAATATGCCAGCAAGATTCCAAAAGTGTAATTTGGTTAATCATAATGCTTTACGGCTCTAATCTTAGACACTTCGGATTTACTGATTGCGCCAACGATCAGTAAATAAATTAAGTGTTTCCGCTAGAATCTGGTATTTATGTAATCATTTCTATCCAATGGTTTGAAGCTTTGTAAACAATCACTGCACTCAAATGATCTCGAGGGTTTCTCAAAAACTTTGTAATTTCCTCTTTATATATTGACTCAGCCCTTTAGCAGAACTTAGGTTGCAAGATTGTTGTTGCCGCCCTCTAAAATAGTCCCCTCTAAATTGGTATTTTCTAAATTAGCTGCGGTAAGATTGGTTCTTTCTAATGCAGCTTGGTGCAGATTTGCATCAGACAAATCCGCGATCGCTAAATCTGCCCCGCTCAAATCTGCTGCTGACAAATTAGCTTTACTCAGATCGGCTTCACGGATGTCAGCGTGGCTAAGAATCGCCTGTTCTAAGTTAGCAGCTTTGAGATCAGCCTGATTTAAAACGGCTTCATCAAGAATTGCACCTTCTAATATTGCATTGTCAAGAATTGCATCACTCAAATCAGCTTTGCTTAAATTAGCTCCTGTTAAATCTGCACCGCTGAGTGTAGCCCCGCTTAAGTCAGCCCGACTGAGATTCGCCTGTTGCAAATTTGCTTCATCCAGCATCGCCCCATGTAAGATTGCACCACTGAGATTAATATTTTCCAAGGCTGCACCCCTCAAGTCAGCGATACTAAAGTCTCGCTCTCCTGCGGCATATAGTTGTCTAAGTTCTTCTACATTCATCGGCTAATACTCCGTTTTTGTTCAAATAAAAAACTTGAGCTTTTTGTTGAAATTAGGACTCCCGCAAAACTACAGACGCTAGGGGCAATCCATGAATTGCCCCTACCAGAAAATCAAGGTTTGGGCTATTTCTTGCGTAAGTCCTGGAAATGAGGGATTACTGAAAATACTTCAAAGTCAAAAAAGTTCCTACCTAACTTTTGAGACTGTGTGCGTACCTCATAGCAGCAAAAGTGCTGTAACTAGGGCTTGCTGAAAAAGTCAGAAAGAAGCAATTTCAAGGGTTGACTAGTTGTTCAGCCCCAGTCAATCATAAGTTTTTGTTGACTATAAATTTTACAATGATAAACTGCAATTATATTATTCGGG
>JAHHHR010000094.1 GCA_019359245.1 Nostoc desertorum CM1-VF14 | reverse complement strand
CTGAACTGTTTTGGGAGCGATCGCGTTGCGGGTAGATTCATCGGTTAAAACTGCTCAAATGCTTACCATATATACATTTTATCAGTTTGAAGCTCCGCTTTTTTCTGAGTTTGTGAGAAATCCGGGACACAGCGTTGCCGCTGCATGGGGGGGATTTTTGGCACTCATGGGGATAACTTGCCCATCAATCAGTTCTACCCGTTCATCGGCTGTGATAATACCCGTCTCAAGCATCCGGTGATATTCATCTACATTCCACAAGCGCACTCTAGTTTGTGTCATTGTATTTGGTTTGGCGATATTATCATCTGCAAAGTGCAAATATCTCTTACTCTCAACTTTTGCAGCATCTATAATTAATCTTGCCCTATTTAGTTCGTTACCATGTCGGAAGAAGATATCCGAGCCGCCAGGCTGGAAAAAGTAGAACAACTCAAGCAGCTAGGGACTAATCCCTACGCCTATCGTTGGGAATCTACCCATCATGCAGCACAGTTGCAAGAAAAGTTTGCCGATTTAGCCAGTGGTGAAGAAGTTGATTTAGAAGTTGCGATCGCTGGACGCATTATGGCGCGTCGCGTTTTCGGTAAACTGGCTTTCTTCACCTTGCAAGATGAAACTGGCACAATTCAGCTTTATTTGGATAAAAATCGCATCCAAGAAAGCATGGCAGATATTGATGCTGATGCCTTCAATCACTTAAAACAACTCACAGATGCAGGCGACATCCTGGGAGTTAAAGGTACTATTAAACGGACTGAAAAGGGCGAATTATCTGTCTACGTTAAACAATATACTATCCTGACTAAATCCCTATTGCCGCTACCCGACAAGTGGCATGGATTAACGGATGTTGCCAAGCGCTACCGTCAGCGCTACGTTGACTTGATTGTTAACCCGGAAGTGCGGCAAACTTTCCGCCGTCGCGCCCAAATTACTGCTGGTATTCGCCGTTATTTAGAAGAACGAGATTTTCTGGAAATTGAAACGCCAGTGTTGCAAAGTGAGACTGGGGGTGCAGATGCGCGTCCATTTATCACTTACCACAACACCTTAGAAATGGAGTTGTATCTGCGAATTGCCACAGAACTTCATCTCAAGCGGTTGATTGTAGGTGGTTTTGAAAAGGTGTTTGAATTGGGGCGGGTTTTCCGTAATGAGGGAATTTCCACTCGACACAATCCAGAATTTACGACAAT
This sequence comes from Nostoc desertorum CM1-VF14, assembly GCA_019359245.1. Lineage (GTDB taxonomy): Bacteria > Cyanobacteriota > Cyanobacteriia > Cyanobacteriales > Nostocaceae > Nostoc > Nostoc desertorum. Next base: position 20,114 of record JAHHHR010000094.1, on the reverse strand, counting down.
TGAACTTTACCAAGCCTACGCCGACTACAACGATATGATGGCGCTGACAGAAGGGATTATTACCACTGTCGCCCAAGACGTACTCGGCACATTGCAAATTACCTACCAAGGCGAACCTATAGATTTGACATCACCTTGGCGGCGGGTGACAATGCACGATTTAGTTAAAGAATTTACTGGCTTAGATTTCAATTCTTTCCAAACATTAGAAGAAGCAAAAATAGCAAGTAAAAATGCTGCTATTCCTGGTGTAGATGAAGCGAAATCAATTGGTAAGTTACTGAATTTAGCTTTTGAAGAGAAAGTAGAAGCTAATTTAATTCAACCTACCTTTGTAATTGATTACCCAGTAGAAATTTCGCCCTTAGCAAAACCCCACCGTTCTCAACCTGGTTTGGTGGAAAGATTTGAGTTATTTATCGTCGGGCGAGAAACTGGCAACAGCTTCTCAGAACTTACCGATCCCATCGATCAAAGAGAACGCCTAGAAGCCCAAGCTGAAAGAAAAGCTGCTGGCGACTTAGAAGCCCAAGGTGTAGATGAAGACTTTTTGACAGCCCTTGAATACGGTATGCCGCCTACAGGTGGTTTAGGGATTGGCATTGATCGGTTAGTAATGCTATTAACTGATTGTGCCAGTATTCGGGATGCGATCGCCTTCCCATTACTCAAGCCTGAAGGCAGCGTTATTAAGCAATTTACCTATGAACCAAAAACTCAAACACTGACTATTGAATTTGATAGTGGAAGTGTTTACGAGTATTTCAAAGTACCTCCCAGTGTCAAGGATGACTTAGACAATGCACCGTCTAAAGGTCAATACTTTAACAAGTCCATTAAAGGGAAATTTAAGTTTGAACAGTTGAGCTAGTAAGTAGCATTCAACAGTCGGGTGCGTTAAGCAAAGCCATAACGCACCATTTTTATTACCTTGCGTCTTTATCTCACTGATACCATGAGAGTATGTAGGGTAATTACTCGCCCCCTCATCAACCTGATTCAGATTTGGTAAGAATTCAGGATTTAGAATTTCACCTAAAATAGCGATTCATCGCTCAGAGCAAGATTTATCAGGACTAAAGCCCTGATTAAAAACTAGGATTTATTTACCCCTACCTATTTAAAAAATATTGTGTGGTTCGTAGCTTACCGCCGTAAGCTACGAACCACACAATTTAAAATAATCTAAACTAAAATTTAATGACTAATTCGCTACTTCAGCTACCTCAATAACCCGCCCTTCATAATCCTTGACCAAAAAATTCAGGGGCTTCTGGTTGCGAATCTTGAATTTCAAACCGCGCACTTCGACTCGCATTAAAATCATTTCCAGACAGTCATGATCAAAGCAAACGTGGCGTTGCTGATTTTTGCTGCCTAAACTCGCGCCAGTAATAACGTGTAGCTGGGTGTTTTTCTTCAATTGATACCATAGCCCATCGTTGGCATTATTCATCATTTTGCTAGACAAACTCGGCCCAGTAGACATATATAGAGGATCAATCCCAGTTGCGCCAATGGTTTGTTCGTAATTGTAGTAGTAGTGCAATGGCACCTCAGCTGCTGGCAAATCTAGCAGCCCTTCATACAACTGTCGGGCAATCTCCAAATCCGACACCATTACAGTATGTACTTTTGGGGCACTGGTGAGAAACATCCACATTGCGCCAGCGTAAGCTGCTAGCAGCATCACCATAATGCCTTGAGTGGAGAACAGGCTATCTAAGGGCAGGGAAGGCAGAAAGGAGCCTAAAGTAAGGGGACTGAGCAGGAACGATATCACACTAACTGCTATAACCATGAACAAATAAGGATTCTATAAGGGAGCCGATTTTATGATTGTCGATTAAGACTAAAATTAAGTCTTTGTTTCTAGTTTATCAATACTCAAGTAGTCTGAGTTTGGGCTACAAACTGGGCAACACCAAGATATTATGCGATTAACTACGGGAGTGCAATTCTCAAAACTATTTTAACAACTATCAATTGAAAGGCTTATGCAAATTCCTCATTTCCCGGAAGCTAATCACCCACTGGTGAAGTCGCTGTTCCATCACAGTGACCATGAACTCCTGACTTTGTTTCAGCAAAATCCAGATGCCGGAAAGTACTTCACGGTGATTTTTTGTCGCTATAGTCCCATAGTGTATACCTTAATTCGGCATTCGGCGCGATCGCCTGTGCAGGCAGATTATCTGTTTGCCCTCACTTGGCGACATATCTACTACGAACTCGGTGGGCTAAATTTAACTGCCTCTGAATCAGGTGAGGAAGCCTTAACCATGCAAAATTGGTTAATTAATATGACAGCTTTCTGTATTAACGAGATTAAGTTACCACCCACAGAAGCAATTCATTATTCTCTACAAGCGACTTCGCCGCCACTATGGTGCTATGTAGAACAAGCATTAGACCAACTACCACCTGTTTTGCGATTAATCGTGTTGATGGCTCAAACTTTCCACTGGAGCGAAACTAGAATCGCCGCCTATCTGCAAGCTGAAGGAGAAGCGATCGCCCCAAGCGAAGTAGCCAATTTTCTCCAAGAAGGCTATCGTATGCTAGAGGACAAATTACCCACAGATATCCGCGCCATATACTTTGGGGATGATTTTGCTCAATCATAACTTAAGTGTAAACGCTTATATTGTTTGTCTTCAATTTAAAAACTTAAAACTTCTTCTTAGACCTTCTACTTAAACCCGCAACTTTAGGGGTAATTTTTATGAAACAACGGCTTGTATTTCCCAGGCAAAAGCTAGGCTTAGTTTGTGTAGGTGCGATTTCTCGTCCCCAAATACTTTTACACAGCTTTTTAGTCTTTACTTTTTTGTTGAGTCCCATAGCGGTGGGTGCGGTTGATATTACGCAACAACTCCACCGTCCTTTAAATAGTTCTGTTGGGCGACAATCAAGAGATGAAGCAGATAGCTTACTGAGTATCGGTGAACAACAATACGCTTCAGGATATGCTGGTAAAACCATTGCATCTTGCTTGCGGGCACTGGAACTATATCACTCAATTGGCGACTTGAAAGCACAAGGTCTGGCTTACAATTTGCTTGCTAAGGCTTATGTTCAGCTAGGTAGTTTAAAAGAAGCAGAGGATGCTTTACGAAGAGGATTAGCGATCGCTCGTGACACTAAAAACTTTCAAGCTCAGATTTTTGTGCTGAATAATATTGGTACATTTTTCTTGCAACAAGGAGAATTTTCTACTGCTGGTAAAACTGTTGAAGATGCCTTTGCAATTGCTCACAATGTCAAAAATATTGAAGGTCAAGGGCTATCTCTAAGTAATTTGGGTTTGGTAAATGCCAGGTTGGGAGAGTATAACAAGGCAATTAAATTGTATGAAAAGGCTTTAATTTTCCGCCGTCAGACTGGTGATACTATCGGTGAAGCAAATACCCTAAATAATTTAGGTGATGCTTACTTAGCATCTGGGAATTATCAGGATACTATTGGCACTTATGGGGCGGCGATGCGAATAGCTAAAACTAACCGCGATCGCACTAATGAATTACGAGCAATTGACGGTTTAGTTACGGCTCATACTGCTGTCGGACGTTATGAACGGGCTTCTGATTTACTAGAGCAACGTTTAGCACTTGCTAAAGAATTGCAAAATTTGCGAGAAGAATTAAAATCTTTTGAGTCTTACGCTCAGTTATACAAGCAACAAGGTAACTACCTAACTGCCCGCAATTTTTACGAAAGGGCAATTATACTAGCACGGACATTGAAAGACAGCAAACAAGAGGTGCAATTGCTGGATCAGTTAACTAAAATGCTTCAGCGAAAGTAGGAATCATTTAATTTTAGATTTTGGATTGAAGCAGAAATCTAAAATTGGCAGAATTTCCTCTTTAATTAACATCAATTCGACGGCTCAGATCATGTCCACCAAATTACCTAACGAAAAGACCTCTCCCTGCTTTTACTACGCAAAGGCTTCACTCTCCGACTCAGAGAGGGACAGATTTGAACTTTAGTTTAAGTCAGGGAGAGGTTCATCGAACTCACGTTTGATTAATTCAAGAAGACTGAACCATTTTGTTCAATCCTCATAGCACTTTTACCTTGTGCTACATCGGTGGCTTCGTCAAATCTAACTTCTAAACTTCCTGACTCTGAAGAGGACTGTGGTGTTACCGTCAACTGTCCGCCATCTTCACGTTGGAATGTTACAGTTACTGGTGCGCTTAAACTTTGCAGTATCACATCAGACTTACCTGGTAGCGATCGCGGTGCCGTATCACCAATTACTTGGTAGGTTACATTAGTCGCAGTTTCATTTACCAACCTGATATTAACTCTACCATTCGCTAGTGCGATCGTAGCACTGGGGGCTTGTTGCTCACTGGGTAAAGGTGGTTGAATTATTGAAGTATTTGGGCTTCCGGGCGTTAGAGTTTGCTCACCTGGGGCTGCGGTTGCTGGGCTGACACCAGGTTGTGATGAAGTCGAAGGTTGCGTTCCCTGGGGTGCTTCACCGCCAACACCCAATGTTGTTTGCTCTTGTGATGGGTTAGCAGAGGCGGGAAGAAGCCCTTGAGCGGCTAGTCTTTGAGTCAGCGCATTTGCAGGGCATCCTTGCGGTACGACAACCCGACTGTTATGTGGTTCTTCGTAGAAAATTCTCGGACAGGGATTAATCTTGGGGGTAGATTGTTGTACTACTGATTGTTGTGCTACTGCTTGAGGAATTGCTGGCAGAGTAATCAATAATCCACCACACATAGCGCCAAATAACTCAACAGACTTGCGAAGATTTTGAAAATTCATATTCTTTTTTAACTCCTGATACAATTCAATTTGTCTTTTTTTAAAGAAAAGTTTCTCAAACAGCAAATTTAATTAGCGGCTAATTTATCGTTGGTTACATCTAAAAATTAACAACCCAGACGATTTTTTATCTCTAACTATAGGTTCATAAATAATAGATAATTAGGCATAATATCTCATTCTAAAGTTTGACAAACTAAATCAATTAGGGATTTCCAACAAATAAATTATCCAATTTTGTGAGGTGGACATCTTGCCCGCCCCTAATTACAGGTGAGCAAGACGCACATTCCACAATAAATAGTTGAATATTTTTTTATTTATAAGTTCCTTAAATAAGCAATAGCTTCGCCATAATTTGATACTTCAGTTCTGTGCATCTGTCACAGGAAACAATTATTGAATTTACGAACTAAGACTCAAGAGTTATTGGAAAAGTGACAGTGAAGGTAGTGCCAATGCCTTGAATGCTTTCAACTTGAATATGACCCTGATGATGTTCGACAATAGCTTGGGCGATCGCTAATCCTAATCCTGAACCAGTAGCGCTGGGTGTAGCTGTATTCCCAGCTATATGAGTCCGTGCCGGATCTACGCGATAAAAGCGGTCAAACAAGTGTGGTAGTGCTTCAGATGGAATTCCAACTCCGGTATCACTCACTTTAACTTGCAACTGGGCACTGCTGTAACGTAGTCCAGAAACACGATTTATTCCCTCTCGCCGCGATAATTCCACTTTTACCCGCCCACCTGCTGGTGTGTAATGTAAGGCGTTAGCAATTAAATTTGTGAACAACCGCACCAGTTGATCCCAATTGCCTACAAGGGTAAACCAATTTTCCAGTAATTCTGGGCTAGTTTCAGAAGCAGGAGGATCAACTAAGTCTAGAGAAAGGGCGACTTTTTTTTCAGGGAATAACAATTGTTGTTCTTCAACCACCTCTATCAACAAAGCGTCCATCGGACAAGGTGAAAAGATATCTTTGCTAATACCACTATCCTGCCGTGCTAAGAACAGTAAGTCATTGACTAACTTCCCCAAACGCTGCGTTAACCGTTCCACTATTTTTAATTGTTGCCGATACTGCAAGTAAGTAGCCGCTTCTGTCTCTGCTAAATCCAAGTCAGCAAGGGCAACTTGCACATTTGTTTGAATCAAAGTAATCGGACTTCTAAGTTCGTGGGAAGCATCAGCAGTAAATTGTTTGAGGCGTTGATAAGATTCACGTACAGGTTCCATCGCTTTACCCGAAAGAAACCAACCACTTGCGCCTACAGAAAGCACCATTACCCCAATACCTAGTGCCAAATCAAAAATTAACTGCCGACTGGGTTTAGTAACTTCAAACCAGGGATGACTAACACGCAGATATCCTAATACCTGCCGTCCCACTTCCACTCGTTGGGTAATTTGCCGTAATAATAGTGCTGAGTCGCTCCAAGCCCCCTTCTCTGCCTTGACTACGCGTACAGTTTCACCAGTAAGATTGGCATGAATGGGAATATTTAGGGGTTCAAATAGAGTTGACCAGAGTAATTCACCCGTCGGGCTAAACCATTCTAAGTCAATATGGTCATCTTCTACATTGTCAGCATTATTGCGAAAACTGGATTCTACATTAACGCGGAATTTGCCAACATCACCATTGATCGGCTCAACTACAAGCGATCGCTCGACAATTTCCACCACATGATTGAGGGTATCGTCAATCCGCTCGATTAATGTACTGCGGACATATAAATATACTCCACTGGCGAATAATAGTAGTAATACAGCGGTGATGGCAGTATACCAGACGGCAAGACGGCGACGAGTAGCTTGAAACATTAAGTCAGCGAGTTAGGGAAGACGAAAACAGAGATAGTATCACCAATTATTTTCTCTACATAGACTTTCAGTATGGTTATTATAAGGCGCTTCACCCTATGCACTATTTAACTTACTATGTTTAGTATCCCCCATTTAAATGGGCTATATCTGCCTGCCTTTAAGTCATTATGGCAAAATCTAAAAAAAGCTCTACTCCTATTAATCTCAGCGATCCACAATATTATCTTAACCGAGAGTTAAGCTGGCTAGAGTTTAATAGCAGGGTGTTACATGAAGCCTGTGACGATCGCACACCTCTTCTGGAACGCCTCAAGTTTTTGGGAATCTTTAACTCTAATTTGGATGAGTTTTTCATGGTGAGGGTTGCTGGTTTAAAGCAACAAGTAGAGGCGAAAGTCAGCCTGTTAACTCCCGATGGTCGGACACCACAACAACAGCTAGATGATATTCGGTCTACCCTGATTCCTCATGTAAAAAAAGAGCATCAACATTTTGAGGAAATACTTCGTCCCCTATTAGCAAATCATGGCATCCATATTTTGGATTACATAGATTTAAATCAAAAACAGCGAACTCATCTAAATAGCTATTTTGAGGAACAAGTATTTCCAGTTTTGACTCCTTTGGCCGTTGATCCTAGTCATCCCTTTCCTTTTATTTCTAATCTCAGTCTAAATCTGGCTGTTGTGGTCAAAAATCCAGACACCGAAGAAGAATTCTTTGCCAGAGTTAAAGTCCCTAGTGTTCTCCCACGATTTTTACCGATTCCGCCGGAGTTGGGAGATCAAAATAACGAAAAACCTGCCCACTGGACTGGAGTCCCTTTAGAACAAGCGATCGCTCATAACTTGGAATCTCTATTTCCAGGGATGAACATTCAAGAATATCATCCGTTCCGCATTACTCGTGATGCCGATTTGGTCTTAGAAGAAGATGAGGCAGATGACTTATTATTAGCGATCGAACAGGAACTGCGAAAACGGCGGCTAGGTGGGAGTCCAGTCCGCTTAGAAATTCAATCCCAGACTCCTGAAATAGTGCGATCGCGATTATTGCACGATTTGGAATTAACAGAAAGCGATCTTTACGAAGTAGACGGTCTTTTGGGACTGCGGGATTTGATGTATTTTATGTCCTTGCCATTGCCAGAACTCAAAGATCCACCACGCCAATCTGTTGTACCATTACGCCTGCAAAGGCTGAGGGAACCGAGTTTAGATCCAGATGCACTGGAGACAGACGAAGGAAAAGACTTTTTTGCTGTGATTCAAGAAAAGGATTTGCTAGTACACCATCCCTATCAATCCTTTTCTGCTACAGTGGTGCGCTTTATTACCCATGCTGCCTACGATCCGAATGTGTTAGCCATCAAGATGACCCTTTACCGGACTTCTGGTGACTCGCCCATTGTCAACGCTTTAATTGCCGCCGCCGAAAATGGCAAACAGGTATCCGTACTGGTGGAATTAAAGGCGCGATTTGATGAAGAAAATAATATTTACTGGGCAAGACGATTAGAAAGAGTTGGAGTTCATGTTGTCTATGGTCTAGTGGGACTGAAAACCCACAGTAAAACCATCCTGGTGGTACGCCGGGAAAAAGACCGGATACGTCGCTACGTGCATATTGGCACAGGTAACTATAACCAGAAAACGGCACGGCTGTATACAGACTTGGGATTATTTAGTTGTCGTGAAGAATTAGGTGCTGACATCACAGATTTATTTAATTTCTTGACAGGTTACTCCCTGCAAAAATCTTATCGAGAATTACTGGTTGCGCCTGTTAATATGCGCGATCGCTTTTTGGCACTAATTCACCGCGAAATCGAAAATGTTCAAAATGGATTTTCTGGGCGCATTGTTGCCAAAATGAATTCTCTAGTCGATCCGCAAATTATCGCCACTTTATATGAAGCTTCCCGCGCCGGAGTGCAAATCGACTTAATTATCAGGGGCGTTTGCTGTTTGCGTCCAGGACTCAAAGACATTAGTGAAAACATTCGCATAATCAGCATTATCGGTCGCTTTTTAGAACACTCTCGGATTTATTATTTTCATAACAATACACAAGAGGAAATCTATATCGGTAGTGCCGACTGGATGCGACGCAATTTAGATCGCCGCGTGGAAGTAATTACCCCAATCAAAGACCCTGATATTGCCAAAGATTTGCAAGAAATTATGGGAATTATGCTCGCAGATAATCGCCAAGCTTGGGAATTACAAGCCGATGGCACTTACATTCAACGCCGTCCTTATGAGGATTCTCCAGAAGCTAATTCACAAAAAATCCTTATGAATATGGCATTACGCTCAAGTGGTGTAGCCTCAAACCTGATTGATTAAAAAATAAGTTACCAATACCTTAATAACTAGCTCAACTTAGTTTTTTTTTAGAAAACTTAACTTTATTGAGAAGTTATCTAAGTTGTTTGTCATAGGTTCACACAAGTTATTCAACCACAGGATAGAGTCAGTGCTGGCATTCGTTCCCATAAACTAGAGAGGTTGTTCTGAAATAATTTCGTCTTTCCCCTCAATGCTAATGTTATCCTGTGAGCTTTCTACCTTGCGTGTTCTAGTAGTTGATGACCACGAACTGACTCGTTTAACCTTACAATTAGTTTTTTCGTGCCAGGAGAATATTCAAGTAGTAGGTTTAGCTAGTAATGGTGAAGAAGCTATAGAAATGGTTAAACGTTGCCATCCTGACGTAATTGTTCTAGATTTACAAATGCCAGTTATGGATGGCTGGAGTGCGTCTAGTCACATTAAAGCTATATCTCCGAACACGCAGATCCTTGCTTACTCCTCAGTGGAGGACGTAAATCTTCAGGAAACAAAGGCAATGTCTAGCTTTGATAACGTTTGTAAGAAAGATGTGCCTACAAGCGAACTTATTGCCTTAGTTAGGCAGTTAGGTCACCGTGCAGGCGATGGTTCATTTGCCGGATAAATGATACATCAATTATACAGCTATATTGCTTTGCCAACTCACGCTTATTTCAGTTTGAGGATTTGAGGACATGATAGTACTGATGAGCGTCGGTATAACTTGAGGTTGACGGTTAAACCGACGCAATTTTTGATAATTTCTACTCTATCGGAATGGTGCGTTGAAATTCATCAATTAATTCGTCCAGCTCTTCCAAAGCCTGATTTACGTCAACTCTCAAAGTTCCCAAATTTGGTTGCTCAAGTAAGCCTAAGAGGTACTCGCGTTTGCTTTGAACTGCGAGAATTCGTTCTTTTATAGTCTGTATATCCATTACTTTTTTCCTATCTTTAACTGCCTTTAAATTTAAAGCTAACTCAAAATCCGACATTCTGGCGCACTATACGCCCTTAGTAGTCTACTACACTAACCTTGTGGCTGAGAAACTTTCCGTGTTCCTGCATCTACCGAAGTTCTAGGCGAGGAAAACAGAACCTCTTGTTCCTAAAAATTTTGAGTTGGTTAAATATTACTGACTAGAGACGATGTTCTTCCCTAAATTGTTACTCATAGCCGATGATAATAAAACTGAGGTATTCAGAATTTATATTAATTTAAGCTCATGCTACGCAAAATCTCTTTGGGAACACTTGGTTTAACTATTGGTGGCATATTAACCATCATAGGCTTCGTCGCCTATGCTAATAATAATGCCACACTCAATCTTGTCGGATTTTTTTACGGGATTCCTCTACTGTTGGGAGGGTTGGCGCTGAAAGCTAATGAACTCAAGCCAGTACCCTTTAGCCAAACTACGTCACCGTCAGCCTTGATATTGCGGGAACAGCAAGCAACTGATACTCAAAATAAAATTCGCCAAGACATCACCCGATATCGTTACGGCCAAGATGCTCATCTAGATACAACACTTTCTTTTCTGGGTTTGAGTCCCTCAGACCCGGAACGGCCAACAGTAACAGGCTTACGAGAAACAGAAGTCAATGGCAACTATGCCCTAATTTTAGAATTTGATTCACCCCTAATACCGATTGATGTGTGGCAAAAAAAGCAGGAAAAAATGACCAACTATTTTGGGCCTGGATTGGAGGTTGAAATAACGCAGCCATCTGAAAATACAATTGAGCTAGCGCTGATCCATGCTCCACAACAGTCACTAGTCAGTAGTCAATAGTCAAAAAGAGAAATTATGGTTGTCTAAACTCCCAGAGTTGATGACTTGTCGTTATCCACATTTTTGTAACAGTTAAAGTGTAATGTTAACCAACATATCGCCCATAACTTAAGTTCTGGACTAATAGCTTTTATACACTAAGAGGTTGTTTTAGAAGTTTTTCGCTGTGACTTTAGGCACTTTTAGATCCCCCCTAACCCCCTTAAAAAGGGGAATTTGGAGGGATCTAGAACTTTTGATACCGACAAGAGGACTTTTCAAACATCCTGTAAGGGTGAAATTAAATTTTCACTTTTTAAAACCAATAGAAGCTATTAGCCTCGGAATTTCTTCTCAGACCGAATAACAACAAAACGGAAGTTTAAAATATGTTGGTAATTATAAAGCTTTTAAGTATAGGATTTCCCCCTACTTTTTTCTTAACTTATTTCCCTTCTAACCACTTATGAAACAAGTCACTTTTCTAAACGAACTGCATACCACTGCAAATATTGTCCTGGAGCAATATCTAATTCGCAAGTTGTGTCGAGTAAATATTGCGCTTGAGCTTCCGCAGTATCAAACTTTTGCAAGTCAGGCGGTAAATCTTGAATTATGAGTTGTTGGAGGGTCGTTTTGAGCTTTTCTAATAACTCTGATTGTGTCAGAAATTGCTCTGATTGATTTGTTTCTAAAACAACAAAATGATCTTGTTGATACATTAATGAGTCTGGCATTTTAAAGATTTAGTAGATGTAAATAGGGTTTAATTTTTCTGTAAGAACTTCTGATTGTTAGCGTAGCTAAGAAGACTTTCGTTTGATGTACTGTCTGGGAAGAAATTTAAAATTTAATTGGCTTAAAATATTAATTCTATTCTAGTATATCTTTATTTAAACTTAATAACAAATCTATTTTTTAATTTACCTAAACTATACTGAATGAAATGTAATAAAAATTTTACTTTATTTTTCACCTGAACTTGTTGAGAAACAAAGCTTTGCACCAAGTTTAATCTCAATCTTATGTAATTATACTCAACCTCCGCAGCACTTACCAAATAACTAAATAAATTGAAGTCAAGGATACTTGTATTTTGCCTTAAATCTCTTTGGACCATACTTTGGCGAGCATTTTAACCCGTATCTTTAGGTTTCTAAACTAACTACAGAACTAAATAATTAAGATGTGCATTTGCAATTTTCAAAAAAATTTCAATTTGACTTTAGCAATGGGGAAATATAAAAGTAACATTTCCTCCCATAACCACAGCCGAACAAAAAGGTAACAATTGCCTTCGTGTTCCAATTATAGATTTTCTATGCAACTTAGTTATCTACCGCTTGCTTGGCTCACTAACATTGAGCAGTCTATTGCCAAAAAACAGTTGATTGTGAAGCTAGACACACCTTTGCCACAAATCCTGGCATTGATGAAAACATCGATCGCTCCCATGCGATTGAGTTGCACAGCCTTTTTCAGGATAGTCCCGCAAGTGGAAGGCAACTCATGTCAGGCATAAGCTCATTTTCTGTATCTAAGCAACCACCACTGATTCTAGTGGCTGATGATGACAAAACCATCCGCGTGTTGTTGCGTAAAGCTATGGAACAAGAAGGTTACCGAGTGATCGAGGTCAACGATGGTAAGCAATGTTTAGATGCTTACGAGGCTATCAAACCGGATATAGTTTTGTTAGATGCTGTAATGCCTGTAATGGATGGCTTTACCTGCTGTAAGCACTTGCTCCAGATTGCCAGGAATAATCTAAAATCAGCTGTTGCAACCTTTGATACTGACTCGGCACTTAATAATACTGTGATCTCTAAGATATGGGAGCGCACTCCTATATTGATGATCACGTGCTTGGATGATGAAGAATCCGTAGACCGTGCTTTTGACGCAGGGGCGACTGATTATGTCACTAAACCAATTCACTGGCCTGTATTGCGCCAAAGGTTACGCCGACTACTACAGCAAGTGCAAGTATACAAACAATTAGAGGCGGCAAACCAAGCTTTGCAGCACCTTGCCAATGTAGATGGCTTAACTGAGTTGGCTAATCGTCGCCGTTTTGACGATTACCTCAATGCTCAGTGGATTAATCTGGCACAAGAGGAATCTCCTTTGTCAATGATTTTGTGTGATATCGATTATTTTAAGTTTTATAACGATAAATATGGTCATCCTGCTGGAGATGTCTGTTTACAAAAAGTGGGAGCTGTATTAAGCCTCAAGGCACAAAAACATCAGGATTTAGTAGCGCGTTATGGTGGAGAAGAATTTGCTGTGATTATGCCATACACGCCTGCATCTGGCGCAGTTCACGTTGCCGCAGCGATACAAGAGGGAATAAAAGATTTGCGAATTGTTCATGATGGGTCTGCGGTGAGTCAGCATATCACCTTAAGTATGGGCGTGGCTACTGTTGTGCCCACTTGGGAATCCTCACCCTCAGATTTGATTGTCCAGGCAGATAAAGCACTTTACCAAGCTAAGGCTGGGGGACGCGATCGCTTTGTTTCAAGTTTTTAATTGTCATTAGTCATTATTCATTAATGAATGACTAATCCTTAAAAAGGATAAACTGGTAGTGTGAAGTGAAACCATGCTCCATTATTGGGGGCAGAGTCTACCCAAATTTGACCATAATGTGCCAGGATAATCCGTTGGCATAAACAAAGGCCAATCCCGTAGCCTGCTGTACCTTCATCCCGTTGCAGGCGGAAGTGGTTTTCAAAGATGCGATCGCGATTCTCTACAGGAATACCAGGCCCAGTATCGCCAATACTAAACTGAACTTTTTGGGTAGTACGATGCAATCCGGCAACACTAATCTTGCCACCTTCTGGGGTATATTTGATGGCATTATCCAACAGATTCACTAGCACTTGACGGATGCGTTCTGGGTCAGCATATACATAAGGCAAATCACTAGGAATATCTATTTCTACCTCTTGGGATTTTGCGGTGTAGCGATCGCACAATTCTTCTAGTACATCTAAGAAAAGTTTACCTAGTTGTACTTTTTGTGGTAAAATAGGAAACTCTGTATCTTTGCCACGACCTACCTCTAAAAGGTCAGCAATCATCCGGTTAATAACCTTAGTTTGATTGCGGGCTTGTTTTAATAAATGCGCCGTCATCGATGGCTTAAGGCGCTGGAATTGTCCTGTGTCTGAATTGTAGTTAGACTGGAGAGTTTCGATCGCGATCGCAGCAGCAGTTAGCGGATTGCGAAGATCGTGCGCCAGCATAGAAATCACCCGGTCTTTAAAGTGTAGCTGCTCTTGGAGGTTATCTTTTTCCTGCTTCAAACGAAAAATTTCGTCTGAGAGTCGGATTAATTCCGCAGAAACAGCAACTGAACGAATAGTGGATTTGGGTAACATCACCCTAGTATTGTCGTCTATACGTTCTTGTAAGTCTTCCTGCACTTTTAAGTAAGCATCTACAGCGGTTTGCCAGCGAGGCCACCAGTTTTTCAACTGCGCTATTATATTACTCCCGGCCAGAACCTGTCGTGGTTCCGGATGGATTTTGATTAAAGCTGGCGTCGCTATCAATTTAAAGTGTTCTGCTAAGTAAGGTTGTTGTCCAACATCGATAGTTTGAAGTTCAAAACTATACTCAGCCTGCAATTCTTTTAAGTAAGTACGGATTCGCTGCACTTGTTGCCGGGACTTTGGGCGTCCATCGACAAACAGTAACAGCTGGAGTGGAGCCTCAGAATAAATAGGCTGATCCTGGGAAACTTGCATGTAATCGTGTTTCAGCACTGGTAACAACCCGGCAACGCTTTACAGAAAGTAAAATAAACTGACGGTTGTCAATGGTCGTAGTTCTTCTTCAATTTAATATCTATTTTAGATTCTTAATACTCTTATCAGTTCTGCGTTTTTGACATAGACATATCTTTTTCAGCCTTTTGCCGCGTTTTGGTTAACTTCATCTCCAAGAAACGCCCAAGTCCCTTGAATATAAGTCTTAATTTGCCCTGAATCAAAAATTTTCGTCAGAGCTAGCAGGTGAAAGGTTTAAAACTATGTCAATTCGAGTACTTGCTTTGAACAAGCGATTACCCAAGCAAACGCAGATGCTAATTGTATCTAATCTATCAGGAAGCTGTTAACTGTTCAGACCAAGTTTGTAGAGGGCTTTCTCAACCGCCAGTGAATCCGATGAAGTGTCTTTTTTGCCTCTACCCAATCATTACTAAAATTGGGAAAACAGTCACAGCTAACTATGTACTGGCTCTATAACTTGCGAAGCGCACCCTCTATCCAGCCTTCCTAAAATAACCCTTACCCTATCCCAGAAGAACAGGGTATGGATTGCCTGAGAGAAAACTTTGGATAACATAGAGGCGATGCCTACGGCGGTAAACTACGCATTTTTAGAGTCAGCACTCACTGCTTTCGAGGCTGCCAAGAAACTCTTGACTACAGCACAAGTAGCACTTTCCCCAGAAAATCAATTTAGAGATACTAGGAAAACTGCTGCGGCACTTGACTGCTTTGCCTATGACCCCGACCCCTAAGAACCACAAACTTACGCTAAGTTCCTGAAATTGCCTAATATTGGCATTTTCTAGCTATTGCCTTATTCAGCTTACCATCGTCAGATGAATAATTTCCAGAATCGATTTTAAGCTAGCGTTAGCGAACTTTATCTATTTCCCTCCTTGGGTGAGGCTAAGGGGGGCTTTAATTCTAGTCTATCACTTCAGTTGGTTGGCGTAGACTTTGCCCGCTGTAGGCATCGCACCAACCTAATGCATCTGGAAGGAGATAAAGCTTTTAGACTTTTATTTGGTGGCCTCCCTTCAGCGATCATTTTTGGATTGGTCAAGTACTTGCTTTGAGCATCCAAATCATAAAACTCTTATCTAGCAGGTATTTCACGTTTATTTATGTTTTTTTCCCAAAAATGTTAGTTTGCCAGAATTTTAGGGAACTCTATAAATAAGCATGGGAATTATCAAAACCTAATGGCTGTAAAACGAAGACAATACGGTAGCTTTTGCTACCGTTTACTCATTTTTAGAGATATTATCATTTTTACCAACAAAGACATTTACCAAGAGGACGTTGTGAGTCGGTAGTGTCTTTTGGTGATATTAATAAGCTAGAGAGGCAGAGGAGCAGAGTAAATGGGTTTTTATCCAATATTCCATTCCTAATGCCTAATGCCCCATGCTCATTTAATGAACAGTCTGCGCTAGGGTAGAAATTGAAACTCAATTTGTGATATCCTGTGCTTCCCTGTAAACGTCCAGCTGTATTTCTAATTTGGGCTGTTCTACTGACTTCGTTAGCAGCCTGTGCTAACAGTCCAATCACCAAAAACCTTGAAGAATCTTTGGCGGCAGATCCTAAGCTGCAAAGTAATCCAGTTGTCTTTGGAGAATCTCAGGGTAACCAACCGCAAGCACAGCAAAACGAATCTACACTTCAGTTACCACCTGATTTTCCCAAAGATATTCCCCTATATTCCAATGCCAAACTACAGGAAGTTACACCTGCTAGTGGCTCAGAAAACAGAGTCTCAACTCGTTGGTTGAGTTCTGACCCCAGCAACTTTATTGCTAGCTTTTATAGTAGCCAGTTTCAAACAAATAACTGGCAGATTTTACAACAGCCAACAGATGATGCAGGAGGTGCGTTTGAGGCACGTCGCAACAATTTGCTGTTGAAGGTTTCCATTCAGCCTAAAGCAGTTACTAACACTACACCTAATCAACCCCAAACAGCTACTGAATTACTGATTGACTACGTACCGAATAATACTACAACGGCACAACCTACCCAAACTATAAATCCTAACGAAACTACTAACGCCGTTCCTCAACCAGGAGATCCACAGTTCATTGGCCCGGTACAACCCGTAAACTTGGCAGCACAGCCACCAAGTACGGCTAATAACCAAACAACTTCTACAGTCGCAGCCGAATCTCAGGAATTCAACGATCTGAATAAGGCACCCCAAGAATGGCGGCAACATATCCAAGACTTGGCTACATTAGGTGTTTTGTCTATAGAGCCAGAGGCAACTAAGAGCAACTCTACTACCACAACTAACCAGTTTGAACCCGGTAAAATCGTTACACATCGGGAATATGCTCGTTGGCTAATAGCTGCTAACAATGCTATGTATGCCAGCAATCCAGCTAAACAGATTCGCTTGGCATCAGAAAGTACTCAACCAGTTTTTAGTGATGTGTCTGCAAAAGACCCTGATTTTCCAGCAATTCAGGGATTAGCTGAAGCTGGGTTAATTCCCAGTCCTTTGTCTGGAGATTCTACAGTAGTTTTGTTTCGCCCTGATGCACCCCTAACGCGGGAACAGTTGCTGCTGTGGAAATTACCTCTAGATACTCGCCAAGCTTTACCTTCTGCTAACTTAGATGCTGTCAAACAAACCTGGGGTTTTCAAGATGCAGCGCGAATTGACCCCAAGGCTTTAAGAGCAGTTTTGGCTGACTACCAGAATGGCGAGCAATCGAATGTTCGGCGGGTGTTTGGTTATACGACTTTGTTTCAACCCAAAAAACCAGTAACTCGTGCTGAGGCTGCTACAGCTTTGTGGTATTTTGGAACTCAGGGTGAGGGTGTGTCGGCTACTGAAGCTTTGAAATCAAAAGGCGGTTAGTCTATCGGTAGCATAAAAGTGAGCAATTCCCTTCTAAAAGGTCGTAAAGTTTGCCATTCCTTTGTTAAATAACTATTTTTTCTCAAGAAAATGTAAATCTAGGTATTTTCAGCGTTTTTACCCGTGTTTAATGAATTTTTGGTGCATAGTTAAGTAAAACAACGTAAGTTAACTCAATAGGCGTACTTAGTTTTGAAGTAAGTCAAAAGATAAGTCGTCAGACTATCGCCCTTTCATTACTTTTAAACAAATTAAAAAATATCACGGGTAAAAAAATATGAAAAAACAAGCTGTAGCAGCAGGATTTGTTTTCTTATGTTTCATGTTGCCGACCAAAGCCTCTAGTGCGAGTTTTGGTTTTGATCAGCTTTATGTATTTGGCGATAGTCTTTCTGATACAGGCAATATATATAATGCTACTGGGGGAACGTTCCCTCAAAGCCCACCTTACTTTGAAGGACGTTTTTCCGATGGGCCACTCTGGATAGATTATCTCGGAAATCAGCTAGGGTTAAAGCCTACTTTATTAACTACTATTCCTTCCACACCTCCTACACAAGGGATAAACTTTGCTTTCGGTGGTGCTAGCTCTGGTTTAGGTAATGCTCTTGTTCCCGATCCAAATTTACCAGGAGTACTCCAACAAGTCCTTGGTTTTGCTGGAACTCTGCAAGCAAATAATCAAACTGCTAATCCAGATACACTTTATACATTGTGGGGAGGTGCAAATGATTTTCTTTTTCTTAGCCCCGAAGACTCTACCACGCCAATCAGTAATATATCCCTGGCATTGAATACTCTGGTAGGAATCGGCGCGAAAAATATTTTGGTGTTTAACTTGTCAGATTTGGGAAAGATCCCAGCAGCTACAATTGACGATCGCAACCCTGCAACTCTTAGTAAATCGACTAATGAGTTTAACTTGGGTTTCGCAACAACTGTGAACGCTTTGAGCCAAAACCCGAATCTCAACATCATCCCTATTGATACTTTTTCTTTATTTAATCAGGCAAGTGCATTAGGTTTTACGAATGTCACTGAGTCTTGTCTCTCTAGGCTAGATATATGTGACCCAGGTAATAACAAGTTCCTCATCTGGGACGGTTTCCACCCAACGACTGCTGCTCATAAGGTGATAGCAGAGACTGCACTAGCAGCGATTGAGGCTAAGTCTGTTCCCGAACCTGCGATCAACTGGGGGATTTTAGCTCTTGGTGCTTTTGGCGCGTTAGGAGTGCTGAAACGTCAACAAAAAAGATTAGCGCTTGGATCGATAGGTCGGGTTGTTGATGCACAATAGTCTCATATAACAGTTGAAAACTGAACTAACTGTATTGATGTGGGATTACGATCGCTTATTTGAAATTATTGAAGAATTAGTCATGCACCATTCTCCTAGTGGTGTAGAAGCTGAGATTAACCAGTTGTTGATGCAACGATTTGCGGCACTGGGTGTAAAAGTATGGTGCGATCGCGCCGATAATATTGTTGCCAAAATTCCAGGGAAAAATCCAGACAGAGCGATAGCTATCACAGCACACAAAGACGAAATTGGTGCAATAGTCAAGAATTTCGGTGATGAAGGTCGTGTGGAAGTCCGCAAACTCGGCGGTTCTTTCCCGTGGGTTTATGGCGAAGGCGTTGTCGATTTAATTGGAGATAACCAAACCATTAGCGGTATTCTCAGCTTTGGTTCTCGCCATGTTTCCCATGAATCGCCCCAGAAAGTGCAGCAGGAAGATACTACTGTTAAGTGGGAAAATGCCTGGATTGAAACGAAGCTCACTACGGCTGAATTAGAAGCAGCTGGCATTCGACCTGGAACTAGAATGGTAATCGGCAAGCATCGCAAGCGTCCAATTCGGTTAAAGGATCATATTGCTGGTTACACTTTGGATAACAAAGCCTCTGTGGCGATTCTGCTAGCTTTGGCTGAGAACCTGAAACAGCCAGTTGTTGATGTTTATCTGGTGGCTTCAGCAAAAGAAGAGGTGGGAGCAATTGGGGCGCTATTTTTCACCCAAAATCAGCCTTTGGATGCTTTAATTGCTTTAGAAATTTGTCCATTATCTGAGGAATATCCTGTTAAAGATGGGGAAAGTCCTGTACTTTTATCTCAAGATGCTTATGGGATATATGATGAGGGGCTAAATGGACAACTACGCCATAGTGCCAAGCAACTTGATATACAAGTGCAGCTAACGATACTCAGCCAGTTTGGTAGTGATGCTTCAATTGCCATGAAATTTGGACATGTTGGGCGTGCTGCGTGTTTGGCATTTCCCACACAAAATACACATGGATATGAAATTGCTCATTTAGGAGCGATCGTTAATTGTATCGATTTGTTAAAAGCTTTCTGCGAAACTGAGTTTGAGGAATAATTAGAGGCTTTCACTCGAAGAGCGATCGCATATCAACCCAAAATAGCCAGAAAGTTTTAAAAAACCGAAGTAAGTCGGCAAGATAATTTCAATGTATGTAAACAAATATAAATTAACGTCGGGTGTGTTAGACGAAAGTAGGACTTATGCACTGTACAAATACATCGTGATGTGCATTAACTAAAATAGGAAGTTTTCAGGCTTTTCTTAATTATCCTGCGATCATAAATAGGGCTTGCTGAAAAAGTCAGAAAGAAGCAATTTCAAGGGTTGACTAGTTGTTCAGCCCCAGTCAATCATAAGTTTTTGTTGACTATAAATTTTACAATGATAAACTGCAATTATATTATTC
>JAHHHR010000093.1 GCA_019359245.1 Nostoc desertorum CM1-VF14 | reverse complement strand
ATTACGTGGAAGTCTTGGTTCTTTACAACAATTGGCCATTGTATTAGGGATTTTTATTGCACTACTTTGTAACTATTTTATTGCATTAGCCGCAGGTGGATCAGCAGAATTAACATTTTGGTTTGGATTTACTGCATGGCGTTGGATGTTCTGGACAAAAACTCCTATCGCGATTCTATATGTATTTGCCGCATTAATGATTCCTGAATCACCTCGATATCTAATATCACAAAAACGATTTCTAGAAGCAGAAAATGTTTTGAAAAAAGTTTTTGGAGGTAATATTCAAGCCAAAATTGAAGAGATTTCCCAAACACTTTTAACACAATACAAGCCTAAATTATCTGATTTATTGAGCCGCAATGGTGGTCTTTTGCAAATTGTATGGATTGGATCAGGATTATCTATCCTGCAACAGTTTGTTGGAATCAATGTTATTTTCTACTACAGCAATATTTTGTGGCAGGCAATTGGTTTCTCAGAAAAGGATTCTCTTTTGATTACTATGATTACGGGAATTATCAATATTGTAACTACATGTATTGCGATCGCCTATGTTGACAAAATAGGCCGTAAACCCCTACTTTTGCTGGGTTCAATCGGTATGACTATAACGCTGGGTACTTTGACTGTTGTATTCAATAATACTTTTATTGCTTCAGATACAGGCAATCCCACTCTTACAGGTTCGCTAGGAATTATTGCACTTTTAGCAGCTAACTTGTACGTAGTATGCTTTGGATTCTCTTGGGGCCCAATTGTTTGGGTGCTGTTGGGAGAAATGTTTAATAACAAGATTCGCGCTGCTGCTCTCTCTTTTGCAACAGCCGTGCAATGGATTGCAAATTTTATTGTTTCTACTTCATTTCTTCCCTTAGTTAAGTCTCTTGGTTTAGGTTCTATTTATAGTTTTTACACTATTACATCAGCAATTTCCATCTTTTTCGTTGCTTTCTTGGTAAAAGAAACAAAAGGCAAGGAATTAGAGGAAATGTAGTTTTACTCGCAATCACGTAGTTATAAATTTTGGTTCTCACGTTGGTTTTATGATGAAGCATTAATATTCCGGTTTTGTAGAAATCCCCAAAAAACTAAAGCTCCTTCATAGCAATGAATACAGGCTATTATTAGGTTTTAATTATTGTTCCCTCCCAGAAAATTAGCTGAAGATTATAACCTTTTTCCCCTACCTACTTATAATTTAGGGCAATCATTATGCGGAATATATTGGAAAATTCTCATGCAGCTATATTTACCTTAATTACTGGTGACTATTCTCTTCAGAAAAAATTATTTTATGCTTATTCCAATAATTTTAGTCGTCTTAAATATGATCAAATAACTGAAGAAATAAAATTTGATTTTCGTCAGGTTTGTGCAGATTTGATGAGGTACAAAATTGAAAAAAATGAAAAAACGATTGAAGCAACTATCAATAAAATTGATGATGACGAAATATGGCATATGGCTTTTAAAATACTTAAAATGTATGATAGTTTACAGTAGAGCAAACATATCGGCTCTTCATTATTGGCGTTGCAGAATAGAAATATGAATTAGAGCGATCGTTATGCAATGTCCAAGATGTGCATCAACCCACCTTCGTAAGAATGGTCGGCAACATGGTAAACAAAACTACATATGTGTTCAATGTGGGCGTTAGTTTATTGATTCTTATGAATCGAAAGGTTATTCTGAAGAATTTAAACGTGAGTGTTTGGAGATATATGTGAATGGTTCTGGTTTCCGTGCGATAGAACGAGTTAAAAAAGTACAGACGCTCGTGGACTCGCTCTAAGCGAAGCCATGCCGAAAATTTTACGCTTTGTTATCATACGACTGTAATAAATTGGGTAAAAGAGGTTGGGAATAGCTTACCAGGCACACCAGAATTTGATGAGATACCTGAAATTACGCAAGTAGACGAGCTTCAAACTTTTATCGCGCTCAAAAAAAACAAAATTTGGCTGTGGACAGCAATTGTAGGAGCACGTTCCGGAGTAATAGCCTGGGTTTTAGGTGACCGCAGTTCCGAGACTTTTAAGGTTTTGTGGCAGATTATAAGCTGTTGGCATTCTTATTTTTATATTACAGATGGTTACCTAGTTTATGCTTGTTTTATCAGTGATAAAGATCATATTGTCAGTAAAACTTACATGGCTAAAGTTGAAGGAGAAAATAGTCGTTTCAGACATTAATCTCGCTCGTCTATATCGTCAAACATTTTGTTATTCCAAGTTCGAAGAAATGCTTAAACTATCTATTCGATTAGTAATAAATTATCTTAAGTATGGTTCAGTGGCGCTGCAAACGCGTAGCTCCCGCAAGCTTGAGGCGATGGCTACGCCCGCCGCAGGCATCGCATGATTCATATTTTGATTTAGCAACGCTAAATAAATTCACAAAGAATACAATCTGACGAGTGGCTCCTGAATTATTTCTTGTTAACTGTGGTATTGGATTAATTTTGTCAAGTATTCTTTCAGCAATGCAAAAGCTGGCAGCAACTAGAGGGTAGATATCAGATGTTTGTTGAATCAACCATTGTCAAACCAGAGGAACGTCATGCTCTTGTGATTGGGGGAAGTATAGCTGGACTGCTAGCAGCTCAAGTACTGACCAAATACTTTAACCAGGTAATAATTATTGAACGCGATCATTTGAGCGCTCAACCAGAACAGCGCCCAGGTGTACCGCAAGCTCATCATCTCCACATCTTACTCAAACGGGGTTTGGATGCTATGGAACAGCTTTTTCCAGGAATCCAGACTGAATTAGCTGCATCCGGGGCAGTCGCCATTAACGCCAGCGCTAATTACCTGTGGTATGGGTTAGGAGGATGGGCACCCCGGTTTAGTTCCGATTTGAACATCTACAGTTTAAGTCGAAATTTGCTCGAATGGATTATTCGCCGTCGATTAACTGCTAACAACCGTGTTGTATTCGTGCAAGCTTCCCAGGTTACTAGTTTGCTGTCTAACCCCAACAGAACTCAAGTCACGGGTGTGCAGGTACGCCAAAAAATTGCTCACAGGCAAGAGACCTGCGGTAGACAAACAGATTTTAGTGCTGATTTAATAGTAGATGCTAGCGGACGTAATTCTCATGCTCCTAAGTGGTTAGAAGCAATGGGTTATACACCACCGAAAGAAACTGTGATTAATTCCTTTTTGGGCTACGCTAGTCGCTTATATCAAGTTCCAGAAAACTCTCAGACTGATTGGCAAGGTGCATTGGTAACAGCAAAAGCGCCAGGCACACGCGGTGGTGTGATGTCTGCGGTCGAAGGAAATCGTTGGATAGTTACACTTGCTGGAATTGGTCGAGATTATCCACCAACTGACGAACCTGGGTTTTTAGACTTTGCTCGGAGCTTACGCAATCCAATTATCTACGAAGCAATACTGGATGCTAAAGCCATTTCACCCGTGAGTGCCTATCACCGCACGGAAAATAGGTGGCTTCACTATGAAAAACTGTCGAGATTGCCGTCAGGGTTTGTGGTAATAGGTGATGCTGTTTGTGCTTTCAATCCCGTCTATGGACAAGGCATGACTACTGCGGCTCTAGGGGCATTGGCGTTAGATGAGTCTTTGAGCAAGCAATTATCTCGCCATGCTGATGGAAATTTAGTCGGGCTATCCCAAAGCTTTCAAAAGCAACTTAGCAAAATAATTGCAGTCCCTTGGCTAATGGCAACAGGTGAAGATTTTCGCTGGAATACTACTGTGGGTGAACGACCAAATTTGATCACACAACTCATGCAGCAGTATCTAGATCAAGTTTTGCTGCTGGCTGCCCAAAGCCCTGATATGCACAGGCTTTTCTTAGAAGTAATGCACCTACTTAAACCTCCTAGTGTATTTTTGCATACTAATATCTTTAGACAGGTGCTACAGCGAATTATCAGGGAATTTTAGATATGCAAACTAGATGTGGTTTAGCTTATAAAACATCCTCTCATCCCCATTGCATCTTAATCCTTTTTTGATGGGGGAGAGTGAACAACTACTTGCCAATAGATCAACGACTGCATTGATACTGTTTCAGGTAATTCAACTTATGATTATAAATTGCACTTGCTGAGATGTTAGATGCTCACATAAATAAGACTTTTCTGCCTTTAAATAACGATTTTGAGCGGCTCTGACAACTATACCTGTATCTTTTTTACGTTGAAGTGGGAACATTTAGGTAATCAAAACTTGAGCATAAAATAATCATAAAATAATCAAAAATTATTTCCAAGACAATCATTAAAAATCACTCTTGCAAGCTTTCTACTATTAGAAATATTGCTTGATTATAGCTTGATCTTTTAGGAGTATATATGTCATAATCTAAAACAGTTGTAGTTCATGGTAAATATCTGCTGTACTTCGTGCAGTAGCTAAATTCTGGATTTCTCTTGCCCGAGGTTTTACAGGATAAAAATGCACAACAATTTAGCGTAAAAAGGTTAATTTGTTAATATCATGATAAGCAACTAAAACTAGGATAATCTCTCTAGGATTTTCAAAATCTAGAGAGAAAACTCCTGGTTTAAGTGGTAAATTATGTTTTACCTTGGTAACATTTTGAGTGTTTAAAGGTAAATTGAGATTTATTATAATATTAGCCCAAGTTGCGGGTTATGAAATATAAACTAACCATTTAATGCGAGCGCGCACAACAGCGACTCCGACTCAATCAAAAGTAAAAATGCTGAATCAGATTAACAATACCTTTGCAAAAATAAGAGCCTATAAAAAGTTTGGCAAAACCAGCAAAATGATTTATATAAGCGTTTACCTTACAAGGTAGCTTAGGGCCTCAAACCCTTTATGCTGGGGACAATACCTTTAAAAAACCTTGCGGGAAACCTTGAAGTAATTTTTAGGACTAGTCCTAATCAAGAGTGAATTAAATGCGTTTGCCCTGATGAATCTTTCCCTCCCAGCCTCTCTTTCCGTTTCCTACGGTGTATACACAAGTCCTAAAATCCTTGCCTGGTAAGATACAAGCCTTAGTATGCAAAGTTTTGAACTGAGCAAGGTGATTATCAATAGTGTCAACTTATTGATAAAGTTTTAACGGATATTGAATGAAAAAGTAAGTAAATTTTACTAAGAAACAATGCTTACTAACAATTCTGTACAGGCAGAGACAAATCAGCACTTGGGAATACGCCTACCACGGACTCTAAGTTATCTTGAAACCTGGGGCTTCGGCTTAACGGGTCATGTTGGATGGATTGGTACCGCCCCGATTATTCATGCAGCGTTAGGTTCTAAAGCTATTTTAGTTTGGTTGTTTGGCACGATCATCTCCTTTTTACTTAACTTGCAGATACAAAGTCTAGGTAGACATTGGCCAGATGTCGCCGGAGGAACACCAAACTATACCACAAGGCTACTAAAAAACTTTCCTGGCTTGGACCGTTACGTAGCCTTAGGATACTTTTTTAGTTGGGCAGCACCACCAGCACTCTATGCAATTATTCTGACAAACCTAATTAAAGCCAATCTTGAAACATTAAATATTTCTTGTCCAGAAGCTTTTTTGAAAGTTCTTTTTACAGCAATTCCTTTTATTTTGGCTTTCAGTGGCACTCGTGCTTTAGCACTCCTGCATTTATTTTTTGTCTTCCCAGCTATTTTATTACTACTTCTGTTTTGTATTCAAGGCGTAATATGGTTAGCCTTCTCAGCTACTAGTTTTCAATTTATCCCAATTAGCACACATAGCCTGAGCTTTGAAGAATGGGCAAAGTGGTTTTTTTTGGCTAGCTATTCAATTTATGCTTGTGAAACCACTTCTTCTTTTGTTGCTGATAGCCGCCACCCATATAAAACTTTGAGTTTCTTAACCGTAGCTGCTTGGCTAATTCCTGCGGTGTTTTTAGGTGGTTCTTGGGTATTAATGTGTTCGACTCCAGATCCAATAATAGACGATGCGTTCTTAAATCTGGTAGAGGCTTCTAAGCTTTTTTGGGGTGAATCTGTCTCTTTTATAGTAACACTTATTATTACTATATCCTGCCTTTTAAGTGCTGCTACGGCGGTTTCCAATTCTCCTCGAATATTATACCAACTTGCTTTAGACGGTCAGCTTTCTCCTCTATTTACATTAGTTTCCCCCCAAGGTGTTCTTGGTCCCGCTATCTTAGTGACCTTTCTGCTGAGTCTGCTTTGTTTGAATTTGGGAAATATAACTCAACTTGTAACAGTCGCAGGCACCTGTTATCTTGTGTCGATTATGGGACTACATCTGGGGCTATGGCTGTGTCGAGAGAAACCGCAGGTACTATGGCCTTGGTGGTCACTTGGTTTTTTCTTTGTAGAAGCAGTAGTTCTAATAGTAGGAGGTTTAGCTTGGAATTGGAGGGATTTTTTAACAGGTTTATTATTACCTATTATTTTGATGCTAGGAGATGTAGCGCTACGCCGCTTAAAATTAGCATCATTATACCCAAAATGGTGGGCACAGCATTACAAAGCTAACTTTAATAAAAACAACCAGGATTTTGTAGTATTACAGGTGATTGTCTTAGTACCATTAATTTGTATTACTGCCACAAGCGCTTGGATTATCCGTAATTTATTAGACACAAATTCTAATAATACTGATAATTCTTTATTAGCTATTCTATTAGTAACGTTCTCTTTTTCAGGGGTTGCGATCGCTTGCTGGACAACTCTACCACAAATTGTTGCTATTGATGATGCACGCAAACAAGCAAAAAGCCTATTCATTACTACTCTCGATACCGTTCCAGATACTGTTTTAGTTTTAGATGAGGACGGTAAAATTTGTCAGACAAATGCTGCTGCTGAAGAGTTATTTCAAACAGATATTCAGCAATTGCTTGGGCAAAAATTGAATCAAATATTAATATGCTATCGCGGTAAACCGGAACAGTGGCCTATTAGGAGTGGGCAAACATTAAAAACAAATCAAGGTCTACGAATTGTTGAATCGACTATTTCACAGCCATTTAATTATCAGCTACGACAGTATGTTGTTATTGTTCGTGACATCACTAAGCGGAAGTTAGTAGAAAAAGAGTTAGTTCAGTATTGTCATCATCTTGAGCAGATGCTTCTAAAAAGCACCATTGAACTTATTAAAGCGAATCAACAACTTGGAAAAGACATTATGAAGCATCAACAAGCACAAGAGCAACTACTACACAATAGTCTTCATGACGGGCTAACCGGATTACCTAATCAACGATTCTTTCTGGAGCAAGTGCAGCAAGCAATAGAACGTACTAAACAGCAAAATAAATATTTATTTGCCGTACTCTTCTTAGACTTAGACCGCTTTAAAGTTATTAATAATAGCCTTGGACATCTACTAGGAAACCAACTTTTAATTGAAGTTTCTTATCGACTCAAATCAGTTCTGCGAGTCAAAGACATAGTTGCCCGTTTTAGCGGGGACGAGTTCACAATCTTAATTAAGGAAATTGAGGATATTAATACCGTCATACAGCTAGCCGAGCGAATTAAAAAAGTATTAGCTTTCCCATTTCAATTAAATGAGCATATAACGTTTACTAATGCTAATATTGGCATTGCTTTAAGTAAAACAGATTATGAGCAAGCAGCGCAGATTTTACGCGATGCCCATGTGGCAATGTACCGTGCCAAATTATTTGCTAAAGCACGCTATGAGGTCTTTGACCCAAAAATATATGAGCGTGCATATTTGCTCTTGGAGTTAGAAATTGCTCTGCGAAATGCAATGCTCAAGCAAGAAGAATTTCGCCTTGATTATCAGCCAATTATTTCACTGGCAACTGGCAAAATTATTGGATTTGAGGCTCTGATACGTTGGCATCATCCAGAACGAGGACTTATTGCCCCTCAAGATTTTATTCCCCTGGCGGAAGAAACTGGAATGATTGTTAGTATCGGCCAATGGGTGCTTTATGAAGCCTGCCACCAAATGCACAAGTGGCATAAACAATTTCCTAGCTCACTACCCCTGACAATTAGCGTTAATTTTTCTGGAAAACAAATCACCGAACCTGATGTATTTAAACAAGTTAAACATATTTTGAAAGAAACTGGACTGAAGCCATGCAGTTTGAAATTGGAGATTACTGAAACCTTCTTGATGGATAATTTTGAATTAGCTACCACCGTACTTTCTCAGTTAGCAACGCTGAATGTTGATATGCACATAGATGATTTTGGTACTGGCTATTCATCCTTGAATTATCTGCACCGTCTACCAATAAAAACCCTTAAGATTGACCGTTCTTTCGTCAGTAATATAGGTAGTCGAAAAGAAAATTTAGAAATTGTTCGAGCTATTGTGACATTAGCTCATAATTTAAATATCTCTGTAACAGCAAAAGGGATAGAAACTGTAGAGCAATTAGGACAACTAAAGGCGTTACAATGTGATTATGGACAAGGGTACTTTTTCTTACCACCTATAGATGGTGAACAAGTAGAAAGACTACTTGTTGCTAACTTGTGTTACAAAAAGTTTTAAAACAATAAAATCTTAGAATCAATTTTCTTTAAAGAAACTTAACTTTTTCCCAAAACCCAATTCCGATTTAAAAATGCACAAAGTGAGCAATATTAGAATATAGTGGATTTTATTCTCAACACCCAATATCCTCTGATCCTTTCAGCAAAGGCTTGTACCTTTCACTTAAAGATGAAATATAGTATAGCTTTTCCCGGTCTAATGCAATAGACAAAAGATTTTGTGTAACTTTAGGTTTTATTGAGAAATTACTTAAACAATATAGATAAATAGGAAGTATCGCGCCTAAGATTAGGACGAAACAAACTCCACCAAAGCTGAACGAACAACAACTTGATGTTCTTTTTGAAATAGTAGAAGCTCACAATGATGCCACCTTGAAAGAAATTCGTGAGTAATTTCAAGAAAAAACAGGAAGCACGATTGGTATTTTTACAGTAGATAGAATGCTACAAAAAAGGGGAATCAGCTTCAAAAAAACATTATATGCCGACGCCAGGGTACCTGCTACAGCTTCGCTATCAGAAAAAGAGGCTGAAATAGTTCAATTATTAAAAATACAGTTCTGGCTACTAATTCAAGGAATACCGACTGAGAAGCTTATATTCCTTGACGAAGCAGGAGCTAATTTATCTTTAATAAGACGCTCTGCTCGCGCCCAAAAAAGTAAAAGAGCGCACAGTTCTCGACCTCAAAAGCGTAGTAAAAATGTTTCCATAATTGGTGCAATTGGTCTCAAGGGTGTAATTAGCCAATACAGCTTTTTGGGTGCAACTGATGGTCTGGCATTTGAGGCTTATATTTCTCGAAAATTAGTTCCTAAACTTGAAGAAGGTGATTATGTAATCATGGATAATTGCTCAATTCATAAAGGGAAAGAGATTGAAAAAAATTTGAGGCTGTCGGAGCTAAACTAATTTATTTACCACCATATTCTCCTGATTTTTCACCAATTGAAAATTGTTGCTCAAAGGTTAAGAACATTCTACGTTCTATTGGTGCTAGTAGTTATCCAGATTTAGCAAAAGCAATTGAAACTGCTTTGAGCCGAGTCTCTTGAAATGATATCTATAACTGGTTTACTCATTGTTGCTACTGTACTTCACTAGACTGAGAAACACTATAACGGGTTTCATTAGTTACTTCAATTACATTGTGTGTGAAAACCTAAGTTTAATGAAAACTAATCTTTTAGAAAGCAAATCTTTAGTTCTAATTGTTGATGATGAATCTTGTATGCGTATGATACTACGGCATTCCTTGGAGCGGGAAGGCTATCAAATAGCGGAAGCTCAAAATGGTATAGAGGCAATAAAAGTTTTTAAGCAATTGCACCCTGATATAGTGCTCCTTGATGCTTTAATGCCGGATATGGATGGGTTTGAGTGTTGCACTCAGTTGGAGCTTATTGATCATAATAAGCACACTCCAATTTTAATGATTACAGGGCTTGATGATCAAGAGTCAGTTGACCGTGCATTTGAAGTGGGGGTAATGGACTATATTACCAAACCAGTCCATTGGCCAGTTTTGCGACAAAAGGTAAAACTCTTGATTCAGCAATCTCAGTTACAGCAAGAACTAAAAGCCGTTAATGTGGAATTACAGCGATTAGTTACTATCGATGAGTTAACTCAACTTGCGAATTATAGCCATTTTATTTATTATTTAGAAATGCAATGGAATATTTTAGCACATCATAAAGATTTTTTATCCTTAATCTGGTGCGATATTGATTATTTTAAACAGTATAATCACATATATAATTATACTCAAGGAAATAAATGCTTACGGAAGATAGGTTCTATATTAAAAGATAATGCACAAAAAAATAAAAATTTAGTAGCAAGGTATGGTGGTGATAAATTTGTTGTGATTATGCCACGTACTAATAGACATGATGCACATCAAATCGCTGAGACAATACAAACTACACTAAAAGGTTTGAAAATTGAGCATGAAGGTTCTAATTTTAAATATGTAACTTTAAGTATAGGTGTGACAACAACGATTCCTCCTATTTCAGCCTCATCAGAACAAATACACTTAGATAATTTTTTAAAAGAAGCGGAGAATCAACTCTATAATGCCAAAAAGTACGGGCGCAATATAATTTATTGCCCTAATACCAATTCTTTATGAAGCGCAGATTCCTTACTTCATAAAACCACGGTTTAGGGGATGAAGCAACCTGACAATACTCAATTGAGTGTTAGGATAAGCTGAAATCGATTTCATTAATCAGATACGCAATGACTTTTTGGTAGTTCACGAGAACTTAGAAGTCATAAAACTGTGTAAGGAATGAGGATTAAATAAGATACATAATTACTGGATCTGCGGTACGGCTGTATAATTCCATTGCGGCAAATAATCGTCAAATACAATCTCCATCATCTGCTTAAACTCCTCTGTAACTTTGCGACCGATCTTGTATACGCCATCTAAAATTGTTGTAAACACCTGAAGCCCTGTCTTGGTCTTAGTTTTTGCGATTAACTCCTCGACTATCTCAACACTCTCAAAAATTACCCCTTGACAAGAACGAGTCACATGAGGAAACAACCGATGTTCAATGGGGTTGTATTTTGAGGTGTATGGAGGATAATGAGCAATCCTAATCTCAATCCCCAGCTGATTGACCAAGGCTTGTAAATCTTGTTTAAACAGGTAATGGCGAGAATTGTTACTGCCACCCCCGTCGCACAGCAATAGGATAGAATTAGCGGTCTGATAGCGCTTTGAGCCATAATGTTGCCACCAATAGCGAAGTGAATCACAGGCTTTCCTCACCCGTGTTATGACTAGTTCCAATCTGGATGTAGCCCTCGTTGAGGAACAAGTCATACAACCCATACGGAATCACCATACCCTCAGCTAAGGTGGGCCAATCATGGTCAAACACTTCTATTTCGGCTTGGGTATACAACTTCCCTGCTCGATATAATCCCCCAATCAGTTCTTTTTTTTTGTATCCATGCTGATCACAGGATTGCCTGCGGCTTGATAGGTTTCAATCAACTCTTCAATCTTTTCAAACTGTTCATTGCGCTGGGGATGCGCTCCGGTGCTTAAACGCTTTTGAGCTTTGCGTCTGCGGTAGTTATGGCGGTTTTGATTACTGGAAAGCGAAGTGATACGGAAACGGTCATGCTTCGTTTGGAGGGGGGTGGTTGGAAAAGTGCCGATACTAGTAACTCGCTAGCTACCTACCCTACATCACGTTCCGTTTTGGAGAGCAGTGGAGGGGGCAACTCCTTCACTGACTTTAATTTAAGCCAGCCAAAAGTGCGCTCCACAACCCAGGGCTTTAGTAATATAGTAAAACCTTTCTTTTCCAAGGGTCGAAGTCGAATGGCACTAAGAAAAGCTCTAAGGTATGCGGGATAGGCACTACAGATTCTAAAGCTATTAAATTAAATAAACAGTGAAGGTTCAGGGATGGGATAGGCAATTGTCCTGTAGTAGTGCGATCGCTACTGACTCATGGTGGGTAAGCCATCGTTGTGCCAGATGACAAAGACAGTGGAGTTAGATGTACTGATTGTCCAAAAAATTTTTTTAGGTAGGAAAAGCTTACTCGTTCATGAAATACTTTCCTTGATACGAGCAAGCCAACATCATAAATACTACTGTGACACTACGAGTACAAATCCTCAAGGATAAATTTAGTCAGGGTTTAGGGCTACCTTTTAAAGAATTGCTGCCAGAATCTGCAATAAAACTTGCAATATCTGAGCTAAAAATCAAATATAAAAAACGGTTGTTTGACCCATTCGTAACTTTATGGGCATTTTTATCTCAAGTATTAGATACAGACAAAACTTGTAATAATGCTGTGAGTAAAATAATTGCACATTTGGCTGAGTCAGAAGTAGAAGTTCCCTCAACAGATACGAGTGCTTACTGCCAAGCACGGGCAAGATTACCAGAAAAATTGTTAGAAAAAGTTTTCAATTATTCAGCACAAAAACTGGAAGATAAAGTAACCCAAGAACATCTATGGTGTGGTCGAAATATTTTAGTGATAGACGGCTCGACGGTCTCTATGCCTGACACTGTAGAAAACCAAAAAGAATACCCACAACCCAGTAGCCAAAAGCCGGAATGTGGATTCCCAATTGCCAAAATTGGTGTGATATTCAGTTTAGTAACGGGAGCTGCCGTTGCCTTGTGCATAGATGTTCTGAACACTCATGATATTAAATTAGCTAGAAAACTGTACAGTTTTCTCAAACCTAATGATGTGCTTGTAGGAGATAGAGCTTTTTGTGCTTACGCCGATATGTTTACTATCAAAAAGTTTAATTGTGATGTCGTGTTTCGTAAACATCAATCTCGCACAACAACTATGCGAAAAGGTAAAATTATTGGAGATTGCGACAAATTAGTTACTTGGTATAAGCCTAAAGCTTGCCCAAAAGGATTGGATAAAGATGAATTTAATGCTTTACCTCCTTCGATAACTGTGCGAGAGATTTACTATTATATTGTTATTCCTGGTTTTCGGACTCAACAAGTTAGCTTAATTACCACTCTTTTAGATGGATCTTCTTATTCTACTCTGGCAATTGTTGGACTTTACGGACAACGCTGGGATGTTGAACTAAATTTAAGACATCTCAAAACTACCTTGGGTATGGATATTCTGCGATGTAAAACACCTTCGATGATCCGCAAAGAAATTTACGTTTATTTGCTGGCTTACAATCTACTTCGTAGCTTAATGTGGTCGGCTGGAACTACTTATACTACCCCTCCAAATTGCCTATCACTGCAAGGTACTCGCCACCATTTAATTAACTTTATTCCCAAATTATTAGCAGCAACTTCTCAAAAACGCCACCAAATTTATCGCACTTTGCTAAAAGTTATTGCTCACAAGGCTGTTCCTGACCGTCCTGCTAGAAACGAACCACGAGTCCGTAAACGCCGCCCGAAAGCTTATCCCTTAATGACCAAACCCCGGCACGAATTACGAAAGCAGTTGCAAACTGCTTAATACACAAGCGTTTCGGCTTTTCTTAGTGCCATTCGGTCGAAGTCCGATTTCAACAATCCACCGAAATGCATCCATCACTCATCGCATAAATTCTTCTCCTCGGTATCCTCCATACATCCAAATGGTATTTAACCATAAAAAGTGTCTAATCAATTTTGCATAGATATTTACCAAATCAAGTATAATGCAGCATCAGGAAGAAAGTCTCCATTTGTTGGGACAAGAGATTAGCCAAATCATTGCCAATAGCTCAACGACTGCATTGATACTGTTTCAGGTAATTCAACCTATGATTATAAATTGCACTTTTTGAGATGTTACATACTTCCATGAATAAGGGTTTTCTGCCTCTAAACAACGATTTTAAGCGGCTCTGACAACTACACCTGTATTTTTTTACGTTGAAGTGCGAACACTCAGGCAATCAAAACTTCGGCATAAAACAATCACAAAACAATTAAAAGTTATTTTTAAGACAATCATTAAAATAATGCAAGCTTTCTAGTAGGAAAATTGCATGATTTTAGCTTGATTTTTTAGGAGTATATGTGTCATAATCTAAAACAGTTGTACAGGGTAAGCTCATCTAATTTAAGAGACAATAGACTTGACAAGTAAAACAAGTTAAGCATAGGCAACAGGATGAGAAATTTACTTGACATAAGACCAAGATAAGTGAGATGACAACAATGCTGTCGTCGAAAAACTCAAGGAATTAAGCTTTATGTCTGAGGGCTTTGAAACTAAATCTACTAAAGCCAAGGAAAGTTCTCGTCATCAGCGAAAGCCTATAGAAATAGCATCCATTGGAGCTATTCAACAGAGTTTAGTGGAGCATTTCTCTGATATCAAAGACCCAAGAGTAGAGCGAACCAAGAAACATCAACTCGCAGACATTCTGGTAATCGCAATTCTCGCAGTTATAGCCGGAGCGCAAGGATGGGAAGATATTGAGAATTATGGCATTGGTAAACAAACATGGTTAGAAGATTTTTTGGCATTACCACATGGAATTCCGTCAGATGATACTTTTCGGCGCGTATTCGAGTTTATCAACCCAGAAGCATTGAATCGATGCTTTTTGAAATGGGTAAAAACCCTTGTTACTAATATGGGAGGAGAGATTATCCCCATAGATGGTAAGACGATTAGAGGCTCCTATGACCGAAATCAAGGCAAGAAGATGCTTGTCGCATTGGTTCTTTCCACAGTCCGCAAAATTTTGCCCTTTTACGACGCTTTGCTCTCAATGCTCTTAACCGTGAACAGACCTATAAACGTAGTCTTCGTCAAAAAATGAAGCGAACCGCTATGGATAACAATTATATGATTCAGGTTCTCAGTTGTTGTTTCATTAACAATACATTAGATTCTTCTGATTCCTTATGTCAAGCCTGATTGAGATGCTCTTACCCTGAACAGTTGTAGTTCATGATAAACATCTATTGTACTTCGTGTAATGGCTAAAATCTGAATTTCTCTTGCTCGATGTTTTTCATAATAAAAATGCACAAAAATTTAGCTCAAAAAGTTAATTTGTTAGTATCATGATAAGCAGCTAAAACTAGGATAATCTCTCTAGGATTTTCAACTCATTTATTCATTGTTTGTCTGACTTATCATTTTTACATTATTGCATCAGCAACTTTCATCTTTTTCGTCGCTTTCTTGGTAAGAGAAATAAAAGGCAAGGAATTAGAGGAAATGTAGTTTCACTCGCAATCACGTAGTTATGGATTTTGCTTCTTGCGTTGGTTTTATGATGGAGCATTAATATCCAAGTTTTGTAGAAATTCTCAAAAACTGAAAGCTCAGTCATAACAATCCATACAGGCTATTATTAGGTTTTACTGATTATTCTGTTCCAGAAAATTAACTGAAAAGCCTAAACTTTCTTCCCTACCTACTTATAATTTAAGGCAATCATTATGCAGGATGTCTTGAAAATTTTTCATGCAGCTATATTTACCTTAGTTACTGGTGATTATTCTCTTCGCAAAAGATTGTTTTATGCTTATTGCAATAATCTTGCTTATCTTAAATATGATGAAATACCTGAAGAAATAAAATTCGATTTTCGTCAGCTTTCTACAGATTTGATGAGGTGTAAAATTGAAACAAATGAAAAAACAATTGAAGCAACTATCAATAAAATTGATGATAATGAAGTATGGCATATGGCTTTCAAAATACTTAGAATGTATAATACTTTACAGCAAGTAGAGCAAATATATAGCACTTCTGCCTGCTATAAGGTACGCACACAGCCTTAAAAGTTAGGATAGGAAAGGGATATAGGTAAAATTGTGCTTCATAATAGCCGGAAGTGATGTATCGGCTCTTCATTACTTGTTATGCTAATAAGCTAATCGGCATTTAAGCTGCAATATAGCTGACATTACCTTTAGCCCCGCTCGTTTTCTATCTCCGCTACTTCTCGCTGTTGAAAGCGAATAGCTCAAGTACTAATGCACGCACAATAGGATAATTTCAGGCAATACCGTTGCCAAAACAAGAGTATGAAGAGATGGGGCTGCTGTAGTAAAGTTACTGTCTTTTTAAAGTGAAATAGATGCTGTTGTTTCGAGTATTTCTGAGTCGAAACTAGGCTATAAAGCAATGCGACAAACATTTTTGTTTCAGTTTTTGTCTGCTACTGAGGATAGAGCATCGTAAATTCAAAGGAGGAAAATCATGTCTGAAACAGTAAAAACATTACAGATATCGCAAATTGAGGTGTTGGCATCTGGTCTGGATAACCCACGTAAGTTGAGCTTTGGCTCTGATGGAGCACTTTATGTTGCCGAAGCAGGACGAGGGGGAACAGGTATCAGTATTCCGTCTCCATCTCAACCAGGCGCGTCTGTATTCTATGGTGCAACAGGTGCAATTACCCGAATCCAAAATGGTGTTGTAGAACGAGTCATAACCGGACTACCATCGCTGGCATTACCTGATGGAGCAGATGCAGCAGGTGTGAATGACATTGAGTTTGATGCCTATGGAAACGCCTATGCGATCGTGGGTCTTGGCAGCAATCCAGCCAATCGAGATAATATTCTACAAGTTCCTGATTTTAGCCAGTTGATCGCGATCAATAACTTTGATGGTGGTGCTTCTTGGACAAGATTGAGCGATTTTGGTGCTTATGAGCAAAATAACAACCCCGATGGGCAAAACGTAGACACTAACCTCTATGACTTGCTGATTAAAGATAATACAGCTTATGTCGTAGATGCAGGTGCCAATGATTTGCTCAGTCAGCGAGCCTTTAGCAGCGAACCGACTTTAGAAACAGTCTTTCCGACTTATACCACGACTGATCCGCTCACGGGTGAAGTCGTAGCCCGACAGCCTGTCCCCACCTCAATCACCCTTGGTCCTGATAGCGCTCTCTATGTTGGCGAGCTGACTGGGTTTCCTTTTCAGGCAGAAACAGCAAAAGTTTACCGCATTAATGCTGAAGGTCAACCGGAAGTTTATGCAGGTGGTTTTACAAATATCGCTGATCTGGCCTTTGATAAATTTGGCGGTCTCTATGTCCTGGAATATGATGCGGATGGAATCTTGAATGAAAGTGACGCAGGTGCCCTGATTTATGTATCTCCAGATAGTAAAACTCGCACCACGATCTTGGATGATGAGCTAATTAATCCGACAGGTCTAGAAATCGGTTCTGATGGTGATATTTATATTTCTAACAAAGGCTTTCTTGCAGGACAAGGAGAGGTGCTGCGGTTGAGTTTAGAGAAGGATACAACCTTTGGTTGCGCTCCGCTGTATGACATGGTGAAGTACTGCATGATAACGAGCACAGCAGATAGCGCTCGCTCCCTGGAGTTGGGATGACTTGATTAGCTATCCCACACTTTGCTGATGCACCACCCACCACCCACCAAATAAAGTGTGAATACACCGGAAATTTTTGGGTCTTTTATTCAGAAGAATCATGCGTGACTTAAACAATACTTCACTAGATATCAAAATAGAGATTGCCTCGGCTGTCATATCCTCAGCTGAGATTCTGCAAAGATTAAGTTCAGATAGCAATCGCACTATTCGCGCTTTAGTAGCTAGTAATCCCAACACTCCTACTCACGTTCTACTTAGGCTAGGTGTAGAGTTTCCCGACGAAATTACCAGTAATCCTATCTTCAATCTTAAAAAGCAGGAAAATCCCGATAGTGAATTTATTAGGCTTTCATTGGCTCGCAGTTCGACTACACCAATCGAGGAGTTAAAGAAATTAGCTCTTGATAGGGATAAAAATGTCCGCATACACGTTGCTCTTAATCCTAATACACCAGTCAATATTTTAGAGTTAGCCCTTGATAGCAATCAAGATATTCGCTTATCCCTAGCTCTTAATCCTAATACACCAGTTGATATTTTAGAAAAATTAGTCCTTGATGGCGATAAATATGTCCGCAGACACATTGCTCTTAATCCTAATACACCAGTTGATATTTTAGAAAAATTAGCCCTTGATAGCGATAAATCCGTCCCCTCATACCTAGCTCTTAATCCTAATACACCAGTTAATATTTTAGAAAAATTAGCCCTTGATAGCGATAAACTTGTCCGCATAAACGTTGCTAAAAATCATAATACACCGACTTTGTTGCATGAAACAGAAACAAGACACACCAACTCTTAGCAGAGTTAATGATTATTTTTCCACTTTGTAGCTATCAGGTTTGCCTAATTGAATCATGCGATTAAGTGCAGCACATTGCAGGAATAATTCAACAGCTTGATTATCAAAAAAGCCTCGTCTCAGCTTACCCCAAAAAATAATTTTGAGTCGAAATATAGCTGTTTCAGAAAAGGAAAGTCGATGATATCTGCTTTCTTGCTTCCATTGCGGGTGACCAATTTGATGTATCCGACGCAAATTTTCATCTCTAGGATGTGGGGGTAGTTCAAAGTTAATAGGCTGTTGAATCTGGGCATTACTGCGAGGTGGAATTGTGGGTATTCTAGTGGAACTACTCAACAATGCCTACAAATATGCTGCTGCCAACGAAACTATTGCAGTATTGCTATGTGCCACACCGTCAGATCTGCGATTAAGCGTGAGCAATTCTGGTGTAGAAATTTCTAAAGATCAACTTTCTCATATCTTCGATAAATTCTACCGCATTCCTAGTCATAACCCTTGGAAGCATAAAGGAACAGGATTGGGGCTGGCATTGCTTCGTAAGCGAGTGGAACAACTCCAAAGCACCATTATTGTGTCTAGTGACCACAAGTGGCTCACCTTTACACTGCAAATTCCTTGGAGCATAGAGCAGGATTCTTTGGTCTTCTTGCCAAATTGGGATGCTCCCACAACTACAGACCAGGGTTGAGTTCTCTAAAGTCACTGTTTTCTCTACTTAAAACTCAAAAAGATTTTCTGCACCACTAAGCTGTTTCAGTTACAGCACTTTCCAGTAATGTGAAGTACAATAATGCAAAATAGATAAACTATTATTATGAAACCATATTCCGTCGATCTTAGAGAAAAAGTAGTCAATGCTTATCACTCAGGAAATATTTCAGTTAGAAAGTTAGCTGTAAACTTTGGTGTTGGTAAAGCTTTTGTGCAAAAAATGTTGAAACAGTATCAAGAGCAAGGACATGTTAATCCTGGTAAGCAAGGGACAAGAAAAAAACCAGTACTAGCAGAATCGGGGACGCAACTTGTTGCATTGGTAGAAAAATATCCAGATGCAACTCTTTCTGAATATTGTGAATATTGGCTCTTAACTCAGGGGCAATTAGTGAGTAATAGTATGATGTGTAGAGAATTGCAAAAATTAAATCTAACTCGAAAAAAAAACGATTAGGAGTAGTCAAGCTGCTACCGATAGAGTCCAGTTACTCAGATGTGAATACAGAGAAAAAGTTAGAGATATAGAGCCTAAAAATCTGGTATTTTTGGACGAGATGGGCTTGTTACTTGGGTTAATGCGTAATCATGCTCGCAGCGAAAAAGGAAGTAGAGTCTATGATTTAAAACCATTTTATCGAGGCAACAAAGTCACTGTTATCGGTGCCATCAGTATGGATAAAGTATTGGCTGTAATGACACTAGATAATTCAATGGATAGTAATGCTTTTCGTGTATTTATCGAAAAGTTGTTAGTGCCTCAATTATGGACAGGTGCAGTTGTCATCATGGACAACCTCTTTGCCCATAAGCTCAATGAAATTACACCCATAATTGAATCTGTTGGTGCCAGTGTCATCAATCTATCTCCTTATTCCCCAGATTTCAATCCCATTGAACATTGGTGGTCACAGCTTAAAGCTTTTATCAAAACTTTTTCTCCAAAAACTACTCAAATGGTGGATGTATTGATTGCAGTTGCTTTAAACCTTATCAATCCTATGCACCTGCGAAATTGGTTTGCTAACTGCTGCTACTGTACTTCATGATTCAGGAAAGTGCTGTAATTCAACCTATGATTATAAATTGCACTTCCTGAGATGTTAGATACTCCCATAAATAAGAGTTTTCTGCCTCTAAACAACGATTTTGAGCGGCTCTGACAACTACACCTGTATTTTTACGTTGAAGTGCGAACACTCAAGTAATTAAAACTTGGACATAGAATAATCAAAAGTTATTTCCAAGACAATAAATCACTCTTGCTAGCTTTTTATCCTTGAATATATTGACTTGAATAAAGCTTGACATGAGAAAATATATGTGTAAAGTTAAAACAGTTGTGGTTCATGATAAACATCTGCTTTATTTCGTGCAGTAGCTAAATTTTGAATTTCCCTTGCCCGATATTTTGCAGAAATAAAAAATGCATAATAATTTAGCCCAAAAAGGTTAATTTGTTAGTATCATGATAAGCAACTAAAACTAGGATAGTCTTTCTAGGATTTTCAAAGGCTAGAGAGAAAACTCCTGGTTTAAGTGCTAACTTCTGTTTTACCTTGGTAACATTTAACGCACTTCACTAGACTGAAAAATGCTACAATATTTATGAACAAAGAATGGGTTGCTAAAGTACTTATAATCGATTTACCATCAAGTGAAGCAGAGAATCTGGAAAAACACTGCTCAAAGAGTGGCAAAACACAAAGCGATGTAATCCGCGAATTAATTCGGTCTTTACCAGTAAGTTTCAAGAATACTTCACACAAGTAAAAGACCCAAGAACAGAAAGGACGAGATGGCATTTACTTACTGATATTATTACCATTTCCATTCTGGCATTAATCGCCGACGCTCAAGGTTGGGAAGATATTGAGGAGTATGGGATTAATAAAAAAGAATGGTTGCAAACATTTTTAGAACTACCATTTGGAATCCCCAGCCATGATACTTGTTATTTGGATATTTGAGAGAATTAACCCCTGCATAATTTGAGCAATGTTTTCGGCAGTGGGTTCAATCATTGGTTGAGAAATTAGGAGTAGAAGTAGTAGCCATAGATGCTTTTGTGTTCACAGAAATTGATTGCCGAGAAAATTATTGCAGAGTAAAGCGGATTATATTCTGAGCCTGAAAGATAATCATTTCACACTGCATCAACAAGTCAAAAATTGGTTTGGAGCAGCACAATGCATTGGATTTGAAGGTATCAATATCAGCATTAGTCAGCGTATCGAGAAAGGACATAATCGCATTGAAAAGCGTACAGTTTACACTGTACCTGTGTCCCAGATTCCTGGACTTTATCAACTAGATTTATGGGTAGGGCTAAAAACAATAGTGATGGTAGTACGTTCGATTCAGCATTGGAATAAAACAACACAAGAGGTGCAATTTTACATTACTAGTCTCGTCAGTGATGCAAACAAAATTGCTAGTGTAATTCGACAGCACTGGGGAATAGAAAATTCTGTTCATTGGACATTAGATGTTACCTTTCATGAGGATGAGTCCTGAATTCGTTCTCTGCACAGCCCACAAAATTTTGCTTTATACCAATTTAATATGAAGCTACATATAATAGATGGAGGCAAACTTGATAAATTTGAATACTCATGAGCCGTCCTTTTGAGATTGAAATCGCAGAGAGCGAAGAAGAACTAAAAAAACGTCTGCA
>JAHHHR010000092.1 GCA_019359245.1 Nostoc desertorum CM1-VF14 | reverse complement strand
AAACAGACTACTCACTGCGCTCAATGATTCTGTTTGAAATGGCTTGCCCATGTATTCTCGATGACGACGAGGAGTTTTGGTCGGATGACACCTCCCCAACCCCCACAGAGATTTCAAACTTTTTATTTGAGCGCCTGTCCAAAGAGAAATACAGTAATACTGAGGTACAACAATTGAAAGCGTTTTGTTCTCGTGTCGGGTCACTATTTTCTCGAAAGTGGGCAGAACACTGGTTTGAACAAGATTTAGAAGCTGACTTTGAAAACGAATTTTAGTGAGCTTTGAAGTTATTTTTCTTCTGTTGACAGATGACAGTCGCTTTACGGCTTTAATACATCAGGCTGGCTGGCTGGCTTTAAATCCATTACTGGGGGTTAATGGGTTCATGACCATTTACCTGTGTGATTGACCTGTATGGATCGTCCAGTAAATTTGTTTATCTATTTATTTACCGTTAGTGGACGGAACCGAAAACAGGCATTTTGGGATGAGTGGTAGTCCTAACTTTTACATTCTTAAGCCCGGATTTCTCACCACACCTCGAATGGAGGAGTAATGAGTAGTGAGTAAGGAGTAATGAGTAAAATTCTTAACTTATTACTTATTACTCATTACTTATTACTCATTACTTATTACTTATAAGCTTCATGAGCTTGTGAGAAATGCGGGTTAAGCTTGCAGCGCAAGTCACTCTTCCGAAAATCGCTACTATTGCATGAGGCAACTAGGGCTGTAGATTCCGGCTACAACTGGCACAGTATTTTGATGGATTTGCAGTTAGGAATTGTGGTTAAGCCTGGGCTGTATCTAATGCCAGCCAGTTTTTGAAGATTTCATCACGTCCATCGTCAGCGTCAACCACACGATAAACCCGTTGGCGATCGCCCGTTCCATCACGACAGATGTATTTGAGTTTTAGCCCTATCTTCTTCAGCAATCGCCGTAAGATGACGATGGGGCTGTCATTGTCATTTAGGGTAATTCCCAGAACGGTTTTCACCTGCCACTTCACAGAAAGAGCATTGTTAGCCATCTGCACTAGGTCGGCATCAGTCCCCCGGAATTCGCGGTCATCGGCGATGAAATTGGGGATGTTGAACATTTCCAAAGCTCGAACTACTAACCCAAGTTGACCGCCGTTAAAGTCTGGTAGCCATGCGCTTTTGGCAAGAAGCATCTTTTCGCCCAGTTTGCGATCGCGGTCAGCTACTTTCTCTCTGCCCAAGGTCAGGTAAAAATGCAGCCTCAGTTGTGGGTAATAACCTTGATCGTCTTTTTTGACGAGTTCCGAGGTAACATCCACACCGTAACGTTGCTCTAGCTTATATTTGCGCTCAATGTGGCGTTCAGTCGTGGTTTTAGCCCGTTGTTGTTGCAGCGCCTCATATTTGGCAGCAGTCATATCAGTTGTATCGGCAGCAGTGATATCCTGACATTCGCCGTTGTAAACTTCATTTGTTTGGGCGGTGATTTCGTTGTTTAACTTTTTGCGAATTTTGTTGTCATGGACATCGACAATGTTATGACCTTCGTTGCCTAATTCCTCTAGCACAGTGTCGCGGTAATGAATCATACCCGCATTGATGCGACAGGCCATTTTGCCAAAAACGTTTAAGGCAGTGCGGTTAATGTTGATTTCATCGCCGTCAATGATCAAGGAAGCATTTTGTAGCAGCTTCAAGTTAGCTTGAAAGCGTTTATGCTCACAGGCTAACAGGGATTTGAGGTTAATTGCTCCGTTGCCAATCTTTCCTAAGCCATGACTGGCTACCCAAAGATGACGCGGTATCGCCTCTCGGACACGGGCTAAGGCTTGGCGAGTGGCATTTTCTGGTGCTACTCCCCGGAAGCATCCCCAAACACTGGTAAAATGCCCCCAAATGTCAATGCTGACTCCCGTGCCGATGGATGGGGAGGCCAGCACAATGTCATATTCCAGCAGCACCTTATTTAATCTTTCAATGCAGTTGTAAGCTTCGTGTTGCGGGTCGGCAATCGTTTCGGAGTCAATGCGAAGTATTTTGCGATCGGGGAATTGTTTCTTAAACCTCGCTTCTAAAACTTTGGTTCCCCATTTGGATTTAGCTTTTTGGCAATCAACGGCAATAAAGGGCTTACCCCCGGTTTTGATATGGGCTTCCAGGGCAGCTAACCAATTAACCGGGGTAGTTTGTTTGTAGTGGTAAATGTTCCAGGGTTGACCCTTCCAGTTGTTGACCACCACCCAAGGGGTAACTTGGGTTTCTGCCAAACCCATGACCATTTCCGGCGATAAATCAGATAAGTCAGCATCAGCCAGGATGACTTTACCGCGTCCAGGGGCGAAGGCATTTTTGAACAACTGTGAAAGTTGGTTGAGGACTTCAACTCGATGCTTCTTAACTTCAGTGTTGGCACTTAGCAGGTGCCAGATCACCTGCTCGGATTCGTCAATGATCACT
Source organism: Nostoc desertorum CM1-VF14 (assembly GCA_019359245.1). Lineage (GTDB taxonomy): Bacteria > Cyanobacteriota > Cyanobacteriia > Cyanobacteriales > Nostocaceae > Nostoc > Nostoc desertorum. Next base: position 20,217 of record JAHHHR010000092.1, on the reverse strand, counting down.
AAGGGTTCTTTCCAGTGGACAGCGTTAAATCTGGCTTGACCGTTGGGGTGTAAACTGTCTACACACAGGGCAAAACCAAGTAAAATCCCGGTTTCGCTGTTTCTGACTTCGGTGATATAGGGGATGCCTACCCTGTCAGCGATCGCACTTGCTAACTGTACCCTGTGCGATAAGAGGATAACGGGTTGACCGTTAGCGATCGCCTCAGTAACTATCGCGGCAAATGACTCGGTTTTACCAGAACCTTTAACGGATTTGAGTAAAATCAGTTTAGCGGTTTCCGGGATAGCCAATTCTCCCAGGTAACGCTGATTGAGGACGAGTGACCCTGAGTAAGATAGTCGGCTGTACTCTTTGACCTGCCATTTTTCTTTTGTCAGTGCTAGTTTTATAATTTCATCAGTAACAGCTGGCCCCCTAGCGGCAATTAAGTCATCAATGCCTTTTTCAGGGTAACTCCACTGTGTCACTAGGACTTGACAGCCGCAGGCAGTTAACAGTTTTGCGGTTTGGCTAATGGCAATATTCACCCGTTGAACCGTTTCTGGCTTGGTGTCGTGGTCAAAGCAGATGATGAATTTACGCTCCATTGTGGCGAAGTGTTGTAGCTCTGGAATTAGGTGTAAATTACCTGTGGGCTGTCCAAATTCATCTTTGGGATTGCGGTAGCCACTGTTTATCCCAGGAAGGGCGATCGCCGCATAACCTAATGTGAGCAATGCCCCTGCTTTTTTAGCCCCCTCACAAATCACAACTGGGATGTTGTACTTCCATACCCAATGCCAGAAACCTAATGCCCTATCTTCATCGCTAATGGGCAAGTCATATCGTGCGGCCACACTCTCCCAGGTGTAATCCGGTACTGCCAGGAAGAATGCCCGTGTAGGCACTCGCAAGGGGTGTTCATACTTGATGAATTTAAAAACTTTGTTCAGGTCGCGCCTGGGGTGGTCGGGTTTCATGCCGCCCCACATCATGGGGCTATAATCGTTGAGCGGGTCAACGCCACTGCACCACCAGTTCAGTCCTTCGATGTGGCGATACTTCTTGAGTACCCCGTCTCTGAGTCGTCCATCGTTACGGCGGGGGACGTTTTGACCATAAAACAGGTAATCGTAGGCGGCAGTACCCGATACGGAAATGACGTTTAGCGCAATAATTCCAGGGTCAACAGCACTGGCTAACCATTCATTCCAATGGTGCGCTTCTATGTCAGAGGGACGGGATATGATCTCGTACCTCTGTGTGACTTCAATTTGTTGAAGCCCACAGCTACTTTTTTTCACAATTTTTCCCTCAAATACGTTTTTTTTCAGTATTTGGAGGGGATTATCGCGCTGCTATACCTTATATCTACAGAATTTGCTGTATTGCTTGATTTTTCCAAGTTTTGGTTTTTCACATAACAAATTAATGACTTTTTTAGCCAAAATCTGCCAACAGTAGCACACCAAAGTTGCCACAGCTATCGATATAATATGGTGAGGCAGCACGGATTGAATCTCATTAGCCAATCAGTGGTTTCTAAGCTTCCAACTTTTCGTCCACTGGTTTGGTGCGTTTGAGATCCCCCTCCGGCTCCAATTTTTGGAATATTGAATTTTCAGTTTCGGATAAAGCGTCACTACTTAGTAGTGGCGCTTTTGTCCATTTATCTTTTGATAGTGTTGTATATCTACCTCCGTTGTACGCTTCATTTCACTACTGCCTCATCTTACAGAACTTCTGTTAGCCTGACATCCAAGTAACATACAAACTTTAAGTAAATTTGCTTAACACAAGTGATTGCCCGTTGTAGTCGCTCGGTATTTGAGTCATAAAGTGCAGTGCGATCAATCTAGTTAATTTATTGACGCTGCTTTTTATCAGCATCAATTTTAGTTTGTACCCACTGTTCTATTAGTGTTCGGGCTTGCTCACTCATATTTGTGTTTTCCCTGGCACACCAGACCTTAAATTCAGTTCGCAATGATTCAGGGAGAAAAACACGAAAACTTACAGTAGGTTCGTCTTTTTTGTCATCTGGCATATCTAGGCTATGTACATCATTAAGCCTATCATGCCTTGCTTTTGTAATCTTTACTATATATCATCTGCCATCTACGACATACAAGGGGTTATTGACGTATATGACCTATGTGATATAGCATAACAGATAACAGCCATAAATGTCATGAGAAGACTAAATCTGTGTTAGGTGGTTGAAATGCCAAGTATAAATTATCGGTTACAACCTTAAAGCAGAGATAGTAGAAACCAAGACAGAAAGGCAATTTCAGAACCTTGCCAATTAAATATTTTGAGGATTAAAACCTATGACAGATTTGGCAATCAATACCGGAAATGCCAATACTGGGCAGAAAGGGAAACTCACAATTATTGCTGGTTATGACCTCGGTAATTCCAGCATTAAATTTGTATCGTCAGACCAAGAAATCAGGTTTCCTAGTTATTTAGAGAACTGTTACTACCGCCCAACCGAGACTCCCACTGAAGGTTACGTTGAGTACCTAGAGGGAGATGCAATAACCAAACTGGACTATAAGCAGTGGTTGTCAGGTTTTGCGGCTTACGACGCTAACCCCAAAAACCACTTGCGAGTGACCGACGATGCTACTGCAAAAGTGAATCAATCGTTGAAACACTTGCTAGCAGTGCTTTCCTATTACCCTTATAAAGCTTCAATTGAGTTAGTAATTTGTGTGTCTCTGCACGAGAGAGGTGATTTAGAAGATCAGTTAATCGATGCGCTTACGGGGCGGCACGTCGTGAAGTTTGGCGGTAAGATTTGCCCTACCGAGGTCAAGATCCATGTTTTGAAAGTCTACGACGAAGGTCATGCAGCAATCGCCGCCTTTGCCCAGAACTTGAACACCAGTAAGCAAAACGTAATTGTTGATATTGGGAATCGGACAGTTATTGCCACTTTAATCGGTTCCAAAGGACATCTAGCTAACCGAAAGACTTTTGATAATGGTGTGGAAGAGTTGATCCGAATGATTTCGGCCAACCCAGACTTTAAAAATCGCTTGGTGGGCGAGATTGCAATCCCTCATCTTATTCGTCAGGGACTAGAAAGTATTGAAAAGCCCTTTTGGTACGGCAAACAGTTCAGTTTTCAAGATGTCTACCAAAAAGAGTTAGCGCCTTGGGTACAGAAGTCCCTAGCGCCAGTATTCAAGTTTATCCACCCTTGGAAAATTAACGCCGACTCCTGCTTGATCATCGGTGGAGGCTCCCAGCTTTCAGGAGTTGATGAAGCATTGAGGGCTAAAGGGTTCGTAGTAGCAGATAACCCAGTTTGGGCAAACGCGATTGGGCTTTACCAACTAGCAAAGATGATTCATTTAAGGAGTGTGAATGAACAGCAATGAAAGCATTCGGGTAGTGATTCGTAAGCCCTACCATCCATTACTGAAAAAGCTTGCACAACAAATGAACTTAGACGATTACGGGGAGGTGATTAACTTCCTACTTTTAGAATTCCAGCGAAATGGGTACAACTTCCAAACTGAACAACCGACTGATTCTAAGCTCCAACAACAAGACGAAAAAGATTTAGCCAGCAATCTCGCTGCAATGTTCTAGCCATGAAAATCAACAAAACACTTGGATTCTCTGTTGCTGCCCTTGGCTTTCTAGCCCTCGGCTATTTCGGAGTGCAGTACTTCGGTCGTAACAATATGTTCACCATCGCCGCAGCCGTGGGTGGTGCAGGGGCCATCAGCTATGTACTGCAAAAGCCTGCTCAACCAAAAGCCCCAAGCACTGACCCAGAACCCCAACCCACACCAGTTAAAACCCAAAGGAGGAGAAACAAGTTATGAGCGACCAAGACACCCAAAAGACACAACCAAGCCTAACAACAACCGAAATAATGACCATTATCCTCGGTTGCGAACAGACTCTAAGGTTTGTGCAAGCATCTCCCAATTACAAACAAATCGAAGCCTCCGAGCGGTTCAGTACATCGAATGACCTAAAAATAGGTGATGCAGTCCAAGCCTTGATGGAGATTCACGAAGCCATCCTAAATATCGAGTTTTATTCCCAAGTTTGAGGAAGCAAATGTTAGAAACGACAACTTTGCAACGTAATCACCTGTACGAATTTCGCGGTCAACAACTCCGCTACAGCCACCGCTCTAATTGTCGAGTCAATGCACCTTTCATATTTAATGACTCCAAAGGTAGACGAAAAGAATTAAGTCAAAACCAAGTGCAGAGGGAGGTTTTTGAACTTGTTGAGTTTTGTGAGAACTGATGATGAAGCGATTGCACCGACGACCAATCATTGCAATCGCCTCACTTCGGGACGTATCTCTCGCCGCAAAAACGAAAGTACATAAGGATCTTAACAGCATGACACTCGATTACAAAAATCCCAACGATTGGGGCAAATCGCCTCTGACTGATTCCGCCCTAAGAAAGCAGCAATTCAAAGTAGAAAATCCTGAAGAATGGGCGGCAATGATTGAGGCGGATATTGAGGCACTCTCCACACCAATATTCGAGAGTGAAAATTACCCACCCTTCACCGGAACTGAATTTCTAGCAACTCATTCAACCATCGATGACCATCCATACTCTGCTGCATTTGGTCAATTCTTGGGTAATGGGATTGACGCGGATATTGCAAATATATTGGCGTTTGGCTCTAACCGATTTGATTTAATTTCCGAAGATTTTGACGACCCCGTAAGGCAATTAGCAACGAGAATTTATAACCGATTTGAAGACATGGGCTATTGGGATGAAGTGCCCCAAGAGCCGATAAATATCGACTACGACAACATACCTTATTAGGAGAATAAATGGCACGTAATTTTGGAGGAGCGAAACTCAAAAACCATATTCCCAATAATGCCCCCGGTACGTTAGGAGCAATGGGGAAACTGTTTGATGTCTCAGAATCGGACTTCAATAAAGCCTTACAGGGAGATCAAACGGTAATCACCAAAATTGCAGACATGGCGCGACTGTCTGACACTGCCAAAGCCAATTTACCCAAGGCACTGGAGGCATATCGGAAGATTATTGAAACAACTGGCGATGTAAACCAAGCTTACGCCGAGCTTGTGCAATTGACCCAAAAACACGGAACGCAAACCCTGAAAGCTATCAACACCAGTAAGACAGGAGAGCAGCGTTTCAAAAACGAGATATCCGAGATGCAGGCAGAACACGTCAACGCCACCACTGCGGAGGCCACCCGTCACGCGCAACGCTCATCCTTGATTCAGATATCTGGGGCCACTGCTGACCTTATGGCATTGGCTAAGTATGAAGTTGATTTAATCAAAGCTTCTAACAAGCTGCCTGAGACACAAGACGCGGCGGATCGCGCTTATGAAACTGCGGTAACTAGCGCACTGTGGACAAACGGTAGTGAAGCGAAAACCGACCGCATACCCAAGCCCAATTACTCCCGCACTGCTGGGATTAGCCGAGTAGGGCAGTGGTTCCGCAACTTCATGGGCATTTAAACCATAAGTAAAAAGCCAGAGGATGAGAAACTCTGGCTTTCATGCCCGTTTGTAGGGTTAAGAAGGAGTAAAAATGAATGATTTTGACACCCTGTTATCTCAATTTCACTCCACCAATGAAGAGACTCCCTCTACCAATTGGGGTGAACAGCAACAAACTAAGCTTTCCCCGGAGGATGAAGACGGCGATCGCCTTGAGCAATCTATTAGGGATGTCTTCAGTAACAAGCAACTGCTAAACAAAGCACTCTTCACATTCCTGGGTGTGTTTACTGCCAATGCTGGAGTCAGCCTACTAACGAGTTTTGGGATTGGGGCGATCGCTTCTGGCACTTTAAGCAGCATTGTACTAGGGCTATTTTTCGCCGACACTCTCACGAAAATTCAATACGACGGGCGAATCCACATTGGTAAAGACTTTATGGTGGCGACTGCCCAAACTGCAAGCGTAGGGGCAACTCTTTGGGTAGCGTTTGATGAATATCGAATGGTGTCTAGTGCAACTAATACAGGTAAGACACGGTTCTATCAGGAGGTTAAACAGTATGAGGTTAAACCAACTCCCAAGACTGAAACACCTTGGTTAATGATCGGGTTGGCAGCATTAGGGTTGTTGTTGATTGCAGCTATGGCCAGGGGGAGAAGCCAATGAAACGTAAGCGGTTTGAGGATTATTTACGATCAGGAACAGCCAACAATATTACTGTGGGGGTGCTGGCAACCATTGGCTTAATTTGTGGGGCAAAGTCATTTACCGGCACTCAGATTAGTTTGGTTGAGTATTGTTTTATCCCCGAAACGCTCACTCATCCAGTTAACCGTCAAAGGTACTGCACTCCCAACAAGCGTTACATAATGCCAGAGTCGGAATTTTATGCTGAAGCTTATGCCCCAGCTAACCCAGAGTTTCAGCGTGATAACTTCCTGCCCACCAAAGCAACCAGATTAAGAATTATTCCACCAAGCAACCCTCATAAGCCGATTTGGGGATTAGCTTCAGTGCTATTCGTTGGTGGAGCTTATGGGTTATCTAAAGCTAGGGAATGGCGATTAATCCAACTAATGCCTTCAGTTAGGGAAGAAATTCGTAGTAACTGGTTAATTTCTAAACTTTGGTACGGGTTAAGGCTCCATAAGGAAGCATACAGCGCCCAACTAGATTACGAATTCCACCAATGGACGGAGAATAGACGGGTAAGAGAGGCGCAGTTGTCAAAAATGACACCGCAAGAGTTAGCTATCTTTCAGGAGCAGGTACGTTTGAGGGCGGAGGCAGAAGCACGGGTGCAACTGCAACAGGTGACTGGACAACCCGCCGCAGCATTACCAGGGCAATCAATGCAGGATATCGCCAGAGGTGACGATAAAGTTACTGGGGAAGAACAGCAGACATTACAACAAAATACGAATGGTAGCCTTGACCCATCAGAATCTCTTGCCCTAAATACTTTGCAAGCCCTAGCCAGAGCCGATAGCTCCACTGCTTTAGTTGCCGCACCGGGAAGCGGTAAATCAGTAACGCTCAATTACTTAATTCAGAAAATCTTGGCGGATTACAAGAGTGCTGATATCTGGGTAATTAGTGCTAAGAATGATAGTTTCTGCGGTTTACGCGAGAAAGAAAGAGTAATTGTCTTTGATCAGGAAAACCCAGACCTAGCGAAAGAGGTAATTGACAACTTTTACACCGACTACAAAAAGCGTAAACAGTTACCAGAATCAAAGCGCGAATCCTTACCACCATTGATTCTAATTCTGGATGACTGGTTAGTGATTGCTGACCAATTAAGCAAGCATTACTCCGACTGGAATTATGGGGGTAAATTACTTGATGTTTTACTGATTGGTCGAGAGTTTAATACTAAGTTTATTGCCTCCCTACAGTCTTTTAATTTGGCGGCTTTGGGCATTGAAAAGATGGATGCTCAAACTCGTCTCTGTCTCAATTTATTGTTGTTAGGTAACAGGTATATCAAGAACGGAAGGGAACAAGAATCTTATGGGGTGCTGGAACTGATTTTAAATAGAGGTGACATTATTCCAGGTAAGCTTGAGCGGGAGCAAATTAAATCTAAATATCTGTCAGTGAAAGCAGTCTCTTCTCAAAAATTACGTCCAGTGATGATTGCTTCCGTTGGTGGTTTTGTTGTGGCATTAATGCCCCTTTTATCTAATAAAGTCAACTCGATTGCTTCGGAGCAGGAATATCTAGATAGAGTATTTGACCTGGAATTTAATTTAAGTCCGACTCACCAGATACATTCCAAACCATTATCTGAAGTAGCGAAAAAGATTTATGAATACTTCCAGAATGTGAAGTCTAAAACGCCAAAAACATTACGCGATTTGAAGAAAGCAGACAGGTTATCTGGTTATTCAGAGTCAGAATTAATTGATGGAATAGCTGAATTAGTTAAGACTGAGAAGATAAATTCTGACGGTAATGATAGCTACTCCCTGCCTGATTGGTGAGCATGATGCCGTGATGCCGTGGTAACACTAACAGATGTAAAACCTGCTTTTATGGCTGTCTACGGCATACGGCAACAATCACGGCAATCCATACCATGTATAGGTCGTAGCCTACGGCAGCTTCACGGCAAGACGGACAGTCACGGCACAGACACCAATAATAAATTCCCCAATAAAGAACCATTTATTATTAGAGGATTAATAAAATCATGCTGAGAATAGTAATTGTTGAACCAGAAATATTCACTCTCTTAGGCATCAAAGGTGCTATTTCACAATCTCCTGATATAGAAGTTACAGGTGATGCGACTTGCGGGAAGATAGGTTTTCAGTTAATTGAACAGATGAACCCTGATGTTGTGCTAGTTGATTTAATATTGCCCGATATGAGTGGTTTAGAACTGACTCGCTCAATTAAAAGGAATACTAATAGTAAAGTAGTGATTTTTACTAATCAGACTCATTCAGACTTTATTAACTCGGCTTTCCGTCATGGTGCTGATTCTTATATACTCAAAAGTGCTGATGTAGAATTGATTGAACTAGCCATCAAGAGAGCTTACTTTAATGAATGTCTACTTGACCCTAAGCTGGCTAAAAAACTGTTAGAAAGCCTTTATCACAACAGATATATTGACCCTAGTTTTGTTGACAAAAACTTGTTTGAACCTCCCACTGAGCGACAAATACAAGTCCTGCGTTTACTGGCTCAGGGTTTAGTTTTTGAACAGATTGCCAAAGAAATGTTTCTCTCTGTTAGTACAGTCAAAAATTATGCCAGTGATTTGTATAGTAAGTGGCACGTCAAGAACCGTTATGAGGCGATAAAAAGAGGGGCGATGCTGGGTTATATAGACTATAACTTGATTGTGAATGAATGATGTATTGGTGAGGATAGCGAAAGAATTAAGTCGGGGATTAGTGAGATTTAATTCTCTCAACAGAAATGGTTGATATTAAGTCGGGTATTGCTCCCTAATCGACGTGCAAAAATACTCCTGAGTAAGCTTTTTAATGGCTCAACGGGTGGCACGAGCCATCCTTTTTTTACTTATGAGAATTTGGCTTACCAGAACCCATGTTCTGATAACCATCGCAAACGCCATCGCGTTTCAACATGTATTCTTTTGCCGTTAACCCGACTCGCTACCCGGATTTCTCATTAATGACATTGAGCATTTCATTACGTAAAGTCTTGTAAAAATAACTCACTTTTGCATAAAACTCGCCTGCTCAAGCCAGAGATAAAGACAGCAAAGTTAGCAAACTTTTGGATTGCCAAATCAATCAAAGGGGCTTTGATAAAATAATTAGGTTGACTTAATTCCATGCAGTTGGCTTGCAAAACATTGCTAGGAAGCGCATTTTAAAGCATTACAACGCTAGGGGAAAAGACTAGTTACAAGGTGGATTTATTGGGGAGCGCTATGTCAGGAAGAACTCAAGATTGGCGGCGTTGGTGTAGTAGTTTGGTAGTGGGAAGTGTGTTAATTGCTTCTTTGCAAGACAGGGTTTTTGGTCAAATTATCCTAGATAACACCTTGCCTAATAATTCTGTCGTTATGCCAGATGGCAGTACCCTCAATATCACAGGGGGAACACAAGCTGGTGGTAACTTATTCCTCAGCTCTCAGAAAATCTGGTTTCTTAGAAGAGGGTTATTCCGGTTGTCATGCACACTCAAGCCACAGCATCCAAAAAAATCAGCTTCGCTCAGGTGTTTGTAGTCAATATTTGCAAATAAATTTACTCAATGTTAAAACGCTCGCAGAACTCATTGGCTATCGCATCATCAACGGACGTAATCAATTTAATGACACTAGGATGAACAATAAGCTGAGTAATTGCCGTAGAGTGTTGAGGCAAGTTCTTACTAAACCATTTTTTGACATATGCTATTGTGTCTAAGTCTGGTTCTTTAGAAATGATGGATTCTTCCAGTTCTACGATTCTTAGCAATGCAGCTTCTTTTTTCTCATTAAAAGCCTCACGCTCCACTTGAGCTTTTATTTGATACACCATCTGCCGGAATTTGTCTAAGTCAGTGGTATTATCGATAGCAGCCTCCTCCTTGATTCGTCCTTCGGGATCAGCATATAGTACGTATGCTAACCAGGTTGAATTGTAAGGTGCAAGCTGGCGTATTTCCTCTCTTGCATATTTAAATGCTTCAGCAATAGTCGCGTTGTCCTTTAATAATTTTGTGTAAAAGCTTCGAGCAAATATTAGTGCTAAACCATCATTTACTTCCCACATTGCTCCCACAAAAGCACCTACATTTGCTTTTGTTACTAGTCGTTCTGCCCAACCCCCAACCCCAGTAAAGCTAAACTCTGACCGTGCGCCATGACAAGCATTTATGAATAATAATGGACGTGGTCGTTTACCACCAAATCTTACCCTAATATCAGAAGGACGCAGAATGCCATCTGACAATTTTATTGCTGAGTTATTAGGATAAGTGGCATCAAACATCCCGTGACAAGCAAAGTGCAAGATAAAGAATTTCTCGTTTTCTAACCAATCCAGCACTTCCTGATAAGAACAACAAGGCTCTAACACGATAATGTCTGAACGCAAATCGCACAATTGCTTAATAAATGCTACCTCTTCCTGTACTGAGCGCAGGTTGACCTGAGTGGGAGCTACTGGTCTTGCTCTACCTAGAAATAATTCTTCGGCTGTACCTCCTTCACCCGAAAGCCAACGAGATAGAGCAAATTGCTGGCACAAAAATAGCTCATCCTTTCGCTCTCCTTCATTATTAAAGTGATATGGCTTAATCATTTCCCACGGTATCCACGGCTCATCTGAAGTGATAAGAATAGATTTGACGTGGAATTTAAAACGCCAATATTCTTGTTTCAATTTTTCAGGAATTAGCTCATCCCATAGTTCGTGCCCTAAAGCTGCCAATCGACGTTCAGCAGAGGCTTGTTCTATTAGTTGAATTGGTGCTGCTTTATTGCTCATTTCTTGATACACCGCCTGCATCTTCTCCAGCGGTGAGCCTTTAAGTATTACTTGACCAACTTTTGCATGGTGATACCCAGCAACTTTTGAATGCAGCGTAAAGTAGAGGGTACAATCATCGCGTAACTCTACGCACAACTCCAAATCGGGTGGTGGTGTAGTAGGTGTTGCTTTTAACTCAATGCCAATTGTTTTTTTTGGCTGAGTTACATTTGAATCTGAAGGCTCATCAACAACTAAAATATTGCGACGTACTGTACCAATACGTCTGTCAGACTGATAGAAATCTACTCGAATCTCTTGTTCACCTAATTCACGAGGTGTAAGGATAAACTCTACACTGGAGTCTGTTTCACGCTTTACCTTCATGAGAGTACTATCACTACCCTCTATATCAAAGCCGCGAGGATTCCGCACTACTACCTCTACTTCGGGTAGTTTTTCTGGGTCGCCTGTGTCTTCTACATAAATAGCTTTAACGCTTGGTTCAGGAGATTTAATCAAAAGTTGTGCTAACAGACTGAACTTTTGGTGAATGATAGTTTGCTCTGGGCTATTCAGATTTGGATAACGTACAAGAGGTGCTTCTGTATCTTGTTGGTTTTGTTGCGTTACTGAATTGCTATCACCCTGAACAGCCTGATTATCTTTTCCTTGAACTGCGCGGTTGTTACCTAGGGTGGTATTGTAAATGTTGCCGCCTATTCCTTCAAATTTTACTGTCTCAGCATTTATCAGGCCGCTTCCAATATGCGCTGGTGGTCTTAGGATTGGGATGTCTCTTTGAAAGCTTTGTGCATCAAATTGAGGGCTTTGCAGTGCCGTCATTACCATAGTTTCTAAACTACGAATCCTGTCATCTTTTTCTCCGCAAAATATTTTAATTTCTTGCTCTGTCAAGCCTTTAATATCATTATAAGTATCGAAATATTCTGTACTCAGTTTGGACTTGTCAGATGTAGCTGCGGTTTTGGCAAGAAGTAAAAACTTATCTTGTCCCCGTTTCTCCATGGCCACAATTTCTAATTTGGCATCAGGGTGATTCTCTGCCAAATGCTTAAAAGAAATTGCAATTGCACAGGGGTCAACATCCTGGTTGTGATAAAGTTCAAGGTAATCAAAGATGGGCTTGATGAAATCGCCAAACTCACCATATGCAAATACTTTCTGCCTGTTATCTGGTTTGCGGGGAGGGTCAGGATTTTCTATAGTCGGGAGCCGCATATAAACGTATTCACACCGCACCCCATCAAATTTGGTGTTGGTGGTAATGCCCCAATTTTCAATGAATGCACCTGTGAGGTTTGCACCTGTGAAATCGGTTGCGTCTAATTGGGTTTGTTTGAGTTTGGCTCTGGATAAATCAGCATATTGCAAATTAGCTTCACTGAGGTCAGCACCGATAAAGCTGGCATCCGCTAAGTTAGCTGATTGTAAGTTGATGCCCCGCAGGTTTTCACGGTCGAAATTTTGAGCATTTCCTCGACCTGTAACAACTAACTGCCGTACAGATGGATTTTGGAGATAAGTATTTTCAACATTTGCAAGTTCAAGACCTTTGGCTTGAAACCAACGGGTGCGAGTTAAGTTAGCCCTTCTTAAATTTGTACCTTTGAGTATTGCTTTAGTAAAATTTGCATCAGCTAAATCTGCATTAAGAAAGCTTGTGCCTCCAATAGCGGCAAATGTAATGGCAACTTTCTTAATCCAGGTATCTTCCTTATTTCCTAATAAAGTAAGCCTACAAATATAAGTACTTAGCAATATTAAAATAGTGGCAGTAATAGCAAGAAACCAATTTTCTCCTTTGTATCCAAAGACTGGGGAAACGAAAGCTCCAGTTATAGCGCAAATAACGGTAATTCTAGCAGCTAAGCTTCCAGCAACAGCCAAAGACGCAGCAATTGCAGACATAAAAATAATAACGAAACTAGCAATTCTAGAGCAAAAGATAGCTGCAATGAAAGCTCCAGGAACCCAAGCTGCCAAAATTCCAGCAAAAGTTATAAAAATACTAACAGTAATGAATCCTGCTGCTAAACTTTTACGAATAATAACAGTAAAGAATGCTGCTAGTACCGCTAAACTAATTAATAAAATAATAATGTTTTCTATACTGTCGGTTTTAGGTATCAATCCTAAAAAAGGATTATAAAATCCTAGAAACCATCCTGATACTCCCGATAAAAGCCATAACCCGAAAAGCAAAGTAGCTGTCCAATGGATTTGTTGTCCAGCCTTAGCTTGATAGAAGTTGCACCCTGTTAGCCGAGCATTAGTAAAATTTGCGCCTCGTATGTCGGCATCAGTAAAATTTGCTCCAGAAAGGTCTTGTCCCCTGAAATTTTGACCTCTAAGATCCATGATACTAAAATCCATTTTTTCCTACCTGCATACATTCATATAACTTCGGTAGCTATCAAGATATTGTCTTTTTAGTAATATAAATAAACTATTAAAATATTCTTGTAGCTAATGTGAGTTTAGTACTGGTTAGATAATAAACTTATTGTATGAATACCTTCCCTACCCTAAATCCCCCTGCCAAAGTTAGGAGAAGGGGGTCGTTTTAAATTCTGCAAGAGACCTAATCAGTTTAGTCCTAGTTCTTGTCGTTTAAATTTCAGCGTTATTGCTCCTTTACCACCAGCTTTTGCGCCATTGCCAATTAAGCTAACTTTACCTTCGCCGTTAATTTCTACAGATAGCTCAATTTCATCAAGACGCATTCCGGATGTTTTTTTGGCTTCTACTTCAGCACGTTGAAATAAGCGACTTACTGAATGCAAAAATTGAGCCATTTCCTGTTCTAACTTACTAACACTAACTTCTACTTTTGAATTTACAGCTTCAGGTGGTGCTTCCCAAGACCTTGTTTCTGTAGCTAGTGGAATATCATCAGTAACAATCGAGATAGTATCTTCTTCCATAAACCTTTAGAGCGACAAACATTTTACTTATGCTATATACAAATAGCACATTTAATTTTTAGGATAAAGTGCAAGTAGAAAAAAACAAAGCATTACCCTAAGACTGCTCATATGTGAGCAGATTTTATACTTTAATAAAATCGTGTAACCGTAGTTTTCAATAATAACTGTCCAAAATGCTAAACAAAGCAATCGCGCATTTTTCTTCAGCATTCTGAAACTTCAGAATATTTGAGTAACGCTACCAACGGTTCTAAAATCACAGCTACTCTTGAGCATGACAGGCTCAAGAGTAAAGAACAGTCCGGACTGAAGTAAAAAACTGGAGCAGAGCGATCACAAAACTGGTGTATCAATAAAGGATATTTTCGATTGTAGCTTAGGTGCAGGTCAGCACAACTTCCGTGCCAATAGTAGTGGATGGATGTACCTGAACTTTTCTCCTTGTTGAGGAGAGCGATCGCCGATGCCCAACTACCGGAGTCTATAAATGCAATGGATTATTTGGTAGCGAATAACTTGGAGATCGCTAATTGTCAGCACTTACCATTGTAAAAAATTAGAATTACTCAGATTGTCCCCGGCAGTGATAGAAACTGCCCAAAATTACCAACCTCCAAACTTTGACTAACTCCGGTGGCGATCGCCATTCCCGTCGACGGGAAAATCATAGCTTTGGCATGGGCGTACCGCAAGCTTGAATGCCAACGCCTGTATAGACAGGTGTAGATATTTGTGAAACTTATCGATGGAAGCAAAGGCGGGAATTGGGGGTGCTGGATTGATAAGGCTAACTTAATTGAGGTGTTGGGTTCACGAAGTAGCAGGCATTTGGGAGAATAATTACTGTCGGATTTCCAATCTAATAGTGGGACAGTTAAACTCTTCAAATATCAAAGTAGGCTGAATTAATACTAATTGTTGAAGTGCTTGTTATGTCTGACTTTCAGGATTATCGAGTTCCTTGACGACCAAAATTTCTCCATTGCCATTCAACCGTGTATTAGCGTAAGCATTCTGAGGGATTAACATGGCCTGATCTCTAAGTGCAAAGTTGCGATAATGGATGGATAAACTTGCAAAATTAAAAGGGTTTTGTCCACTTTTGGTGATGATTAAAGGTTACGCACTTTAAGGCAGAAGGCAGAAGGGTTTTAAGATTTTGCCTGTCGTCGTAGAACTTGTGACAAAGACTCAGATCCAACTTGAAGACAAAATTGTGATCTAGAGGTTCTGTAACCCTTGCGCCGCAAGAATTTCTATAGTTTTCTTATTTCTTACTTCTGCCCTCTGCCTAAACCAGCCCACTATTGATCACCAAAAGCTGACAAGACCCATAATGTGGTTTCAAAATCGGCTTGTTTGCAGTTCGCTACAGCTATTTATTACCTTCGGTTGAAGAGTGCACAAAAGCTAATGTTGGAACGTCCGTTAAATACGACTCTATCCCATCCCCTTAAACACCCTGTTCCAAGCTGTGCGTCAACATTTGTAACGTAAATATTTGCAGAAGAAACCGTGCTTTTTTTTGCACAAAAATGGATGTCAGCAGTACCATCATATGCAAATTCCTGAAACCCGCCACTACAAGGACTACGATATACACCTGTTATATCTGTAACCGCAATCGTATTATTAGGATTTCCGTTTTTTATTCTTGCACAATAAGAAATATTTGAAGTCCCATCATATGCAAATGTTCTCCATTCACTTCCAAATCCCTCACAAGGATTATTACTTCCCAAAACAGCGTACAGGTCATCCACGTACTGAGCATAGCTTGGAGTCGCTAGTGTTAATGGAGCCGCTAGTGTTAATATTGAAACAAGTGCAATTCCGATTTTCATGTTCCCAACCTGATCTACTCTTGTACTTTTAAAAAACACTTGTAATTTTAAAGTAGCTGATATATCTAATTTAGATCATAGTATTTATACAAAAAATAAGACGTTTATTAATTGGTTTTCTTAAAAGTTCTATAAATTCATTTACCTTTAATTTTCTGTCAACAACCGCGTCAATAGCGTTTAGTGCAAGAAATAATCTGAGGTCAAGCCAAGGTTTGTGGACAGTAACCCAATCCTTTGATGAAATGTTGCTGGAACGTTTCTATCTCCTCTTTTTGTGGCTGACCATGAGAAACTACAGCAACCTGGTAGCGACGCATGACATCAACAGGGGACTGTCCGCCAGCTAAACTCCAAAGTGCCAATTGTACCCGCTTTGGTGGTGAGTACAAAATTCCTAATTCACTTAAGATTGACCTGAAATTACCATCTTCTTTATGTGATAGTTGATGCTTCAGTCTGACTCTAATCACCCAGCCGTCAATAGTATTAATTACAGTGACAAAACTGACTTTGAGTTGAGGTCTACCATGCAGGTATTCAACCAACCGTAGTGTAAGGCTAGCATTTGCAAGATAGCAGAGGTATTCCATATGAGTGCTGGTGAATTGGGGTTAGTTCACTTTAAAAATATAGAAACAATTTGAGGAACTTGTGAGCAAGAGATTTATCAGTTTTAGGGGTGGGATCAGCCAGCTTGTCACTTGCCGCCACACAAACTATCAAAAGCTTTGCCTTGTAAGGCTTATAGAAAAAAATCTTACTTTTAAGCGAATGCGTTGGATTTAGTAGACTTAACACGCTATGGAGGGCTGTACCATTTGAACCCCTCTAATTTTTGTAGCCTCTTACCCTTATGGCTACGTTGCAAAACTCTGCACAAAATAAAGTATAGGTTAATTGGTACATTGAGAATTGCCCAAAATATCGATTGGCATAATGCTTATCTAGCAAGGGTTACAGCCAAGCGCGTAACTATCTGTACGATTGTTCATTTACCCCCCTAACTCACTGATAAATCTGTTTAATGCTTCCTTGTCCTCTAATACCTGAAACTTTTTCAAAAAAAGCTTTTGGAGGATTTTTACACTCTTTAGCCTCTAAAAATAAATTTTTGTAAAACCTAAACCTACTTTCTCTTTTTTTTGAGGATTGTAAAAAAGTTCCTCCTTTTACCTTCTCTGCTCCATGCTGTTCTATATACTTCATAACAAAGAAGTCTTCATACACTTCTGCCTCTATCAATTTTTTTGTTTCTGTCACAAATACTTCAATCAAATCTCTGACAGGATTCAACTGAGTAAAGCTTGCTCCTTGCCCCTGTCTATGTTCTTCGACCCTACGCTCTACATTAATAGATTGACCGATATAGTAAGAATCATTTTCAAGCTGAAGAACATATATACTGATATTTTGGTTATATACTATTTCTCTTTTTTTCATTAAAACTTTGCATTATAAAACGGTTGCATCTTATTAAAAAAAACATTCTATTGCCAATAAAAGCTAGAAGCAAGAGGTATCCCTAATCTGTGTATCTGAAGAAAGCAAGTGCGGTGTCAGCTATTGTCTACAGTTGATCTCACACACCGATAGCAACAATTTATCAACCAAGGGTATAAAACAGAGTATAGACAGATTGGCTACAAAAGGCGCAAAACCAGAACACTGTGACCCCCGGTGCTGGATAATGGTTTAGGTATTGGAAATTGCCATTTTATGTACCGTAAGAATTAAGAAATTTTCAGGCTTCCATCCTTCCCTATAGCGATATCACAGTTTCAGTAGATTCGCCCTGCGCGTGACGAGGGCGAAGATGTAAGGTGATTTCCGTATCGAGTCGCTTGAGGAAAATGAGGAGTTTGCCCTCGCTGAACCGTTGAAACTCTCCTTTCATCAAATGAGATACTTCCGGCTGCGGAATGCCAAGAAGTTCGCTGATTTCACGCTGTTTCAGGTTGCGTTGTTTCAAAATGCGGAGTACCTGAATCCCTATCTTGCCCCGTGTAAAAAGTTCATCCGCATCTGCCAAACCAAGGTCAGCGAATACGTTGCCACTGCTTTCTTCAAAAACGGGTTCCTGAGTCATTGTTGTTTCTCCCTTGCTACCGCATCCTTATAGCGTTGTTTAATCAGGTCAACATCAGCCTGTGGGGTTTTAATTCCCTGCTTTGATTTCTTTTGAAAAGCGTGCAGGATATAAATTCTCTCTGCAATCTTTACCGCATAGACGGCCCTGTAAGTATCGGTATCGTAGCGTTTGACGATTTCATACACCCCACTCCCAACCCCTTTAAAAGGCTTGGCATCCATTGGTGTTTCCCCTGCTTGCACCAATTGCAGTGCATAGCCTACTGATGCACGCACCTCTTCTGGAAATGAGCGGATATTTTTGAGAGAGTTTCCCATCCAAACCAGAGGTCGTAAAGGAATTTCTATAATATCCTCATCATCTTCCATATTATATGAAATTTCCTATAAAATCAGTCAGACAATAGCATGAAATGTCCCCCGCACCACAAAAGAGGTAAATTTTATTTACAGTTGCTTTCCTTCTAGACTGCCGTGTAGACGCTGGTGGAGAGAAAATTGATATCGGTTTTGATAGCAACGATGGATCAACCAGGGGTATAGAAGCAGTATAGACAGTTGAGCAAGCCGCAACATGAGCAAATCATACTGGTGCGGATCATACCTGCAAGTGGTCAGAGCGTTGCAAACATAAGCTATTTTTATCAGCCAACGAAAGAATGCGGCTTGTAGCGTGAGTGCTGTTGGGCTGATTGATAAGTTTGGGTTAATCGGGTGTCATCGCTGACGAAACAATAGGCTTTTTGGTCAGTTACATTGTGTTATTGCACTTAGATCATGTAGGCTAGACCCTATGAAAATCAACCGCTTCGGCAGGGCAGAAATTCTCACGCCCGATCAAATCAATGTCCTATTTAACGAGGGCTTTGTCAACCCACGCGATCGCGCTTTATTTGGGGTGTGCCTTTATGCTGCTTGCCGGATTAACGAAGCTTGCACTTTGGCGGTAAAAGATGTGTTTGGCAGCAACGGTGTCAGAGGCGTGTTAGTGCTACGCAGTGTCAACACTAAAGGCAAGCGAGACACTAGGGAAATTCAAGTGCATCCGAAGCTCAAGCAGTATTTAGAAGAGTACAACCCCAATCGCCGTAAGGAGTTTTTGTTTCCGGGGCGGCATGGACTCTTACATATCCACAAGGTCAGCGCCGATAAAATCCTCAGAGATACCTGTGTGCGGATGGGCATTGAGGGGGTGAGTACGCACAGTTTCCGCAGGACTGCGTTAACCAGAATGAGCGATGCAGGGATACCGTTGCGCCACATTCAGGAGATATCGGGACATCGGACTTTGGCAGCTTTGGAGCGCTATCTGGGGGTAACTGAGAAGCAGAAGCAAAACGCGATCTCAGCTTTGGATTTTTGAATAATGTAGGGAAATGGTTAACTATTTTATTTATGTAATGACTTCCATAGTTCATATTCACTTTTTAACCGTGTTTCGATAGCCTCTATATGCGCCTTATAATCAAAACCGTTTGTACTGGAATTAGAAACTTCTCTAACTTTTGCAATAATAGCCCAAACTTCAAAATCATAAAAAGGGTTTAATCCAATAACATTTCCAGAGTTTATGTCATTAGGGGCTGGAGATTCTACTATTTTTATTAATTTTAAAATAGCAGCTTCAATATCCCAATCGGCAATATATAACAATAATGCTGCTAAAGCTAAAACTATGTCATAGCTAATTAGATAATTTCCTTTTTTGCTATCCTTTATAAAAAGGTTATTTGCAATAAATTGAGCTAATGTAATAGTATTTTGATAAGGAATATGTAACTTTGTAACATCAAAAACAATACTACCTTGAGTATCTTGAATTGTTCTTATTGTTTTATCATATATTTTTTGAGTAATTCTCCAATCACAGTTATTGGCTATTTCAATTAAATTAATATTTTCTTGTATAAATAAACTTTCAGCAGCTAATTTCCAATTAAAATTAGGTAATTGGGCATAAATAGGATTAAATTTGATGTGATGTATAGTTGTTAAGCTCAAACGTTACTTTTAAAACATCCTTTTAGGGAGTACACGTAATGGATTGAATACCATCAGTTGAAACTGAAGAATATACTTTATATTCTTCAGTTTCAACTGAGTTACCTTTTATAAGTTTGATTTCCTGTGAAAGCTGGCAACTTTGAAACTGTGCTTTGTCATCAAAAGATATAAATTTTTGGGCAAGGCAATAAAAATTAAATGACCCGGAACGGGGGTTGTAAACCTGCACGGTCGTATCTTGTCCAAGAATACAACTTGCCAACGAACCATTTGAATAATTACTAATTGTGGCAGGACTGTGCCAAAACGGGAAAATTGTACGCTAAGGAATTAATGCAAACGCTATAACCATTGTGGGACTTAGGTTTCAGCCATTGCTGAACATCATTTTTTGTTTTATCCCTCAGTTAACAGT
>JAHHHR010000091.1 GCA_019359245.1 Nostoc desertorum CM1-VF14 | reverse complement strand
TTGATAATGGCTATTTTGTACTTACTTTGTTTACCATCATACATTTCAATTGATGATGTATCAAAAAATGTCTTATATCAAGCGATGTGAATTGATTTTTTATTGTTTGTGAGAAATTTGCGTTAAAATCCCCGTTACAAAACTGTACTTCCGACTTCCGACTTCCCACTTGTTTAAGTATCACTGCTCTCCATAAATTGAACTTTCCCTTCGATACGGGAGATCCAAGAAATAAAATGCCCAGCCGTTTCAATAATTTTGTTGGCAAAACCGAGAGATTTAGGTGCTTTCGACCGGAGGTCGAAAGCGACGGCTGGGCATTTTATTATTGGCAAGTGCCTACCTCACCATGTTTTGCATCATAACTAAAAACTGTTAAAACTTGATTGCATGTATAGAACAAATATGTATAATACTTGCAGCTTGTACTTCAGCATTTGTTAGAAGTAGATATTTGGTCAAGCAAGGAAATTGGAAATTAATTTTCATAATCATTTGTTGGAGTATTTATGAGTAAAAGAAAAATATTTGCAGCACTTGTTTCAATAGGTGTAGGACTATACTTAGGAGCTTGCCAATCTAATGCGGACAAGGTTGCTCAGGCAGAGAATGACTTGAAACAGGCTTATGCGGCGGCAAGTGATGAGCAAAGCCCAAAAGAGAAGCAGGTGCAAGAATATGTAAACAGCACCCCTGATTTGCACAGAGTCAGTTGGAAAGTCTGTGGTGATGGGAAACTTAGCGTCACAATGAATGAGGATCTCAATAAAGGTTGCAATGAAACCAAGAACGAACCAGCTAAGGGATTTTTTCAACCTGCTTATGTCTGGGGGCCAGTTAAAGAGGTGAAGTTTGTAAATAAGCCCGATCTTTCACCAAGTCTTCAAATCACAGGATTGTTTGTAAAATCCAGAGGTTGCGTAAGCTTAGGTCAATTAGGAGAGGAAAATTTTTATAGAGTTTCTGAGTTTACGTTAAAAAAAGCGAATGCCAATCTACCAAAAGATTCAAAAACTGAGGTAATTAACAAACAAGAAAAACAAAAAATACTAAGTGCAGTAATAGGAAATGCTGAGTCAGAGTTAACCTCTCTCAGAAATTTTGGTGTGTCATCTAATGGACTATTACCTACGGGGTCAACTTGTCCAACACTAGACAAGTGGAAAAAAGGATTCTAGTAGTTCCCTTTCGTGACTTAGCTATTTTTTGGGTACTGGGGAAAGGGTTTAAATCCCTTTTCCCTAGCCAGCAGACTACTAGACATACTTTGGCTTAGTTTTGATAGTCAAAACATCCATTTGCTCCCGTCAACTTCAGGCAATCTCCCAGCCCTGTACCCAGTGATCTGATCTCGATCCGTTTCAAAAATTATGCGAAACTTCTTCTTGGGAGGTGTGTAGATTAAGGTATTGTCTTTAGTGACAAGATTCTTACCATAGATTGCTTTGACCTGATCAATACTCTGCCCGGCTTGAGCGCCATTGACGGTAGCTAAGGTATAGTTGCGGCTAACTTCAATAGTGGCGATCGCATCAATGATAACCATGAACCGGACGCGCTCCAGTTGGGCGTTGACTTGTAGCTCGACATAGTAGCAGCCTTTATTAATCAGTCCACTACTGGGGGGCGGAGCATCGTCATCCACGCTCTTGCGGTTATGCCATCACTTTATATCTGATTGCTCAAATACTTTACAATAGGTGTGAAACTATCAATTCTTTTCCAATTCACTCGATGTCGTTTCATAACTATACGAGTGTCGCAAGGTATAGTTAACTCCAAACTTGATGAATAGCCCCTTTCCTTTATCACCTCCCCAAAAAGCAATCGAGTCACTATTCGCATTGCGAGATTACTACGCACCTCTTGCAGAAGAGTACGAAAAATTATATACCCTAGCCAAAGCAAATCTCACTCATGTAGAAGCTCTATTATCTAACTGGCCTTTGACTGAGAAGGTGGATAATGATAATGAAGAATTCACCTCTGAAAAAGGAAAAAACTTTTTCTTATTCTTAAGTGAGGAATCTGTTAATGACGATGTTGAACCTATTACCCATCCTTTATTAGACGATTCACAGGATACATCAACAGTCGCAACCCAGCCGTCAAACTCCACTCAACAAAACATATTCACACTTATACAAGCTTGGTCAGGTGAAGAATCTGATGCAGCTACAGATAGTCCATTCCTCCTAGAGCCACCGATAGAAACATCAACTCAACAGCAAACGCAACATGGAACCGAGACGGACATGTTGCCTATTTTCCAATCGCTGTCTCGCCCGGAAGCTATTGAACAGGTTTTGGCAGAACACATTGGCACAATTGTTCACATCGATTTTATTGTCAAAATGCTCTATGGGGAATTAGAGCCAGATGCCTTCAAGGTCATCAAAGGCAGAGTTCAATCATCCCTCACTCATGGCAAGGAAACTAACAAATGGTTCAGTGTCCCAGGATCACCGGGATGTTATACTCTCTCTTTAACTTTGCTACCAAAACCGGAGACGAAAAATTCGTCCACAAGAGTCAAAGGCAAAAATAAGAAACAAGTTTTGCCGCCGCAGCCCAAAGATATACCAATGCTCGAAGAATTTCAGGGTCAGTTTTTAATTGATGCACTAACAACTTTTCTAGAAAATAATTCGGGTACAGCTTTCGGGGTTTCAGAAATTACCAACGGAATCTATGGCGAACTCACTGCGACTGAGATTAGAGAAGTGAAAAACAAGATATTGAATGAGTTATCACGGGGTCATCGCACAGGGCGATTCTTTAGAGTCCCTGACCAAATTGGATTTTATACCTGGGACTTAGAGTTGCTCAACAAGTAGAAACGGTTGATTATCTTAAATATTGTTGAGCAACCAATGTTAGCTCTCTCTTAACAATAAAAAGCCTCAACAAAAGCTGAGGCTAAAGAGAAATACCAAAATAAAAAGCAATATTTAGCGATCACCTGGGCGTGGGCGCTTGAGCCGGGAGCATCCAAAGACTACTGCTTAACTTACACTTTTAAAATCTATGGCTATTCCAGCAGCACAGTTAAAGATCGGCCAATCAGTAAGGTATTTGATTGGGACTCGAAGTGGTATGAGTGCAGCAATAACCGATATCAGCAAATCATCTCTTAGTCTCAAAAATACTCATATTGTTACTTTGACCTTTGATGATGATTCACTACCAAATCACTTAAAAACACAACAACTAACTGTTTATGACGAAGTGCTAGAAGGTTGTGAAATAATCACATTTTAAAAAATTAAAATTGGCAATAGCAACAGTAGAGCGCACATCCTCTGCCACAAGTTGAAATTAATCAAAATACTAACTTGCTGGCTGATATAATCCCGTATTTTCGTTAAATTCCCACACTTTCCCTGCTCTATCTTTGCCCTTACACCATGCTACAAAAAGCGGTGGGGGGAGTTTAATTCGCTCCTTGCGTACACTTTCTTCACTTACACCAAGTCTCTTGGCTAACCCTTCTTCAGTTAACGGTTGCATTCTAGGAGTATGCGCTTTGAATGATGAATTATTGTAGTACGATTTCTGTCCCCGCTTTTGTTGGTTGTTGAGATAGTTTTGAATTTTAATAATCGCCTTAGCCAACTGTGTCATTCGGGCACACATTCCCTCCACTTTTTGTGATAAATTGGCAAGATTATCAATTGCTATGGTTTGGTTGCTATTAGATTCATTTGAAAACTCTGACTCGAGCTTATCAAGTCTTTCGCAAATAGCTATTATCGTTTCATTGGTAGAACTGCTGTCACTATTATGACTAGCAACTAAGTACTTCTCTACACTTGCCTTAATCTTTGAGTCTAGGCGTTCGTCTAAATTATTACCACCTATTGCATCAGCCTTATCTTGGGAATCGCCTAAGTAGAGATCGATAAATTCGAGCAGCGTGGCTGTTGCTGTTGTGCCTTTTGAGTTGCAACAGGCGATAAACTGCTCCCACTTCCTTTGGTCACAGTTGAAAGATGCTAATTTTTTTTTGCGCCCTGTATTGCTCATGGAAAGCGTATCATCTAGGTAAACTGGGACTGCCCACGCTTATTAAATCGTGTAATTCATCATGATGAATTACCTTGATGTTATCATCGCCAAATGTGTCAGCGCATTCTTCAAGCGATGGCTTTTATCAAGAGATGCTACTGCCAACGGCTGTCCATTAAGGAATTATTTGTCAGATTTAAATAATTAATGCCCAGACACTCGATTTTTCAAGCCCTATGCAATTAGACTAATACTTTAGCCTTGTATATTTTAGTTTTAAAGAAGTCGTAAATATTTTTACCCCTGACCAAGATGCCAGCGCCTTTAAAAGTTGACCTGTCACCAATAGAAGATCAAGCCCTACTAGCACTCACTCAAGCAAAAGGTATACCACCAAGAACTCAAAGTCGTGCCACTGTACTACGCTTATCAGCCGCTGGATGGACAGTGCTAAAGATCGCACAATACTTAAAATGGCATCCACAGACTGTACGCGACACAATTCATCGCTGGTACTGGGGCAAACTCGATAGTTTGTGGGATTGCTCGCGTCCGGGTCGCCGTCGCCGATGGCATAACCCAAATATCAAGTCTCTGCTTCAATTCAAAACATCTTTATTTAGCTATCAACTTATTTTTATTTTATTTTCTTACATCTCTTACATCTATTTAATTCTATTTCTCCACAGTCATGGCGTTTCTACTACTTATGCAGTCAAAATTTACAGGCAGTACAAGGATGAAGCACTCGCTACTCTCACCAGCAATCCCTACCAGTTAGCTGCTGACATCTACGGTATTGGTTTTCTGAGAACTGATAAAATTGCCTTTAATTTAGGAGTTGCGCCTGATAGTCAGTTCCGTTACCGTGCTGGTTTAATTCATGTTTTGAACGAAGCTGCTGCCGATGGGCATTGCTATTTACCCCAGACTTTACTCATTGAGAATGTTATCAAACTGCTGACTACAGCAGATCACACACCCGAAGAAGATGCCCTCGCTGATATTATCAAAGACATGGCACTCAAGGATGACTTAATCCGCGAGAAAAGCGAAGACCAAACGTTGCTATGTTATCTACCAACGTACTTTCACGCCGAACAGAACCTTGCTCAATTAATACAATCTAGATTTTGCCAACCAGTTGCACAAGATATGCCTCGTGTTCGCGCCTGGATTGAGCGCTTCACCAAGAGTCATAAAATCAAACTTTCACCACAGCAACAGCTAGCGGTAGAAATGGCTGCATATTCAAGGGTAATGATTCTTACTGGTGGCCCCGGTTGCGGTAAAACTTTCACCACCCAGACCATAGTCTCTCTGTGGAAAGCAATGGGCAAATCTATCGCCTTAGCTGCGCCAACTGGACGCGCTGCTCAACGCCTGAGTGAAATCACACAACTCGAAGCCAAGACGATACACCGCTTGTTGGAATTTGACCCAAAGACAATGGGCTTCTTACGCGATAATCAAAACCCTTTACCCCATACCGCAATTGTCGCGCTAGAAGCTAGTATGCTTGATTTGTTTCTGGCATCTTCTTTGGTAAAGGCAATACAATACGGTTCCCAACTACTGCTAGTGGGTGATATTGACCAGTTACCCTCTGTCGGTCCCGGTCAAATCCTTGCTGACTTGATTAATTCTGGTCACGTTCCGGTGGTGCGGTTGACCAAAGTATTTAGGCAAGCCCAACAGAGCGCAATTATCACCGCTGCTCACCAAATTAACCGAAGCCAGTTTCCCACGATTGAGCCGATTTCTGATAATCCCGTGTCTGAGTGTCTGTGGCACGGCGGCGGTCATCACCCCAAACATGGTGTTAAAGCAATATCCGAAATCATTACAGACTTGATTCCCCGCCTGGGTTACAATCGAGCTACTGATGTGCAAGTGCTTTGCCCCACCTCGCGCGGTTTACTTGGGACTCGTAACCTCAATACCGTATTGCAGCAGTTGATTAATCCGCCCAGTCCCGACAAAGTAGAGATTACCAGGGGCAGGAATTTATTACGAGAAGGCGATCGGATCATTCAACTGACTAATGATTATAATCACGAAATTTTTAATGGCGACTTCGGAATTATCAAGACCATTGATCTTGAAGAGATGGAAGTTACTGTACAGTATGGTAAGCATACTGTCGTTAGGACCAGAGCAGACTTAAATCAAATTGCCCTCGCCTGGAGCTTCACCATTCATCAAAGCCAGGGTTCAGAATATCCGGTAGTAATTCTGCCAATTTATACGCAGCCTTATATGATGTTGTCTCGTAAGCAGTTGTACACAGCATTAACTTGTGCCAAGCAGTTAGCGATTGTCGTTGGTTCCAAGAAAGCGATATCCAAGGCTTTGCATTCTAGTGACGGCCAACTGCGATATACGCGATTACAGCAGCGCTTGGAAAGCGCTTTTTTGCACCCGACGATTGCAATTTAGAAATCTTCAACTTAACAATTTCACCCGGCTTGCGGTTGTTGCTCTCAATCAAGAGTGAGAAATCTGGTAGCTAGTAGTCTGCCAAGGGAATTTTGCGTGGTGGCAAGCTCTTGGGCAGAGGTGCGGAGGGGCAGAGGGGAAAGAACTTATATAAATCTCTATCTCTCCTCTGCTCCCCTGTTCCCCTGCTCCTCTGCCGACCTCCACCCAGCAATTTTGGGTTGGCGACTATATCTTTAACGCTTTCGCCCCGTGTCTGGTAAGTGCCTTGGCAATTGTTGAGAAACTACTTCTCTAGCTCCCGTTTGCAGTTTTAGAAAAAAAGTGTCTTAAACACAAAGCAATCAAACCACTCTCAAAAAATAAACTAAAAATGACTCTATAGTTTTATAGCGTGATAGCGCTGAAAAAGCAGTACACTGCGGCGTAAATAAACCCTTATTCCGATTGGTACTGAAGCAACATAAGTAGGGAAGAATTTTGTACAAGTTCTTTAAAATAAGCACTTTTGTCCATTTTTTTAACTAAATACTACATTTGTAGTTTTTGTATATCGCATTTGGAGGATGCTCTTTGACCTCTTATATCATTTATTAACTATAAAGTCATTTTTAGTTTATTTTTTTCACCTATTTTTAGGGTTTTCAAAATAAATACCCTGCTGAACAATTGCATAACAGTATTGTGTTTGTCACGCTCCTCAGTATTAGAGGTGTACTATACGCAAAAATCGAGAAATTTTCAGTCGCTTGAGGGTGAGTTGAAACGCCCATTTTAAAGGATAATAAAAATCAGACACTATAAAACCAGACGAAACTACGCTTGTGTCTGATTTTTAAGGGAGTAATAAAAATGACGCTCTCTATTGTCCACATAACAGCGCATAGAAAGGCGATCGCTTCCTTGCCAGTAGCGCAGGCGGAGGCGAAGTTGATTGCGCTGTGGTTGGAAGGAAAAGCAGAGTCATCTATCATCTCTTACCGACGCTACACGAGGCGATTTCTGGAATTTTTGGACAAACCCCTCAAAAAAGTGACCTATGAAGACTTGGTAGAATACGCTAGTTCTTTTGGGGGCAATGCTCTTAGTACAAAACGGATATATATTGCCGCAGCTAAAAGCTTGATTAGTTTCGCTCATAAAATTGGATATCTCCCTTTTAATGTGGGTATGGCGCTAAAACTCGGTGAATTGCCGGATGTAATCAACGAACGCTATTTAGACGAAGCTGATATTAAATTGTTGGTAAGAGCAGCTTCTAAGCATTTAGCTGATGCTAAAACTCCTAAGCGCCAGTACACAGCCCTACGTAATTTGTTAATTATCAAACTCCTGTATCAGGCAGGGTTACGGGCAAGTGAAATCTGTGATCTGACTTGGGGAGATTTGACACCCCGTGGTGAGAGTGGTCAAGTTTACGTGCGAAAAGCCAAGGGCAGTAAAAATCGGACAATTCTCATCAAGCCGAAACTCTGGGCGGAATTAATGGAGTTCAAAGCTTCGGCTCACGCCAATCAAGCAGTGTTTCCAAGTCAAAAGGGAGGACATTTAGACCGTCAAAACTTGCACCCGATTGTCAAAGCGATCGCACTCGAAGCCGGATTAAGCGAACTGGTTTCGGCTCACTGGTTACGTCATGCCCACGGTTCTCACGCGATTGAGCGCGGGACTAATCCAGTGCTGGTGAAAGAAACTTTGGGTCATGCCAATTTAGCCATCACCGATCGCTATCTCAAGGCTAGACCGAATGACAGTAGCGCTTTGAACTTGATGGATCTTTGACATTTACACAAACTCTAAGATTTGAACGAGTGAGAATGCAGCACAAATAAGAACCAGTGGCATCGATTGCTACTGGAAACTAAGCAGAAAAACTGCTTTTAAATGCTAAAGATTTTTTCCCTAGCCAGCCCCCTCCATAGGCAACACCTCTTCATTCAGCAAGGCATAAAATTCCGGTACTGCTGCCTCGACAAGTCGCAATTCATCAGGAGCGATCGCTTCAAGTTCCAGCACCGTCTCCCAGCGCAAATCACTCTGCCATCGCTTGAGAATGCCTTTAATTGCATCCACTCCACGAGAAATACCAGAGCGAAGTATTTCCACGCAGTGGAGTAGCGTAATGCGATCAGTGAAGAGAGCAGAGGGGCAGGGGGGCAAGGGGGCAGAGGGGAAAGAACTTGTACAAATTTCTTCTTTGTTCCTCAACTCCTCTGCTCCTCTGCTCCTCCGCTCCTCTGCTCCCCTGCTCTCATCTGTAGTATCCTCCCCTTGGCAATGGGAGTTCCCTATAGCATCAGGGGGGGGGACGGATACGGGCTGCTGATTAGGGTTTACACTATACGCAGCAGGGGTTTTGGGGGCATAACAGGTTCGATTTTCTTTTTGATTCCGCTTCGTTTCACGATGAGCAATTACATGCATTGCAAATTCTAATTCCTCTTTAGATAAAGAGAAAAGTTTCACCTGTTGACCGCGCTTGCCCTGCTTGCGGAAAGTCAACTTTAGCCCCAGCTGCTCTACTAAAGTGGCTAGCAACCAAATAGGTTTACAATCACTGGGAATAGTAAACCCAAGAATTGCTTTGACGTGAGCAGCACAGTTTTTAGCGATCGCCGTCATCTTGAGCAAAGTGGGGTCATTGGCAGTAAATTCATCACCCTTCACTAAAGAAGTGAGAATTTGATGCAGTCCCAGGTTAAATCTAGCCAGCCACCGCGCCGAATAATTGCCCCAGTCGATGCACAAAGGTAGATTGTCGCGCTCGGTACGGTCTTTTTGGGTGACAATTGTTGGTGGGGTAGGATAACTTTGCCCAGTTTTGGGGTCAGTAAACGATTCTTCGGGTGGGGCTAAAATTGCCTCAAGTCCAGCAATTGCTCTTATTAAGCGACCACCTTTATCCATTTCTACGAGTGATTCGGTTACTTCGATGCCGTAAGAATCAGAAATGCGGAATTTTTCGCATTCAAAAATTTCATTAGGGTCAAGGTAATCTTTGCTCTGACGGGCACGGTACTCGCTCAAAGTAATATTGTTCGCCTTGGCAACAGCCGAATTGTGGGCGCTATCCAAAGCTTGTGCTGCTGCTTTAAGACTTTCAAGAGATTGAGGATCTGAATCACTGCCCACACATATAAATGTATTGCCCATTTCGGTGAGGAGCGATCGCAAGTCATCACGCAGATTATTGAGAGAATAGTGGCGGTTGCCAAGAATTTGGCAGTAAGCCTCAAGCGCCCAATCTTTCTCTGCGCCCCGCTTGCCTGTTTCTCTGTCAATCCGCAACAGAAAAGCAGTCATTTCATTGGTTTGGAGCAAGCGCTCTTTAATCTTGGTAGCATTGGTATCCTTGTAACCAAAGGGAGGACGCGGGGCCACCCAAATATGAAACGGAACTTTCGGGCGATACCGGTACAGTTGTTGGGCACACTCAGTAGCGGTTTGGGAAACGCCGTGAAACACGCCAAACACTAAGTCAAAATGATACTCAGAAATATCGACACCAGTTCCCAGGCTAGGGGAAGTGAACAAGGCATCAAAGTTTTTGACGGCGTTGGTGATATCTTTGATGAAAGCGACATTCTCATCACTGCCAGAATTATCTGAATGAACAGACCAGATACGCCATTTTTTTGGTGTATGTGATTTTTCGGAGTTAGATTCTTCGTAGTTGATAGTAAAGGATTTGTCGAGTTTTTTGATGAAACGCTTACTGTCACTGGCAACCATGACTTTCTCGCCAAGCATCAGCGCTGCCGAGATTTGGGCGACTAGGGCACTAGAATTATTCCCCTCGTACCAATAAATTGTGCGTGAACCGTTGCGCCACTCGTTTTTGATAATGTACGGGACTTCACCGAGTGGTCGCATTGCAAGAAAGAAGTCTACCGTTAAATCATCCATGTGTGCATCAGCAATGACGACCAGCGGCGCATTGTATACTATATATTCCAGTACTTCTAGGATTGCTGCACGGTGCTGTTTGCAAGTATTACTGTGTAGTAGGTGGGTGAGGTATTGGCAAGCTTCATCTATAAATATGCAGCCGTAAGTGAGAGACTGAGTATTCAGCTTATGCAAGCTGTCAATAGTAATACTAAGGGCTTGAGCCTGGGCTAAACCTGTGTAACCCAAGTCGGAATACATCGCCGTCTGCAAGCGTTCGGCAAGATTTTTCAACAAGTTAACCCGATGCCCATTGTTAAGGAACCGCGCGTTGGGATTTTGGTCACGCCACCAGCGCATAAGTTCAGTTTTGCCAGTGCCCATATCACTCCACAGTACAACCAGTCCAATTTCTGGAAAACGGAAAGACTTTTTGGGATTTTGGGTACTGGGTTTGTGGTCAGGGCAGTCAGAAATTATTAACTCTTGTTTTCCTTCTCCCTCCCCACAGCTTGTAGAGCTAACACTTGGGGTAAACAATTGCTCTTTTTCGATATCATAAAGAGTTGGGACAGATGAACATTTTTCCTCCAGATCCGGAATGCAGAGTGCTTGGCTCAGATATTTAATATTGACTGTGACATCGGGTTTATACCTACTCAAACCCCATTTTTTAGCCCGATACGAGCGCTGGTAATCGGCAAGTGATTTGGCATCATCAATAATTGCAGTTAGTAGGGTATTGGCATCAAGACCCCTGGCTACCACGAAATCATCTACACCTTTTTCTGGCCCCGGCAACAGTGCAACTTCACATTCACAACCTACTGCCTCAATCGCTTTTGCAGTGCGAACAGTGGCTTGGTAAACTGACCACCTGGTTTTAGCTTTAGTTTCGTAATCAAATAATATAATGAATTTGCGTCCCGGTTGTGCCAAGGGCATTAAATCTGGATGCAACCGTTCATCAAAATCTTGTTTGCCCACGCGCCCGTTCCAAATTCCCGGAAGTGCGATCGCTACAAACCCTAAAGAGAGCAAGCAAGCAGCTTTTTTTTCGCCCTCGCATAAGATAATCGGAATCTCTGGATGCTGCCGAACCCACTCCCAGAAGCTGATTTGTATATCTTTCTGCTGAGAGTCGATGTTCAACTGTATGTGCTGCTTTACCCATAACCAAAATATTAGGGGATTGAGTATGCTTTTTCTGCACAGTGCTAAAAAGGAACTATACTCCGAAATTTGCGTTAGCGTTCCCTGGTATTGTCCTAGTTGCAAGAGCGAAGGCAAGAGAGCGCCATTGCCAAAAGCAGAGTTCTTTCGACTTTTAACTTTTAGCTTTTTCCCACGTTTTGCAAAAAGCACTCTTTGAATATCGGAAACGTTATAGCGCTGTGCAACTAGATTCAAAATACAGCTGGGAACATCGAAATAAGTAACGCGGTTGGCTGTCTTGGGTGGCGACTCGTATTTAACTGGTTTACAGGAGTGCCAATCAAAGCGCGGGAAGTTGGGCTTAATCCTTCCCCACTCCATCGGTTGCCAGTTCTTAAACGGGTCAAGTGACTGAATCCACGTCCCGCCCAGTAATAGATGCTGATACATTTTGATGTATCCATCCGTGACCCGACCCGCATTCTTGCGTGGTATTTTATCAGATATGAACAGGAAATCATAAACTGATTCTCCCTCAACGTGAAAGAAGTTGCGCTTAATCAACGCCGGATGAATGGCGCTACCAGCTAACAACTCATGGTATTGGGCTGCCGTGAGATTGTTTGGATATTCAGTTGTCGCTGCATTCATCGGTTCTCTCCAAGGAATTTTTTGGGGAGAACTTTTTCAAGCTGCGAAACTCTTGCTCTAGCCTGGATATTCCGAAAATTTCCCTTCGTCACAGCACAAAATTGCCATGCGAAAGCTGCACTCGACCCCATGCGCTCTAACACTGCGCTCTTGGGGCGTTCTCTGTTTTTCATGATATTTTCCCCTGATAACTCGGTTTACAAGTTCAGAGGGGGTTGCATCAGTTATCAGTTATCTAATCTTGGACTCTACTCCCAACTGATAACTGGTAACTGTTATTCGCGCTACTACTGCTTTTAACTACAAAATTCGGGATATTTCTTAACCAAACTTAACTTTACCTAAAATTTATGAATTTCGACAGCAAAAACGTACCGCAGGGAATGGACTTTCCAGGCGGCAGACCCTATAATGGATCTGGTAGCGCGGTAAAAACTCTCGGACAATTTAGTAGTCGCACCAGTGGCCAAACTTTAGCGACAACTTCTTTTGTTCCTTCGAGATCAAACCCGCTCTAGATCAATATGAAATTTGCAATACGTAGAAAGCGCGACTCCTTAGTGGCGCTTTCTGCGTTAAACACTCGTACTGTTGTATCTTCACCTCCATGCCTCCTTTCAATTAGCTTGATTTTACAGAAGTTCTGGTCGTCTTACTTAGTCGAGGTAAGAGCTTTCATTCAAATGTACTAGCAGAAAATATTTGGTTTAGGTTAAGATACCTAGACACAAGCTTTTCAAAACAAACCCATTGAGTTAATCAGTGATCAAAAATACCCGCATGCGGTGTTCCTTGGTTGACGT
Organism: Nostoc desertorum CM1-VF14; assembly: GCA_019359245.1. Taxonomy (GTDB): domain Bacteria; phylum Cyanobacteriota; class Cyanobacteriia; order Cyanobacteriales; family Nostocaceae; genus Nostoc; species Nostoc desertorum. The sequence goes on along the minus strand of JAHHHR010000091.1, from coordinate 10,898 downwards.
TGGTCAACTTCTTTCACACTTTTATGCTCAAGCTAGACCGGATAATGTACTAGAGATGCGTTAAATCTCCTTATTAAGATGTAGCATTTTAATCAATATAGCCTAGAAAGGTAATTTGAGAACCTAGCTTCAGTTAATAATTGTGAATTTTGTAGATGTTTTAAGTATCAAGGAGTAAAATATAACTTTATGTATACCTACTTACGTAAGGAAAAGTCGGCATGAATTCAAGCCAAGTTTTAGACGTAAAAAGAGTATTAGCTGTATTAGAAGAACAAGTGTTTCAATCTACGGGAAGGTATTTAACAGAAGTAGAAAAAGTTCTTATTAAGGGAGTTTGGGATAGTAAAGATTATAAAGAGATGGCAAGTGATTCGGGGTATAACGCATACTATTTGCAGCAGAAAGTAGCTCCACCACTATGGAGTATGCTTTCAGTAATTATTGGTGATGGAGTGAAAGTAACAAAAATATCTTTGAAATCTATTTTGCTTAAGCTAGCAAAGAGCGATTATCTCAAGGAAGAGGCATCCAGATTGGATAACGATAGTTTCGTTGGCAATATTAGAATTTATGGGGAACTGCCTAATATAAAATCTTTTTATGGACGAAAAGATGAAATTAACTATTTTAAGAAACAAATTACTCTATTTAAAGAGCGCTGTATAGTTTTTACGGGAGTTGGAGGAATAGGAAAAACTTTATTAGCCTCTAAATTGGTTGAAGAAATAATTTTTGATTCTTTAAGCAGTATATATGAATGTATAATCTGGAAAAAAATTAATCATTCGTTATCAATTGATGAGTTAGTCATTGATTTAAATAAAATTTTTGAAGTAGACATAGAAGCAAGTGAAAACTCTTTTATAGATAGCATATCTTTACTATCGAAACAGCTTCACTTACGTCGTTGTCTACTAGTAATTGATGGATTTGAAAAGCTATTGTTAGCAGATGATTTTGGAAAAAGATTACAATATGAAAAATTCCTTTTAAAACTTACAGAAGGGAAACACGAAAGCTGCATTATTATAACAAGTCAGTTGCCTTTAAAAGAATTTGCTTCTGTGACTACAAAACTACCTATTCGCTCTTTCAAATTAGAAGGTTTAGATGCAAACGCTGGAATGCAAATATTACAAGAAAAAGGTTTAAGTGGGCAGGAATGTAAGCGATTAATTGAAAATTATTCTGGGAATCCATCAAGTTTAGAAGCGTTGGCTGACAGAATTAATCGTTTTTTTGAGGGGAGTGTTAAAGCATTTTTTAGATATCAAACTACTATGATTGATCCTCAACTTGAAACAATGCTACATCAGCAATTTGGACAAGTTGGACTTTTAAGTAATCTTCAAAGGCAAATAATGATTTATTTGGCAGAAGAAATGTCAGAAAACTCGACTCCCATTCAATTCTCTAAACTCATTGATAATTTAAAAGAGCGAGTAGATTTCAAATTGTCAGTTTTTGAACTAATAACAGCAATAGAAGTTTTAGAACAACGCTCGTTAATTGAAATTGCTGGGAAATCAAACAAACGAGAAGCTAGTTATAGTTTACAAGCGTCTATTAAGAAGTATATTTTAGTTGATCCATTGGGATTAGTGAATAAAAGACCAGATACAATACAAACAAGGGAAGTTACCTTGTGGGCTACTGCATAAATCCTCTTTGCACCCAACGTCATAATCCTGATAGCGCTGAAAATTGTTTAGCATGTGGAAATCCATTGATAATAAACGGGCGTATTCGTTTGCTGCGCCCGTTGCGTTCTTTGGAGCAAAATCCATATACTTACACAGATGTCTTTGAAATTGAGGATATTGGCACAGAAGAACATCCTCAGCCTCAAATAAGAGTAATGAAAGTATTAAGATGGATTGATGATTCTAAGTTAGTTGAGCTACTTAAAAGAGAATCACTCATATTACAAATCCTAGACCATCCTGGAATTCCCAAGTCTAATAGGGAAGATTATTTCACATTTAGGCTGAATGATAATCTTCTAGAACTACATTGTCTAGTAATGCAAAAGTTTGAAGGAGAGAACTTAACTCAGTGGGTACAATCTTATGGACGAATTAGCCAAGAAATGGCTTATGAATGGTTATTGCAGTTGATGGAGATTCTTGATTTAGTTCATCGGTCTGGTTTCTTCCACAGAGATATCAAACCAGAAAACATTGTTCATCAACCCGATGGGAATTTAGCACTTGTTGATTTTGGTGGAGCAAGACAGCTTAGTAGAACCTACTTTGCCAAAGTTAGTACCAGTGGAGGAACTACTACAGGATTCGGTAATGGTTACGAAATAACTGCTGTTAGGACAGCTTGTTACTCTCCCTTAGAGCAAATTCATGGACAAGCCGTACCACAGTCAGACTTTTACGCTTTAGGTAGAACTTTTGTTTACTTAGTTACAGGTATTTCTTTAATTGAAATTAAAATGGACGAGCAGACAGGAAGACTAATTTGGAGAGATAAAGCACTTCACATAGATAAATTTCTGGCTGATTTACTTGATGATATGATGGCTCCTTTTGTTGGGCAGCGCCCACAAAGTACTCAAATAATAATACAGCGTTTGGAGCGCTTACCTAATCAATCAAAGCTTAATCGAGTAATTAAATCAAAGCCGTTTCAACTTAGTGTGTTTATATTAGGTTTATTAAGTATTGTTGGTTTGATATATGCATCACTACCTCTAGTAGCAAAATATTATTTAGATTCCGGTAAAAAAGCTTATAAAGAAAATCAATTTGACCAAGCTGAGATCGATTTTCAAAAAGCAGTAGATTTGAATCCTAGCTTAAAACACACAATAGCTGATTATTTTTTTAATCAAGGTAAAGAAGCTTATAAAGAAAATAGAATTGCCGATGCTGAAAAAAACTTTCAAAGAGTAATAAAATATGAACATAATTTAACTAATTCAGTCTCAAACTTTTACTTTGAGAAGGGTTTACAGCATCAAAATGACCCTAAACTTGCTAGAAATAATTACGAGCTAGCTATAAAGTACAATCCTAAAGATGATAGTGCTTATAATAATTTAGCAATCGCATGTCAGCAGTTACATGATTACAATTGTGTTAACAAAACTTACGAAATAATTTTTAAGTTAAAACCTAATAAATGGGAATCCCATTACGGATTAGGTGATTTTTATGATAGACAGGGAGAATATGATTTAGCAGAAAAGCAATACGAAATTGCTATCAGAAGTAGCGATCAAGCAATATTTGCTATTGCAGCTTTAGCAAGATTGAAAAATAAAAATGGGGATTATAAGGCGGCAGCTACTTTAGCTTTAAATGGGTTACAAAAAACTAATAATAAAGAGTTGCAAGCATCGTTGTATAAAGATTTAGGATGGTCAAGGTTAATGGAAAATAAGTTAACTGAAGCCGAAAAATATTTAGAAAAAGCGACCAAGTTAGATAGCGAAAGAACGGATGCATATTGTTTGCTATCTCAAATAAAAGAATCATTAAGTCAACTTAATTACGCCAGAGCTTATATAGATGCTTGTATCTTGACTAAATCTAGTCTACCAGAAGTGTTTCGCTGGAGGCAAGAACTGCTAGATCGCATACTTGACAAATGATAAGATGATAAGATGATAAGAAAATTTCTGTTTGTAAAACAATGAAAAAGCTGATTTTTTTTGGGGGAATGTGCTGTTTAACTTCTCTAATACTAATTCACCTACCATTGCTAGCAAATGTACCGCTCATAAGAGTAAAAAGAAATCAGGCTCGTTGTGAGCCACAGTTAGGAAGGATAATAAGCAAAGGCGATAAACGATTTGAAGTAGGAAGTTTAATTTGTAAGGGAGATGAATTAGAGGTTTTAAATGGTGGTTCTGTACAATTCTTATGTTTTAGCTCTGGAAAATTTTTAAATTTACCTAGTGGGACTATTCCTCTTGATAAATGTGCAGAATCTGAACAAGCCTCATCTCCTTGCAATCCAAGCAACACTGATGGATGTCGCATACAAAAAGGTGGCACAGAAGGGAGCGATGAGCCAACAATCATTTCTCCTTATAGCACATCAATATTGAATTCACGTCCAGAAATAACTTGGACTGCTGTTAAGGGCGCTACTTCTTACAAAGTCAAAGTAAAAAGTTACGAGTTTGGGTGGGAAAAAGTTGTAAATCAAACTCGGCTTGCCTACCCAAGCGATGAAAAAGAATTTCAACCTGGGACTCCATATACAATATATGTTTTTGCTTATAAAGATGGTGAAGCTTTTAGCTATGATGAAACGTTTGTGGACGTATTGTCTGTAGCTTCCCAAGAACAGATTGCACAAAAGATTAAACTCATCAAAGACTTAGGGCTACCTCCAGATGAAACTATTCTTGACGTAGATGTTATCTATACGGCAGAAAATCTTTTAAATGAAACAATCGAGATGTTAAAAACGGCAACAGCAACTAATAGCCAAAATCCGACTCTTTACAGGGTACTGGGCGATCGCTATCTGAAGTCCAAGTTGCTAAAGGAGGCGAAACCCGAATACATCAAGGCAGCTGAGTTAGCGAAAAGCAGTAATAATTCAAAAGAGTTACAAAAAGCCCAATTAGGGCTAAAATTCGTTGAATTTTACAACCAACTTCCAACCAGGAGGAACCCACCCCAATAATAAGCCTTTTTATATTTAGGATTTGACAGTAAACTCAATTGCGCCTGACGTAGTGCTTCTGTTTTTGGCAAGCCATTATTCAAACCTTTATAAAATTCTTGCATAAGCAAAGCGGTAGAATCGGCTTCCACGCGCCACAAAGTAGCAACAGTACTACGCGCTCCTGCCTGGGCAGCCATTCCCGCAATACCCATTGCTGACTGCTTGTTGCCTTTAGCTGTTTCGCAGGCGCTGAGAACAAGTAACTCAATTGCATCTTGACTATTTTCAGTTTTACCCCTAATTAAGCTGTCAAAGTCTCTAATATTAATTAGCTTGTCATAGGCAACCAGTACTGTTTTGAGTGGGTCAGAACTAAATTGACCGTGGGTAGTAATATGTACAATAGGAAAATTATTTTGAGTTAGTTCTTCTTTAAACCTTTTAAGGGTAAACTTCTTGTCTAACAAGGCTACTGATGATTTAGTTTGTTTTTCTATATTTTCTATTTCCTGTTTAGATGAGAGCAAATTATCCATATTTTTAGGTGCATTTGGATCTGTAGAACTGGGGCTAAGTTTTGATAGTCCAGCTATTAAAGCTATCATCTGGTTTTGATGCAAGGCTTTAGGTTGTCTAATTCTGGAACCTAAAGTTACTGCAATACTGTAATGTTCTATTAGATAATGTTTTCCATCATATAACAATGCCATTGGTATGCTTTGAAAAGATTTATCTAAAGTAAATACGAGTTTTCCTGATGTGGGTAGATATGTTTTAATTGGTGCAATTAGCTTTTCATAAATTCCTTGAGAAGAAGTAGTAATGCTACTTTCGCCTACTTCAGAAAATTTTTCATTTTGTAAAGCTTCTAAAAGATGATCTATCTGGAATCTAACTAATTTAGAATTAATAGAATGGTGGTGAAGTGAGCCATCTGTTGACTGAACAATTACTTCTATAGTATCCCCTAAATCAATAATGTGAATTACTGTTGGGGCGCTATTGAGGTTCTGAAGCTGATTCAAAGCAACAAGGTCAAGCTTGCCACATCTAAGAAAGTTTTCTAACCGTGCTATCTGTAATTCTTCATTTATCTCTATTATTCTTTTTAAATCAGGATTAGGTGATGTTAAGAGCAATCACATATAATTACGATATGTCGGCTCCATTTCTGACTGAAAAGAGAACTGCAAATCTCCGTTAGTTGACAAAAGACTATCACGCACTTCAGCCATGTTTGTGATCGCAGCATTATAGTTCTGAACCGCTAACTCAGTTATTCCCTGCTTTTGGTAGATTAGTCCTAATTGCTGCTGCCATTGGTAGGCAATATCCGAAGCCCGAATTGATTGAGCGAATCCTAAAGCCTTCTTAAAATATGCCTGTTTTTGTTCTGTTTGAGTTGATAATTTACCCAAAGTACCAAAACTATAGGATAACCATCGGATACTATTAATAGTTTCAGCCATTTTCAAGGCTAATTTAGCATATCGAATCGCTACTGATTTCAATTGTTCATCTGGGATCTGGCTAAGGTTATTAGCAAAATTCAACCGAGCATGAATAGATGGCTCAGGTGATAACTCCAAAAATGCAGAAGAATTTTCATCTATTTGATTTACCAATACTCGGATCTGTTGATTAACTTTCTGATGAAGGTTCGCTTGATTTGGTTGATTAATTAGCCATTTTTCAAAATTTATCAGTAAAGTCAAATGATTCAACTGAGCTTGTAGTTTAGCTGATTTCGAGATATTTGCTATGTTTTCTAGTGTTTGGTAATACAAGATTGATTTTTGCGCCTTTTGTGGAATAATATTAGCAATTTGCTCTCTAAAAAGTGGTTCCTCTATCCAAGAATATTTATCTTGCAATTGCTGATAAATTGTCTGTTCAATATTACCCAAAGACAGATAAACACCATTAATTTTTGATGAAGATACAAGTTTTGCTAGCGTTAATGTTTCTTGTAGAACTGTTTCAGATTCATTTAACTTCCCCAGAATCCGCAAGACATCTCCTAGATTACTTAATCCAAGCAAGTTAACTGATGTTGGTTTCTGCTTACCAATTAATGTCGTCAGTTGCTCTTTTTCAGCAAGAGCGGGTTGTTGCAAAGTCGTGTCACAAAGAGCTAGATTTGTATTCAAATTTAAAGCTTCTAAAAGTATATTGCAAGCTTGTTTGTGTAATCCTAATGCTTGGAAAGCAAGGTTTTGATTAATCAGGCTTTCCGTAATTCCCTCTTGATCGTTTAGTTGGCTATAAATTTTCGTAGATTCCTGCCAAGTTTTTAAAGCTTCATTCGCCTGATCTAGAGCTAATTGTTCGTGGCCTGAAGAAGTCAGGGATACCGCTTGATTTTTGAGAAATTCTTTTTCTTTTTTTACAGTTTGGGCAGGAGAAGATGATTGAATTAAAATTAGAGACAGCCCTAGAATGCCTGAGAAAAGATATTTAAAGCAACATTGAGGTGAGATCATTTTTATATCTTTTTACCACTGAGATGTTGAAAAACAAGAACTTGCAGACAGTAAAGCATTATCCCAGGTTGGATTTGCTTGGTCTGTTGTCAAAACTAAATTACCTTGAGAATCCCGAATCAAAACGTTGGCTTCTATGATTTGTGTAGCTTGGTTACTTCTTAATGATTTTGGATTATGTGAATTATTAAAAGCTGGAACTGGAACAGAGCTACTTTGCTCAACATTGTTATACATCAGGTTGTTAGGCTTAGATTGGATATTACGAGTACTACTAACTCGAAAACTATTTACTTCTGCGCCTGCTCGTGCCTGACAAACTGGGATGATTTCAGGAGTTATTGGAATTATCTCTGCTTTTAGTTGAGTAGGGTAAATGTTAGTATCAGCGATGTTGTATTGAACAGTACCGTTAATTCCGTACTTGGAACTAGCTGTAATCAAGCTATCAGGGGAAAAGAAAAGTCTTTTAGCATTAATTGTGATATTCCCACCACGACCCTCAAAGGCATTTGCGGTGATGCTGCTATTTTTTATTGCAACTAGGATATCTGTGTTGATAATGATGTTGCCGCCGTCGCCATTACCCCCAGCAGTCGCAGTAATGATACTGTCACGTAATTGTAAATCACCAGAGTGTAAGAAAATGTTGCCTCCTTGGCCCTTTGTGCCGCCCTCTGTGCCAGCTGTGATAGTACCTCTGTCTAGATTTATATTATCTGCGTTGATTCGGAGGGTTCCTGCATTTCCTTGTCCTGGCTGAAAGTTGAGATTTTTTTGAATTTTTTCACCACCAATATTTACTCTTCCACCATCAGTGACAGTTAATCGTTTTGCTTCAATTGTCAGATTTCCAGCCTTTCCAGTTCCTCCAGTTCGAGCTGATATTCTGCTAGGAGAATTACCAATTAGTGACTTTCCGGTTACTTGCACTTCTTCGTCAGCATTTATAGATACGTTACCTCCCGAACCCTGCCCAAATGTGCCTGATGATATCACTCCTCCAGAGCGTAGACTTAATCGCGCAGTTTCAATCTTGATGTTACCGCCAGATCCGGTAGATCCTCGTTGGGCCAAACTTGTTATGGAACTGCCTGCATTTCCTGTTGGTTTTCGCAGCACTTCCACTGAATCATGAGCTACGACCTCTATGGAACCAGCATTTCCGAAGCCATACGTACCAGCAGCGATCCCTGCTCCATCCCGGACATTTAACCGCTTAGTTTCAATATTGATGTTGCCACCAGCTCCGGTAGCTCTTGGGTAAACTAAGCTCGATATACTAGTATTGAAAAACGAATCAACTTCTGGTAATCCCACCAGGTTTACTGAATCTGAAGCATTAATTCTCAATGTTCCTCCCGTTCCTGCTCCTAGTGTGCTGGACTCAATCTGAGAACCACCATCTAGCATTAGCTTCATGGCTTGTATTTGAATATTGCCACCACCATTCCCACTAGCATCAACTGCTGCTGCTCCAGACAACTGGATCTCTCCAAAGGCTGAGATGCCTGAATATCCTAATGTCCAGCCTTTATCTGTAGGAATCAGATTGACCAAACCCGCTCCAGCCACGCTGCCTAATTCAATCTGTCCCCCTGTTGTTTTAAGCGTTCCGCGTGAGAGTACTATATCACCACCTACCAAAGCTAAGGTTTGATCTGGCTGCACGCGCAGACCAGAACTAGTATCTATGAGGTCTGAAGTTTTTCTTATACCTTGGCCGTCTCCAAAGACGCGAATATTTCCAACATTTGTCCCAAATCCTAATCCCACAGGCACGCTCACTGTCAACAGAGGTTCTGTACCACTAAGGGGTTTAGCATCGAAAAAGATGCCATCAGCAAATTTAATATTACTGGCAGTAGTGCCGAAAAACGAGCCGCCAATGTTCAGTGAAGCATTCAACCCAAAAATAATCCCATTGGGATTAATAAGAAATACGTTGGCTATGCCGTTAGCTCGAATTAAACCATCAATATTAGATATTGAGCTACCCGTCACTCTTGTCAAAATGTTTTGGATGTCTGGGGCATTTTTGAAGTAGACTGCGCTTCCTGTGGGTACAGAAAACTGTCCAAAGCTATGGAACAAATTGCTTCCAACTTGGGTTCCTCCCGTTATCGCGCTGGTATTATTACTCTCTTGTGTGACGCTGGAGTTGACTCTTAGGGTTGCATCCGGAACAATTTGTGCCGCAATTGGCTCCCAAGGCAATAGACAAAACAAAGTGCTGCCCTTAATAAGCCAGGATAAAGCTTTTGTCATAAATCATGGTAAAAGTTTCTCGGTTGATCTCTGAATTATTTTTAGTATAGACTTGTACTCTGCACCCGAATAACTACCAATGATACAGATTAATAGTAGCGGTAGCGTCTTGTCAAATTGGATTGGAGACAAAGGCTTTTTCTTTAGTGGTAAAACTGTTAATATTTTCTAAAATCCGAGCAAAAGTGATCGAGAGCAAAATACGTTTGTGGATTTATCAGTGATGAATAGAAAACGTAGTGAGTCCTTTAATGAAGTTGCAGAAATCTATGATGCAGCACGCCCTAGCTATCCATCTCAATTGATTGAAGATGTAATTGAGATGGCTAATCTTCCGGATTCAGCTTCAATTTTAGATATTGGAACAGGGACAGGTAAGGGAACTGTTCCATTTGCTCAAAAAGGCTACGCTATCTACTGTTTAGAGCCAGGTGAAAGACTGATTGCCATAGCATCTCAAAATATGCGTTTATATCCAAAGGTAACATTTGAGACAGTTACTTTAGAGGATTGGAACTTACGCCCAAAAGCCTTTGATTTAGCAATATCTGCCCAAGCCTTTCATTGGGTAAATCGTGAAAAAGGGTATCCAAAAGTTGCACAAGCTTTAAAAGAAAAAGGTTATATTGCGTTTTTTTGGAATTTCTCTATTTTACCCGATACTTCAATATTTCAGGCGCTCAAAGAAATATTTCATAAATATGTACCCACAACGATATCTAATGCTAAAGCATCCTCAGTTGAATCACTAATACAAAAAAGAGAAAACTGGATATTAAATAGTTTGTGTTTCCAAAACTTAGTGGTCAAACAATATCCTTGGTCTATTAATTATGATGCAGAGCGATATCTAGGTCTTCTGAAAACTCAAACTGCTTATCAAAAATTTACTGAAACTGAAAAGCAGGATTTCTCTGATGCCATTATACAGATATTAAATGCTCACGGTGGATATGTTACTAAACCCTATTTATCGGTTCTTTTCTTTGCTCAAAAAATTTAAATAAGCCTTTTACTTCTAAACAAAACTTAATATCGAGTGTGGATTACAACTTATCTCAAACCCGATGAGTAAAAACTACAGGTTTCAACCTAGACGACAATGAACAAACCATCATCCAGACGCAAGTCCCTTATCCCTGTGGCATCTGGTGAACCAAAGCCAGCGACTGGCTCTGCTCCCGAAAATACTTCTGGACAAGACAACCCAGCCTCGGCAACTATCACGGTGACGGCTGTTGAAGTAAAAGAGTTGACCGACCAAGAACAAAGCTTACGCTTACAATTGGAACGCCGTGTAGAACGTGCATTTTTAGAAGCGGGTCAGGCGCTGATGGAGTTGAGAGACAGACGGCTATACCGTTCCACGCACCGAACTTTTGAAGGGGAGCAACGCGATTTTGTGAGGTCGGCCAAAAAAGGTGCGATCGCTAAAACTTGCATTTCTGTATGAGGTAATTTTATTTGCAATTAGAATACGTAATTGCACGATAAATCATCTTGATGAGATAT
>JAHHHR010000090.1 GCA_019359245.1 Nostoc desertorum CM1-VF14 | reverse complement strand
GTAAAATAGACGCTTTACTTATTAGCGTAATACTTAACATATTTAATACTCAAATTTGATTCTTTGCTCATCTATTGGTCAAATGTTCTGTATTTTAGGCTACAAATTTATATGCGCTTACCCTGGTTCAAGGGCGCGTTCGTAAGCAGGCCGTGCATGGATGCGCTCGATAAATTGCTTAATCTTAGGTCGGCTTGAGATGAGTTCGGCTTGCATAGCGACTATTTCCAAAGGAAAGCTCATTTGGATATCGGCGGCAGTAAATTCTTCGCCTACAAACCACGTACTCTTACAAAGTTCACCTTCTATGTAGTCAAAGTGAAGCTTAATCTGGGGTGCGATAAATCCTTCATTTACCCTGCTGCCTCCTGTATCAAAAAGATTGAAGACAAGGTTCATTACCAGAGGTGGCATTGCAGATCCTTCAGCGTAATGCAGCCAATACGTATAGCGCAGACGCTCCGGCGTATCGGATGGCGGGATTAGCCGACCATTGCCGTAGCGGCTTACTATGTATTCGATGATAGCCCCCGACTCAGCAATAGTCTTTTCTGCGTCAGTGATCACTGGTGATTTGCCGAGCGGATGGACTTCGCGCAGCGATGCTGGTGCCAGCATCGTCTTCTGGTCGCGTTCGTAGAATTTAATTTCGTATTCGATACCTAATTCTTCAAGCAGCCATAACACGCGCTGCGATCGCGAGTTGTTGAGATGATGGACAACGATCATAATAGCTACTTTTTTTCTCTGCTTTTGCTCATCTCAAACTATCATCAGTTTCTCTATTCTTCATCTATCTGGTGGTTGCCTTGAGTATCAAAGATGTTGGATATATTTTATGCTGGGAGTTTTCTAATGATTGAACCTTGAGTGTGATCGATCCCGTGGCTCCAAATGTGGCGTGCGATCGCTTTATTAAAGCCACTCGTCGAGTTTCAAAGCAAGCGGCTTTAAAAAGTGCGATCGCGTGACTATAAATTTACGCTTCAGCAAAAACAGAGATTTATGAGGAACATGATTCCTGAACAACTTCCCTCCGCTGATGTCACGTTTATCCATGCCGAAAATCTGGCAATGGGGGCTGATGATCGGAAAAGAGCGATCGCAACTGCTCATCAAGCCATCCAACAAGTTGTAGAAACTTGGCAATCTACTACCTGCATCTGAATCGAGCGACTAAGTTCTGTATTGCCTGCAAAATCAACTAGATGATGTTCAACCTACACTGGAGAGCGATCGATTTCCAGGTGAAAGATATGAGTTTCAGCCTTACCCAAGCCAACTGTAAACATAATTTTTGTCTTCCAAAGCAATAGCATTAGTTGTCAGTCTTAATGGTCGAAAAGTATCAATCATCACAGCAAGTTCGTTAGTTCGTTCTTTGCCAATCGACCCTTCGTACATCCCTGGGTGTGGGCCATGAGGGATGCCACTAGGATGTAAAGTAATCGACCCTCGCTCAATTCCTTTGCGAGACATAAATTTTCCCTCAACGTAGTAGATAACCTCATCGGAATCGACATTAGAGTGATTGTATGGAGCTGGAATTGCCTGGGGATGATAGTCAAACATTCGCGGTACAAAGGAACATAATACGAATCCAGGACCATCAAAGGTTTGATGCACGGGTGGTGGCTGGTGTATTTTACCTGTAATTGGCTCAAAGTCCTCAATATTGAATGCAAATGGCCAAAGATGCCCATCCCAGCCAACTACATCCAGAGGATGATGTTTATATAAGTAACGACTAAACCCACCGCGAGCTTTGAGTAATACCTCAAACTCTCCTTCTTCATCGTGAGTAATCAGTGCTGATGGCGGACGAATATCCCGCTCGCAATAAGGTGCGTGTTCGAGGAATTGACCGTACTGATTGAGATAGCGTTTGGGTGGCTCGATATGCCCGTATGCTTCGACTACAAGCATTCGCTGCTCTACTCCCTCATCTGGCAAAATGCGCCAAATAACTCCGGTCGGAATGACCAGATAATCCCCCGATTTATAGCGGATTATTCCATACTGACTTTCTAGTAAACCGCTGCCTTCGTGAATGAAAATTACTTCATCGCCATGTGCAAAACGATACCAATATTTCATTGGTGCTGTAGGCAAAGCTACGTAAAGACAGACATCTGCATTGGCTATTAAAGGAATCCGAGATGCAATAGCATCACCTTGAGTAGTTAGAGTTGCTGTTCGTAGATGACGATGGCTCAGGGGAACCGATTCTTCATAAGATATATCTCTTTTGCTCTCCAGCAAAATTTTTTGGATTTGAGTGGGTGGATGCAGGTGGTAAAGCAGGGATTGAATACCCGAAAAACCACGATTTCCCATTAGTTCCTCGTGATATAAAGAACCATCAGTTTGGTGAAATTGAGTGTGGCGTTTATGAGGAATATTTCCTAATTTGTGGTAGTAGGTCATGGTTTTCCCCCGCTGGTTTGGGTTTACCGTAGCTCCTTGTTGAAAACAGCATCATCTAAAGATTCCCTCGCCGCGCTTGCTCGCGCTCAATTGCTTCAAACAAAGCTTTGAAATTTCCCTCACCAAAGCCTTGGCAGCCATGTCGCTCAATTACCTCAAAGAACAGTGTTGGTCGATCTTCTACAGGCTGAGTGAAAATTTGTAACAAATAACCATCTCGATCGCGATCTACAAGGATTCCTAGTTCTGCTAGTTTATCCAGCGGCTCTTCAATTTTCCCTACCATCTGTTTTATGTTCTCGTAGTAGGTTGTAGGAACGCTGAGAAACTCAACCCCTGATGCTCTAAGTCGGGAAACCGTCTCGATAATGTTGCTGGTTGCACAGGCGACGTGTTGAATTCCAAGACCCTGATTATATTCTAAATATTCTTCAATTTGAGACTTCCGTTTGCCTTGGGCTGGCTCATTGATCGGCAATTTAATCTTGCCGGTGCTGTCTTGCATCACTTTGGACATCAAGGCAGAGTATTCTGTAGAAATAGTTTGATCGTCAAAGTGTACTAATAACTCAAAACCCATAGTATCAGCGAAGAACTTAGCCCACCGCTCCATAGCACCCAGTTCGACATTCCCAACTACATGGTCAATGTTGGTTAGACCGACTCCTTTCCCCTTAGCTGAGTCTCGAGGCTGGAAACTAGGTGCAAAAACTCCAGTGTAATTACTGCGCTCAACGAACTTGAGCAAAATATCGCCATAGATGTGAATAGCAGCGTAGCGAATTATTCCATGTTCGTCTTTTTCTTCAGTGGGAGGAATTGCTCCCACTGCACCCCGCGCGGTTGATTCCCGGTAGGCTCTGGCGGCATTGGGAACTTCCAAGGCAATAACAGCTATGCTATCGCCGTGCTGAAGTACACTTTTGCAGATGGGATGATTTGGATTCAAACCACTACTCAACACAAAGCGAATTTCTCCTTGCTCCATAACATAGGAAGCCGTTTTGCGATCGCCTGTTTCTAAACCCCGGTAAGCTGTATTGATAAAACCGAAGGCTTGAGAGTAAAACAGTGCTGCTTGTCTGGCGTTACCTACATAGAATTCAAGGTGGTCGAATCGTTGAATCGGAAAAAAATTATTCATAGTAATTCCTCCTTTCGGGAACTACAGTTATTAGTAGGAGGGAAGAACTAAAAGTAAAAGGGTGATATCAAGGCAGTCTAATTATGCAATACAAAAATATTGCAGACTTGTTCATATTCTGCGCCTCTCCTGCGATTTATGCTTTGCAGTACTTGTCTAATGCACTTTTACGTAAATTAATTTTTCACCTATTTTAAGTATAAATATGCCAATAGGAAAATTTATAAGTATGTAACTAAAACTTAACCGGAGCAATCAAAGTTAAATTTAACATTTTGTTACTATAATTTCTTCTTTTTCTTCTAGAAGACCAAGTAAGTAATGGGGAACAAAAAAATAGACTAGAGTAAAGGAAATAAGAAAATACAACAAACGCTGGAAAGCCTGTCTTTATAGCGCTAAACAGGCTTTTAGCGATATTTAACTAAGTTCTTTAACTGAGTTTCAAGCAGAGTTATAACCTGAATTGAGTTTAGTTAATAAATGTGCATAATAACAAGATGAAATCAGGTTAAAGCTTCAACGTTAATGTATCTATTCTGAACTAACATTATTTAATTCTGAGTTAGCATTATTTTAGTCAGGAGATTATCTCCAATGCTGGCATCAATAAAAACACTGTTCTCATCAATTGTTGACTATGCTGGACTCTTCCCCCCGGCAAAACTTACAATGGAAGAGGCGATCGCCAATTATGCTCGCTATCAAACAGCTTGCTACCACTGGATGCTAGGTAATTTTGTACTACCAGTGTCGCGAATAAATGAGTTTGAACAACTGCTTTTAAAGTTGCCTATAAAAGCGGGTAAAACTAAACACTGGCGGCTCAGTGTTATTATCTCTCAAGAAGTGGAGTCGGCGATCGCCAAAATTCAAGCTCTAAATGATAACCCTAAAATAGCGATCGCGTCCCTAGAATTTCCACCGCTTTCCCTGAGTGAAATTGATAAAGTATTTCCTTATCTTCCTGCTGACATTGAAGCGTTTTTTGAAATTCCTTATAGTGGGGACTTAAAAGCATATTTAACTTTACTGCAACACCCTGGTACATCGGCTAAGATTCGCACTGGTGGCTTGAGTGCCGAGGCGTTTCCTACTATTTCTCAACTTTATCGGTTTATCTTTGCTTGTGCCGAAGCTCAAGTTGGTTTTAAAGCAACTGCTGGACTGCATCATCCCCAACCAGGGAAGTATCCCTTAACATACGAGTCAGATAGCCCTAATGCAATGATGCATGGCTTTCTGAATGTAGCAGTGTTGGCAGTGTTGGTTTATTGGCAGAAAGTAACTGCACAAGAAGCCCTAAAAGTTCTTCAGGAGTCTACTCTCGAAAGTTTCTTAGTTTCAGAAGATAGCATCGCTTGGAAAGATCGCCGACTGGACATCTGGGAGCTACAAAAGGCTCGGCAAAATTTCTTTCGTTGTTTTGGCTCCTGCTCATTTCAAGAACCCATAGAATCACTCAAGAATCTGAAACTGTTATGAGCCGTTCAATCGATCAAACTCACGATCCAAGTTTGCGTAGTTGGGTAGAATCTGCCAATCAAAAAGATACTGATTTTCCCATTCAGAACTTACCTTTTGGCGTGTTTCGACATCGTGGTATCCGAAGCTCACGAATTGGGGTAGCGATCGGCGACCAAATTCTAGATTTGACCTCATGTTACCACTCAAGACTGCTCCAAGAACTCCCTGAGCAGTTGCAAGCAGCTTGCACGGCTACTAACTTAAATTCCTTGATGGCTTTAGGAAGTTGGGCTTCATCGGCATTGCGTACTCATCTGAGCGAATTGCTGCGATGGAATGGACAAAAGCTTTCATCAGAGGCAAAACTGCTGGTACCAATGGTAGAAGCAGAACTTTTATTACCTGCGAACATTGGCGATTATACTGATTTTTACGCTTCTATTTTTCACGCTACCAACGTTGGAAAGCTATTCCGTCCTGACAATCCCTTACTCCCTAATTACAAATACCTTCCTATTGCCTACCACGGACGAGCCTCCTCTATTGTACCCAGTGGTACACCTATCAAGCGCCCCCAAGGTCAGCGAAAAGCTCCTGAAGATACTGTCCCTCATTTCGGTGCTTCTGTGTCTCTAGACTATGAAGTAGAGGTCGGCTTTCTAATTGGTGCTGGCAATCAACTAGGACACCCCATATCTATTGGCACCGCAGAGTCACACGTGTTTGGACTTTGCTTAGTCAATGACTGGTCAGCACGGGATATCCAAGCTTGGGAGTACCAGCCCTTGGGTCCCTTCCTTAGCAAGAGCTTTGCCACGACGATTTCTCCTTGGGTAGTAACTTTGGAAGCTCTGGCACCTTTCCGTTGTCCTGCTTTTGAACGTTCTCAGGAAGATCCGTTGCCCCTACCTTATCTGTCTGACTCAATTAATACCAGAGTGGGCGGAATAGATCTGATACTGGAAGTGCTACTTAATTCGGCACAGATGCGCGCGCAAGGGATAGAGCCATTTTCTATGAGTTATGCTTCTTTTAAAGAAATGTACTGGACAATAGCTCAGATGATTGCTCACCACACTAGTAATGGTTGCAATCTCCGTCCTGGAGATTTACTAGCTAGTGGAACAGTTTCTGGTACTGAATCAGGTTCTCAAGGATCTCTGCTAGAAATCACTCGGCGTGGTTCTCAGCCTATTAAACTAGCAACGGGTGAGATCCGAACTTTCCTGGCTGATGCAGACGAAGTTATTATTCGCGGATACTGTGAGAAAGAAAACTATGCCAGAGTCGGGTTCGGAGAGTGTCAAGGTATAGTTCTTGCTGCCGAATGAGCGGAGGGAAGAAATGTAATTTTCAGCCAAAAGACGCATAACATCTAATTAGTACATAATTACTATACTTGAGCGTTTACGGCACACAGCATACTTTCGCTACCTGGGCGATCGCTCATGGAGCCTCCCCAGAGAAAGTGGCTTACTGGCTTGGGGACACTATTCAGACAGTGCTGATTTATTACTGTCACCCAGATGTTACCAAGTCAGAAGCCCCAGATTTTTAAACTACTCGTTTGCTACTCAAAAATCCCTCAAAACGGCTCATTACAGCGATTATTGTACTTGCGTAGGGAAAGCACCAGGCTGTACAGCTATATTAAGATTTTGCCCATTGCGACGTAATTCCATACGTAAATCGCCCCCGACTTGGCTATTTTCTACTGCCTTTTGGACACTGCTGGCATCTGTGACTGATTGCCCACCAAGCTTTTGGATAACATCGCCAGCACGTATCCCTGCTTTAGCAGCTGGTGAATTTGGCACAACTTGCACAACTAATACACCTTTATCTTCATTCACGCTCAAACCGCTATTAGGATCTGAGTTGATACTTTGTTTTAGCTGAGGTGTTAACCCCACCATTTGAATTCCCAAATAAGGATGTTCTACTTTACCTGTAGCTATAAGTTGATTGGATATGCGTTGTGCTGTGTTGATGGGAATAGCAAACCCTAATCCTTGTGCCCCTTGAATTATAGCTGTATTCATGGCAATTACCTGGCCACGGGAATTTAGCAGGGGCCCGCCGGAGTTACCGGGATTAATGGCTGCGTCGGTTTGAATATACTCTACTCGCTTATCGGCAGCACCGATTAAATTGCTACTGCGTCCGGTAGCACTAATGATTCCGGTAGTTACTGTATTATCTAGTCCAAGGGGATTGCCGATCGCGATCGCCCATTCTCCCGGTTGCAGTTGATCTGAGTTACCCAAGGCTACTGAAGGTAGATTTTCTGCCTGAACTTTGATAACAGCGACATCAGTTAATTCATCTTTTCCTAACACCTTACCTTCCAAGGTGCGGCCATCCTTGAGTGTCACTGTCACCGTATCAGCACCATCTACCACATGGGCGTTAGTAAGAATCCGACCATCGGCACTGATAATAAAACCTGAACCAGTACCCCGTTCTACCCTTTCTCGTGATTGTGGCAGTTGGGAACCAAAAAAGCGGCGAAAAAACGGATCGTTAAATTCATCTGGTATCCGGCTTCTTACTGTTCGGGAAGAGTTAATCCGTACTACTGCTGGCCCGACATTTTGCACCACCCGTGTTACAAAGTTAGGATCTGTGGCGGCTAGTACTGGAGGAGCGGCATTTACTCGATTAATTGCCAAATTAGATGCACTCTCAGACATCTGCCGAGAATTTCCAGCCATATAGCCACCTGCCAATGTCATACCTGATCCCAACAGCACCAGCGATAGAGAGGCGGCAGCCTTTTTCCAGGGTGCTCGATTATGGGATTTGGCATCAGCAGTGTTATGTGAAATGCTATTTAATGGGTGTTCTCTGTCGCGAGATTCGTTTTGCATTGCTGTCTGGAAGGATATTTATATCTATTATTAATGTAGATATGATTTATGACAGTTTTGTTGCAAAGGTATTGCGTTGTTGTGAAAGCTTTGGTATTTTACTGAACCATATTGGAATATAGTCATTCTTAGAGGCGCACAGCTTCGTGCTACGTGTTCTTTACCATTCCTGAAGGAAGAAAAATGGCACAGGGGAAAATCTTACTTAAACCTGGCACTTTATGGACAAGTGTTAAAGAACGGACTGAACACGCTTTGCAATGCGGGGCGCTACTGTCAATACCAACCGAATTTGAATTTGTCGAGCAGGATGGTGTGCGCTTTTTGGTACGGATTTTGTCTAACTTGAATCGCAAAAAAGCAGCCAAGGAGAAACAGAAAAAACAATCTGCTACCTCTGCTCAAGAGTTTAATCCTTTTTTGCCCTACGAAGAGGATTTATTTGTGGCGGATATTTCTGATACTCATGTATGTATTTTGAATAAATTCAATGTTGTTGATTATCATCTGCTAATCATCACCCGTGCCTTCGAGGAACAGGAAAGTTTGCTGACTCTGGAAGATTTTGCAGCTATGTGGTCATGTTTGGCTGATTTCGATGGTTTAGCATTTTACAACAGTGGCAAAACCGCAGGTGCTAGTCAGCGCCACAAGCATTTGCAATTAGTACCACTGCCACTTGCACCTTCAGGGCCACAGATACCTATTGAACCTCTACTAACAGCAGCACAATTTCAGGAATCAATACCTTCTGGTGCGGTGGGCTTGACTAACATAATACCAAAACTTCCTTTTGTATACGCTTTCGCACCATTAAATCCCGATTGGATGCAGTCGCCGTTCACAGGGGCGCAAGCAACACTGGAAGTTTATCGGACTTTGCTAAATGCTGTGGGTTTAGATGCAAGGCAATGTGGTGCTTACAATCTGCTAGCGACACGAGAATGGATGTTGATCGTACCGCGATCGCACGAGCATTTCCAATCTATATCTGTGAATTCATTAGGATTTGCTGGTGCTTTACTAGTGCGAAATGCAGCAGAAATGGAGATTCTCAAAGCTCAAGGTCCAATGACTATCCTCAAGAGTGTTGCAGTATAACTAGATTAGCAAGAAAGCCAGTATTCCTTCTGCCTGCTGCCTCCTGCCTGATCGCTTGACTTGATAAGGCGATCGCTACAAACTGTGAACAAGTGGCTGATAATTAGATATATGCTCTTTGACGACAAGCCGCTCTGTATCTACGCATCCTTTGGGAATATACTTTTTCAGTAGCTTACCCACAATCGAAATACCTTGCTCAATCTCTTCTGGGGAGAGACAGAAAGTCAGACGCATCGCTGGATAACCCTGCTTATCGGGGAAAAATGCCGAACCGCACGCCAAGTAGACATTTTGTGCAAAGGCTTCCTTACGAATTGTCCCAATCGGAATATCATCTGGTAACTGTACCCAGAGAAATAATCCCCCTGTGGGAACTGTCCATCGGATTTCTTCAGGAAAATAACGCTCCAAAGCTTGCAGCATAGTATTACGACTTTGGAGATTATCGGTGCGAAGCCGGCTGAGGTGACGGCGGTAATGTCCTGAAGCGAGGTATTCGCTAACTATTGTTTGCGAAATACTGGATGTGTGCAAGTCATGGAGCAACTTCTGCTCAATAATTGCTTGATAATGTTTACCTGTAACTACCATATAGCCCACTCGTAAACCAGGCATTAAAGTTTTAGAAAATGTACTTAAGTAAGTCACTAAATTATTTTTATCTAAAGCTTTAATTGGTGCTGGCACTGCATCGAAGTTTATGCCTTCATAAGCATTATCTTCCAAAATTGGGCATTCATATTTTTCAGCTAATGCTAGTAATTGTTTACGATGATTTTGTGTAGTTGTCAATCCAGTTGGATTGTGAAACGTACTAATCGTATAAATTAATTTCGGGCGGTGGCTGTGGAGATATTGCTCTAATAAATCTAAATTCATTCCCTCCGCACTCATGGGAATGCCAATAATCTTAGCTCCTAAGTTTTCTAAGATAGAAATTGCACCATAATAGGTGGGAGCTTCGACAATCACCCAATCTCCAGGTTGTACATAATAATTCATCGCTAATGACAACCCTTGCTGAGAGCCATTAGTAATAATTAAATCCTCTGGAAAAACCTCTAATCCTTGATGTACTAGCATCTGGGCAATTTGTCTGCACAGAGTTAGTTGTCCTTGAGGCATCTCGTGGGGAAAAAAGATATCAGCATCATCTTGTCTTAATGCTCGTCTAGCAATGAGGTTAATATCCTTTGGCGGACGAGGATAACCGTAGCCAAAATTAATTATTCCTGGCTCCGTTTGTGCTTGCACCAGTGGAGTATACATCTCATAAAAAGAACACTTTCCTGGTTTTGTAATTATGACATTTTGGGCTGGAGCAAATTTAGATTCTAGGTTAGCGCTCTTAACAGGAACGCTGCTCACAAAGTATCCTGAACCCTGACGAGCAGAAACAATTCCATCTGCTTCTAAAACATTATATGCTTCAATAATAGTGAGTTTGTTAACTTGTAAACTTTCTGCAAGAGAGCGGATTGAAGGGAGGCGATCGCCACTTTTGAGTGCGCCAGATTTAATCAGACAACTGATGCGATCGCGGATTTGTAAATAAATCGGTTTGGGTGACTGCCGTTCTAATAAAATGTTCATTTTGGCGCACTTGTCAATGATTAAATAATCACCAATACTGGCAATATAAACTATTTCTACCAACTTTACCTAGTACAGTTGAGAGTTTTTTCACTATACCAGTTGGGATGCCGCTTAACTGTACTAGATAAAATCTGCCAAAACTGTACCTTCTCAGTTAAAAACTATTACGTAAAAGTAAAAGTAATAGTTCACTGTTTATCAGGTGCTTTCACTATGAATAAATCTAATTTTTTGTTAAATTTACGAAACTATTGGCAGTATTTTGTTACATGGATGAATAGTGGTTCTGACCTCCAAGTGTGGCCGGAATCAGACCGTCGTGGTAACATTTCCTGTTGGCACGCTTATGATCCGATCACAGGACACTCTGTCTGTTTTGGTTCTGAAGAAGAAATGCGAATTTGGATTGACAAATGTTACTACAGATAAAATCTTTCGCTAATCAATATGAGAAATAGACAGTTTGGAAGAATTGATGACATTTGAAAACATCTGCCATTAGCTAAAATTCTGAGAGTTGAAACGCTAGGAGACTCGACCAAATCCGCCTCCTCCAGGAGTTTCTATCACAAAAACATCCCCAGGTTTCATCTCTGCTGTTGCTGTGCTGTCTAAATTCTCTTTAATTCCATTCTCACGTTGTATCCAGTTGCGTCCGACAATTCCGGCTTCCCCACCATTTAATCCAAAGGGAGGAACAACCCGATGTCCAGAGAGAATATTAGCTGTCATGGGTTCTAAAAAACGGATGCGGCGCACAACTCCATTACCACCGGAATATTGCCCTTTACCACCGCTATCATGACGAAGACTAAAGCTTTCTAAAAGTACTGGATAACGGGTTTCTAAAACTTCTGGATCGGTCAAACGAGAGTTAGTCATGTGAGAATGAACACCATCAGTTCCATTAAAATCAATTCCTGCCCCAGAGCCGCCGCAGATAGTTTCATAATATTGATATTGCTCATTACCAAAAGTAAAATTATTCATCGTTCCTTGAGAAGCAGCCATGACACCTAAAGCGCCATATAAAGCATCAACAATGGTTTGAGAAGTTTCGACATTACCCGCTACTACTGCTGCTGGATAAGTTGGATTCAGCATACAGCCAACTGGAATAATAATTTCTAGAGGGTTAAGACACCCGGCATTAAGTGGAATATTATCATCAACCAAAGTCCGAAAGACATATAAGACTGCGGCTTGAGTTACAGCTTTGGGAGCATTAAAATTACTATTTAGTTGCTCAGAAGTTCCAGTAAAATCAATGGTAGCACTACGAGTTTCTGGGTAAATCGTCACTTTAACTTTAATTCGTGCCCCATTATCCATTTCATAAACAAATGAGCCATCCTTGAGAAGATTGATAGCCTTTCTTACCGACTCCTCAGCATTAGCCTGCACAAATTTCATGTAAGCTTGAACAGTATCGAGCTTATATTGGCAAACCATTTTAGCGAGTTCTTGTACTCCCCGTTCATTTGCGGCAATTTGTGCTTTAAAATCAGCGATATTTTGGTCAGGATTACGAGCAGGATAAGTATGAGTTGAGAGGTGCTGTCTTACTGCGGTTTCTCGAAAATTACCTTCTTCAACCAAGAGAAAATTATCAAAAATAATTCCTTCCTCTTCTACTGTCGTACTGTAGGGAGGCATTGAACCGGGAGTAATCCCACCGATATCTGCTTGGTGTCCGCGAGAAGCAACAAAAAAGAGGGGAGTAGGGAGTGAAGTATTTTCAGGACTCTCTAGAAAAACAGGGGTAATTGCAGTTACGTCGGGAAGGTGGGTTCCGCCATTATAGGGGTTATTAGATAGATAGACATTTCCTGGTTTTAGGGTGTCGCCTTTTTCGTCAATTAAACTGCGGACACTTTCACTCATAGAACCTAAATGTACAGGAATATGTGGGGCATTTGCTACTAACAATCCCGATGAGTCAAAAATAGCGCAGGAAAAATCTAGCCTTTCTTTGATATTTACAGATGCTGCCGTATTTTGGAGAACAATTCCCATTTGTTCGGCGATAAATTGATAGAGATTTTTGAAGATTTCTAAGCGGACGGGATCTGGTTGCGTTGTTGTGTACATGTTTGATTCCTATTCTTTGCTAAAATTATCTACTAAAGTGATTAAAAGTAGATCAATGAAGATTCGGCCTGCTACACCTGATGACATATTACTAATTTTTTCCTTTATCCAAAAAAAGTCTGAGTTTGATAGAAATATTGGTGCTTATTCTGGTGTAATTAAAGTTACTGAGGAAAAAATACGTAAAACAATTTTTGGAACAGTACCTTTCTCTTACGTTTTATTTGCAGAAACCTCAGAGTGTGTGGTTGGATTTGCTTTATATGGATTCAGATACTCATCTTTTGTAGGGCAACCGAGTATCTGGCTTGATGATTTGTATGTGGATGAAGATATGAGAAGTCAGGGAGCAGGAGCCGCGTTAATGAGTTATTTAGCTCAAGTAGCAAAGGACAATGATTGTACCCATCTTGCTTGGAATGCTGATGTTCGCAATAGTCGCGGACTTAGTTTTTATAATAGGCTAGGTGCAAAAGTTACGGAGCAGAAAGGTAATCGCTGTTTTTTAACCTGGATACCACAAATACTTGCTGTATAAGCAGTTTATAGACGCTGTAAAATTAGATGATTACGTTCAGTTAATATTGCTTGCCAATTAGGTTCTACTACAATTGTGCTAATTTTCTCAACAACGATCGCAGGCCCATTAATACTATCTTCTGGTTGTAAATCTTCCCGTCTGTAAACAGGAGTATCATACCATCTATCAGTACTAAACATCCTTACGATCTCAATAGTTCGGGGAGGTTCAGCTATAGAGCGTGTACGAGTAATTAAGGGTTCTTCGGGAGTCTCCATTTTCTGAATTACTTCTACTGAGGCTGATTCGACAATTAAAGTTTTATCTAATTGAATGAAACCATAACGGGATTTATGTTCATCCTCAAATTCTTGCCGCATCAATACCACATCATCGGCAAAGTTAACGGTTAAAGTAGAGTTAGTTCCTTCATATTTTAAGTTTACTTTTTTTACTATTTCTGTTTGAGTATTAACTTCATCTATTTCACTTCTAGCTTGAGTTTCTAAATATTCCATTAACTGGTGTAATTTAGGAAGTAATGCTTGGGTTAAAGGCTGCTCTACTCCTCTTTCTCTAATTGCCCGGACATCAGCTAATCCCATTCCATAAGCAGAAAGAACACCAGCATAAGGGTGAAGAAATATTTTTTTCATTCCCAAGGTATCGGCAATTAAACAAGCAACCTGCCCACCTGCACCGCCAAAACAACAAAGCACATATTGGCTAACATCATAACCCCGTTGCAGACTGATTTTTTTAATTGCGTTCGCCATATTTTCTACTGCGATCGCAATAAATCCAGCCGCTACTTGTTCGGGAGTAGAATGATTTAATGTAGCAGCTTGAATATTTTGGGCTAATTGTGTAAATTGCTGAATAACAGTCTCTTTATCTAAAGGTAAATTCCCATCAATTCCAAAAACCGAGGGAAAATATTGTGGGTGAATTTTGCCTAACATCACATTAGCATCAGTAACCGTTAATGGGCCCCCGCGTCGGTAACAAGCAGGGCCAGGATTTGAACCAGCAGATTTAGGGCCGACACGATAACTAGAACCATCAAAAAAGAGAATTGAACCGCCTCCAGCAGCAATCGTATTAATTGCTAATACGGGAACTCGCATCCGCGCCCCAGCAATTTCTGAATCTAATTGTCGTTCATACTCTCCTTTAAAGTGGGCAACATCTGTACTTGTCCCTCCCATATCAAAGGTAATAACTAACTCAAAACCTGCTCTTTTACTAGTTTGGACTGCACCGACAATACCACCAGCCGGGCCACTCAAAATACTATCTTTGCCTTGAAATTGTTCGGCTACGACTAAACCACCATCAGATTTCATAAACATTAATTTGACTCCAGGTAACTGACTCGCTACTTGGTTGACATAGCGGCGTAGAATCGGAGTTAAATAAGCATCGACTACTGTTGTATCTCCTCGGCTGACTAATTTCATTAACGGACTAACTTGATGAGATACAGATATCTGTGTAAAGCCGATTTCTTGGGCAATTTTGGCTATTTCTTGTTCGTGTTTGGGATAGCGATCGCTGTGCATAAAAACAATAGCACAACTCCGAATTCCTATGCTGTAAATTGCTTGTAAGTCATCTTTGACTTGTTGAATATTTACAGGAATTAATTCATTGCCATGAGCATTATAACGTTCATCAATTTCAACTACCTGCTCATAAAGCATGGTTGGTAAAACGATATGACGGGCAAAGATATTAGGGCGGTTTTGGTAGCCAATTCGCAGCGCATCTTTAAATCCTTTGGTGATGAGAAGAACGACGCGTAGGATGGAGTCCTTGCCGTAGGCATCGCCTTTCCTTTCTAATAGTGCATTTGTTGCTACTGTTGTCCCCATTTTTACTACTTCTATCGCTTCAGTAGGAATGGGTTCGTTGCCGGAAATATTCGTAATATCCCGTATACCTTGGATGGCTGCATCTTGATATTGTTCGGGATTTTCTGAAAGTAATTTGTAGACTACAATCCATTGCCCTTTAGGTAGAGAAACAATTAAAAAACGTTCAGGATGTTTTGATAGTCCATCTATAATTGCCTGATTATTCGTAACGGCAACAATATCTGTAAATGTACCACCGCGATCGGCAAAAACTTTTAACATTGCTCTATTTCCTTAATGCTGTGAGATATGAACTTTTAACTTCAATCCAGCAACGTAAGCGTTCAAGTAGATGATACCCTAAGTCAGTAGTGAAGTTATGACTAATAGTTTGACTGTTTATGATTATGTCAAGACAGCATCAAAAAAGACTCCGGATTTGAAAACTGTCGCTGAACAGTTGGGCGAACGCTTTAAGGCTATCAAAGGTAGACTTACTAAGAGGTTGTTTGAAAAGTATTTCACTGTGACTTTAGACACTTTCAGATCCCCCCTAACCCTTAAAAAGGGGGGAACCGGAATTAAAGCCCTCCTTTTTAAGGGGGGTTGTGGGGATCGATAACGTTTTGCTACCCACGAAAGGACTTTTAAAACATCCTCTAAAGCTGCGTCTGCTTCTTCAGTTTTTAATACTCATTAATGAGCCTTTGAACTCCATTAACGAATCTTCTGATACCTCGTTCCCAGCCTCTGGAAATGCCTATTGGTAGGCTCCGCCCCCCGAATTCGCGGCAAAGCCGCAATGAACTACATTTCCTCTACCTGAAAACAAGATTTATAAACGTTTTTGCGATCGCTATTCCTACACATCTATATAATAAGAAAACAGTCACTATGAGCTATAGCTATATTTTGAAACGTATATGTACATACAGACAGCAAATCCTAAAAGAAGATAAAGAAACCTGCCTTTCGTTAAACCAAATAATAGGATACTAATAGTAGTAGCATATACAAAAAATCCATTTGTAGCCTTATCTAACTCATATTTGAGTGCATTTGAGTACAGCTTAATATATTGCAAAATATCTTGACTAAATCTTAGCAAAGTCTTACGGGTAAGGTTTCTTGTAGCGTGAACAGAAATTCTTAACCCCTGCCCCAAAAATACTAGTACCCCCATCGTTAAATACTAGCGCCCCTAACCCCAGACAAATTTTAACTTTATGTTAAGTCGGGGTTTTGGCGTTTGAGTACAACCTTAATCAATCCAATAAATCCAATCAGCATTGGGTTTGGTATCGAGTTGGAAGTCACCTGATATAAGCATAAAAATAGCAGATAACTCTTTTACCAGATAGACATTACCGATGCAACAGTCTTTAGACAGTATTAGCGATGTCTCCGACGGGCTTCTCTACGAGACGCTACGCGAACGCCTACCCCCCAGTACCAAAACGCAGGATTCTGCACATACATCCATGCTGAAAAACTTACTCTCTGGCGTTTTTTTTGAGCCATTATTGAGTGATTTTCGCATTATCTTTGAGCGCGATCCAGCAGCACGGAATTGGCTAGAAGTGGTGTTTTGCTATCCAGGATTGCACGCGCTCTGTCTGCATCGTCTTGCTCACTGGTTACATGGTCGAGGTGTAGGTTTTATCCCCCGTTTAATTTCCCATTTGGGGCGATTTTTGACCGGAATTGAGATTCACCCAGGTGCAAAGATTGGTCAGGGTGTGTTTATCGACCACGGAATGGGTGTTGTCATTGGCGAAACTGCGATCGTGGGCGACTATACACTGATTTACCAGGGCGTTACTCTTGGCGGAACTGGTAAAGAAAGCGGTAAGCGTCATCCCACAGTGGGTAAAAATGCAGTGATTGGGGCGGGTGCGAAAGTTTTGGGTAATCTGCAAATTGGCGATCGCGTCCGTATTGGCGCAGGTTCCGTTGTCTTGCGGGATATCCCCAGCGATTGCACAGTTGTGGGAATTCCCGGTCGAATTATTTCCCGAAATGAAAACGCCAGCCTTTCTCCTTTAGAACATGGAAAGCTACCCGATATGGAAGCAACCGTGATCCGTTCTTTGCTCTCGCGCATTGAGCAACTCGAAAAACAACTGCAAACTTTAAAAGTTAAGAGTCATTAGTCATTGGTCATTTGCAAAGGACAACTGACAAAGGATAACTGACAACCGACATAGACGCGTCTGCGGCTTCCCGCAGGGTAGGACAAAAGACAAATGACAAATAATACTTTAGGCGATCAAGTTGTGCAGATTCCTTTGAGCGATCGCTGGCGAATCTATCACCGACTGCAAGAGTTAAAAATTGAGAGCTACTGTCCCCCCGATGGTTCTTTACGAGTGCAAGTGAACAATTTGCTGGAAGCGATTCTAATTCGCAGTACAGTTATGCAACTTCTTGCTTCTCGTCAGGAATTATTAGAGTGGCTAGAGCGTTGCTGGCTTTACAGTGATGAGTCATGAGTCTTCTAATTCAGACCCTATTAATCTTGAATTCATGACGAAATCACTGTACTTCATCCTTTTTGTTCATAGATGCACAAAGCTCAAATAGGTTTAGACTTTGAAGCTACTGTATGCTTGCAGAATTTATTGCAGACTGAGATGGATTAGATAGGGTTTAGATTTTATTTATTCTAGTAAATCTAAAATTTCCCTGACACATAGCAACAATTAAAAAGGCAAAGTTTCCAAATAAAATTTGGGAATTCTGATTTTTAATTATTTTCCCAAATTAGAAATTGAAAGTTCAATCATTTATGGCGACTCGTAACCGAGATATAAAACTCCTCACTTTTTTGCACAACGAACTTGAACTTTCAAATGCTGATATCGCTGTAGCTCTGCGACACCGTGAATTAGAAAATGGGCCACTACCGATGCTCCTCTGGCAGTATGGTTTAGTTGACTTGGAGCAGCTAGGAAAGATTTTTGACTGGCTAGCAGAACAAAGTTAGCCAATTTTAACCCTTTGACTTTGAGTACCATTACCTGCCGAAATTACACACCAATGCTCTAGAAAATCTGAGGTTACTAAGATGATTACATCCTTAATTGCTGGATTCTGTGTTTTACTTTGTTCAGGGTTTGCTAATAGTTATATTAGTTCATTGCTACTCGAACAAATTCCAACTGACATCGGTAAAAACGATTAGTAAATTATACATGGTTTTAGTTCTCTGTCATACAGATGTGATGCTAATAATAGGGCAATAATTAAGGATCATGTATCCTACATTATGAATTGTGATATTTTTAGCATTTGCCATCGCTGGGGATTGTAGAGAGAAAGGTTATTAAGAATACTTCCAAGAGAGGGATATTTGCAATGAATCAAATCATAATTAATGACACTACATTACGTGATGGCGAACAAGCAGCAGGTGTTGCTTTTAACCTAGAAGAAAAGGTTGCGATCGCTAAATTTCTTGATGCCATTGGTATACCCGAATTAGAAGTCGGTATACCAGCAATGGGTGATGAAGAAACGCGGGCGATCGCCGCAATTTCTGACTTGGGTTTACAAGCAAAACTCCTCGGCTGGAACCGCGCTGTTATCTCAGATATTAAGGCTTCTATTGCTTGCGGACTGAACCGGGTACATATTGCCATTCCCGTCTCTGGTATCCAAATTGCCGCCAAATTCCACGGCCAATGGCGAGTTAGTTTACAAAAGCTCAAAGACTGTATCAGCTTCGCGGTCGATCAAGGTCTTTGGGTAGCAGTCGGTGGCGAAGATTCTTCCAGGGCTGATGAAAACTTCCTCTTAGATGTAGCGCTTTATGCCCAAGAATGGGGTGCATCCCGGTTCCGCTTCTGCGACACCGTAGGAGTTCTCGACCCTTTTACCACCTACACCAAGGTTAAACGGCTGGTTTCAGCTTTGATGATTCCCCTGGAAATCCATACCCACAATGATTTTGGTCTGGCAACAGCCAACGCCCTTGCGGGAATCAAAGCCGGAGCCTTATCAGTGAATACCACAGTCAACGGATTGGGTGAAAGGGCGGGAAATGCAGCTTTAGAAGAAGTTGTCATGGCGATCAAACGCATTTACGGCGTTGATTTGGGCATCGACACACCCGGGTTGCTGGAACTGTCTCAACTAGTTGCAGCCGCATCAGGAGCTAGCGTACCACCCTGGAAAGCGATCGTTGGCGAAAATACCTTCGCTCACGAATCTGGTATCCATGCTCACGGAGTACTACAAAACCCCATTACCTATGAACCATTTGCTCCCGAAGAGGTGGGTTGGGAACGGCGTTTAGTATTAGGTAAACATTCTGGACGGCATTTGGTTTCAAACTTGCTAGAACAGCATGGAATTTTCTTGAACTCCCAAGAAACCCAATCTGTTTTAGACGCAGTGCGCCATCAATCGGTACAGAAAAAACGCAGCCTGACGACAGAAGAACTATTGAATTTGGTCAGAGAACAGAGGTACTCTCATGCAACGCGATGAATTAGAGCTAAACTTGCCACCTGCTTTTGAAATTGGTGAAAAAGTCAGAGTTCGGAAACTGCTCAAGAACGATGGTACTTTTCCTGGTAAAGAAGTTGGGCAAGTTCTAGTGAACAAAGGAGATATCGGCTACATAGCCAGTATAGGGACATATTTACAGACTTCCTATATTTATGCTGTGCATTTCTTGGAAACAGGATTCGTCGTCGGCTGTAAGAAAAAAGAACTAGAATCTGTTGAGGAATCTCATGAAAGTAATGCTACGCATGAATGATGCCGGTACTTTAGTAGTCTACGTTGCTAAAAAAGACCTTGAAGAAGAAGTAGTCAAACAAACCGATGGAAATGATGGCAAAGTTCTCACCCTAGCAAATGGTTGGGAATTAGAATTTCGTGATTTGCCAGACACAGCAAATTTACCTCAAACAGTAGAAGCTAAACGCCTCGCTTAAAAATAGTTAGGAGTTAGGAGTGATGAATTATAAATTTTAACTTCTAACTCTTAACTAATGACGAATGACGAATGACCAATGACTAGTTACTAACTTTTTATCAATTATGGGTGACAAGTATTTGACGTTATCAGAATTGAACCTTGAGGGACAGTTACTAGGTTTTGTTGGTGGCGAACCAGGAAAATATAAATACTTACAATTGGCAGTTCCATCTGGAGATATAGAAATAAAACTGCCTAAAGAGTTGCGCCGTTCTCTGAGTTCATCTTTAGTTCCTGGCCAGAAAATTCGCGTTTGTGGCCATAGCAAGGTAGACTCACGCACAAGTAAAATTAAAATTAAAGCCTATCGGGTGATGCCAATTGATGGGTGTCCAAAGCAAGATTTACCACCTCAAATCAAAGCGAGGATTATGGTATGTCAAAAGGGCGGTTGCCTTAAACGTGGTGGTAAAGGATTATTATCAGAGTTAGAAAAAACTTTGTGCGATCGCGGTTTGTTAGACAAAGTTACCATTGAACATACCAGTTGCCAAAAATGCTGTGGTAGCGCTCCCAACTGTGTTTTACAGCTTGGTAAAAAGAAATACAAGAATATTCATCCTGAAGCGATCGCCTCTTTGCTAGAAAGTCACTTAACTTAAGTTACAAAAATACCTGTAATGTAATTATATAGGTGGAAAAGGTAGATTCCTACTTCCGCCTATTTTAGTGTAAAAACTCATACCTGCCCCTGCACCGCCATTGCCGCCATAGCGATCGTTAGCACCAATGCCGTCCTGACCTTTGTTTGAGTTTTATAATAAGGGAAGATGTGCAAGCGATCGCTTCATCCACCGTATCCAAAATCTCAGCAATACGCTGCTGTTCTGGTAAAACTGGTAATGAAATAAGAAAATGGACTACATCATCTCTAGTAATATTGGGATCTTCGCGTGTACTTGCAGCAATTCCTTTCCACCGAATTCTTCCATGTTAAAGCGCACGAAGCACAAATTCGTATTCTACTAAAGATGATATTTTAACAAATCATTCATCCAAAAATCCTAGTTGCATCAAACCCATGTGCTGCTAATAGCGAAGATTTAGCCTGTTTGCAGCTAAAAATAACACTTTAAAGCATAAGATTGCCGGAATTGGAACGGTTTGCTACTATAGCAGTGCTGTCAAGGGGAACAGTGCTGCTAACAAATAGTTTGCCAATATGCCACAGTTTCCTACGTCTGATGAGTTAGTAAAAATACTTGACCGTATTCTGGACGGTAGTCGAAATGAAAACGATATTAATTTACTACGGCAATGTCTAAAGACAGTTAATGGTCAAAGTCAGGTGCAGTTAGCAAATTACATTGTTAACCTTGCTGAAGGAAATGATATTCATATTGGCGATCGCATCACCTACCAAGGTATAGACGAAGAAACAAAGACGATTCTCCGACAGTTACAACAAGCCCTCCAGAAAAGCCCACTTTCAATTTCGTCTAATTTTTCTCCTCAAAGCACAAATAAAAAGTTTTTAGTCAACACTAATCCACAAAAGCAAATAAGCCCACCACTACCAGAGCTTAATAGTTTTGAGTTTGAAGTGGTAACTGTAGATCATAAAGGTAAAGAAACAAAGCGTTACCGTAAACAGGCTGAGTGTTTGATAGAAAATTTGGGAAATGGTGTTGTACTGGAAATGGTTTCCATTCCGGGTGGTAAATTTCCAATGGGTGCATCGCAATATCAAGAAGGATCTCAAGAGGATGAACG
Organism: Nostoc desertorum CM1-VF14; assembly: GCA_019359245.1. Classification (GTDB taxonomy): domain Bacteria; phylum Cyanobacteriota; class Cyanobacteriia; order Cyanobacteriales; family Nostocaceae; genus Nostoc; species Nostoc desertorum. The sequence goes on along the minus strand of JAHHHR010000090.1, from coordinate 2,696 downwards.
TCCCCAGCACTTAGTTACTATACAACCTTTCTTTTTGGGGAGGTATCCTATCACTCAGCTACAGTGGAAGCTTATTGCAAACCAGCCAAAAATTGATCGAGACCTTAACCCTGACCCATCCTATTTTAAAGGCGATAATTTACCTGTAGAGCGAGTTTCCTGGTATGATGCATGGGAGTTTTGTGAGCGACTGTCGCAGAAGACAGGAAGACAATATCGCTTACCCAGTGAAGCTGAGTGGGAATATGCTTGTCGTGCGAGAACTTCAACCCCATTCCATTTTGGTAAAATCATCACAAATAATTTAGCTAATTATTGCAGTCAAAATACCAATATTAATGGCAGCGATCGCCAATATACGACCGAAGTTGGTAGTTTTCCAGCTAATGATTTTGGTTTATATGATATGCACGCTAATGTCTGGGAGTGGTGCGATGATTATCAACACGATGACTACCAAGGCGCACCATTAGATGGTAGTGCATGGGTAGATGACGGGAATGAGGAATATAGGATTTTGCGTGGTGGTTCTTGGGGGTCTCGTTCAAATTTGTGTCGTTCTACATTTCGCTTTTCTGAAGCTGCAACCACTAGAGACAAGGAATTTGGATTCAGGATTGCCTGTTCTTTAATCTAAACTCTTTTAATTAAGAAGGTGTAATTAGTTGATTAATGCTTGCTTTTATATTTTCAATAGATGATGAATCAGAAAACTGTATACTTGTCTCTCGCCGAATTTGAGGCTTGATATTTAATGATGTTCTACTGCATTGCTTTCTGTAAAGATGAGAAAGCCAATTCCAACTTCCTATAACAGCAAGCTTTGTATCATAAACTAAAACTCTTGCATTTGTTCCCCTACTTTCTATATGTAATCCTTCGCCCAAACGAATTAATTGTGAACCTGAATATTGTGATAATAAATCTTTCAGATTATTCTCAGTTGTGGCATCATTATAATCATTATAATCATTATCTTCATTACCTTTATTTCCGTAAACTACTATTACTTTAACTCCTTTTTCTAAAACTGAAACAACATCTTTAGCAAACAATTTTGATTCATTTCCTCGAATCCAAGGCGTGACAATGATCAATTCTTCCTCTACTTGGTCGATAGCTTCTCTAAATATTTTTAGATGTTCGCAATCATAAACTGGAATAGTTCCTGGCTCGGACTGGGGAATTTCAGCCTCAGATTTATATTCTAAGATAACTCCATGCTCTCGAATATGTTCAACAAGTTGACGAGTCAGGTTTCCTTTTTCTAGCCTGTAAAGATTACCCACCAAAATAAATAGTTCTTTTGCTCTTGATACAGCAACATTCAAAAGATTTGGGCGTTTGTTAATCCAATAAACATTATCTTGTGGTTGGCATACTTTTGTAGACAGGATAATTACTTTTTTTTCAGAACCTTGAAAGGTGTGAATTGTTCCAACAGATTTTAGGTTTAATTTAGGAAACTTTTTTATTAATCGTTCTTTCAATGCACCTGCATGAACCTTAAAGGGTGAAATAACACCTATATCTTCTAATGAGTAACCTTGTTTACATAAATGCTCAATTATTTCACATACAGCAGTAATTTCTACTTCATTAACATTATTGCGGATATTACCCTCGACATCGTAAGCAATTAAGTGTGACTCTACTAAAGAATTGACTGGTACTGTTTTTATTTCTAGATCATAGTCAGTAATCACATTGCAATATTGAATAATACTCGGTTGACAACGGTAATGCTCCTTCAAACGAATTCCTTTACCCTTATCTTCCCCTTCTCCACTTGCGCCAGCAGCACGATGATAGGTCGTAGCAGTATACTCCTCTTCTGGACTATAACGATGATAATCAATTTCAGTTAATCCTCTATTAAGAAACGCTGTTTGACGATAGTTCTCGCGTCTTTGATCACTGAGAGTAATAATAGGTTCAATTTGTAGAGGATCACCAACAATAATAGCTTTGCGCGATCGCACTAATAGCGGAAAAGTCTTATGCTGGTCAATCATTCCCGCTTCGTCTACAATTGTGCGGTCAACACATTCCTCAATCCACGGAATCATTTTACGGATTGAAAGCAATGTACAAGTGATTACCGGAAAAATTAAGCTGAGATATTTAATATGCTCATCTAAGTTTTCTGCAATCTTATATTTAAACTTCCAAGTTCCCGAAAGAAGACTGCAATAAAGTTCTAGAGTCTGTTTTGTGTTAGATTTCTTATGAAGTGCTTGCTGAATCAGAAATTCCTGCGATAACTTAAATAGCTCTTTGTGTTTTTCATGAAAGGTTTGATGAAAAGATTTATAAAAATTTTCAAGTGGATTTTCCAAGCTAGTTTCTAATACCTGTAATTCCTTAACAGCATAATCTCTCTGTTGCTTTATCTTGTCTCTATCTTGATACTTTCCCTCTAATATTTGTTGTACTTTTCTTAAATCATCTGCTTCATATAATCGGGAGCATCTCACTTTTTAAAGTGGCTCAAACCGACAATAATCCATTGAGGTAAGCACAGCGATGGGCTAGGACTTGAGGCACATTTTCTCGTTTCCATTGTGCTCCGGAAATTTTTGTTCGACGGTCAACCTGTTTAACGGCAGATTCAACTGAACCTGAACCAATTGAACAAATTTCTTCAGCTTGATAATATTCGTAGTTGATAATGCGATTGCGATGCTTATCAAGAT
>JAHHHR010000089.1 GCA_019359245.1 Nostoc desertorum CM1-VF14 | reverse complement strand
TTGATAATGGCTATTTTGTACTTACTTTGTTTACCATCATACATTTCAATTGATGATGTATCAAAAAATGTCTTATATCAAGCGATGTGAATTGATTTTTTATTGTTTGTGAGAAATTTGCGTACTGGTGGATTAACTGCTTCTGCCCACTTTAAAAAATCTGACTCAGTATTGTCGCCCCCTACGTCACAAATACCAATTACAATGTTTTGGCGAGTCTCAGCACTTGCGAAAATTCCATTCTCATCTAACTCTCGTAGTACCTCAAGACACAACTGCTGTAATTGTTGATCGCCCAGTTCCATCAATCCAGTTTCATGAGCTTGGACAAGTAACTGATTAGCTCTAGTAAAGAAATTTGCATCATAGTTAGCGTACCAGCCATCTTCAGGACTCCCCCAACGTAATTGAATGCGTTGATGATTAATGGATTGTTCATCTTCCTTACCATCGGAGGCTGCATAAGATTTAGCTATACGCAATAATCCTTCTTCGGTTGCAGCCACAGCTTCTACAGAGGTTCCTTCCCAAGAAGCTTCCAGAAGAAATCCATACATTGTTTCGTTAGCCCAATCGTGCATAAAAGCAGCTAAAAAATTTTTAATACCATTAGCGATTGCATCACGAATTGCTGAAAATGCTTGTTCCCGTTCCTTGGTCATGCAAATAACTCCGCATCATTTTATAATCGTTAGTTAAATACAATACGTAGTTAAGCATAATACTAAACACTTAGCAGTAAGGGGAGCAAAAACACTGTAATTAATAACTTGAAAGCTCAATAGTGCAAGTAAGAAAAAATTCAGAAACCAATCTATTTCACTCTTTAATTTTGTCTATTTATCAAGGTTTGTAGTAGCCAATGTGTCGCACCTTGATTGCGAAGTCGAAGTTTTTCTTACTTACAAATACAGTTTTTTTAAACTATTCTTTACTCCCGGCTGTCTTGGACAATTTTAATCGACGGGTGCAATCTAATCCAAAGTTTTTGTTGTTCTGACAAGATAATCTCAAGTATTTCATCATCTTTTTCCTTGAGAACTCGTATATCTTTAACTCCTATGGCGGCAAATTCATATAAACTATGCCCCTGGTACTTCAAAATAATCTTAATATCTTTATAAGCAGGATGAATTGCACATGACAAAGCTAATTCCCCGTCTTCTACTAAATAAACTGAGTCATCATATACCCAAGGAATAGAAGGATTGGATCTTTGAGGCTCTACCTCAAAAAATGATAAAAGTTCCCAATCTTCGGCGTTAATGTACCTCATACAATGGTCAATCTATTCGGGAACGTTTGTATATACTCTCCAATTTAACGTTACACCTTACTAGCAACTTCAAGCCAAAGTTTTTTCCATCTACCAGCCATTGCTTCGCAATAAAGCTGCACCGCATTGGCTCTCAAAATCATTGATAAGTCTCGGCTGTGACAAATAAAAGTAAGAAATTCGGGACGGGATTTTCTTAGTTTGGGATTTTTGAGAAGTTAAATTAGAGGAATAACCCGTAAGTAAGTTTTACGAAACAAAAATTTTAATGCAGTACACTGCTTAACCCACGATTTTTTACCAAATGCAGTAGCTTAAGAGATGCTCCACTAGGCCGCTTTTGTCCTATTTCCCATTTTTGAACTGTTGAAGGACTTATATTCAAAATACGTGCAAAAACAGCTTGACTAACTTGAGATGATTCCCGTATTTCTTTAATTTGTAATGGTTGTAGAGGCTCAATAGGAGGTAGGCATAGGTGTTCAAATTCGCGCAATGTAGTTTGATTCATTAGCCCAGCTTTGTGTAGGTCTGATGCTGTCTCATGAACTGCTTCAAGAATTGCTGATTTTTTCTTCCGCATCACAAATTACCTCTATTAACGCATTACTAATTTTTGCCTGCTCAAGCTCATCTGGTGTATAAGCAAGTAATTGCTTGGACAACATTTTCAGAGCTTCTTCTTCATATGAGTCAATGTTGCTGCGTTCGTTTTTTGAAAAGCCAAAAATAAAAAACCAACGATCTTCATTATTAGTAGCTACTAGTGTCCGAAATCCACCACTCTTACCCTTCCCTGGTTTTGCTATGCGTTTTTTAAATAGTCCACCTCCCAGGTCAGCATCATAAAGTCCTGCTGCCATTTCGTTTACAGCGTTACAGAGACTAAGATTGTTTAAGCCTTCCTTTCGCGCCCAACGGTCAAAAGTACGGTTTTTGTAAATTTTCATTTTCTAGTCTCTTCGGTTAAAGTATAGCACCTAGTCCTATACTTTAGGGGAAATATAGCATAGGCACATCTGAGGAATAATGGTTGCTCTTTCTCAATCTCGCCAAAACTCGCCAATCACTGATAGGATTTTGGCGAGTTACGATATTTGGCGAGATTTATGAATAAGCAGTCAGCAGCAGATTTTCTAGGTGTCAGCGTTCGAGCGCTTGAGCGTTACGTTCAGCAAGGACGAATCAGCGTCAAGTACGAGAAAGGGAAAACTCGCCCGACTGCCAACTTTGACCCCGCCGAACTGGAAGCATTCAAGTCAGAACTGAAGCAACCGACCGTAAAACCAGCCTTTGAATCTCGTCAAATAGCGACAGAGCAAGAGCAACAGACAGGTAAATTAGTGCATCAATCTGGCGAGATTACGGAATTTGGCGAGGTTGGGGTAATTGATAAATTATCCTCAATCATTGAAGGGTTACTGGGCAGAGGCGACAATCAGCCAGTAGTGCCGATCGCCGATAAGCTGTTACTGACTATTGCAGAGGCACAAGTGCTAACTGGGTTGTCTAGAGAATTCCTGCGAGACGCAATTACGGCAGGCGAGTTAAAAGCCAAAGTGATTGGCAAGGGGTGGCGAGTTAAACGCAGTGACCTACAAGAGTACGTTGATAAGCTATTCTGATTCTCGCCAAACTGCGACAGGGTAAACCTCGCCAGTAGCAATTAGCATATTACGGTATTTGAAATAGTGGCGAGATTTGACGCGATTGCATGGGAGTGCAGTTTTGAAAGCGATCGCAACGAATGACCAGATGGAGAAATAAATGGAAATTACCCGATTGTCGGCTCAATGCCAAAAAAGCGATTACGCTAGGACTGAAATCCTTTCTTCATATCGGCGTTGCGATAAATAATAAAATAAACCCTTAACTGTTATAGTACAACAGCTAAGGGGTGTAACTACTTATTTAGACTTAGGTAAACCTCCTCTCAGTGTCAGGTCAACTCCTATCTTTATGGTCGTTGACCGTGAGTCAGAGTTACTTGTATCGACTACATGGATATAAAAACTCAAACTAGTAATCGAAGCTAGTAAAGCAATAGCCAGAGGTTTACGCAAGCGTTTGATTGGGGGCATTTTCCATTTTTATTGGTTGCGTACAATGTGGCTCTAAATCCACTGGTGTACAGACCCCTTCAAGTCAAAAATAACACAAAAGATTGTGCGGTCAAGGGGAAAGGGAGTTAAGACCACCTCCGTTGAACTAGCGCAGAACCAGCGGCCGACCTTTGCTCTGGAGTAGAGTTAGGGTCACGCAGAACTTTACCAGCATTGCTAGCAGCTTTTTTGCCGGTGCGTCTTGGACGAAATTTTTTTTCCATAATTAGTTTGAGATTTACAGAGGACGGTGAGTAGCTCCAACTCAAACAAGGAGTAAAAATAGACTTCAATATAGGGGAAAAGCAAATAGCCCACGCAAAAGCGAGTCTTTAACCTTTCGGTTATCTGCACTCAAATTTGCATGGGCTGTCTACTGAAACTATTATAACCCGTATTTGAAAATTTGAGTAAATTAGTGATAAGAATGTCAAATTTAGTTAAATACCAGAAAAATATACGGTTTACAAATAAAAGTAATTGTGATTTTAACTAACCTAATTATAATTCAAATTCGATTTTAACTCCCAAAGCCCTATCTAGTCTGCTTTTCAGCCTAAGCTTACATTTTTCCTTTTTGGCACTGTGACCCATAGTTACAGGGGTGAAATGAGCAGTAATTCTGAAAGTTACGCAAAGGACTTGATAAGCCCCTTTCAATATTGCGATCGCCAAAGATAAAACTGTATCAATTGAAGTCTCTGAAATTTAAAGGCTTCAAACCCTTGCTGTACCAAATAGGCTATAGGATTATTGTAACCACTCACACTGATTGCACCGCCATTTAAGCGCCTCTTTTTTAGGCAGATAAGATGAAATTTTAGGGACTTGCAAATATTTACCATCCATTTCGCCATAGGAAGTACGCCGCAAACTAGGAGCAAAACGTACCTGCATTGTCTCCGGGTTAATAGTAATCAGATTAAGATCAAATAGTGTATGTATATCAGCCCGTAGGAGCAATCCATTTGAGGGGTGATTATTTTCAGTTTCACTGTAAGGAATGATGTGAGCAGCTTCCAAGGCTTCTTGTGCATCACATCCGGTGATGGCACAGCGATAATTGTAGGCTTCGAGCAAACTTTGACGAAACTGAGGTTGTCCTTGCCGTCGAGCAATAGATATAGTAATTCGCTCTCTAGCTTGCTTTATACTTTTTGGATTGAAAAACCCGTCAGCCTCAATAACCGCAGTAAGCTCATTTATCTCTGCTAATTGATTGTGGTCAATCTTTTCTGAAATTCTCTGACTGTTTTGTTTATTAGTGTCTTCAACACGGTTATTTAAAATCGGTGGGTTAGCAGCAGACTTGTTTATAGTTTCTACTTTTGTTGAGCTATCATTAACAGTTTCAGGAATTTCCTGAATATCCTCAATAATTGCATCTTTATCATTAACATTGAAAGACTGGATGAGGTTCAGTGCCTGCTGATAATATTCTACTTGTCCGCCTTGATGATAAAGAGCAGCAGCTTTCTCTAAATCTTCAATGGCTCCTACTTTATCACCTAATTCATGACGGGCAAGACCACGGTATTCGTATACGGCAGGATATTTGTCAGCAACCTTAATCGCATGATTGTAATCTTCAATAGCTTTCTGATAATTCCTCAATTCGTTGTAAGTATTGCCTCGGTTTATGTAGTAAAGAGCATTTCTTGAATCCAATTTAATGGCCTGACTATAATCCTCCATTGCACCCTCTAAATCCCCCAAGAAGAAGCGAGATGTTGCTCGATCGTTGTAAGTTTGATAGTATTTAAGCATTGGAGAATCTGTTTTAATCGCTTTGTTGTAGTCCTCAATAGCCCCCTGATAATCTCCTGAATTAGCGCGTGCATAGCCAAGGTCAGTGTATAATTCAGCCCACTTGTAATAACTACTGGGGGTTAGCTGAATCGCCTGTTCGTAATCCTTAATAGCACCCTCATAATCTCCCAATGCACTACAGGCTTGACCGCGTTGATAGTAAGCAAAGGGATAGTCAGGGTCAAGCTGAATTGACCTATCAGCATCTTCAAATGCTCCTTGGTAATTGCTCTGCTGGTAGTGCAATTCTGCTCGTAAATAATATGTGTAATCATCATTAGGATTTAGTTTAATCGCCTTGTTGTAATCCTCAATAGCTCCTTTGTCATCTCCTAAGTTTTTTCGTTCTTGACCTCGCATTCTATAAGCAACAGCATCATTGGGATTTATCCTAATCGCTTGATTACAATCTTCTACTGCTCCTTGAGAATCATCTAGTAAATTACGAACGATAGCTCGTTCTTTATAAGCATTGGCATCATTTCGATTTACCAAAATTGCCCTAGTCCAATGTGCAAATTCGCGTTTTAAATCATTATCATGATTTAAAGTGTTTGGCAAAGCTTGATTATAATTTTCCATATTTATTTGAAAACCAAGTTTTAAGATGTTATTTAAAATGGCGTTTTTAACAAAATGTAAATCTGTTGCTTGAACTTAAAAATTGCATCCAGATTACTAACTGGCTGTATTGTATGGGACGGACTATCCATAGGATTCCCAAAATTCAAGCAACTCTTAACAAGTAGGCGGCACAGTGGAGTGTCTGTCCCTGCCTGCAATAATATGAACGCGGGTACTACTCAAATTGCTTGCATCGATTTGCCGTGCGGGTGGGGGTTAGTTATGAGAAGTACCAATATTCTGCGGTAATAAACCTATTGCATATAAAAAACCCTGGATAAATGCCAACTCTATCGAGATTGCAATTTATCCAGGGTTGTAAAGTATGTATTTATGGCACGTAAAAACGTAAACTTAGTATTCCCAAAAATTTTGGGATTTGAACATTATATAAATTTGAACTTCAGGGGGTCTGCCGAAATCAACCACAGAGTATATGCTCTACTCTGCGGTTTGAGTAGCTTGAGATGGTTGGAAGCGATCGCTAACTCTATCAAATTGATAAAAGGCTCACTACAAATGTTTCCACAAGATAGGTCTGAGCATCTCTCTTACGTAGTCGCTGCTATTTTCATGAAGACTGTCCAAGGTAACAAGACAACCTCATACATTTCAACAAGACCAAGAAACTAAATGTATCCTTAATACTCCGCTTTCTCCTGATTTTTTTGAAGAAACTATTTCGTTCTCAGTTACTTTAGATTAACTTCATCAAGTTTGGTTTATTAATTCAGTAGATGCTGTTTGAATAGTTCAGTAAATATTGGGTTATCACATTCTCAAAATGAGCCTACATTTAGATTAATACTTTCTGATTAGCTGTAGCGCAGAAATACAGCTTTGAAGCAAAACTGTTTTAGGCTCTTTTAGGTTTTAATGGAGATTAAATTATAATCAAAACGAATTTATATTAGTTAAAATCTCTAAGTGAAACATAGATTTTACTTTCACTCATGCTAACTTTAAACTACCACCAAACCTCTAAAAGGTTTGAAAATATCTCATGCGTAACTTCCTGACAACAGGTTTAGTTTTAGTTTTAGTTTTAGCTTTATTATTATTCGGGACAATGGCATTAAGTCATGTACCTATAGGATTGACGGCACATGAAGATGTGGTTCTTGAGAAGGTACCCAATATGACATCAAGTGAATCAAACAGTAACAACACCGTTGAAGTAGATGGAATTGAATTTGAAACGGTAATGCCTGAGCGTGTAGTGCGAATTCCACCAAAGCAGTCTGATGCTAAAACTCAGATTCAGTTTGGCATTCGTATCACTAATAATACAGAAACTCCTCAACGTTTTCTACTCTTCTTTACACGCCCAGAATTCTTCCAAGCCAATAAACAAAAATTGCCACGGTCTGGGCCTAATGTAAATGGGAGCTATAATCCCCAGCTATCTGACTTTCAATTATTGATGCCAGGAGAAAGCTTGTCTCTTCTATTGGAAGGGTATTTTTACTGGGAGAGCAATAAACTTAAGTTTGTATTTATTGAAAAAAATGGTTCCCATTGGATATTCAGTGATTTTAATCACGGCAGATATTGGGTTCAGTTTACTTATGAAAATCAATACCCAGCATGGGAGCAGAGGGGCGGTTGGAGTGACCCTATAGATTTAAAGCCAGTGTGGGAGGAACAAATTTACAACAACCCTAGAAGTGACATTAACGAGATAGAAGATGTCTGGTTAGGTGAGGTACATACACATCCTATTGAGTTTCATTTAACTATGCAGTGAACTGAATTATCTCTATGATTTCCCTTTTTGCTAACGTAAGTAATACCACTATATCGCAGGTTTTTTTGAAAGAATGCAATCAAAACATTATTTAGTTACGGCAATTGCTTCAACAATTTTAGCCATATTTAACACTCAGTCAAGCTATGCTGTCTCTATTATTTATGAAGAAGATATAGAAAATAATATCAGTTTTGACAAAGTTACATACAGAGTAGGAAATAGAGAAGGTCAAGCATGGGTAACTGATATTAAACCGCTTGCACGAGGTGGCACACCAGGTTTACTTCGCGTATTGCGAGATGCTTTCCCAGACTGGAGGTTCTTGACAGCAGAACCTGAGACCAATCCTCTATACAGCCTAAACGGTGAGTTTAGAATCAACCAATATTATGCTTGTGGTAATCTCACTACCTGCGGATTTCCTACAACTTCGTCTATGCTTAGTGGAGTTGGTGCTTTGCTTTCTGTTGATTACATTCCAGGAGAAGGAGACCCTGGGGTATTAGACAATATCAATTGGATTCAGCGAGTTGTAAGTAATCATTCTGCAAGTACTGGAAGACACAATGACAAAGAGGACATTTTAGATACTAGGTCACTAGAAGAACCATTTTATTTTCCGAAGCAAAACTATAAACCCAATTTTTTTGATAGACCTTATAGAGGTGACTCCGAAAATAGCCATTACTGGAATGCTGAACTTTTCCTAGCTGAACGAGTTGGAAGAAATACAGTCATGATTTATGATGGAATCTCCTGGGGTTGGAGAAATCAAACAAAACGTCGCCGTGAAGACTTTTGTCCAGCTAAGAGTATTAGCAGTGGTGATGACTGTTCCTATTATTATTTCTCCGACAGCCTATCCTCCGGTACTGAAGTAGATAACTTCAATCTGGCAGGACTAACTCCAGGAAAACAATTTATTGCCAAAATTGATAATGATATACCTGGAAATCGCTGTAATCCAAATACGTACTTAACGGCGTATAATAACTCTGGTTATATAAGTAATAGAGATGATAACAGCAGTACATTGGGAGATGGCTTTGCTTCTGCGGTGAAGGGTACTGTATCTAGCGATGGCACTATCAAACTAGATGTTGGCGCTGCTAATGGTGGTCGTCGTGGCGAAGACCGAGGTAACTACGAACTGGATATTGAACTGTACGACCAGGGTGAGACTCCCCCAGATGATTTTTTTGTTGTTGCGGGTAGTGGTGGCGGTGGATTTGGTGATGAGATTCAAACTCAAGGTCGGACGCAGAATAATCCTATCCTTCCAAATGCAAAAGAGGGAGGTTGGCAAGTATTCCGCAATGTTCCTGGTTGTCGCTGGTACGATCCCCACACTCCCTATGGCTTTGAATTCCAAGCGCTTGACGACACATTATTTACTGAAATTCTCGATTTTCCTGTTGGCCCAGACAATCGATTTACTGTTTCAGTAGGAGATAGAATACTGGGTGAATTCGGTGCAGGAGACAGCGTAGACTTTACATCATTATTTGGTTCTGGTATTTCCAACTTCAAAATCACTGGCATCGATTCCTTATTGGGTTCAACAGAAGAAACTGCTTTCCCCATTCAATTAGCATTTAATGACCGGATCGGCAGTTTCAAAATGCGCCCATTTTCTCAAGAAAATTCTCCTCAGCCTGTTTCTGAATCCACATCTGCATTGGGACTATTGGCACTTGGCGCGTGGGGCATAATGAAAGCGCTCTCAATTCGCTTTGATAAGTAACCGTGAACCGTATCTACACCCTGCTATTTTCCCTTAGCATCATTCTCATAAACCCAATTGGTGCAATGCGTGGGGAAATCTGGACTCAACCAAAAGTATTTGCCATTAGCCTTATCTGCATACTCAACTTTTTAATGCTCTGGGAAGATAAGGAAAACCTAAAGCTGCCCCAAAGTTGGAAAATTAACAGGTTGCTGTGGGAAATATTTTTGGGAATTGGGTTAATCACAACTCTCGCTAGTCCCTTCCCCTGGCGATCGCTATTCGGTCAAGAACAGATGGGCGACGGCTTGCTATACTGGCTGCTAATCGCCATCTTCACCCTTAGCAATAACCTACTACTCAGACTACACCCGGAACTAGCCCGTTCTCAACTTATTGGTTTAGTCATTGGTGGGGTAATTGTCGCCCTCAGCATCTTCCCCCAAGCCATTGACTGGCGCATTGATTATACTGCCACAACAGGGCAATTGCTCCAGTCCAACATTCTGCGGAGTACCATTTTTCAAAATCAGCAACCAATCGGCTTGTATTCCCATCGCGGTCATGCGTCATTTGTCTTAGCAGCAGCAGCAGTTATGACACTTGTCGGTTGGCAATGGCAATGGATAAACACACGCCTTGCTGCAATTGCTGGCGCTTTAATTATACTAGCCCTATTGCTCACTCAGACCAGGGCGGGAATATTAGCCTTACTGGTAGCGACTATCTACCTATTAGGGCGCAAGCATTATAAACTTTTAGTCCCTGCAACACTAGTGTGCTTACTGATAATTGGCATTGCTACCAGCACTAGGCAGATGAATAATTTACCCCTGATTAAACAAATCACATCAAACCGCGTTGATCTGTGGCAGATGGCTAACTATAGAATTAGTCTCCGTCCCTTACTCGGATGGGGAATGGATGGTTTCGGCACTGCTTATTCCCATGTGCGCCCCGGCATAAAAATAACTAAAGTAATTCGCTTGGGTGATTTTAGTTTCGACTACCAAGACGAGAATGGCCAAATAAAAACCGCACAACTACCCACAACTAAAGCGCATAATCTAATTTTAGATACAAGTTTATCCGTAGGGTTACTGGGGCTGGCATCGTACCTAGCCCTGTTAGGATGGTGTCTGTGGCAGGTGATCAAATCACCTTACCGGGGAATTGAAGCAGTGTTCATTGCTTACCTCGCTTTTACCTTCACTTGGTTTGAGTGCGCCCAATTTACGCATTTAGCTTGGTGGTCGCTCAGTATATGTGGAATGTCCCGTGTCCCGAAAATCGCACCTTAAAACCGCTACCATCATCTGTTTGCTGTGTCTATTACTGGGCAGCACCCAGTCAAAGCCAGGGTCACAATGGACACCACAGATGACAGCAGAGTTTCGGGCGCGTTCTCAACAAGCAATTAGAAAATTTGCAGGCTCTAACTACGGTTCGACAGCCTTTGAGAACGAAAAAAGGTCTTATCCTAGAGCGATGATGGACTTTCTTGCAGGTAATCGAGAAAAAGCGATCGCCTTTCTGCAATCAGAAGACGCTGATGCCGATAGAAATGCTCACACTTTAGGAATTGACTTTTATTCTGGCTTTACTCTCAAAGGTCAAGTCCGCAAATACTTCTACTTTGGTAAATATCTTGACCCAAATTATCGCCAGCGCATGAAGAAAGCGATGGCGATTTGGACTGAAAAAGACCCACTGACACGTACCTTTCTTAGCCCTCGAAAATTTTGGTCGGCTTCAACTGATAACTGCGATACCTGGGTTGACTGCCGCAACACCGATAATTTAAAAGCAATGCGGGAAATAGCGGTCTATTTATTTGCTGAGGAAACAGGCAACGAAGAGACACGCAAAATATATAAAGAGCGTATCCGCCGCAATGTTCGCACTCTCTACCAAATTGGACAAGGGGAGTGGGATTCGGAAAACTACTTGGGACACGCTGTTACTACTTATGTAAATCTTTACGATTTTGCATTAGATTCAGAGGTAAAATCTCTGGCTAAATCTGCACTTGATTGGTTTTTCACTGAAGGCGCTTTGAAATATTGGCGGGGTGGTTTTGGTGGCCCCTCTAAGCGCGATTATAGTCAAGGTAACTGTGTTTGGTGTTCTCTGGCAACTCATTCTTTAGGTCTATATTTTGGGGATTCACCTCTGGCAGATCCCAGACCAGATGCCGACGAAGTACACCTAATTACCAGCAGCTACCGTCCGCCATTAGCTATTATTGCCTTAGCACGGAAGGAATTTAAAAAACCTTTAGAACTACTCAATTCCAAACCAACTTACGAAAACTGGAAACCAGGGGGAGACGCAGCACCCCAGTTTTACGAAACCCTTTATTTTGGTAACACGTTTCAACTGGGGACATTAGCTACTGGTTCTGGTGGGGACTGGAACGGGTTTAAAATGATGGCGTTTAATTCTCGGCGCGGGGTGGATTACTTTATCGCAGCTACCGGAACAGACCCGACTTCAATATCTACTTCATCTATTGGTGGTGACAACGTTGCTCAGTACCGAAATTTGGTAATCTGGCTCAATAATAAACCACTAGCACCGTTTCAATTTTTCTTACCTAAATCAGCTTTGATTGAAACTCGTAACGGTGTAACTTTCATCAGTTACGAAAAGACATGGCTGGCATTAACACCAATTAATTTGCACCTGTCAGGGATTAATTTAACAGCCAATAAGAAAATTCAGTCACGATATCCCCATGACCAAATTATCACTGCTGCGGGTACTGGGAGAACATTAACCGGATTTGCTCTAGAAGTTGGCGAACAAAAAACCTACGGCAGTTGGGAGCAATTTCAGCAGTCTATAGTGAAAAAGTCGCGTTTAAACCTGAACGAGATTAATCATGGAGTGGTTGGATATCAAGGGGTTTTTGCTCAAGTAAAACTGCAATATCAGGGTAATAAATTACCAAAAGTTTGGCGGAATGTCCACGATCACGATTGGCGACATCATTTCGCCCTCTATCAAAATGCTGACGGGAGTAAAACCCCGATTTATTCAGGATGGAAGTCAGGTAAGCTGAGAATTGAGGCGGGTGGGTACAAGTTCCAGAGTCAGAGCGAATAATATAAAATCCCACTTTTGACACCAAACTTATTTGTGTCAATTAGTCACCTAGAGGGAAAATCCTTTACTCTGTCTTCTTTCTTGTTGCTGTTCTGATTCTCTTAGTCGTTGCAATACACGCTCTGCTTTTTGCCAAAGCTGAATATCTTCTTTCTCTATTTCTCCCACATTAATTGGTGAATACTCAAGCTCACCGGACTGATTTCGGTTGACTGCCACTCGAAAAATCTCACCTCGTTCATCATGGGTAAATACTAGTTCTCTACCCTGCTTCTCTAGAGTTGCACGTTTGAATTTCAGGCTATTCTCACCATTTTCTCTTAACTGCCAGTTGATTAATTTAACAGCAATAGGCACAGCTATAGCTAAGAATCCCTCTTCTTGACGCTGCTTTTCAGAGAGTGGTTCTGGCTCAATAGATGCCAGTTGATTGCTAGCGATAAGTACCAATTCTCTGGCTTCATCTTGTGTCCACTTTGCTGGGCTGGCAAAGATAATTTCTTCAATTTCCTCGGCAGGTTTATCATCTTTGAGTGCCCGTATAGCAATTTCTTTATCTCGGTCAGTCACTAATAAGTTTTGCAAGTCAGCACTGTAATACTCATATAAGTCGGCTGGAAGATTATCTTTTAGCTTTGGTTGATCTGTGGTTATAGTTGGAGTTTGATTAAGAGCAACTGCATCCACTGGTTTTTGTGATCTATGCAGTTGCTCCAAATAAACAATCGCTGCTTCCAGGTCGTCGAATATGGTTCTTCCGGCTGATAGCTGCTGCTGATTTTGAGAAAGTTGTTGTGTTAATTCTAATACTGTTTGGGTTAAGGCAGATTCAACAGTCGATTGCTCAATATAATCAGAAATCGATGAAATAGCTCTTTTCTCTAGATATGATTGTAACTCAGTCGCAAGCTCTGCATCCAGGTCATTGAATGTAGTTTTAGCTGTAACAAGCTGCTCTTTGTATTGAGAAAGTTGTTGCGTTAATTCTAATACTGCTTCAGTTAATGCTGAAGAGACAGTTGATTGCTCAATATAATCAGAAATTGATGAAATGGCTCTTTTCTCTAGATATGATTGTAACTGGTATTGAGCCGAGATACGAGTAAAAAGCAGCAAGATGGTCTGGAAACTCTTGCTATGTATAGGGTTCAGGTATTTTTAAGTAAAATTGGCTCTATAGCGTAAATCTTGGGTATGTATCGCTACAAGAACTAGAGTTTTTATTAATTTTATTTACAGGTTTTACAGGTTGAACGATGAATATCTTTCGCAGTAAAACCCCTGAAACTTTTACAGGTAATGGATTACAGCCCCAAGCATTAGCCTCATACCACAGAGTATTTATAATTCTCTTTGGTAGGCGAAAAGCAATTATTGACTCTCACACTGCAAGTATGTTCAGGCAAAATCCTATCTTTACCTAAAAAATGCTCAAACTTATATATAGCAAGGCTTTTCAGGCCATCTTGCAGGTTTTTACACGTATCTCGGCTCAATATGTTATTGGTTTAATGGTGAGGGAGAAAATCTAAAGTTGATTTCTGAGAGTTGGTGTCGTGTTGTTGGTGGATCAGGTGAACGTCATGAGATTACCAGTAAGGAGGGTAAATTAGTTGATGAAGGCTTCGTTTAATCCGCAGCAGGGTAAACAGAGCTGTTTATTCGGCTGAAGTTTCAAAGCTTCCCAGTCACCATCTGATATTAAAGGTGCTAGCACTTCTTGTTCATCAATGAAAGCTCTAAGCGGCATTTTTTAATTAGTCCAAGCTGCAAATTTTGTCAGGATACATATTTTCAAAATAGGCAATAGCAGCTTCGCCAAATGCTTTAACTGCACCAGCCCCAATTGTAGGTTGAACAATTTGGCCGATCCCAGGAACAAATCCTGCTATACTACCACCCATTCTGAAAAGTAACTGTCCTCCGCCCATTGCTGTGATTGCTCCGCTTATTCCTCCTGCACCAACAGCAGCGATTAAATCAACATTATAAAC
Source organism: Nostoc desertorum CM1-VF14 (assembly GCA_019359245.1). GTDB lineage: Bacteria > Cyanobacteriota > Cyanobacteriia > Cyanobacteriales > Nostocaceae > Nostoc > Nostoc desertorum. The sequence continues at coordinate 11,057 of JAHHHR010000089.1, read as the reverse complement.
TTGGGCAATCCGAGTTACTACGGCTATCTGTACAGCAGTTAAACCAGCATTAAAGGTAAGCGCACCGATAAGAGGAACACCACCAGCAACTCCGGCTGCGGCTCCACCACCCATCATTAACCAAAGTTCCTCTCTGGCTTGGTCACGACAATATTTAATCATAAAATTACCTTGAAATTGGAGCAGTGATAGGAGTTACAGATAATCCCTATAGTTAAAATGCCCAATTAAACCGATAAAATTAATCTACTCTTTAAGCTGAACCAGCACTTGATTAGCGATCACTAATTTTATTCCTCTTTTTCACTGGGACGATACGTTATCTTTTTTAGACGAGTTGCTCAACATTGTAATTAACCGTTTAATTTGCCCAACTCGCTTGCGTTGGTTGTAGCGGCGCTTGGCTTCTGTAGTAATTTTTTCTACGAGCGCATTATCGGCACTACACTAAGCGGATACATACATTTGAATCGAGCAGATAAGTCAAAATAGCGGCTCCCTAGTTTCGTATTCTCCCTGTTCTGCCCGTTCTAACGGTTCTCCTACCCAACCACCAATTACCTCTTCAAAAAACCCAGGCATCCAGCCCCTTTCTTGTGGTGTAACTTTTTGAATTGTTACCGTAATTTCAATTTCTGTATCTGGCATTTCTACTGGGATATCTAAATGTAAAATACCATCTTTACCCACATGCGACCGGATTTTTATACTATCCATCGTATTTTTCTCCTAATAAAAAGTTACTATAGCGGCTTCTAGTCATTAATCAAAAATAGAAATTATTTTAATACTAGATACCCTAAACATAGGCTTTGTTTTTTTCTCAGTTGTCACAAATTCCTCTGCACTAACTGACAACGCCGCAGCTACATGAAGCGCGTCCATAGCTGCTAAACCATACTGACAAGCAATGTTATAAGCATCTTGTATTACTTTTTCTATATCGTTAGACCAGTAAGTGACGGCACTAAAGAATGATTCGTAAAATTCCGCTTCTGCTGTTTTTCGATTGTAAATTGCTTTAGGTATTACCTCCATTTTGATAAATTCGCTCGAAGCAAATTTGCGGTTGGAATCTGCTAAAATTTCCAAAGCTTTATCTGAATCTTCTCCTACACCACGCGCCGCAGTTACTAGCACTCCAGAATCAATAAAAGTTATCTTCATGCGTCAGTTTCCTGTAATCCACCACGACGACTAGCAATTTCTTTTTCTATTTCATCTCGACTTAATAAAGGCTCACCAGAAGCAACAATCCTAGAGCGAATTTGGCGTAAACGTTCTCCCAAAGGAGTTTTATTTGCAGAGGTTTTCAAGTGAAGGAATTCAACAAAATCTAAAACTTCTTCCTGTTTGTCTTGTGGAAGGGAACGCCACTTGGTTAATAATTCTTGTTCTGCACTCATCTTTACTACCTACCTCTGATTACTGTGGGTTTGCTTTTATTCTAAAAGTGCTGCACCTTCCTCGGTTTCTTCTTCACCTTCCAGCAACGCCGTCAACGCCTCCATCTCCGCGATCGCTGTTTGTAATTTCGTCATAATAGCGCCTGCAATGATATCCGGTTCTGGTAAATCATCCCCTGACTGCAAACTTTCATCTCGCAGCCAAGTAATATCTAGATTTTCACCGCGTTTAGTAATTTCCTCCCGTGTAAAGCAGCGCCAGCGTCCCGACTCCCCTTGGTCAACACGCGGACTTCCGCCATTAGCATCATCGCCGTACTTGTAGCGACCTGCAATGCTAATCGCTCAGACCTGCAATCAAAACATTTCTCAGCCAGGATTAAGGTTCTTGTCAGCTTTTGGTGATGATGGCGTCACCGTGCCAAAACGGGAAAATCGTACGCTAAGGCTGAACGTCTTTGCCTGTCTAGATTTGAGGTGTTAATTTTTTTGTTGGTGCAGAGTATTGATACTACTCTGCACCATCTTCCAAGACTAATTCATGTCAAAAATGAGGAATAGAGGTATGCCGTTTGCTCAAAACAAGGTATTTTCATAGCATTCAGGTTAGTCTCAATTCCAAGCGCGTACGATTTTCCCATTTCAGCACGGTGATGCCTAATATCAATGTGTTTGAATATCGCTATCTAAACCAAGTTCTTGTAGTGCAACTTTTGTTTCTTCAATTCTCTGATTTGAAATTTCACCGTCCACAACAACCTCAACCTTAAGTTTTAGTTTCAAGTCCTTATTTGCCGAGAATTTGGATAATACCTTTGTATAGAACTGTGTCCACTTTTGGGGCGTAACTTCTCCAGACCATGTAAGTTGATTGGGTAGCGTTGGTAGTAACGGATCTACTGTTTCCCTATCCACATCCAAACCAGAAGTGTCATTGCCGGGAATAAATTCTTCTTTTTCGATGGTCAAAGTTACGGTACTAGCGATCGCGCCAACGGTAGCAGTAACTGTAAAGTTGCCTGTGATTTCGCCAGCAATCAGCATTCCCTGCTCGTTGATATTGCCGCCTGTGGCTGTCCATAAGACATTTGCGATCGCAATTTCCTGATTGCGTTGGTCAAATCCTTGTACTCTGAATGTTTGACCTTGATTGGGTTTTAGGGTTACATACTTGGGGACGATCGCTAAAGTGGTTAATCGAGATGGATCTTCCTGTTCTTTTTTGTACTGCTCGGCATCTTCAGCCTTGATCAGATAAATATCTTCAGAAATTTCAACGCCGTCAATGTCTAGTAGCGAATTATTGAAATAGAAAGGCTGATATTTCCCGTCAGAGGTTTTACCAACATAAGCAAAACTTCCATCTTTGACACCTTTGACAATAGTTTCTTTGATCGCATTGCCATTGAGAAGACGAGGAAAGATAGGTGAAGAGAAAAATGCATCACGGATTGCTTTTGTACTCCACTCCTTATGGACAAGTGACCAGTTACGCACTAAAAAGCGAGGGGCGATGGTGTTTTGGATAGCATCCTCAATTTGAAGCCGTTTGAGGATAGGTGCTGTTATGGATTTAGTATCGGCACTACTAGATGAACCTGCTCCCATATCAACTGTGCGTAGTTGATTGTCTTTGTCCAGTAAAAGGATGTATTTATATGAACGCCATACTGCTTCTTCAACGTCGCGTTCAGCTTTTTTCAGGTTCTCGCTCAGTTGTCTTTTCTGCACATCATTTAATGTGTCCCATTCCTGATCGCGAATATTTTCCCAAGCCAAAACTTTACGGGCTTCGTCTCTGAGTAGGTTCTCAGAATCCGCGATCGCAAAAATTACAGCGCTTTTATAAGTTCGATCAGATGTGCCAGACTCATAGATAAGCTTATTTACGAATAGCAGCGTGTTTGAGTCGCTCATGGGGCGATCTATAGATAACACCGCCAGAGTTAATTTAGGTACGTTGGGAATTTCGCTAGATTGCTTTGGAAAGTGCCTGACACTAACATCTACACCAGGTGGAGAAGAAAAGGCTTTTTTGATTTCAGTCTCAACACGCTCGATAATACCTCCAGCCTCTACACTGGCTAGGCGATCTGCCAAGATTTTATTCAAGTTTGGCGAAAGACTGAAATGATATTTGGTGCTTTCGACTACGAGGTAATAGCAGTCTGTTTTCAGCGTATCTAAGACTGTCTCAACATCACCAATATTCGTATTAGAATCGGCGATCGCTAGCCGTACTTCAGGTAAAGTTGCCTCAGCACGGACTACGCCTCCATTTGATTCAAAGAAAATTGTTGTCGCAGCTTTACGATGCAGTCTTGCTTTTTTGATTGCATCAGTTGCTTCGATATCGAGCCGAATTGCATGGGAATCTTTTTTGCCGCAGATATCGGTTGTGACTGCGGTTTCGAGACGACCTTCTCCCATTTGCTCAAACACGGCTGATCGAAATATGGGATCGTCAAGGGGGGCTGTGCCTAATGTAATCAGTGCATCTTTGTGATTGCCTTTATATCCTTCGTCATAGGCGCGAGACACCCACAGAGCTAGTAAGCGCAAAATGCCGCGTGTACGCTGAAACCTTGGCAGTGCTGCCCATTTGCGCTCAAAGACTGAAAGCACAGTTGGGTGAAAGGGATAGGTTGCAGCAAAGGCTTCACGGGCATTCTCAATGGGAAACCAGCTAGGCAATAATGTGCGATTTTCGACAGCCCAATCTGCATATTCGTTACAAGTAGCGATCGCTTCTTTTGGCAACATAATTTTGCCCTCAGCAGTTACCGCCCGTTCATCCCACTCAAACAACCGTCTGCGGATAATTTCTGATGCTTCTGCTTCCGCAGACATGACAACTGCTTTACCGACGCGATCAAGCATTTTTTTGAACCGTTGCTCATCAGCTTCATCGGCTGCTGTGTACTCCATTACTGAGGCTGGAATTGAAGCAATCAAGACGATATTATCTTCACCCCTGGCGGTTTCTGAAAGTGCCTGCATAAAATTATAAAGGCGATCATGATAGCCATATTTGCGATAGCTGGAGACATAATTAAGGATTTCATCCATCAAGATCAGACAAGGCTTATCTTTAGGTAAAAAGGCACGAATCACATCACCCTTTGGTTCAGTAAATTCCGCATCGTGTTGGGCAACGATTCTAAAAGCATCCTCACCACCTAACTGAAAGGCTATTTCCCCCCAAGGCGTTTTGCGTAATGGTGTACCGTCATTACCGCCGCGACCAGTTAGGGAGTCAAATTCTGTACCAACAAACACCGCAACATTAGCAGTAGGTAATATTTTAATATCTGCTTGGGCAATTATCTTACGAACGCCAGACCATGATTCTGCGGCTTGTCCATTTTTTGCTAGATGGTAGAGCAGTGCAAGGGCGTGGGTCTTACCACCACCGAACTGCGTCGCAAGATTGAAAACTGCATTGGCTTCAGTTTTCACACCAGACAAACGACGCACTACTTGTCCTGAAAATTCGGCTAGCCAACGGGTGAGATAGGTACGGCTAAAGAATTTTTCGGGGTCTTGGTAGTCAATGGGGGCGCGATTTTCCCGCAGATGATCGAGATTAACGGCAAATTCTGAAGCATCGAGAGCGCGATTGTTTCGTAGGTCTTCGCGTGGGATCAGTCCTTCAATTTTATACCAAGGTTTTAGCGGCATGATTTATCTCTTTGTTAAATACAATTAAAAAATTTCAAAGTTGCCTGTATTTGTCTCTAATTCCCACCATTTAAAGAAACCACTGGGAAATGTTGCAAGTTCATCTCGACTTCCTACCACAATGAGTGTTTCTCCAGTAATGGCGATCCGATCGCTGATAGGCATAGGTTTAATAATCTGGTCACGTAATGCCCTAATCGTGTGTATGCGCTCGCTTGTGCTGCGGCAATAGCAAAAAACAATCCTGAGTGCAACTCGGATACAAAGCACTTTCCAGAGTGAGTAGCCAACTCGATCTGCATTATTTTCTAGTTCCATAACAGCAGAGGGAAACTGCCATTGCTGGTTGTTGGGAAATGCCATGACATCAAGTGCTAGAAATTCACTAGAGGAGATAGTCATGCTAGGTAAAGAATGTCCTTTTGCTGAAGCTTGCCATCCCATTGCTTGACAAGTTACTACGACTACAGATGTCATAGCCTTTGTCCAGTCCCCTAGTTGGGCTGACTGTTGCAGTGGTTGGGCATAGTTTTCGTTGTGTAAAAGTTGTAGAAATTTGGTTTGCCATTCTTTACCGATGCTCTGACCCATGTTTTATTTCCTATGGTTGAGTTGAATGGTGATTTTCATAAAACTTTATATTTTCTTCAAAATTTACAATCCCAATCCTTTCTTACGAGCGAGTAAGCCATCAACCCATCGCTTTTCGTCTGTACCCGCAGGATAGAGGGCTGAGAATGACTGGGCTAGTTGCCAGAATTTGGCATCTTTACCGATCGCTTCATCAACGAGAAAGCGTTTGAGTGCTTCGCTGCGTCCTGAGTTAAACAACAGCATTGCCTGATGTACTTTGTCGCAGACGGTTTCACCAATGCGGGTGATTTTAATTTCACCATATTCGTCTTCGGGGAGTTCATCAAGAATGCCTGTGATGGTAAGTTGCTTGTTCCCTTGGGATTTTTTCTTGGGAATATCGATGGCTATGCCTTCTTTACCAAACAGGTAGGCTGCGCGTTCTTTGACGGGTAGCAATCTAGCTTTGTCGCCTTTGACTTCGACAAGATGCGTGAGGGTTTCGAGGTGTGCGCCAAGTCCTTGGGCGATCTTACGGGCAGCATCATATTCGAGACTAAAGCCTGTTACTTTGGCTTTTTTGCCTGTGCTTTCGTCGTCGTCATCACTAACATCTTCTTCATCTGGTGCAGGTGTCTTGCTTGTCTCTGTATCTGCTGCTGAGAGTGTCCATAGCCACATGGCAGTTAAACGGGCATCTTCTTCAAAGCTGGAAGTGTCTGCGTCTTTGAATATGGTGCTGAGGGCTTCTTTGGAGATAGCTGCCCAGACATATTCGAGATATTCCCGCAGGGGGACGATTTCGCCGCTTGCTTTTTCGACGCTGGAATAACGGGAGAAAATTTCGAGAGCTGGTCCTAAACAAGCAAAGATGGCATCGGCTCCGACTACGCCTTGTTCGGTGAGGCGTGGCATCCATTCTTTTATTCGTTGCGGCAATTCTTGCAATACATCCCGCCAATCGCCAATTTCTTCGCGTAATGTGCCATCAGGGTTTTCTCTGGGGCGACAGACAAGGTGAACCGAGGATGCAAGGGCGGCGGAGTTCATGGCTCTAAGACGACTACCCATCTCGGTATCAATTGCCCAAGAACCTGTAAAAATCCAACCAGCATCAATCATTGCTTGTAGTTGTGCTTCCCATCCTGCTGTTGATTTGTGGGCAAAAACAATAATACCTATTCCATTTGGAGCCAGCACCCGCCGACCTTCTAACATTGCTTGTCCCATCTTACGCTCGAAAAACGCTTTATCTTTACCTGCCGCTGAATTTACAACGCATTCTTCATCTTTAGGGGTAAGTTTGTTGGAGAATGCTATAGCAAGGTTTGGAGGTAAAGTTCGCTTTAGCCAGACATAGAAGAAATCGGATAGATCGGCGTAAGGTATAGCATCGTAGTAAGGTGGATCTGTACAGATAAATTGGGCTGCATCTTCAGGTAGATAGTAGAGATTGGTAGCTGAGGTCTTCTCAACTTGTCCTGCATAATTGGTTGACAAGCTTCCATGCACTATCATCTTATCTACCCATTGGACTTCTGAATTAATATCCCCTGTCACACCACCAAAAAGATTCACTTCACAAAAGTCAAGAACCATAGGCAATGCTTGACGACTAAAAGTATTGCCTGCCATATATTCTGCTGATGATTTCCAACGACATAGAGAACTACTTTTATCTGTCAACTTATCAATGACAAATGCCAAGCAAGTTTGGATAGCATTCGCTAAGTCTTTCTCACTTCTTAACTCATTAATTTCTGTACTGCTAAAATTTCTTACAAACTTTGCTAATGTTATCAATGCTAGCAATTGGCGCGGTGTAAACAGATCCCCAAAAGTCTCGGCTCCATACTGGGTAACCCAAAAATTTCTTTTATCTTCTTTGAATATTGGCTCATTAGGAATTAGTGGTATTTGTCTAGAATTCTTAGAATCCGAATTCTCCAACTCTCTCAATGCCACAACTGCCTTCTCAGTCGCTTCTAAATCTTGCTCATTGGGCAACCGATAAAACCTCCCCTGTGTACTTGATTTTGTGACTACTACACAAAAAAGTCTTGCATCATTCGCGCCACCCTTACGTTCTTTTAACTGCCTTCTTGTCGATGCTACAGGCGTTGTATATCCCGTTACAGGACAAGTAGCCGAACCCCTAGCCACCGTTCCCTTTTCAACTTCCTTCTCACTCTTCGGCTCAAAAATCTCCAACAAAGGGCGGCGCACTGTGCGCGTTACCCCATTTGCATAAGTTACATCCACCGTCTCAGTTTGCACCACACCACGTTCATCCCTTACCCATCGCAAAGCCTTATATCTCCCTGCCTTCTTCGCCAACCAGAGCGATCGCATCAACGGCACTTCTACAGGAATCCCCGTCCCATCATCAGGAGCCTCAGAAATAATTGTCCTTGCCCATAAATAAGCGATCGGCGTACTGCCATCAGCATCTTTCGGATAGAATTCCGCTAACTCCTTCTCAGCCTCCTCCTTAATCCATTGCCCCCACTTCCGCACCTCGTCTGCCAAACGCTGCCCGTATTTGGGGATATATTCCAATACCACCTTATTCAACAACACCGCCACAGGATTAAGGTCACTCGCAAAAGCATCTGCCCCCACCCGCAAAGCCTCTAACGGTATCGATCCACCACCCGCAAACGGATCGACCACTAACGGACGGGTTCCCACTTCACCACCTAACGCCTCATGAGCAGCCTGTGTCAAAGCTCTTGCCGTTTCCAGGTAGTCAGGCTGAGTTGAGTTATCCCAGTTAGCAAAATCAGCAATGAAATCTAGCAGCAAATCGCGCAACCTGTTCAAATCCTTTGGGTCTTGCGGATCTAGTGTATTCTCAGGTTTGGCTAAAGCCTTCCACTTACTCCAATTTTCTGGCGAACAATGATTTGCCAAATCCTTATCCGTCGCCCCTTTCTTAGCAAACTTCGTAATAATTTTTACCGCCTGATCTCGAAACCCCTGCGGACACAAGGCATCCACCGGATCAATCCACAACGAAGCACAAATCACTGCCCGACAAGCTGCCAATGGTCGCCGCGCCCACCAAATATGTAACGTCGAAATATGCCCATGTCTAATTGACTTCTCCCGCCTTGCATGGGCAGAAATGCGCTTGATAGGTAGGTCAACTTCGATGAGGCGTTTTGGGTAGGTCATAGTTTAGGAGTTAGAATTGGGGTTTTCCCAGATAATCTTAATAACGGACAGCGCTCTAATCTTGTGTTCTCTAGTTCAATCTTGCTCCTCCCGTTCAGCCTTTAAAATCAATGCTGCATCTACCTGATAATGCTCAACCTTGACAAACGTTTCCCAGTCAAGTCTTGCAGGATCTCGAATAGGATGAATCTCTGGCTGTGTAGCGCAGTTAAACACCACATACAACCAGTAGTCTTGATTTAGCCTTTCAGCAGTGCGGTATTCGTTGGCAGTTAGAGCAACTTGACCAACGTGCGATCGCCCTTTCACCTCAATAAACTTTACCGCGATCGCTGTTTTAGGATCTTCAGTATGAGGCTTGCGCGAAACCAAGTCAAAACCTCGATTTTCAGACTCTACACTTTCGACTTGCCAACCCTGCGCTTCTTCGTAAGCGATTACAGCATTGACTGCAATTCGCTCAATCTCTGCATTACTAACCATCGGCGCAATATCAGGTGCATGGCGATCAGGATGAGGTAGCACCCATGCCCTACCCTTTGGCTCAATGGCAGCGATCGTACAGTTGCCCTCCTGCTTTAGTTCTACCCTGCGCCGATCTAACCTTGTATTTAACTCATCCAGTCGATCCTCAGCTTGTTTCAACCGCCCATCTAAACCTGTCTCTTCTGAACCAGATTCTTTTTTATCGAATAACTCACCATATTGAATCTGCAAGCGATCAATAATCGCCAACAAACTAATTTCCATGTGATCTGAGATCGTTTTAATTTCTCTCTTTCTTTCCTGCTGTACTTCTGTCAAAAATCCGTTTAGCTCAGACTCAATTAAAAACTGTTCAAGCCGTGGGCGACCAGGCAAGTTACTATCATCATAAATTTCACTTGCCTCTGTTGCAGGTATTAGCTCAAGAAAAATAGTTGGTTGTTTGATTGATAAGCTTTGGTCTAATTCAGTTTGAACCACATATAGACGTTCATGCAGTTTATTGCCACGCCCATCTTGAAATACCACCAAATAGACATCTAGCCTTGCAGGTTCAGACCTCTGTAAGTCATAAAATACTGCGCCATGTTGCAGGTCTTTTTCTGTTTGTTTTAGAACCTCTTTTCGCACACACTCAAATAGTGGATGCCCTGGTGTCACCCATTCTACCGTTGGATCTTGATCGAGAACTTTTTTGTCAAAGGCAATCTGCTTATACTCACGTCCCAGCTTGCCAAAACGTGATTCTTGATCATCCCCTGTTGTCCAAAGATGACGTGGCACACGTCCTACCCGATATATCTTACCTGTCTCCCCTTTTTTGTTGAGAGATGTGCTTGGGGACATGTGCTTGGGATGAATACCAACAATAGGAGATGCTTCAATAAAGAAATTTTCTACCACTTCAGGAACTAACCGCTTTTCCTTTGCCTCAGTCGAGCGTCCAATTAAGTTTGATAGATTTAACTCGCGTTTTGCTAGCCCCTCTAATGCCGATTTAGTGATTTTACGGAAATGCTCAGTGTCTACCTGACTAACAATGCGGTCTTTAATCACAGCATCCGTAAGATTGCGAGTATACATTTCCCTCAGCATTTTCTCAATTTGATTCGCTGGGAAAACATCCCCTAGAACATTGAAAACTTTCCCCGTATTTTCGGGATCAAGATCAGCTTCAATTTTTTGAATGCGCTCAAACAGCTTCCAAAATACGCTACCTTCACGGGTATTCGTAGAGACAAAATTAAAAATTAAACAGTCCTTTTCTTGTCCATAGCGGTGAATTCTACCCATACGCTGCTCTAACCGAACAGGGTTCCAAGGAATGTCATAGTTAATCATCAGCCAGCAAAACTGAAGGTTAATCCCCTCTCCAGCCGCTTCCGTTGCGACTAATACTTGACAGTCTTCTTTAAATTCACGTTCGGCATAAATGCGGGTATTTGGTGTATTCCGATCGCCTATATTCATCCCGCCATGAATTTGCGTGACACTCAAACCCCACTGTTTGAGCTTTCCTAAAGGACGCTCCTTTTTGCCATCACCTGCTAAAAAGTCAAGCGTATCCTTATGCTCAGTAAAAATAAGCAGCTTCATTTTTGGATCGCTAAACAATACCTCTGCCAATTTACGAGGGTTCAACGCCTGTAGAAACCGTATGAATACGTCCTAGAGAAGTAAGCTTGGCAAAAATCTGGGTTAATAAAATAGGCTCAGGCATTTCAGGAAGCATTT
>JAHHHR010000088.1 GCA_019359245.1 Nostoc desertorum CM1-VF14 | reverse complement strand
GAAAATGCTTCCTGAAATGCCTGAGCCTATTTTATTAACCCAGATTTTTGCCAAGCTTACTTCTCTAGGACGTATTCATACGGTTTCTACAGGCGTTGAACCCTCGTAAATTGGCAGAGGTATTGCTCTTGAAATTGATTTAAATGGATCTTGTGTAGCTTACAACTGCGTTTAATATACTGGTGCTTGGTAAATTTGTTGAGCCACTTTACCGAACTATAAGTTTACAAAATCTTAAGCTACAGCATTGTTTCTTCGTTGAATTACAGCATGGTTTCCAACTCTAGAACCCTCAACAGTTTCTCCTCTACCGCAGTCAAATACGGGCGCTTCAGTTCCCCCAGATGCTTCAGCACAGCACGGGCAGCTTCTTCTAAGTTCTCGTTTTCCCGTAATCTATGAATGCGATCGCTAATGTGCTGCATCTGCTGACATTCCTCAGGCAGGTAATTGAATGAGTTCAGGTGCTTCACCCCAATGGTGTACTCGCCATCCCAGGCTCTCAAGGTGCAACTAAACTCCCTCACATAGCGTCCAGAACCTGGTCATTCACTTGAGTTCAAGGTTTTTCTGACAAAAATTTGGTAGATTTTTTCATTAAAAAGTCAAAAAACTACACTACGGTTAAGTAAGCTAAAATTTGCATTAAAATCAAGAACAACAAATAACTGCATGATTTTCAGTGCCTCCTCGTCTCAAATTGAGAAATTAAATAGTGAGCAGCTTGTTGAACTACTGAAAAAATTACTACACGCTGAAGCTCAAGGCTCAGGTATAAGCTTAAGAGGAGTTTCAGTACCCCTTCAGATTACTGTTCCAGACGGAGGAGAAGATGCAAGAATCTCCTGGGATGAAGGTTTTGAACAAACAGATTATCTCCCTTCCAGGTTTTGTATATTTCAAGCAAAAGCCACTGATCCAGGCCCAGCAGGTTGGAAACAAGAAGTTTGGACAAAAAGTAGCCAGAACAAGGATGTAACACAAAAGAAACTGAATGAAGCAGTCGCTGAAGCTATTGCCAAAAATGGTTCTTATATCGGTTTTACATCTGCTGTATTAATTGGCTCTTCTAAATATAAGAAACGAATTGAAGCTATAAAAGAAGGTATTCGGGAAGCTGGAGCTGATCCTGATCAACTAAAGACTATTGACATTTATGATGCAAATAAGATTGCTGATTGGGTATCACGATATCCTGCGACCGCCATTTGGCTCAATGAAAAACAATCTGGGCTTAGTTTAAAAGGCTTTCAAACAGTTGAAACATGGGGGCAGAAAGCTGATATAGTATCAATTTCGCAGGTCGAAGATAAAGCAAGCCGTTTTTTTATCGGAAGTGAAAGTAGTATAAATAACTCATTGACTTTCGATAAAGTAAAAGAACGGATTGGGGATTTTCTAGCTAATTCTAGAAAATTGGTCAGAGTTATTGGTTCATCAGGTTTAGGAAAAACCCGGTTTGTATATGAGGTCTTGAGAGATGAAAATACAATAGCGAAGATTGCATTAACGACATCTGCAATTTATTGTGATTTTAGGGACATTGGCAGTCAAATTTTTCAAATAGCTCAGAGTTTTGTTGAGTATAAAAATTCTGCACTCATGATTATAGATGAATGTCCACGCGATACTGCTGCTAAACTTTGTGAAATTATCACAAGTGAAAGTAGTAACCTCAAAGTTATTACAATTGGTAATGATAACCAACCTATTGAAAAGGATAACTGTCTCAATATTTCAGTTACTCCTGCTGATGAGGCTCTTATTGAAGGTATTATTCAACAAAGATATCCAAATGCTGATTACTTAGATATTAATTTTATAAAAAATCTAAGTGCTGGCTATCCACGTATTGCAGTGCTAGCAACAAATAATTATTCAGAAGGATTACCAATCCTACAATCTATTGAAGATGTTGTAGAACGTATTCTCACTGGTTGTAGTATCAATAGACCCGAACAAGTGCGAGCAATTGAGTGTCTTGCTTTATTCAAACAATTAGGTGCAGATGAAAATGTAAGTGATGAGATTGATTTTGTTGCTGAAAATTTAGCCAGACAAAGTGGTGATGAGATGTATGAACATTTAGCTTATGCAGCAAAACACAATCTTGTGGATCATCTTAGTAGCTATTTTCTAGCGAAACCTCTTCCCATAGCAGTTTTCCTTGGGGTGAGAAGGTTGGATTTACTACGTGTAAAAACTATCCTTAACTTTTTAGAAACTGCACCTTCAACATTACGTAAATCTTTCTTAAGCCAATGGCGCTATTTCGATGTTTCAAAAACAGCCGCTACAGTTGCTCAACGGCTTTTAGCAAAAGATGGTTGGTGTGGTTCACTAGAGAAACTGAGAACAGAGCTTGGTTCACAGTGCTTAAACGCCATAGTACATATTGATCCTGATGGTGTTGCCGATATTATAAATTATGTATATAAAAACTTATCTATAGATGATTTGAAAAAAGCAGTAACAGGAAAACAAGACTTTGTACAAATTTTAGAAAAGCTTGTTTATAGAAAAAAATATTTTTACATAGCCGCACCACTACTTATGCGGTTAGCTGCACTTGAAAATGAAACTTATTCAAGTAATGCAACTAATCGGTTCAAGCAACTTTTTCAACTACGCCTTAGTGAAACTGAAGCTGAACCTCTCGATAGATTTGCAGTACTTGAACAAGGAATATCATCTGGTGATAAAAGAATTATATCTATTTGTATTAAAGCACTAGAAAATACACTCGAACGTAATTTCTTTTCTAGCCCAGGTATATCTTATCAAATTGGAAGTCAGTGTCTTTTCAAAGAATGGACACCAAAGTTACTGGATGAAACTTTTGATTTTCATCGAAAGGGTCTTCAAAAGCTCGATTTTATACGCTCTCAACATAAACAATTTGCTATCAACTGTGAGAAGATTATCGCTAAAGCTATTCGGTCACTTTTTTGCGAAAATCTCTTGAATGATCTTGAAAATCTTTTACATAAAATTACTAAGGAGAAGGGAATTTGGCTTGAAGGTGTTGAGGGTGTTGGTAATTGGCTTTATTTTGACAGGGCGAAAGTACCAGAGAAGTTTTCGCAGAAAATTAGAAAACTTTACGATCAGCTAATGCCAACTGATCCAGTTCAGAAAGCACTTCTTTATACCAAATTTTGGCACTCTAATATTCGTAATCCTGATATAAAATACGACAAAGAAAATATATCGATTCAAGATTTTGAATATTCTTCCAGAAAGGCGAAAGAAGTTGCTGCTGAGATTGCAGTAGACAAAGAACTTACAAATCGTGCCATTCAAACAATGATTAGGGAAGAACTGAACAATGGGTTCCCATTCGCTGAAGAGTTAGCCATGAGATTGGAAGATCCAGTACAGTCTTTTCAATTTGCAGTAAACGAATTTGAAATATCTACTGAGAGAAGAGGAGTAAATTTTCTACGTGCATTACTTTCTGGTATTGATAAGAGAGACACAGAAGCTGCAAGTAAGTGCATTGCTATCGCTCTTAAGTCTAATGCTCTCAAGAATGAAAAAGTTAATATTTATAGGGCTGTTGAAATTTCTGTTAAAAGACTAGATCAAATAGTTCAAAGTGTAAGAGAGCAAAGTATTTTTGCAACAGATTGTAGATATTTTTCTTATGGGCAGGGCTTAAACAAACTTAACCCTGAAGATATCCTTCCTTTAATTGACGAACTAGCAACTAATCACGGTTCAGAAGGTCTGTGGTCATCTCTTGAAATTATTTCAATGTATCAAGCTAATAAAGAGAAGTTGAACATTAAATTTGCTAAACAAATTAAACAAATAATTACTTCACAAGAACTTTTTGGCAACACAATTGCAGCCATACAAGATGGATATTTGTTGGAGCAGCTTATTCTATTAGTTCAACAACATTATGGTATTGAAGATGAATTTGCAATAGGGATCAGTAATCAAATTATAAATATATGTACGCTTGGAAATTCTGAAATTTTTAATTCAATAGATAATTATTTGCGGAGTATTATCCAGTTATTAGTTAAACAGAAACCGCTAATTTTATGGGAAAAAATATCACATTTTTTTGAAATTGCAACTCCAATGGAGACGTATTACTTAGAAGCTCTTATTGGAACACCAAAACACTCGTTTGATAAAGAAGTTAATAACAAGGAAGGTACACTATTTGGTATTCCTGATAATGAATGTATAAAATGGGCTAAAGTTAATCCAGAAATTCGTACACCCTTCTTATGCATTTTTTATCCGGTTATTGAAAAAGATGAAGCAGATAATAATAGATGGCATCCAGCGATGGAAAAGCTTACTTATGAATTTGGGGCTTGTGCAGAATTTCGTGTAGCCTTGGAAGACCGCTTTTATCCCGAAATGTGGTCAGGCTCTATAATTCCTTACCTTGAAGCATATTTAATACCCTTACAAACGTGGTTTCAACATCCAATCGCTGAAATGTCTGTGTGGGCATGGGAAGTATATAATTCATTAGAAAGACAAATATCTAGAGAACGCAATAGTGAAGAATAAAGTTTATAGATTATTTTTGCTGTGAAGTAGAAAACATTTATTTTGACTTTTAAGCTTAAATATCGTAATGAATTATTTGCAGCATTGTTACGTTGTTCCTTTGTTGATTAGCTGATAGTCTCTAACTCCAACACACTCAACAATTTGTCCTCCAAATCCTTCAAATAAGTGCGATTCAGCTTCCCCAACGACTGACTCCAAAAACTTCTGCATATATTACTGCAAAGTATCTTAAGAACTTTCTGTTAAATTAACCCCAGGAATATGCTGAATCCACTCACCTAAGAACTCTTTTAATCCAACCCTACAGCATTGGCTGCCCTCATGAGGGTGTCTAAAGGGACACCTTTTGTATCTTCGTTCTCAATTCTATTAAAATTTGCCCCGCTCATTTTTTTTTAAAAAGAATTAAGAAACCTTTGGTAATGTTCCATAAGTTCAGCTTGAGAAACATTATCTGTAAATAGAATTTAACATTAAATACTTCTTTATCCTTATAAGTTAAACGGTTGTAGTTGAATAATACACATAGTTTCTATTGGATGCTGTTGAGCTTCTGTATGAGAAGCGAATTGAAGCCACTTTTGAAAGCTCATACCCTGCTCTTGAATAACTTGCACTTCTAGTAGATAAGCTTCAAAACGATTATAAGTCTCAATTGTTTGTTCAATTATTTTTACTACTTTAAATAAATTATAAAGATTGTTTTCTTCTTTTTTAGTAAAATCACATTCTTTTTTTTCCACTTTCTCCTCTGTATATAAAAATGCTCCACAATAACCAATTATAGGAAAATCGTTTCTTTCGTATTGAAGAAATTTGACTAATTTTATTCTTTGTGCCTCAAACAATATAAATTTCTCATTTAAAATGCAATTTAGTTCAGGTTCCAGCCATTTACAAATATTAGACAGTCTGTATAGCTCAACAGGACTATATAAATCAATTATTGGGCCTCCCTGAAAACTAGGTAACTCTCTTGCTATTGGCTGAGATGTAAGCAAAGACTTAATATATTGTTGTATACTATGACGAAGTATCTTAGTACCTTCTTGAAGACAAAAAACAGCATTGTTTATTTCTTCTAATTCCAGATAGCAACGCACTCTAGCTACATATGCTAATACTAACGAAAGGATATACTTATCAGCAAGACTGATGTTTTCTTTAATCGAAATCTCAACATATTTACTATAAATATGTTGAGCCTCTAAAAACCTAGAAATAGCTAATGTAGCAAAGTTCTTCCGATTGTTAACTTGAAGCATCGTGGTGGCATCACTCGCTAGCTCAAGAGCAGCGCCAAAATTAGCATAAACAGAAATATCAAATTTACGGTGTAGACTATTTATACTTTCTTCGATTGAATTTAAATCTTCTTCAAGACCTTGCTCAATTTCTTTTAAACGTTTTAATACTAGAGAAAATCCTATTACTGTTATACCTAAATTAAGTATTGATACACCTAGATTAAGAAGACTAGCAACTGAGCCAGCTTGAGTAAGTAATTTTGATGCTTGTGAAATATCAGGTGTTATTTCACGTAACATAGCAATGATCTGTTTTGTTTTTGCGTCACGAATAACACCTCCAATTCGGACATATTCTAAACTTTCTAAACCTTGCACTATCCAATCGGGTATTTGAAATATAGTTTGAAACTCTTTCATACTTTTTTTGAATCTTTGCTTAAAAAATCCACCTAACTAGCAGGTGGATTTTAATAGTTGCGAGTAAGTGGCATTTATGCGAGTAAGTGGCATTTAAATTATGAATTGCAGATTAGCTTAACTAACTCATTTAACTTACAGTAGTAAACTCTTATTCTGATATCCATTTCCAGAGCTTGTAAGCACCATAGCCAACAGCCGCAGCAGCAGCAGCAGGTGCTGCAACCGTAATAGCAACACCTGCTACCATTCCACCTCCAACAGTCGCCCCAACTGCTGCTAATCCAGAGGTTATTCCAGCTGCGCTCAAACCAGCAACACTTCCAGCAGCAGCGACTGTACCAACGGCTCCAGCAGTTCCAGCTAAAGCACCTACAGTTGTCATTGTTCTACCAACAGAGCGAGCTTCACGTTCATCATTAGGAAGGCTCTCATCATCTGTTAAAACCTGATCCATAGCTATTTTTGTTGTCTACTATCCCCATGAACCCACTTTGCTGCTGCATTTAGACTGCCATAAGCTTCTATAACAGCATAGTAAAGCATTAAGTTGATACCATCAAACTCCCTTGCATCCCTATAACACTACAGCATCAGCATATTAGCCAACACCGCTATCTGCCGCGCCAGCAGTTGCTTTGCTTCGTTAACTGAGCCATGCCGCAGTTTGTGAATCGCTTGATGTAGTCCTGTGTGAGCATTAGCCATTGAGGGGGTTTATCTTTGCCCATTTTCAGATTATTGTTAATAGAGCGCCCAGCTAATAATTTTCCATTCGCTGTTGGATGTACCCCGTACTTCAGGTACTCCTTCAGAGTTCTCGTTGATTAAGCGGAAATTAAATGCCTTTATTACCTCTTCTCCATATTCTTCAAACTTCAACTGCGTTTGAATGATTGAGAAGGCTGCGGCACTATCTTGTATTGATATGAACTCAAAGGATATCAAATTTTTGGGCGCAAATATTTGACGGATACTTACAGGTGCTTGTTTAGGGGGTGGACTCAATTTAATCGATAGACACCTCGCCATATAGCCATAGTTTCTTATTTTCCAAAAAGTCAGATATTCAGCCAGTCGCTTTTCAGGAGTTCCATTTGCAAATAACTCTGGGGAACCCGTTTGAGGTATATCAATATCAATAGTGATGTCTCTAGGTTTCCATTGTGACAACTTTTCTTTGTCTACTTGATTTTCACGCAATTGTTGAAAAATTTCATGCCATGTTTTTTGAGGTTCGTCAGTGGGAGCTTCAAGCAGTCCTGATTCTGCTTTCACTGCCCAATCACGGGCGGCAAACAATGCTGCCCAAGTTTTAGCGGCGACCATCTTGTTGTCGTAGTTCAAATCCATCCCATGCATAAATCCATTACGGTATGGAATGGTAATTAGCTCAGTTGTGGTCGTATATCGGCCTGTTTGTAAGACGTTCGCTAATACGTTCAAGCCTCGATTATGTGCTGAAATGGAGTCCCACGCTGTGAGATCGATCTCTGCGGAAAAGAAACCCCGTCGTTTCTCGTGTAATTCATTCACTAAACCATCAAGTAGTGCTAACACAACAAGAACAGATGCGTAATAGCGTTCTTCCTCGTAATCAGTTAAAGCTTTTTGAGCGAGGGGTACTCTTGGACGGAAAGCTCGAATTCCATTCATGGCCTGCAACTTCCATCTAACCGTCTCTGCACTGTAGTAGTTCATTAAGTCAGTTTCTGCACCATCTACATCGCCTGACTCTGCTTTGGCAATTGCTGCTTTAGCAACTTCAAGGTTAAGCAAGTCATAAGTAATCCAACCCCGTGAGGCAAATATGTCGTTGAAACGATCAGGAATTTTGGACATTTCTTCTATTTGCTGAACAAGATCGTCAACTTTGTCTAGAGCATCATCCATCAAATCCACATTAGCGCCCAACAACCTTAAAAAAGGGCGACAAAAGGGCATGATTCGCTTGAATGCAGCCATATCTCTCGCATTCTTAAGAGTTTTAGCAATACTGGGGATGTCCCTAATCAGAGGGGTATCCATAAAACACCTATTTTCAGTACAGATGTGTATAAAGATTAGATTAATCTCAATAGGTTTAACATATTACATAAAAATTTGACCATATCATTTTTAATAGCAGCAGTCCCTTAGCTAAAATCGTATATCGAGATTTCTTCTCAGGAGTTTCTCTCATACTAATATTCAGACTCCAGCACGCTCAACAACTTCTCCTCCAAAGCTGTCACATAAGCCCGATTCAGCTTCCCCAACGACTGGAAAAACTTCTACACAGATTCCTCCAACTCACTCGAATACACTCGTGAAATGTGATTGCACATATCCTGTACCTGTTTACACTCCTGCGGCAAGTAATTGAATGACCGCAGATGCTTCACCCCAATATCTAAATTTATCAATTTAATATTGGATAAATAATCATTTTTTATTTTTTAACTTAATAATACCAGCTTGTCTGAAAAGCCTAACTAATGATCGGCTCTCGATTAGTGCATCTTCAGAAAGAGTGTATTTTCCATTTATTTCATATAAACTACCAAGATAATGATTACCAATAATCCCAAGTATGCTCTTAGCAAGTTCTACTAGATTATCTAGTTCTTGCCACATAATTACAGATATTTTAGATTCATCAATAGATTCATCATGAGCTAAACGCTTATCTCTTATACTTTTAATTGCTTTCATGTCATCTTTAGATGGCATTTTATCATTAAGTATTTTGGCAACAATAGTTGTAAGCTCTGAGTCAGTCATAGCTATTAGACATTTTCTGTCTAAACCCCAAATACCTAATTTTTCTTCTAATTGGATTCTATATTCTATTTTTAATTCATGAGAGTTATTATTAATTATTTTAATAGCAGCATAAAGACTTCTCAAATTAAATCTATCGTTGTGATCAAAAATCTTACTGATGGAAAGAACTATATCTTTTGCTAACAGTAGTTGTATATTTCCAAATAAATGCTCAAAATTTTTATCAGCTAATTCGGATTGGTAATTACCAATAGTTTCATACAAGAGTATTGCTGTTTCTGCTGCCAATAAATCAAATTTTATACCGTTGTTAACGATATCTTGCAGATGCTCTTTCGGCGTATACATTATTTATTCTATATTTTAACTTATTTGTTATTAAGAATTTGTCCTCAACAATTTTGTTGTTGAATTTTATAAGCTTTATGATTACTAGCTACATTATTTAATTAACTAACATTCCTGCTCAATCAAACTCAACAGCTTCTCTTCAACCACAGTCAAATACGGTCGCTTCAGTTCCCCCAGATGCTTCAGCACAGCACGGGCAGCTTCTTCCAAGTTCTCGTTTTCCCGTAACCTACTGATGCGATCGCAAAGGAACTGCATCTGCTGACATTCCGACTCTAGGTAATTAAGCGGCTTCAAGTGGTCGATCCTGACCGTGTATTTTCCATCCCACATTGTGACTGTGCAACTGAATTCGCCTACATGGTTGACTATGCCCCAGCATCCACCTTTACCTCTGAGTTCTGGGTTATCTTTTGCAAGAATTTGACAGATTTCGCCTAGCTGGTAGGTGTTTGGTACTCTGGTTCGCTCAATAATGCGCTGCACTACATTCTTCACAATCCTACCACTTGGAACTTTACCACCCGCTTCCTCCACTGCCTTTTGCCAAGCTTCTCTTTGCACTTCTGGCTCTAAAGAAGCCAAAGGGCGTACTTGACGTTCATTATTTGGCAGAATTTGTAAACCATTGGTTAACATTTTTGGAGTCTGTAATTCATCCGTAGCTATTTCCTCTTTTTGTAAACCATTGGTTAACAAATTGTCCATGACTGTTGCTGCGGCGATCTTGTAGCTGGCTGCTATCCGCGTGTAACCAAACCTTTGCTTGCAATATTCTTCAAAGGTTTTGTGAGTTGAACGGTACAATTTGCGGTCGCGTAATTCCGCCAGCGCCTTCCCCGCTTCAAAAAACGCCCGTTCTACCTTCCGTTCAAGATGCAAGCGATCGCTAATTTCCTGCTCGGTTAATTCGGGGATTTCAACAGCAGTAACAGTAATTGTTGCTGTAGCTGTGTCTTCTTCTTGAGCAAGATTATCTGGTGATGTGCTGTCAGTGGATGAAGAGATGGTGGATTTTTTGGGCTTTGAGGATGGTTTAGCCATGATTTCACCCTTCTTAAGGGTATTTGCTCAGACTGGCTCACTCTCATTATGGCTGTAGTCAGGGCTACAAACGCTTAAGAGCGGCTAATTTCAGCTTCTACCGCCAGAACCTCAACTGAACCCCTAAGCGATCGCTTCTGTAGAGTCACTGAAAATAGCGCGGAAGTTAATGGCTTGAGGTCAAGCATCCTTTAACTCTCCATTATTCCTGGCACGCTCCAACTCTTCTTCGCAAAGGACTTCTATTAAATTTGACAGAGAACGCTTCCTAATCTTAGCTAGCCGTTCTAAGTCAGACTTTAATGCTTCGTCCAAGTAAAGCGATATTCGCTTTTTGGCTGTAACCACCGACAACACCATAGCACTACTCCAAAACTATACTTCCTCCATTGTAGCACGAGGGTAACGCTACTTTGAAGCAAAAAGATGTTGTATTAGCATCAAAGTAGTGCTACCATGTGAATAAAGAAAGCGCTACCGACGGTCAATCTGAAGCGCTTTCCGTCCCGTTAGGAACTGATTTATTATGACTCACATTATCTACAGCCATCAACAGCTGCAACTGAAATCTATTGCCCGACTCAAGCAAATCTACAGTGAAATCGCCTGCACAGTCGAAGTAAGCGATAAAAGCTGTAAGGATGCGTGGATTTCCGCCATTGTTAACTATCAGGCAAGCAAGATTCAGAAAGTCACCCTCGCTGCTCCCGACGAACAAGCCCTCGCCCAAGCCGAACTCGACAGCTACATCGCTGACCAAGCCCAAGTTGTAGCTCCCGAACCCCTCAGAATAGTCGAAATCTCATTTGACCATCACGAATATTACGCTGATGACAAACTGGTAGCCAGCATTAGCTATGACGATGACCACTTAACGCAACGCTGGGTAGTCATGGTTAACGGTAAAGAAGTATTTCGTGCCAACACTCTAATGCGTTGCGATCGCTTCATCTGCACTCACTATAAAGACGGCTCATTACCTGTGCAGGAGAAAGAACCAACACCCCCCACGACCGAAAACCAAATCATGGCGCATATCTTCAACGAGTGCCAAAATTATGGGTTTGAAATTCTCGATGATGGCATTTACAACAACAACGGCGTGAAACTGGGGCAAGTCGGATGCACTGAGGGTAACTGGTGGGTGAAGAGGGGTTATTCAGGTCAATAGCAGTATTCTAACTCGGTCTATGATGCAGTGCGATCGCTGTCGATGGTGGATACATCGCTGGCTGAACCAGTTCACAAATACTTGCAAGACCGACCCTTAGAGCAACTGACTGCTGAGGAATTACAGCAGCTTTTCAACCATGAAGTACGATCGCAACTTCAAGAATTAGTCACAGCGTAAAGCCTCATGTGGGCAGCAGTGAAAATTGCTGCTCACTTTGAGGTATTTTTTGGGCGTTATTCTCCAAATATTGCCGAAGATTTTTAGGTTATTAATCCCAGGGAAGAAAAGCATGATTGACCATATTAATGCACTTCAAACAAGTTGGTATCTTTCCCCACCTTGGGGACAGACAATTCCATCCGTTGAGGTGAATTTACTGGAGAGAGTTTACCTGCGAACCAACAGAACATTTGGCTATTGCTGCGGTATGCAATGGAAGCATGAGTGCTGGATTTATTCAATTGACTGCCGTAATGAAATACTCGACGCCACACAGAATCAAATCATCGGAACTGGGGAATTAGAAGCCATCACTGTGCAAAAACCTGCATTCGTTTTGGGTGAGAGAGTGATTCTCTGTTCTCACGACAAAGGAACAAAGCAACGACTGATTTTGGGGATTGGGCTGGTGAATAATTCCTGGTTTTACCTTGTTGAATTGGTATCACCAACGTTAATTAATACACCGGCTATATCGAATCGTTTCTCACTGGTTGGTGAAAAAAGTTTGGTGCGGGTAAATGTTTAATTCTCTCTAATCAACAACGAAAAATTATCACCCAACTAAAGTTATGTCACAAATCGAAGTAGCTCAAATTATCGACCAGATAAAGCAAGAAATCACTGTTGATGCTTCGGGACACGGTAAAGCTAGTATTCGAGCTACAGCAAGACTTGCCAATATCGATGCTACTGGATTAGTCAGAAGTCTCAAAACTGCTGTAGACAATTCTCGGTCTAAACTGGTTGAAAAGCTTATCCGTAAAGGGTTTGAAGCCGTAGAGATTTTGGGATGGTCGCAGTCCGGTATCCCTGACATAGCTGTAGCAACCATACTTCACTATTACGGTTATGAAGCTGGCAAGAGATGTACTATACAAGCAAAATTAGCCTGTGAAGCATTTGAAAGTATCGGTGTTCGCGCCTGGATGCAAGACATTATGGGCTGGACAAAACCTGCTACTCAACCACAAGAACAACCCTCCACACCAGCCCTCCCCCCAGTTGAACAACGATTGCATACTCTTGTCCTGGCAATGAAAACTTTAGCTGAGTTAACTGGTGGCAGACTCAACCCTTACATGGAACAGCAATTCAAAGACTATGCTGGGAACCTTTTGGCTGAACATAATAGGAAATTGCTAATCCCTTCAGAAGAACGCTGGTTGGGGGTTGTGAACTTTGCAGAGAGCGAACTTGGAAAGAAAGTCCCCCTGAGCGGCACTCACTACCGGGGACATCTTGGGACATGGGTGAGAACATTCTACCCACACTTGGGGGATCGCCAAGAAACGCGATTGGTTAACGGTGTCCAACAGCCCATCTATGTCTACGCTTGCCACGAGCCGGCTGTTGCGGCTGGGTTGACTAAAGCTATAGAAGAATTCTTTGCTCATCCCAGCCCTGGTGCGGCGCTAAGAATTGCGGGTGCTTTCGCTAGCAAGAAGGAAAAAGTATCAGTTTAGTAGCCATTAGTTTTCAATTATTCAGTTGCCCGAATTTTAAGCACTACTAGTTATTAAGCTGATACCGACCAAAGAACATAAACGTATTAAGAATTGTAACATTCGTTAACGACACAAACAATAATTCATCTCGATGGATAAGTTAATGACGAGATTTCATGATCCAAGAGCAGCAGCACTCGCACAACAGATAGACCAAATCAACGTAATCGGTTGGGAAGGAGCCTGCGACATGGCACTACAACAGCACGTAGCGAAAAGCGAATTATCCCCTGTAGAAACAGTATTGCGTTTCGATATGTTCCGAAAAAGAGTGCAAGATACAGCCGATAAACGACAAGCAATTTGGGCAAAACAAATAAGCCAAGGCATTAGCGGAATCGAGTGGTACACCGTTGAGTACGGCGGCATGGCGTTAGTTCTTCCCCGGCTGTGTGAGGAGTTAACGCTCGTTCCTGGTGATAAGGAAATATTGATGCAGTCCAAGCCGATGGCGCTCGACTTTCTTGCACATTGGAACCTCGCCTTCAAGCTGTGGCGTTATGACCGTGAAACAGAATCGCGCTGGCTTTCCTCTCGCTGGAGTCAGTTTTACGCCGAATACATGAGCCGAGAATGGTTGGAAATATGGGTTGAGGATGAGGTTTACCAGATTCTTTTACCAGATGGAACATTTCAGGACAAACCCACATTTGCCATCAACGCTTGCTGCTGCTGGGGTAATCCTGAAGCAATCCACCGTACCACTGCATACTCTGATTCTGGCTCAAGCTGGTTTCAATGGAATAATTTTACACCTTGGAGATAAAAGCGATCGCTATTAAACAAGTAGCAATCGCCACGTTAAACACTCCTTCATATTCGGCATAACCAACATGAAAGTAATTGTTAGAGTCACCGAAAAAATTACTAGTGAAGCCCATATAGAGATTCCTAATGGGCTTTCAGAAGCAGGCATTAGGCAGCATATTGTAGACCGCTATAACAGTGGCGAAATGCTGACTGATATGAACATTTTTCAAGTGGATTTTGAATCAATCAGCGCTCTTGTTGTCAAACAAACTGGAGAGAGTTTATGACTGTTGCACAACTGCTGACACCACAATCGCACTCTCCTAAATCTACAGGAGAAGCTGTTGGTAGACATCCTCTGAACTTTTATGAGTCTCCATCTTGGTTCACAACTGAATTACTGCGCCATGTTCCGTTATCTGGTGTGATTGGTGAGCCTTGTGTAGGACATCGGGCGATCGCTTCTTTGTTGAATGTGTGGCCTCATACAGAACATATCTGGACGAACGATATTGATCCACATAAAGCGGCTGATTACCAA
This sequence comes from Nostoc desertorum CM1-VF14, assembly GCA_019359245.1. Taxonomy (GTDB): domain Bacteria; phylum Cyanobacteriota; class Cyanobacteriia; order Cyanobacteriales; family Nostocaceae; genus Nostoc; species Nostoc desertorum. The sequence goes on along the minus strand of JAHHHR010000088.1, from coordinate 10,945 downwards.
ATGGACGCAACACTATCCGAGTCATGGGTTAAGTTTCCCGATTCTGACTGGATCTGCACCAATCCACCATTTTCAGAGTTTGCTGCACCAATTATCAAGAATGCCTACCAGAAAGCGCGTATCGGTGTAGCTGCATTCCTTCTAACCAGCTTTCTCGAACCCTGTGATGATCGGGCGAATTTCTTACAGCAGCACCCGCCGTCACTTGTGATCATCATGCCGCGCTTCTGTTTTCGTAAGGATAAACGGGGTAGTCGTTGGGCTACCGATAACGTTACCATCTCGTGCTTTGTGTGGGACAAACGCGCAACAGGGCAGCAAATTATTATTCGTCCCAAGTCTCAAATCCTGGGTTTTTACAAGAATCCAGAACAGGCTATTTCACAAGAACGGGCAGAAGAAATTGTTCAAGCGATTGCTAAAGGAGAATTATGCAACAACTAACTTTATTTCCCGAATCTGCTCCTACTTTACCAGTCAACTATTATCCAGAATTTCTGAACAAGGAAGAAGCCGACGAACTCTATCAACATTGCCAAGAACTGCAATGGAAACAAAATCAAATCAGAATGCTGGGTAAAACTATGCCTGTGCCTCGTTTGGAATGTATTTACGGGGATGAAGGCTGTGATTACCTCTACTCCAAGAGCGTATTACTCAAACCACTACCTTGGACTTCAGCGCTAGCTCAACTGCGAGATAGGATTACTGCTGCTACTGGCTACAGCTTCCGCATTGTCATCGGCAACCAGTACAGGAGTGGCCAAGATTCGATAGGGTGGCACAACGACAGTGAAGCTTCGATGGGATTTAACCCAGCGATCGCCTCTGTCAGCCTGGGTTCGGTTCGTAAATTCCAAATCAAGCCCATCGGGGGTAAGCCGACTGACTTTTGGTTGGAGCATGGGAGTCTGCTGGTGATGCTTCCGGGTTGTCAGAGTACTCATCTGCATCAAGTTCCGAAGACCAATAAGGTCGTTAGCACACGGATTAATCTAACTTTTCGACCGCATGTTGGGGGCAGGAAATGAGTATTTTATCTGGATTAAAACTTTAATCAGCCAGAAATCAAATAAGGTAAATTGCCTCCAATTATGAGGCTAAAACCTGCATCCAGAATCATATAAACTTCTCCACACTCAGCATTTAAGCTCTAGAGGATGAACAATTCTCACTTCTACACAAAAGCAAAACCCTCGATATTTTGCCGCAAATCGAGGGAAAAGGAAATTAAGTAACCAAGGAAAATATATCTATGAGTTTAGCAGAAAATCAAATTAATAATCGGACAGTTTTTGAAGTCTTCATTCCCGGTTTTTTTGATGATTATCCACTTGAATCATCAGAATTTAGGCTCTACGCGCATATCCAAAGAAGAGCAGGTGTAAGCGGTTGTTTTGAGTCTATTCCGAAGATGGCGAAACATTGTTACATCGCTCTCAAAACTGCCAAAAATGCCATCAAGCTTTTACTAGCCGCCGGAATGATTGGAATACAAGAACGTATTGGAACTACTAATATTTATACTCCCACTCCACCTTCTTTGTGGGTTTCTCCTGACCAAATTCAATTACTTCGTTCACAAATTAAGACAGCAAAAGAAACCCCAGCCAAAATTAACCCCAGTCAAAATTGCACGGGGGGTGGGGTCAATTTTGCACCCAGTGGGGGGGTCAATTCTGCATGGGGGGTGGGGTCAAATTTGACCCACAAAGGTATTCCCATTAAGGTAATCCCATCTAAGGAATTCACACTAAGTGCAGTTCCCCCCAAAAACGAGTGTGTGTGTGAAGAAACTAACTTGGATTTACAACCAAACCAGGAAGAAGAACCAATTTCCAAATCTTCGTCTTCACAATCAAACCAGGAAGAACCAATTCCCGAATCTCTCACTTCTCTACGAGACGCTGCGCGAACGTTGTCAAATCAATCCGAGACTTTGCATCAAACAGACATTCCCTCATGTAGACCTACTATTGCGGCGGGGTTGTTCGATAAAGACGAACAAACGAACAAGAAACCAAGCAAACCAAGATTCCAGTCGATTGATGATTTGCTCAATCACATCCTGCTTGACCCCGGCATCTTGGCATCTGAGCCTTTACCCGCAGTTTACAGAAATGAAATCAAACTCCGCTGTTGGCGTTTCCCCTGGCGTACTTCTTGCAGAGACAAGATTTACCAAACCTGCGATCGCCGTTTGGTGGAGTTAATCGCCAAGGAGAGAGCCGAGTGGGACAAGGTTAATTGGCAGCAAAAAGTCCCCACTGTGATCAAATCAATCAGCAATTTGGAGGTGAGTAAAGCTGGTTTAGAAGAACTGTTGGTTTATTGGTCGAAAGTTCTTGAATCATCTACGCCACAAACTGAACAATTAAAAGCCAACGATCAACCTATCGGTTACTACTCAAATCGTTCTCTTGATTGGCATAAAGCGACCTTCAGTGAACTTCTAGACCGCATGGATGAAGTTGGCAAGGACAAAGCGATCGCTTCTTTTAGCAGCCGTTATGACCAACAAGACCCAGGTGCAACGCTCAAATGGTTGGATTGGTTAAAACTTACACATCCTCAAATGTATGTGTACTTACATCCACAAGCTGCGTGAACAATATGGAATCTAGATTTTCTAGAAATCAAAATTTTCAAATGAGGTGAACTATGACACAAGACAAATCAAACTTCACATCGCAACAAGACCGCTTACCTCCACAAAGCATTGAGGCTGAAGAAGTAATACTCGGTGGCATCATGCTCGACCCAAGCGCCATGAGCCGAATCAGCGATCGTCTGAGTGCAGATGCTTTTTACATCAATGCCCACAAAGACATTTATCAAGCAGCCCTACGACTGTACAGCCAGGGATTACCAACGGATTTGCTTTGCATCACCAACTGGTTGTCTGATAATGGTTTATTGTTCCGTATCGGTGGACGCAATAAACTGGCCAGTCTGGTTGACCGTACTGTGTCAGCTGTGAACATCGATGTTTTAGCTGACTTGGTAATGGAAAAATACCAAAGGCGGCAGTTAATCCTTGCTGGCACTGAGATTGTTCAACTCGGCTATGCCACCGAAACTGATTTACCTGTAATTCTCGACGAAGCCGAACAAAAAGTCTACAGCATTAAGTCTGAGCATTCTGCCTCTGACTTGGTTCATATTTCTCATGCCCTAGCCGACACTTTTACCGAAATTGAAGCGCGTCATGCTGGTACAGGCTCACCAGCAGCAAGCAGTGGATTTTATGACCTGGACAGTATACTCGGTGGTGGTTTTCGCAAAGGACGGTTGTATGTACTGGCTGCTCGTCCTTCTGTTGGTAAATCCGCTTTGGCTGGTAATCTCGCTCTCAATGTTGCCAAAACTGGGAAGATGCCGATCTGCGTTTTCAGCTTGGAAATGTCTACTGATGAGTACGTACAGCGATTCTTGAGCAGCGAATCTGGCATTGAAAATAACTTCTTAGAAACTGGGAATGTCTCTGACAGCCAGTGGCAACCCTTGAGCGTGGCGATCGCACAGTTAAGCGAACAACAGATTTTCATCAACGACGAATCTTGCCCTTCTCTTAATGAAATCCGTAGCCAAGTCCGCCGAATTTCATCCCATTACGGTGGTGTTGGGCTTGTGATCATTGACTACTTACAACTGATGGCGCTTGATACTGATTCACGGGTGAACATGGCTCAACGGGTCGGTGAAATCAGCCGAGGATTAAAAAGATTAGCCAAAGATTTGGATGTGCCTGTACTGGCTTTGTCCCAACTCAACCGCGAAGTTGAACACCGTAACGATAAACGCCCTGTACTAAGTGATTTAAAAGACAGTGGTGCTGTTGAGCAAGACAGTGATGTTGTAATCATGCTTTACCGCGAAGAAATGTACAACCCCGATACCCCAGATCGTGGCATTGCTGAGTTAGTCGTTCGCAAGCAACGCAATGGCCCTACTGGTACAGTCAAGCTTTTGTTTGACCATCAGTTTACCAGATTCAAGAATTTATCTCGTGGTCGTAGTTTTTAAGGATCTACTGGGGGATAAAGATTGTCTTTTACGCAAAACAAGAAACAGAGAATGATTGAAACTTACCAACAACTTTTACAACAATGGGCGGCTCTTGCCCCTGATGAATGTTCTACTACTGACCGAGATTACAGGTTTAAGGTAAAAGTGCTGCCCGAAGTTGAAAAGTGTTCTTTCGATAACCCCTGGCGTTCGGTTACTTCCGAAAACCTTACTTGGCGACTTCATGTAGCTGAAGATGTAATTCTTAGACAGTTGAATTTTGTTCTTCTAACAGTTTTACATTGCTGTTCTAACCGTCAGTCCAATATTCATTTCACTTTCATAGAGCTTGGAACTATTGCCACAATCTGCAATGGGCTGAAGTCGCAAATACATCCACATCCAGCGATCGCGGTCGGCGGACTCTGCCACCACGGGATATCAGCCGCAGGTCTATCTCACAAATTCCGAGTCCAGCAATTTGTCGAAATCTCCCCTTATTCTCAATCAGAATTGCGCCATGAACAACCAGGAATTCCAATCCACGCAGATATTACCAACTACCACTGCCAAGAATCAATTCGCAATTCGCTTTTTCGCCCATTCGCAATTATTAACTAGGAGTAAAATAGATGAATCAACAACTTAGTATTGCTGATAGAACCAAAGCTTTGGCAATAAGAATAGTTAAAGCTCGTACTTTCCTAGATGAAAAGCCTGGAGTTTGTCGAACATTATCAAAACAGTTACTCCGAAGTGGTACTTCTATAGGTGCCAATGTTAAAGAAGCTCAATCTGCCCAATCTGATAAAGACTTTCTAAGCAAATTAGAAATTGCGCTTAAGGAAGAAAGAGAGACTGAATACTGGTTAGAAATATTAATCGAGGCAGAATTGGTTGATAAAAATAAGTTTGAGTCCTTGCTTCAAGAAACTAGAGAAATTGGAAAGATTCTGGTTTCATCTACTCGAAAGGTGAAAGAGAAAATCAACAAGCTCAATTAATTGCGAATTGCGAATTGCGTTAGCGGAGCGGGGCGTTAGCCCATTGCGAATTGGTTTGACCCCCTGGGCAGACCAAATTGGAAATCAGATTACGCAAGTACGGCTCTCTCATGAAGACCGAAGCTTTGAACCCGGTATTCGTGAGGTGGCTTTTGGGGTTCCCGTTGGAGTAGCCAAGGGAATTAAGGGGAATTACGATGCCCGTCGTGCTTATGGTTTGAGTTGTTCTCCACGGCAAGCTGCTGTGGCATGGAAACGAATTGATTACTTGTGGGGTCTAAAGTCCAGTCAGGAGGCATAACCATGATTAACCAAGTCCCGAATCTAGAAACTTGTTGGTATCTTTCACCACCTTGGGGTAAAGAGATTCCCCCCTTAGAAGTTTCTCTGTTGGAGAAAGTCTACGTCACTACCACCAAATCTTTCGGTTACTGTTGCGGTGTAGAGTGGTCAGCTAAAGGCTGGAGTTATGAGATTGTCTCTGGCAACGATAATCTAACTGTTTTAGGGCGTGAAATCATTAGACTTGTCCGAAATATTAACTTAGGAAAAGAAAAATGGTAAAACGTTAAATTGAGTGTCTACCATTTTTCAGAATTAGTTATGGTTTTTGATTATATCGAGAAATATCCACACCGGACAAAACAAATTTTAGGGATTAGTTACGAACAACTGCATTCACTGTTAAGATGTGCCGAAAAGCGACACCAAGAAATTAAAGTAAAACAAGAGAGTAAAAAAATTAGAATCAATGCGTCTGGAGGAGGTCGCCCAACCAAGTTGTCAATAAGTGAGCAAGTCTGTTTATGCTTATTTTATTTAAGACAAATGCCGACATTTCAAGTATTAGGAATGTTGTTTGGGGTTTCCAAAACGGAAGCCAATGATACATTTCACGACTGGATACCAATTTTGAGAGATATCTTACCCTCCAGTTTATTAGAACAAGTCTCAAATAATGAGAGCGATTTACTATTTGTTCAAGAAGTGTTAACTAATTTTAGGCTATTGGTCGATAGCCTGGAACAGCCAATATATAGACATTCTGACCAAAAAGAACAACAAAAATATTTTTCTGGTAAGAAAAGACAACATACTTTGAAAAGCCAAATCATTGGGATGCCCGAAGGAAAAGATATTGTTGAGGTAGAAGTAGGTGTTCCTGGGCCAACAGCAGATATAAAATTGTTTCGTCAATCTCAAGAAAAATTTGATAAATCTCAACCTTTTTCAGGTGATAAAGGATTTCAAGGCGGCAAAAACATCACTACGCCTCATAAAAGAAAACCGAAACAAGAACTGACTCAACAGCAAAAAGATGAAAATAAAGCTTTGTCCAGTAATCGGATATTTATTGAGCATTTAATCCGCTTGCTCAAAATATTTCGGATTGCCTCACAGAGGTTTCGGTTAAATCTTGAGACTTATGAGCAGATTATCTTAACAGTTTGTGGGTTAGTTAGGTTAAGAATTGGTAGCTTAGTTCTCCCAACTTAGCTACTAGCAAAAATTATAAACTTTTATAAATTAGGAGTTGATTTTTATGCCTCTAAACTATCACTAACTATTTCAAACCCTTATGGCTCCGTTTTTACGAAGATATCAAAGTTTTGCCCCAAAGCTTTGAACCCCACATTCCGCAGATATTGAAGCAGATTAAATAATTATGAATTGTAAGAGCACAAAGCCTGAAATGATTATGTGGCAATCATTTCAGGCTATTTATTTGTAAAATAATAAGAGTGAAGTAGAGAAAGAGAAAAAACATGAATTCGTCAAAAGAAGCTATGCAAATCCTAAATATAGATCATTTAGGAATAGTAGCAGGAATAATAGATGAGATGGAATTGGTAGAAGAAGTAAATAAAATAGTGGGAATAAAAAGAAAAGAAAACCTAACGCCAGGACAAGTAATCAAAGCAATGATCTTGAATGGATTAGGGTTTTTAAGCGCTCCATTATACCTATTTAATGAATTTTTTGTAGGAAAGGCGACAGAACATTTAATAGGAGAAGGAGTATTACCATCACATTTAAACGACGACAAACTAGGAAGAGAACTAGACAAATATTATCAAATAGGAACAACGAGAATATTTACAACAGTAGCCATAAAAGCAGCCCATAAATTCCAAGTAGAAATGGATAGTATCCATTTAGATGGGACTTCAATGAGTGTAGAAGGAGAGTACAAAAAGGAAACCGAAGAAATAGAACAAACAAAACAAGAAACAGAAGGGAATAAATTAGAAAGAGAGCCAGAGATGAAAGCAATAGAAATAGTCCACGGATACTCAAGAGATAAAAGACCAGACCTGAAACAATTTATCATAGACATGATAGTAACAGGAGATGGAGATATCCCATTATATTTGAAAGTAGACTCAGGAAACGTAGATGATAAAAGTGTATTTGTATCAAGATTAAAAGAATTTAAAAACCAATGGACTTTTGAGGGAATATGTGTAGCGGATAGTGCCTTGTATACAGCAGGAAACTTAGCAGCAATGAGAGAATTAAAATGGATAACAAGAGTACCATTAAGTATAAAGGAAGCACAAAATAAAATCGTAGATATCAAAGAATCAGAATGGGTGGATAGTCAAATACTAGGCTATAAAATAGCTGCGAAAGAATCAGAATATGGAGGAATAAAACAAAGATGGATAATAGTGGAAAGTGAATTAAGAAAAAAATCAAGTATCCAACTCTTAGAAAAACAAGTCAAAAAACAGGAATCAAAAGCAAAAGCCTCACTAAGTAAACTATCCAAGCAAGAGTTTGCTTGTCAGACAGATGCTAAAATAGCAATAGGAAAGCTATCAAACTCCTGGAAATATCACCAAATAAAAGAAATTGAATACATAGAAAAACCAGAATATAAAACAGCAGGTAGACCAAATAAATTGACCCAACCGAATCAAATAAAATACCAAGTTAAAGGTCAGATAAGAATTTCAGAAGAAGTAATAGAAGCTGAAAAAATTAAAGCAGGGAGGTTTATATTAGCGACGAATGTATTAAATAAAAAGGAATTGAGTGATGAACAAGTATTAGAAGAATACAAAGCCCAACAATCCAACGAGAGAGGATTTAGGTTTTTGAAAGACCCGTTGTTTTTTACATCCAGCGTATTTGTCAAAACCCCTGAAAGAGTGGAGGCAATTGCCATGATAATGGTATTGAGCCGAGATACGTGTAAAAACCTGCAAGATGGTCTGAAAAGCGTTACTATACCTAGCTTTCAGCGAATTCCACTTTCATCCTTATAGGGGTAAATATAGCGTAGCTGACACCAAGGGCAAACTAAACTCTTTAGTTTAAATACAAGAGAAATTTAAAAATTGTTAACAAGGTTATCCAAAAGATGTTAACAAGTTTATGCTCTAATGAGTATAAGCTGTTAACAAGTTTATGACTGACTCAATAGCCAAAGGTGGGCGTGGCCACAAAGCCCCTTATGAAACTACCCACGTCAGGATTGCTCTTGGTATCAAACCTGTTGTAGAAAGGCTGAGTGCCGTTTACCGTCAAAAATTTTTGGGCAAGATAAACCCAGACACCAATGGGGCAACTGAACTAATAGAACGTGTAGAAGCGGCGTTATCACCAGTTGTATCGACCGTTGAGGATAAAGAGCAAGTTTGCGAACGCTACTTGGCATCGTTGCAGCTAGAGGAGCTTGCACCTGAGTACAAAAAAGCAAAGCAGCATATTGAAGCATTTATTCAAGAGTTAGATCGGGCGCGATTGTCACTGACTCCATCTTTGAAGAAGATGAATGTTGAAGCATTGCGACTATTGCGTCAAGAATTTAAAAATAATTGGCTGAGTTTCTTTGAAGCAATCTCAATCGAGCCTGGATATTTTCAGACTTTTGAAGAGTTATTACAAGCTTTAGAGCGAGAAATGGCTGTACCGTATGGGGATTTAGAATCTTATGAAAAAGATTTCCTTCGTGGTTGGGATGAAATTTATGGTAGAGCTTGTGCTGAGGCTGACCGACGAAAACACGGGGCAAATCCTAACTTAAGCTGGTTTGACCAACCGTAGGTGTTGAAGAGACTGTCTAAATATCAAATACAAGGGAGAGAAATCAAAAATGAATATCAACAGTGAAAATTATGCTGGGTTTAAAAATTGGTCAAAGCTGGTTGAATCTTGGCCATGTATTCCTCCAATAATTTCGATTGATATTGATCGAGAGTGTAATTGCGTGTGGTTTAATGTAGGCGGTGAAAATCGTCCTCTTGTTAGGTATGATATTTTTTCCAGCATGGGTGGTTGGGAAAGTGGTCATCAGGCTAATGCTGCTGCTAATCCATCAGCTTTTTCACTAGAAGAAGCTGCATATTTATATAACCAACTGATTACTGGCAAGATGAATAATGAAGTCAAGTCAATTTTGACTCTTGTTGCACTTGCTCAAAAACGTGAAAACAGTCCTCAAGATCAATTACACGTATCTCGGTTCAATACGTAAACAACAAAAAATAAGCGGAGGTGGAATCTACTTAATAGAAGCGCGAGTTTGGGAATTAGATCAAAATCTCGAATTAACCACTGAAGATGTTTTGATGCTGTGTGTCAAGAATATCACCTAAATGCTGAGTTGATAGAAAAAGAACTAAATTGTAAATGGACATTTACAATAAAAAGGCTTTTTAAGTGAGTTAAAACCGCTAGAATTTTCCGATTATTTGAAAATTGAAGAAATGGTTGAGTTAGATAAACAGTAGTAAATTATGTCAACAATCCAACGCTTATCAAGCGGATTAAACCTAATTGTTAAGTACGATGAATCAGCTTATGTTGGTATTGGCTCAGAGATAAACGAGCCGGGTATCATTTATGTAGAGGATAAGTCTTTGAAAACTTATACTAATATGTCAGAACTTGAACGTCATAATATGAATTCTTGGGGTTGGAAGTGGGATAATGGATTGTGGATAATAGACCTAGACTAAAAGATTATTAGTGACCCTGACTGGGGCTAATAAGTGACGTTCAGGGAGAATTTTATACAATCAGATCATCAAAGCATGGATTTATACAATGAGAATTACTGAGATTTACGTTAGGAATAATTGTTTAGTATTTTGTACTGATGATGGATGTAAATCAATTTATCATTTATCAAATATTGTTGTAGATACAGGCTTATCAATAGATTCGCTCTCTCCCGAAAACCTACCAAAATCAAGAGTAGAAAAAATTATTGAAGCTGAAGGTGAACAAATAGCAATAATTGAAATCAAAGGCCCAGTTGGTAGATTAGAAAATGCGGAGAATTGTCTTGAGGCTAACTATAATGATGCTACTCACAGCTGCTCTGATTCCTTTTCCGGGCAAATAAACAATATTTTAAATCAACTTTTTAGTTAACTTTGTGAGTTGAAAAGGGAATTATGCTTCTAGCTCTCAATGTCAGGTTGCCAATTGAGACAGGGTAAATGTGTTTAAAAATACTAGTATTAGTAATTTTGAGAGTCTTATAGCCTGAAAATGATTCAGAGCAGTACTTTCAGCCTATCTTACCTCTGCTGAAAGCTTTGCTGTATCTACACCAAATTACACCTATAGGAGGCTCAATCTCACTTATGGTGTTATTGAAAAATGCGTGGCTAAGATGCTTATAGGGGAAGGTTTTTAGCCAAAGCGTACAATTTTCCCGTTTTGGGTGCGACACGATGGCGCACGAAGGGTTGGAAGCCCCTATATACAAAGCTTCCAAAAGATGAGTGAGGAACTGATTCCTCCAGTAAGCGTGTCCAGGACTGTTCCTAACCTTCCCATGCACCACTGGTAACTGTACGTTCGCTCATTTTTAAAGGGTGAGAGGAATTAATGCCAGACTGGGTAAGGAAACAATAGGATTATGGATCTGCTAAAACCTCTCCCGTGTATTACTTGGCAAAAGATGGATGAGCTTA
>JAHHHR010000087.1 GCA_019359245.1 Nostoc desertorum CM1-VF14 | reverse complement strand
TTGGCCGGAGAATATTATTCCTCTGTTTCAACCAGCATCAGCCCCTGAACTCAACCCGATTGAGAGACTTTGGCAATTACTCAAGAAACCGCTCAAAAATCAACTTTTCTCTTCTTTACAAGCTTTATACCAAATTATTGTGAAGCTGCATGAAACTATAAAAAGCTGGAATGATTGCCAAGCATAGTTTATAGCTTTTTGATTCTATGCAACTTCATACAAAATTTGTATTAAACCTTAAATCAGCAAGAGTCTTTGAGGAATTCCCACTCATTGAGCATTTTATTTATTGATAGGAGTACGAACAATATACTGATTGGCAGGTAAATTAATAGCAATTGGTTCTATTTTTCCTTGGGAGACTAAAGTTTGATAAACTAAAGCTGTAATCTCTCCTCTAGTTGCAGGTTTACTTGGATTAAGAACTTTAGGATTTGGATAGTTGACTACTATATTTGCTTTAGTTGCGGTTGCTACATCTCCAACTGCATATTGCGGAATATTATTGGCATCTGCGTAAGTGTTAGTAATAATAAATGACGCAGGACGGTTAAAATCTACAGCATTAGCTGCTACGGCTGGGACTTTTGATACTAATAAAGGCTGCATTAAAGTACTAAATCCAATCGGCATTAAAATACGCCTTTTTACAGGTTTTTGTGCGGTTTTTTGAGAAACTACTCTCTGTATGACTGTGGGTACAGTAATTGCTGATGTACCAGTTGTTAGATTCAGACCTTTGTTTAAAGCAACTATAGCCTCAACCTTAGAAACCGATTGATTGGGACGAAAGTATCCACCAGGATAACCCGTCATAAATCCTTGTTGATATGCTTCTTCAATTGGACGAGTAGCCCAATAGTTTACAGGAATATCTTTATATACAGCACCACTTTGTATCTGGCGAGTTGGTGGTTGATCAAAAGCTTTACGAATAATTGCTGCAAACTCATCTCGATCTACTGGTTGTTCTGGTCGAAATGTACCATCAGGATATCCAGTTACAATATTTCTTGCAGCCAAACCTCGAATAAATGGCTGTGCCCAGTAATTAGGTTGAACATCACTAAAGGTAGTTGTAGGGGAAGATTGAGCATAAGTATCCAATGCGCCAACTGCTAGTACTGTTAAATTTAAAGTTAGTAAAGATACGCCTGCTGACACTAACTTAGTTAACTGTGTCATGATCCATGCTCCTTCTTTTTTCAATTATTCATTCTTTCTAATACTTCAATAGCTATTAACAAATAGTGGAGATTCAGTGGAAAATGTTCTCCCACAGCTTAAAATACTACTAAAGACTGATTATACTTATTACTTTAGGTATAGATAACGCAACAATGAAAATATTATTAACAAACGTCAATGTTTTAGTAACGGCTTATGTTAATAGAAAAATTTTAAATCTAAGTAATAAAATCTAAAGCTTGCCTTCGAGAAGGAAAATATAGCGGAGTTCTCCACGGCTTTTCCACTATTTAGATTTAATCTAAGTCTCAAGCGATAAATTAATCAAATTTTCCTTATCTAACCTTTTTTACTATCTTAAGTAGTAAATTTTTTACTATGTAACAATTTTACAAACGGAGATTAAGTGTTAATTGAATATGAGATACATCTTTCAAAAAATCTTTCTTTGGGTAGTAGAGTTATTGTCTGAAAACGCAAGATGGTTACGGTAGGAGGGTAGAATGCGTCAACTCATTATCCAAGTACTACGGGGAAATGGAAAAGCTGTCATCGCATTGGCAGGTTTGCTGACTTGGCAGTTTTCTCATTCTCCCAATTTACAACGTTCTAGCCTTGCCCAACGTGCCAACGCCCAAGTTCAGAAAACTGTAGAGCAGGTTGGTGGGAGCAAAATTAGTCGAGTCGAATGTGCGCTTTACACAATCCAACATTGAAGCGCAGGATACCCTGCTATCTGTTGTTTATGTGCAGCGTCAACCGATAGTTACAGCGTCTAGTGAAAGAAATACGCATAGGCGCAGCCCGCCTTCGGCATCGCCTCACCCAATCAATTCAAACTCAATTATTAAAACAGGACTTAAATGTGACACAAGAGGGTTAATGTCAACGTGCTAGAAACACCTGCTAGTAAACCATAAGACCATTTATGAGTAGTTCAAAGCTTTCAGAAAAACAAGCCCTAGAAAAAGAACGTAATGAAGTCTTGCAACAGTTGGAAGATTGGCTAGAAATTCCAATGCTGGTGCTGGGCTTTGCGTGGCTAGCACTATTCATCATCGAGATCATCTGGGGGCTAAATCCTTTACTAGAAGCCTTTAGCATCACTATTTGGATTATTTTTATATTAGATTTTTTACTTAAACTAGCGATCGCTCCTCATAAACTTTCTTATATCAAAAGTAACTGGCTAACAGCTATTTCTTTGGTGTTGCCAGCATTACGTACTTTTCGGATTATACGAGTCATCCGCGTACTACGAACAGCACGGGCTGTGCGAGGTTTACAGTTGTTGCGAGTTATGACTCGTGCTAACCGAGGAATGCGGGTTTTAGCAGCAAGTATTAGCCGTAGAGGATTTGGTTATGTTGTGGCATTAACAATGATTGTTACTTTAATAGGAGCAGCCGGGATGTATGCGTTTGAAAACGAAGTTCCTGTGGAATCAGGGTTGCACAACTACGGCACTGCTTTATGGTGGACAGCAATGCTTATAACAACAATGGGTTCTGAGTATTGGCCCAAAACGCCTGAAGGACGGGTGCTTTGTTTTATTTTGGCGTTATATGCATTTGCTGTGTTTGGCTACGTTACTGCGACTCTAGCGACGTTCTTTATTGGTCGTGATGCCGATGATGATAAAGCAGAGTTAGCCGGAACGAAATCGATTCAAATGCTTCAGACGGAAATCGCAGCATTGCGGGAGGAAATTCAAGAATTATTGCATCAAAATTCACAGCATTGAAGTTAGTAAACATTAACTAGTGAGGAAACTAAATGAATGCAGAAATCTCCATAGCTTGGAATAAGGTTCAAGGCATGATCAATGGGTTCATAGCTTTGCTACCAAATATTGTCTTAGCATTAATTGTCTTCATACTCTTTTTGTTTGTTGCTAGCATACTTAAGGCAATGGTCAAGCGGCTAACTCGCAACCGTCGCCACGCCCGAAATCTGGGACTAGTGCTGGGAAGGTTAGCACAGGGGATGACAATTTTGATTGGGTTGTTTATTGCCCTTTCTATTGTGATTCCTACATTTAAAGCTGGTGATTTGATACAACTATTGGGAATAAGCGGTGTTGCAATTGGTTTTGCCTTCCGCGATATTTTGCAAAACTTCCTAGCTGGGATTTTAATTCTGCTGACTGAACCTTTCCGAATTGAAGATCAAATTGTTTTTAAAGACTTTGAAGGAACGGTCGAAAATATCCAAACAAGAGCGACAACAATCAGAACCTACGACGGGCGGCGGATTGTGATTCCTAATTCTGAATTATTTACTAATTCTGTTACTGTTAACACTGCTTTTGATAATAGGCGATTAGAGTACGATGTCGGCATTGGCTACGGGGACGACGTTGACCAAGCCAAGCAGTTGATGCTAGACGCAATACACAGTGTAGACGAGGTTTTAAGAGATCCAGCTCCTGATGTACTGGTAATGGAACTAGCTGAAAGCACTGTTAACATCCGTGTGCGCTGGTGGATTCATCCACCACGACGGATAGACGATTTGCGATCACGCGACAAAGTGATTACTGCAATTAAGAAAACGCTCGTTGCCAACGGCATTGATTTACCCTACCCAACACAACAAATTCTGTTTCACGATCAAACCGAAGAGACAGATGGAAACCGCTCCCGTCAGCGTGAAGGCTGGCCCTCTGGTAAAGGTGAAGTACCAAAGCCTGGCCGCATCAGTGATTCACTTCTTTTACTTGCTCAAGTCCGCTCCTCACAAGATGGCAACGGCAAAGTAGATTCTCAAATGAGGAACGATGAGAAATGTTAAGTTAAGCAAACTGTGGGATCAGCTCCACTCAAGTTACTGGTTTATACCGGCAGTTATGGCGATAGTAGCTACTGCTTTAGCTTTCACAATGCTTAATCTTGACCGTACAGGCAAGGTAGACATTGATTATTGGTGGGTTTACACAGGTGGAGCAGATGGAGCTAGATCCCTGTTAGGATCGGTTGCAGGTTCGATGATTAGCGTTGCTGCTACAGCCTTTTCAATTACAATTGTGGCGCTTCAATTGGCTGCTTCTAATTTCGGGCCGCGACTACTGCGTAATTTTATGCAGGATACAGGTAATCAAGTTGTACTAGGCACATTTATTAGTACGTTCATCTACTGCTTGCTTGTACTGCGGACAATTCATGGAGAAGGAGATGGATACGAACAGTATGTGCCACAACTTTCAGTTACAGTCGGCACTTTACTCGCAATTATTAGCATTGGTGTATTAATTTATTTTATCCATCATGCTTCAACCATAATTCAGGCATCTCACGTGATCGAAAATGTTAGTGAGGATTTACATTCAGCAATTAAGCGGCTATTTCCAGAAAGAATTGGGCATGCTGAATCAGAACACAAACAAGGAATTGAAGAAATTCCCATGTCCTTTGAGAAAGAGGCTTTACCGATTCGAGCTAATGGCACTGGTTATTTACAAGCAGTTGATAATGGAGAATTGATGAAAATTGCTTGTAAACATAATTTGCTAATACGCCTTAAGGTTAGACCAGGAAAATTTCTAATTCAAGGTAGCGATTTAGCCTTGGTTTTTCCTGGAAAAAAAGTAAATAAAAAACTTACCAAACAAATCAATGATGTTTTTATTTTGGGCAAAGAACATACAGAACAACAGGATATAGAGTTTCCAATTGATCAATTAGTAGAAATTGCTCTGCGTGCCATTTCCCCTGCAATAAACGATCCATTTACTGCAATTCGCTGTATTGACCGAATTAGCGCAGGACTGTGCCACTTAGTTCAAAGAGATTTCCCTTCGCCCTATCGCTACGATAAAAATAACAAATTACGTTTCATTGCCAAAGGAGTAGATTTTCAAGGATTAGTTGATCGTGCTTTTAACCAAATTCGGCAGTATGGAAAGTCGGATGCAGGAGTAACTATTCGTTTGTTAGAAGCTATAGCTGTAATTGCTACTTACACCAACAATTCTAAATATCAAGCAAGCCTGCGCCATCATGCTGACATGATTTTACAAGATAGCCATGAGGGACTTTCACAAGAACAAGACTACAAAGATGTAGAAGAGAGTTATTATCAAGTCATTAAAAATTTAAATAATGATGGCACTAACAAGGATTGGAATTAACCAGAAAACTGACGTTTTAAATTAATATTTTGGAGGTAATAATTATGAAAAATCTGAATTGGAAAGGTTATCGAATTATTGCATGGATAGGACAGGCTGTACTAACAATTTTTGTCATAGCCGCAGCAGTTCAAGGTAAATG
The DNA here is from genome assembly GCA_019359245.1 of Nostoc desertorum CM1-VF14. Taxonomy (GTDB): domain Bacteria; phylum Cyanobacteriota; class Cyanobacteriia; order Cyanobacteriales; family Nostocaceae; genus Nostoc; species Nostoc desertorum. The sequence goes on along the minus strand of JAHHHR010000087.1, from coordinate 20,274 downwards.
GTCGAATGCCTTGGGTCTTGCATTATTTCTTGTTGTATCCTTTGTGTTTGTCATCCGAGATGATAAATTACCCACTTTATTTGATTTTTTGTTTGTGTTGGCTGCATTGCTCAATGCTACTGGTTGGGTATGGGATTTATTTGGTATGCCAGGCCCCTATGACGAAATTGTTCATGCTTATACGACTTTTGCAATTACTCTGGCACTGAGTTTTTTAGTATATAGCTCAATGTTGAATATATTTCGGAATCATACACTTTTGTATTTGGTGACAATTACCAGTTTTGGGATTGCAATTGGTGCTTTATGGGAAGTTGCGGAATGGTCTGCTGGGAAAATTCTAAGCACTGAAATAATTGAAAGTTTGGATGATACTATTATTGATTTAGTTATGGACTCTCTTGGTGCTGCATTAGCAGCTTTAATTAGCCTTTGGGCATTGCGAAATTGGACAAATCGCAATACAGAGGTAAACAATTCACAAACCAAGACATATATTTCCAACAATTAAAATATTTAAAATCAGATGATAAAGGTGAAGTATAAATATTCTCATCAGCAACTGAATAAATCTAATTTATTCAATTTTGAAAAACAATTTTCTCAAAGGATATCAGGAATTTTGGCTAAAATGGTAATTTCAAAAAGCAAGTTTTTGAGTAAAAAACCAGCAACTTACCTGCTACTACCTTTTATCGGGATAATAACAGGATTTTTAAGTAGCTGTTCAACAGATTTTTCTGGAAAAGTTCGTCCTTCAATTCTCCCTTCTCCGACAGTTAATGAGCCACAAAATCAAAGTTCGCGCCTTTTGACACCAACTGCTGAGGACAACAATTTTGTAGTTGAAGTTGTGGAAAAAGTAGAACCAGCTGTAGTTCAAATTAATACATCTCGAACTATCAGAAGTGAAGTACCACAGTTACCTGATGCATTAAATGACCCTTTCTTTCGGCGCTTTTTTGGTGAAGCTTTACCAACACAGCCTCAAGAGCGAGTAGTGCGTGGTCTAGGCTCTGGTTTTGTTATCGATCCCAATGGGCGAATTCTCACTAATGCTCACGTTGTCAGCGATGCGGATACAGTAACGGTATCATTTTCTGACGGTCGTACTGTTGAAGGCAAAGTGCTGGGGAAAGACTCTGTGAGTGATGTCGCAGTTGTGCAGATTCCTGGTAAAAACTTGCCAACAGTAGAAATTGCAAATTCCGATTTTATAAAACCAGGACAGTGGGCAGTTGCGATCGGTAATCCTTTAGGCTTACAACAAACAGTAACAGTAGGCGTTATTAGTGCAATCAACCGCTCTATAAATCTTTCTACTAGACCTAGTAGCTATATTCAAACCGATGCAGCAATTAATCCTGGAAATTCTGGCGGGCCACTCTTAAATGCTCGCGGTCAAGTGATAGGAGTCAACACTGCAATTATTCAGGGTGCTGAAGGTATCGGCTTTGCTATTCCCATAGATACAGCTCAACGAATTGCCCAACAATTAATTACTCAAGGCAAAGTAGAATATCCTTACTTAGGTATTCAAATGCTCACACTAACACCTGAAGTTAAGCAAAGAATCAATAATTATCCAAACAGTAACGTCCGCATTTCAGCAGACCGAGGAGTTCTTATTGTTCGCGTTGTCCCCGCTTCTCCTGCTGCCAGAATCGGACTGCGCCCAGGAGATGTAATTCAAACAATTAATAATCAACCTGTTACCACATCTGAAGAAGTTCAGCAGATTCTTGAAAAGAATGGCTTAAACAATAACTTACAAATTCAAGTACTACGCAACGGACAGAACTTACTATTTACAGTAAAGCCTGAACCATTGCCATCTCCAAATAACACTCAGTCTTAAGTTTGTAAGGTGGGATTACCCACCTTGTCAACTGTTCTCAACAGTTGATTCAGACTTGTGATTTTCTACAGCTAATACTTTTTGTTCGCTTTAAACGGTTCAAGATAGAAGTGATTAGTTGTGAGTTTTTAGCAGTTTTGCTTATACAATCATCTGCACCGTTCGCAAATATTTTCTCAACAATATCTGCTGATAAATTATCAACCAGAAACAGTACTGGTAAAAATTTCCAGTACGGATCATTACGTACTACCTGACAAAGTTCAATGCCATTAATATGAGGCATTTCCACATCTAAAATTAGCAAATCTGGAGAAAATTCTGTCATAATATCCCAGAAGTAGCATGGGTCTTCAAGAGTTTTTAGAGTAAGTCCTAAAGCTTCTAAAGATTGTTGTATAACAATTAATGTCTGTGGGTCATCGTCTACAATCATAATTCTCGCTTTAGTAATACGAGTTTGCTGTAAAACTTGGATCACTGACTCCAAAATTTCATTAGGAGGCATGGATTTTTGCAAAAAAGCACGTCCGCCAGATCGTGCAACCTCTAAGCGTAGGCGAAGCCCGCCGCAGGCATCGCTAAAATTATTTTGCTCTGTAAAAATTAACATAGGTAATTGTAGTGTTCGCTGGGATAATTCTATTAGTAACTTCAAGCTATCTTTCTCAAGATCAAGATCGAGTAGCACCACATCGGGATTTAAAGATGCGATTATACTTTTAGCGGCGGTGAGATTAGTAGCAACTTTAATTTGTATTTCTTGATTCTCAGCCTCCTTTATCAATCCCTCAACTACTTTTTGATCATTGCTAATTACTAATAGTAGATTTTGGGTTTGTTCAACTGGGGTTTTTTCTAGCTCTCGTTGCAACTCCATCAATAGCTTATCTAAATAAAAACATTTAGCTTGGCTAATAAATTTTTGAGTTTGAAATAAATCTTCTATTTCATTGGCTAATAACGAACCTTCTGGAAAGCCAAAGCTACCCAAAGAACCAGCTAACTTGTGAGCTTCTTGCTCTGCTTTTTGCCGCAATTGAGCGTCAAGCGTACCTCTTCTTAAAGCATCAGCTGCTAGTTTCAATACTGCAATGCGCGAACCAACCTTAGCTTTGAAATTTTCCCGCTCTTGAGCAATGGCTGTTAGTAGAATTTGCTGCTGTTTTAAATCTATTTCCGGCTCAGGTTTTGGGCAACCTTGCTCATGATCTAGAGCTTTTAAACGATAACCCATTCCATAGACAGTTTCTATAAAATCATAGGTAGCGCCTGCTGCTTTTAGCTTTTGCCGTAAACTTTTGATATGAGATTTAATTGTATTTTCTTCAGGTGGATCTTTTTCAGCACTCCAAAGTTGATCTAAAATGGCACTCCGGCTAAAGATGCGCTGGTTGTTGCGTAAAAAAAGGTCTAAAAGGCTAAATTCTTTTGCTGTTAAATTTAGAGCAATGTCTGCATAAGTCACTTCACAAGTACTAGGATCAAGACGCAAGGCTCCCCATTCCAAAACTGGAGGTAAAGAAGTATTTCCCCGACGTAATAAAGCACGAATGCGAGCTGATAACTCTTGAAAATCAAATGGTTTGACTACATAATCATCTGCTCCAGCATCTAAACCGATAACTTTATCAGTTTTAGTCTCTTTTGCCGTTAAAAGAAGAATCAGCATTTGATAACCTGACTGCCGTAATTGCCGACAAAGACTTATGCCATCCAGCTTTGGCAGAACAATATCTAACAAAATCAGGTCATAGTTATAGACATTAACCAATTCCCAACCGACTTCACCATCAGTAGCAATATCAACCACATAATTTTGTTTGGTAAGATATCTTGCTACAGCTTGAGCAAGCAAATCATCGTCTTCAACCAACAGAATTCTCATGAAAATGTTTGCTTGTAGAAGTAACCCTGAGTGCTGTAATCAAAATTATATAACTTAGGTTATGCCCTTTTCAGCTTGATTATATGATATCTATCGAAGGCAAGCTTTAAGCAACAGATTCGCTCCGTCTAACCTATTTTGACAAAACTTTGTACTTGGGGCTATTACCAAGTCACTATTTCTCTCCTAAATTACACTTTTGAACTTATCTACGAAAAGTGGAAAACTTGTGGATCTGAGCAATATTTGCAAAATTTCTCAGATTTTACCAGACGATTTACCCAGGCTGGCAACAACGGCAATTAACTCAGCTGCTCTAACTGGTTTCGCAACATGTAACTGAAACCCTGCTGCTAATGCCTCCTTGTAATCTTCTACTCTGGCATACCCCGTCAGTGCAACAGCAGGAATCCGCCCGCCTCGTTCTGCTTCAATTTCTCTAATTTTACGCATCAGCGCGTAGCCATCCTCGCCTGGCATCCCAATGTCGCTGATCAATACATCTGGATGTAATTCTTTTAGTGCCTCAAGTGCCTGTCTTGTAGAGCTAAAAGCACTAACTTTCGCTCCAGACTCTTCAAGTACTGCGGTAATCCACTGCCGCACATCCGCCTCGTCATCTACAATCAGCACCCGCAAGTTGGTAAGGGGATTGGGAATTGGGGATTGGAGAGAGAAGTGTAAGTTATTCTCTTCTGTCCCTCTGCTTCCCTGTTCCTCTGCTCCTCCGCTTTCTTCTAAAATGGGCAACTTGACTGTAAATGTTGCACCTTGCCCTATTCCTTGGCTTTGGGCTTGGATTGTGCCACCATGCAGTTCTACCACATGACGGGCGATCGCTAGCCCTAAACCTAGTCCTTTATCTGACCGAGTATGACTACTATCTGCTTGGCAAAAGCGTTCAAATACGTGAGGTAGAAAGTCAGCACTGATACCCTTACCCGTATCACTGACTTGAATTTGAATATAGTTAGGAATTAAGGGTTGGGAAAACTCTTTCTCACTCCCGACTCCCGTTCGGCTACCCTCACGGCAAGCCCACTCCCTATTCGCCACTTCCTTTAACAACCGCACCTTAACTCGTCCGTCGTTGGGTGTAAATTTAATTGCATTGGTGAGTAGATTTAACATAACTTGTTGCAAGCGATCTGAATCACCCGAAATTTTTTCTATTGAAGTATCAAGTATAGTTTCAATTTGAATACTCTTAGCATCTGCCAGTGATTGTACAACCTCGATCGCGGCTGTAATTACTTCTGCTAAATCTACCAAATCAATGGAGAGTGAAAGTTCTCCTCTAACAATACGCGAAATATCAAGTAAGTCTTCAATAAGTTGCATTTGCAAATTAGCATTGCGTTCAATTATCTCCAATGCAAGAGTTACTTTAGCTTCATCTAGCGCACCCGTTTGCAACATCCCAGCCCAACCAATAATTGCAGTCATGGGGGTACGTAATTCATGGGAAACTATTGCTAAAAATTCGTCCTTGGAACGGTTTGCAGCTTCTGCTGCACTTTGTGCCGCTTCGCTAACAGCGCGCGCAGCTTGTTCTCGTAGTAGCAGTTGCTCTTTTTTTTCTTCAACTTGTTTGCGCTCAGTAATATCTTGCATTATTTTAGAGAAGCCGCGCAGATTTCCATTTTCATCTCGTAAAGGTGTAATTACACAATGTGCCCAGAAAAATGTCCCATCCTTACGGAGATGCCAACGATTTTCTTTAGAAAAACCCTCAGTTACAGCTTTTCTTAATGCTTGTTGTGGTTGTCCGCGCTCAATTGCTTCTGGTGAAAAAATTCGCTCAAAAGGTTGACCAATAATTTCTGCTTCTTGATAACCTAAAATACCTTCAGCTCCAATGTTCCAGCTGGTAAAGTTCCCGTTTGGATCTAGCATAAAAATTGCGTAATTAGTTACTCCTTCTATTAGCAATCGATAACGTTCTTCGCTTTGGCGCAGAGTGTCTTGAATTTGACGTAGAGACTCGTAATTATCCTGTGCAGCTCGCGCGTTTTTCTGAGCTTGCGATCGCGCTTGGCGCAGTGCGGAGTTAAGTGAGCTGATCAACACTGCTACCAGCACAAACTGAACCAACCCTATTACACTGAATCCAGCAACAGCCAGAGAATAAAAAGGGGGCAAAAGGAAGTAGGCACAGACTATAGCAGACAAGAAAGTTGCCAACAGTCCTGGGTTGAAACCACCATACCAGGAACTAACCATGACAGCAGCTAAAAACAGCGGATAAATGGAATTGAGCCTTTGTAGCTGCCATAGAAGCAATGTCAGCAGTAAAGCTAGTAAAACCGTTAAGAATACAATGCTATAGCGTTGTAGTTGCGAGAATCGCTGTTCGCGGAGCGTTCCGTAGGGAAGGCGGGACAAAGCCCATCGTGTCAATCTCCACATATTCTATTACTTTTGGTCTATTACTTCTGGTTATGCCATCTGTTTATTAAACTTCTACTCTAGTTTTCCACTTTCAAGTTTTACCATTAAAAACTAATCTTAAGAGTATGGTAGTTATAAACAATGCCCTTCATTACATTGGAAGAATTAAAGCACTAAGTAATAATAATTTAAAACAGGAAGATAATAACGATGACCTCTAAGCAAATCTTAGTGATTGATGATGAAGATGACATCCGTCAATTGATTCAGACTTGTCTAGAAATAATGGGGGGCTGGAAGGTGTTGACTGCTACTTCAGGTAATCAAGGATTATTCTTAGCTCAGTCATCTCAACCTGATGCTATCCTTTTGGACGTAATGATGCCTGATATGGATGGTTTGACAACTTTTCAAAAACTACAGGCTAATCAAACAACTAAACATATACCTGTGATTCTGCTTACAGCAAGAGGACGTAATAATGACAAAAATCTATTTAATAATCTAGGTGTCAGAGGCATAATCAGTAAACCATTTAATCCTCAGAAACTAGCTGTTCAAGTAGCAGAAGCCTTGAGCTAAAGTATATTACAAAATCTGGTGTTTCCAGTTCAGCTATTCATGAATTAAGTAATACTATAGCAGTCCTAAATGATTTGTGAAAATTTTGATACCAGAGATAGGATTACTGTAGTATCTCTAATTTAGGGTAGATTTGCTTGAAAAAAGGTCTATCTATAGTTTTGGTAGCCTCTTTCTTAAGTCGTAATTTTACTCAAAAATATATATTCTCCACTAGTTTTCCACTTTTATTCCCTAAGTTATAACTAACTGAATATTAATTTGAATTTCGGATAAATTATTTCCAAAGAGAAAACCTAATATTCAAAAAAGTAAATACATTAATTGGTGAGTTTTATATAAAAGATAAAATTAAACTCCAATTTCCTATATTTACTTAAATCATCTACTTAGGGGGTATAGATATATGATAAATAATTTAGAATCACTTTCACATCCACCAAGCAAACAAAAATTTGCTGCTACATTGCGTTTAGTGAGTCGAATTAGTTTTTGGGTACAATTAGTACTTGGTGGTATTTCTGGGATTGCTGTATTGTTGGCATACTTTAGCCGTAACATCACTACTCAAACAAGCAATGCAGGTATAGGGTTTGGGATATTTTTAGCTATTGTTGGTATTTTATTGCTATGCTTTCGAGTCTATTGGGCTTTGCGTTATCGAAAAATGGCTAAACTTTTACAAACACCAAATTCTCAAAACCATCCCAGAAAGGAAGACGTAATTCAAAATTTACGAATTGGATTAATTGTGAGTTTGGTAGGATTATTAATAGCTTTTATTGCTTCTGAAGTGACGGTTTCAATCATTTTGGGTAAAGCAGTAGCACAACCTCAAGGTGTTGCAATTTATCAGCCAGAAAACGTAATTCGTTCACTAGACATTTTTGTAATGTTAGCAAACGTCAACATGATTGGCGCTCACTTTTTTGGGGGAGTTACTTCTCTGGGTCTACTCTATTGGTTAGAAGAGTAATAGGCGCAGTCAGTGTCAGTACTGATTTGATTTTGCTAGCTATGGCTATAGAAGTACTAATCTATATCTAAAGTAGTATTTGCCAAATGTATCGGAATTTTCTTCGACTTTTCCACCATTAATATTTAACCTCAAAATACGGTCTGTTTTCATGTCTCCTCTTTTGGTTGAGCGTCTCAACTTTACTTAAAGTACATAATCAAAAATTTGATTATTGCAAAAAAAATTAAAGATTCTCTAAACTAAGAGTACTTTCTCATCTTTCACTAGATGTCACTATTGGAGTTTTAAAACAACAAGCAAAGATAAAATCATTAGGAGGTATTTATGTACAAGTTCAATCATTCTTCTTTCGAAAAAGTTGGATCATTAGGAACAATTTTTGGAACTTTGCTAATCAGTTTCTCTGCAATTTCTCAATCAGCAGTAGCACAGCCGCGAATTTCCCAAATTAATCCTTGCCCTAGTATTTTCTACGAAGAACCACATCGAAATCGAGTTTTGGTTCCAGCAGGATGTCCACCGAATGCTGCAACTTTAAGATTAGGAGGACAACAGCAAAAGCAAACTACTGGTTCCCAGAGTATTATGGTTCCTGCCTATCCTATGAATGGAAGACGCACAAATGTTAATGTCATACAACCACCCGCTCCAGAAAGCCGACAAAGTGCCATTGCAACTATCACACCAACAGCAGGTACAGTTGATGTGAAATTGAAAAATAACACTAACGCTGGTATCTCTTATCAAGCAATTGGTCAGACCCAACCTCGATATCTTGCAGGTGGACAAGAATTTGTCTTACGAAACTTACCAACACCTATCAGTATTACCTTGGTACGTCAAGATGGTGGACTACTAAAAGTTATGCCCATGTCTACCTCTGAAAGTGAAGGGACACTCGCAGTCTCGTTAGATGAAACAACTAATTTCGATGATAATCAAGGCGTATTGAGAATTCAAAAAGATGGTCAAGTTTTTTTGAATTAATATAATTCACCGCAAAAATGTTGAACGCCTTAAAACGCTGATCGCAACAAGTCAAAATTTATTTAGTCGTTCAATAATATCGGTTTCAGTTGAATAATTGTTATTAAAACTGATGTAAAAATTTAGAGAGTTTTAAGTAATAATTCATTATCTGAACTTGATATTACTCAACCCAAATGGAGATTTTCAAATGATTAACTTTATACCAATTAAATGGAGTTTCAAAGGAACTATTGCTCTAGTAATCTCTGCAATTTTGCTTGGAAGTTGTACCAACAACTTAGATCAACAAGCCGGAGTACCAGAAACCAATGTGACTACAGAAGAAGTCGCAGACAATACAAACGAACTCATTGGTAAAACTGTAACAATTAGAAGTACACCCGTCAGGAAATTGGGGCCGTCAACTTTCACAATTGCCGATAAGCAATTTTTTAGTGCTAAACCAATTTTAGTTGTAAATGCTTCGGGTAAAACTTTCACCTTGCCTACTGACCCAAATACACCAATTCAAGTGACAGGCCCAGTTCGTAACTTTGTGATTGCAGATATTAATCGAGATTACAATTTGGGCTTAGATCCAAACTTGTACAAAGAGTACGAAACACAACCTGCAATTATCGCTCAATCAATTGCACTTGCTCCTAAACCAGGTGAACTTACCACAAACCCTCAACTATACTACGGTAAAAACTTGGCAGTGACAGGTGAAGTAGAAAATATCAGAAATGCCAATTCCTTCACCTTAAACGAAGACAAATTATTTGGTGGACAAGACTTGTTAGTGATCCGTGCCAGTACTCCCAAAGGAACTGTCAATGAAGGTGAGAAAGTTGCAGTAACGGGTGTGTTACGTCCGTTTATTGTAGCTGAACTAGAACGAGAACATAACCTTAAATGGGATTTAACCTTACAAAAGCAGCTAGAAGCAGAATACAGGAATAAACCTGTGTTGGTTGCAACAGAGGTATATCCCTCAGCAATTCCACAATAAGGAATTCTATAGCTATCAGGAAAGCTTTACATGAATACCCGCAAGACAAATAAGAATAAGGGCAATGAATGACAATTCCCAAAGAGGAGATTTTTTACAGGCACTTGGTCAAGCAGGGGTACTAATTTTCGGTTTTATGGAAATTGCCATGTAGCTGTACAAACTGTATTTTGCCTACCTACGAAAAAACTGCCCTGGGGCATCGCCAGAGCAGCGCTTCTCTAAAGGGGAATTAAATAAAGGACTTTTAATATCTTGTCCATGCTTTACATATAATTCGTTCGCTATGTAATACTCTTCAGTTCAAGTCTTGTAATTTATGCAAAAAAACGAAAAACTTTTAAAGCTTCACTATACAAGGATTAGACGCAATCAACCAAGCTCAATGCAACACCCTTGGCTGAGTGCGTGACAACCAATGGTTGTCAAAATTTGGTCAAACATGAATGCATCATTACTCCAAGGAGCAATCTTCGGCTGTGGAGGGCGCTTGTAGCAAGGGTACAGAAGAGGCGATCGCTTACATTAGGCGTACTTTCACAAAAATACTCTACCGAGTTATTCACATCAATAAAGTATATATACTTACTATAGTTATCTTTTAGCAACCTTCAGTTTATACTTTGATAACTATTTATACCTCTGTACAAGTACTGCAAATCTTGCTTACAGCGATCGCAAAAGCACTGCATGAAGGCAGCCACTCCTTAACCCCAGCCTGAAAAAGCGCATTTTTGGGTTCGCAGACAATTAGTGGCAGATTCTACCGTGCCTATAGTGATATTCAAAAATTACTTTAGCTAGATAGTGTTGCTAATTCATGTTTTTGAAATTTTTAACCACATTATAAAAATTAGAACAGCTAAAAAACTTTAGCTGTTCTAGATTAGTGTATTCCTTTATCGACAGCTTAATATAATATATGGTTATTATGATGTCCTCAGTTTATAAAAGTATAAAATCAATCTATCCAATACTGTTGCCAAGCATAGCAATTCAAAACAGTGGTCAGATTTACTGGAAGCTAACAAATGCTTAAAAAATCAAAACCTCATTTTGGCACAACTCCTGCCCGAAACTTGATTTTTCATCATGATTTTGATTACTCAATCATTAGAACTCTTGCAAAAGTTTTTTGTGGTATAATTAAAAATTTGGCAATTTGCGATTAGGACTTTGAGGAGCAGTGAAAATAGAGAAAGCTAAACACCTGACTGCGAGAAAATTTAAGCGCATGGCTGGAGTAAGCCGTCAAACTTTTGAGTTAATGGTTGATTTAGTTAAAGCTGATGCTCAAAAGAAAAAGAAAGCAGGTCGTCGTCCTAAATTAATTATTGAAGACCAAGTTTTAATGGTTCTTCAATACTGGAGGGAGTACCGTACTTATTATCATATTGGGTTGGATTTCGGGCTTTCTGAATCTGCGGTTTGTCGATTAGTCTTTAAAATTGAAAATATTTTGATTAAGTCAAGAAAGTTTCGTTTACCAGGGAAAAAAGAATTATGGAAAATGTCATACCAAGAAGATTTAGTTGTGATGGATGTCACAGAGAGTCCAATTGAAAAGCCTCAGAAAGGCCAAAAAAGATTTTTTAGCGGGAAACAGGGAGAACATACTTTAAAAACGCAAGTAGTAATCTACCAAAAAAGCAGCCAAATCATCTGTTTGGGGCATGATAAGGGAAAAATCCATGATTTTCGCTTATTTAAAAATAGTGGAATAAAATTTGGAGAATTAATTAAGGTAATAGCGGATAAAGGCTATCAAGGAATTGCTAAGATTCATCAATTAAGTGAAACACCAATTAAAAAACCAAAAGGAAAAAAGTTGACGAAAGAACAGAAAAAATACAATCGGGAACTCAATCGATTAAGAATTGTTATTGAACACGTAAATCGTCGTCTAAAGATATTTAAAATTTTGTCTGATAGATATCGAAATCGTCATCGACGTTTTGGGTTAAGATCGAATTTAATCGCGGGAATTTATAATCACGAATTAGCCATATAAATCGGATAAAAATTGGATAAAAAAATCGAATTAATCAAATAATTTCAGTATTAATCAATGACTGAAATGATGTTTGCTGCCATCTTCCTAACTAGCGGTAAGCGAAGCCATGCCGTAGGCTTATCGCCAGATAATACTTGCTAGAAGAAAATGATAACCTCTTACTATTTTAATGTCCCAAAATTGAAATTAAAATAACCCTTTATTATACCACAAAATATTTATGCAAGAGTTCTATTGTTCTAGTCATATTTTGGGAACTAATAGTTCCCATTCGCCCATAAGAGCGCATAATCCTTCGGTTGCAATCATAGGCAGCTTGCGGGGCGGTTGTCGCTTTTGGCAAGGGAGAGCGCGATAGCCGAAGCGCTTAAGCGTGAGATGATCGCTCACAGTAGACGCACTCTCACAAAAATACTCTACCGAGTTATTCACTTAGCAGAGTATATAATAACCAATGCTTCATTTACCAGCATTTAGTTTATAAAATACTATCTATTCATACCTCTGTATAACTACTGTAAATCTTGACCATAGCCCTCCACCACCCCAAGCTAGCGATTGCGCTGTCTGAGCACAGCTCCCTCTGCTCGTAGGCTATGTAGTGGGGCAGTGGCAGGTCTGGGTTAACTTTGCCCACGAGTGTAGGTCTGTGGTGTGCGATTGGTTGGTGGGGGTTTAAAGAAATTGGGTGTACGGGTACAGTAAGTTGATTTTATCTTTTAAACTAGACATTAAAGGCTGTAATACTGATTTTTTCTTTACAAGATTGCCACCCTAATTAAAAAGTTGAATACATTAATTAATTTGATGATAACTAACTTCTCCTGGACTAAACAGTGGTATCCAATAACTCCCGTCAGCTATCTAGAACCCTCTCATCCGACTCCCATCACTTTGCTTGGAAGAAAGCTAGTAATCTGGAGAGACAAACATCAAAATTGGGTAGTAATGGATGATACTTGCCCCCATAAATTGGCGCAATTATCTTTAGGAAGTATCAATGAAAATGGAAACCTAATGTGTCGTCATCATGGTTGGTGTTTTGATGGGGCAGGGAAATGTACAAATATTCCCATGTTGAGTGATGAAAAGGCTTTAATAACTGCTTGTAATAGCGAGCGAGCGCAAGTAACAACATACCCTACTCAAGTGCTACAAGGATTATTATGGATCTGGGCAGATAATAGTCCTACTGTTTTTGAAGATAGTGCTTCAAAGCAACCTGCCCTGATGCCAGAATCTCAACTTGATAGCTCTTCAAGCGATTGGTTTATGTCGGAAGTTCCTGTTGATTATATTATCTCTGTTGAAAGTAGTTTTGATCCTTCTCACGCCCAATTTTTGCATGAAGGAATTGCTGGATTTTCTCCAGACAGAGCCATCCCAATAGAATATTTAGGAGTAATGGGAGAAATATCTGCTGATGACGGTTTTACTTTAAAGCATTCTGGTTACAATATTTTTAACAAAGATATGGATGCAACTCGGAAGTTTACTCCACCTTGTTCTAATACAACAATCTACAAATATTCTAGCGGTAAATCCGCCTTGTTTCAGTTATATTTTATACCTATTAAACCTGGTTATTGTAAACAGATTGGTAAATTTATTGCTGATGGTCTTCCACAAAAACGTAATTTCTGGTTTGAGCTTCTGCCCAAATATTTACAAACTGGGTTAAAACATTCATCTAGTTATAAGTTGAGTAACCAAGATTTATCAATGATGCACCCCCAAGCTGTTAACGAATCTGTGGGAAATAGAACTTGGCAAAAGTCATATTTTATGCCATCAGTAGCTGACGTTGGCATCGTTACTTTTCGGAAATGGCTAGATGAGTTTGCCGGTGGTAAACCTGTATGGCAGGGAGTAGCAGAAGCACCTTTTCAGGAATTAAATGATGAGCAATTATATGATATCTGGCACAGACATACAAAACATTGCCCTAGTTGTCGGCAATCTCTAGTTTTGATAGATAAAGTCCAAAATTTTTGTCAAAACTTGACGCTTGGATTGACGATTTTAGCGTTGTTACTAATCGTAATTAATCTTCCTATAAACATAGTTGTTATACTAGTTTTATTTGGCATATTAAGTTTAATTTTTAACTATAAATTAGATTTAATTCGAGAGCGCTTTCTCAGTAGTATTCCCAAAAAAGGTTTACCCGTGGTTGAATTATATGAAAATTAACATCAAATACTTTCACCCCAGACAGATTCATTTTTTGCGTAATTAAATAAAAGAATAAAGATATGCCCACACTTCTGCCGTTGCATGGTGGGTTAGTGGACTTGACCCCTCAACAACTGAGAACCAATGGACTGGGGACGGCTGAAACCCGATTACCCCCGTGCTTATTGGGACAAAGAAAGTCAACAGCAGACTGATAAGCCTATCAAATATGAGTCCTCCAGCTATTACCCCTAACCGAGTTACCTACTTGATGACACTGGGGCGTGACTTTTTGACAAAACGTGATGCTAAGGCACAAGACACGAATAAATCAGCCCAGCCATATCAATAGATTCAGGCAGGCTTTGAGAGTTGTTGCTGAAGCATTAAAAGTTACATTAGTAGTACGTCAAAGTAGTACAGAGATTTTCTAGTTGTGCCTGAAGCAGTGTTGAAAGGTCGTGTTGCCCTAGTTACAGGTGTAAGTCGGCGTAAAGGAATAGGATTTGCGATCGCCCAACGATTAGCAATGTTGGGTGCAGACGTTTTCATTCACTCTTATTCACCCTATGATGCTACTCAAGCCTGGGGAGCCGATCCTGATGGAATTTCTGCATTGATTGCTCTGCTTCAAAAGCATGGTACTCGGATCGCACACGCCCAAGGAAATTTTCTCGATCCTGCTGTACCAGGTCAAATTATCGGTACTGCGGTTCAAACATTGGGACACATCGATATTTTGGTTGCGAATCATGCTTACAGCAAGATGGGAAATTTAGAGCAACTGACCACAGCAGAAATTGATACGCATTTACAAGTCAATGTCCGAGGAACGTTATTGTTAGTGCAAGCATTTGCTGCTCAACATAGTGGTTGTTCTGGCGGTCGAGTGGTTCTTCTCACCTCTGGGCAGCATCTCAATCCCATGCCAGAGGAACTATCATACGTTGCATCCAAAGGTGCATTACATCAACTGACACTTTCGTTATCAGCTTATCTAATAGGGCGCGGGATCACGGTCAATGCCATAAATCCAGGAGCAACAGATACAGGCTATGCAAGTAGTGAACTTTATGAGTCAGTTTTAAAATCTAACCCTCAAGGGCGATGGGGGCAACCTGAAGATGCAGCCCGTTTAATTGGTTGGCTAGTAACAGATGACGCACAATGGGTAACTGGGCAAGTAATCAACTCTACAGGAGGTGGAGTTTGATTATTTGTACGGGCTATCTCCAGCCATATCGCTCTTATGCTGGTGTAATAACCCGATTAGTCTGTAGTGGTAAGAAGACATGATTAAAAAGACAAAATCAAAGCAGGAAGTGCTTGAACTAGCCCACAAGCATAGTTTGACTATCCAAGAAGACTCACTGCAATTTAATGAATCGGGTCTTGATTTTCAAGTTGTGTTAGCAAGGGACACTGATGGAGAACGCTGGATTTTGCGTCTTCCTCGGCGGGAGGATGTTCTACCGTCGATGGATAAGGAAAAACGCACGCTGGAACTGATTGCCCCTCTCCTCAATGTGGAAGTGCCACAATGGACTATTTGCACAGATGAACTCATTGTTTACCGCGCATTAAACGGTGTGCCAACAGGCACAATTGACTCAGAAGCAAAAGCTTATTTGTGGGAAATTGATCCAGCAAATCCACCCGACCAGTTTCATAAATCGCTAGCTAAGGGAATTGCCTCTCTTCATCAAGTTAGCATTGAGGAAGCACGCGCAATTGGTCTTCCCATTGAAACCGCTGAAGAAGTACGTGCGGCGATGAAACAGAAGATGAATGCAGTGAAGAATGAGTTTGGTGTTGGTGAAGAGTTGTGGAACCGTTGGCAATCTTGGCTCCAAAAGGATGAGGTTTGGACAAAAGAAACAGTGTTAACTCATGGTGATTTACACGCTGGGCATATTTTGATTGATGCCCAAGTACAAGTAACTGGCTTCATTGACTGGACTGAGGCAGCCGTCACTGACCCAGCCCGTGATTTTGTCGCCCATTACCGCACTTTTGGTGAAGACGCTCTGAATAAGCTGATATCAGCATACGCCGACGCAGGTGGACGTATTTGGTCGAAGATGGCAGAACAAGTGATTGAACTGGCTGCTTCTTATCCCATAGCCATCGCGGAATTTGCCCTGAAGTCAGACTTGGATGAATATAAACAGATGGCTAGAAAATCACTTGGTGTAAGTACTAACAATATTTTTAGGTAATCGCCGTTACCTTTGAACAAAATGAACGTTTATGGCGTTACGGATATTAGATTATTCTGTGAGGTTAACACGACAGTATCGTGGAATTTTACGTCCTAAAAACCTTGCATCTCGTCTTGAAGGCTTGTTTCTTCATGAAGCCCCTGTAAAACATAAAATTAATAGAAGGCTATCGCTGTCTCAACTTGTAGAAATTGCACAAGGGCATTTAAAACATGAAGAAAATTTGTTATTACAAGCTAACCAATACTTATTTACAGATACAAATGCATTAACAACTTATCAATCTTCTTTGTCCTATCACAAAACTGTAGTAAATTCGCTTCATCCAAAGACTGTAGTCCCAATTGGGGTAAGGGTGACAGTACTTTTAAATTGAAAAGGAATAACACTAGGTCATGCACCTAACATAACAGTTAGTGAGTCTAGCACCGAGGAAAGTCCTAGATTAGAATCAGTTAGTAATGCATTGCCTAAATTGTTGTTTACGACTTCAAAAGAGTCATTGGGATGAGAATAATTTGTGAGATAATCTTCAATGAAGTTACCAAGGGGGATGACATCTTTGAAGGCGCTTGGGTCAATTCCATTGATATAATCCAAGTTGACGGCGACATCAGTAACACTAGCACTATCAATAGAAAGTAAAATATCTTCTAATTGAAATGAGACAATATCGTTAATATCACTATTGGCTGTGCGGGTAATTGTAGTGTCAAATTGGAAAGGAATAATTTTTGGTGACACATCCAGATTAACGCTTAATGAGTCCAATACCCCAGATAGTCCTATATTGCTATCATTTAGTAATCCTTGGGTAAGGTCACGATTGAGGACTTCATAAAGACCTGCTTCTACTGGATAATTTGCTAAGAAATCTTTAATGTAATTACCGATGGGTATGACATCTTTAAATACACTTGAGTCAATTCCATCAACATAATCTAAATTAACAGTGACATCGGCAACTATACCACCATCAATTGGAGATGTAATGTCTTCTAAACGAAATGAAATAATATCGTTTATGTTACCATTTGGGGTACGAGTATTTGTGCTGTCAAATTGGAAAGGAATAATTTTTGGTGACACATCCAGATTAACGCTTAATGAGTCCAATACCCCAGATAGTCCTATATTGCTATTATTTAGTAATCCTTTGGTAAGGTCACGATTGAGGACTTCATAAAGACCTGCTTCTACTGGATAATTTGCTAAGAAATCTTTAATGTAATTACCGATGGGTATGACATCTTTAAATACACTTGAGTCAATTCCATCAACATAATCTAAATTAACAGTGACATCGGCAACTATACCACCATCAATTGGAGATGTAATGTCTTCTAAACGAAATGAAATAATATCGTTTATGTTACCATTTGGGGTACGAGTATTTGTGCTGTCAAATTGGAAAGGAATAATTTTTGGTGACACATCCAGATTAACGCTTAATGAGTCCAATACCCCAGATAGTCCTATATTGCTATTATTTAGTAATCCTTTGGTAAGGTCACGATTGAGGACTTCATAAAGACCTGCTTCTACTGGATAATTTGCTAAGAAATCTTTAATGTAATTACCGATGGGTATGACATCTTTAAATACACTTGAGTCAATTCCATCAACATAATCTAAATTAACAGTGACATCGGCAACTATACCACCATCAATTGGAGATATAATGTCTTCTAAACGAAATGAAATAATATTGTTTATGTTACCATTTGGGGTACGAGTATTTGTGCTGTCAAATTGGAAAGGAATAATGGCAGGTGCGACATCAAGATTCAAACTTAAAGAGTCTAGCACCTCAGAAAGCCCTAGATTGTCATCAGTTAGCAGTTCTTCCGTGAGATTGCAATTGATAACTTCAAATAAGTCATTAGGATTATTTAGATAATTAGTCAGGTAATCTTTGATATTATTAGCAATGGGTACGACATTTTTTAATTCACTCGGGTTCAGCCCATCGATATAATCCAAGTTAACTGTAACATCAGCAATTTTGTTATTCTCCACTTGAAGTCGAATGTCTTCCAACTTAAACGAAACTAAGTTAGATTGGCGTGTTATGCTATCAAGAATGGATTCGTGTGACATAATCTAATTTTCTCAGACAATTTTCTCATTCTTTAATTCCTAGAATACCAAAGTTGGGTTAAATTTTCACATTCCTGTACATTAAAGTATTATTGTCGAATAGCACGCTTGAAAAGCTGAAATAGTTGCCTGATAAGAGGTTTAGAAAATTAATAGTTTTAAGGTCGGGAATCAGAATAATCTGGAACTCTCAGTTTGTGAGCGCTGCTTCATTAGCCTACACTTTTCCAAAGTGATGAAACCCTTGTAAATAATACATTGCCAAGTCTCATAAAATCCCTGTTTTCTTGGGTTGTCAAATCAATCGGGGCAATCAAACTACGGCTGATAAACGCCGCAATCGTCATCTGTTACGTAATTCTGGCGAAATCTTTGAAGTTTGTGACCAGTTAATCATGCTTTATCGGGATGCTGTCTACACAAAAGACCTAAGCGATGCCTTCGGCAACTCGAAGCGAGAACGCACTATCGAGTTGATTGTTGAGAAAAACCGCCTTTACGGTAAGCTCGGCACTGCGACCATGTTGTGCGATTTATCCACATCGAAATTTTTGAACTTGGCGAGATAATTTAATGCAATAAACTTTTTTAAAGTTTTAGAGGTCGATATATGGAAGCGCTATCTGTTCGTCAGCCTTGGGCATGGGCAATTATCTATGCTCTCAAAAATGTTGAAAATCGTGGCTGGCCTATTCATTATCGCGGCGATATTCTGATTCACGCCGCAAAAACCTGCACCAAAAGAGAGTATCTGTTAGCGAAAGAATTTTGCCAAAGCATGGGGGTAGTAATCCCAGAATTAATCTCTCTCCGTCGCGGTCAAGTTATTGGCATTGTCACAATAGTTGATTGCAAGTTTTCACAAGTTGCATCTGGCTGGGGGATGCCTGAGCAATATCACTGGAAGCTGGAGAATCCACGCGAGATTACACCGCTTCCTTACATTGGGCGGTTGGGGATTTTTGAAGTGCCAGATGAACTGGTGAGAAGTGCGATCGCCTCATGAAATCTGTCCTTTCTCTTTTCTCCGGCATCGGCGGACTCTGCCACCACGGAATATCAGCCGCAGGTCTATCTCACAAATTCCGAGTCCAGCAATTTGTCGAAATCTCCCCTTATTCTTATTCTCAATCACAATTGCGCCATGAACAACCAGGAATTCCAATCCACGCAGATATTACCAACTACCACTGCCAAGAATCAATTCGCAATTCGCAATTCGCAATTCGCAATTATTAACTAGGAGTAAAAGAAATGAATCAAAAAATTAGTATTGCTGATAGAACGAAAGCTTTGGCAATAAGAATAGTTAAAGCTTGTACTTTTTTAGATGAAAAACCCGGAGTTTGTCGAACATTATCAAAACAGTTACTCCGAAGTGGTACTTCTATAGGTGCAAACGTTAAAGAAGCTCAATCTGCCCAATCTGATAAAGATTTTCTGAGCAAATTAGAAATTGCGCTTAAAGAAGAAAGAGAGACTGAATATTGGTTAGAAATATTAATCGAGGCAGAATTGGTTGATAAAAACAAGTTTGAATCCTTACTTCAAGAAACTAGAGAAATTGGAAAAATCTTAGTTGCATCTACTCGAAAAGTTAAAGAGAAAATCAAGCAATGAAATTAATTGCGAATTGCGAATTGCGAATTGCGAATTGGTTTAACCCCCTGGACAGACCAAATTGGAAATCAGATTACGCAAGTACGGCTCTCTCATGAAGACCGAAGCTATCAACCCGGCATTCGTGAGGTGGCTTTTGGGATTCCCGTTGGAGTAGCCAAGGCAATCAAGGGCAATTATGATACCCGTCGCGCTTATGGTTTGAGTTGTTCTCCAAGGCAAGCTGCTGTGGTTTGGAAACGGATTGATTATTTGTACAGTCTACTATCCAATTAGGAGGCGTTTGCATAATTAAGCTTGTCCACACTTTGAATCGTTTAAGCATCTTTCACTATGGAAGACGGGTGTAGTTAGTGCCAAGCTAAACTGTGGCATTTTTAAGTATAATTAGCTGGTCATTGAAAGAAGTTGTGTATGCGCTCAAGGTGTACAAATATAATTAGTCTCCCTATATCCGCAGCAAT
>JAHHHR010000086.1 GCA_019359245.1 Nostoc desertorum CM1-VF14 | reverse complement strand
GACTGACAAACTCTGATCCAAGTATTACATGGTATCACCGCTATCAGATCCACAAACACCTTGAAACCTTACACAGTAAGGTATTAATTCCTCTTACCTTCAAAAATGAGCGAACGTACAGAAATGAGAGCTTACTTGCTGTACTTTGTGCCATCATTGTATTTATTCGAGATTAACCTCGTTGGCGATTGCAATTCTTTTGGTGTGCAATCGCCCTTTCTACCTTCAGCAACTTACGCCGCTACTATCGCTCGGACTCCCAACAACGCAATCACTTGTTCTGCACTCGGAGCCATGCGATTGAGTCCGTACTGTCTAGGTCTTGCGTACCAGCCCTGTTGACTGCACCCGACGAAGCCGACAAAACGCCCGTCTTGGTAGAGTTTGGTACTAAACGAGAGCCAATCTATCTCTCCGTGGTACAGACCAAAAACAGCGCAGGCTTTTTCTAGTTCATCGCTCAATCGCTCGTTGCGCTCCAGGGGTGTTTCCGGTAGGGTCGCTTTTACTTCTGCAACTCTTGTAGCGAACCAGTTGCGGTCAAAGGCTAGTCGTCCACCTTCCACAAACTGCACCCATACGGTGATCCCGCCTTCGATCCAGATTGTGCGAACTGATTCGGGTTCGACTTCGATAATCTCGCCAATGATGCGGCGATCTCTGCTGGTGAGAGGGTCTTGGGTTGGGGCTACAGCTTCGGCTTGGGTTTCGAGGTGGCTGTACAGTTCTGCTTGGGCGAGGGCTTGCTCATCACGAAAAGAACTAAGAATTGCTTGCTGTGTATGTGTTGCATAGTTCATAATAGAAATCTCCTTAATCGGGGAAAAGGCGATCGCTTTGTTTACCAGACAGGGGCGATCGCTTTTGTTATATGTGCAAACAACGTTGTGGTTTCGCACAACGCTCTCAATTAGATTTGGCGTAGCCATCAAAGCTAGTTGCTAAGAGCATTATCAAGACAGCAGACAGCAGCATCAGGGGATGTGTAAGGAAGTGCTGCGTTCGGAAGAGGACACTCTAGTAAATTCAGCTTTGCTGTAAAATCTTTGATTTCTAGACGAATGGCACTAAATAACCAGTTTTTTAAGACTTGGTAGGTCATCGAGATCATCTTCGCTGGCTTGAGCATTACAAGTTTGGCTTCCGGCTGCTACTCCCGGTGGCACTTGGTTTTGTGGTTAATTGAATGAGTGAATGTTTGGTAATTTGCAAACCCTTTTTGCGTTTGGGTGCAGGCGGTTGCATTTCCTTGCCCTTATATTTATTACTATACTCTAGTTAACTAGACTTGTCAACTATATATTCTTGTTAACTAGACTAGTTTGCTATTGACTTGACTAGTTAACTAGATTAGACTAGGCAACAAGACAAGTAATGTAGAGGAGGTGATTAAGTTGAAGTTGCTCATTTTTATGGATTTAAAGGAGTTGCGTGAGAAAGCTGATTTATCAGCTGAACGGGTAGCAGTAGAGTTAGGCAAATCTGTTTCCACTATTAGATTTTGGGAGGCAGGAACGTATATTCCTAGCCTTAGTCCCAGTGAAACTTTACAGCTAACCCGTCTTTACCGATGTACTCTTGAAGAGTTATCGGAGTCTTTTATTGAAACGCAGCGCAAAAGCGGAAAAAAGCTTGATTAAAATCGCTTTTTTCTTACCCAACCATAAAAGAGCAGATTAAATCACTGGAAAGTAATCACGTCATTCTTTATTCAGCTTTGTTCTAGGCTGAGTTAAGTTTTCTGTTTTTAACAATAGACCAAAGAGCATTGAAAGCGGCATCAGTTGATTGACCGCGATGTTGTACTACGCTCAAAATTTGGAGTCAAGCATTATGCAACAACTCAATCTGTTTAAAGAATTGACCACTGCTCTACCATCATCTTGATTACAAACAGAACAAAATTATTTACTTGAAAGCGGTTTACCCGGACTTAGTCCGATTCGCAAGGTTAGCTGAAATCGCCTAATAACTACTAAAAGCGAGAATCCTGACGGCTCCCGCAAGTCCCTTACTACCTGCAACATTCCGAGCATTTACCATAGTGGGCAAGAGATATGCTGACACTAGACAGAGAACAAACAACAGCACTCGATTACAGTGTTGTCAACACCAGCATTCAAGAAACCTTCACCGCCATCGACCGTTTCGAGTGGCAAGCGGTAGATGAAATTCTCCAGATGAGAGAACAGCAGCTTTACCTGCAAGCTGGATATAAAAGCTTTGAAGAATACTGCCAGCGTGAATTATACGCCTGGGGTGGATACCGACGAATCAACCAACTACTAGGAGCCAAAAAGGTCATAGACGCAGTTGGCGAGTTGGGCGGACACATCAAAAACGAGCGTCAGGCTCGTCCGTTACTACGCTTAGTCAAGGAACCAGAAAAACTTAAAGCTGCTGTATCCCTGGCTCTGAAAGATAACCCTTCTCCTGGTGAATCAGACTTTGCAGCTGCTGCAAATATTGTGGTTCCTCAACTTCCACGTAAAAAGCAATCTAGTCAGGAACCAATGGTTCCCAAAATTCAGGAACCAGTGGTTCCTCAAAAAGCTATTGTCACAGTTTCACAACAGTCCCATCCAAGGTATGGAGAAAAGGGAACCATCGAGGCAGACGCACCGAATCGCTGGCAGCAGATTGTCACTTTTGCTGATGGTGAAAGATTGTTGATCAACAATGCTGATTTAGATGCCGCCAGCGTTCCATTTCCCAGAGAACGCAATTACCCCGCAGAATATTCCGAGGCGATCGCTGCTATTGAAGAACGCCATAAACAAGAGTTAGAGCGATTGGAGCAGGAATTGAGGATTGGTTTGCAAGCAGAAGTATCGGCTAGAGCAGAAGAACAAGTACAAGAGCAGATCCAATCTCTGCAAAACCTGTACAAGCAGCAGAAAGAGCAAAATATTCAGTTGCAGGAACGGCTGGATGAGATGGAGGGATTGAAAAAGCTGGAGATTGAAAATCAGCAACTCCAGCAACGCATTCAGGAATTAGAACACGCCGTAGAACAACGCCCTTCTCAAGAATGGGGAAATACCATGACCCTACAGGCGACTAAAGTGTTGAACAAGCAAGTAAAACAGGCGTTACAGCAGACAATTGATTTGCGATCGCTAGCGCAGGAACCACCCAAGGAAAATGCCCAGGAATGTTTGCGGCTGATGGGTATGGCATTGAAGAACCTCGCTAGTGCTATGAACAATACCCAGGCACTCGAAGCTGCGGCAATCATTTTAGGAAGTGAACCTACACCAACTGCGATCGCATATCGAGCCGAGCAATTGGAAATGCTACCCCAAGCGGTTAGCGATATTCGACGGGTGCTGTCAAAACCTGGGTGTAGCTGGCAGGAGTTTTGGGATGTTGCCCAAGAGTACGAGGTGATTAAATCGGATTACTGGGCTGAACTTTCCATCCAAGAGACTGATTTAATTACTGCTCTCCAGAAAGCATCCTCTCAACCGGACATCATTGGCGTTGGTTCTATTGTTGCCCACGCCGATCCATATCGTACTTTGTATGTCGCCAGAGGAGAAGTAATTCAGGATTTGGGAGATGAGGTAATCGTTGCCTGGGATTGTTGGAAGGAGCAATCAAAAAAGGCTGACAGATATTTCCGAGACGAGTTGCGCTTTTGGAAGGGCGAGAAGCAGTAAATAAAGACTCGCTAAGAGAATAGCCAAAAAACTTAAACGTGGCATTGCAACCATGCCGCTTATATTGTCATGCAAATTTTGGGGGAATTATGACTACAGCGTTAAAAGCAATCAATGGTGGCAGCAAACAGCGAAGCGATCGCAAACTTGCTGACGCTGATAAATCGATTAGACCACATTGCAAGGTATCAATTGAGGATATTAACTGGGTTCGTCAGCAGCCTCCATCTGTGCAGCAGCTTTGGTTAGATAGCGTGGCGGCTGAACAGTTTGGTGGTTCTGCCCATAAACTAGATACTAACCTCACCTACAAATCTTTGCAAAAAGCAGGGGCGGCGTTAACTGCCCAAGGATTATTTCAGTTTGAGGAAGTATTTGGCCGATTACCCTCCGGTAGACCTGGATTGATTAGCTACCGTGTCCGTAATCTTCACGGTTATTACAATCGCTTTTACTGGGAATCGTCCACGTCTGAAGAAACCAATTCTTGTGACGAGAAAGCCGTCCACGCCGGGGAGAAAGTAAACCACCCCGAACGGAATGAAAATCACCCTGGCGTGGAACAAATCCAGCCTGATTTGGAATCATTCCAAAAGAATGGTCAAAAAAGTGAGGATTTGCAAGGGTTCCAGAAACCTAGCAACGTTTCTAACTACCCGTTAACTACCTACCAACAACCAACTAAGGTTGTTGGTATGGTAGTTGGTTCTGACGCGCTAACTGAAAATTCGCGTGTTGAGAAAACGGCTCATGCGCCCTTGAGGGGCGCGTCGCCTTCACCTATCGAAAGCGCGTCAGAACTTGAAGACTTGCCTGTGGCGAATGACTGTACATCGCTGGCGCTTGTGGATGATGCACAGAGTAATCCCGCTTCGTTGTTAGCTGAAAAGCAGGACTGTGGTGTTGAGGGGATATTCCCTCATGAAGGTACTGGTTCCGCTGCGCCCGTCGCTCAAAATGAATTTTCTGACAAGGAAGCGATCGCTAATCAAACTCAGGGGCAAGTAGAACAGGGTCAATTTGCTTCGTTGTCAGGAGAAAATCAAGTCTCTGGTTTTGAGCCGAAAGACTGTGATGAAGAACCAAGTTCCGCCGCGCCTGTGTCATTAAATCAAAGTGAGATATTTGAATGGTTGGATAGAGCAAACCTTGGAGAATGCCCCCCATTGTGGGTAATTCAATATTTGCTAGACAGCAAGTATTACGCCAGCATGAGGGCAACAATCAGCAAGTTTGAGAAGCAGTGGAATATATCTGTAATCAATTATCAGGTGCAAGATATAAGGTGAGGCTAGTGAGGCGTTGTTTACCGCCGTTCGCGGAGCGTCTCGTAGAGAAGACATCGCCATTAGATCCAAAGCTAGACTATTGCGAATGGAGAAACTGAAGATGGCTTCTCTGGTTGGGGAAAATCCTGGTTTTGACTTCCTCCAACAATGCTGTCATGATGATCCGGCTTTGCAGATTGTGATCAAAAAGCTTTTGGCGAAGTTTCCACAGTGGGGGATTGCGGTTGTTGATGGGGTGTTGGTGGATTGGGAGAGGTAGCAATCACTCTATAGCAACTTTTTAAACACATCTACAGTAATATAGCCAGCAGTTCCCATTATTGTGAGGTGCGTGTTTAGTGCTGAAAGGGACGAAAAGCAGGAGTATGGAGGGGGAGAGACTGTACTTAATAACAGCAGGAAGTGCTGTATCGTTTGGATAGAAGATAAATAAGAACTATCTTCACTCCACACTTTTACTATGCTGATTATTCAAAGTTGGTAACAAATCAATAAGCTATAGTAATTAACGCATAACTGTGATCAATTACACTGCTACTACCTAAATGTAGTAGATCATAAGATTATCCATCTACTGCATAACACGTCATTAACTAACATTATCATCCAACACATCTACTAACAAAATGCTATTGAGTAAATTTAATTCGCTAGAGGCGAGAAAATAGCGGTCACTAAAAAGAGTTTCCAATTGGCTAAAAACCCTTCGACCAGCTACAGCTGCCCAAGGGAATGTTTCATATTGTGGAACGACAGGCATAACCAAACCTTTTGGTGTTAAACTCCTTCCTAAAGTAATTTGCCATGTAGCTGGGTCTTCTATCAGTTGTTTCCGAGTATCGTCTTCCAACTCTTCGCGCCAAAAATGAGGATAATCAAGCGGGACGCTAGCAACAATATTCTGTGTTTTCAAACTTTGCAGCGTTGAATATTCCCAAAGAGATTCTTCTTTCTCTCGAATTAGAATTTGGTGTAATCCCTTAGCTGGGCGTTTTAGTTTAGGTGGATATTTGCCATTCTTATCTTGATAAATGATTGCCAATAATCCTAAAAGCTGTTGACTATATTGTTGAATATTTTTACGCCAGCCTTCAAAACTAAATTTTTCCTCTGTATGGCGGTTAGACCAATCTTCTATCCAGAAAGGCCCAAGACAAGTTAAAGAATCAGGAATTACTAAATTTACATTTTCTAGAGATGGTAGAAGACGGCTTGAACTTCTAGACACCGCTTTGACAAAAGCCTCTAAAGTAGAATAATCTACATAAGATTTGGCTTGTCTATCAACTGTATTACCCTTTAAGGTTAATTGAGCAAATATTTTCTGTGTTAACTGCTCTGCTTTTTTTACAATTCTCTTTTCTTCTTCCGATTGATTATCATAGACAAAAACCCGCGCTTCTTGCAAAAAAATCCATACGTCATCAGACATTAGGTTTAATAATTCTTCATCCCCAATTGAACCCACTGGTACAAAAGCAAGACGTTGGTTCTTAAGTCCTGCATCACCTTTTATCCGAGTGTGAATTGTAGAACGTAACATCATTAATAAAGTTAAAATATCACTAGACTGGCGTAACCATAGTCTTGATCTATCAGTATCTTCCGCTACAATAAAGCCATCATTAATAAGCATTACCAATTGTCTAGCTTTATCATCCCCTGAAACTAGCTTTTTTGTTTCTGGATCTGTGTACATTCCTCGCCCACGATAAATGAGTTGGGCAACTTCCATTAAAGCAGCTTCTATATTAAATCTAGGAATGGCTGCAATAATCCAGTCGGTTTTTGGAAAAGATATACCTCTTGCTCCTGAAGAAGTCATCAAGAAAACTCGTATTTTATCTCTTTTTTCTTCTTGGATTAATTCTAACCGTTTATTAGGAGGTACACTTTGATCTAAAATTTCTACTTCATAATTTTGATAAATAGCATCTTTACCATCTATCAACTTATGCTTTAATTGACGCAAAAAGGCTTTGTCTTGGGCAAAAAATATTAATTGTTCTGAGCCTTCTTTCATACCTTTTTTAATTTCTTTATAGGCATTACTTAATAACTTATCTTCTAATTGTTCTCGTATTGCTTGACGAATTTCTTGTTGTAAGTCAACTTTTATCTGTTTAGGCGCTATGGGTGCAAGGTGAATACTGTATTCAATATTAAGTTGAGAAGCTGGATAGCTATTAGTCATAATATGTAATACTGGATATTTTTTAAGCCCTATTTTGATATCAGTGCCAGTAACGCGAAACGCTGCTTCTCCTTGAGTTGGACTAATTAATACTTTATCAGGAGCAGAATTTCCAGAGTTGAGATAACTATTAAGGACTATTTCATTACTTAAAGAGGCATCAGCAATAATCAGAATTACTTTAAACGGTGATTTACTACCCTCAAAAGGTTCGATGAACTGTTGTTGTAACCAATTCGTTAGTTCATTAACAAATATCGCTCCTGTACCATCACCAGCCAACTCATCAACCATTGCAATAATAGTAGGAATTTTTGTGCCAAAGTTACGGCGTTCTTGTTGTCCTGATTTGGTATTAGCTTTTTTAGCAAATAAATTTCCTAAAGCATCAATTGTAGTTGTTTGGTCGAGGTGGCGATAACCTTGAATAGCCGCAGTCATTACTAACCGATTTACTTGAGGGTTTTCTTCTAGCAATTTACGGGCTGAACCAGTTAGAGTACGTAATACACCAGGGCGATGTATGGATTGTACGCTGTCTTCTCGTTCATTGCGAGAACGTTTAAAACGGTTAGTAGTAACTATATTGCAATCAATTTCGTGTTCCTGTTCAGGCGTAAGGAAGATGGTACTACCATCAGGATGCTTCAATTCAGTAATACCATCTACAACTACTGCGCTATCTACACATCGCTGTGTTTCACCTTTTTCCAATACTTGTTTTTCATACCACTTAGGTGCTGAACTAATTAAATTAGCATTAGTAGTAATGGTTAAAATACCACTTGGATTTCCGTCTTTTTTAGCAAACTTGGCAGTAACGTCCCGATTAATTACCACTCGTGGACTGAGATATAAAAACACGAAACCTTCTGATTGAGCTTCCAGAAACTTAATTACAGCAGTAGTTTTACCAATTCCAGGATTTCCCTCTAAAGCAATAATATTCAACCTTCCAGTCTGGGCAGATTTTAATCCAGTAACAACTGCGTATTGGTGGATTGTTCGCAGGGGAAGTTGTTTTGCTAAGTGTTGGAAGACTGACTGAAAATGAACTTTAGGATTATCACCAAAGAACTTGTACAATGATTCTGTCATTTCAATGTTAGCAAGTACTTCCTGTTGGGAAAATTCCTGCATAGGATTGTAAAATTCTGTTATCTGTTCTGTAAATTTGTAGTGCAATGATGTTTCTAAATCAGGCTCGTGTTTGAGTTGCTTGACCTGCCGCTCAAAATCTGGGGGAAGGGATCGTACCAACTTATTAAAAGCTACACGAATTTCTGTTAAGAGTGCATCGGGTTGGTTATCTAGTTTGCGTGTGTTACGATATGCCTCACCCAAAGATGCCATCAACTTTGCTCTAGGATCTTGTTCTGATTCGTCTAAAAAATGGGCGGCAATACTTTCACATCCATTTGAGGTAATTGCGATCCCTCTAGCACTACAACCACCATTTAATTGTCCCTGCTTTTTTAACAAATTGATCAGACGCTCAGTATAAGATGAGGCTTGACATAACTTAAATAAAGGTTTGTCTGAACCACTAAAAGCAGATAGGTGATTTTTTAAATTTGAAGAAAATAAAAATTCACCACCTTCCACTTCAGCGCAAACTCTAGAGAATACACCCCGTGAATCAATATAACGAGCATAACGACTCATTTCCTCTAGATGAGCAGTTTCTGTATTAAAATCTGCTAATTTTATAGGTGCATTATAGGAGAATTCCAAGCATAGTAGAAAATGCTCAAATTTTTGCGGGGTATTCTTTCCACTGGATAACCAAAGTAAAAAATCTGCTCTTGCTGGTTCTCCTGTGTTGACTAATCCTAAATCTGTCCGTCCTGAAAGGTGAAAAGCTTCATGAAATTCTTGTGCTGTTTTTTCTCGTTCAGTCTCACGTTGTATCTGCTGTCCTGGAAGCACCAACGGACACCAAATCGCTGTCAGAGTTGGCTGTCTCACTGGTATATTTTTTAAGCATTCTCGCACTGCTGTCCAGCCTAATCCATAGCCCAATACCAGTAAATGACGTACCATTGTGCTAACCCATTCTTTAGCATTTGGATCTGTCAATTTCAAAGATTTTACCAATTGACTATAGATATCTGCGTTTTTTACCTCTTGCCAAGGCTTCAAACCCTGATCTTGGTCACTACTGAGTAACCTTTGATAAATCAAATTTTGTAAAACTCCACGTTTGACAGCAAGCTCAAACACCTGACCCCATACAGATGCCTGTTCTAAAATTGATAGTTGCATTAGTTTTTATTCCTTCAAATATTTGTTTACTTCCTGCGGTGTAAAACTTGAGAAATATGAGTTAGTAAAGCTGGATAGCTGAGATACACTTTCCCTTTGCGTCGAGAATGCAATACTTCCACTTCTCCCGCAGCCTCAACAGTACTGGGCGATATCCAACGGAAGGGATCTAAAACTGGAATGAGTTGTCCTTGTTTTACACCTCGTTCTGCTTCAATAAAATGTAACCCTCGCAACATAGAAATTAAGCAAGGATTAACATGAGAATTTTGTTCGGCATCGATAAGATGTTGCCTTGCACGTTCTGTCCAAGTAATATCATTTACTCGTTGGTCAGACACTAAGAAATAAACGCAAAAACCAGACTGTGGTCGTTGCTGTTCTTGCACTGCAAACAGGGTGGCGAAAGTATATACAGGAATGACATCTCGTACCCGAACAGTTTCTACAGAGTGCAAAAAATTAGTATGATCTGCTGCGTGTAAAATTTCAAATGCAGCTTCACCTTTGCCCCGCTTTTGTAATCTTGTTGCTGGAAATACATCCCGCAGCATAGTATAAATATTTAAATCAGGAAAAGTTTGAAAAACATCTTCCAAAAATTCCTTTGGTATTAAACCAGAATTATAATCTGCTGTGCGGTTCAACCTGCGACTACGATAAGCATGAGAAAGTAGAATAATATGTTGACAGCCTTGATTTTTGAGATAACGAATTTCTTCCTGTACTAAGCGTTGTTTTCTCAATTGTTCAGGAGAATCAACTATATCAGACTGTATTCTTTCTGCCTTAATTTCATAACCAGAAAAAGGATTAACTATAGCAGTAGCAGTATAACTTTGAGTTAAAAATAGATAACCTTTTTCTTGTTCATTTAATGAAACAGTATCATTACAAGGACGAGTTGCATAAGAGATTAACCCAATCTTTGGTACTTCTGGCGTTACTGGTGTACTAATGCACAAAGGAAAAGCACTCAATAAAGCATCAAAAATACTTTGTTTTATCCATTTGGTATTTGCAGTTTGTTTAACCAAATTTTCGAGAATAACTCCTTGCATCCTAATATTAGTATCTTCAGCTAATATCGCTTCTAAAGTTTGGGCTGCTGCATAAACGTAATTATCACCACTGGTTTCATCAAGGTCTTTACCTTGCTCTTGGAGTCGTAACATTAAGGTAGTAAAGTCGTTATTAGACCCTTGTTTTAACTTATCAATAATCCGCCATAAACAGCAGTACACCAATACCGTGAAACCTGCGATAGCTGCTGCATGATACTGTTTATTTTTTTCACCATCTTTTTGTTTAGAGCGACGAGTTAAAAGTTGAATGTCATAATCAATTATGACTGCTGCTGGTAGAATCCATCCTTTAGCATGACCAGCATTGGGAGATAATTCATACTTCCATTCTTTTCCTTGTTTATTAAAAGACCGAGGAACCCAAATAACTTGTAACAGTTTTTTTGTTAATGACCTTTGTGCTTGAATTGGATAAATATCACCTTTGGTGATTAAATTGTGTTCGGAGATATCTGTGTTTACTTGTACAGAGAATAATAGCCCAGGTGTTTCTGGAGTATTACAAATTTCAATGTGCTTAAACCATTCCACATTCTCACGACTAGTTTGAGGAGAACTTTTGAGTAAATCTCTTACTCCTGCTTCTGCTCCTTCTAAACGTGACCATTCTATGATGCTACGTTTTACACAAATAAATTGTTGAGAAGATTGCTTTTGAACTTGTCCAATAATTTTTTGACTTTTGGTTTGGAGTACTTCAATCAAATCTGCGGCAATTATTTTCATTGAAGAATCATATTCTCTTAATTGCTCTATTACCTGTTTAATAGCTGTTTTACCACCTGTTTTTAGGTATGTGATAACTTGCTGTACAAAATTAGGTAAAGATTCTGCACTTAATTTTTCCTCATTTTCATGAGGAATAATAATTCTTAAAAAAATGAGTTCAGCTAATCGACGGCATACTGTCCAAGGTCGTTGGGGTAGTGTTTCCTCATCTGGAATCAGTTCTGCTTCAATTTGATCAAGTCTTGCTAAGAAAGAGGATTTATTCTTTTCAGGATTGTTACCATTAATACGAAAGCGATAACTCACTTCCCGAACCACTCCGTAATTAGTAGCTTGCTGATTTCTGGTTTTTTCCTCAAAAATTTGAGTTTCCCATTCTGGCCACACTGGGAGACAGTAGTAGAAAGTTGCTTTATTCAAATATTCTGATAGCTCGAATTCAGCAGCGACACCAAAATTATTAGTGAAGTCAGCACTATAACCAATTTCTGTTGCAGATATTAATAAATTCGTAATCCGATTGACATATTCTACTAGAAGTTGGTGTTTGGGTTGATTATTGGTAACACTGTATTGAGCAATAGCTTGCATAATCCGTAAGGTAATTGTTTGCCTTACCCGTGCTAATGCTTCATTATCTAAGAAGTTGAGGAATCGAGTTAGTTGGCTATCTGCTCTATCTCGTTCTGCACGTAGACTATCAATTGCTGCTTCAATATCATCTTCATCCCAATCTAGCTGATCTTGCATATACTCTCTAACTGCACTACACATACGTTGAAAGTAATCTTCTGCATCGATTTGTTCACGAGCAGAAATTACTTTGGCTACAGGTTTATTTGAGATATTAGTATTAGCCTCAGTATTAGGAAATGCAATTGGCACAAGGTTGGCTGTCTGGGGCTGATTTTGAAAATTAGTACCTGTTTTTTTCGCTAATTGCTGAAGGTTTTGTAACGGTTGATCTAACAACAGAGTGGACAACGAATTTCCTTCAGGTAATGCGGCATCAATTTCTTTGTCAATGGCTGCAATTAATTTATCTACAGCAGCAGATAGCCTAACTATGCTTCCTTCTTTTAGATTCCCACCAACCAGAGACTTAGTTCCAAATCCTGATAATTCCAACTCTTGAATAAATCCGCCCCCTTCATCAGGGTTAAAGGCTTCTTTGAAATCTCGTAGCCCAAACAATCTACGTAATATTGCTGAACTACAAAACCGCAATCGTTGGTTTTGAGTATCTAAATCAAACGCTTGTTTGTAGTCAGGATGCAGATCCGTTGTATTTGTTCTATTCTCTTTAGGGGGAACAGATTTAGCTAATAATTCTACGAGGGTAACTAGATCAATAGAAGGCTTTGGTGAGGTCGCCTGAATTTTGGCACTACCAATTCTCTGTGAATTCATATTTATTTTTTACACCAGTTTTGTGACTGCTTCATTTGCTCTAACCATTAAGTTGGAACAAATGGTATCTTCCTCTTTAATTAGCTTATATATAAGTAACTTGTCAAGCGAATCAGAAAAAACCTGATTTTAATAGCTTCTGACAACTCAGAAAATCCAAATCTAGCTTTAATACCTGTCGGAGGTTTTATCAAGTGCAAACTAACCAGTTCATTTCTTTAATTACAGCCAGATGCTTGCACAGCACATCCTGCCTCGATATAACTTGGCCACAGATGAGCAACAGAATGCAACTGAGCAAGCATTGATTAGCTCGAAGCGCGATCACCTACAGACAAGATGTGCAACATCTGGTCAAGATAACGCCCGTAAGCTTGCGTAAAACTTCCTTCTCAGGTGATTGTTCACTTATGGCTAAGTAGAGCAATTACCTACTTTTTATGTTTAAAAGTGATGGGATGAGGGGGCTAGCACTGCAATCGCTAAAGCACCATGACAAATATAATTGTAATAATCAATCCCTGTGGTTAGGGATTGATTATAGCGATCGCTCATACGGAACTGCGATCGCTTCTCTACTGGATAAATTAACCATCACTTCTATTGTTGAAACTGCGGCTGCATATTTTTATGCAATTGTTGCAGGGGTGATGAGGGTGAAAGTTCCACCGCACCCGTGCCAAATCCTGAAAAATGGTCACATGAGGCGATTGTCGCAAGGTCAAATATGCGACCTGTAAGAATGGAAAAACTGAATCGAGCGGCGAATTCGGGGGAGAATCCGGGTTTTGACTTTTTGCACGAGTGCTGGAATGATGACCCTGCTTTGCAGATTGTGATCAAGAAGTTACTGGCGAAGTTTCCGCAGTGGGGGATTGCAGTTGTTGATGGGGTGTCGATGGATTGGGAGAGGGTAAGGATTCAGGTCTAATATTGCGGAAGCAAAGAAGGGCAAGACAGAGAATTAATAGGGTCAGCCAATTGTTGAGTATTATACTATTTGTTACTATGGCTGAGTCTTAATTTGGACGTTACAAACACACTCTAGTGCAAGCTGTTTTTATACATATTGGTTATAACGTTAGTCTTTGTATCTAACCAACCTATAAAATCTAAAATAGCAGAGATACCAATTGGTGGGTCGGAAACGAGGCTGTCTTCTTTAATTAAACGTTCAAAGTCAATTTGGATCTCTGCTGTTCGTTCGGTAATTCCATCATTCTCATAAAACTTTACGCCAGCTAATTGCATTATTTTGGTAATTTCCTGTGCTATAATCCCATAGCCAATAGTAGTAGGATGGATACCATCTAAAGAAAATAAGCCGCCTTCTTTAAGTCCTTGTGAGTCAGAACGAAAAAAACGTGAGTTTGGTTTAGGGCTGAGTGCATTAACTGCTGCTGGTAAAGGATATTCAGTCCACCAGTGAGGACGTGCCTCTTTATCTTCGATATAACGCACAGATGCCAAGCGATCTAGCAAAGCAACAGTTTCAAATAAGTACCAGTCTCTCCCTTCCTCTCTACCTTTACGTACCGCATCTACAATATATTCGTTGTACTGATCAATAACGCTATCGATTGCTCTAGCTTGATTTGCAGTCAGGTGTGGATGCACTTTCGGGTCAAAAGTTTCTTCACTAAACCAAAATGGAGCATAGAAAGGGAAATAGCGAGAACCTAATTCTACTTTTTGTCCTTTTTCATCTTTGTTAATCCCACGAGCAAAAGGAGTGATTGTCACATGGGGAACTGTTCCCCAAATTACGTGGCGTGCTTTAATCTGTTTGACAGCTTCTACAATGCTGTCGAGTTCAACTTTGAAATGGCTGGGAAGCCAAACAGTATATTTGTCATTTTTTGCCATGTCTTGATAATCTTCACCAGACCACTCGACATGAAAAGTTAAAATACTTCCTAGAGCGTTATTAGCACCGATTAAAATAATTAGTGTTTCAATTCCATCGCCTTGACCAGTCTCTAAATTTCCTTCATGACTTAACTTAATAGCAGCTTCTAAAGGTGTTAATGCCTTACCCGAAGAATCACGTGCAGTATTTAAAACCTCCAAGGTAGCTATTTCATTAGCATTTTCAGGAGTTTGTTGAAGGAAATTGAAATCCAAATTCTCCACATTGGCATTATCTTTAAAAAGTCTTGCTTCAATAACTGCCTGAGCGATATCTGCATTGTGGGATAAGGTGTTTCTCAGATCCCATCCATATACAGCTAGGTTATGATTGATTAACCCTTCTTTTGGAGCTTGTCTCTCTTGCCCGCGTTCCCAATAATTCTCTAATTGATTTAAATATTTCCACAACCAAGGTATGGCAGAAGCCGTATCAAAGAGATTAATTCCATCTGCAATTTCAAATTGCTTACCTAAATCCCTCACGAGTTTTTCTAAGTTCAGTGGTAAACCATTACCTGGGCCAGCATAAGTCGGATAGCGAAAATTGCTATCCCATCCCATTTCACGAGCTATGAGCATGGGATAAGACAATTGAGTATTAAAAATAGCTCCACTTTGAAACCCTTGAGTTAAAGAGTCTCCTATTGTCACCAATCGATGTCGAGGTGTACCTTCTCGATTTACAAATACTGGTATTCCTAAAGTTGGGTCTGTTTTTGGTTCACGAGCTTCTGTACTTAATACACTTTTTACTTCCTCTGGGGCATTTTCTAAACCCACTAACATATCATGTGTTACCGGATTGACCATAATGGCTCCTTAAATATCTAAAATCATTTTCAGTTTAGGCAGGCAGAAAAACTAATAAATTTTAATTATGTATCTATACAGATTTCTAAATAATAATTTTTCCTCTGTAGAAATACACAATACTTAAAAAAATAGCAAAAGTATAGCTATCTTTTGTGTAATTCTGTGACTGTCTCTTCCCTTTCACATCCTCGTTATGGGGAATCGGGAGTGATTGAGGCAGACACACCGAACAACTATCAGCAGATTGTCACCTTTGCTGATGGTGAGAGGCTGCTTGTAAACAATAGTGATTTGGCTGATTTAAATGACGCAATTGTGTCCGAATCGAGTGAGCGGACTTATCCAAAAGAATATTCTGAGGCGATCGCAGCACTCAAAGAGCAACACCAGCAAGAGTTAGAGAGACTTTCCCAAGAAATGAGGATTGGTTTGCAAACAGAAGCCACAGCCAGAGCAGAAGAACAAGTACAAGAGCAAATCCAATCTCTGCAACGACTGTTCAAACAACACAAAGAAGAAAATATCCAGTTGCAGCAGCGTTTGAATGAAATGGAAGGGTTAAGGCAGTTGGAGATTGAGAATCAACAATTGCACCGACGTATCCAAGAATTAGAAAACGCTGTTGAACAACGGCCTTCTCAACAGTGGGGAAATACCATGACCCAGCAAGCAACCAAAGCTTTGAACAAGCAGGTAAAACTTGCACTGGAGAAAACAATTGATCTGCGATCGCTGGCCCAGGAACCCCCCAAGGAAAATGCCCAGGAATGTCTGCGACTCATGGGTATGGCTTTGAAAAACCTTGCCAGTGCCATGAACAACACCCAAGCACTCGAAGCTGCGGCAATCATTCTGGGGAGTGAACCGACACAAGGAGCGATCGCATATCGGGCCGAGCAATTAGAAATGCTTCCCCAGGCAGTTAGCGACATTAGGGCAGTACTAGCTAAACCTGGGTGTACTTGGCAGGAGTTTTGGAATGTTGCCCAAGAGTATGAGGTAATCAAACAAGACTACTGGGCAGAATTGACCAGTGAGGAAATAGAACTAATCAAATCTCTTGAAATTGCTTCTCATCTTCCAATTATCGGAAAGGGTTCTATCGTTGCCCACGCCGACCCATACCGTACTTTGTATGTCGAGAGAGGCGAGGTTATAGAGGATTTAGGCGAAGAGTTGATGGTTGCCTGGGATTGTTGGAAGGAGCAATCAAAAAAGACTGATAGGTATTTCCGAGAGGAATTGCGCTTTTGGCAACCTCAATAAGTTTTCGGTGTATCGGTAACTTTTTAGGCAACTAAATACAAGTACCAAACCCTGCAATCACTGTAGGGAAAATTCGGTGCGTCAACATAAACAGGAGATTGGAAGATGACTGCAACTATTACCAGACCTAAGCCCAAAAAGACTGCTGCTACTAAACCACAGTCACCGTACAAGCGGCTTCATGTGATTATCCCCATCGAAGATATGCTCTGGGCATCGCAGCAAAAGCCTTCAGTTACGCAATTGTGGCAAGAATGCTGGACGGCTGACCCTTATGGTTCTCGGTGGATGCCTTTGGCTTCTGCTTTGGGGTACAGTACTTTTATCTCTGCGAAGAAAATTCTCTCTGATAGTGGATTGTTCATCTTCAAGCCGGACAAATCGATTCAGGATGGCCGGGAAACGATGAGGTGGACTGTCAAAAATCTACATGGAAGCAGAATTAAGGATTTTTGGGAAAAAGGGGATTCTACGAAACGAGAACTAGATGCTGAAAAACGAGAACCAAATGCTGAAAATACAGAGATGAATGCTACCTCTGAAGAAATGGGTGCTTTGTATAAAGCGTCTATTTTAGATGAAAGTGATTCAGAGCAAAGGTTCCAGGAAACCTCACGAACTGTTCAGGAACACCTCACAATCTCTTCAAAAGAGATTGTGAGGTGTATCTCTGACACGCTTACAGAAAATTCGCGTGTAGAGGAGACGGCTCATGCGCCCTTGGGGGGCGCTTCGCCTCAGATTGTTGAAAGCGTGTCAGAGAACGAGGAAGACTCGCCTATGGCGAATGACTGCACATCGCTAGCGCTTGTGAATGCTGTACATGGTGAATCTGCTTTGTTGATAGGAGAAGGTCAGAATTGTGGCCTTGAAGCGATATTCCCTCATGAAGGTGGTTATTCCGCCGCGCCCGTTGCCCAAAATGAATTTTCTGACAAGGAAGCGATCGCTAATCAAATACAGGGGCAAGTAGAACAAGGTCAATCTGCTTTCTTGCCAGGAGAAAACCAAGTTTCCGATGTAGAAATGAAAGCGGATCATAAAGGCACTGGTTCCGGCGCGTCGCCTGCCCAAATTGAAAAATCTTCAACTTCAGCGATCGCAGATCAGAAAATAGAACCGAGTCACCCCTCTGCTTTGTTGTTGGTTGAAAACTCGGTTTCGGGTGTAGAAGTCAAAGCGGCTCATGAGGGTAAAGCTTCCGCCGCGCCCGTGCCAAATCCTGAAAAATGGTCGCATGAGGCGATTGTAGCGAGGTCAAATATGCGACCTGTAAGAAGGGAAAAACTGAATCGAGCGGCGAATTCAGGGGAGAATCCGGGTTTTGACTTTTTACAGGAGTGCTGGAATGATGACCCTGCTTTGCAGATTGTGATCAAGAAATTGCTGGCGAAGTTTCCGCAGTGGGGGGTTGCGATTGTGGATGGGGTGCTGATGAAGTGGGAGGGTTAGCGCGATTGTTAACTGTAAATTGATGGGAGATTGTGAGATCAATTCATCCCCGGATTCAGCAACACCAAATAATAGTTATTTTGGGAGTTTGTTCTTCGGACTTACTACAAAATATAGCTGTGAGCGATAGAAACAAACATCAAACTCCATAAAAAAATTTACTTGTCCTAAAATTAGAGGAACTTGTACAGCTTTTGTCCACGCAAATACAAGTTGCACAGGTTCAAACTGACCCACTATTGCGTGAATGACCACAACACGAGCCTCAAATTGAGCCAGATTTCCTGTTAGGTTCAAGGTTGCTGTTTGACGTTCCCAAACATATCCCAAATCGATACCTATTGGATAGGGCAACACGTTGACTGTCGCTCCTGTATCTAACAGAGTAGATGTGATGGTAGAATTTTGGGGACTTGTAAGTGTGATTGGCATCTGAGGGCGAAAACCAGCCTCTCCCAATCTTGTATCAGCGTTGACAAAAGGAAATTGCTCAACATTCGGCATTGTTTTGAGTTTGCGTTGCTTGTAAAACTTCTAGCATCGTGTTTGCTGCTTCAAAAGCATTATATGGCGACCACACAGGATAAGATTGCTCTGGTTTAATTAAGTCTGCCTCTTGTTGGGCTAATCCTGAAATCAAAACTTGTACAATATAAAGTTTTTCAGCACGGCTAAGTCCTTGCAGTATGTTCAGTAATTCTGATGAAACCATGTCTGATAATCCTGTCAGTTAAATAGCGTAACTCCATCATGGGATTACATCTGCCCAAGAGTGATCCCATTCACCAAGGACAGGAATCTGCTGTTGTAGGGTTGAGCAACTGTTCGGTTTGCACCTACCAAGCTACCCAACCCAGTTTTATATTTGGATATCGTCACCGACATCACAGGTGTAGGCTGGACTCTTCAGTTGCACTCTCGACAGATTCCCACCTGCCAACTCTCGCGGTGAAGAGACATCCCGGCAGCGCACACAATACGAAAACCAATATTGTTGTTGTGGTTGTCGCGCGTGTTGTTGTTGTTGCGATACGCGGAACGGCAGTTTTCAGGATTGTTGATCCAGGAACCGCCCCGCAGTCGGGTTCGCCTACCCCTTCTCTACTTTCTCTTAAAATGGAGGGAAGTAAATATCTGTTTGCGTAATTGCCAAGTATCGCCATGCTCTAGGTGAGCAATCCAACTTTTTATAGATTGAGTTACTTGCTTAAGTTCAAGTTTACCTTGAGCATAGTCTGTTTTCAATCGCTTGAGTCTGCGCCTTGCATGATGTAAATTGCTATTTCTTACCCGCATTCTGTCTGAAAATACTCTAAACCCTAGAAAAGTTGCACCAATTTTCGTTTCAAATAACTGGCTTTTTACTGGGTGAATTTTTAGCCTTAACTGAGCTAAATATGCTTCTATTTCCGCTCTGGCATCTGCTAACAATTCTCGATCATCACTAAATAAAGCAAAGTCATCAACATAACGGACATATTTGGATATTTTTAGCTTTTCTTTCACAAAATGGTCAAAACTATTTAAATAAATATTGGCAAAAAACTGACTGGTTAAATTCCCAATTGGTAAACCTCTCCTCCGAGTCACAGGAGTAAGTAAATCATCCCCAGGAAAATAATCAATTACGGGTTCTTGTTCGTTGCTGTTTTCGATAATAGCCTCAATCAACCACAGCGTATCAGAGCATTTAATTTTACGCCGTATTAATTCTTTTAAAATTATGTGGTCAATACTGGGAAAATATTTCCTGATATCACATTGAAGTACATAGCGGCTGTTCCGAGCAAAGTGAGTAAATTTTTTTAATGCTCGATGCGTACCAAAACCAATTCGATTAGCGTAGGAGTCAGCAATAAAAGTTCTCTCAAAAATTGGTACTATTATATTGCACAGGGCATGATGAACAACTCTATCCCGATAGGGTGCGGCTGAAATGAGGCGACTTTTGGGATTTATCAGGTGAAAGGTTCGATAAGCTCCTGGCTGATAGGTTTTATCCGTTAAGTTCTGCTGTAATCTAATTAATTCAGTTTCTAAATTATAATTAAACTCTAGAATATTATCCCGAAATCTCTTACCTTTTTGGGCTTGACGCGATGCTAAAAGTATGTTTTTAAAATTAATGATTTCAGGATAAAGATTGTCATAACGCTTCATTATGTTTTTATGTAGGTAAGGTCACTTTTCTCTTTCTCTTTGTTTTTTAATCCATCCACCTAGTTCAATACCAATTTCATCTAATAATTTTATGGCATATTCATATCGCTCAACTGATATTTTATTGAAGTCGAGCAGCATTCTAGTTTGATATCGTAAAATATCTAACTCTGTATTGAGAGATTCTAGTTGAGGCAGTTTATTTTTGGCATATTTAGCTTTAATTAAACCCTCCAATAAATCATACAGTTGGTTGATTATCCTGTCTCCTAAAGAAAACTTATGAATTTTCGGCAATCGCTCAATAATTGGCACATACCATTTAATACAATCATAAGTCTTTTGGATTACTGATAATTCTTTCATTCCATTTATAAATCTTAATTTATTTTCTACTCACCCTTGATTTCAAAAAAAAATTAGATCGTTCCGCTTCGCTACACTCAACAAGGGTAAAAAGAACAAGTGTAAAGGGCAAAAGAGAAAAAGTATAAAGGGCTACTAATGAGTCCTCCCGGCAGCGCACACAATACGAAAACCAATAACGTCGTTGTGGTTGCCGCGCGTGCCGATGTGGATGCGATACGCGGAACGGCAGTTCCCAGGACCGTAGATCCAGGAACCGCCCCGCAGCACGGTATGCCCTTCTTTTTGATAAAGATTATTATTATTGTCAAACCACGGACTACCATCTATTGGCGCATCTTTATAGTTATCGTGCCAATCATCAAGACACCATTCCAAGACGTTCCCGTGCATATCGTATAATCCAAAGCTGTTAGCTGCGTTAAAACTACCCACAGGTGTAGTTTCTTCTCTGTAGGTTCCTTCTGCACCCCTGCCATAAACTTGTGTGGCATCGTAGTTTGCCAGTTCTGATGTAATTGTCTCGCCAAAGTGAAATGGGGTGGTAGTTCCGGCTCTACACGCATATTCCCATTCTGCTTCACTCGGTAGCCGATACTGCCTTTTTGTGTGGGAGAATAAGCGATCGCAAAACTCAACTGCATCGTACCAGGAAACGCGCTCTACAGGTCGTTCATCCCCTTTAAATCCCGATGGGTCAGCTTCTAGCTCAATGTTTACTCGCGGTAGTGCTGCTACGGCTTTCCATTGTGCCTGAGTGACTGGATACTTACCCATGCAAAATTGCTGAATATTTACTAAATGCTGAGGACTTTCTGAATCCCTACGCTCTAATTCATCCTCTGGGGAACCCATCATGAAGCTGCCGCCAGGAATCAGTACCATATCTAGCGTAATTCCGTTGCCCAGGCCTTCTACGTAGTATTGGGCTGTCTTCTGTGTTCGGTTTATAACTATTTTTGGCATTTACTACCACTTGCTTTACTTTCTTGCTTGATTGTAAGTTTAAAAAATTCCCAGGCTTAATTTTGAAAAAAATTTAGATCGTTTCGCTTCGCTACACTCAAAAAGGGTAAAAAGAACAAGTGTAAAGGACAAAAGAGGAAAAGTATAAAGGGCTACTGAAGAATCCTCCCGGCAGCGCAAACAATACGAAAACCAAAATTGCT
This sequence comes from Nostoc desertorum CM1-VF14, assembly GCA_019359245.1. GTDB lineage: Bacteria > Cyanobacteriota > Cyanobacteriia > Cyanobacteriales > Nostocaceae > Nostoc > Nostoc desertorum. The sequence continues at coordinate 4,234 of JAHHHR010000086.1, read as the reverse complement.
GTCGTGGGTGTCGCGCGCGAGGTTGCTGCGACACGCGGAACGGCAGAAGCCAGGAGCGTAGAGCCACGAACCGCCCCGCAGCATGGCATATCCTTGCTTTTGAAAAAGATTATCATTTTCATCACTATCAAACCAAGCACTTCCATTATTGGGTGCGCCTTCATAGTTACTATGCCAATCATCAAGACACCATTCCCAGACATTTCCGTGCATATCGTACAATCCAAAGGCGTTAGCTACTTTAAAACTACCGACAGGTGTAGTCTCTTCTCTGTAAGTTCCTTTTAAACCAGCGCCATAAGTGTAGCCAGCATTATAGTTTGCCAATTCTGATGTAATTGTTTCACCAAAATGAAATGGGGTGGTAGTTCCGGCTCTACAGGCATATTCCCATTCTGCTTCGCTGGGAAGACAGTAGCTTTTTCCTGTATGTTGGGAGAGGCGATCGCAAAACTCTACCGCATCGTACCAAGAAACTTGCTCAACTGGTCGATTCGCACCCTTAAAATTAGATGGATCAGGGTTTAGTTCTCGATTCACCTGTGATAGTGCTGCTACTGCTTTCCATTCTGCTTGTGTTACTGTGTATTTGCCCATGAAGAACGCTGGAACAGTTACTTGGTGTTGAGGACTTTCACTGTTTGAACGAGAGGCTTCATCTCCTGGAGATCCCATCATAAAGCTACCTTCGGGGATGGAGACCATTTCTAGCTGAACGCCATTGCGTAAGTCTTCGATAAAATATTGGGCTTGCTTACGACTACGCTTGATTACTGGTGCTTTTCTTCCCAAGGTACTCCATTTTCTCTCCAGTTCAATGGTTGCAACTTCAAAGGGTTTTATTTCTAGCTCCAATTCAATAGTGATAGTTGCTACTTCAAATATCAACTCTTGAACTGGAGGAAAATCATCACTAATTACAAACCTACCTCGGAAATCTATTCCGGCTTCATTGGGATAATTCAACCATCCCTCAAATAACTTGCCTGTTTGATTTTCTTCCCAAAAATAGCTATCTTCACTAGTTTCTTTAAAAGTGATACTACTGGCAGTTTCATTGTTATCAAAACTCCAAGATAGCGTTTGGTCATCTACTGTTAAATTTTGAATTACTGCTAAACCAAACCGAGAACGGAACTGCACTTGACCTTGTGGAGAAAGAGATAAATTCTCTGTACCTTCACGCCAAATACCAGCTTCACCCCCCCATTTAACTGCACAAATGTATTCACCCGCGAATAATTGAAAAAGTTGTTGATTATCTAGTATCTTTTGGAAATGATTTGGATCAATTTTTTCGGCAAAGTCGGCATATTTCCCCCCAAGATTGCGTAAAACTTCTACTGCAACATAAGCAAATGGTAATAAATTTTCTTGTTTTTCTTGACTTAAATCTGGAAGTTTTAAAAGAAGTGCTTTGAAGCTTTTAAAGGATAATCCCATTTTGTCTGCGATATATTCAGACACCACATCTAAAACTTTCTCGGTTTCCCCTAAACGCATTGCTTGGTTGAGTAATTTTCGGACTCCTTCCACAAACTCATATTCATTAACTTGTTTATTGTTCTTTCTTTCAACCATGCCACTTAAAAAGACTTCTGCTACATTTACTGGTGTAGATTTAGGTAGCATAGTCTTTTGAATTAAATGCACTACAGGTAAACTAACCGGAACAGCTGCCAATAATCCAGCTAATCTTTGTGCTGTAGGTGAAGCCGTGGCTAAAAAACGATCTACTATTGCTTCTGGTGATGGTTCTTTATATTGAGATATTACTGTTTTGTTTACTTGTTCTTTAACAAATTCGAGGTCTAAAACAATAGCTGCTGTTTGAATTCTGCCATAACCTGCAACTACTTTAGCCCATTGCTTTAAAGATTCAGGTTCTAGGGTAATGATAGGTAAATTTAAGGCTTGCTCTACATCTAAATCTTCCCCACAAATTAATTTAGAATTAGGTACACCAGGGTTAAAAGCTCTCAACTTCACTTTATAGCCTAAACCTAATTCACTACTTAACCACAGTCTTTCTGGGAAAAGCTGCATAATTGCAGTTGGGGATTGATTTGACCATTTCTGTAACCACTCATAGATGGTTTCTTGTTGCCAAATAGCAGATACGCAATCACTGATGAGTAAAATTAAACCTCGTCCATTACTATGATATAACTCTCGATAACTATATTGACGCTGATTTTTGTGCCTTCCTTTTTTTTTGCTGGCTAATTGTAAATTGCTTTGATGATCGCTTGATAAATTCCAACTTCTGACAGTACGAAAGATCCCATAATTTTGTAATATCTCTTCTAATTCATTAATGGTTTCTTGCCAAATAAAAGAAGAACGGTTTTCTTCTATCACTAATTCGAGATTTAACCAGCGTTCAGGTTGAGGTTTAGTGATAGACAACCAAATATCTTGTTCGACAATCAAAGCATCTACAATACAGTTAACAGTGGCTTCAACATCCAAGATTCTTCTGTGATATGAAGGAACTTTACGCATAAAAGGACGCAAAGCTTTACTAATCTGTAGTTTGTTTGGTAACGCAGGTGCAGCAGGGGCTTGAAAAGGTAAACCCTCCGTATTTTCTTCCTTTTTAGACTCTTCGGGCAACGAATCTGAGGCTGATGGATAAATACTAATAGGTGGCTCAACTGGTTTAGAATCCTGAATTATAGGATTTTCATGAATAGTTTGTTCTTGAGGTTGAACCTGTTCACCTTGGCTTAGAGTCTTTTCTACTCCCATTTGCAGAGCTAACCAAAGAGTATCCGCTATATCCTCGTCATTTAGTTCTAAACGTTTCCTTAAACCACTACGCTCCAAATGATTGCAAAAACGTTCAACTGCATCATGGGAAGAAGGTTTACTCATCTTCTTCAACCTGACCTAAATCTTGCAGTAGTTGTTTAATCAATTCATCTTTAGTTGAAATGCGTCCCTTTATCACCATAAATAGAGCGTTGAGAAGTTGATCATTCGCTAGGGTTTTTGTATCTCTTTGTGTAATAAAATTATCAACTAAATCATTAAGGGCTTCATCGTTCAGTTTTTTTGAATTATTAGGATCTGCTATTTCTTGACCTAGATGAGCCGCAATTATTTTGACTAAGTGTTCTTTTTCCGGCTCTTTCATAGTTAAACGCAAACATCGTCTCAAAAATGGCGGAGGAAAATCGCGCTCTCCATTACTGGTTAAGATAACAAGGGGGAAAGTAGTACAAATTACTTTTCCTTCTATAATCTCATGACTAATATCTGCGGTATAAGCGGTACGAACATTAACAGAGGGAATTTCTTTTTTCAGCCTAACTAACTCCTCAATTTCAAATCGCCCTTCTTCAAAAATATTTAAAAGGTCGTTAGGTAAATCAATATCACTTTTATCAATTTCATCTATGAGGAGAATACGGGGCTTTGTTGAAGGGAGTAAAGCTGTCCCTAAAGGCGCTAAAGTGATATAATTTTCAATGCTACTGGCTTGTTGTTCCTTTTCTTCTTCTCGAGACAGTTCTGAAGATTTTTGCTGCTGTTTTACTTCTTGTAACCGAGCGATCGCATCATAGTTATACAATCCATCTTTAAGAATAGTCCGAGATGTAATAGGCCAATATAAAACTTCTCCTAACATCAATTCTCTCGCTACTGCATAAGCTAAAGATGATTTACCTGTTCCTGGTTTACCTGTGATTAATAAAGGTCGTCGCAGATATAAAGCCGCATTGACCATTTTTATTTCTTCTTCACGGGGTTGAAAAGTTTCACCTCTTATTTGGCTGCGACTTTGATTTGGGTCAATTTCTTTACCGAAAGGTCGCCACTTGGGAGATTCGGGTAATTCCCAATCATCGTGAGGGTCACTCTTTCCAGTAAAAATTTGCCAGTCAGTCATAAAATTAATCAGTTTAGAGTTTGTTTTCGGTTAGTAGCTGTTCGGGTGGTAGTAAATCGGGGTCATCCCACAATAAGCATAAATGGTTAATATTCTTGTTGCCTTCTGCTTTTTTGCTTTTAAACCGGGAGGGTAATTCTTTTAAAGATATATCATTATCTTCATTTTTCAAAATCCTACTGAATTCGTCTTCAATATCAGGAATCTGTTTACCCCCGGATTTCTCACAAACTCAGAAAAAAGCGGAGCTTCAAACTGATAAAATGTATATATGGTAAGCATTTGAGCAGTTTTAACCGATGAATCTACCCGCAACGCGATCGCTCCCAAAACAGTTCA
>JAHHHR010000085.1 GCA_019359245.1 Nostoc desertorum CM1-VF14 | reverse complement strand
TTCAAGGTTCGGTTCACCTTTTGGCGTCGCTCTTTCGCGCTCCGCTTCAGGCACTTATTCAATATAACGAACCTATCTCCTTGTGTCAACTATTTTTCCAAAATTATTTTGGAAAACTTCTGTGTCCTCTTGAAACTCCCCACCGTGCCTGCTTCTAGGCAACAATGGTTTATGCACTGTGCCAACCAAACAAGGGGGAAGCGTGAATTTTCAGTCCGTTATTGCTTTATTGCATCAGTTCTGGCGCGAGCGCGGTTGTCTCATTGCCCAGCCCTACGATATTGAGAAGGGGGCTGGTACTAAGAATCCGCAGACGTTTTTAAGAGCATTGGGGCCAGAACCGTGGGCTGTTGCCTATGTTGAACCTTGTCGTCGCCCTACAGATGGACGCTATGGCGAAAACCCCAATCGCTTCCAACACTATTATCAGTACCAAGTTTTAATCAAGCCATCGCCAGATAATATTCAGGAGATTTATCTTGATTCGTTAAGGGCTTTAGGTATTCGTCCTGAAGACCACGATATTCGGTTTGTAGAGGATAACTGGGAAGATGCAACGGTAGGAGCTTGGGGCACTGGGTGGGAAGTATGGTTAGATGGAATGGAAATTACTCAATTTACTTATTTCCAGCAGTGTGGGGGTATTGATTGCCGTCCGGTGTCAATTGAGATTACATACGGCTTAGAGAGGCTGACAATGTATCTCCAGCAAGTAGAGGCAATTACTAAAATTCATTGGACGGACAACATTACTTATGGTGATGTTTACCTTCAGGGAGAGATTGAGCAGTGTACTTACAACTTTGAAGCGTCAAATCCTGAGTTGCTACTGACACTATTTAATTTATATGAGCAGGAAGCTACCCAATTAACGGAGCGAGGATTGGTCTTGCCTAGCTTAGATTATGTAATGAAGTGTTCGCACACGTTCAATCTGCTGGATGCTAGAGGTGTGATTTCAGTGACGGAGAGAACTCGCTATATTGCTAGGATTCGGCATTTGGCTAGAAAAGTAGCTCATTTATATGTTGAGCAAAGGGAGAAGTTGGGTTTTCCGTTGCTAAAAGATACTGTGAGTTCAACAAAAAGCCTAATATCCTAAAGGGTGTGGATACATGAACTAAGTACAGCTTTAGCGTTTTTAAGGCCAAAGAACGTTGGGGAAAGCGCAGAGGTACGTAGAGTTTTTTTAAAGGATTCGCTACGAGCTTGCAAAATTTTGTACTTAGTATAGATTTGTATAAAATCGTAATGTTTTTAAACGCAGAGTCTTGCCAAATTAAATTCGCTAGGACTTTGTGTTCTGTTTATCCATGCTGCGCTGAGGTTTAAGGTAGGTATATCTTTACTTTGATGCGGCTTTTAAAGGACAGAAATACGGTTAAATGTTGAGTCTAGAACATTAAAGCTACAAGGATAAAGCCCGCCTGTGCGGGCTTTGTTTGTATAAACTTGATAGGCTATATTTCACCACAAGGATAAAAATTTTTCGCTGTTGCTGATTAGTAAAGATGAAAAACTCACGCACAGGCGCTCCAAGCGCAGATAATAAGAGTTTGGAATATTTTATTTTTGAATTTCATAGCCAAATTCAGCAATGCCGATTTTTCTCTATTGCTGCACTAGCTATTTTAAGTCAGCTGCAAATTCGGGTTTTCAGATGCTTTTACAAAAAATCTTATGATTCAAACCAGTGGTGTCATTATTTGTCTTGGCTATATTTTTGGGTTGCTGTTTACATCAGTTCCTTGGGGTGGTGTGTGGATTTTGGTTTTGGGAATAGTGGGAGCAATTCTTTTTAGAAGACGCACCAGTTCACGGGAAATTGCTCACAAACCAGAAAATGCTGGAAACAAAAACAAGGCATTGCCTAAAATTTGGCAACCTATTCCCCATCCACGAATATGGCTAGCTGCTGGCTTGGTGGGATTATTAGCAACTCTATATTTTCAATGGCGAGTGCCACAACCAGGTGCAAAAGATATTAGTCTGTTTGTTCCGCCTGGAAATAACAGCAATCAAGAACAGCTAGTAATTATTCGTGGCGAAGTGGCGAGTAATCCCCGCTTGACTCGTAGTCAGCGAGGACAATTTTGGCTGGAAGCGACTCAGTTAGATGAAGTCAAAAATGATAAAGGTTCAGCAGGTGTGCCAAAAGGAGTTACAGGTAAATTGTATGTGACAGTACCTATACTTCAGGCGACTGGGTTATACCCTAGTCAACAAATTGCTGTGACTGGGATTTTGTATAAACCAAAGGCGGCTTCCAATCCTGGAGGTTTCGATTTTCAGAAGTTTCTCAAGCAGGAGGGAACCTTTGCTGGTTTGATTGGGCGACAAATAAATGTTTTAGAGCAGGAACGTAAATGGGGATGGTGGCAAATTCGGGAGCGAATTGTGCGATCGCAAGTTCGTTGGTTGGGTATTCCTGAAGGACCTCTTGTCAGTGCTATGGTGTTGGGAAGCAAAGCTGTTGATTTACCCTACGATATCCGCGACTTGTTTGTACAGGCTGGATTAGCTCATGCTTTAGCAGCTTCTGGGTTCCAAACTTCTTTGATTTTGAGTGTGATTTTACAGTTAACGAGGCGGGCAAGTAAAGGAACGCAATTTACCTTTGGCTTTTTGGCTTTAATCATTTTTCTGAGTTTAACAGGTTTTCAACCTGCGGTTCTTAGAGCCGTAATTATGGGGTTTGCGGCATTAGTTGGTTTGCTATTAAAAAGAAAAGTCAAACAGTTCGGATCATTACTATTAGCAGCAACTTTATTATTAGTGTTTAATCCTTTATGGATTTGGGATTTAGGCTTTCAATTAAGTTTTTTAGCAACACTGGGATTAATAGTAACAGTACCTGCATTAGTCAATCGGCTAGCATGGCTACCACCTGCGATCGCTGCTTTGATTGCTGTTCCCCTAGCTGCCACTATTTGGACTTTACCTGTGCAACTTTTTGTCTTTGGGGTTGTACCATCTTATAGTTTGTTGCTGAATGTGGTTAGTACTCCATTAATTTCGATAATTAGTATAGGTGGAATCATTAGTGCCTTAGTCGGTTTAATTTGGACTCAGGCTGGAAGTTTTTTAGCTGCGGTATTGCATTACCCAACTGATTGGCTAATTAAATTAGTGGAGTTTTTTAGCAAGCTACCAGGAAATTCTGTTGCTGTAGGCAGTATATCTACTTGGCAGCTTCTGATAATTTATTTGTTGATTATACTGGTTTGGCTAGTCCCTTGGTGGCAGCGGCGGTGGTGGTTTGCTAATATAATTGCGATTGGTTTAGTACTCATTCCCCTGTGGCATTCTACAAATACATTGTTTAGGATAACGGTATTAGAATCTGGTACGGAACCAATTATAGTTGTTCAAGATAGAGGGACAGTAACTGTAATTAATAGTGGCGATGAAGGGACAGGACGTTTCACAATTCTACCATTTTTGCAACAGCAGGGCGTAAATCAAATTAATTGGGCGATCGCAACTGATTTCCAAGGCAATGAAAGTAATGCTTGGTTGGAATTACTGCAACGTTTACCAGTCAAAAACTTTTATGAATATTCTCCCAAACCAGAAAATTCTATTGCGACTCAGGCAATTCAACAAGAACTACGAGAGCATCAAGGATCTTATGAACCGTTAGCAGTTGGCCAAGCTGTAAAAACGGGTTCAATAGTGGCGCAATTAATCAACGATCAATTACCTATTCTACAATTGCAAATTTTAGGTCAGAATTGGTTACTAGTTGGTAATGTCAAGTCTAAAGAGGTACAAAAATTAGTTAAGAGTGGTAGTTTACTACGTCCACAAGTGTTATGGTGTGCCCCTCAGTCATTAAAAGATTTAGTGATTGCTCTACAACCACAAGTAGCGATCGCTTCTTCTGCTAATTTTGATCCAAAAACTTTATCTGAGCTAAATCAAAGCCAAACTAAATTATTTTTTACAGGACGAGATGGGGCTATTCAATGGACGCCCAATGGTCAGTTTGAGGCATTTATTGAAGCAACAGAAAATAAGTCTTCTGTTTTATAAAAAACTCAAAACCAAGCAAATTTAAAAAAATGATATTTATTTTTAAGCAAAACTAACTAAAGATAGATGTATAGTCATTCGCAAGCGAGTAACCTCTCAAAAGGTCTGAGAAAGGTCTATTTACTGAGCAGATACTAACCCTATGCTTAAGGTTAGTAAGTGGTTATGAATAATTCAAGGTCTGTAGTAATGTCTAAAACTATTACTAGGAAAGAACCTAATTACTTTTACATTGCGTAACATAGTTTTATTTATTCTTGCCTACTTACTTAATGCTTACATTTTCATACCTGCTGACACGGATTACCACAGGAAGATATAGGAAATGGGAAGTTTGATTGAATTTACGTTGTTTGCTCCTCGTAATGAAGGAGCAGCTTTAATTGGGTCTTTTTCGGAATGGAAAGAAATCCCAATGGTAAAAAATAAAGATGGTTATTTCCGCGCTCAAGTAAAACTGGAAAATGGAATTTATCAATATAAATTTCGCATTCAAAATAAAAGCCCGAATTTTGCAATTGATGAATGGGTAGATGTTATTGATCCTAAAGCAACAGATGTTAATGAAACAGAAAAGTACAGCATAGTGCGGATTAAAGATGGGCAACGCATTATTGATACTTATATTTGGCAACACGACGAAAAACCATTACCTGAGAATAGTGAATTAGTCATATATGAAATGCACGTTGCAGATTTTACTGGTGACGAAGTTGACATTGAGAAACGAGGCAAGTATCTAGGGGTAGTTGCCAAGTTAGATTATTTGGTTGAATTGGGAGTTAATGCAATTGAATTAATGCCAGTTAATGAGTACCCAGGTAACTATAACTGGGGCTATAAAGTTCGCCACTTCTTTGCTACAGAATCTAGTTATGGTTCAACAAAAGATTTAAAACGATTAATAGATGAGTGTCATGGTAGAGGCATTCGCGTTTTTATGGATGGAATTTATAACCACACAGATGAAGAATGTCCGTTAATGCTGATTGACCGGAATTATTGGTATTACGAATATAAGCATTATCCTGAAGACCCAGATAATTATTGGGGGCCAGAGTTTAATTATGATAATTATGATGAAAAATTAGATGTTAAACCTGCATGGAAATACGTTGAGGATGTGGTGCAATTTTGGATTCAGGAGTATCACATTGATGGGATTAGATTTGATGCGGTGCGCCAGTTAGCTAACTTTGAATTTCTAGACTGGCTGTCGAAACAAGGGAAAAACCATGCTGCACCTAAACAGTTTTACAATATTGCTGAACATATTCCTGATACAAATACTGTAGTCAGACCAGATGGGCCATTAGATGCTTGTTGGCATGAGAGTTTTCGGTACTTTATAGTTCCATATATTTGTGGAGAAACATTTGAATTAGAACAACTAAAACAAATTTTAGATCCCAGACGGCAGGGTTATGCAACTGCTAGCAATGTGATAAATTATTTGGCAACCCATGATCGCGAACGTTTATTGCGAGAATTAGGCGATCGCGGTATCTTTGACACAGAGGCTTTTAAGCGAGCAAAGTTAGCAGCTGTTCTGTTAATGACAGCGATGGGTATACCAATGCTGTGGATGGGAGAAGAATTTGGCGAATACCAGCAAAAAAGCGAAAGTGTGACTCAGCCACAGAAAATTAATTGGTCTTTGTTGGAAAGCGACGAAAATCGTGATTTATTTAAGTATTATCAAAACCTTATTGCTCTACGCAAGCAGAATCTAGCCTTGCAAAGTGACAATATCGATTTTTTCTACGAAAATGCGGACGATAAAGTACTGGCTTACACCCGATGGGATGAACAGAATTCTCATGTCGTTGTCGTGGCTAATTTTTCTGACCAGAATCTAACTAAATATCAAATTCCAGACTTCCCATCTGCTGAATATTGGCGAGATTGGTTCGCCAAGCGTGAAGTGGAAGCAGGGGGAGATGGTTTAGTCACTGACTTACCAAGCTATACAGCCAAGATATTTGTTTGGCAGTAGCCAGCTAAAATAGTCAATGTGATTTTAGTTTACTTGAAGCTTAGTAATCTTCTATCTCGGTGTTCGTTAAAAAGTGAGCGATCGCAAATTGTGCGGAAATGTTCGGGATCGTCGTCGTTGAATAATCTGCGATCGCACAAATTGTTCTACCCAAAATGTCTCGCATTTGGCAATAATACTTCTTCCACGAACTGGTGTAGTTTTTGCACTGAGGAAAGACCTGCTTGCATTTACCACCATTGCTTAAATTTGACTTTTTCCACCAGATTTAAGGCGTAGAACAAGCTGATAATAACAATAGGATTCAGTCTTGCGTCTATTATCGAAGGATACTGGAGTCTCAATACGGTTCGGTTAGCTTGTTTATCGAGCGAAGATCCCCCCAACCCCCCTTACAAAGGCTTGCTCATTTACTTCTTAACCCTCTTAAAAAGGGGGTCGCCACAGGCGGGGGGATCTTATCCGCACCGTATTGACTGGAGTCTAGCTTCTGACTTACTTAGTTTCCTAGAGTGCAAGGCAAAGTAGCAAAGATGATTCTACATCCAGCTTAATGGCTGTGATATTATAGGAGACTGCTACATACATTTAGAAAAACTAGAAATTAAATCGATCATGGCTCTGACGCAACTGCGGAAACAAGAAATAATTTCCAATTACCAAGTACACGAAACAGACACTGGTTCGGCCGATGTCCAAGTTGCCATGTTAACTGAGCGCATTAACCGCCTCAGCGAACATCTCCAGGCAAATAAAAAAGACCATTCCTCCCGGCGGGGACTGCTAAAGCTAATTGGTCAGCGCAAGCGTCTTCTAGCCTATATATCTCAGGAAAGCCGGGAAAAGTATCAAGCTTTGATCGCTCGTCTCGGTATTCGTGGATAGGGACTACCGCTTATGTCTGCTGAAGAATCTGAAGGCAGTCGCTTGCCCTTTGAACCGAAAAAAAAGCGCCAAAAACCCGCAAAAACTCAAAGTAAACTAGCAACACAGCCACAAGAATCTGGCAAACAGGCTGATAAAAAACGGCCTTACACCAAAGAAGAGATGGCTATTCCCCAAGTAGTCAGCCAGCGGATGATCCGACGGGTAGCTGGGTTCTGTGGTGTACCAACAGCTTTGGGCATTAGCGCCTTGGTTGTTAGCTATCTGCTTGCTATGTACTCCAACATCCAACTACCTCCCATCGCCGTGTTATTGGTGAACATGGGATTATTTGGTTTGGGGGTCTTAGGGATAACTTATGGCGTTCTTTCTGCCTCTTGGGATGAAGAAAGAGTCGGAAGCCTGTTGGGTTTGGGTGAGTTCAACACCAATTGGGGACGAATGGTGGAAGTTTGGCGCGAAACTCGGCAAAAAAACTCATAATCAACGGCGCTCAGGTATTAGATAACTGCGGTATTGAGTAAACGAAGAAGTGAATGTTGAAGTTGAAATTTTATTAACAAAGAATTCAGGAGTCAGGAGCCAGAATCCAGAATTAATTAGTGGCGAGTCCGAATCCTCAAGTAATTTGATTCTGATTTCTGAAATCTGACTTCTGAATTCTTATTCAAAACTTCAACATTGCGAATTAAAATTATATAATCTTTTTTATACCCTATATCCAGTTATTTAACAGTAAACCTACTGACTGAGCGCTATATTTTGTAAATAAATTTTATTTTTAACTATTCGTAATTAGGCTAAGTAAGCAACAATAAAGTTAGCCCATTTACACAAAATTTTACTCAATTAATCAGGAACTTACAGATGATTATAGTAATGAAAAGTGGTTCCCCAGAGGCGGAAATAAACCGCATTGATGAGGAATTAAGTAGCTGGGGGCTAACTCCAGAAAAAATTGTTGGTCAACATAAAGTAGTTATTGGTTTAGTTGGTGAAACTGCCAGTTTAGATCCACTACAAATTCAGGAACTTAGCCCCTGGATTGAGCAGGTATTGCGGGTAGAGCAGCCTTACAAACGAGCCAGCCGCCAGTACCGCCACGGTGAAGCTTCGGAAGTGGTGGTTAATACTCCCAATGGAGCGGTGCTATTTAGTGAACACCAGCCTTTGGTAATCGTTGCCGGCCCTTGTTCTGTAGAAAATGAAGAAATGATTGTGGAAACTGCACGGCGCGTCAAGACAGCCGGAGCCAAGTTTTTGCGAGGCGGGGCATACAAACCCAGGACTTCACCTTACGCCTTCCAAGGACACGGCGAGAGTGCTTTGGATTTGTTGGCGAAGGCACGGGAAGTCAGCGGGCTAGGTATTATTACAGAAGTAATGGATGCTGCTGACTTGGATAAAATTGCTGAAATTGCTGACGTAATCCAGGTGGGGGCAAGGAATATGCAGAATTTCTCTTTGCTCAAGAAAGTGGGAGCGCAGCCGAAACCAGTTCTTTTGAAGCGGGGAATGGCAGCGACTATTGAAGATTGGTTGATGGCAGCCGAGTATATTTTGGCCTCTGGCAATCCAAATGTAATTTTGTGTGAAAGAGGAATACGTACCTTTGACCGCCAATATACGCGAAATACCCTGGATTTATCAGTAGTGCCAGTGTTGCGAAAGCTGACTCACCTGCCAATCATGATTGACCCTAGCCACGGTGTAGGTTGGTCTGAATTTGTGCCTTCAATGGCAATGGCTGCGATCGCAGCTGGCACTGATTCCCTGATGATAGAGGTTCATCCCAACCCTGCTAAAGCCTTATCTGATGGGCCCCAATCTCTTACGCCAGACCGTTTCGATAACTTGATGCAAGAATTAGCAGTGATTGGTAAGGCGGTGGGACGCTGGCAGCAACCAGCAGCGGCTCTAGCTTAAAATCCAGTTGCAACTTCATGATCAAGTATCTCAGCATAACTCCGAGTTTGTAGTAAAGACTTCAACCCTGACAGACCTTACTACAAACCAGGATTTTTTTGTTTATTGTAAATGTAAAATAATGTCCTTTTAGAAATCTTCTAAAGGTGATTTTAAACACTAACTAAAGCTATAAAAAAGTAATCTGCAATCAATATTGATGAGCAATATTTTTTGCTGTTGTAGGTCTTTTTATCTATATCATATTGTTTATTATCTTGGTAGCTTAATTCACACAGCACAAGAGTTTGTTCATAGTATTTGCGGCCATTAATGTATTGAAAATGCTCAAAGATTTCTTTCTAATTGACAAACTCCTTAAGCTTGTGAGATTAAACAGCCCAGCGTAGGAAAAGTGGGTAGGTTTTTCGCTAAGGTTCGCATTGAGCAAGTCAGAAAAATCATTGCGATCGCTCAATCATGTTAGATTATAGTTTGTTGTTTCTCTTAAACACAAAATTCGAGACTTTCCTACCCATCTCCTCATTGTGGGAATGAAAAAAAAGAACTGAAAAGTTAAGTTTTTTGAAAATTATGTGCAGCAATACATCTATTCTCACTAGCTTATATGGCTTACCAGACAAGGCTTAAAGGCATAATTGAACATCATTCTCAAAGAAAAATTAAAAGAATATGAAGTGCATTTTTACCCCCAAAAAAATGATATGTTAGATACAGAATTCAATTTCGCGCGTTTATGGAGTAAAACAATATAGATTACTTCAGTTTTTCACCCTCAAACCCTTGGCATTTCTTGCTTTTGACGCAAGTTGAGGGCAATGTGAGTACACATTTAAATAACCAAAACCCAGTTGCAATTAGATTAAAGTCTTTGCTGGGATTGGGTTGTGGCTGAGTACAAAGAAATCCTGAACCCCTATCTATAAACACTAGAACCCTAACCAAAAAATACTAGAACCCCTACCCGAAAAAAACTTTTTTAATTCTTGTAATGCTTGAAGAATTAGGGTTGTTAGTATTTGAGTACAAACGTAATAAATCCAATAAATTCTATCCTAGAGAGACGCACCGTTTGGCTAGGAGACGGCTGCTATAAATCTTATATCGCCAATCACCTAACGCTCTGAAACAAAACAAAGCGAAAAGTGAGTGGAGGGATGACATAGCACCAAGCCTGAAGTGAAAAGAAGTCGCGGCTGTAAGCACAAATTCTACCCAAGAACCGAACCTTGACACACCAGCCGAACATTACATATCTATCGCCTGCCTTACTTGAAAACAAGTCGCCCGAACCCAAGGGTTTGCAGGCAGTGTGAAAGACGCGACTTCAATTCCTGGGCATAGAGAGTGGCAACAGCATCTCCCACAGTGGCAGCCAAGTCCACCGACCTTTTTGCGAAACTCAATGACATCACCGTCTACACGACTCCTCAACTCCAACGCTACGGAATCGACAACCCAAGCAAAATCCGGTGGTTGCGGCTGCGACAGCACCACCAGCGCCACCGTGGAAAGGGACGAAAAGCTCCAAGAACGCATTGCTAAACATCCCTGCTACAGCGAAGACGCTCATCACCACTACGCCCGGATGCACGTTGCAGTTGCTCCTGCTTGCAACATTCAATGCAACTATTGCAACCGCAAATATGATTGCGCTAACGAAAGCCGTCCTGGAGTAGTTAGCGAATTGCTAACACCAGAACAAGCTGCACACAAAGCTTTAGTCATTGGCGGCAAGATTCCGCAAATGACAGTTGTGGGAATTGCCGGTCCTGGCGACCCTCTGGCAAACCCAGAAAAAACTTTCCGCACATTTGAGTTGATTGCAGAACAAGCACCAGACATCAAGCTTTGCTTATCAACCAATGGTTTAATGCTGCCCGACTACATCGATCGCATTAAACAATTAAATATAGATCACGTTACGATCACCATTAACATGGTAGATCCAGAGATCGGTGCTAAGATTTATCCTTGGGTTCACTACAGACGCAAGCGTTATAGAGGCATTGAAGGCGCAAGAATTCTCCACGAAAGACAGATGGAAGGCTTGCAAGCTCTCAAAGATGCTGATATCTTGTGCAAAGTTAACTCAGTGATGATTCCTGGAATTAATGACCATCACTTAGTCGAAGTGAATCGAGTCATTCGTGAGAAAGGTGCATTCTTGCACAACATCATGCCATTGATTTCTGCACCAGAACATGGCACCCACTTCGGTTTAACCGGTCAACGCGGCCCCACACCCAAAGAACTCAAAGAAGTTCAAGACAATTGCTCCGGTAACATGAAAATGATGCGCCACTGTCGCCAGTGCCGTGCCGATGCAGTAGGATTATTGGGAGAAGACCGCAGCCAAGAATTTTCCAAAGAGAAATTCTTGGAAATGACTCCAGAATATGACATGGAGCAACGCGCTACTGTTCACGAAGGAATTGAGAAGTTTAAAGAAGAACTTAAAGTAGCCAAAGATAAGGCGCTTGCCGGCAAGAAATTTGCCAACAGTCCTAAAGTCTTAGTTGCAGTAGCAACCAAAGGCGGCGGATTGGTTAACCAACACTTCGGTCATGCGAAAGAATTCCAAATTTACGAAGTGGGTGGGGATGAAGTTCGCTTTGTCAGCCATCGCAAAATTGACCAATACTGCCAAGGTGGATACGGCGAAGAAGCTTCTTTTGAGCATATTATGAAAGCGATCGCAGATTGCAAAGCAGTTCTAGTCTCCAAGATTGGTAACTGTCCTCAAGAAAAATTGCAAGAAGCTGGAATCAAGACTATTGAAGCTTACGACGTAATTGAAAAGGTTGCTTTGGAGTTCTACGAGCAATACGTTAAAGAATTAGGGAATAACGAATAGGGCATGGGGCATAGGGCATGGGGCATGGGATAAGAATTATCCTCAATGCCCTCCCCTAAACCCAATCCTCAATGCCCAATGCCCACTGCCCCATTCCCAAAAAAGGAGAATAAATCATGGCTTACAAAATTCTTACTAGCCAGTGTATTTCCTGCAATCTCTGTCTAACAGTATGTCCCACAAATGCAATTAAAGTGGTTGACGGACAGCACTGGATTGACCCTGAACTTTGTACAAACTGTATTGGTAGCATTCATACCGTGCCTCAGTGTAAAGCTGGTTGTCCCACCTGCGACGGTTGCGTTAAGCAGCCTAGCGATTATTGGGAAGGCTGGTTTACCAATTACAATCACGTAGTTGCTAAATTAACAAATAAACAAGATTACTGGGAACGTTGGTTTAAAAGCTATTCCCAGAAATACTCTGAGCAGTTGCAAAAGCGTCAATCCCAATCAATGGGTTCTGAAGCTTAATTAAATAATTCCTAATTTGTAATTGAAGACAACAATGCAAAATAACTGCATCTATCTTGATAATAATGCTACCACTAAGGTAGACCCAGAAGTTATAGAGGTAATGCTACCTTACCTCACAGATTATTACGGCAATCCTTCCAGTATGCATACCTTTGGTGGGCAAGTCGGTAAAGCAGTGAGAACAGCAAGAGAACAACTTGCAGCCATCCTGGGAGCCGATGAGTCAGAAATTGTCTACACAAGTTGCGGTACTGAGGGAGATAACGCGGCGATTCGAGCCGCACTGTTAGCGCAACCAGAAAAGCGACACATTATCACCACCCAAGTTGAACACCCAGCAGTACTCAATGTCTGCAAACAATTAGAAACCCAAGGTTATAGTGTTACCTATTTATCAGTAAATCATCAAGGGCAGCTGGATCTAGATGAACTAGAAGCTTCCTTGACGGGTAACACCGCCCTGGTGACAATTATGTATGCTAATAACGAAACCGGCACGATTTTCCCAATTGAGCAAATTGGGTTGCGCGTCAAAGAGTATGGCGCTATCTTCCATGTAGATGCGGTGCAAGCAGTGGGAAAAATCCCGTTGAATATGAAGACTAGCACCGTGGATATGTTAACCCTGTCTGGTCACAAGCTGCACGGGCCGAAAGGAATTGGTGCTTTATATATCCGGCGCGGAGTTCGGTTCCGTCCCTTCATGATTGGGGGACACCAAGAACGCGGACGCAGAGCGGGAACAGAGAATGTTCCAGCAATTATTGCCTTGGGCAAAGCTGCGGAATTGGAACTGTTACACTTAGAAGAAGCGACGACAAGAGAAAGAAAGCTGCGCGATCGCCTCGAACAAACTTTACTCGCTAAAATCCCCGATTGTGTCGTTAACGGTGACGTTACGCAGAGATTGCCAAACACAACCAATATCGGCTTCAAGTACATCGAAGGTGAAGCAATTCTACTGTTATTGAACAAATACGGTATCTGTGCATCATCCGGTTCTGCTTGTACCTCCGGTTCTCTCGAACCCTCCCACGTCCTGCGGGCAATGGGCTTACCCTACACAACTTTGCACGGTTCAATTCGCTTCAGTCTTTGTCGCTACACCACCGAAGCCGAAATCGATCAAGTAATAGAGGTAATGCCCAGTATTGTAGAACGTTTACGCGCCCTCTCACCCTTCAAAAATGATGATGCAGGTTGGTTGCAAGGACAAGAACAAGCACTAGCGCATCGTTAAGAACTAGGGACTGGGGACTAGGGATTAGGGACTGGGAATTAGGTAAGAATTTTCCCAGTATTCATTACCCAGTACCCAATCCCCCAATCTAAAATCCAAAATCTAAAATCTAAAATTCATTATGTGGGACTACACCGATAAAGTATTAGAACTGTTTTACGATCCCAAAAATCAGGGAGAAATTGAAGAAACGGGCGAAGCTGGAGTTAAGGTTGCAACGGGTGAAATCGGCAGCATTGCTTGCGGTGATGCTCTGAGATTGCACCTGAAAGTGGAAGTAGAATCTGATAAGATTCTAGATGCTCGTTTTCAAACCTTTGGTTGTACTAGTGCGATCGCATCTTCTAGTGCATTAACCGAAATGGTCAAAGGTTTAACCTTAGATGAAGCCCTGAAAGTGTCCAATAAAGACATTGCAGATTACCTGGGTGGTTTACCAGAAGCAAAGATGCATTGCTCTGTGATGGGACAAGAAGCGCTAGAAGCCGCTATCTATAATTATCGTGGCATACCTCTAGCTACCCATGATGATGACGATGAAGGCGCATTAATTTGCAGTTGCTTTGGGATCAGCGAGTCTAAGATTCGTCGCGTGATTCTAGAAAATCATCTCACGGATGCCGAGCAAGTAACAAATTATGTAAAAGCTGGTGGCGGATGCGGTTCCTGTCTGGCTAATATCGATGATATTATTAGATCAGTTCAACAGGAATACGCCTCACCTGCTCTCAACAATTACGGCGTACAAGTTGCCACAGAAATTGTGAATTCAAAGCAACGATCGCTAACAAACGTGCAAAAGATTGCTCTAATTCAAAAGGTTCTTGATGAAGAAGTCAGACCCGTACTCATTGCAGACGGGGGAGATGTAGAACTATATGATGTAGAAGGCGATCGCGTTAAAGTTGTACTGCAAGGTGCTTGCGGTTCCTGTTCTAGTAGTACAGCAACTCTGAAAATTGCGATCGAAGCCAGATTACAAGATCGTGTCAGCAAGAGCCTTGTAGTCGAAGCAGTTTAGGAATTGCTGTAGGACTTAACGTAATCTACAAATACGCTCTAATATGCATTCAGCCAGGAACAGAAAGTAGGATTTGAACCATATAATTGTCTCCACATCAATGCTTCAATCCTACCGACAACCGATAGCTAAATTAGCTATTACGGCTAACAGCATATAGGCTTCATAGATTAAGTGCCTACTTGCAAATTTCATCATCCAACTCGCTTCAAAGGAACAGGATATGAGCACATTGTACGACAACATTGGTGGACAACCAGCTATTGAACAAGTAGTAGATGAACTCCACAAACGCATTGCTACAGACAGCCTTCTCAGTCCCATTTTTGCTGGTACAGACATGGCAAAGCAACGCAATCATCTAGTTGCTTTCTTAGGTCAAATATTTGAAGGGCCAAAGCAATACGGCGGTCGTCCAATGGACAAAACCCACGCAGGATTGAATTTACAGCAACCACACTTCGATGCGATCGCCAAGCATCTCGGTGAAGCAATGGCTGTGCGTGGAGTGTCAGCAGAAAACACCAAAGCTGCGCTAGATCGCGTCACAAATATGAAGGGCGCTATTTTGAACAAGTAATAGGACTTATGCATTGATTGTTGACAAATAGCAACATCAAGTCCTATTGAATCTTGCAAGCTGAAACACATTATGACGTATTTGTAAATCGCGTAATTTTCTTTGTTCTTTGTCAAAACAAATGACAAAGGACAAAGGACAAAAAACCAAAAGAAAAAAAATTTAACGAGGAAGATCGATGTACTTACTGTCAATAATTTTGGCTGTGGAGCGATCGCCCCCAGCAGGCATTTATGCCAACGCTACCAACGATGCTCTACACGCGCTCACTACTGTCGCTCAACTGGCGTGAACGCAACTGACAAACGCACAGACCCACCAACCAACCAATTGCAGGGAAACAAGAACCATGACAGACGAAAACATTAGACAGATAGCTTTCTACGGTAAGGGCGGTATCGGTAAATCTACCACCTCCCAAAACACCTTAGCAGCTATGGCAGAAATGGGTCAACGCATCCTCATCGTCGGTTGCGACCCTAAAGCTGACTCCACCCGTTTGATGCTGCACAGCAAAGCTCAAACAACCGTTCTTCACCTCGCCGCAGAACGTGGTGCAGTAGAAGATATCGAACTCGAAGAAGTAATGCTAACCGGTTTCCGTGACGTTCGTTGCGTAGAATCTGGTGGTCCAGAACCCGGAGTAGGTTGTGCAGGTCGTGGTATTATCACCGCCATCAACTTCTTGGAAGAAAACGGTGCTTACCAAAACTTAGACTTCGTATCTTACGACGTATTAGGTGACGTTGTGTGTGGTGGTTTCGCAATGCCTATCCGTGAAGGCAAGGCACAAGAAATCTACATCGTGACATCAGGTGAAATGATGGCGATGTATGCAGCTAACAACATCGCTCGTGGTGTTCTCAAGTATGCTCACACTGGTGGCGTGCGTTTGGGTGGTTTGATTTGTAACAGCCGTAACACTGACCGGGAAATCGAATTGATCGAAACCTTGGCAAAACGGTTGAACACCCAAATGATTCACTTCGTACCCCGTGACAACATCGTTCAACACGCAGAATTGCGCCGGATGACTGTTAACGAGTACGCACCAGAAAGCAACCAAGCTAACGAATACCGGACATTGGCTACCAAGATCATCGACAACAAAAATCTAGCTATTCCTACACCCATCGAAATGGAAGAACTAGAAGAATTGTTGATTGAATTCGGTATCCTCGAAAGCGACGAAAATACCGCAATGCTAGTTGGTAAGAGTGCTGCTGAAGCTCCTGTAGTATAAATCGCTGCTAAGAAATAACGCTTTAGCACAAGGAAAAAGGAAAAAGGAAGAATCTCACATTTGACCTTTAACCTTTGACCTTTCCCTCTAATCTCCCCCCTAATCTTAGAGGGGACTCCTAGTCCCCCTATGCCCCGATCCTTACGAGTCACAGAGGCTAAATATGACACCTCCAGAAAATCAAAACATCATCGAAGAAAGAAAAGAACTAATTAAAGAAGTTCTAGAGGCTTACCCCGATAAAGCTAAGAAAAAACGGGAAAAGCACTTAAGTGTATACGAAGAAGGTAAGTCCGATTGCGGCGTTAAGTCTAACATCAAATCCCTTCCTGGGGTAATGACCGCTCGTGGTTGTGCTTACGCCGGTTCTAAAGGTGTGGTTTGGGGTCCTATTAAGGACATGATCCACATCAGCCACGGGCCTGTAGGTTGCGGTTACTGGTCTTGGTCTGGTCGTCGTAACTACTACATCGGCACCACAGGTATTGATACCTTTGGTACCATGCACTTCACCTCCGACTTCCAAGAAAGAGATATCGTTTTTGGTGGTGACAAAAAACTCACCAAGTTAATCCAAGAACTTGATGTACTTTTCCCACTCAACCGTGGTGTTTCCATTCAATCTGAATGCCCCATCGGTCTAATTGGGGATGACATCGAAGCAGTTGCTCGGAAGACATCGAAAGAAATTGGCAAGCCAGTTGTACCTGTGCGTTGCGAAGGCTTCCGGGGTGTTTCCCAATCTTTGGGACACCACATTGCTAACGACATGGTTCGTGACTGGGTTTTCACCAGATCCGACCAAGCTAAGAAAGACGGTACACTCAAGTTTGAAGGTACTCCTTATGATGTAGCCATCATTGGTGACTACAACATCGGTGGAGATGCTTGGGCTAGCCGCATCCTGTTAGAAGAAATCGGCTTGCGCGTAGTCGCTCAGTGGTCAGGTGATGGCACCATCAACGAAATGTTGATGACCCCCAATGTGAAGATGAACCTCATCCACTGTTACCGGTCGATGAACTACATCAGCCGTCACATGGAAGAAGCTTATGGTATACCCTGGTTGGAATACAACTTCTTCGGCCCCACCAAGATTGCTGAATCTTTACGGGAAATCGCTTCCAAGTTTGACGAAACAATCCAAGCAAACGCTGAGAAGGTTATCGCCAAGTATCAGCCAACAATGGATGCGGTAATTGCTAAGTACCGCCCCCGTTTAGATGGTAAGACTGTTGCCATCATGGTTGGTGGTCTACGTCCTCGCCACGTTGTTCCAGCCTTCCTAGACTTGGGCATGAAGATGATTGGTACAGGTTATGAGTTCGCTCATAATGACGATTACAAACGTACCACTCACTACATCGAAAACGGCACCATCGTTTATGACGACGTTACCGCTTACGAATTCGAGGAATTTATCAAAGCGCTGAAGCCTGACCTAGTAGCTTCTGGTGTGAAAGAGAAGTACGTCTTCCAAAAGATGGGTCTTCCTTTCCGTCAAATGCACTCTTGGGATTACTCCGAACCTAGCGATCGCTCCTCAACATCATATAATGCAAGGTTTTTTCGCAATGGGAGAAAAAAGAGCCTATTTCTAGCCTAAATGCAAGTTGCAGGATTATTTAGGAACAATCTATTTCGATGCTTTAGATAGTATAACTCTTATAGAGTCTGGTTTTTAGATTTTGCTTGCATTTTGCTTTAAGAAAAACTGTAAAAGAAAAGACTATTTTTAATGACGATTTTTTAGATTAAATATAGCGTAGTGCCTAAATTCAGCAGCAGAAAATAAAGTTTGCATCTAGCCCAGGAGCTTTTATCCATTTGCTCCATAAAGTGTTAGTTTGCTAAACTAAATTGATTGGACGCAAAAAAGACGGATCAATAACTTCTGGAGGTTGTTTTGAGTATTATACAAACTGCCACTGAAAAAATGCGATCGCTCCCGCCAGAGAAGCAACAAGAAGTCTTAGATTTTATTGAGTTTCTGCAAAATCAACTAGCACAAAAAAATACAAATATTGAACAAATTGAGCCTATTTCATTTTTGGAAGCATCTCAAAAATTTGCTGGTTGTGTTGATGGTGGCCCCGGTGATTTGGCGACTAACAAACAACATCTGGAAGGTTTAGGAATTGAATGAAGCAGCGAGTCATCATCGATACGGGGCCATTAGTAGCTTTTATTAATCGCAGAGAGCATCTTCATGCCTGGGTAATTAACACGTTAGCCACAATTGAGCAGCCTTTACTCACTTGTGAGCCTGTAATTGTAGAGACTTGTTTTTTGTTGCGAAATATTTACGGTGGTCAGGATACGGTGATATCTTTACTGGACGAGGGAAAGATATTAATTTCGATGTGCTTAAGTGAAGAAGCGGCAGTGATTAAAGAATTGCTGCGACAATATCAATCAGTTCCAATGTCATTAGCAGATGCGTGTTTGGTGAGAATGACACAACTGTATCCTGATAGTGAATTGCTAACATTTGATAGCGATTTTAGAATTTATCGGAAGAATCGGAATCAATTAATTTCTGTGATTATGCCAGAGGATTTGTAAGAACAGGGTTAAGAGCGATCGCTCCTCAACATCATATAATGCAAGGTTTTTTAGCGGCGGGAGAAAAAAGAGCCTATTTCTAGCCTAAATGCAACTTCCAGAGTTATTTAGGTACAATCTGTTTTGATGGTTTAGACAGTATAACTCTTATGGAGTCTAGTTTTTAGATTTTTAATGCATTTTGCTCAAAGGAAAACTGTAAGAGAAAAGACTAATTTTAATGACGATTTTTTAGATTAAATGGTGCGATCGCTTTGAAGGAGAGACAAGCTAGGCAATCGTCATATAAAAGGGTTAGAAACCAGATTACACAGTAACTATTAGCGAATGCATATCACAGTAATAAGACTTGTAATCTCTCCAGTTAAGAAGTTCTGTAATATTGCTAGCAAAATTAATTAAGATACCATTTTCTAAGTCAAATGCTGGATCTTTAGGAGATTGGTCTGTAGAACCATCATAATTGTGTGCGAGAAGATTAAAAATTGTTATATTTTCTTTTCTAAGTTTATCATCATCTATGTGATTAAACTGATTACGACCAGCATAAATTACTAGCCCAATAGGTAAACTTCTAACCCTCCGCCCTATGCAGAATTTAGTCATTTTATTCCCAGGTTTTATGAATGGGTACAAATCTTCAGATAACTTTTCAGGGATCTCTTCATTTTTAGAAAACCATTGAATTCCCATTGTAGCAATTTGCAGTACAGAACCACAGAGGGTAGCAAGCGCAAAACTTTCCGCAGAGAATTCTTTCTGTGCTTTGAATGATGATTGGATTTCAGCTTGATTTTCAGCCATCCAGTCTTTATAGACAGGTATTTGGTTTAGGCTATCTCCAGCATTACCTATGTAAATAGGTGGCTTTGAATCATGCAGAATTTGAAGATATGAATCAATCCCCTCAAAAATTTTAATAACTGCACTTTCTGTTCGTTTAAGATATTCCTCTGCTGAGTCCATTTTGTAAATCTCCACTTTACTTACTTGGCATCAGAGCATAAATGCTCGTGGGCTGCATTATAGATCACGTTAATGTTATGAGTGTTACTGAAAGATGCTGTTTTATTCTCCAATGCCTCTTTAAAGCCCATTTTGTAGATATCAGCACATGAGCCATATCCGGCTACAAGAAAAGTTGCATCTGGTTTTTGATGAAATTCAGTACTGACATCCTGAGTATCAAAACCTTGTTGCTTGACAGCAGAAAGGTAACTTTTTGGAGCTTCAGGACGAATAGAAACTTGAACACCAATGTTAGGACAGAGATAGGAGTTTGCAAGAGCGTATACCGTAACAAGATTGAGCAAGAGTTCATCCGCTATGCTTGTCGCTGACGGCTCTTCAAGAAGTCGTTGCAACTGACCAGTCATAGAAGCAAAAATCTGCCCCTTCTGTGTAATTCCAGCTTTTAATTCACAATACTTGTCTGACATCTCTAAGACATCTTGATTAGTCTGTGGCGATCGCTTTTTCTGTGGGAAAACTTCATAGAATCCAGCAATCAATTTCGCTTGAGCCTGATGTTTCGGACTACGATCAGCCGTCAGTTCTCTAAAAGGACTCCAATTTTCGCGCTTCATTGTTACTGGATCATACACTTGAATCATTTCATCACAACCGCGAAAGAAAAAGATTCCACCGAAAATCAAGATAAAACCGAGAATACCCCCAATTTTCTCTTGCCACATAGCTATAACCAAATTTATTCCATATCTAGGTTGCCCATCAAATCGCCCCAATTCGACAAAACGCGACTTTGACTTTATATTTAGAGGATATTTAGAGATTGTGTGTGAGATGCATAAGAAGTAGACCGTTCATGTGATCGCTCTCACTCGACAATAAACTAGGCGATCGCCATTAAAACGTCCAATCCTCATTAACAATCTAGGTACTTTGCCCAAATCCCGATGATTGCGTGTCAATAAAACTAATTTACGAGATAGTGCAATCGCCAAATAGCCTGTCGTAGACATCGCAGCAAAAGAAGTAGACTGTTGTTGCGATCGCCCTTACTCGACAATAAACTAGGCGATGTCTACGACGGGCTGCGCCTACGCATTAAACCGTCCAATCCTCAATTAACAATCCGGGTACTTTCCCCAAATCCTGATGATTGCGCGTTAATAAAACTAATTTACGAGATAGTGCGACGCCGAATAGCCTGTCGTAGACATCGCAGTAAAAGAAGTAGACTGTTGTTGCGATCGCCCTTACTCGACAATAAACTAGGCGATGTCTACGACGGGCTGCGCCTACGCATTAAACCGTCCAATCCTCAATTAACAATCCGGGTACTTTCCCCAAATCCTGATGATTGCGCGTTAATAAAACTAATTTACGAGATAGTGCGATCGCAGTAAAAGAAGTAGAGTGTTGTTGCGATCGCCTCGTTGCAGCACGATGTAAAGCTGTTCTAGACTTAGAAAGATGCTATGCAGTTTATAATCATTATGAGCTATCACGATATTATTACAATTGAACCGGACAAGCGAGGTGGTAAGCCTTGTATTAGACGGATGCGAATCACCGTGTACGATGTTCTAGGTTGGTTGGCAGCTGGTATGTCTCATGGAGAGATATTAGACGACTTCCCTGAATTAACAGAAGAAGATATTAGGGCAAGTCTAGAGTTTGCTGCTGACCGTGAACATCGTTTAGTTGCCTCTCTACCAAACGTTACGCGAACGGCAGGTGGTATTTGAAGCTGCTTTTTGATCAAAATTTGAGTCGCAAGCTGGTAACTCAATTAGCAGACGTTTTCCCTGATTCCAGTCATGTTCAGTTTCATGGACTGGAAGTGAAGACTGATACTGAAATATGGGAATTTGCTAAAACCAATGACTTTTGCATCTTAACTCAAGATGTAGACTTTGCCGAAAGAAGCCGTTTGTACGGTTCTCCACCTAAAGTTGTATGGCTACGCTGCGGAAATGCACCAACAAAACAAGTTGAATCTCTACTTCGTTCTGGGGTAGAGGTAATTCAAGAGCTACTCAATAATCCAAGTCTGCATTGTCTAGAATTGTACTAAGGCTTTCTTTTTGAGGGATTGTGTGTGAGATTCATAAGAAGTAGACCGTTGGTGCAATGTCTACGACGGGCTTCGCCTACGCCCTAATTCGGCAATCAACTAGGCATCGCATTAAACCGTCCAATCTTCTATTAACAATCTAGGTAATTTGCCCAAATTCCGATGGTTGCGCGTTAATAAAACTAATTTACGAGATAGTGCGATCGCCGCAATCCGCGAATCCATTCTTGCAAGTTGAATGCGTTTAGCTTGTAATTGACTCAATGCAGTAGCAGCATCAGCATCAAATGACACAAGCGGTAGAACCTTGAAATCATTTACAAGACGTACCATCATCTTATAACCCTTAACAACTTCACTATCGTTACGAGCGCGACTAATATATGTATGGCTACCAAGAAGTTGTTCGTGAAATGTGACAATTGAAATTGCAAAATCTGATAGTGGATATTGAGCCATGCGGGTTGAAAGATTGATGTAATCTTGCCCCATCTGTCGCTGGATGATACTTAAATGATCTGTATCCAACAAATATTTCATAGCTCATCCTGAATTTCGATTATTGGCTCGTCGCCTTGACGAATCGCACGTCCATAAGCGAGTACCTCTTCAAACGCAGGCTCGTCTTTGAAGGAAGCTGTAATTTGTTGCAGCCAATTAGTTGGTTGAGAAGCCGCTACTTGTTTTTGCAACTCCGTCACCGCCGCTTCGACAGCTGCGAGACGTTCTTCCAGAGAAACATTAGTTGACATTTGAGGTTTTCCCTTACTGCATCACGCCTATCTGAAGAATAACGAGTTAAAGTAAGGGGTGGCAACTGTCTCGAAGATAATGATGATTTAATTGCCTTTATGAGCGATGTCTGCAACGGACTTCGCCTACGCCCTCACTCGACAATAAATTAGGCAATCGCATTAAACCGTCCAATCCTCAATTAACAATCCGGTTATCTTGCTGAAATGCCGATGATTGCGCGTTAATAAAACTAATTTACGAGATAATGCGATCGCAGTAAAAGAAGTAGAGTGGGCGTTGTGATCGCTATTATTCGACAAGATTATTGAGGTGTAATTAGCAAAAGCGAGGTGGAGTGTATCAAACCTAAATATGTTTAAGGTACGCAAGAGCCGTTACAGCAGTTCTGGCTATTATGAGGTACAGTAGCAACAATTAGCAAACCAGTTTCTTAAATGTTGAGGATTTATTAAGTCGAGTGCAACTGATATTAGTTTATCAACCATTTCTGTTGTATTTGGAGCAAAACTGCGTAAAAAAGACTTGAGTTGTGACCACCATAATTCAATTGGATTAAAATTGGGAGAATATGGGGATAAACAAAGAACTGAAGCGCCGACAGCTTCAATCATCGGCACAATTGAATCGAGTTTATGTGCGGATAAATTATCCATTACTACCACCGCTCCTGACCATAACTCTGGCACTAAAAACTTCTCAATAAATACTTCAAAAGCTTTGCCATCCATTGAATTATTCATTGTCATTAATGCGACTACTTTTTTAATACTAATTGCTCCAATTACTGTAAATGAGTGATCCACGATAGAAGGGGTTAAGAGAGTAAGCTCTTGTTCCAATTTGTGAACGGGCATGAGGCCTTGTTAAACCAAGTAGAACGCCAGTTTCGTCCAAAAATACTAAATTTTCTGGCTCTATATGTTTAACCTTTTCCAAAAAATCTAATCTTAAATTCAGGACTCTCTCCGTGCCTGCTTGGGTACTCCGCTTTGTTTTTTTTTCCGATTTAATCCTAATTTCTGTAACGCACGACACATTGCACTTCGACCTACGAAATTCCCAGTAAGATCTGCAAATAATTCACACAATTCTATCAATGTTGCATCTGGATGTGATGCAACTAATTCTGTCAACTCTATGTCAGCATTTGTTAGATGACTAAATTGTGGCTTTCCTCGCGGCTTGGATTGTAAATTTCCTTCGACTTTTTGTTGTTTTACAAGCTTTTGAACTAAACTTTTTGAGACGGAAAATATGTTAGCTACTTTCCTGATTGAAATGTTTTTCTGAAGATGTGCTGCAACTATTTTTTCTCGAAGTTCGATAGAGTATGACTTCATTTAAAAGTATTTATGTTTTAATCTAGTGTACCTTATAACAGACGGAAGTGCTGTAAACGTGCAGGATTCAAGAGTGGAGTGAAAACGGGATTTATTGCCCGGCCTCCAGAGAAGTTGTGAGCTTTTCTGTGTGAGTATTTACTCCGATCGCTACGGATTCATCCGAATTAAGTCTGTCAAATTGATTTTACACTTATTCTTTAAAGACTTATGCAACCTAGCAAAACCATCTCCTGCACCGAGGGATTCGATCATTACCTTATCATTGCTTTCAAATACTCGGTCAATTTCTTCCTCAACAATATCCCATCCATCTCGATCTTTGGCTCCATTCTTCAAATAATCAACTCATATTGGCTCTACAGGAAGAAATTTGATTGCCATCTGAGCATTGACCAACGTTCCAATGTGAGTTTTACCCGCTCCTTTTGGACCAACTAAGATAAATAGCGTTTTTATTATATTTGTCAAGAAAGTTTGAGCAATGATGGTAAGAATTCAGTCTGGGAAAGCTAGACCAGTCATGGGGTCACGGATATACAACCCTAATGTCAGACTACGCATTGCTTCATCCCAAACGGGTATTAATTGTTCTGCTTGATCTGCCCAATAATCGAATGTAATTAAGCACTGAACATTTGACCCCAAACCAATACAAGTCCGCGAAAAAGCTTCCCGTGGTTCTTCCTGAGTATCAATGAACTTTATCTCTGTCCAGACAATTCTAGCTGTTTGGCGCTTAATGGTAACAATTTCTCCCTTAGCAATGACGTTGCGACTGTCGTCTTCCATGATTTTCTTCAACGTGGACTTTAACGGAAACTGGCTCCAGTCATTGGGTGGTAGGCGATTGAAAGATACTTCTAGGCAGCAATCATCGTTAGGTGGTTTTTTATCCAGAAACTTGAAAGATTTTTCTTGTGGCTCAAAAACCCAATTCTGAGGAACATTCAAACGAACAGCGCCTCGATCTGCTACAAAGATTTTGTAACCTGATGGAGATTCCCAGCGATGATCAGGTTTTAGTTCAAGCGTTTCTTTAATCCACTGGAGATTGTTTTTCTTACGCTTTGCCATAGTGTTTTTGTTATCTCTGCTAAAAAGGGTGTCACTAAACAGCCGACACTTCGACCCCTTTCTAAGAGATGCTGCTTCCCCGGAGGGGTACGGCGCAGGTTCAGGACAAACAAGCTCAGTGACCGTCGTAGACACTGCCCTTTTTATTAATGTTATCAAATTGCTAGGATTTTGAATAACTCTTATATTAAATAAAATTTTAGAGATTTTATATCAAGGAATCTAAGGTAACTGTAACGTTGTGATTAAACTTTCAGCTTTTAACATTAAAATCTTAGCAGCAGTGTTCATGGTTATGGATCATGTGTGCTATTTGCTAATGCCAGAGTTCGTCATCTTGCACTTTATTGGGCGATTGAGCTTTCCCCTTTTTGCATGGCTTTTAGCTAAAGGCGAAAAGCACACCCGAAATGTATACCGCTATGGGGGCAGACTATTAATTACAGCAATTATATCTCAGCCAATCTATAGTTTTGTCTTCCAGAGATCATCATTTAATATCCTTTACACACTTCTTCTTGGACTTGTGATGTTGCGCTTAATAAAGCGTTACTCGCAATTATGGCAGCAATTAATAATTACTGGATTATGTGTTGCAGTTTCCGAGGGTTTGGGCTTTGAGTATGGAGCATATGGGATTGGAGTAATTTTATTGATGTCTCTAACAGACAAACTGAGGCGCAGAGTATGGTTGATTTCCTGGTGCATCTTTCACTTTATTTTAATAATTCTATCTGTGATTAATATATTTCAAAGTTTGGCAATTATTGCAGGATTCATTGTTTTTCAATTCAATGGTAAACAAGCTTCATCAGCTAAATGGTTCTATGTGTTCTACCCGGCTCATTTAATAATTTTAGGTATAATCAATTATTTAATCCAGTCCAGGTAGGATTCAAGATTTGATAAACGATGTCTACGAAGCTCTACGTCTAAACTCACTTTGTTAATATTATGAGATTTTTTATTCCTTTGGACAAGCATCAGATACACCCTTTATTACACGATTCGATCCAAACTCGCAGAAATTTGTAAGTTGCATCTTACTTGTAAACAAACCAAGAGCTTGCGTTAGAAAGATTTCACTTTATTTAGCCCAACCCACGGCTACAGATAAATCTGCTGCAACACATACAGCAATTAAAAAAAACTAATTTAAGCAATTAGCAAATTCTATTTTTATTACTAAAAAAGTTCACAACTTAGATATATCTATATAGATAGATGCTATATGGTTAAATACCTTCCTTTAGGAAGATAGATTTTTCAGAATAATGCTTTTATTAGACTATAAATTAAAAAAAATAGTAGATATATATTTCATTCAATGATATTCATCAGATAAATTTTATAAATCTTAGTCTTTTGTTAATGTTTACCAGTTATGATGCCAGAGTAGTGAATAATAATTCGGATTTAAATATCTAGGGATAATTGTGTCATCCAGGAGAAATGTCCTAGATTTATCCCCCAAGCTGCAAAATGTAGCCGAGAGTAACTACTGAGTAGGTAAATCTTTAAGGTAACAAGCATGAATTATACTATCGAATCCGCACGGAATATTTTTTCTAGTACTCAAGTGGCAGATGCTGTTCCAGCCACTACGGCAATGTTTGCTAAACTCAACGTTGACGATCAACTGGCATTTCTCTGGTATGCTTACGCTGAACTAGGTCGTACAATTACTCCAGCTGCTCCCGGAAAAGCAAATCTCCAATTAATGGAAGGTATATTCAACGATATTAAGCAGATGTCTCATGAACAACAAACGCAGTTAATGAGAGATTTAGCGAGTAATGCTGATACTCCTATCAGCCGTTCTTATGCATACTTTGGTGTCAATGCCAAGCTGGGATTCTGGTGGCAGTTAGGAGAGTGGATGAAACAGGGTATCGTCGCTCCTATGCCAGCTGGCTATCAAATGTCAACCCAAGTTAAAGCAGTACTAGAAGCTGTTCAGCAAATCGATCAGAGTCAGCAAATTACTGTACTACGCAATACTGTAGTAAATATGGGGTTTGATCCGTCTCTGGCTGATAACAAAAAGGCAGAAGTCATAAACTTTAAGTTCCCGCGTGCATCCCTAAGTCCCCAATTTACTATTGAGGGAGTTACAGAGCCAACAGTGCTGAAATACATTGAGGCTATGAATGCAGATAACTTTGAAGCTGCTGTTGCTTTATTTGCTAACAATGGTGCGCTGCAACCACCTTTCCAAAAACCAATTGTTGGCCGAGAAGCAATCACTGCCTACCTAAGAGATGAAGGGCAAGGGTTAGTGATGAAGCCAACCAAAGGTGTTTCGGAAACTATAGAAGATGGTTATACACAGCATAAAGTTACTGGTACAGTCGAAACTCCTTGGTTTGGAGGTAATGTAGGGATGAACATTGCTTGGCGATTTTTACTCGATCCTCAAGGTCAAATTTACTTTGTGGCTATTGATTTACTTGCTTCTCCCAAAGAATTGCTTAACCTAACTCGCAAGTAAAATTTCTCTGTCTTAATACAAAAGCAATTGCGCTTGTTTAAGATGATGTTTTAAAAGATTTTTTGCTCTTATCATGAGCGAATCATTACATATTAGTACATAGCTAAAATATTAGTTTAGTGTTGTACTTAACCCAGACAGAACTGCGAAATTATAACTTTCGGGGCTTTTAAAACATCTTCTAAGTGTCATGATAATCATGAAATAAAATTTTAATTAAGCTCGGTTTTACGTAAAACCGAGCTTAATTAAACGTACTGGAGTTTAGACTAAATAGCCGAATGTCAAAGAAAAAATAAGGGGTGTGCTTGAACACAGACCCCCTATTAGCAGAACCTGAGAGAAGAACCACCAACTCTCATCTGCCAATATGAAACGTGCCT
>JAHHHR010000084.1 GCA_019359245.1 Nostoc desertorum CM1-VF14 | reverse complement strand
ATCTTGATAAGCATCGCAATCGCATTATCAACTACGAATATTATCAAGCTGAAGAAATTTGTTCAATTGGTTCAGGTTCAGTTGAATCTGCCGTTAAACAGGTTGACCGTCGAACAAAAATTTCCGGGGCACAATGGAAACGAGAAAATGTGCCTCAAGTCCTAGCCCATCGCTGTGCTTACCTCAATGGATTATTGTCGGTTTGAGCCACTTTAAAAAGTGAGATGCTCCCCAAGCAAAGTGAGGAGTTATGAATTACTAACTCCCCACTCCTAACTCTTAACTCTCTTCTCTTCCCTCAAGTAATTTAGTTGGTTCTCCACCCGAACCATATAGCTCAACGAATCTTTTAAACAGCAATGCAGTCTCGTGATTTGAAGCTCTGCTCAAGTTGAATAAACGCCCTACGTTTTTATCAGTTAAAGCTCTTAGATACGGCAAATCTTCAAATAGTGTCAAACAAGAAGCAAAGTGCAATATTATTTGCAATAATGGTTTTGGCCACTCTAGATTGCTATAAATATCTATAAAGAACTGATGTTCTGAGTCATTTAACGGGAAAGCATGAAATATAACAATTATCCTTTTGTTATTGTAGACTGGGATACTCAGTTCAACAGTATACGGAGTATGTAATATTAAATCTACCTCTACAATGGGTTGCCGCCAAATTCTCAGAGGATTAGCTGGAGAATCTAAGATTGTTTGAAATTTGATTATTCCACCAGTGCTTGTAGGCTGAAAGTGGCTAATTTTAAAAATTTTCAGGTTATTAAGGCTAAAGCTATGAACTGTTTCTAAATGTTTTAAGCTCAATAGATGATAAATTTGGCAAATATAAGGAAACGGTAAAATATACTCCTGGCTAATCATGTGGAGCTTTTTAACTTGAAGCTTGTTAGCTTGAGTACGAGCGAGATATTCTTGATATTGGCTGGGGCCTAAATCATTGCTATTGAAGCTTTCCTCAGGCTTGAGATATAACCAACTTAGAAAAAAGAAAGAGGCAGTCAATAGCTGAAATATCTCTATGGGCGATAAATAACCATCAGTAAATGCAGCTATACTTCTATCGGTTATTCCGAAAAGCCAAGATGGAATACCAAACGCCCAGATATTACTTTTGATTTGATCTATAAAAAGTGCTACTTCAACATTTGAGATGTTGGTATTTTTATTTGTGTTTAGTTGATTATTATTTTTTAAACAATTAGTAAACATAATATTTGGACTTTCTTAATACTAGTAATCCATAGATTTAGATTTATATTAAGTTTAATGACAACATATTAGGCACAACCTCTACCTTTAGCTGTATATACAAGTTGTATCTTTTCATATTCGCTTAAATAAGTTCTCATGAGCCTAGCTAAAAAATTCAAGCTATTCTTAGATGTAATCCTAAAGCTTACGCATATCAAGCCAGAATAAGATTCTTTGTAAGTTTCGCGCTTTATTAAAGAATGCGATATTGTATTCTCTGATGCATAAATTAAAAATAAAAACTTCGCAAAAATCTTTCTGTTAGCTGAGTACAAAAATTGAAACCATCTCCATTTTATAAAAGCGGTATATAGAGATTTAGATAAAAAAGTTGCTTTTTGGTGACATGAGAAACTTATCTAATTAGGATGGCGTGAAAAAATCAAACTATATAAATATAAATAAATAGGATTTCTATATCTACCGAGATAACTGAGATATAGACACTTGTCTATCAAAAGGGTATCTCTAACTTGTCAGCAAGACAAAATCCTATCAAATCTCAGAGCTGCGGATATAGCACAAACAAACAAATCAGGAATTATAATTCGTTCTTTGTTAGCACTCCTACCAATTTCGTCTGAGAACTTTTAACACCCAGTATCCAAAAAATAAAATAATTTATCTTGTTTGATGCCAAGCTATCTGGGGAGAATATATCGAAACTCCAGTGAGGTTAAGCAATGGTTAATCAGATATACACAGCTGATGTCTTAGTTGTCGGTGGGGGAACCGGAGGTACTGCGGCTGCTATCCAAGCGGCGCGACGGGGAGCCAAAACGATTCTGGTGAGTGAATTTCCTTGGTTGGGGGGAATGCTGACTTCGGCTGGAGTATCCGCACCCGATGGCAACGAATTAGAAGCCTTTCAAACGGGGTTATGGGGTGCGTTTTTGCAAGAATTGCGACAACGACAGCCAGGTGGATTAGATAACAGCTGGGTAAGCTTTTTTAGTTACGATTCTCAAATTGGGGCAGAGATTTTTGCTGATTGGGTGCAGGAATTGCCAAATCTGCACTGGATTTCTGGAGAAGTGCCAATAGATGTGTTCCGACAAGGTGATTCTATTACGGGTGTCCGCTTTGCTGATTTTGCTGTCACAGCCAACATTATTCTCGATGGCACAGAATTAGGAGATTTGTTGGCTTTAGGTGAGATACCTTATCGCTGGGGCTGGGAATTGCAATCTGAGTGGGGAGAACCCAGCGCCCCAGTGTCTTTTAACTCTTTAACTGAGAGATATCCGGTGCAAGCGCCCACTTATGTAGTGATTATGCAAGATTTCGGTGAAGCAATGTCTACGACGGGCGTAGCTGCGGCACCAGAAATTCCGGCTGCCCCTAACTATAATCCATCTCTGTTTACAGGTGCTTGGGATGGCTATGGAGCAGAGACATTTTTGAATTATGGACGTTTGCCTGGTGGCCGATTCATGATTAATTGGCCAATCTGTGGCAATGACTACGGCCAAGGAGTAGGGCGGTTGATAGAGTCAGATGTATCCAGAGGTGAATTCATCCAAGAATCTCGCTGGCACAGCCAAAATTTTGCCCATTTTATCCAAAATCAGCTTGGTCGCCGCTATGGTTTAGCAGAAAAAGTATTTCCTCACGCCTCTACAGCTTTTGCACTGCATCCCTATTACCGGGAAAGCCGCCGCTTAATGGGGCTAACTACTATCCGAGAACAGGATATTTTGCCGATCGCTGGAGGGAGAGTTGCATCTATATTTAATGATGCAATTGCAGTTGGTAACTACGCCAATGACCATCATTATCCTGGTGTTCAATTCCCACTGCAACCAAAATCTATCTTTTGGGGGGGACGCTGGACTGGGACTCCCTTTACAATTCCCTACAGTTCCCTAATTCCAGCCACAACAGATGGTTTCTTGGTTTGTGAAAAAAATATTTCTGTCTCCCACATTGCCAATGGTGCCACCAGATTACAACCTGTAGTTATGGGCATTGGTCAAGCAGCGGGGATGGCAGCAGCGATGTGTGTTGAGTTAAATTGCCAACCAAGGGATTTATCTGTTAAGGCGCTGCAAACGGCTTTATTAGAAGATAATTGCTCAAAAGCAGCAATTATTCCTTTATTTAATCTTCCACCCAATCATTCGGATTGGCTCCACTGGCAACTGTATTATCTAAATAACCCACAAGCCTATCCAGCTAGTGGTGATTGTCCTTGCCAATCGTGGGATGAGTTACCTGACTCTGCTTTTGGCAAGGCATTAATTCGGGAAAGTAACTGTTTCAAAGGCATTTTCTATCGCTTAGATCAGCAGGAATATAAATTCACTGTCACAGCACCAGCAGCATATCAAGGACAAAACTGGCAGCTTGTGACTTTGCGATCGCATATCAACAAGCAATTACGCGCTTATCCTCACGAACAATTAATTACATTGTGGGGTCAACTAAACCACTTTGGTAATTGGTTATTAGTCGAACATTTAAACGGAGGCTAAGAAGAGTTTATTTTCAGTAAAACACAATACTTTTTGATGAATTGTCCGGATATTAATCAAAAAGCTAAGTATCAGTGAAGTGGAGAGTTCCAAAATAGACATCTGCTATGCGTGCAGCCATTTCACTTTTAGTATCGAGTCTGGTGTTCGGCCCCTTAGCTTCTAACTGCCAAGTAATGGTCAATCACTTATCTTATGGGTTGTCTTCTACGCCTGCTTCGGAACAGTGGCTCTCGGCGGCATCTGAACAAGCTTCAGATGATGCGCCACGTCATCGCGGTAGTGGGCGCAGAGAAGTCACACAAAAACCCGGAAATACCTATGTTGTGGTTTAACTTCCTTAAGGTAATGCTTTTTTTTCCAAAAGAAACAAAGTATCAGAAAACACAGTATTGTGCTAACATCGGTAACACAGCTTTTTTGGTGGATATATATACAGTTGACACACGAAAATCTTCAGCGATCGCTTAGTATTTCAACTGCAAGCTATGTATATAACTTGGCATCAATCTTGGCAATCAAAACGCAAATTAAATTAACCGCCTTTATCAGCAGCATCACCAACTTCTCAAAAGCCACAGAACTGTTGCTCATATTCCTGGGAAGCTTTACGTCTCAATCCTCAATTGTTTTAGAAATAGATGTTATTTAGGCTATCAGTTAATCTAAAGCACATCTAATTCAGGCACTTTGCTTATTGAGAAAACAGTCTTAAGGCAACTTCACCTTCTTCCCAAAGGTTTTCTCATACATTGATTAACTGGCTATCTACATCAGGAAGTAATTGATCTTCGCTTTGGCGTTTTTTCGCGTGCTTTGCCGAAGCATAAAATTTCTTGCGCTGCATCTGAGCTTATCTAGATCATAGATTCGCACAAGTAGTATGAGTTTATTGCACTTGGCAGCGAATCTTACTATATCTTGACCCACTCTTGCACCCTGGTTCGTTCTCCTCGCAGATGGTTCCCGATGAAATAAATATTAAGAAGAATCTGCTAGCTCCTCTTAGTCCTTTCAATTATTCTACACCCAAAGGCAGATGTAAAATTTTGCATCTGCCTTTTTTAGGTAAAGTTTATTTAAAGAAAAGGAAATGAGAAGGTTTTATCTCAAGCTGGCTTATGAGCAATGAAATACTTGCTCATAAAATGGACTTGCATTTCAATATTCTCAAAGCCTACTCTTTGTAAACGTTCTAGCAAGTTATCAGTAGTGTAATGCTTGTAATAGGGTTCATGGAAAGTTTCAGGGAAAGAGTCCATCATATATTCCAACTCAGGCGAATCACTCAACTGAATTGAGTCACAGATAATAAAGACTCCTCCTGGTTTTGTTACCCGAAAGCATTGCTCAATGACTGTCTGACGTACAGTTGCTGGTAACTCATGGAAGAGAAAAACAGAAGTTACAGCATGAAAATAGTTATCTAAATAGGGTAACTCTTCAGCATTGGCTTGTAAAAGTTGCGGCAGTTCTCCCGGAATTTGGGATAGTAGTTCATTTGCTTTACGCAAATAAGCTGGTGACAAATCTGTACCAAACAAAGATGCTTGAGGCAAGGCTGCCCGAATCAACTTCAGAGTCCGCCCAGTTCCACAAGCTACATCCAAAATACGGGTTTGCCTTGGTGTAACCGACTCAAAAGCTTTTAGTCCTTGCTTAAGAGGAGCGAGAATCCGCCGCCGCATCGCATCAGCTGCCCCACCGAAAAGAATTTCTACTTGTAAGTCATATATATTGGCTGACAGGTCACTCAAGTAGCCATTGCTTTGATAATGGAAATTCTGCACGTAGTAGCTGGGATAACCATCTGTGTCAATTTCGGGTGAGAAATCTTGGTAATTCTGTTGTTGAACCCGCTCCCAGGTTTGAGGCAAATCTAGACATACCAAGGGATAGTAGCGGAAAAAGTCATCCCAAGGGTTGTCAAACAATAAACTTTCCGGGTATACACCTTTTTGGGTATCTTGCCAGTCTGTTTCCAGCAACTGGTTCAACCTCTGTTGAAGTTTGAGTAAAACCTCATTCGGGATGGGTTTGGTCTTTTGTTCAAGTGTCGGATACACCAGGTTCCTCAACCGTGAACTTAATATTTTGTGAGCCAGACCAAAGTAATTTTTGCCCTGCTGAAAGGTTTGATAAGTCAGCTTCGTTAAACTCTCAGGCATAAAAATAGCTCAAGTTTTGATTACTTAGTATGTAAATAATTGTAACGAAAAAATTATTGACTGTTGGAAAGGTAAAGGCTCTCAGGTAAGGCAAATCTGAAGCCAGATGATTTTAGCCATCAAATGTAGATTAGGAAAGATTTTTCGAGCTTTGGGGAAAAATACCTGATATTGTCAGCAAAGGCAAATATAAACTTTTATAAAAAGTAGCTTATGTTACAGAATTTTCGCTATAGTAGTTTATAGAGAAACCAAAAATTATATATTCACAAATAGAGAGGACTATGGTTATGTCTATTGCAGATAAATCTCGTGCGTTAATGGTGCGTGAACATCAACAAGTCAAGAATCGGCAACAATCCATGTTGATGCGGGCTGCACAAGAACTTGGTCTTCCAGAAGAAGCATCCCACTACTGGAATCCGATTCAAGGGAAGGTAGATGCTAGCACTCGGATGATTTATGGGCCCAGCCACGCTTCCATGAGCTAAGTTTGAAGAGTTTTGAAGTTGATTTTTTGAGTGAATGTTCCAACTGACAACTCTAAAAAAAAAGCCACCCTCTAGGGTGGCAAAACTTATACATCTAGTTAGATACGATACTTAATTAAACATCGTAGTAGAGGTAAAACTCGTAGGGATGAGGACGCAGTTGCAACTGCTTGACTTCGTTACCTAGCTTGTAGTCAATCCAATTTTCGATAAAGTCTTCCGTGAAGACGCCTGATTCTGTCAAGAAGCCGTGATCTTCTTCGAGTGCTTGCAACGCCAATTCTAAAGAACTGGGAGTTGAAGGAACTTTTGCCAGTTCTTCTGGAGAGAGTTCATAGATATTCTTATCTAAGGGTTCACCAGGATGGATTTTGTTCTTGATGCCATCGATACCAGCACAAAGCATTGCAGCAAATGCCAAGTAGGGATTAGATGTAGCATCTGGACAACGGAATTCTAAACGCTTGGCTTTGGGGTTACTTCCAGATAGAGGAATACGGATAGAAGCAGAACGGTTGCCTTCGGAATAAGCTAAGTTCACTGGTGCTTCATAACCAGGTACTAAGCGCTTGTATGAGTTGGTACTGGGGTTGGTAATTGCTAACAGCGCTGGTGCGTGTTTAAGAAGGCCACCAATGTAATACAACGCCATGTCACTCAAACCAGCATACTTATCACCTGCAAACAACGGTTGTCCATCTTTCCAGATGGATTGGTGACAGTGCATTCCAGAACCGTTATCGCCAAAAATTGGTTTTGGCATGAAGGTAACGGTTTTGCCGTATTTCTTAGCAACGTTCTTGATGACATATTTGTAAATCATTAACCAGTCAGCCGCTTCGATCAATTTACCAAAGCGGAAACCTAGTTCGCACTGACCACCAGTAGCAACTTCATGGTGATGCTTTTCAATGGGCACACCTAATTGTGCCATTGTCAATAGCATTTCTGTACGGATATCTTGGAAAGAATCCGTTGGTGAAACTGGGAAGTAACCTTCTTTGAAGCGTGGTTTGTAGCCCAAGTTGGGTTTGTTCTCTGTACCGGCTTTACCAGAATTCCAAGCACCTTCTTCGGAGTCTAAGAAGTAGTAGCCTTCGTTAGCAGTTTGTGCAAACCTAGCACTGTCAAAGATAAAGAACTCAGCTTCAGGACCAAAGAAGGCTGTGTCACCAAGACCAGTGGAAATCAGGTAATCTATTGCTTTTTGGGCAATAACCCGTGGGCAACGGTTGTAGGGTTCACCTGTGCGGGGGTCTTTGATACTACAAATTATACTTAGCGTTGGGACTTCCATAAATGGGTCGATCCAAGCTGTGTTGGGGTCGAGTACCATCGTCATATCCGATTCGTTGATCGCTTTCCAACCCCGGATGCTGGAACCGTCAAAAGCTACGCCATCAGTGAATGCAGTCTCATCGATTTGGTTTTGGTACAGTGTAAGGTGCTGCCAAGTCCCTACTGTATCAATGAATTTGAGATCAATCAGCTGAATATTTTCATCTTGAATTTTCTTCAAGACTTCTTGTGGTGTCGTCATTGTTACTCCTTCTCTACCAATTTCCTAAAGTAAACCAGAATCTTCCAAAGTATCCTAACCCTGCTAATCTCAATCAGTCCGTGACACACCAGAAATATCTTAAATACTAGACATTAGCCGATTTTGTAGTTTGTGTTACAGATATCTGGATTATCAGGTTATATTAACCTTTCAGCGATCATCTGTACAAAACTGGAAAGTTCATCATATAGGGGTCAACTTTGGCATAGAATCCTTAAATAGTGGATAGATTGTTTTTGTGCCGAATCTATTTTAAATAGCACAAAATTTTACTGGTGCATAAGTGCAGCCAAATAAATATCAAACCATAAATAGCAAGGATTGGGAGAAAAAAGAATGCGCGATGCAGTAACAAGTTTAATTAAGAATTATGACTTAGCTGGTCGGTATTTTGACCGGAATGCGATCGATAGCCTGAAGTCTTACTTTGACAGTGGTACAGCACGAGTACAAGCGGCGGCGGCAATAAATACTAATGCGGCTGCACTTGTCAAGCAAGCTGGTTTGAGGTTATTTGAAGAACTGCCAGAATTGATTCGCCCTGGTGGAAATGCTTATACAACTCGTCGTTATGCAGCTTGTCTGCGGGATATGGACTACTATCTGCGCTATGCTACCTATGCGCTGGTTGCCGGCAATACCAATGTGTTGGATGAGCGAGTGCTACAAGGACTGCGGGAAACTTACAATTCTTTAGGAGTACCTATTGGGCCTACAGTTCGCGGTATCCAGATTCTTAAGGATCTGATCAAGGAGCAAGTAGCAGCAGCAGGTGTGGGTAATACTGCTTTTGTGGATGAACCATTTGATCACATCACACGCGAGTTGAGCGAACAGGATATTTAGATTGTAGGTGGGCAAGGTGTCTGCCCTACATAAACATAAATAGCGATCGCACTTTTGTCTGTGTTAAAAAAGAGCGATCGCTTTTTTGTGAACTCAAGATATTGTCTTGGGTTTCAATCCGCCTGAACTACGGAAATACACAGATTTTATTGTATTTTAATTATTTTGATATTCTATATTTACAAAGAATTATACATTAAGTAGCGATCGCTCCGGATCGCAATTTCTCAAGTTTTATAAGACCGCCTTATCATGGGTAGCAAGTCCTAAATCATTTGTAAAAATAAATTAACCACAGAGGCGCAGAGAAGCCAGTGCGTTGCGGGGGTTCCCTCGGTTGTAGCATCTGGCGCGACGCAGAGCGGGGGATTGGAGATTTTCACGACTTATTTAAAATCGCTCATAGTTTAAATGCATTAGCTTATTTTATCTGAACTAGAACCGCTATAAGCCACAATAGAAGTTGCCGATATGTGAGGCGCTAATTATGAATTATCAATCGTGTTTTGGTTTTAATCTTACCAGGAGAGTCTAGTTAATTGGCTAAACAGCGACTCGACACACTATTAGTAGAACTTAATTTATGTTCTTCTCGCGCCTTAGCACAAAGGTTAATTCAGGCAGGAGAAGTCACTGTTAATCAGCAGTTAGTTGATAAACCTGGTACAGAAGTTGATATTGCTGCTCAAATAAATATTAAAGAGCGATCGCCTTTTGTTTCTAGAGGCGGTGAAAAACTCTCTAAAGCTTTATCAGTATTTGCCATTTCTGTAGCAAATCGCATTTGTTTAGATGGTGGGATTTCTACTGGTGGTTTTACTGATTGTCTTTTGCAAGCTGGAGCAAAACAAGTCTACGGAATTGATGTCGGTTACGGTCAAGTTGATTGGCGGTTGCGAAATGATTCGCGAGTGATTTTACGGGAACGCACCAATTTACGGCAACTACGACCAGATGAGTTATATGGCGAAAATGACCCGATTCCTGATTTGGCGGTGGTCGATGTATCGTTTATTTCTTTAACGAAGATTCTGCCTGCTTTGTGGCAACTAACTCAAGCTAACCGAGAAGCTGTGTTGTTAGTCAAGCCACAGTTTGAAGTCGGCAGATCCCGTGTGGGTAAAAAAGGTGTTGTGCGAGATCCAAACGACCAAGCTGATGCCATTTTTCAGGTGCTGCAAGCAGCCCACGAATTAGGATGGAAATACAAAGGCTTAACTTGGTCGCCGATCACTGGCC
The DNA here is from genome assembly GCA_019359245.1 of Nostoc desertorum CM1-VF14. GTDB lineage: Bacteria > Cyanobacteriota > Cyanobacteriia > Cyanobacteriales > Nostocaceae > Nostoc > Nostoc desertorum. The sequence goes on along the minus strand of JAHHHR010000084.1, from coordinate 18,424 downwards.
CTGCTGGGAATATCGAATATCTTTTGTGGTTGGGAATGGAAAGTGAAACACCACCACTTGATTTAGAGGCAATTAAGCAAATAACGCAATCAGCAACAACTGATTTACGGAAGAGTTAGAGGTCGTAGATTAGACACTCTACGGATTCAGGATGGCGATCGCAGTAGTTTTCCAAAGAGGTTTTCTTTGATTTTGCTTGCTGCTGATCGGCTTTTTCAGCTTGTAATTCTTCCACAATATCCCAAGCTACGGCACAACCAGCAGAATCAGTGCCATCTACCTCACAAGTTGTGCGGGCTTCAGTAATAGCTTCAATAATGGCTTCTTCAAGATTTGTTGCCCCAGCATTTTCAAATGAGTTTAGGGTAGTTGTCATGATACTTTTACCTTTAATTTACAGAGATAGATATTAACTGTGAGCTTTCAATGACCCCAGGAAGTTCACCCTGCGGGTAACGCTCCTGCGTCGCTCTAAGCGTTGGCACAGCCTCTCGTAGAGAAGGCTTTACGCTGCGCTAACGCCAGTCCAACGCCAGTCGCCTGCGACGGGAAACCCGTCTTTTCCTGACGGAGACGCTGCGCGAACAGCGCTGGCTTCTTTTTGTTGGAGCAACAAGACCGAACTGGCTCACATTTCCAGTTTAGATAAGCTTCCTACAAGAGGTGGTGGTAAACACCGCCATCTTTTGAGGAAATTTGAGTGGGAATTACCCTCTTATCATCTTTGATTCAAAAAGCTAGCGAAATTCCACTAGTTAAAGTCACTAGCAGAGATGGTCATGTTCTCAGTCTTGCATCCCAAATTCAGAATGTCAGTCAATTGTCAGAAGAGTTTGATAGAAGTTGATAAACACTTATAAACGATCACAAAAGAGAAACAATTTTTATTTATTCTCAATACTTTATGCCTAACTCTTGTCGCAAGCGATACAGAATTGTATTTTGGTCAACTTGAGAGAGAATTTCTTGAATAACGCTGCTAGCGCCCAATTGTCCCCAAGTGCAGCCTTTTTCAAGATACACCTGAGCGGCTTTGCCAACGGAGTATGCACCATAACCAGCAATACCAGCTTGAGCGATCGCACTGCCAGCAAAGGCAGTAATATTGCTGGGATTATCACCACTGGTTATTGCAGCAGTACTTTTACCCAAACCCAAAAGCAAACTGCTACCTAATTCCCCCAGTAGCAAGCCACCAGAACTAAATAAAATCGTTTTTAAAATTTTCCCGGCTTCATAGCTAGTCATCGGCAAACCATACAATCTAGCTAGGGCGCGAATTAAAGCCAAATCAGCAACAGTGCCGCCAAGGATATCTAAAAAGGCGATGGGATTGAGCATTACTGCCAAAGCTTTGTATTTGGTAAATTGCCAAATGATATTTTCAGCTTCTTGTTCGCGTAAGTCGATGGTTTTTTGAGCGATCGCGGCTTCTGCATCCCGTGCTTGAATGAGTGCATTTAAAGCCAGAAGCGATCGCCCTTCCCGATTGAGAATATTTAGAATTGTCTCCTTTAATTCGTCTACTTGCGGTGGCGGTGTTTCCCACTCATAACTGACACGCCCATCAGGCCACTCAACCCGCACCTCCATTGGTGCTGGTTCTGCCGCCACCATGACAATTTCATCAGGTAATAAAGGCTTCGCTTCGGGATGCCCTGCACCTAGTTGTTGTAAGTTTTGGTAAATCGCTCCTTGGTCTGTATCTGGGTAAAGGTCTATTTTGTTAAATACTAAAATTAGGGGTTTTTGCGATCGCCGCAATTCGAGCAGTGCTTGATACTCAGTACGTGTGATATCACCAGACACGATAAACAAAATCAAATCAGCCTGATGTACAACTCCTCGCGCCATGTCCGCCCGTGACTCACCCTCAATTTCATCTAATCCAGGGGTATCAATTAACTCTACTACTACCTTACCTCCTGGCTGCCAACGGACGGAACGGGGCCATTGAGTGACACCGTTCAGGGGTCCAGTTTGCAAAATTTTCTCTCCCAGCAAAGCATTTAAAACTGCTGACTTACCACGACTCACCAAACCAAAGGCAGCAATTCTAATGACATTAGAATCCAGTTTCTTGAGTGTAGAATTCAAAGCTTCCAATTCTGGTTTCAACAAACCTGTCAATTCTGGGTTTGATGAAAGCTGTCCTGATTTGCGAAGATATCCATACCAAGACAGCGCTTGTCTAAGACTGGCGCGGGCACGATTCAAATGAGTTTCTTGCAGATTTCGCACGAAGTTAGGTTGATTCAAGGACAAACAACAGGCTACATATCCATTTTGATCTAATTTCCAGACTCTTAGCCTGTTTTATCAAATTAGGCAATTGTTCTGATAATTTGCATACCTCTTTGTGCAATGTTCATGTTGATTATCCCAACACTTGCGATCGCCTTTTGGGTAAACAGGAAATTTTACCTACCGTCACAGCTTTTCAGCCCTAAAAGCATGATTTTGGATTCACTGCTGAGTGTATACCTAATTTAGTTAGCAAAATTTTGCTTGATGCTGGCAGTATAGAAGTAGGGTTAATTTTTTTATGCCTAGAGACGAGAAATCCGAAGCTTCAAGAAGGGGTGCATCTGCGATCATTGGCTATGAAGATTTTTTAAGTGAATTAAAAAGCCGAATTTCTAAGGCTCAATTACGAGCAGTAGTTGCAGTCAATAAAGAATTAATATTGCTCTACTGGCAAATTGGGCAAGATATTCTTAATCGCCAACAGCAGCAAGGTTGGGGAGCAAAAGTTATCAATCGTCTTGCAGCTGACTTGCAGAAAGCTTTTCCAGAGATGAAGGGCTTTTCAGTTCGCAACCTCAAGTATATGCGGGCATTTGCCGAAGCTTATCCAGAGGAGGAATTAGTGCAACAATCTGTTGCATTAATTCCTTGGGGCCATAATGTTCGGATTTTGGATACTGTTAAAGACCAAACAGAACGCTTGTGGTATGTACAACAGACTATCGAGTATGGATGGAGTCGGAATGTTTTAGTTCACCAGATTGAGAGTAATTTATATCACCGTCAGGGTAAAGCAACTACCAACTTTAACCGCACTTTGCCTCAAGCACAATCAGAATTAGCACAGCAGTTACTGAAAGACCCCTACAGTTTTGATTTTTTGAATTTAGGGGGAGATTTTCTGGAACGCGATTTGGAACGTGCTTTAATCAACCATATCCGCGATTTTTTCCTAGAGTTAGGGTTTGGTTTTGGTTATTTAGGTAGTCAATACCATCTTGAAGTTGGCGGTGAAGATTTTTATATTGATTTGTTGTTTTACCATGTGCGTTTACACTGCTATATAGTGATTGACCTGAAAATTGAAGAGTTCAAACCGGAATATTCTGGGAAGATGAATTTCTATGTTAGTGCGGTGGATGATTTATTGAGGCAGCCAGAAGATCAGCCTACAATTGGGATGATTTTGTGCAAAAGCAAAAATAAGGTAATTGCTGAATACTCTCTGCGGGATATGCATAAGCCAATTGGTGTTTCTGTGTATCAGCTAAAAGATACTTTACCGGAACCGTTGCAAGGAAATTTACCAACGATTGAGCAGTTAGAAGCTGAGTTGGAAACGGTGTCAATTGAGAAAATAAATGAACTCAGTGGTTCAGATGGAAAAATGGAAGTAACGCATTATCCACTAGATGAAGCATGTCAAAGGCTTAGGCTACGGACAAAAAAAACCGAGTTTTCGCCAGAAGAAATAGGAAACGAAGTTGCAAAAATTCGGAGCGAAATAAATGCTAATACAACTATAGATTCTGATTTAATTTAAAGTGTATTCCAATGCAAATAAAAATATCTTTAACCTACAGCCTTCTGCCGTCGATGCCGTAAAAACCACTCATACAACTCTGGATTATTATATGTCTGTGTCCACGAGTCGTGAGTGGCTTCTGGATAAACTGTAAATTTCACGTTACCGTCATGGGCTTTGAGTGCAGAAACCATGATTTCGGACTCACTTAAGGGAACTACATTATCTTTAGCTCCATGAAATGCCCACACAGGAAGATTTCTCAAATTACGTACTGTTTGTGGGTTACCACCACCACAGATAGGCGCGATCGCAGCAAATCGTTTTGGCTGCGCTGCTGCTAAATGCCATGTTCCGTAACCACCCATGCTTAAGCCGGTCAGGTAAAACCGATCTAGATCAACAGGATAGGATGCAATAACCTCATCTAGAAGGGTACTTAATCGCTCTACATTCCAATATTCACCGCGCGGACATTGGGGAGAGATGACAATAAAGGGAAAATCCGGCTTTTGCTCTACAATCTTGGCAACGCCGTACTTTTTCACATTATCTAAATTAGAACCTCGTTCACCCGCACCATGTAAAAATAGGATTGTTGGCAACAGTGGCTCTTGTGTTTTGTTGCGTAGGCGTAGCTCATCGGGTAAAAATAACAGGTAGTTATAGCTGTCGGTAGAAATAACTTGTCGTTGTAGTGGCGGCATAGTACTAGAAAATTTTGCTAGTTCAACGTTTGCGAACAGCAATTGTATAACTTGGCCGCTGTGTTGCTTCTCGTTGAGTCTTAACTAATCGAAAGTCATCATCTATATATAGATGTTCTAAAAAAGAAGTAGCTAGGTAGACTTTTTCAAATTTCTTGACAGTATTTCTGTCCATATCTTTTAATTTGAGTTCTTGCTGTAAGTCTGTGTTTGGCGCTGCTTCTTTGAATTTAGATTTGGCTGTTGTCGTAAACCATTCGTCTGCATCGTCAATTGTCAATGGAATTTCTCTATTCTTTAATGCCTGGAATATTCCAACGTTTTTAATATCCCACTGCTCATCTCGAACTGAATACTTTTGTAATATCATTAAGTCATAAGCTGGTAGTTTCGATGCAAATTTTTGCCAAAAACCAGACTGATATCCTGGTGCATAACGGGCAATATTTGCATAGTAACCATCATTATGAAAAATTTGGTAAGACTGCTCGTGTATCCTACCAGGTAAAATGTCTTGAAAAGGGATAGTAGACCATACTGGCACCCATACTCCCGCGATGATCGCCACTTGCTCTGCAACTTTGGCAAAGGGGTTACGGCGGCTCAACTCTGCAAAATATGGTGCTAATTCATTTTTATAAAATTCTACTTTAGCTTTTAAGGGTTCTAGATCGCGTCCCTTAACAACCTCTAAAATTTTATTTTTAATTTCTGCCGTACTCCAATATTCCAACTCTCTGGTAGTTGTAACATTTGCCATTTCCGTCTATCCTGGGGCAATTTCCAGATTTGGATTGCGTCATTAATAAACTAACTCCATCAAAAAAAACAGATACGGGGACGCAAAGAAATAACTCTCTCTGTCCCTGTATCCCCGTGTCTTTTCAATGAAGGGCTACCACCAAATTCGATTTCCATTTTCGTCAACTCGTGCTTCCCGAATCATGTCAGAAATTTCTTCAGCATCTTTAACGTGGTGGAGTGCTTTCTTTTCGCCGTTGGGTTCATCTACAACAAAATAAGTCGGGACTGTGATTTTATCACCTGTAATGTCTGGTACATCATCCACAGCTACCTGTTTAGCCTTTTCTTCAACGGATTGAGACTTATCAGCAATTCTATCTCCTGGATTCGCTGTTAAGTTTCTTTCATTGACATTTGGTTCTTCGCGTAAATGTGTATCTTCACTTACTGGTTGATTAATTTGATTTTCTTGATTCTTATCAGTCATGGCTTTTCAGGTATTGAAAAATCTAGCTTTACTAATAACATTCTAAAAAATCGAGGATATAAAGAGTTCTTTCTCTGGAGGGACTTTGAGAAGAACACGTCTTAGGTTAGATATTTACTCTGATGAATTTACTTCTTTAGTTGAAACGGGGTATATTTTCCTCCTAATGCTTCTACAATTGTACGAGTATTCGCTTCCATCATTTTGATGTACGAATCTCCTGGACTTCCCTTAGCGCCAATTGAATCAGAATAGAGTTGATTTGCTGCTAATTTTACCCCTGCTTCTTGAGCAACAGTTTTAATTAAAGCTGGGTTAATTGTAGTCTCAGCAAAAATTGCAGAAACGCCAATTTTTTTTATTGACTCTACTAATCTTTGGACTGTTTGAGCGCTTGGTTGTTCTTCGGTGCTAATGCCAATTAAAGTACCTGCGATCGCAATCCCATAAGCACGTCCATAATATTGGAATGCATCATGGCTTGTCACCAGTTTACGCCCAGGTGCGGGGATAGTTTGAACCTGTTGATTAATCCAGCTATGCAATTGTTTTAATTCATTAGTAAGTTGCGATGCCTTTTGAGTAAATTTTTCTCTATCTTCAGGTGATTGCTCAATCAAAGCATCTCGTATTGCATTCGTCATTGCGATCGCATTTTCTGCACTACCCCAAACGTGCGGATCTGGCACCACTTCTCCTTTGCCTTTTTCAAGCTGCAAAGATTTGACAGCTTCCCCCACAGCTAACTTTTTTGCCTTACCACCAGAGGCATTCATTAATTTAATCAGTCCCGGTTCGAGGTTGTAGCCGTTATACAAAATCAAATCAGCTTCTTCCAAAACCCTGCTGTCTGTTGGTACTGGTTCGTAAACATGGGGATCAGTACCCGGTTTCAAAATTCCACCTAATTGAACTTCGTCTCCTGCAACCGCTTGTGTCAAATCAGCAATGATGGTACTAGTTGCAACCACTCGCGGCTTATCTCCCTTGGCAGTGTTGGAGTTAGAGTCTTTTTGTGTACAACTGAGTAAAGCCAAAGACACAAACATTCCCAAACAAAACCGGAAAAGGATTTTTCCCTTCATCCTGCTGATTATTCCTTTGCCGTAAGGATTACTGCCGTCTGTCTCTAGTATTAGTTTCATTTATCTTGGATATTACATCTAATTATAGATTTTTTCATATTTCTCTCATTTTTATAGTAAGCTCAAGAAATAAATATTTAAACTAAATTATGAAAAACGTCTCTTTTCCTGCAAACTTCTGGCTATCACAGACAAAAAGAGAGGAAATGCCTGCAAAAACTATCAAAGCTTTTGATATGTGTTCCACAGCAGCAATTAGCATTGCTCATCTAGGGGTATATTACCGGACACAAGAAGCTTTAAGGGACATTAACTGTATTATCAAACCGGGAAAGCTGACAGGTATTTTTGGCCCCAACGGTGCTGGCAAAAGTACGCTGATGAAAGCAATATTAGGCTTGGTTCCTGTTAGTAGCGGTACGGCGCTATGTGAAGGCAAACCCTTGATGCAACAACTAGAGAAAGTTGCCTATGTACCACAACGTAGCCAAATTGACTGGACTTACCCCGCCACAGTCTGGGATGTAGTGATGATGGGACGGGTAAAGAAAACAGGCTGGTTGCGTAGCTTCTCGGCAGTTAGTCGCCAAGTAGCAAAAAATGCCATAGAAAGAGTTGGAATGAGCGAATATTGCGATCGCCCTATTGGACAATTATCAGGAGGACAACAACAACGGGTATTTTTAGCTCGTGCTTTAACACAGCAAGCAGAAATTTTCTGCTTTGATGAACCTCTAGTAGGCATCGATCAAAAAACCCAGTCAGTGATTTTTGAAGTCTTCCATGAACTCGCCGCCGACAATAAAATCGTGCTAGTAGTTAACCACGACTTAGGGGAATCAATTACCCACTTTGATGATTTAATATTACTAAATCGTGAATTAATTGCCACAGGTTCACGGCAACAAGTACTTACACAAGAGAATTTACATCGTGCATATGGTGGTCAAGTAATGTACTTTTCAGACGCTGCCTAAATACTTCGTAATTAAAGACAGTTTTATGTTAGAAGCATTAATTGAGCCGTTGCAATACGGCTTTATGCAGCGATCGCTCGTGATTGCCATTTTAGTTGGGATGTTGTGTGCAGTTGTAGGCAGCTACTTGATGGTTCAACGACTAGCATTGCTGGGTGATGCCATCAGTCACTCAGTTTTGCCTGGACTAGCGATCGCTTTTATGATCGGAGCAAATATATATGTTGGAGCATTTATTGCCGGAGTTTTGAGTACAATGGCGATCGCTTGGATTAGAGTGCGATCGCCAATTAAAGAAGATGCGGCAATGGGCATAGTTTTTTCAGCATTCTTTGCCCTTGGTATCACCTTAATTACTGTTATTCAAAAAGATAACAAAATCGATCTAAACCACTTCCTTTTCGGTAACATTCTCGGTGTTACTATTGATGAAGTGCGGGACACTGCTATTATTGCCACTATTGTTTTAATAGTCGTTCTTTTATTATATAAAGAGCTTTTATTTTACACCTTTGATCCTTTAGGCGCTCAAGCCGCAGGTTTGCCCGTTCATCGGCTGAACTTTGGGCTTATGGTGCTAATAGCTTTAACAATTGTCGCTAGCATGAAAGCTGTTGGTGTAATTTTAGTATTAGCACTTTTAATTACACCAGGAGCCACCGCCTATTTATTAGTTAAACGCCTCAATCATGTAATGATTTTGGGTGCGGGCATTGGCGTAGTTTCTAGTATTAGCGGGATGTACCTCAGCTACTTTTATAATTTGCCCTCTGGCCCTGCGATCGTATTAGTAGTATCGGGATTTTTTATTTTGGCTTTATTATTCAGTCCTAGATACGGTATTTTTACCTTGAGCAGCAAAAAGCTCACACCATAATCTTTGAATTACAGTAATTTTCTGGCGTGTAGAGACTTTACAATACAAAGTCTCTACACGCGTTTGCTAACCGTATTAAGCCGTTGGTTCTTTAGTAGTAACTACTATTACTTAACATTATGATCTTGGCAGTACTCCGGCAAACTCCAGAAAATCACTAATCGCGCGAATTTCGCCACCATTTGGCAACTTCACACCTTTGGAGGGGTTCCAATCATGTTCGCCCTCATTGAGGTAAGAAAATGGGTCGTTTTTAATTAAGCCAATGATAGTTTCAGCAACAATGCGGCTACCAACTTCGCCCAAAGAGTCGCCATTTGCACGAACTTCAGATTCCTTAAGAACGTAATACCACGCTGGAGTCTTTTCTAAGAAAGGTTCAAGGGCTTGATTCAATTCTGGTGAATTGTCTTGTTGAAGCTCCTCAACTGTCAGTTTTTTGATACCTAGTTTGTCAGCTAGGCTCTGTCCGGTGGGAATGCTGAGGAAATATCCACGTAATAGATTCCGTTGAGCAAGATGCCTCAGAAGTTTTTGAATAGGATCTTGATCTTGTGGATCTTTGTTGCCTTCATTAATTAGCTCTGACAAAGGAAATGCAAGATGCGTATCGATTTTTCGCGCAGAATTCCTCTGCCTTTTGGCAGCGCTTTCTTTGTCAACAAAGCGATCCCACTCAATAATCCAGTTAAAAGGCAGAGTGGCATTCGGTCCAGGGCCCGGTGGGCCGCCTATATCGCGTTTTCCCGTAAATGCAAAAAGTAACCTGAACGTTGCATCTGTCAGCGCTCCTGGTTGATCTGTAAAATTGCGGTTGTAATCATAAGCAGCTCGCACCATACTGTGTCCAAAACGGTAAGCTGCCACGGAGAATTCTAGAGGCATGAAAAGATTTCCATTTCGGGGATGGTAGAATTTCAGCCCGTCGCTGAGGATGCTGTCCACTGTCCCGCTTGCAGTCACTGTTTTAAGGAAATCATTGACGACAAGCCACTGGTAGTGCCAACGAACCAGAGTCTGTGCCCGAACAAATAGTGTTTTATTGTCTTGGGCATTCTGTGGTTCGTTCTGCCGCACCCAATCCACTACTGCGTTGTGGAAACGCAGGAAGGCAGTGTGGAACTGTGCCACAATCAGATTTTCGTCGTTGCGACTGTCGGCGATCGCAGCTATTCTGTTATTACGTGGCAGGTCACGCAATAAATCGTTTTCTGGCGGAATTTTGGCTCCAGGAGTCGGGTTGCCACTAGCATCCTGTTCAGCATTTTGCCCAACTTTCAGTTTTACTGGGTCGTCTTTCTGATAAAAGTCTTTTGCTTGCGTGGGGTTTTCAGGATCTAGAGTTGGCCCGTCACCATAAACACTGTCAAGATCGAAAGTGGGGCGACGCAGATTCTTGAGTTTATCGGTTACAAAGTCAGGTGACAGAGGAGTGAAATCGTCTTTGGTAATATCAGTTTGAAGGTCTGTGACCGCCCGATCAGTGTTGGCAGTAATATCATGATCAATAAACTGTCCCCAGTAAGTATAAACCGGAGGTATTATTGAGTTAGTATCTTCAGACTCAGGGTTTTGTCTGTCAATTATTGCCTCACCTAAATCTTTGAGTTTCTTAATAATATCTTTGTTGTTCTCTGCCGGAAGCAGACTGTTTGGATCTCTGGCACTATCTGGGAAGAGATAATCGAAATCTGTTTCTACATCAATCGCCTCAGTCGTTAACGCACGTAAGGCAATTCTCTGTTGCCCGGCCTGTTCCTTGATATATCCGCCGTGACTAAATTCAAAAGGGAGCTTTTGCATAATTTTTTCCTCTACAGTCGGTTCATGTGTTGCAAATATTTTTGGATATGATATGACCTCAAGTCAGGTACATAGCAGGCGATTGTTAAACATCAAAGAAAGCATTTCCCCTGCTTTCTTAGGAGTCCGGTAAACCCGTCTGATATGTCAGTGGAGTTACAACAAGCAATTCATACTCAAATAATGACATTTTGGATTTAACGTAACAGTACCCCTGGGGGTACTATTGGCAAGCAAAAAGTCGAGGTGGTTTGGAATTATGAATGCGATGAAGGGTTACTCGTTTGCGAGCCGTAAAGCGATCGCCTACAATCATCGAAACTATTTTTTTTGCCTACAGTTGTGATACAACAAATCATTGCTAGTTCAGTTAAGCTGACAACAGCAGTTTCATCCTCAAAACAATGACAGCAAGTAGTCCCACAATTTTAGCCCTAGACTTTGATGGAGTCATATGCGACGGACTAATTGAATATTTTGAGGTAGCATGGCATACCTACTGTGAAATTTGGTCTACTGCTAACGACACACCACCAGATGATTTAGCTTTAAGATTCTATCGCCTGCGACCTGTAATTGAAACGGGCTGGGAAATGCCTGTTTTAATCAAAGCCTTGGTAGATGGAATTCTTGATGAGAAAATTCTTCATGAGTGGGCAAGCATCGCCCCAAAACTTTTGTTAGATGATAAGCTACAAGCAAAAGAAATTGCTGCGAAACTAGATAATAAACGAGATGAATGGATTACCACCGATTTAGGCGGTTGGTTAAGTCTGCATAGATTTTATCCGGGTGTAGTAGAAAAAATCAAATTAACTCTTGACGGTGGAGTTAAGCTATATATTGTGACAACTAAAGAAGGACGTTTTGTACAGCAGTTGTTGCAACAAGAAGGAGTTAATTTACCAGCAGCATCAATTTTTGGCAAGGAAGTCAAGCGTCCTAAATACGAAATTTTGCGAGAACTAAAGCAGGAAGCAGAAAACAAACCAGTTAGTCTCTGGTTTGTAGAAGATAGACTCAAGACATTGCAGTTAGTCCAACAGCAAACAGACCTTGAAGATGTGAAACTCTTCCTTGCAGACTGGGGTTATAATACCCAAGCCGAACGGGAAACTGCCCAAAATCATCCGCGAATCAAGTTGTTATCACTGTCTCAATTTGCCAAAGATTTCTCTGCTTGGCTTTAATATATTAAATATGTTGCAATGGTTGGAAGGATACAAGAAAAATAATTAGCGGATGTAGTAGTTAAACAGTTAAAGAACTCAATGCCTTTTGGGGCAGCGTCCACCAAAACGATGTTGTCACGAGTAGGGGAAAATGTCGTTTAACCCCTAGAAATCGGCATTTTCACCCACAGGCAACAGCTTCGAGAACACTGCCGCTCCCAGCTAGAATTATTCAGTTAGGTTTTTATCATCTGTTTGTAGCGCCTTAAAGCTCTGTGCTAACTTCTGCAATAGTGACTCAATTTCCTCATAGCACTCCTGTGAAGAAACTTTTCCCAAAGTCTGTAGATTGCACAGATAAAAGACACGTTGAGAAAATTCTTGAAGATTCGCATTGAATAGAAAATTTTGAGGCGTAAACTTACCAAGATATTGATAGCGTTCGTAGACGAAATTGTTTTTAGTTATCTGATCGTAATCATCCATATAAAAACCTTCTTAGCGAAAATTGAAACTTGATTTTTTCAGATTGTTTTTAAAATTATATCTAGATTACCTGACGTGTTCATCAATTCGATCGGGAAATAGAAAAGTTTCTCTTACTCGGATAAAAAAACCGCTAAGGATAAATCTTTTAGCGGAATTTGAAAAGCACATTGTTTTTTTGTATTTTTATAATTTTAATTCTCAGTGAGTCAACTTGCTATCCTCTTGCTGGATGATTACTTTAGTATCTAGAGGATGAGAAAATTACGGATGCCCTTAACCGAACGGCACTAAGAAAGGCTCAAAGCAATGAAAGACAAGCTTTACCACCATCAAAGCCGTAAACCTCCCCTTTTTTCGTGGTTTGACTGGCTGAGAATCAGCGATGTCTACGACGGGCTACGCCTACGCCACGTTAGACTGTCTGGAACGTCCTAAATTGTAGAGCGATAGATTATTTGACCGCAATAACAAATAATCTGTCAAGTTCTTCAAGCTTGTAAGCTTCGCTCCAGAGGAATCTGATTTTTAACATTTATGATATGAAGCACTAGAAATCGCATGAAAATCGATGTAAAAGAATTTGGATTGTTGGCAAAGAATCTACTGTTTTGTCCAAATAAATTGTCGCTCTAGAATATAGTAAAGATGAGAAACCAGAAACTTACGTTTTTCAATTTACGTGAAATAATAACTCATAACTATTCACTCCTCACTTAACACTTACTTTTATGCTTGACCTGACAAAACTGGCGCGACAAATGCAGGGTTTAAGTCAGCATCTTACTTTAGAAGCTGCTGCCAGTCGCCAGCGTTTAGAATTGGCGCAACAACATCTTAAGAATGCTTACGAGTGTCAACAAGATTTAATCGATCGCCAGGAAAAATGGCGCGATCGCATTCTCTTTGCCAATGCTACCCCAATTGAGCCGTTAGAAACCTGCATTGATATCCCAGTTCCCCCAAAAATTCATACTGTCATCGCTACCGATGGTTCGCAAATTGCCCCCAATCATCACGAAATTGCTTATTGTTATCTCCTGAATATCGGCAGAGTCGTCTTACACTACGGGCAAAATCGCCATCCGTTACTCGATAGCTTGCCAGAGGTATTTTATCGCCCGGAAGATTTATATATGTCTCGGCAGTGGGGAATTAGAACCGAAGAATGGATGAGTTTTCGCCGCACTGCTTCAGAAACAACGGTATTGGCAGAACTTGCGTGTGCAGCGAAAGGGGAAGCACCAGCATTAGCGATGGTAGATGGTTCCTTAATTTACTGGTTCTTAGAACAATTGCCGATGGATGCACGCGATCGCATTTTACCCCCTATCCTAGAAGCTTGGCAGCAGATGCGTGATGCTCAAATTCCTCTAATGGGCTATCTTAGCGCCTCTCGCAGCATCGAAACAATGAACTTTTTACGATTGTTAGCTTGTCCCCATCCAGTGCCAGACTGTAAAACTTATTGCCCAAATCAGCTAGAAAAAGTAGCTTGTAAAATTTTTGAACAGTTGCGAGATACTTCTGTTTGGACAACCCGACTCAAACCAGGACAACGCAGTACCTTGTGGCGCAGTAATTCCCCGATTCTCGAACTCTACGGAGATCAAAGCATTTATTTTTGCTACGTCCACGTTGGTACCGAAATCGCCCGAATCGAAGTTCCGGCATGGGTAGCAGATAACACAACCATGCTAGACCAAGCATTGGGGCTAATGTTAGCACAAGTCCAAAAAGGATATGGCTACCCTGTAGCGATCGCAGAAGCCCATAATCAAGCAGTGGTAAAAGGTGGCGATAGAACGCGTTTCTTTGCCCTCCTAGAACAACAAATGATTAAAGCTGGTCTGAAAAATGTGGGAACTTCCTACAAAGAAGCCAGAAAGCGCGGCAGTATTGCTTAGGAACTTCCAAAATAATTTATTGAACATCCAGTTAGCCTTTAAATATACGGGTCTTGAAATTGGCGATCGCAGTCATCGGAATTCATGGCATTTACATTTATTCGTGTTAGTAGCACTGAAACGACACGTTAGCCGTGCTAGAGATAGTAAAACAGACATAATACTCTGGCAAACAATCTTAAGCAGATTAAAGAATTGATGCTGTTAACCAACATCTACTACCTTTACTTAACACTTCTTATCTTTAATCCAAAATATAAATGTTTACTTTACACCTTTTTGGGGAAACCTTTATTTAGTAGGGAATTAAGTTAAAACTAGCTTTTTCAGCAAAAACTAGTAGACAGTTATTGCCTCTACTATTAAGTTGATTACGTATTTAATCGTAAGTTAAACAGTCTTTATAGGATTTGATATTAAGCAGTTTTTAGCTCGACAATATCCTATTAAGATGGTTATGAAATTTACGAGAAACGTATTAACTTATTTTATCTATAATAAAAAACATTTATACCTGAACAACTGATGAAATTAGTAGAATCTGGGTACAAACAATCTGAAAAAAAATACTCTCGATTTTTCTCACTTTCTATAGATTTATTGTGTATTGCTAATTTTGACGGTTATTTTAAGTATTTAAACCCAAAATGGACACAAACATTAGGGTGGTCAGATGAAGAACTCATTAGCAAGCCCTTTATCGAATTTGTTCACCCTGAAGACCGTGAATCCACCATTATCGCAGCCCAAAAAATTACACAATCTGTAGATGCAATTAGCTTTGAAAATCGGTATTTTTGTCGGGATGGTTCTTACAAATGGCTGTCGTGGAATGCAACTGGCTTCAGTGAAGAAAACTTGATTTATGCAGTAGCTCGTGACATTACTCTTAATAAAGAGAATGAGATGGAGTTACAAAAATCTATCCGAGAGCTAGAAGCTTTTAAATTTGCTTTAAATGCCCATTCACTAGTAGCTATTACTGATAGGGCTGGAAGAATAACTTATGTTAATAACCAATTTTGTGAAATTTCTAAATATTCTAGAGAAGAACTTTTAGGGCAAGATCATCGTATTATCAATTCTGGACACCATACAAAAGAATTTTTTGCAAATTTATGGAAAACTATTGTTCAAGGAGAAATATGGAAAGGAGAAATTAAAAATAAAGCCAAGGATGGCAGTTTTTATTGGGTAGATACTTTGATCGCCCCAATGTTGAACCCAGATGGAAAACCCTATCAATATGTATCTATTCGTACAGATATTACACAACGCAAGCTTTCAGAGTTAGCTTTATTGGAGCGATCGCGCTTGTCAGTTTTGAGCGCAGAAGTCAGTTTAGCCTTATCTCAAAGTGGTACGCTTCCAGAAATCCTGCAAAACTGTACAAATACTATTTCTCAATATCTTGATATCGCCTTTGTTTGTATCTGGACATTTGAAAGACAGACAAACCAGCTACAGTTGCAGGCCGGTGTTCATTGTACAGATGTTGCTTGTAGTGCTTTGAGTGATACCCAAGATTTCCCAAATCACATGGTTTTAGCTAATAATATCATTGGCTTAATGAGTCAAAACCATCAAGCTATTTTTAACCAAGAACTATCAATTAATAACTCAGAAAACCTTCTTGATTCTACATTTTCAATTGTTCGATTTTCTGCTTATCCTCTGATAGTAGAGCAGCAGTTAATCGGTATAATAGCTTTATTCAGTAAGCAGTTATTTACCGAACCAACTCATAATCTATTAAATTGGATCGCCAATAATATTGCTGTGGCTATTGACCGCATTTTGGCACGAGAAGAACTCCTCAGCCGTCGGGAAGCCCTATTACTGCGTCTAGCTAGTCAAATCCGCAGTTCTCTTAACCTAGATATGATCTTAGAAACTGCTGTTAATGAAATTCGCAGCTTATTACAAATTGATCGTTGCTACTTTCTTTGTTACTTACCGGACCCATCCCAAGCAAGCCTGACTATTACCTATGAAGCACGAAATCTTAACTTACCAACGATGTTAGGCAGTATTCCACTGCAAAAAAGTACTTTTTTAACAAAAGTACTTCTCTCTCAAGAGCTAATTTGTATCGACAATATTAATAGTAATTCACAACTTGATTATGATATGCAAGAACTTTTAACTGAGTTTGGCATTACCTCTCAATTAATGCTACCAGTTAAAAGTAATTCCGGAGAGATTGGGGCAATTGTGTGTAGCCATTGCAGCGGCGATCGCATTTGGACTAACAGCGAAATTAACCTATTAGAAGCTGTTTGTGATCAACTAGCGATCGCCATCGATCATGCACAACTTTATACCCAAAGTCGCTCTGCTACTTTAGCTGCTCAAACTCAAGCCACAAAACTTACCGAAACCTTGCATAAATTGCAGCAGACTCAATCTCAACTGATCCAGAATGAAAAAATGTCTAGCTTAGGACAGTTAGTAGCTGGAGTTGCCCATGAAATCAACAATCCAGTGAACTTTATTCACGGCAACTTAACCTATGCTAACGAATACTTTCAAGAGATGTTAACCCTATTGCACCTTTATCAGCAACACTATCCCAACCCCCAGGCAGAAATTCACGATTTTGCTGAAAAAATTGATTTAGGATTTATTACTGATGACCTTTCTAAACTCTTGTCTTCAATGAATATGGGTACTAATCGTATCCGTGAAATTGTTTTAGGATTACGGAATTTTTCCCGTCACGATGAAGCAGAGAAAAAACTAGTTGACATTCATGAAGGAATTGAAAATACACTATTAATTTTGCATCATCGTTGGAAAAACAATGGTATTGGATTGGATATATCTATTGTTAAAGAATATGGTACTCTACCCTTAGTTGATTGCTATCCTGGGCAGCTTAATCAAGTATTTATGAATGTTTTGACTAATGCAATCGATGCTTTAGAAGAGTCAATGAGCAATTTAAAAACAACTCATAAACCGCAAATTATAATTCGGACTGAAATTTTAGATAATAAATTTGTTGTAATCCGAATTGCTGATAACGGATTAGGAATGGAGGAAGACGTTAGAAAACGGTTATTTGATCCCTTCTTCACAACAAAACAGGTGGGTAAGGGAACAGGGTTAGGACTGTCAATTAGCTACCAAATTGTAGTAGAAAAACATGGTGGAATTTTGAATTGCTTATCAGAACCAGGAAAAGGCACAGAATTCTGGATTGAAATTCCAATTTAAATAGGATTTAATCAGCCCATCAGAAAAAGTTTAGCAACTTTAACTTACATTTTTTAGACTTTGATTCTCCAAAAACGCAATATTACACCGACTTTTCAGTGGGATGATTTGCCTTATTTATCTAAAGTACAATCCTCATACTCAAATCCAACCATTTTGACTGAGTAATCGGTGCACTGCTAGAAATATAGTCAACACCCGTCTCTGCCACACCGCGAATCGTCTCTAAAGTCACATTCCCTGAAGCCTCAATTTTCACGCGGCTATCCTGCTGGCGAATCAACTGCACCGCCTTATCCATCATATCCACAGGCATATTGTCCAACATGATAATGTCAGCATTGTGCTGCAAAGCTTCTTTCACCTGCTCTAAACTTTCAGTCTCTACCTCTATTGTCAAGGGATAAGGTATCTGAGAACGAATACGGCTAACTGCTTCTCCAATTCCCCCAGCAGCCGCAATGTGATTATCCTTAATCATCACCGCATCATCCAACCCCATACGGTGATTAGTTGCCCCGCCTAAAGCAGTTGCATATTTTTCCAACAGTCTCAGCCCTGGTGTAGTTTTACGCGTATCCACCAACTGAGCAGGTAAATCGGCAATTTTTTCTACATATATATTAGTTAGCGTAGCAATCCCACTCAAGCGCATAGCTAAATTGAGAGCAACTCGTTCCCCTATTAGTAGCGCATCCAAAGAACCATGAATTTCAGCTACAACCTGTCCTGGCTCACACCGTACACCTTCAGCCGCAATCCCCACAAAACTGACTTGATCATTCAAAATCTGAAATACCCTAGCAGCAACTGGTAAGCCAGCAATTATCCCTGGAGCTTTAGCTATCCATTTAGCCGAGCCTAGCGTCACATCTTCTACTAGTAGCGTATTTGTTGTGCGATCGCCCCGGCCAATATCCTCCAACAACCAGCCACGCAACAGTGGATCTAAAACCAACCAGGGCGGCAAAACACCAGAATTCTTCACAACTTCATTTCTTCCTTCGTGACTTCCAGGAATACTATAGCCTATAACCCTTACTCTCCAAGGCTTTCATAGAGACACAGAAGTTTTCCAAAATAATTTTGGAAAAATAGTTGACACAAGGAGATAGGTTCGTTATATTGAATAAGTGCCTGAAGCGGAGCGCGAAAGAGCGACGCCAAAAGGTGAACCGAACCTTGAAA